>JACKHP010000027.1 GCA_020638905.1 Planctomycetota bacterium | reverse complement strand
GCAACGTCTCGCGCTTCCTGCCGGTGCTGGCGCACCGCGCGGGCTTCAAGGTCGGCGAGGTGCGCGTGCGCCACCTGCGCGAGAAGGGACGCCAGGGCTTCTTCGGCCTCGGGGTCTACGTGCGCCGCGTGCTCGACGTGATCGCGCTGCTGTTCATCACGCGCTTCACGCGCAAGCCGCTGCGCTTCTTCGGCATGGCCGGCGGACTGTGCACGGTGACCGGCCTGGCGATCGTGGCCTTCCTGCTGTTCGACTACCTGTTCAACCTGACCGAACAGGGCGGCGACCCGCGCAACCGCGCCTCGCTCGTGATCGGCATGTCGCTCATCGTGCTCGGCGTGCAGATCTTCGCGCTCGGCCTCGTGGGCGAGATCATCATCTTCACGAACGCGCACAACGTGCGCGACTACGCGGTCGACCGCGAACTCGGCCCGGGCCTGCCGCCCGAGCCCGGGACGTCCGAGGTCGCGCGCGCGCCGGCCGCGGGGTCCGAGGGCGAGCCCGTGTCCGCGCACGGGACGTCCGACGAGGGCGAACGGGCGTCGTGAACCGCGCTCCGGTCCTCGCGCTGCTCGTGCTCGCGGCGGCGATCGGGCTGCGGGCGCACGGCCTCGCGTCGTGGAGCCTGGACGGCGACGAGCTGCACTCGTACTACGACGTGCGCGACGTGCTCGAAGGCGCGCCGTGGCCCGACGGCGTGCGCGGCTATCCCGTCGGGTACATGCTCATGGCGGGCTCGGCGCGCCTGTTCGGACTCGACGAGCTGGGCCTGCGTCTGCCGGCGGCGCTGTGCGGCGTGCTCGCGGTCGCGGCCCTGCTCGTCCTGCGGCGCGACGCGCTCTCGCGCCGGACGTCGCTGTGCGCCGGCACGCTGGCGGCCCTCTCGCCGTGGCTCGTCTACCACGCGCAGACCGCGCGCTTCTACGCGCCGCTGCTCCTGTTCGCCACCCTGGCCACGCTGTTCGCACTGCCCGGTCCGCGCCGCCGTCCGTGGACGGCCGCGCTCTGCTGGCTGCTCGCCGTGGGCTGCCATCCCACCGCGCTGCTGCTGGGACCGGCGCTGGCCGCGCCCGTCCTGCTCTCGCCCCTGGCGACGCGACGCGTGCTGGCGGGCGCGGTGCTGCTCACCCTCGGCGGCCTCGTGTCCTGGCTCGTGGCCGGACCGGCCCTGCTCGCCGTGGCCGAGCGGGCCTTCGCGGGGGTCGATCCCGGGCACTACGACCTGACGCACTTCGTCCTCGGGCTGGGATACAACCTGGGCCCGTGCGTGGGACTGCTCGTCCTGGGCGGACTGCTCGCCCTGCGACGCGTCGAGGCGGCCCTGCGCCTGCAACTCGTGGCGGCCTCGCTCCTGCCGACGGCGGTGTTGCTCGCCGCCGCGCTCTCGGGGCTCTCGATGCACCAGCGCTACGCGATGGGGTCGGTCCCGGCGCTGCTGCTCGTGGCGGGCTGCGGGATCGACCGGCTGGCCGAGCGACGGCCGCGCCTCGCGCTCGCAGCGCTGCTGCTGGCGCTCGTCGCGCGTCTGCCCGACCTGGGCGGGCTGTGGCTGGACGGCGACCGCCACGACGTGCGCGCCGTGGCCTCGGCCCTGGCCGCCCGAGCCGCGCCCGACGACGCCTTCGTGGCCGACGAGCACGCCACCCTCGGGCTCTACCTCCACCGGCTCCCGGGTTTTGCCGATACGGACATCCGAGAGGCGCCGATCGTCGAGAGCAAGCCGCTGCACGACATCCCGCGCCAACGCAAGACGTGCTGGCTGGCGCTCAAGCTCAGTCGGCTCGACGGCTCGTACGGTCGAGAGTTCATGAACTGGGTCGCTGACCACTTCACCGAGGTCGCGCGCATCGGACGCGCGCCGCTCCCGCTCGCGCGGCACGACAATCGCACGGTGCTCTACGCGCGCACCCGGCGCCTGCCGCTCGACGCACCCGAGGACGGCGACCGATGACGAGCGTCGAACTCATCGACGTGCGGCACGCGCGCGCCATCGACCGCTACGTCCAGGAGCACCCGCTCGGCTCGCCGTTCCACGAGACACGCTGGCTCGACCTCGTGCGCACGGTCTTCGACTTCGCCACCCAGACGCTGGTGGCCTGGGAGGGCCGCGAGATCCGGGGCGTGCTGCCGCTGGGCCTGGTGGCCGCACCGATCACCGGCCGGCGCCTGGTCTCGGTGCCCTACGGCGTCTACGGCGGCATCCTGGCCGACGGACCGGAGGCCATCGGCGCCCTCGACGAGGCCGCCGGCATCCTGGCCCGCAGGCTGGCGGTGCGCTACGTCGAGACGCGCTACCTGGGCGCCGGTCCGACGCAGCACCACCACGTCTCGCTCTACGAGACGTATCGCGCCGATCTGCCGCAGAGCCGCGACGACGTGTACGGCACGATCCCGCGCAAGGCCCGCGCCGAGGCCCGCAAGGCGCGCGACAGGCACCAGATGACGCTCGTCGAGGGCGCCGCGCTGTTCCGCGACTTCTACCGGCTGTATTGCCTCAACAAGCGCAGCCTGGGATCGCCCGTGTTCCGTCCCGGGTACTTCCGGCAGCTGCTCGACCTGTACGGACCGCGCGCGCTGCTGCACGGCGTCGAGCACGAGGGACGCATCGTGGCCGCGGTGCTCTCGCTCGCCTCGGCCGACACGATCTTCCCCTACTACTCGGGTTCGGAGCCCGAGTCGGGACGCCTGGGCGCGAGCAACTTCCTGTACGCGGCGCTCATGGAGCACGCCGTCGATCGAGGCTTCCGCATCTTCGACTTCGGACGCAGCCGCGCCGGCTCCGGCCCGGCCGCGTTCAAGCAGCACATGGGCTTCTCGCCGCAGGCGCTCGACTACCAGTTCCTGTTCCCGTTCGGCGGCAAGCCGCCCGAGATCAATCCCTCGAACCCGGCCATGAAGCTGCCGCAGAAGGTGCTCTCGAGCCTGCCCATGTGGGCCGCCCGGCTGGTCGGCCACTCGGTCATGCGCCACGTGCCCTGAGCGCCGGGGCCGCGGGGGCCGCGTCAGCGGTCGTCCGCCGCGCCACGCCCCGGACGGAGGTCGTCGGGCGTCGGGACGGCCCGCACGCCGTCGTCGCTCGACCCGTCGACGAGGACGCCCGGCTCGACGCCGCAGCGTTCGAGGATCCAGTCGGCGGCCTCGGCCACCGAGGGCAGCACGACGTCGGCAGCGCCCACGTCGTCGAGCGGGTGTCCACTCAGCACGAGCACGCGCCCGGCGCACGGACCCGCGTCGACGAACAGGTCGCGCGGTGCGTCGCCCACGAAGAACGAACGCGAGACGTCGACGCCGTGCCGCGCCACGGCCAGGTCGAGCAGCCCGCGCGCCGGCTTGCGGCAACCGCACGGGAAGCCGTAGCCGATGGCCCGTCCGAGCGGGTGGTGGGGACAGTAGTAGAGGGCGTCCCAGGTGCCGCCGTCGCAGCGCAGCCGCGCGGAGAGCGCCTCGTGCAGCTCGCCCAGGCGCTCCTCGTCGAGCATGCCGCGCGCCACCGCCGACTGGTTGCTGAGGACGATGCAGAGCAGGCCCGCCGCCTGCAGCCGGGCGAGCGCGTAGCCGGCGCCCTTGATCGGCACCAGGTCGGCCTCGTCGACGGGATAGTGCCGCTCTTCGATGAGCGTGCCGTCACGATCGAGGAAGACCGCCGGACGCCCGTTCACGCCGGCTTCGCGAACAGGGCCTGCTCGACCAGGTCGCAGAGCGTGTGCCCGACCAGGATGTGCACCTCCTGGATGCGCGGCGTGCAGGTCGACGGCACCGCGATGCAGACGTCGGCCAGCTCGCGGCAGACGCCGCCGCCCTGTCCCGTGAGGGCGATGCTCGACGCACCCAGGGCCTTGGCCTTGCGCAGCGCGCGCACCACGTTCTCGGAGTTGCCGCTGGTGGACAGGCCCACGGCCACGTCGCCCTCGCGGTGGTGCGCCTCGAGCATGCGCGCGAAGACGTCGGCGTAGCTGTAGTCGTTGGCCGTGGCGGTGAGCGAGGAGATGCCGGCCAGCGCCACCGCCGCCACGCCCGGACGATCGATGGCGAAGCGTCCGACGAGCTCGCCCTCGATGTGCAGCGCGTCGGTCATGCTGCCGCCGTTGCCGAACAGGATCGCCTTGCCGCCGCGGCGGTAGGCGGCCACGAGCAGCTCGGCCGCCGCCTCGACCGCGGCGGGCAGTTCGGATGCGGCCTGGTCGAGGACGCGTCGATGATCGGCGAAGGTCTGCTCCACGACCTGGCGGAGCCTGGCACGGCTGTCGGCTTGAGTGGACATGGCGCGCCGAGTCTACTGGATCGCGAGTGCCGACCCCAGCGAGGTCCCCGTCGCGGGGAGCCGCGACGCGGATGGCCGGAGACCGATGCCGATGAGCCACGCCGCGCCGCCGCCCGACTCCGACGCGGCGACCGCAGGTCCGACGTCCCCGGCGCGCGACCCGGTATTCGAAGGGGCGGCGCGCGGTGCGGCTCCGACGTCGGCGGCGCGCGCGCTGCTGCGGCGCAAGGCGCGTCCCGTGCGGCGTGCGGTGCTGGCGTCCGACATGCACCTGGCGGGCGACGAGCCGGAGGGCGTGGCGCGCGCCTGCGACCTGCTGCTCCGTGCCCGCGACGAGCAGGTCGACGCGATCTTCCTGCTCGGCGACGTGTTCCGGGCGTGGCTCGGGACGGCGTCGCTGTCCGACCCGGGGTTGCGTCCGTTCCTCGACGCGCTGGCCGACGCCACGGCGCACGACGTGCGCGTGGTGCTCGTGCACGGCAACCACGACTTCATGCTGGGCGCGGAGCTCGGCGCGCTCGGTGTCGAGGTCGTCCCGCGCGCGCTCGACGTGGCCTGCGGCGGGCGGCGCGTGCGCCTGCTGCACGGCGACGCGTTCTGCACCCTCGACGTGGGCTACCACCGGCTGCACCGCGTGCTGCGGCACCCCGTCGTCGAAGGCGTGTTCCGCCGCATGCCCGCGCGCGCGCTGCGGCGCATGGCCGACGCGCTGCTGCACGGCGCCAGCCGCACGACGTCGGCCAAGCCGCTCTCGCGCATGGACATCGTCGACGACGCCGTGCGCGAGGTCTTCGCCGAGGGCGTCGACGTGGTCGTGTGCGGGCACGTGCACCGCGCCCGCGACGCGCGCCTCGCCCATCCCGGCGGAGAGGGACGGCTCGTGGTGCTGGCCGATTTCGAGACCCGCGGCTCGCACGCGTGGTGGCGGGAGGGAGAGATCGAGCTCGTGCCCGACGACGCCACGCTGGCCTGCAGCCGTCCGCCGGTGGTCGCCATCGACGGGCCGGCCGGCAGCGGCAAGAGCACCGTCGCACGTCGCCTCGCCGAGCGACTCGGATGGCTGCGCCTCGACTCCGGCGCGCTCTATCGCGCGGTCACGCTGTGCGCCCGGCGCGAGGGACTCGCCCTCGACGACGCCGCCGCGCTGGGAGCCCTGGCGGCGCGCCTCGACCTGCGCTTCGATCCGTCCGGGCACGTGCTGCTCGACGGGCGTCCGATCGCCGACGCCGAGCTGCGCTCGCCCGCGGTGAGCGCCGCGGTCTCGCCGGTCTCGGCCGCGCCCGGGGTCCGTGCCGCCCTGCTCGACGCCCAGCGCCAGGTGGCCTGGATGGGGCGCGGACTGGTGGCCGACGGCCGTGACATGGCCACGGTGGTCTTCCCCGACGCGGTGCTCTCGGTCTTCCTCGACGCGCGGCCCGAGGTGCGCGCCGCCCGGCGCCTGGCCCAGGGGTCGGGCGAAGGACGCTCCCTCGGGCAGGTCGAGGCCGCCCTGCTCGAGCGCGACGAGCGCGACCGCTCGCGAGCTGCCGCGCCCCTGGCGGTGGCCGAGGGGGCGTGGGTCCTGGACACCTCCGAGATGACCGTCGACGAGGTCGTCGAGCGCCTGGCCGAGCGGGTGCAGGAGCGGCTGAGGAGCCTCTCGCGAGGGCACCCCGCGATCCGGTAGAGTGCGCGGTTCTTGCCGGCTCCGGGAACGAACGCGACGGGAATGGGCCCGTCCACCAGCCTCCCGGCGAGCGGGTGCCGCCGCGCCGACGCGGGATGCGTCGGGCGGACCGCCCCGTGCGAGCCACCCATCCCTTCCATGAAGACGAAGACCACCAACACCAACCGCGACCTGCTGCGCCGCTTCCGCCTGCCGGAGGCCGATCTGCAGGAGGCCGTGTCCACCGCCCTCGGCACCCTCGACAAGACCGACGTGGCCAAGCGCTACGACGAGTCCGTCCACGACTTCGCGCCCAACTCGCTCATCAAGGGCAAGGTGCTGCGCATCGTGAACGAAGACGTGATGGTCGACATCGGATACAAGAGCGAGGGCGTCGTCCCGCTCTACGAGTTCGAGGGCCAGGAGACACCCGAGCCGGGCACCGAGCTCGAGGTGCTCATGGAGGGCATGGACGACGCGAGCGGCCTGCTGCTGCTCAGCAAGCGTCGCGCCGAGCGCCTGCGCGGCTGGGAGTCGATCGTCCAGAGCCACGGCGAGGGCGACATCCTCACCGGCACGGCCACGCGCAAGATCAAGGGCGGCCTGCTGCTCGACGTCGGTGGCGTGAGCGTCTTCCTGCCCGCGAGCCAGATCGACATCCGTCGCGTGCCGGACGTCGCGCTCTACATCGGCAAGGAGCTCGACTGCAAGATCATCAAGATCGACCGCGAGCGCATGAACATCGTCGTGAGCCGCCGCAAGCTGCTCGAGGAGCGCCGCGCGCGGGCCCGCGAGGACCTGCTGCAGACGCTCACCGAGGGCCAGGTGCGCACCGGCGTGGTCAAGAACATCGCCGACTTCGGCGCGTTCCTCGACATCGGCGGCGTCGACGGCCTGCTGCACATCACCGACATGTCGTGGGGCCGCGTGAACCACCCCAGCGAGGTCGTGCAGCTCGAGCAGAAACTGCAGGTCAAGGTGCTGCGCTACGACAAGGAGCGCAACCGCATCGCGCTCGGTCTCAAGCAGCTCGAGGCCTCCCCCTGGGAGGAGATCGAGAAGAAGTACCCGGTCGGCAGCCGCGTGACCGGCGAGGTGGTGAACATCATGCCGTACGGAGCGTTCGTGAAGCTCGAGGACGGCATCGAAGGCCTCGTCCACATCTCCGAGATGAGCTGGACGCGCCGCGTGAACCACCCGTCGGAGATGGTCGAGATCGGCCAGGCGGTCGACGTGGTCGTGCTCGACATCGACAAGGACAAGCAGGAGATCTCGCTCGGCATGAAGCAGACCGAGGTCAACCCGTGGACCGAGGTCGAGGACCGCTACCCGGTCGGCACGATCATCGAGGGCGTCGTCCGCAACCTCACGAACTACGGTGCGTTCATCGAGATCGAGGAGGGCATCGACGGCCTGCTTCACGTGTCCGACATGTCGTGGACGAAGAAGGTCACGCATCCCAGCGAGGTGCTCACCAAGGGCGACCTCGTGCGCGCGGTCGTGCTCTCGGTCGACACCGAGAAGCGTCGCGTCGCGCTCGGCATGAAGCAGCTCGAGCAGGACCCGTGGCAGGACGAGATCCCGCGCCGTTACGGCCCGGGCGACGTCGTCGTCGGCCGCGTCACGAAGATCACGAACTTCGGCGTGTTCGTCGCACTGGAAGACGGTCTCGAGGGCCTGCTGCACATCAGCGAGCTGACCGACAAGAAGGTCGAGTCGCCCGAAGAGGTCGTCAAGCCGAACCAGCTCGTCGACGTGCGGGTGCTCAAGGTCGACAGCGAAGAGCGCAAGATCGGACTGTCGATGATCGGCGTCCCGCAGCACAGCCACCTCACCGAGGCCGAGGAGCTGGCCGCCAGCGGGGTGGTCGAGGAGGTCGCCGAGGACGCGGGTGATGCCGCCGGCGAGACCGAGGCCGCGGACGACGCCGACGGAGCCGATGCGGACGAGGATGGATCGGGCGAGGCCTGATCGTCCCGCCGGAGCCGCCCCGCGCGGGCGGACTCCGGCGATGCGCGCACGGACGACGGGTCGCCCCGCCGTCCGTGCGCGCGTCGCGCGACTCGCCGCGCTCGCGCTGGCGGTCGTGTTGTCGGGCGCCTGTGCCTCCACGGGCTCGTCCGACGACCCGGAGCCGACCGAGGTGCGTCCGCTCGAGATCCTGGCGCGGGCCACGCTCGAACCCGTGGGCGAAGGACTCTCGACCCACGCGCGCCTCGTCCTGTCGCTGGCCCCGAAGGAGCCCGTGCCGATCGACGTGATCGCCGAGGGCGACGGACAGGTCTCCGACGCGTTCGTCGAGGTGCGCCTGCAGTGGAAGGACTTCTTCGGCCTCGAGCCGACCTCGCTCGGACGCGGCCGCACCCTGCACCTCCCGTTCGGTCCCGACGGGTCGGGCTCGCGTACGGCGCCGCTGGTGCGCACGCTCGATCTCGAACTGGAGGATCCCGATCCGCGCGTCCTGGCGCGGCGCATCACGGTCGATGCCGTGCTGCGTCCGATCGACATCGAGCAGGGCGAGGCGCGCAGCGGAGGAGCGGCGCTGCCGTTCCCGCGGCAGACGGCGAGCGTCTTCCTGCACCCGGTCGACGAGTCGCTCGAGGCGTTGCTGGCGGCCGATCCGCCGCGCGACCCGGTGGCGATCTTCACCGCCGGTGCGCGCGAGGGTCTCGATCGGCCGCTGCCCACGCTCACCGCGCTCGTCGACGCCCTGCCGGTGCTCGAGGGGGCCGAGCGCGAGGCGCTGTTCGGCGCGCTGCTGTTCCTGACCGGCGAGACGAACTTCCGCAGCATCCCCCAGTGGAAGTCGTGGCTGGCGGCCCATGCGGCCGCGGAGGAGCACCCGTGACCACCGCCACCGGCGACGTCGAGGCGATCCTGCGGCACACCGTGACCTGCCACACGCGCGACGACCTCGTCGCGAAGCTGAAGCGTGGGGCTCCGCTGCGGGTCAAGCTGGGGGTCGACCCGTCGTCTCCCGACCTGCACCTCGGTCACGCGGTGCAACTGCGCTACCTGCGCCGGCTGCAGCGCATGGGACACCGGCCGGTGCTGATCATCGGCGAGGCCACCGCGATGGTGGGCGACCCGACGGGCAAGAACACGACGCGTCCGGTGCTGTCGCGCGAGCAGGTCGAGCAGAACGCCGCGACGTACCTCGCCCAGGCGGGTCTGATCCTCGACCTCGACGAGGTCGAGATCGTGCGCAACAGCGCGTGGTTCGACCGCATGACGTTCATGGACGCGATCCGCATGGGCACGTCGACGACCGTCGCGCGCATGCTCGAGCGCGACACGTTCGACGAGCGCTACAAGGCCGGCACGCCCATCGGCATCCACGAGTTCTTCTACCCGCTCATGCAGGGCCACGATTCGGTCGAGGTGCGCGCCGACGTCGAGATCGGCGGGACCGACCAGACCTTCAACCTGCTCGTGGGACGCGACCTCATGCGCGCCGCGGGCCAGGACCCGCAGGTCTGCATCACGCTGCCGATCATCGTGGGCCTCGACGGCGTGCAGAAGATGTCGAAGAGCCTGG
The DNA here is from genome assembly GCA_020638905.1 of Planctomycetota bacterium. Taxonomy (GTDB): domain Bacteria; phylum Planctomycetota; class B15-G4; order B15-G4; family B15-G4; genus JACKHP01. Next base: position 46,503 of record JACKHP010000027.1, on the reverse strand, counting down.
GCAACTCGATCGGACTGACCGACCCGCCGCGCGACGTGTTCGGCAAGACCATGAGCCTGCCCGACGCGGCCATGGGCGACTACTTCCGGCTGCTGACCGATCTCGCCGACGCCGAGATCGAGGCGCTGCTCGCAGGGTCGCCGCGCGACGCCAAGGCGACCCTGGCCGAGCGCATCACGGCCTGGCTGCACGGCGAGGCTGCCGGGCGCGAGGCGGCGGCCGAGTTCGACCGCATCTTCCGCGACAAGGGGCTGCCCGACGAGATCCCCGAGAGCGAGCTGCCGGCCGACCTCGTCGAGCCCGACGGCGCCTGGATCGTGCGCGTCATGCAGCACCTGGGCCTGGCGTCCAGCGGAGGCGAGGCGCGCCGACTGCTCAAGGGCGGCGGCGTGCGCGTCGACGATCGGAAGGTCGACGACGAGAACCACCGGCTGCCGCGCGGCTCGACGACGCTGCTGCAGGTCGGCAGGCGTCGATTCCACAGGATCCGGGTACCCTAGAGCCCATGCGCCTCCTGCCGCTGCTGCTGCTCGCCGCCCTCTCGACCCCGGCCTGGGCCGGAGGGGGGGCGACGCCGCCGACGGGGGACGACGGCCAGGGGACGCCTGCCGGCGAGCGCGCCGCGGGAGCCGACTCGCCCTGGTATCTCGAGCGTCTGGCGGCCGACCCGGGTCCGCGGCCCGCGCTCCCGGCCGACGACATCCCGAGCGTGATCGCCGACCTGACAGCTTTGCTGCAGGACGACGGCGTGCCGGGCTTCTACGACGGACAGTTCGCGGTGACCGCCGACCGTTTCGACGAGCTGGTGCGCGTCGCGCAGGACCCGGCCTTCCACCACACGATGCGCATCATGGCCGTCATGGCGCTGCAGGAGGCCGCCGACGGCGAGCAGTTGGCGAAGGTGCTCGATCCGCTCATCCTGCCGCCCGAGACCGAGTACCACCTCGAGTGGCAGGACTTCCGGCCGTGGCAGGCCTGGAACGCCCTCGAGGAGCAGCCGGTGCGGGAGATCCTCGACGGCGACCTGTCGCGCTACGCGCGCTTCGCGCTGGCCAAGGACGGACAGCCCGAGAAGATCCTCGAGAAGATCCACCTGCTCGAGGGCATGGTCTCGGGCCACGTCGACGAGATCCTCAACCCGGCCCTCGGCTGGGATGGCGGGGCGCGCGGCATCGAGGTGCTCTGGTACCGCAAGGTCTGGTTCGACATCGGGTACCACTACCAGCAGTTCGACGACTACGAGAACGCCACGCGCTACTTCCGCGCCCTGTGCGACAACCTCAAGGGCGAGGACGTGCGCTGGGCCTGGTACAACCTCGCCTGCATCGCCGCGCTCCAGGGGCGGGTCGACGAGGCCCTGGTCTCGCTGCGCAAGGCCGTCGACTCGGGCTTCGCGGACGTCGACTGGATGGACCAGGACGGCGACCTGGCCTCGGTTCGGGCCCGTCCCGAGTACGACGAGTTGCGGGGGCAGCTCGGCGCGGCCCCTCGCCAGGCCGCCGACGAGCCGCAGGACGAGCTGGTCGCGCCTTCCCGCTGAGGGCGGCGCGCCGCGGGCTCCGCCCGCAGCGGGAGGGCGCGTGGAAGCCCGGCGGGGCGCGGCCGAGCCGTCCCGGGCACGCTCCGCCGAGGCTGCGGCGGCAGGATGCGTCCCGCGCGACGCGCGTTCGGCGGCAGAATCCGCACGGGGGGAGCCGACCTGCAGCGGCAGGATCCCCGCCAGGTCGGCGGCCGGACGCGGGTTGCATCCGGCGTCCGGGGAGCGGCCGCTGTGGACAACCCGGGGAAAGCTGTTGATACGAGTTGACAGCCCCCCGATCGCCGGGCATCTTGAATCGCTCGCCGGGACGCCAGCCCGGCGAGACGAGATCCACAACCGATCTCGGTGGCTCGTGGGGCTTGAGCCGTTTTCCCCTCCCCAACCGCCATCTCCAGCCTCATAGGCCACCGACCGATCCAGTTGGTCCTGTCCGGAAACGGACAGGACCAACTTTTTTTGGTGCCCTGCGCGTGCCATCGTGAGGCGACGCGTGCGCGCCCTTCAGGTCGAGCGCTCGCCCGTCGATAGTGTGAGCGTGAGAGACCCTCGAAGCAGCGGTGACGGTGTGGATACAGGACTCTTCTCCTACGCGCAGATCCTGCATCTGCTGAAGATCGAGTTCTCGCGCGCGCGGCGATACCAGTACCAGCTGTCGTGCGTGCTGGTCGAGGTCGACCGCCTGGGCACGCTGGGCGACATGCACGGCTCCCAGATGCGAGACCAGGTCGAGGCCGCGGTGGCCGACCTGCTCAACCGCTACTCGCGCAGCTGCGACTTCGTCGGACGCCTCGGCGAGCGCTTCGTGATCGTCCTGCCGCACACCGACAGCAAGGGCGCGCGGCTGCTGGCCCAGCGCCTGCACGATCGCATCGCCGACCTCGACGTGCGCGCCGACGATCGTCCGCTGCGCATCAGCGCGAGCGTGGGAGTGGCCACCCAGGACGGCGACGAGTCGATCTTCTTCGACACCGTCCTGAAGCGCGCCGAGGAGGCCCTCGGCGAGGTCGTCTCGCGCGGCGGCGACGCCGTCATGATGGCCGGCTGAAACCCGGCGTCCGAGCCTCGTCCACAGGACGCGGCGCGACTCCGTGGGACGCCGCGCGGCCTGCTACGGCAGCCTCACGGCCTCGGACACGGCCGCCACGCCCGAACCCTGCCGTTCGACGAGCGGATCGGGGTCGTAGAGCAGCAGGACTGCGGCCACGAGCGGCCCTTCGGCAGCCGCGCGGATGCGTCCAGGCACCGTCACGGGCGCGGTCGTGCCGTCGTCGCCGATGCGTCCGCTGAAGCGCGGCTCGAGCCGGCTGTAGGCCAGCGCCTGGTCGGCCCGCAGCGGCAGCAGGAGCTCTCCGTCGCGCAGGCTCTCGTCCGCGGACGCCTCGCCGGAGACCAGGATCTGGTACGTCCAGCCGGACGGGCCCTGCACCTGCAGGGCGCCGTCGTCGAGCAGGGCGAGGACCGGTGCCCGCTCCGGCGGACGGCGCTCGGCCGGCGCGCGGGAGTCGTCGCGGACGGCCGGCACGAGCCGGGCGGCGAAGAGCGCGTCGTCGATGCCCTGGGCCATGAGCCGATAGCCGGCCTGGTTCGGGTGGTGGTCGTTGAACATGAGCGCCTCGTACCCGCGCTCGGCGAAGTGACGCTGGAAGTCGTGCTGGTGATCGACGAGCAGCACGTGCTCGTCCCGGGCCACCGCGCGCGCCACCTCGGCCACCTCGGCGAACTCGCCCTGGAACTCGGCGTAGGTCATCAGCACGGGGATCGCCCCCGCGTCGCGGCACTCCTCGACCGCACGTGTCAGCCCTCGCCGCACTACGTCGCGCAGCGCGTCGCCGGTGCGCGTGCCCACGTGACCTTCGCCGGCGTTCACGCGACCGGTCGCGTCGACGAACTCTCCCGCCTCGTCGGTGCGCACCTCGAACGGTTCGGCGGTCGTCACGCCGGCGGTGAGCACCCGTAGCAGCCGCACGAGCTTGAGTCGCCCCAGCCAGGCGAACGGGCCGCCGACCTCGGCGTCGCTGTTCCAGGTGTCGTTGATGCCGGCCAGGATGCAGACCACGTCGGGGTGCGTGGCAGCCAGGTCGCCCGGGAGTCTCTGCGCGACCTGGGCCGTGTTGTATCCCGGGACGCCGTGGTTCACGACCGAGGCCGTGCCGCGGAAGCGTCGCGCGAGGAAGCCGGCGAGCTGCCCCGGATAGGCGAAGGGCTGGGGGACGTTCAGGCCGTACGTGTTGCTGTCGCCCACGCACAGCACCGTGAACTCGGTGTCGGCGGACGGCGGAACGTCACGCCGCTCCATCGCGCGTTGGACGATCGGCGACGCGACCTGCAGCGCGACCTCGAGCAGGACGAGCAGCAGCAGGACCCCGAGCAGCCGGCTGCGGCGCCGCCGCCGGCGTCTCACCGACCGTCGCCCTCGGCCCCGGCGGCGGGCTTCGAGCCCGGCGCCGGCACGCTCCCGGCGGACTGGTTGGCCTCGTCGACGGGCGAGAAATACCCGACCTGCTGGATCATCTCGAGCGGGTCGCCGCGGTCGAGGTTCACCTCGGCGACCGCGCCGAGGCGCACGGCCAGCTCACGCTGGTGCTGCTCCTCGTTGGCCACCGCGCGCAGGATCTTCAGGCAGCGCGGGTCGTTCGGGTCGCGCGCGTAGAGATCCGTCCGCTCGTGCGGGTCTTCGGACAGGTCGAACACGTCGATGTCGGCCGAGTCGACGAGCGGCGCACGGTCGATCTCGGTCGGCGCGGCGGGGCTCCACGGGATGCGCACGCGGCGCACGTACTTCAGGTCGCCGAGCACGCATGCGTCGTGGCGCGTGAGGTACCCGAGCTGGTCGGCGTCGTGGCTCAGGAACGTGAGCGACGCCACGCAGGCGCGCTGCGGCAGTCCCTTGCCCTCGATGAGCGGCCGCAGGCTGCGTCCGTAGATCTCGTCGGACGCGGGGATGTCGGCGTAGTCCATGAGCGTCGGGAGCACGTCGTAGAGCGCGACGTCGTCGTCGACGGAGCGGCCCTCGGGCACGATGCCCGGGCCCCAGAAGATCATCGGGACGCGCAGCACCTCGTCGCGCAGGTCGAGCCGGTGTCCGAAGCGTCCGTTGTCGAAGAACGACTCGCCGTGGTCGGCCACCACCACGATCATCGCGTGACCGAGGAGGCCGTCGTGCTCGATCGTCTCGACCACCTTCGCGAGATTGTCGTCGACCCAGCGGATCTCGGCGTCGTAGTTCGCCAGCAGCGCGCGCAGGTCGTCCTCGGGCATGTCGGGCCGCAGGAGCTCGGGATGCGCCATGAGGTCTTCGCCGGTGATCGGCCCGTGGTAGTCGGGGTCGACGAAGAGCTTCTTCACCTCGGGCGGCGCGCGGTAGTCGTAGTGCGGGTCGAAGAGGTGCAGGAAGTACAGGTTGCGGTCGGTGGGGCGCACCGTGAAGAGGCGCAACGCCGAATTCACCGCGCGGCGGCTCGTGACCTCCTTGTGAGAGATGAGTTCGCGGGTGCCCGACTGCGCGTCGACCTGCTGCGGGGGCAGGTCGTACACCATCGGCTCGAGGGTGCAGCGCTCGAAGAAGTCGAAGCCGCGACCGAAGCCGAAGCGCGGGTGGACGTACGGTGCCGTGAACATCCCCACCGTGTCGAAGCCCGCGTCGTGGAAGATGGTGCCCAGCGTGGGGCGCCCGTCGGCCAGCACCCGGAAGTCGATCTGCACGCCGTGCAGGTCGGGCGTGAGGCCGGTGAAGAGCGACATGTGCGCGGGCAGCGTCCACGGGGCGCTCGTGCGCGCGTGGGTGAAGACGGTGCCCTCGCGGGCGAGGCGCGCCAGCGTGGGGGTCGTGTCCTTGTCGTACCCGTACGCCGACAGATGGTCGGGACGGGTCGTGTCCATCGACACGACGAAGATCGTGAGCGCGCGCTCGCGCGACATGAACCAGGCACCCGCCAGCAGGCCGATGCCGATCACGACCGCGACGACCTGGGTCCAGCCCGTCGCGGCACCGCGCTCGCGGCGCCGCGACGAGGATTCGACGTCGTCGTTCACCCGGCGGCTCCTGTCGCCGAGCGTCGGATCACTTCTTCACCCAGCCGTGGAACGGGATCATCTTGCTCGGCACGTCGGGGTGCTGGGCCTTGATGACCAGGCTGCCGCGGAAGAAGGGGTCGCCGATGCCGCCGTCGACCGTGACGTCGATCTCGTAGGACACGCCCTTCTCGATCTCGCGCACCGCGGTGGTGAAGAACTCCTTCTTGGTCGTGAGCAGGTCGGCCGACTCGAGCACGTAGGGTACGGACGGGTCGAGGTTCGTCACCTTGAGCGTGCGCGTGACCTTCTCGTCGGGGGCGATCTTGTCGAAGTTGATGTTCTCGGCGAAGGTCGCGTCGCCCGAGTCGAACTTCACGTTCGGCTGCACGATGCCGGTGATCGTGAAGTCGGCCGAGTGGATGCGGTCGTGGTCGATGTCGATGCGCACGCGCGGCGAGATGGCACCCACCGGACGCTCGCCGTCGACGATGACCTTGACCTTCTGGTCGTTCGACGTGTCCTTGGGGTCCTTCGGGACGATCTCGAACTTCAGCCAGTCGGGCAGCTCCTGCCCCTCGATCTGGTTCTCGAAGCCCTTGATGGTCCAGCCGCCGATGTCGAGGCTCGAGAGCGTCACGATCTGCTCGACGCGCTCGCTCTTCGAGATGTTCCCGAGGTTGACCCAGGCCGGCGTGACCTCGATGCCCTGGCTCACGCGGACGGTGACGTCGACCGAAGCCGGCGGCACCTTGGGGTCGGTGTGATGGACCTGCATCTTCTGCTGGACGAGCCCGTGCTTGCCCTGGGTGCGGAACTCGACCTTGGTGCGCATGACGTCGCCGGGCTCGAGCACCACGAGCGGTTCGGTGCCCTTGGGACGGATGGGCAGTTCGGCACCGTCGGGGCCGAACAGCTTGGCCACCGTGCACCCGCAGCTCGTCTGCAGGCGCGCCACGGGGAAGGCCTTGGCCCCGGTGTTCGTGAACAGCACCTCACGCTCGAGGACCTCGCCCTGGAAGGCCTCGCCGAAGTCGACCTCGCCCGGCTCGGCGGTCAGGTGGTACTCGAGCTGGGGGGCTTCGCTGGGCGCCACCGGGCCGACGTCCTGCGCGGCGATGGGGAGCGACAGGAAGGCGCTCCCGAGCGAGAAGAATGCGGCCATCGCCGCGGATCGAAGGGCTGGACGGAGGGTCATGGGCTGATTCCCCGGGATTCCATGTGCGTCAAGTTTTCGAAGCCGACGGTTCGATACGGGGCATCGTACCAGCGTGACGGGTCCCGAAATCGAGTCTCGCGGTCGGTTCTCGCCCAGGAGGCCGGCCCGTATACTGGAACACGGCCCGTCTCCTGTCGCGTGACCCCGTCCCGAGTCCCGGGGTGAGCAGGAGCCCTCCCCTCCCACGGAGCCGAGACGTGAAGAGTTCGCCCTTGTCCGCCTTGATCATGATCGGTGTCACCGGCCTGGCCGGCACCGTCGCGTGGATGGTCTGGGGTGATCGCGCCCCCATCGAGCAGCAGCCCGTGCTGTCCGAGGTCGTGACGCCGGCCCAGCCCGAGGTCATGGCGCTGACGCCCTGGGAGCAGCGCAAGAAGGGCCGGCTCGAGGGCGCCAAGCGCGAGATCGAGCGCTACAAGCAAGAGGGCAAGGTGCTCGACAACGGCGCGATCAAGGTCAAGGACGTCGACGGGTCGGCGCTCTACATCCACCCCGAGCTCATCGAGGGCACGGGGCGCTTCGGCGAACCGCTGTACGTGATGGCCAAGTACAAGCGCCGGGCGCCCGTGCCGCTGCGCGAGTACCGGGGAGGCCCGAAGAACCCGGCCAACCAGCCCAAGCTCGGTGTTATCCCCAAGGGCCAGAACCTGTTCACCAAGCCCGAGAAGCCCGAGTCGCTCAAGGCGCTCGAGTCGGGTGGCGGCGGCGACGACGGCCAGGGGGGCAAGGGCAACAAGTCGGGCACGAAGCCCGGGACCCCGAAGGGTCCGCCCAAGAAGGGTGGTTGATCGACCGCGCGCCCGAACGGGCCGGTCCTCAGCGACCTGACAGCAGCCGCGCGAGGCGCTGGGAGTCCTGCTGGATCTGCGCGTCGTCCGGCGCGAGACGCAGGGCTTCGTCGAGCGCGGCGCGCACGCCGTCGAGCAGGTCCGGGTCGTTCTCCATCTGGGCGTGGACGAGCCGCAGCCCGGCCAGTTGCAGCCAGAGCCGAGCGGGCGAGGGGTCCTCCGCGATCAGGCGCGTCAGCACCTGCTCGCCGTCGTCGTAGCGCTGCAGCCGGGTGAGCGCTTCGGCCAGCGACACGGCGGTGTCGAGTTCGTCGAGCGAGGGGACGCCGCGCTCGCGCCAGCGGCGCGCCGCCTCCAGTGCGTGCTCGAGCAGCGGCAACGCGGCCGCCGGATCGCCTTGGCGATGCAGCACGTGATCACCCAGGCGCACCAACGCCAGCGCCTCCTGCTTGCTGCCCGGGACGGCGACCTGCACCGCCCGGCTCAGATCGCGCCCGGCCGCCTCGGGATCACGCTCGGCTTCGACCGCGGCCAGGCCGACCCAGGCGCGCACCGAGGACGGATCGCGTGCGAGCACGTCGCTCCACAGGCTCGCGTCGTCGCGGAAGACGGCGCAGCGGCTCCACGTGAGCGGCACGAGCAGCGCGAGCAGCAGCGCCAGGGCGAGCCACCCGGACCGGCGCGGGACGCCGCGCACGCGCAGCGCCGGAAGGCGTGCGAGGCACCAGCCGAGCAGCGCGCCCAGCGGCAACAGGCACGGATACGCGGCGCGATCGTTGACCAGGCTGCGCAGGGTCACGAGCAGGCTGCTCGACGGCAGGTACGCCAACAGCGCCCACGCGAGCAGGAAGGCCGGCACGGGGGCCCTCTTGCGCAGGACGAGCGGCAACGCCGCCAGCGTGAGTCCCACGAGCGCGGCCGGGACGGCGGCGGCCAGTCCCGCCGCGGCCCAGGCCTCCTGCGGATACTCGACGGCCAGCCCGGCGGGGAACACCACGTGCACGAGCGTGCGTGCGAGCCCGAAGAAGGCCCACACGGTCTGGGTTGCATGGCTGCCCCCGTGGGGCGCCGTCTGCACCGGCGTCATCCCCGAAAGGGCCACCTGGCGCAGGACGAGCGCCGCGACCGCGCCGACTCCCAAGGCCGCGGGAAGCACCCAGCGCCGGGTCGCGTCGTCGCCGTCGGGGCGGGACGCGTCGGGCTCCCGCGCGGCGCCCGGCAGCATGCGCACGGCGAGGAAGGCGACCAGCGGCAGCACCGCGGCCGACTCCTTGCCGAGCACCGCGAGCGCGCCGCACGGTGCGGCGAGTCCGGCGGCGACGACGGGGGTGCGCAGCCATCCCGTGCCGAGGGCCAGGGCCGCGAGGCCGAACAGCAGCGCGTACTCGTCGCCGCGGCTCGAGATCCAGTCGGCCACCTCGACGCCCAGGGGATGGACGGCCAGCAGCGCCGCGCCCGCGAAGGCCGCCAGTGACTCGCGCGCGCCGAGCAGGTGCCGCAGCACGACGTATCCGAGCAGCACGCACAGCACGTGCGCGAGCAGCGAGTGCAGGTGGAAGCCGAACGGATCGGGTCCCCAGCGCGAGAGGTCGAAGGCGTGCCCGAGGGCGCGCAGCGGGCGGTACACGTCGCGGTCGCGGTCGGCGGTGTGCGTCGCGGGGTCGAGCAGCGCGCGTCCGACGCTCAAGTCGACGAGCGACGGGTTCCGCTCGACGAAGCGGTGGTCGTCGTAGACGAAGCCGTGTCCGAGCGAGGCGCCGTGCGCGAGCAGCGCGAGCGCGGCGAGCAGCAGCAGCGTGCGCGTCACAGCGTGCGTCCGAGCCCCGCGAGCAGGGTCGGGAAGGCCTCGCACGGCGACCAGCAGCCGGGGCACGCGCGCGCCTCGACCTCGGCCAGCGCGGCGCGCGCGGGCAGCAGCTCGGGGATGCGCCGCAGCGCGTAGCCCACGTCGGCCAGGTTGCCGATCGGCCGGTCGAAGATCGTGCACGGGTACACGGTCAGGTCGGAGGCGAGGTACACGCTCGCGCGCAGCGCGCCGCAGCGTCCGGGCACGCGACCCTCGAGCAGGAACCTGCGCGCGAGGTGTGCGTAGCGGCGCTCGACGAGGGTCAGCGGGGAGATCCCGCGCGGTCGCGCGGCGAGCACCTCGTCGAGCAGCGCGAGCGCCGTCTCGGACGGCGGCGCCACGTCGTCGGTGTTGCGGTAGTAGTGCGACGAGTGGTGTGCGAGGTTCACGTGCAGCTCGCCGGCCGGCACCGCGTCGGGCAGCAGGGCGCGCAGGTCGTCGGGACGTGCGTCCGGCACGTTGTGCTTCGAGAGCGTCATCCCCGCCACCGCCCGGAAGCCGGGCCGGCGGATGCGTGCGAGCGCGGCGAGCGTCGCGCGCGCGCGCTCGGCGGCGCCGGGCACGCCGCGCAAACGGTCGTGCACGGCGTCGGGTCCGTCGAGGCTGACCGTGACGTACACGCGTGGGACGTCCGACCCGAGCAGCGGCTGGAGCGCGGCGAGCGTGGCTCGCGTGTCCTGTCCGGCGGTGGGGAAGTCGACCAGCGCGAGGTCGCGTCCGTGGCGCGCCACCGACTCGAGCAGCGCGGGCGCGTCGGGCCGCTCGACGAGGTCGCCGCCCGAGAGGTTCAGCCAGGTGAGCTGCGGGTTCGCGACGAGAACGCGCTCGACGACGTCCGCCGAGGGACCGGCGTGGGGTTCGCCGACCCACAGGTGGCAGGTGCGGCAGCGCAGCGAGCACTGCTCGGTGAGGATCCACGTCAGCTTGAACGGATCGAACGCGCGGCGGCGCGCGCGCAGCACGGCGCGGGCCAGGGCGAGGTAGCGACGCGCGCGCTCAACCGACGACGGCACGGCGGCCTCCCGCGGGGGATGCGTCGGACGCTGCGGCGTCGGGTCCGCGCGGTGAGGGAAGCTGCGCGCGCGCCGCGCATGCGTCGCGCGTCGTGCGCCGATCGTCGAGGACGCGGGCGCAGGCACGCGCCACGAGCGGCACGTCGAGCGCGTCCATGCAGGCGAAGTGCCGGCAGGACGAGTGCTTGGCCGAGCGGTCGTCGAGACACGGGCTGCACGGCAGGTCGGCGAAGAGTCCCACCGAGCCGGGCAGGCGCGGGCCGTAGCGGTGCGGCGTGTTGGGACCGTAGAGCGCGACGGCCCGCGTCCCCACGGCGTCGGCCATGTGCAGCGGACCGGTGTCGTTCGTGACGAGCAGGTCGGCGCGCGCGAGCAGTGCCACGAGCTCGTGGGCCGCGAGGCGTCCCGCGAGGTCTTCGGCGCAGCCGGACGACTCGGCCACCACGGCGCGCACGAGCGCGCGTTCGCGCGGCGAACCGGTCACGAGCACGCGCGCGTCGTGCGCGTGGGCCAGCACGTGCGCCAGGCGTCCGTAGCGCTCGGGCGGCCAGCGGCGCCCGGGGAAGTGGTCGCCGCTGCCGGGGTGCAGCAGAACGAGCGGACGCCCGTCGAGCCGCAGTGCGCGCACCAGGCGCCCGCCCGCGTCGGACGGCACGCGCAGCGCTCCCGGGCCGCGCGCGGTGTCGAGTCCGGCCGCGGCGAAGAGCGCGGCGAACGTGTCGGCCACGTGCCGCGTCGGGTCGTACGCGACGGGGATGTCGAGCAGCGCGGCGCGTCCCTGGCCGGGCGTGTCGAGTCCGACGCAGGGTGCGCCGCCGCGCCGCGCGAGCCACAGCGGCAGGCGCAGGAACTGCTCGAGGTCGACGACCACGTCGGGACGCTCGAGGTGCAGCGCGCGTGCGACGCGCAGCACCTCCGCGACGAAGCCCGGCGCGTAGGGAGCCGGGACGGTGAGCAGCTCGACCGGCGGGAGGTGCGCACGCGCGAACGGTGCGTTGCACGCCAGGGTCAGCAGGCGCACACGGCGCTGCGCGTTCGCGGCGAGCTGTGGCGCGAGCAGCGTGAGGTTGCCGAGCCCCCACAGGCGCACGACGAGCACGTCGTGGACGTCGTCGGGAAGCACGCGACGCGGCCCCTCCTGCGCGCGTCGCGCGAGCGCACCGCCGAGGCGCGCGTCGGCGACCTTGCACAGCTCGACGAGACGCGAGGGGACGTTCACGTGAAGCGCTTGCTCACGCCCGGGACGCAGGCCTCGTCGCAACGCGCGCAGACGGCCGGGAACGCGCCCGCGCGGTGTGCACGGCGCAGTGCGACGTAGGCGTCGCCGCGGTAGAGCGCCACGGGATCGGTGGTGTCGTCGACGCGTCCGAGCGCGAGCTCGCCGCGCACGTCGGCGCAGCAGGTCGTGACGCGTCCGTCGGAGAGCACGACCATCACGCCGCGCGACGGCTCGCGGCAGGCGCTCGCGCGGCGTCCCGCCACGAGCCTGGGGATGAACTGCACGCGATCGCAGAGACCGTCGACGGCGGCGCGCAGCGCGTCCATCGTGTGGGCCGAGGATTCGTCGACGACCATCGAGACGTCCAGCGCGGTGGGCAGACGGTCGAGTCGCTGCGCCTCCCGTGCCTCGGCCAGTCGGCGCAGGATCGGCGCCTGGGCGTAGCCGCGCGCCGCGGCGTGCCGCTCGGCGTCGCCGTCGAGCGAGAGCGTGAGGCGCGTGAGTCCGGCGCGGGCCAGGCGCACGAAGCGCGGACCGTCGAGCAGCGTCCCGTTGGTGGTGAGGTAGGTGCGCACGCCGCGCCGGGCCGCGAGCGCGATGGCCTCGTCGAGCGGCTCGTAGAGCAGCGGCTCGCCCCACTGGAAGGGCAGCAGCGTGTGCACCGTCGGCGCGCGTTCGAGCAGCCGCGCGAGCACGTCCAGGTCGAGGTCGGTGTTCGGACGTCCCAGTGCGCGGTTGGTGTCGCAGTACGAACAGGCCACGTTGCAGCGGCTCGTGAGTTCGACATTGAGCGTCGTGAGCCGTGCCGCGCGGTGCCGTCCCAGGCGGAAGGCCAGCTCGTTGCGCGCCGCCGCGAGCAGCGCGCGCCGATCGGGCAGCCGCAGCGCGACGAACGCCGCCAGGTCGGGCTTGCCCAGGTAGAGCCGGGCGAGGAGGGCGATCAGGCGGTCCGTCATGGAGAGAGTGTCCCCCGGTTTCGGCGGGGGATCAACGCGAGCCGGCGCGCGAGGCCGGGGACGCTCTGCGCGGGGGCGCAGGGACGGCCGCCGCGAGGGGCTCGAACGCGGATCGCCGGGTGAGACTGGGATCGCATCGTCCCGAGGACTGGCGCGCGCGCCCCGATCTGACGCGCCGGACGTGGATCGCGCGCCGTCCGCGGCGATAGACTCGCGGGATGGTGCGCCGCCTGCTCGTGATCGACATCGTGGGACTCGTCCCCGCGCTCATCGGACCCCGCGTGCGGGCCCTCGTCGAGCGCGGCGGATGGCAGCGCGCCCTCGATCCGGTGCTGCCCGCGGTGACCTGCTCGGCCCAGGCCAGCATGCTCACCGGACGCCTCCCGAGCGACCACGGCATCGTGGGCAACGGCTGGTACTTCCGTGACCTGGCCGAGGTGCTCTTCTGGCGCCAGTCGCACGCGCTCGTCCAGGCCGAGACGGTCTGGACCACCGCTCGGCGCGAGCGGCCCGACCTGCGCGTGGCGCAGATGTTCTGGTGGTTCAACATGTACGCGCCGGTCGACGTGGCCGTCACGCCGCGTCCCGAGTACCCGGCCGACGGACGCAAGATCCCCGGGGTGTACACCACGCCGCACGCGCTGCGGGCGAAGCTCGAGGCCGAGCTGGGTCCCTTCCCGTTGTTCCGCTTCTGGGGACCGGCGGCGGACATCAGTTCGACGCGTTGGATCGCGGACGCGTGCCTGGCCGTGCTGCGTGACGAGCGGCCCGATCTCATGCTCGCGTACCTGCCGCACCTCGACTACGTCCTGCAACAGCAGGGCCCGCGGGGGAAGGACGTGGCCGCGCACGCCGCGCAGGTCGACGCCGAGGCCGGACGCCTGATCGACGCCGCGCACTCCGCCGACATGCAGGTGCTCGTCGTCTCCGAGTACGGCATCGGCGAGACGTCGCGCGCCGTGCATCCCAACCGCGCGCTGCGCGAGGCGGGGCTGCTCACGGCGCTCTGGCAGGACTCGGTGGGCGAGACCCTCGACGCCGGGGCGAGCCGCGCGTTCTGTGTGTGCGACCACCAGCTCGCGCACGTCCACGTGGCCGACCCGGCCGACGTCCCGCGCGTGCGGACGCTGCTTGGCGACCTGCCCGGCGTGGCGCGCGTGCTCGAGGGTCCGTCGCGCGCCGCCGCGGGGCTCGACCACCCGCGCGCCGGCGACCTCGTGCTCGAGGCCGAGCCCGACGCCTGGTTCGCCTACCCGTACTGGACGGACGATGCGCGCGCGCCCGACTTCGCGCGCACGGTCGACATCCACCGCAAGCCGGGGTACGACCCGTGCGAGCTGTTCCTCGACCCGGGCCTGGCGGCGCCGAAGCTCAAGATCGCGGGCACGCTGCTGCGCAAGAAGCTCGGGTTCCGCACGCTGCTCTCGGTCGTCCCGCTCGACGCATCGCTCGTGCGCGGCAGCCACGGGCACCGGCCGCGCGACGGCGCGCTGCGTCCCGTGCTGATCGGCTCGGCCGGCATCCCCGCGCCGGACGGCGACGTGCTGGCGCAGACCGCGGTGCGCGACGTCATGCTGTCCGGCCTGCTCGAGGGCGACGCGCTGGCCAGCGCGCGCGCCGCGTCCCCCGCCACGACGGAGATCGTGCGATGACCCGCGTGCTCGTGGTGGGGGACGAACGCAAGCGCGTCGAGGCGCTGCTCGAGGCGCGCGGCCACGAGGTCGTGCGGCGTGCGCCCGAGCTCGTGCTGACCCACGGCGGCGACGGCTCGCTGCTGCGCGCCGAGCGCTGGTTCCCCGACGTGCCGAAGATGCCGGTGCGCGTCGCGACCGGACAGCGGCTCTGCGCGCGGCACACGCTCGAGGGCGTCCTGCGTCGGCTGGCCGACGGCGCGCTGCCGAGCGAGGAGCTCGACCTGCTCGAGCTGCGCGTGGGCGCGGCGCGGCTCTTCGCGCTGAACGACGTGGTGCTGCGCAACGACAATCCGGCCGTGGCGGTGCGCTTCCACCTCGTGGTCGACGGCGTGCGCAGCCGCGAGCACACCGGCGACGGTCTCGTGATCGCGACCCCGTTCGGCAGCACGGCCTACTACCGCAGCGTCACGCGCACGAGCTTCGGCTCCGGCATCGGCGTGGGCTTCAACAACGCGACCCGTCCCACGGCGCCGCTGCAGCTCGATCCGCGCAGCTCGCTGGTCGTCGAGGTCGTGCGCGGACCGGCTGTGCTCGTGGCCGACAACGACGATCGCGCCATCCCGCTGCGCGAGGGCCACTGGTTCGGCGTGCGTCGTTCCGAGCGCACCGCGCAGGTGCTGGGACTCGACGCGTTGCGCTGCCAGGACTGCCGCCGCGCCGACCACGGGACGTTCAACCCGCACTGATCGCCGGCTCCCGCGTCCACGTGCGCGACCTGCCGCGTCAGCGTAGCCGGCGCACCGGGCGGAATCCGACGAACGGCACCTCGTGCCCGGGGACGACCGTGCGTCGCACGTACAGGTCGCCGCCGGTCTCGATCGACCCGCCGCGGGCGAAGAAGGCCGAGCGCAGACCGTCGTCCTCGAGGGACGCCGGACGGTTGGGACGGGTGTCCGCGGTGCACTCCCAGACGTTGCCCAGGATCTCGTGCATTCCGAACGCGTTCGGGACGTCGCGTCCCACCGCGTGCGGGCGGTTCGTCCCGGACCCGAGGTCGCGCCACTGCATGTCGTGGCCGCGGCTCGGCAACTCGGCGAGCACGCCCGCGCGGGCCGCGTACTCCCACTCGTCTTCGGTGGGAAGTTCGAGCTTGGCGCGCTTCAGGAAGGTCGTGATGCGATCCGGCCGGACGTCGTGGATGGGGACGTCGGGGCGCGGCTCGTCGTCCCGCGGTCGCCCCATGACGGCCTGCCACTGGGCGCGCGTGCACTCGGTCTTGGCCATCAGGAAGGCCGGCAGGCGCGCCTTGTGGACCTCGCCGTCCGACGCGTGCCACTCGGCGCCCGCGGGCACGAGCACGAGGGTCATCCTGTCGCCACCGCCGAGCGGCAGCGCGTACTCGGGGCAGCCCTGCTCGTTCAGTCCGAGCATCTCGAGCCCGGCCACATCGGGGGCATCGGCGCCCTTCATCCAGCGCGAGGCCCCGCGGCTGGTTCTCGTGGCGAGGAGCGAGCGGTCTTCGAAGCCGGTCAAGGCGCCGCCGGTCACGACGATCGGCAGGCCGCGCCAGGTCGACGCCGCGCCCTCGTCGTCGATGGCCTGGGCCCACAGCTTGTGCGTGCCGTCCGCGGGAGCCGCGAGGGCGAAGTCGGGGTGGTCCTGCTGGACGAACTGATCCTCCCTGTCGATCGCCAGACGCCAGGCCACGATGCGTCCGTCGGGGTCGTCGCCGGTGAGCACGATCGCGAGCGGCCCGGCCGAAGTCAGGGGATCGAACGCCGCCGGCGTCCCGAAGTCGACGCGCGGACGCTGGTTCGCGAGCACGCGGAAGTCGACGGCGGCGGCGCGTGACCAGTCGCCGGTGACGAGCTTGACCTGGACGCGGAACACGTGCGGTCCCGGGTCGAGCTCCGTGAGGTCGGCGTACCCGTTGGCGCTGACCACCGGATCGCGGTCGTCGAGCACCCAGCGGAACTCCGCCGACGTGCCCTCCTGGCGGCTGAACCGGATCGTGACGCGTCGCGCCTCGCCGTGGGTGATCGCCTCGGGCGGCGCCTGGGTGACGAGCACCGGACCGAGGCTCTCGGCCTCGACGTCGGGTCGAGCGCCCTGCGCGCGGAGAGGCGAAATCCCCGTCGCGAGCGCCAGCCCGGCGAGGGACGCGAACACACGGCCGGAGACTCGGTGCGGCATGAGGCTCTCCTTCGACACCCTGGGCGCCCGCCCGGCGCGCGAGATCCGCGCGAACCGTGCGCAGGGCCCCAGGTTGCGCGGAGCCCGCCGGGTCACCAGTCGAAGAGGTCCTCGACGTCCTCGGGGTTGAGCTGCGCGGGACCTTCGCCCTGCCCGCTCGGACGCGGCTCGTCGTCGTCGCGGCGCGACTTGCGCTTCGCCTCGCCGCCGGACTTGCCTCCGGAGCGTCCGCCGCGGCGGGCGTCGGCGCCCTCGCCGCGACGCGAACGGCCGCCGCCGGCGCGGGACTCGCCGCGGGCACCGCCTTCGCGCCTGGCGTCGCCGGACGGCGCCTGTCCGCCGTCGCCGCCCGAGCCGCCGCCGCGCTTCTTGCGCCGGCGCTTGCGCTTGGCCGTCCCGCCGCCGGACGCCGGCTGCCGTGTGGACCCGGAGCTGTTCTCGCCCGCGCCCGACTCGTCCTCGCCTCCGTCGTCGGACGCGCCCTCGGCAGCCGGCGAACCCTCCGCCGCCCCGCCGCTGCGCTTGCGGCGCCGACGACGTCGCTTGCGCGGCGCCTCGCCACCCTCGCCGGACGACGAGCGCTCGGGGGACGCGTCGTCGCGCGCGCCGTCGTCCTGCACGTCGCCGGGGTCGTGCGAGGCGGGAGCGCTCGGCGCATCGGTCGTCGCGCCAGCCGCGCCCGCGTCGTGCGTCACGTCGCGGGGCGGGGAGCGCTCGCCCTTCGGCGTCGCTTCGGGAGACGACGTCTCGCCCAGCACCTTGCGCCGCAGCCAGCCGATCAGTCCGCCCGAGCGCCCGCCTGGACGACCGTCGCCGGTGTTCGCCGGGGTCCCCTGCGGATCGCGGCGAGCGTCGCTCGGGGGGTCGGTCGCGTGCGGCGTGTCGGCAGCCCGGGTCGAGGCGCGTCCTTCGCGCGGGGTGCTCTCGGGAGGCGGTTCGCGGGAGCCGTCCGCGTGCGATTCGGCGGATCGTTCACGGGTCGCGTCCTCGCTCGCGGGACGCGCGTCGCGCGCACCCTCGTCGGGTGGCGTGCGCGGCTCGCGTCCCTGCGCGTCGCCCTCGCGTCCGCCGCGTCGCCGTCCGCGCCCGCCGCGCCGGCGGCGCTTGCGCTTCGAGGGGCCCTCGCCCTCGCGCGGCGCGCGTCCCTGGCGGGGACGTGCAGCGCCGCTCTCGCCGTCGCCGCCTTCGTCGTCGTCCTCGAGTTCGACCGGGCGGCTCGCGGCCACCGCGTCCTGCCCGAGCTGGTCGACGAGCTTCTGCGCCCAGCGCGCGTGGATCTCGGGCTCGACGCTGCCCGCGCGGGCCAGCAGTCCCAGGAAGTCGATCGCCTCGCCGGTGCTGGGCCGCGCGAGGAAGTCCTTCATGCGGAAGCGGCGGCTGCGGCGTGCCTTCTCGAAGCGCATGAGCGTCATGAACAGCTGCTTGAGCATCGCCACGTCGCGTCGCGGGATGCTCATGCGTCGCGCCGCGGGCGTGATCAGGTCGTGGAGCGCGCCCACCGGGTCGCCGTCTCCGGCCGCGGCCGCCGCTCGCCACGGGTCGTGGAACAGCGCGGCCAGGATGATCGCGTTGCTCACGCGGCGGCGGCCGGCGTCGAGCACGTCGAGCGCGGCACCGGTGCGGCGCAGCGCGTCGGGGTTCGCCGTCCAGTGCGCGGCGACCTCGGGCACGAGGCGCGCGAGCAGGCCGTACTCGCACAGCATCGAGAGCGCCGACTCGGCCTGTCCGCAGGAGAGCAGCTTGTAGATCTCCTCGAGCACGCGCGGCGGCGAGCTCTGCTCGATGAGCGGCGCGCACTCGCGCATGGCCGCCTCGAGGGCGTCGTCGAAGTGCAGGCCCAGGCGTGCGGTGAACTTGACCGCGCGCAGCATGCGCACCGGGTCTTCGGCCAGGCGCGTCCTGGCCTCGCCGATGGTGCGCAGCGTGCGCGCCTCCAGGTCGGCCACGCCGCCGACGTAGTCGATCACCTGCTCGGTGGCCACGTCGTACAGCAGCGCGTTGATCGTGAAGTCGCGCCGCAGCGCGTCCTCTTCGGCCGAGCCGTAGACGTTGTCGCGCACGATGAGCAGGCCGTCGGCCTCGGCGTGCGGCGTTCCGTCGCCCTCGCGATCGCGCGGGCGACGCCGGCGTCCGCGCCTGCCGCGGCGCGACTCCTCGTCGTCGTCGTCGTCGCCCTCGTCGTCGAGGCGCACCGAGCGGCGTCCGCGCGGGGCGCCGTCGTCGGTCGCCTCCGCCTCGTCGTCACCGTCGTCGTCGGACGAAGCGCTGTCGTCGGACGCGGCGGGCAGCGGTCCGTGGTCGTCGGCGTCGTCGAGTTCGTCGGTGGCCTGCTGCGCGTCACCGCCCTCGAGCACGTCGAACGGGTTGCGGCGGAACGTGGCGACCTCGATGATCTGCTCGCCGAAGTGCACGTGCGCCAGCTTGAAGCGCCGTCCGATCACGCGGCAGTTGCGGAACGTGCGCCGGATCTGTCGCGGCCGCGCCGCCGTCGAGACGTCGAAGTCCTTCGGGATGCGCCCCAGCAGCAGGTCGCGCACGCAACCTCCCACGAGGTACGTCTCGAAGCCGGCCTCGTTGAGGCGCCGCACGACCGAGACCGCTTTGGGGTCGAGGCTGGCGGGGAAGATGATCGTGTTCGCGTGCCGGGTGGGTGTCACGGCCATGGGTTGCGTCGTCTCGTGTAGGCGGACGCCCGCACCCGGTCGATGCGTCCGCTCTCGGGGTCTTTCAGGGCGGTTCCCACCACGACGCCCGAACAGCGGGCGAGCACCTCGGCCAGCGTCTCGGGAGTCGTCCCGCTCGCGGCCAGGGTGGGTGTGGGGGAGACGGCCTGAGCGACCTGCTCGAGGATCTCGAGGTCGACGGGCAGGCCGGTGGCCTGTCCGGTCACGAGCACCGCGTCGGCGCCCGCGCGGCGCACGAGATCGGCGGCGCGCAGGGCCTGCGGGCGGGTGTCGAGGGAGGTCGCGTGCTTGCAGTCCACGTCGGCCAGGATGGCGACGTCCGCACCGAGCGCGGTGCGGCGGCGGAGCAAGGCGTCGGCGCGTCCCTGGACGAGCCCCTGGTCGGTCACCGCCGCCCCTGCGAGCACGTTCACCCGCAGGAACGAGGCCCCGGTGGCCACGGCCACGCCCAACGCTGCCAGGGCGTCGTTGCGCAGCACGTTGACTCCCACCGGGAGATCGACCGCCTCTCGGACCGCCGCCGTGATCACGGCCATCGCCGCCACGGTCTCCGGGCCCACGCACTCGGCGTGGAACGGGACGTCGTGGAAGTTTTCGACCATGACCGCGGTGAAGCCCGATTCGGCGAGGACGAGGGCATCCTCGGCGGCCTGCCGCGCGATGACGTCGACGGACAGGCGGGCGGCAGGGGCCCCCGGCAACGCCGGGAGATGAAGGACGCCGATCAACCAGGGCTGGGAGCGGACTGTGAGGGAGGGCCCTCGGCCCCGGCCGGTGGTGTCGCCTTGCACGAGGGGATGATACGGCCTGGAACGCGCGACACAACGACGGAGTCGCATCGGGCGCCCGATCCGGCGGCTGCTCCGGGCTCCCTCCGGGGGGGGGCGATGCGCTATCGTCCCTCGTCCCGTGACACAGACCCTGCCCTCCGCCGACCTCTTCGAGCACCACGTCTCCGCCCGCGGCGTCGAGGTGCACCTGTTCCGCACGCGCAAGTTCAAGGCCGTCCAGCTGGTGTGGATGGCCGAGGCGCCGTTGGACGCCGGACGGACCGCCCGCTCGCTCCTGCCCGACCTGCTCACGCGGGGCACCGCGAGCTGTCCCGAGATCTCCGACCTGGCCGGGCGCTGCGAGGAGCTCTACAACACCGACCTGCTCTCGGCGGTGACCGCCTGCGGGCCGACGCAGGTGTTGCGCCTCGGCTTCGAGACCGTGGCCGACCGCTTCGCCGGGGGACGGCCGCTGTTCTCCGAGGCGGTCGACCTGCTCGCCGAGGTGCTCCACGCGCCGCCGCTGGTCGACGGACGTTTCCGCGCCGACCACTTCGAGCAGGAGCGCGACAACCTGGTCCACGCGATCCGCGGGCTCGCGGACGACAAGCACGTGTTCGCCTACCGGCGCATGGTCGAGACGATGCACGCGGGCACGCCCTGGGCGCTGCACTCGTGGGGCACCGTCGACGACGCGCTCGCGCTCGACGAGTCCGCCGTGCACGCGGCCTGGGACGCGCTGCGCGAGCAACTGCCGGTGCGCATGTTCGTGGTGGGCGACGTCGAGCGCGAGGTGGCCCTGGCGGCCGCCGACCGGCTCGCGGGGGCGGGCCCGCGGCGTCCGACGCCCGGGCGCGTCGCCGCGCCCGAGTTGCCCGTGCGCGAGGTGCACCGTGTGACGGAGCGCGAGCCGCTCAACCAGAGCAAGCTCGTGCTGGGCTTCCGCATGCGCGTCGCCGCGCTGCCGGGTGCCGAGGCGCCGCTGTTCGCGTTGGCCTTCGGAGGCGGTTCGCACAGCCGTCTGTTCAAGCGCGTGCGTGAGCAGGAGAGCCTGGCCTACGGCTGCGGCGCCTCGCTGGTGCTCGACGCGTCGACGCTGGTCGTCCAGGCGGGCATCGACCCGGGCAAGGCCGCTCGCGTCGAGGAACTCGTGCTCGACGAGCTGCGCCGGCTCGCCGACGACGGACTCGACGACGACGAGTTCGAGCTGTCGCGCAAGGCGCAGCTGCGACGGCTGCGCAACCTGCGCGATGCACCGCGCGAGCTGGTGCAGTTCACGCACTACGGCCTGATGACCGGGCGGGCGACGGTGCTCGACGACGCGATCGCGCGCGTCCAGGCCGCCAAGAAGGAGGACGTCTCCGCGCTCGCGGCCGACGCCACGCTCGACACGGTCTACCTGCTCGAGGGAGATGCCCCGTGAAGCTGTCCGTGGTCGACAACCCGCTGGGCGAGCCCGTGCTGCACGGCACCGCCGCGAGCGGGCTGCACGTGCTGATCAACCCGCGGCCGGAGTACGAGCGCACCTTCGCGGCCCTGGGCACGAACTTCGGGTCGGTCGACCGCGTGAGCGCGGCCGACGGGCAGCCCGTCCCCGAGGGCCTGGCGCACTTCCTCGAGCACAAGCTCTTCGAAGACGCCGAAGGGGACGTCTCCGACCGCTTCGCGCAGCTCGGGGCGTCGACGAACGCGATGACCGGTTTCTGCGGCACGACGTACATCGTCTCGACCGTCGCCGAACCGCTGCCGAGCATCGACCTGCTGCTCGACTTCGTCCAGGATCCGTGGTTCACCGACGCGCTGGTGCAGAAGGAACAGGGCATCATCGCGCAGGAGATCCGCATGTACGACGACGACCCCGACTGGCGGATCTTCTTCGGACTGCTGGGCTGCCTGTACGCGCGCCACCCGGTGCGCGACAACATCGCGGGCACGGTCGAGTCGATCGCGGAGATCGACGCCGCCACGTTGCGTCGCTGCTACGACCTCTTCTACCACCCCACGAACCTGTGCCTGACGGTCTCGGGGCCCGTCGACCCGGGCCAGCTGGCCGCGCTCGTCGAGGCCGACCAGGCGGCGCGGCCCGCCGACGGCCTGCCGCCGCACGTGCGCCCGCCCATCGACGAACCCGCGGGCGTGGTCACGCCGCGCTGGACCGAGCGGCTGCCCGTCTCGCGCCCGCGGCTGCTGCTGGGCATCAAGGAAACGGTGCTGGGCGGCGACGGGCTCTCCGTCGCGCGTCGTCAGCTCACCACGCGCGTGCTGCTCGACGTGCTCTTCGGACGCTCGTCCCGCGCCTTCCAGGACCTGTACGGCGAAGGCCTGCTCGACGAGACCTTCGCGGCCAGCTACTCCGGCGAGCCGGGCTTCGGATTCACGACGCTGGGTGGCGACACCGACGAACCCGAGCGCCTTGAGCAGCGCCTGCGCGACGTGTTCGCGCGCGCCCTGCGCGACGGCATCGATCCCGGCGCGCACCGGCGCATCCGCAACAAGCTGTACGGCATGCTGCTGCGCGCCACCGACTCGCCCGAGACGGTCTGCTACGAGCTGCTCTCCGATCACTTCCGCGACGCGCCCCCGTTCTGCGCGCTGAGCCTGGTCGACTCGATCACCGAGGACGACCTGCTGCAGCGTCTCCGCGAGCACGTGCGCGACGACGCCATCGCGGTCTCGGTGGTGCTCCCGACCGAGTCGTGATCCACCGGGTGCTCGTGGGGGGCACGGCCAGCGGCAAGAAGCAGGTCGCCGCCGCGCTCTTCCGCAGGCACGGCCTGCGCCCGCTCTCGATGGACTCGATGAAGGTCTATCGCGGCATGGACGTGGGCACCGCCAAGCCCTCGGCCGCGTTGCGCGCCGAGACAGGTTTCGGCCTGCTCGACCTCGTGGGACACGACGAGCCGTTCTCCGCCGGGCGCTGGATCGAGGCCGCGCGCGACGCGGTGGCGCGCGAGAGCGGTCCGGTGCTGTTCGCCGGCGGGACGCCGCTCTACCTCCGGCTGCTGTTGCGCGGACTGTTCCCAGGTCCGCCGGCCGACCCGGCGCTGCGCGCCGAGCTCGACGCGCTGTGGGAGGCGCAGGGCGAGGCCGGCCTGCGTGCCGAGCTGCGTGCGGCCGATCCCGAGCTCGAGGCGCGCCTGCTGCCGGGCGACCGGAAGCGCCTCGTGCGCGGGGTCGAGGTGCACCGGCTCACGGGACGTCCGCTCTCGCGCTGGCAGCGCGACGAGACCGAGCGTCCGATCGACGCCGGCTTCCTCGTGGTCGCGCTGCGGCACGACGCGCGCAGGCACGCGGGGCGCATCGCCGCGCGCGTCGAACGCATGCTCGACGAGGGGCTGCTCGAGGAGGTCGCGGCGCTCGCCGCGCGCGCGCCGTTCGCGCCCGAACCGGGGCGCTCGATCGGTTACCTCGAGGCGCTCGAGCACCTCGCCGGACGACTCGAGAGGCGCGCGCTGGTCGAGCGCGTCACGCTGCGCACCGTCCAGCTCGCGCGCAAGCAGCGCATCTTCCTGGCCAGCTTCCCCGAGATACGCTGGGTCGACGTGCCGGTGGACGCCGACGTCGAGCACCTGCTGCCCGCGGTCGAGGCAGGCCTCGGCCTCTGACCCGCCGCGCGTCGGGCGCGGTGCCGCCTACGGCGTCGGCGTGTCGTCGGACGGCGCCTCGGCGCCGTTCATGGCCGACGCCATGCGTTGCAGCACGAGCTGCGTGTTGCGGTCGGCGTGGATGTATGCCGCCCACAGGCGGTCCTTCACGGTCTCTGCGTCGGGCACGTCGTGCATCTGGTGGATGGCCGACAGTTCCTGCAGCACGTCGAGGTCGACCGGATGCTCGTCGAGGTAGCCGAGCAGCAGCTCGACGCCCTCGCCCAGCCGTCCCTGGGCGATGACCACTTCGGCGCGGACGCCGGCGAGGCGTCCCAAGAGACGTTCGGGCACGGGCTCGGGCAGCTCGAGGAGCTGCTGTTCGCCCCCCGCGAAGTCGCCCTGGTGGATCGTGTCGAGCGCCGCGACGAAGGCCAGGTCGACGTGCCGCGGGTGACGCGCGACGGCGCGCGTCACGACCTGGCGTGTGGCCGCCCGCTCGGGCGGCGGTGTCGGCTGCCGCGGATCGGGCGCGAGGTCGTTGCCGTAGAGCGCCCAGAGTCCGCCCGGCCCGCGCGCGAGGCTCAGGTCGAAGCTCGCGTCGGACTCGTCGACCCGGCCGAGGCGCATCGATTCGCGGGCGTGCAGCGCCCACAGGTTCGAGATGGCCGAGGGATCGGCGGTGAGCAACCCGCCCGCGCGCAGGATCGCGTCGCGCGCCTCGTCGAGGCGGCCCAGCTCGATGTACGCGGTGGCCAGCACGCGGCAGAGCAGGTCGCGACGCGTGACGTCGACGCCGTGGTCGAGCTCGGAGCGCGCCACGTCGACCGCCTGGTCGAGGTCGCGCAGCTCGGGGTTGGCGAGCAGGTGCGAGAGCATCACGAGCAGCACGTCGACGTCGTCGGGGATGAACGTGCGTGCCTGCTCGAGCAGCGCGAGGCTCTGCTCGGGGGTGACGGCGAACTCACCGCGCTCGGGATCGGCCAGGGCCGACTTGATCCAGAAGGCGTTCAGCGTGGGCTCGCGACCCCGGAAGCGCGCCCAGGCCTCGGCCGTGGGGCGGGCGTCCTGGAAGTCGAGCATGCTGAGCCGCGCGCGCGTGGCCGTGCCGCAGCCCGCGCACAGACCACACAGCAACACGAGACCGGCGAGGCCGGTCAGGACGGCGCGGAGGCGCGGCACGACGGAGTCGACGCGGACGCGAGCGGGGGCGCTCAGCGGTGCATCGGCCCGGTGGCGTAGCTCTCGTCGACCCAATCGATGGTGGGATCGTCCCAGTCGAGGTCGTAGACGTAGCGATCCCAGCGGCGATGCGCCTCGTTGGCGCGCTTCGCCCAGGCGTTCCGCACGTCGGCAGCGTGGTCGGAGAACGGCGTCACGCAGCCGCCGAGGAGGACCATGCCCAGCGCGAGCACGAGCGAGGAGCGGAGGGTCTTGGCAGTCATCTCGGGGATTCCGGGGATGGGGCGGCAACCGTAGCAATGCCCGGCTGGCCTGTCAAAGTGGCGATATCCCGGAAGTTTCGGGTGGCAACGTGCGTCGGACGGCGCTCGTCGCCGCGCCGCGGTCCGACGGCCCGAAGCCCGCGTGTCCGGACGCCCCCCGGTGCCTACCATGGGGGCGAGTCCCGTCCCTTCCCCGATCGCCCGCCTCATGCGTACCGTCCTGCCGGCCGTCGTCATCCTGGTCCTGCTCGGACTCGTGATCCTGCTCCCGAAGCGCGGGGATCGGGGCGGAGACGTCCCCTACCTGCTGCCGGGCTCGGCGGCGGTGGGCCAGGAGGTGGCGGCGGCCCTGCTGGGCCTCCCGGCGCCCGAGCTCGAGGAGCCGCCGGAGTGGGCGCTGCAGCGCGGAGACGACGAGGTCCAGCGCTGGCTCGACCGCCTCTCGTGGGGTGGGCACGAATCGCTGGTCGAGACGCGCGAGGCGCTGCTGACCCACCGCGGCCAGTTGGCCCACGAGGTCGTGGCGCGCATCCAGGCGCTCGGCTCGACCGATCCCATCCAGACCTCGAAGCTCGTGGCCGTGCTCGGACAGGAGGACGGCCACGACCCGCAGGTGGTCGAGACGCTCACGCGGCTGGCGTACTCCGACAGCGATCTGGTCACGAAGGCCGCCCTGCGCGCGCTCACGGGCATCGACAGCCCCGGCGCCCTGGGCGCGCTGCTCGACCGGCGCAAGGACGACGACCTCGACGTGCGCGCCTACGCTCGCTCCGGCTTGGGCCACCGCGCGCGCGCCGGCGACACCGAAGCGCTCTCGTACGTCATCCAGGACCTGTCCGAGTCGGCCGCCGACCCCGACCTCGTGTACATCACGGTGCTGGGCGAGACCGAGATCCCGCCCGAGGGCTACGAGGTGCTGCGGCGCATCGTCGAGCAGGCCGGCTACGAGGCCTCGCTCACGGCCACGTCGTCGCTGCTGGCCCACGGCGATCCCGACGCGATCCAGCGTTGCTCCGAGATGATCGCCGATCGCGACCTGATCGTGCGTCTGAACGGCCTGCGCATGGCGCAACTGGCCGGCACCGTGGCCGGTGTCGACTCGTGGGACGAGCTCGCGCGACACGGCAGCTACCAGGAGGTCGCGGCGTTGCTGGGCATCCTCGACCGGGCCATCCGCACGGGCCACGACGAGGCGCTGCACGCCAGCAACCTGATCGAGGAGATCGCGGGCGACCCCACGCGCGGGGCGCAGTCCGAGGCCATAGGCGTGCTCCTGTCCGAAGGCCATCCGTGGGCCGTCGAGCGTTGCCGGCTCGAGCTCTCCGACGGAGTGGGCGTCTATCTCGCGCGTACGATCGACCGCGTGCTGCGCGTCAAGGACGTACCGCTCGACGGACTGGGAGAGGTGGTGCATCGGCGCCTGACCGACGAGCCCGGTCTCGGGGAGGTCGAGCAGCATGCCCTGCTGCAGGTGCTCACGAAGCTCGATCCGACGGCCGCGCTCGACCTGCTCGACGAGCGCGTGCGGCGCGAGGACCCGTCGGCGCTGTCGGCCGTCCCGCTGCTGGCGCTGCTGGGACGGCCGGCTCTCGAGCGCATGGCCGACCTTGTTGGCGACGACCGCGGTGCGGCGTTGTACGTCCTGGTGTCCGACGACGTGCGCGATCCGATCGCGCTGCCCGTGCTGGCCTCGATCGCGACCGACACGGAGCGCGACCGCACCGTGCGCGAACGCGCGCTCGACGCTCTCGTGCGCGTGCGTGGCGGCGACCGCGTCGAGACCCTCCGCGGCGTGGCGCTGCAGCTCGACGACGAGGCGCTGCGCGACCGCGCGCGGCTGCTCTTCTGGAACCACCTCTGAGCGGCGGCCCGCCCCTCGGTCAGTCTTCGTCGGGCAGGCGGCGGCGCCACCAGAGGGCGCTCTCCTCGGCCAGCTCGGGCTCGGGGAAGGGTGGCGGGAAGGCGCGCTCGAAGCCGCTGCGTCCGAGCTCGTTCTGGCCCTCCCACAGGACGCCGTCCTGGTCGAGGTGCCACTCGGTGTCGCCGGTGCGACCGAAGCGCAGGGGCCACGCTCGCAGCACGTAGCCGGGGGCCTCGCTGCCGTCGTCACGTTTCACGGGCACCCGCGCGAAGCCGTACACGTACACGTCGTCGCGGGCGTACTCGCTGCGCCCGTCGCCGCGGTCGGGCAGCGGTTGCAGTCCGGGGGCCGCGGGGAGCAGCGCTGCCAGCGCGGGCTGCGTGCGACCGGCGTCGAGCTCGGCGCGCGCGGCGCGGTGCAGCGCCGCCACGACGTGTCGCGCCCGGTCCTCGTTCACGAGCATCCGATCGGCCCGTTGCGAGCTGGACGTGCGGAAGGCCACGATGGCGAGCAGGAGCACCGCGAGAACGACGAGGCCGGATGCTCGAGGCATGGGAACTCTCCCCGGGATGATCCTTCGGATCGATCTCGCGATGGTATCGGGAACGGCGGCATGTCGCGCAAGCAAGCAACCCTGATCGCCGCCCGGCTCGCGCGGGCCGGCCACCGCGCGGTGTTCGCGGGAGGCGCGGTGCGCGATCGCCTGCTGGGGCGCGCGGCGGCCGACGTCGACGTGGCCACCGACGCCACGCCGCAGGAGGTCATGGCGCTCTTCCCGCGCTCGGTGCCGGTGGGCGAGGCGTTCGGCGTGGTCAAGGTCGTGACCGACGACGGCACCGTCGACGTGGCCACGTTCCGACGCGACGTGGGGCTCGGCGACGGACGACATCCGGCGCAGGTCGAGCGCGCCACGCTCGAGCAGGACGTGCTGCGCCGCGACTTCACGATCAACGGGCTGATGGAGGAGCCCGAGGGCGGTGAGGTGATCGACCTCGTGGGCGGGCTCGACGATTTGCGCGCACGTCGCGTGCGCGCCATCGGCGATCCCGGCCTGCGCTTCCGCGAGGACGGCCTGCGGCTGCTGCGCGGCGTGCGCTTCGCCGCAGTGCTCGGCTTCGAGCTCGAGGCGTCCACCGCGAGCGCCATGCGCGAGCACGCCGCGATGCTGCGCCGCATCTCGGGCGAGCGCGTGCGCGGCGAACTCGAGCGCATGCTCGTGTGCGACGAGCGCGCGCGCGCGCTCGAGCTCCTGGACGAGGTCTCCCTGCTGCCGGAGGTGTTGCCCGAGGTGGCGTCCTGCGCCGCGGCCGCGCACGCCGGCGAGGAGGCGGCGCGCCGACGCTGGGCGCACGCGCTGGCCGTGCTCGAGGCGCTCGGCGGCGGCGGCGACGGAGGCGAGGCGGACGTCGACGAGACGTCATCCGACGACGACGGTGCGGCGACGCTCGCGCGTCCTGCGGGCGCGACGTTCCCCCTGGCGCTGGCGGTGACGTTGTGCGAGTGCGCGGTCGAGCCGGCGGGTGCGCCGGTCGAGACCGTCTGCGCGCGACTGCGCTGCTCGAGCGCCGTGGCGAGGCGCGCGCTCGACCTGGCCGCCGCGCGTGGGCAGCTCGCGCAGCTGGCCGAGGCCGGACGGGCGACGCTGCGACGCGTGGCCGCGTCCCCCGCGTACCACGAGCTCGCGCTGTGGGAGGACGCCCTGGCGCGCGCCGCGCTGCGTCCGCCGCGCCTGCGTCCGGCCGTGGTCGCGCTCGTGCAGTCGTTGGGCCGGGAGGCGCTGCTGCCGGCGCCGTTCGTGACGGGAGCCGACGTGCTCGCGGCCGGCGTGGCGCCCGGCCCGCGCGTGGGCGAACTCGTGCGCGCCGCGCACGATCTCCAGCTCGCCGGCGAGCTGAACGACCGCGAGGCGGCGCTGGCCTGGCTGCGCGCCGAGGCCTGAGAGACAGGGGAGCGGACGACGGCGGACCGTCCGCAGCGACCTCAGCTCGGGGGGAAGGCGCGCAGGAGTGCTCGTCCGCCGAGGAAGCACAGCAGCGCCAGCGCCGCCAGGTCGAAGCGCGCCGACGCGAAGCACAGGGCGGCCCCGGTGAGCGACACGTTCGAGAGCGCGGCGCCGGTCACCGCCGGCGCGGGACGGGTGCGCATGGCGAGCAGCAGGCGTGCGAGCGCGAGCAGCAGCAGCACCGCTCCGCCGAGGCGCGGCAGCCACGGCATCGGCGGCAGGACGGCCAGGGCCGCGGCGCCGCCGGCCAGCACGGCGGAGCAGAGCGCGAGCCCCGCGCGGCTCGCGGGCTGCGCACGCGCGTCGGGCTCGTCGTCGGTGGAGGCGTGCAGCGACGCTCCGAAGACGTAGAGTCCGTACGCGGCGCAGGCCAGCAGCGGCGCCGAGGCCTCGCCGAGACCCGTCCAGAGCAGCTCGGGTTGCGGGATCGGCCGGAGCAGCGCGTCCCCGGCGGCCTGGGCGGCGAGCACGCCGAGTCCCATGTCGAGCGCCCGCAGCGCACCGAGGGTCAGGCAGCCCAGCACGCGACGACGCTTCAGCATGGCGTGGTAGGCGACGGTGAGCAGCACGATCGAGAGCGCGGCCGGAAGCAGGTGCGACTCGCGCCGGGCGAGGGTGAGCGCCGCGCCGGTCAGCGCGATGAACGTGAGGCCCACGGCCACGGGGCCGATGTCGCCGCGCGGGAGGGGGCGCGTCGGCTTGCGCAGGCGGTCGTCCTCGGCGTCGGCGAGCGCGTTCTGCGCCATGCCGGCGCCGAGCAGGAGCACCCCGACGGCGCAGGCCGGCAGCAGGAGCGCGAGTCCGTCGCCCGCGGGCTGTTCGCGCACGCCGTCCGCGGCGACGGCCAGCGCGAAGCCCGCGCTCACGTCCGCGACGGGCGACAGGAGCAGCGGAGCGCGCAGGACCTCGAGCAGCGCGCGAGCGCGCGTGCCGAGGGACGGCCCCTCGCTCACGGGAAGAGCCTGCGGATGTCGTTGAAGGTCACGTAGACCATGAGCGCGAGGATGAACACGAGTCCCACGAGCTGCGCGTTCGACATGAAACGCTCGGACAGGCGCGAGCCCTTGATCTTCTCGAGCAGCAGGAACAGGATCTGGCCGCCGTCGAGCACGGGCACCGGCAGGATGTTGATCACGCCCAGGTTCACCGAGAGCAGCGCCAGGAAGAACAGCAGGCGCGAGAACTCGCGACTGGCGAGCGTGTAGGTCACCTTGCTGATCTGGATCGGGCCGCTGAGCTGGTCGGCGCCCACGTCGCCGGTGAAGAGCTTGGTGAGCGTGAGCGCCGTGGCCCGCAGGGCGTCGAGGCTGGCGTCCCAGCCGGCGGCGAGCGAGCCGGCGAACGAGAGATCGTAGACCACGGTCTTGGCACGCAGCGCGATGCCGTAGTCGTAGGCCGGCATGGCGCGCGTCCGCACCGAGACCTCGTTCTCGACGTCGCCGCGGCGGTAGCGCACGTCGTAGTCGACGCGGCTCTCGTCGCGCTGGACCGCCTTCTGCAGGTCCTGATATGTCGCCAGCGGCTCGCCGTCGATGGCCACGATCGTGTCGCCGTCGTGCAGTCCGGCTTCCGCCAGCGCGCTGTCGGGCACCACGCGGATGCGCGTCGACGTCGACGGGCCGAAGGCCAGGTCACCCGCGAGCACAGCCCGGATCGTCTCGTCGTCGAGCGTCACGGTACGTTCGTCGTCGCCACGGCGCAGGCGCACCTCGGCCTGTCCCAGCGTGGCCTTGGTGGAGAGCGCGGCGTAGACGTCGGAGGAGGAGACGACCGGCGAGCCGGCCACCTCGAGCAGCAGGTCGTCGACGTGCAGCGGACCACGCTCCGCCGCGCCGCGCAGCTTGGCCACGCGGGTCGTGATCGGCGTGGCCCCCAGGATGCGGCGCGCCTCGGCCGGCGGAGCGATCGCCTCGGGCACGACGTGCAGCGTCTGCGTGGCGCCGTCGCGCGAGACGACGAGGTCGAGCGGCCGTCCGTCGTCCGAGGCCCGCAGGACGGCCCAGTGCGGCGTGACGAGCACGCCCTCGTGGCGTCGTCCGACCGTGATGCCGTTGGCCGAGACGATCTGGTCGCCGGCCTGCAGGCCGGCCTCGGCCGCAGGACCGCGAGGCAGGAGATCGAAGCCCGGCTCGATGCCGATGTCGTAGAGTCCGGTCGACTTGTCGGGCACCACGCGGCGCGTCGACTCGACGCCGTCGCGTCGGATGGTGAGCACGAGGTCGTCCGGGTCGCACAGCGCGACGTCGTTCAGGATGTTCGAGAAGCCGTACGTCTTGCGTCCCGACACGGCCACGATCTCGTCGCCCGGCTGCAGGCCCGCGCTCCACGCCGGGCCGCCCGCCGCCACGCCGCCCACGACCGGTGCCTCGAACGGCACGCCGGCGCCGAACGCGATCGGGAAGATCACGAACGCCAGCGCGAAGTTCATGACCACGCCGCCCGAGAAGATCACGAAGCGCTGCCAGATCGGCTTGGCCATGAGGTCGTCGGGGGCGATCGACGTCTCGTCGTCGGTGTAGTCGCCGTACTCGCCGGCCATCTTCACGTAGCCGCCGAGCGGGACGGCCGAGATGCGGTAGTCGGTGTCGCCGCTGCGCCAGCCGTAGACGCGCGGGCCGAAGCCGATCGAGAAGGTCTCGACCCGCACGCCGAACAGCCTCGCCGCCAGGAAGTGTCCCAGCTCGTGCATGGAGATGAGGAAGCTGATGCCGAGCGCGGCCAGCAGGATGTTCCCGAGGTTCTCGAACATGGGCCCTCAGCGGGTCGGTTGGGGGAGGCGCGACGCGACGTGACGACGGACGGCGGCGTCGGTCTCGAGGATCGTCGGCAGGTCGGGGTCGGGAGTGGACGGGAAGCGGTCGAGCGCCTCGCCCACGAGGGTCGCGATCTCGAGGAACGGCAGCCGTCCCGACAGGAAGGCTTCGACGGTGATCTCGTTCGCGGCGTTCAGGATCGTGCCGGCCAGGCCGCCCGCGCGCGCCGCCCGTTCGCCCAGCGCCAGGCACGGGAAGGTCTCCCGGTCGGGCTGCTCGAACGTGAGCGTGGGCAGGCGCGTGAAGTCGACGGGTGGCTGTCCGGAAGGCACGCGGGACGGATAGCCCAGGGCGTAGCGGATCGGCAAGCGCATGTCGGGCGGGCTGAGCTGGGCGATCACGGCCCCGTCAACGAACTCGACCATCGAGTGCACGATGCTCTGCGGGTGGACCACGACGTGGACGAGTTCCTGCGGCACGTCGAACAGGTGGCAGGCCTCGATCACCTCGAGCGCCTTGTTCATGAGCGTCGCGCTGTCGATCGTGATGCGCGGGCCCATCTCCCACGAGGGATGGCGCAGGGCCTGTGCGACGGTCACCTCACGCAGCTCGGCCCGGGTCCTGCCGCGGAACGGGCCGCCCGAGGCGGTCAGCACCAGGCGCCGCACGCCGCCCCGGTCTTCGCCGGCAAGGCACTGGGCGATGGCCGAGTGCTCGCTGTCGACCGGGACGAGCGTCCCGCCGGAGCGCTGCACGGCGCGCTTCACGAGGTGCCCGGCGAGCACGAGGCTCTCCTTGTTGGCGAGCGCGACCACGGCACCTGTCTCGGCCGCGGCCAGGGTCGACGGGAGTCCCGCGGCACCGGTCACGGCGCACACGACCACGTCGGGACGCGTGCGCTCGACGAGTTCGACGAGTCCGTCGGCGCCGTGCAGGCGCGCGCAGCCGTCCGGCAGGTCGAGCGCCGACGCCGCCGCCTCGTCGACGAGGCAGACCGCCTCGGGACGGGTGGCGTGCGCCTGCCGGGAGAGCAGGTCGGCCGAGCGTCGGGCCGCGAGTCCCACCACACGGTGGCTCGTCGCGAGGGCCGACAGGACGTCGAGGGTCTGGGTCCCCACGGATCCGGTGGATCCGAGGACGAGCACGCGTTTCACCATGGGGGGCCGAGTATACGGTGTGCACCCTCTGGTATCATTCGCGCGCATGCAGGTCCGTCCCACGCCGGCGCATTGCATGGCCTGCGGCCACGCGCTCGAGGAGCGCGAGCTCGACGGACGGCCGCGCCGCGTCTGTCCGGCCTGCGGCCTCGTCCACTGGGAGAACCCGGTCCCGGCCGCGGCGGTGGTCGTCCTGCGCGGGCGTGAGGTGCTGCTCTGCCGGCGGGCCGTCCCGCCGCGCGAGGGCTGCTGGGGCCTGCCCGCTGGCTACCAGGAGATCGACGAGTCGGCCGAGTCGACCGCCGTGCGCGAGACGCGCGAGGAGACCGGCCTGATCGTGCGGCTCACGGGCTTGATCGACGTACTGTCCACCACGGACGATCCCAGGAAGCCGTCGCTGCTCGTCGTCTACTCGGGCGAGGAGATGGGCGGCGAGCTGTGCCCCGGCGACGACTGCGCCGAGGTCGCCTTCCACTCCCTCGACGAGCTGCCGCAAGAGCTCGCCTTCCACAACGACCGCGTGGTCCTCGAACGACTGCGCAGCGGAGCACCGAGACCATGGTAGAGCCCGCCTCCGGATCGGCCCCGCTCACCTACAGGGATGCGGGCGTCGACATCGATCGCGTCACCGACGAGCTGCGCCAGGTGGCGAAGATGGCCAGACGGACGCACACCGACCCTCGCGTGCTGACCGGCATCGGCAGCTTCGGCGCGCTGTTCCGGGCCGACTTCGGCGGCATGGCCGAGCCGGTGCTCGTCTCGAGCACCGACGGCGTGGGCACCAAGCTGCTCGTGGCCCAGCGCATGGAGCGCTACGACACGGTGGGAGCCTGCCTCGTGAACCACTGCGTCGACGACATCCTCGTCATGGGGGCCGAGCCGCTGTTCTTCCTCGACTACGTCGCGGCGGGACACTTCGGCGAGGGCAAGCTGGCGGCCCTCGTGTCGGGTTTCGCGCGCGCCTGCGAGGCCGAAGGACTGGCGTTGATCGGCGGCGAATCGGCCGAGATGCCGGGGCTGTACCGTCCCGACGACTTCGATCTGGCCGGTTTCATCGTGGGCGTGGTCGACCGTCCGCAGGTGCTGGGGCTCGAGCGCGTGCGGGCGGGCGACGTGCTGATCGGCCTGCACTCTTCGGGGCTGCACACGAACGGCTACTCGCTGGCGCAGAAGATCCTCTTCGAGCGAGCCGGCCTGGACGTGCACGACACGCTGCCCGGAATGGACATCTCGGTGGGCGACGCGTTGCTGGCGGAGCACCGCTGCTATCGGCGTCCCCTGCTGCCGCTGCTGAAGGACGAAGACCTGCACGCCCTGGCGCACATCACGGGCGGAGGCTTCACCGACAACGTCCCGCGCGTGCTGCCGAAGCATCTCTCGGCGGTGATCGATCGCGACGCCTGGGACGTGCCGCCGCTGTTCACTGCGCTCCAACGCCTGGGGCCCGTGGCGCGTGCCGAGATGGACCGCACGTTCAACATGGGGCTCGGCATGCTCTGCCTCGTGGCACCCGGCGCCGTCGAGCGCGTGCTCGCGGTGTTGCGCGAGGGCGGCGAGCGTCCGCTGGTCGTGGGGCGCGTCGAGCCGGGAGACGGGAGCGTGCGTTACGCCGGCTCCTCGGACGCGTAGTCCGCAGGAGGTCCGACCGTCCGTCGAGGAGTTCGCGTTCCGGGGCCGCCCATGTCCGCCGCACTGCTATCGATCCTCCTGCTCTTCGTCCCCGACGGCCCGGCGTGGACCGGGTGGGCTGCCGAAGGCGCCTGGCAGCAGATCGAGGAGGCGGCCCACGCGCGGCTCGCCGTGGCGCCCGACGACGGCGAGGCGCTCTACTGGCTGGGACGCTCCGAGGCGGCCCAGATCGACGGCCTCGGGAGCGGGACCTTCGCCGCGAGCATGGGACAGCGACTGCTCGACTCGGCGGCCGAGCACTTCGCCCGCGCGTCCGATCTGGCCTCTCCGCGTCAGGCCGAGGCCTGCGAATGGGGGGGGCTGCTGGCCTGGGGGCACGGGCTGCCGGTCGATCCGGCCGCCTTCGAGGCGCACTACGCCGAGTCGCACTGGCCGGGGGCTGCCTACGTGCGCGGACTGCTCGCGCTCGACGCAGGGGCCTTCGAGGAGGCCGCGCTGTGGTTGGGACGCGCGGCCGAGGGCGCGCCGGGTCGGGGCGACGTCCAGTTGGCGCTGGCGGACGCGCTCTCGGCGCTGGGACGACGCGACGAGGCCCTCGCGGCCTGGGACGCCGCCGTCGACGGACGATTCGACGCGCTGGTCGCGCGTGACTCGCTGCTCGACGTGCTCGAGCGCCTGTTGCCGGGGCCTTCGGCGGCGCCGCAGCGACTCGAGCGGCTCGATCGGCTGCGGTCGCGTCCCGAGTGGACCGACGACGCCTGGCTGGCATGGCATCGGGCGTTCGCGCTCGAGCAGCTCGACCGCAAGGCCGACGCGCTGGCGGCCTTCGACGAGGGACGGAAGGGGCGCACGGCCGTCATCGATCGGGCCCACGCGCGCGCTCTGTCGCTCAACGATCGCCCCCTCGAGGCGGCCGATCTGCTCGAACCCCTGGCCCGCGAGCGCGACTGGGACGCCTACGGCGACCTCGTCAGCGTGGCCGACCGCCTCGGACAGCAGCGCCGCTTCGACGAGGCGGTGGCGATCTACGACCGCGCGCTGGCGATCGAACCGCGCGACGAGCGCGCCCAGCGCAACCGCGCCCTGACGCTCTGGCGCTCGGGTCGCGACGCCCTCGCGGCCGAGGCCTGGGAGGCATTGATCGAGCACTTCCCGGGGCGCGCCGACCTGCTCAACGATGCGGCGCTCGCCGCCGAGGCGCGCGGCGACCGGGCGCGAGCGCGTGCTCTGCTCACCGAGGCGATCGGCTTGCCGGGTTCGATCGACGCGCACGAGAACCTCGCGCGCCTGCTGCTCGAAGGGGACCCGGACGCCACCGAGCGGGCCCAGGCGCGCGCGCTCGCCGAGGACGTCCTGGTCCAGGAGCCGGCTCGGGCGCGCTCGCTGCTGCTGCGCCTGCTCGCGCGAGATGCGTCCCTTTGACCCCCTCGGGGGCCTGGATACACTCGCTGGTCCGCCTCACCACCCGGAGAAGCTCGTGATGCTCGCCGCGCTGCTGCTGCCCGTCCTCTCGCTGACGGCCCTCCAGGACGGCGGGCTGCCGCGCTCGGGCGTCTCGGACAAGGACCTCGGCAAGCTCACCAAGGACGTCAACGCCTACTTCGAGGCGCTCGGCCCCGACGACCGCGCGGCCCAGCAGGAGGCCCTCGACGACATCGAGGACGCGCTCGAGAAGGCCGCCAAGCGGGCCAAGCTCGAGCGTCCGATGCTGGCCTACATCGGTGACTGGGACTACGTGCTCGAGGAGTCCAAGCCCGACGACCGGAGCTTCAAGGCGAACGCGGGCAAGGGCTTCTTCACCCACGTGTTCGTCGACGAGGGCAACGACATCCGCACCGCGGCGCTGCTCTCGCTGCCCGCAGACTACGGCAAGGGTGCCACGCTGCCGGTCATCGTGGCGTTGAAGCCCCCGCTGGGCGAGGGCGCGCTGTTCGAGGACAAGGCCAAGGAGATGGCCGGCACGATCTACTCGGACGTCATGGGGACGTCGATCGTGCTCGTCCCGCTCGGGCACCAGTCCGAAGGGCGCTCGGCCGAGACGACCGAGGTCGACTCGTCGTGGATGAGCCCGACCGGCAACGATGTCTTCTTCACCAGCATGCGCATCCTCTTCGAGCAGGTGCGCTTCGACCGCTCCCGTGTGGTGCTCGACGGCTGGGACGGCGCCGGGCTCGACGCGCTGCGCCTGGCGACGAACGCTCCCTCGTTCTTCGCCGGCGTGATCGACCGCGGCGGCGAGGTCTCGTCGCCGGAGATCGTGCTCGAGAACCTGTTCGGCATGAAGGCCCTGTACGTGAAGGGCAGCGAGTCGCCCGACGACGTGAGCGCCCTGGTCGATGCGTCGGTCGACGGTGTCACGATCACCCAGGTCGATTCGGGCGGCTCGGCCCTCGACCCGTCCGACGAGGCGCGTACTCAGGTCCGCGATTGGCTCGACGGTGCGAAGCGCGACCTGGCGCCGAGCGAGATCCGCTACCGTCCGGCCGACGTCGTGTTCGGGAGCAACGCCTGGTGCCAGGCCTCGGTGGTGAACCGGCGCGCGTCGTCCAAGCCGGGTGACCCCGACTATCCGCTGATGCACGCGAAGATCGACCGCGCCAAGAACACGATCGAGATCGACACGGTCAACGTGCTCGAGCTGCGCGTGTACCTGTCCGACGCGCTCGTCGACATGGGCAAGCCGGTGACCGTGATCGTCAACGGAGAGCAGAAGGCCAAGACGGTGCCCAAGCGCTCGCTGCGGCACCTGCTCGACAACCGCTACTTCTTCAACTCGGGCGACTACGGCCTGTACACCGACGACATCCTGATCGAGCAGATCCCGCGCAACACGCCGTGACGCCCGGTCGCCGCGGGATCGCGCCATGACCACCGCGCGCACGCTCTCCGTGGCGTTCCTGGCGGGCGCCGCGGTGATGATCGTCGAGCTCATGGGCGTGCGCCTGCTCGCTCCATGGTTCGGCCAGAGCCAGCTCGTCTGGACGAACGTGATCGGGGTCGTGCTCGCGGCGCTGGCCCTCGGGCAGTGGCTCGGAGGGAGAGCCTCGGAGGGGCGGGGAGGTCCCGGTCCGGCGGCGCTGCTGGCGATCGGCGGGGCGATCTCGCTGGCACTTCCCGAACTCGTGCGTTGGCTGTCGCCGCTCGTCCTGCCGGCCGACCTGCCGCTCCTGGCGGCGCATCCCTTCGTGGTGTTCGGCTCGTTGCTCGTGGCGCTGCTCGGCCTGGGCGTCCCGATGGCGGCGTTGGGTGGCGTGGCGCCGTGGCTCGTGCACCTCTCGAAGGAGGCGCAGGTCGCCCCCGGTCGCGTGGCCGGACGCATCCTCGGTGCGGGCACCGCGGGCAGCCTGCTGGGAACCTTCGGGGCGACGCACGTGCTGCTCGCGGAGGTCGGATCGGCGGGTGCCGTACGAGTCGCGGGAGGACTCCTGCTCGTGGCGGCCTTGCTGCTGCCCGCTCGGCGGACGGGCGCGGTGGTGGGTGCCGCGCTGCTCTTCGGTGCGCTCGCGTGGGGGCTCGGCGGATCGCTCCCCGCGACGCCCTCGCACGGCACCGTCCTCGCGTCGATCGAGACGCCCTACCAGTGGGCGCGCGTCGAGCAGGCCGACGACGGGATGCGCCTGCTGCGACTCAACGAGGGGCTCGACAGCTTCCACTCGGCGTA
Source organism: Planctomycetota bacterium (assembly GCA_020638905.1). Taxonomy (GTDB): domain Bacteria; phylum Planctomycetota; class B15-G4; order B15-G4; family B15-G4; genus JACKHP01. The sequence goes on along the minus strand of JACKHP010000027.1, from coordinate 8,538 downwards.
CCGACCGGGCGAGATCCTGACGGGCATGTACTTCGACGCGTTCCTCGTGCCGGCGCTGTCTGCGCCGGTGGGCGAGGACGGCCGCCGCGCGCTGCTCGTGCTCGGACTCGCGGGGGGGACCATGGCGCGCCAGATGCTCGCGGTCGACCCGCAGGCTCGGGTGCGCGGCGTCGAGATCGACGCGCGCGTGGTCGACCTGGGCCGGGAGTGGTTCGCGCTCCCGTCGGGCGCCCAGGTCGACGCGGGCGTCGACGCACGCGTGGCGCTCGAGCGCATCGACGCGCGCTGGGGCGCGATCCTCGTCGACGCCTATGCGAGCCAGATCTACGTCCCCCCGCACCTGGCCAGCCTCGAGTTCTTCGAGGCCGTGCGCGCACACCTGCTGCCGGGAGGTGTCGCCGCGCTCAACGTGGGGGGCATCTCACTCGAGGATCCGGTGGTGGCCGCGCTCTCGCACACGCTCGCCGCCGCGTTCGGCGAGGCCCGGGTCACGCGCCTCCCGGGGACACGCAACATGCTCGTGCTGGCCTGGAACGGAGAGCCGCCGAGCCGTGAGGCGGAGCGTCAGGCGCTGGCCGAGCACGGCCTGCTCGAGGCACTCGGCTCGGTGGTCGACGCGCACGTCACGCGCGTGCTCCCTGGGACAGGCGAACCGCTGCGCGACGGCCACGCACCGGTCGAGGCGCTGGCGCACGCGAGCTGGTCGGGCGAGTGGGTTCCGTTCGTGAGCGAAGGTCCGAGCACGGTGCCGACCGATCCTTCCGAGTGGATCGACCGTGCCCGCGAACTCGTCTCGGAGACGCGCTGGAGCGAAGCCGAGGCGCTGCTGCGGCGTCCGCCGGCGGACGCGGGGGCCGTGGTCCGGGCACGGGCCGATCTGCTGCTCGGCAACGTCGCCTACGAGCGTGGCGATCTCGACGCCGCGGGCGTCCATTGGACGGCGGCGGGCGGGCTCGATCCCTCGGTCCTGCCGTCTCCCGAACGGGAACTCGCCGCGCAGGTACGCGACACCGCCAGGTCCAATGCCGCTGACCTGCTCGTGCAGGCGCAGTCCGAGCGGCTGCGCCTGCACGGAGACGAGCGCAAGCTTCAGGGGGCGGTCGGTGCGACCTGCCTCGCGCTCCTGGGCGCCGCCGGCTGGATCGCGCGGCGCCAGATGCGCTGAAGCGCAGCGTCGGCCGGCGCCTGGTCGGTCCCGACCCGGATCCGCCAAGGCCTTGCCCCGCCGTGCGCGGCCAGCCCCCGCTGCGATGCCGGGGATCGCGCGTCGCGCGGGACGGGCGCCCGCGAAACGGCCGGGAGCACGACCCGGCGCGAAGCCGGAGTCGTGCTCCCGGAACGAACCGCGTCGGGCGACGGCCCGAACGCGATCAGCAAACGATGCTCAGAGGATGTCGAGCACCTCCTGGATCGACGGCACCTGGGCGCGGTAGTTGTTGTTCGCGCTGATGGCCGCGTTCCAGGGCTGGTCGGTCTTCTCTCCCACGATGCCGAGAGCCACGCACGCGAACGCGCGCGTGATCTTCTGCACCGAGTCGTTCGTCGCGATGTTCTTCAGCGGCTGGATCGAGTCGCGGTCACCGATGAGGCCGAGCGCCTTCGCCACGGCCGAGCTGACGCCGAGGGTGTTGGCCTTGTCGAGCGTCTCGATCAGCACCGGCACGGCCTGCGTGTCGCTCATCAGGCCGAGGCCCGTGGCCACCTGGAGGCGCAGCGTCGGAGTGGTCGTCTTGTTCTGGACGAGACCGCGCATCGCGTCGGCCGACTCGGTGTATTGCAGGAAGCCCAGCGCCACGGCGGCGTAGCCACGGAAGTCCTGTTCCTGGCGGGAGTTGAAGTCCTCGAAGATCATCTTCGCCGAACCCTGGTCGTTGAGCAGGCCGAGGGCGACCGCGAACGCGCTCTTGAAGGACGGGTCGGACTCCTTCTTGTAGGCGGCCTCGATGCGCTCGATGAACGTCGGCTGCTGATCTTCCTGGCCCCTGCTGTAGATCGCGCCGGCGAGGGCGGCCCAGGAACGATGGGCGTCACTCTTGCCCTTCTTCTGGATCTCCTTGCCGAGCAGGTCGATGACCTCGTCGTGCAGGTCCTTGTGCGCTTCGAAGTTCTCGTCGCGGGCCCCGATCTGGGCGAGGGCGATGATGCAGTAGTGGCGCGTCTGCTCGTCCTTGCCCTCCTTCACGTAGTCGATCAGGAGGTTGACGACATCGGGCTGGTCCATGCCGGCGAGCAGGCCGAGTCCGATGGCCGTCGACTGCAGCACGAGGTTGTCTGCGTCACGGTCCTTGAACGTGTCGACCAGGGGACCGACGGCGGCCGGATCGCCCAGCTTGCCGAGCGACGTCGGGATGTAGCTCTTGATCAGCGGATCGAGCTTGCGATCACCGAGCTGCTTCACGAGGAAGTCGCGCACCGTGGCGGCATTCGGGTGATCGGATCCGATCAGTCCCAGGCCGACGATGGCGCAGACCTTGATGTCCTTGTCGCTGTCGGGGAGGCTCTCGACGATGTTCGTCAGCGCGTTGACCGAGTCCTCGTCGGCGATCAGGCCGAGCGAGAGGGCCGCGAAGGCACGCGTGAGCCAGTTCGCCGAGCCGTTCGTGAGGCGTCGGCCGGACGAGTCGTCGCGCAGGATGTCCTGAAGGGCCTGACCTGCCTTGCCCGAACCGAGCACGCCGAGCGAGAGCGTGGCCGACGACTGCACCGAGAGCTCCCTGTTGCCGAGCAGCGGCATGGCGGCCTGCACGATCGTGTCGGCCATGTCCTCACGCCCGGTGCGCGCCAGCGCGAGCACCGCTGAGTCGAGGATGTCGGAGTCGTCGCTCGTCTTGATCAGGTCGAGCAGCGCCGGGATCACTTCGGTGTTGATCATCGCGGCATCGGGACGACGCGAGCTCTGGGCCGTCTTGCGCGTGCCGCGACCCGAGAGCATGCCCGGGGAGCCGGACACGTTCGTCTGCTTGACGAGGCGGTCCTTGAGGTTGAGGAAGCGATCCTTGTTGTTCTCCCACCAGAACTCCCAGATCTCGTAGCCCTTGCTGGCTTCACTGAGATCGCCGCCGGACGTCACGGCGCCGCGGTTCGAGCCGCCGCGCGCCGTGCGACCGCTGCCGCTGCGGGTGGGCGCGGAGGTCGCGCCGCCCGACGCAGCCGCGCCGGGGCCGGGTGCCGCGGCACCACCCGGGTTCGTGGGAGGAGCGACGGTGCCGCCCGAGTTCCCGGAGGCTGATCCGGCGTCGGACGGGCCCTTGTACTGGCCGCCATGGGCCAGCGCCGGCCCCGTCACGAGGGCGAGGACGAGGAGTGTCGTGAGGACGTTGCGCATGGCAAGCGTTTCCCGATTCGGTGAGAGATCGAAGGAAGCGGACGGTGGACGGAGCGTGCCGGGTCCGCGCTCGTGGGACGCATCATACCCACGTCGAGACGGATCACGAGACGAAGCGCGCTCAACGGTGGCCCGGCCCGGGGAGAACGCGGAATCTCGGAATTCGCGCGTCCGGTTCGCGGCTCAGCGGGCTGTCAGCTGAGACCCGCGGTGCGGGGGTCGCAAACCCGGCGCACCGCCTGGACATCGTCGAGCGGGAAGTCGTGCCGCGTCTCCTGGACCGCGTTCACGACGGTGCCCGTCCGACGAATCGGATTCCTGATGACGTTGCCTTCGAGCGTGCGGCCATCCCGCAGGATGACCTCGACCCACTCGACCCGCTCCGCCGATTCGAGAAATGCCGCCGCCGCGGACTTCTCCTTGCGGACCATACGTATCCCTCCCGCTGAAGCATGGTGCTTCCAACCGCTCAGACCACCATACGACGGGCCCCAACATATGCCGGCGCCGCGAGATTCGCAACCCCACATGTAGGGTCGGAATCCGGCACGAACTCGTAAGTGCATGCCTGTAAATGATTTGAAATCGTCGTGTGATCTTGCGGGGCGGGGCGCTGGGCGTGGCTTGTGCAGCTTGTACCAACGCCGCGACCGCAACCCAGTCATCCGCGGACCCGGTCAGGAGCTGGCCGTGCGTCGCAGGAGGAGCGTCCAGGTTCCCGACAGAACGGTCTTGCCGTCCTGGTTGCGCACCCTCATCGAGAAGGATGCGCTCCCGCGGTCGGGCCGCGGGCGCGGGTCGAGCTGGGAGACCTCGAGTTCGAGCGAGAGCTCGTCACCGGGCCGCACCGGCCGATCGAATCCCACGTCGACGCGCCGGAAGGCCAGCACGGTGCCCTCGAACAGCCCAGCCTCATAGGCCAGGCCCGTGGCGATGGCCAGGTTGAGCACGCCGTGGGCGACCAGCCCGCCGAGGGGCGTACGGGCCGCGTAGGCGTCGTCGGTGTGGAGTGCCGTGCGGTCACCGGAGACCTCGGTGAACGTGTCGATGTCGGCGCGGCTCACGGCCCGCGGACCAGCGTGGAAGACCTCGCCGAGGGACAGGTCGTCCCAGGTGTGGGGTGGGTACTTCATGGGCCCGATCATGGATCGCCGCGAGACTTGTCTCCACGACTTTGGGGGAACGCTGGACTAGAATCCTGCGCCGCGCGCCCGTCGCGGGGACGTCCTCCCGCGCGCCAAGCCTGCCTCTGTCGACGAGATCGCCGTGAACAAGCGCCTGGGTGTCTGGATGGTGGGAGCGCTGGGCGGCATCGGCACGACGCTCGTGGTCGGGGCACGCGCGATCGCACGCGGGCTGGTGTCCGACACGGGCGTCACGACGAATCGGCCCGAGTTCGAACCGCTCAACCTGGTGGGCGTCGGAGACCTCGTCTTCGGTGGGCACGAGGTACGGCGCTCCGAGTACTGGGAGTCCGGGTACCAGATCCACAAGCGCTCGGGGTCGATCGACCTCGAGGTGCTCAACGCGCTGAAGGACGACCTGGCGGAGGCCAGCGCGCGGGTGCGCCCGGGGACGGCCGTCCACTGTGGCGACGCGATCGACGGGCTCGTGAACGACGAGGCGGTGCGCGTCGACGCGCACGACCTGCGGGACGCGATCACGCGCATCCGGGCGGACGTGGCCGACTTCCGGCGTCGCGAAGGACTGGAACGCGTCGTGGTCGTGAACCTCGCGTCGACCGAGCCGGACGTCGAGGGCGAGCTGCCCGGCACGGTCGCCGAACTCGAGGCCCTGCTCGACGCGAACGATGCATCGCGCGTCCGGCCGAGCATGCTCTATGCGTACGCGGCGTTCCGCGAGGGCTGCGCCTTCCTGAACTTCACGCCCTCGTCGGCTGCCTTGTGTCCCGCGTTGCGCAGGTTGGGCGAGTCGCTCGGCCTGCCGTTCATGGGCAACGACGGCAAGACCGGCGAGACGTTGGTCAAGAGCGCGTTGGCGCCCATGTTCAAGTATCGCAACCTGCGTGTGCTCTCGTGGCAGGGCTACAACATCCTCGGTGACCGCGACGGACAGGTGCTCAGTCACCGCGACAACCTCGCCAGCAAGGTGCGCTCGAAGGACGCCGTGCTCGCGAGCATCCTGGGCTACCCGCTGCACACGCACGTCGGCATCGACTTCGTCGAGTCGCTCGACGACCTGAAGACCGCGTGGGACTTCATCCACTTCCGCGGATTCCTCGACCACAAGATGTCGATGCAATTCACCTGGCAGGGGTGCGACGCGATCCTGGCTGCGCCCCTCGTTCTCGACATGGTGCGCTTCGCCGAGTTCGCGCTTCGGCGCGGAGAAGGTGGTGCCATGCGCCAGCTCGCGCCGTACTTCAAGTCACCGGTCGACGTGGACGAGCACGATCTCCACCGCCAGTTCCACGCGATGACCGACTACTTCAAGGACGTCGGCGTCGTCCCGCACTGACGGGACGGTTCGCCTCAGGTGAGCTCGCTCACGATCTTGGCCAGGGCGCCGAGGTCGCGCTCCTTGAGGATCTCTCCGGCTTGGTGCGCATGCACGCCGGCCGCCAGCATCTGTGCGTGCGCGCTCTTCCACAGGCGGGCCGACTTCTTCTCGCCCTCGGTCACGTACAGCTCGGACACGATCTCGGCCAGCTTCTGCAACGCGAGCGTGTCGCGGTGCTCGTAGAAGCGCTTGATGATGCCCTTCTGGTACGGCGTGTAGTCCTTCACGAGCGCGCTCCGCGGGGGGACGACCGATCCTGCAACACGGCACGGTAGACGTCCAGCATGGCCTCGCACGATTCGCCGAAGGGATGGCGCTCGGCCCTGGCGCGCGCTGCCCGGGACGTGGAGTCGCGCTCGGCGTCGTCGAGCCAGCGCGCCACGGCCGCCGCGAGTGCGTCGGGTTCGATCGGCGTCTCGAGCACGCTGCCACACCGTCCCCGGTCGACCACCTCGGCCGCGCCGTTCATGCTCGACGTCACCGTCGGGACGCCGCAGGCCAGCGACTCGAGCGTGCCGTTCGCCGCGGGGTCGTAGGTCGTCGGCAGCACCGACACGTCTGCGGCGCCGTAGCAGCGTTCGGGATCGGACACGGCGCCCAGCCACAGGACCCGCCCGTCGAGCCCGAGGCGCGAGGCCAGTCGGCGCCACGCGCGGAGCCGCTTGTCGCGTCCGGCCACGACGAGCCGCAGCCGGGGACGCTGCGGGGCGAGTCGCGCGCAGGCACGCAGCGCGGCATCGAGTCCCTTGCGCGCGTAGCCGGTGCCGAGGAAGAGCACGACCTCGTGCTCGGCGCCGAGGCCCCAGGACGCGCGCGTCGCCGCCCGCTCGACGTCGGTCGCGGGACGGAAACGGCTCAGGTCGACACCGTTGCGCACCACGTGCAGGCGTGTGTCGTCGAGCCCGTAGCGGGCGCCCAGGTCGTCGGCCACCATGCGGCTGTTGGCGATCACGTGCGGTGCCGGCGGACCGACGAGCGCGCGTTGCTCGAGACCGGCCTTCCAGAGCTGGAACGGTGAGCGCCGCAGGATCCGCTGCAGCCCCCAGGGACGGTCGAGCGCGTGCGCGTGCTCGAGATAGGTGCGATGGCATCCGCCGCCGACGCGGTAGACGTCCTGACCGAGGGTGCGCCCGTACGCGTGGGTCACGTCGAACGCGCCCTGACGCCGCGCGACCCGGGCCACGGCGCGCCGCGCCCACCAGGAGAAGACGACGAGTTCTCCCCAGGCGCCCAGCGGCAGCGGCGGCATGCGGTGGACGACGACGTCGGGCGGCGGCTCGGTGCGCACCTGGCGGCAGAACACGTGCACCGCGTGTCCGCGCGCGGCGAGATCGCGCGCGAGCATGGCCACCTGGCGCTCGGAGCCGCCGTGCAGGGAGAGCCGTTTGAAGACCAGGGCCACGCGCATGGCCGCCGATTGTCCGCCGCGGGCCTCGCGGATCCAGTGCGGCGCGACCGGCGATTCGGCGCGTCGCAAGTCCTAGAATGTCGCCTCGCCGCGCCCGACGGGGGCGCGAGCCGCGCGAGGCTGATCCGCATGGGACGCGTCGACTGGGTCTGGGCCACGCCGCCGGCTGCGGCGCTGCGGACCCTCGGCGACGACTTCGCGGCCGGACGACTGCCGCCCGACGAGGTGCTGCTCAAGCACAGCCGCGCGCGCTCGGTCTGGTCGGCGCCCGACTCGTGCGGCGGACTGCTGCTGAAGCACTATCGCGTGCGCGGCCTCGAGCCGTGGAAGGCGCTCGTCCAGCCCGGGCGTGCCGAGCGCGAGTACCGCGTCATGGAGGCCTTCTGCCGGCTGGGCGTGCCCACGGTGCGTCCGATCGGGTACGCCGAACGACGCGACGGGGTGCGTCTGCGCGAGGCCTGGTTCCTGGGACGCCTCGTGCCGGACGCGAGCAGCCTGTCCGAGGCGATCACCGATCCCGCGCGCGACGACGCGGCGCGCGGGGCGCTGGTCGAGCAGGCGATCGACCTCGTCGTCGCGCTGCACGCACATCCCTTCCTGCATCGCGACCTGCACGCGGGCAACCTGCTCCTCACGCAGGAGGGCCGGCTGCTGGTCATCGACCTGCACTCCGTCTGGCGCGTCCCACGGCTGACGCGCGCGATGCGCCTGGCGAACCTGGCCGAACTCGTCTTCTCGCTGCGCGAGGGCCTGTCGCTCGACGCCGCCGGCGAGTGGTTCGGACGCTACGCCGTGGCGCGCGGCGAGCCGCTCGACGTGGTCGTCCGGCTGGGACGTGAAGCGCTGCGACGCTTCGAGCGAGACTACGTCCGCGGGCGCGCGGCGCGCTGCCTGCGCGATTCGTCCGAGTTCGTCGGTGAGCGTGTCGCCGAGGGACGCGTCCACCGGCGACGCGAGTACACGCTCGACGCGCTGCGTGCCGACCTCGCGCAGCACGCGGCGTTGTTCGGGGACGTCCCGCACGCGGGCATCGCGCAGGACGAGGGCGCGCGACCGTCCGTCGGCGCCGTGCTGGGCGACGCTGCGCGAGCGCACGTCTCGCGCGTCGGCGGCTGCGACGAGACGCACGTGGTGAAGGCCTATCGCGATCGGGGACCGGTCAGCGCGCTGCGCGCTCGGCTCGGGCGAGGTCGTGCGCGCGGGGCCTGGAAGGCCGCGCGACGGCTCGCCGTCGAGGGCGTTCCGACCCCCGAGGCGCTGGCCCTGCTCGAACGTCCCGACGGTC
>JACKHP010000026.1 GCA_020638905.1 Planctomycetota bacterium | reverse complement strand
GCGAGCCCGTCCAGCGTGCGCGCGAGCGCGCCGCGCGCCGCCGCCTGGCGCGGCAGCTCCGAGAGTGTGAGCACCGCCGGCGCGCGCACGACGCAGGGCGCGAAGGCCCGCACCCGCTGGACGAGATCGCAGCCCCCCGCGCGACGCTCGAGCGGTTGCCCGAGGCGTGCCAGCGCCGCGAGCGCGCGCTCCGGCAGGCGCGAGCGCACGCACGTGACGAGTCCCGCGGGAGCGGCCGCGAGCCCGAGCGCCGACTCGGGGACGGCCCGCGGCGCGCGTCCCGTCTCGAGCAGCAGCAGGCGCGGCGCGTCGCGACGCCGCACGAGGGCGCGCACGAGCTCGCGCGCGTAGCGTCCCACGCCCGGCGCGTGCGTGCGCGCGGGACCGTACTCGACCGCCACCCGCAGCGGGGCAGCGGACGCCTCGCCGTCCTCGCCGGGCCGGCCGCTCAGAACGTCACGTCGAACCCGTCGGTGACCACGCGCGTGCCGGTCGAGAGCGGGTTCGCGCTGCCGGTCACGATCACGTTGATCACGTGGAAGCCGACCTCGTCGAAGGTGCGCGAGTAGATCGGCGCGACCTTCGACTCGACCGGTGCGTACAGGTCGAGCTGCGTGAACGGCTCGTCGTCGACGACGACGCGCGCGATGCCCATGTCGGGTCCGCGCCGCCCGTACCAGCGCAGCGTGTCACCCGAGCAGTGGAACGTGAGCTTCGACCCGGCCAGCGAAGCCTCGGTGACCTTCTCGCCCTGCCCGTCGGTGGCCGGGACGTCGGTCCAGTCGCCCTGCTCGACCATGCGGTAGTCGAGGTCGTCGAAGCGGTTGTAGCCGGGCAGGCGCTCGAAGGAGACGCCCGCGTCGGTGCTGCGGTAGAGCCAGTCGTGCGTCCCCACGACCACCGTCGGGTCGGCGGGGAAGGCCGGCGAGAGCGCCACCACGCGCGGAGGGTCGGGCGGCAGTCCGGCGCCCAGCTTCGTCCACGAGTCGCCGCGGTCGGACGAGCGCCACACGCCGTCGTGCAGGTTCACGAGGAAGAGCGTGTCGTCGATGGCGAACTGGGGCGAGATCGCGAGGCACTCGATCGCCAGGGGGAGGCCGGGCGAGAGGCCCGCGTTGACCGCGGCCCAGGTGTCGCCGGCGTCGGTCGAGCGGAAGATGCCCCCCAGCCCGGTGCCCGCGAAGAGCGTGCGATCGTTCACGAAGTCCGGCGAGAGTTCCATCCAGCGCACGTCGGGGTCGTCGAGCCCGGGTCCGGTGGCGTGCCACGTGACGCCGCCGTCGGACGACAGCACGACGCCGGCGCCCTTGGTGCCGGCGAACAGGAGTGGCTCGCCGGGATAGCCCGGCGAGAAGCGCAGCGAGATGGGCACCGTCGACGGCGGCAGTCCCGTCGACGTCTCGGTCCACGAGTCGCCGGCGTCGGTCGAGCGGTAGACGCCACCGGTCAGGCCGGCGCCGAAGAGCACCAGGTGGTCGTTCGCGAAGTCGGGAGAGACCGCCACCGAACGGATCACGGGCACGGTCGGCGGCTGCGGCAGCAGCGTCCACGACGCACCGCGGTCGGACGAGCGGAAGAGCCGGCTCTGGCCGTAGAAGAGCGTGCCGTCGGTGAGGTAGCGAGGCGACAGCACGAGGCACTGTCCGAAGAGAGACGTGACGCCGCGGGAGAGCGAGGTCCAGGTCTCGACCTTCGGCGCGACCTTCTTCCCCAGACCGGGGTGCGGGTCGGGCACCGTCGCGCCGGAGCCGCCGCCGGTCGGAAGGCCGGACGAGTCCGGGGACGCCTCGGTGCCGTCGCTCGCGAGCACGGGCGTGCGGTACAGGCCGCCGCCGTAGTTCACGGCATACAGCGTGCCGCCGCCGTCGTAGTCCGGCGAGAAGACCACGCGTCGATTGAAGCGCTGGCTGTACACGTCGCCCTGCCGGAAGGACATGGCGGCGTCGTCCGTGATGAAGAGTCCTTCGAAGCCACCCACGTAGAGGCGCCCGGACACGCTGTACTTCGGACCGACCTCGAGCGTGCGGTAGTGCTCGTCGGTGAGGTCGGAGAGCTGCTCGAAGCCGGGGGCGACGACCTTCGTCCAGCGCGAGAGCGGACCGGAGGCGCGATGCAGGCCTTCGATCGGGGTCACGAGGTACAGGCTGCCGTCGTCGGCCACGTCCACGTCGGGCACCGTGAGCTCGGTCAGGCCGTCGGTCATCGGCGTCCACGTGGTGCCGCCGTCGGTGGTGACGAACACTCCGCCGTCGTTCTCGAGCGAGACGAGCGCCACATGGTCGAGCGGGAAACGCGGCGAGAGCGAGAGCGCGCACATGCGCTGGCCGAAGGTGTGCAGCGGCGTCCACGAGGAGCCCGCGTCGGTCGAGCGCGCGAGGGTCTTGCCGCCTCCGAGCACGACGCGCTGGCCGGCGTCCATCGTCGCGCCCAGCACACCGACCTTCGACTCGGTCAGGCCGCTGCCGGCCAGCGTGAAGGACTGCCCGCCGTCGGAGCTGACGTAGAGCCCGAAGGGAGTGCCGCAGACCATCTCGCCGCTGCTGGCGAAGTCGGGCAGCAGCGCCAGGCTGAGCAGGTTGACCGGCAGGCCGACGCCCGTGGTGGACCACGTGTCGCCGCGATCGTGCGTGACGACGAGGCCCGCGTCGGTGGTCGCGACGAAGACCGTGCCGTCGGTCCAGAAGGTCGGCGAGAGGGAGATGGCGGCCACCCCGCGCTCGGCCAGCGGCAGGGCGTGCAGCGTGAAGGTCTGGCCGCCGTCGAGGGAGCGTGCGAGCAGGCGGTGGTCGGTGAGCTGGGTCGAGGCGAAGATCGCCACCGGCATGTCCGGCTCGGACGACAGGCCCATCTCGTTGATGACGTCGTGCGGCGAGTGCGCGCTGGCCGAGGGACCCAGGAAGAGCAGCCCCGCCGCGAGCGCGAGCGGGACCGGAGCGCGGACGGGCCGCCGCTCGGTGCGGAGGAAGGACATGTCGGATCTCGTGCGTGCGTTGCGCTGCGGCGACCTGCCCTCGCCGCAACGCCGGGCTCCAGATGCAGTCTGATCGTACCCCGGCCGGGCGACCCATGGGGGGTGGCGACCTTTGACCCGCGCGGCGCGGGGCTGCGATCCTGCCGGGCCGGAGACGTCCCGCGCCCGGCCGCGGGAGTCCCCCACCTCCCTGGAGCCTTCCGCATGCTGCCCGTCCGCGACGCCCTGCGCGCCCTCGTCCTGTTGGCCCCCCTGGCCGCCCTCGTCCCGCTCTCTTCCTCGTCGGCCGCGCCCTCGGGGCTCGCCGAGGCCAAGGCGGGCACCTACTCGGTCGACCCGCTGCACTCGTCGGCCGTGTTCTCGATCGGCCACCTGGGCGTGTCCGAGTTCTACGGCACGTTCGAGGAGATGGCCGGCAGCTTCGAGCTCGACCCGTCCGACGTGACGAAGTCGTCGATCGTCATGGCGATCGAACCCAAGAGCGTGCACACGCGCCACCCCGGACGGGACGCGCACGTCCTGAATCCCGACTTCCTGGACGCCGAGGCGCATCCCGAGATGAGCTTCAAGAGCACGCGGGTCGCGCGCTCCGAGACCGAGGGGCACCTGTCGGTCACCGGCGACATGACGCTCGCCGGCATCACGAAGCCGATCACCGCCGACGTGCGCTTCGTGGGCGCGGCCGCCACGATGATGGGCTACCGCGCCGGACTCGTGGCCGAGTTCGACGTCGATCGCTTCGAGTTCGGCATGGACGCGCTGCCCGAGGCCGCCGTGGGACGCACGATCCACTTCGTGCTGAGCGTCGAGGCCGCGCTGCAGGACGGCGACGGTTGACGCCGCGCGCGCGGCGCGTGCGGAGACGCGCGCGCCGCGCGGGCGTGTCGCGCACCCGGGTCGCGCACGTGACGCGGGCCGCGTCCTACTTCGCCGCGAGGTAGCGCGGCTCGCTCGGGACGCTGAAGCGTCCACCCTCGATGCGCGCGCCGGGGTCGATCGTGACCGCGGGCGCGCTGCAGTCGCCGCGCCAGCGCGCGCCGGCGGCGATGTGCACCGTCCCGCCGCTCTCGACGTTGGCCTCCATGCGGCCCAGCACGTCGACGCCGCCCAGGGCCTGGACGCGCTTGGCGATCAGGGTGCCCTTCTTGGTCACCACGAGCCGCCCGCAGGTCTGGATCTCGTGCACCGGCGTGAGCACGGCGACCTCGACGTCCTGCACGATCACGCGCCCGTTGCAGGCCGGGCAAGACGTGGACTGCGCCTTGCCCGACACTTCGAGCGGCTGCCCGCAGTGGTAGCAGCGGACGGATCGCGGCGGTGATCGCTTGGCCATGTGCGCCGTCCCGCGCTCCGTCGCCGGACGGCGCGGGACGCGTCGCGCTTACTTGGCGCCGGCCGGCTTGCCGGCCTGCTGCTGCGGCGCCGGACGCGCTTCGTCCTTGGCCGGCGCGCCGGGCTGGGCCGGCTTGCCGCCGGCGGCCTTGACCGCCTCGGGCCCCACCGAGCACTGCCCGAAGAACGAGGCGCCCTCGGCCATGATCATCTTGCCGGCCACGATGTCGCCGCGCACGACGCCGGAGGTGTTGAGCTGCACCTTCTCGGCCGCCACGAGGTTGCCCTCGACGATGCCGTCGACGGTGATCGAGCTGCTGGTCACGTTGGCCTTGCAGGCCGCGCCCTTGGCGACCTGGAGCTCGCCCTGGCCCGTGATGCTGCCCTCGAAGGTGCCCACCAGCCGCACCGGCTTCTGGAAGGTCATCTCGCCCTTGATGTGGATGTCCGCCCCGATGACCGTGGGATCGTTGCCGGTGTCCGCCATGGAAGTCCTCTCGCTGGCACTGCCCCCGACGGTGGACGACCCACTCGAGCCGACCCCTCCCGCCGGTCGGGCCGCGAGCCTACACAACCCGGGCCGCAGGCCCAACGCAAAGGACCGCGCGTTGTGCAGGAATCCTCTGCTGCGGCAGGAGCAGACGAAACGGGCGGTTCGCCGCTTGACGCCGCGGACGCGAGTCGCGTCGCCCGCCCGGACGCGTCAGCCCTGCGCGCCGTCCGCGCCGTGCTCGGCCAGCCACGCTTCGCCGTCCGAGTCCCACCACTCGAGCCACGCGGCGTTGCTGTCGCGCACCTCGAGGCCGGTGATCGACGCCAGCGCTCCGCGCACCGCGGCCGCCTCGCGCGCCGGCCCGGCGTCGGTCACGCCGCCGCCCATGCCGCCCGTCCCGAAGACGCGCACGTCGAGGGTCGCGCCCTCCTGGGCCACGCCGATCACGGGCTTCGCGATGACCGCGTTCTGCGCCACCTCGGGTTCGAAGTCCTGGACGTAGCTCACCTGGCGTCCGACGAAGACGAACGCGCGCGGGCCCTGCCAGGCGCCGTCGCCGGACGCCGACGCGCGCGCCGCGCTGGCCAGCAGCGTGGCCAGCGGCGCCACCGTGAGCGGACTGCCGATCACGCCCAGCGCCGAGGCGGCGCGCGTTCGCACGACGCCCTCCTCGCTCGAGAGCGCCGCCACGAGCGGGACGAGCACCTCGTCGACGCCGGCACCGCCGTCGCGCAGCGCCAGGGCCGCGCGCGCGCGCACGTCGTCGAGCGGGTCGAGCACCGCGCTGCGCACGAGCCCGTCGAGCGCGCGTCCGGGGAACAGGCGGCGCAGCGCCAGCGTCGCGAACCAGCGCCGTCCGGCGTCGCGGTGCCGGAGCGCGGCGCCCAGGTCGTCGAGCAGCGCGTCGCGTTCGTCGTCGGGGACCTCGTCGAGCTGGCGCACGACGAGTTCCTGCAGCGGACGCGGCGAGCGCGCTCCGTATTCGATGAGCGACTCGCGCACGGCCTCCTGGTCGGGGTCGAGCACGTCGTACGCCGGCACGGCGATCGGCAGGCCGTCGAGGTCGAGCAGCGCGCGCGCCGACGCGTCGTCGGGATCGGCCGCCAGCACCTCGTCGAGCAGCTCGAGCGACTCGGTGTAGAGACCGCCGCGCATGGCCTGGGCCGCCAACGCCACGCGCTCGGACGGCGCCGCCTTGCGCAGCTCGAGCTTGCGCGCGCGGAACTCGGACAGCGCGCGCGAGACGAGTTCGACCTCGTGCACCATGTCGCCCGGCAACGCCTGCCAGCCGTCGCCGGACGCGACCTCCCAGCGTCCGTCGACGCGGCGCGCCTCGGCGCGCAGCACGCGCCCGTCGGCGAGGTGCAGCAGCCGCTCGGCGGGACGGGCCGCGGCCGCGTCGGCGCGCGCGGTGCGCTCGGGACCCGAGAGTCCGGCGGAGCCGTCGGCCTCGGACGTCGCGTCGCGGGCGGCGTCGGCGTCCTGCGCGGGCACGGCGGGAGCCGCGAGCGCGAGCGCGGCCAGCAGGGCGAGTCGGAGCGGCGTCGGCGAGGCGGGCATGGCGATCCTCCGGGCGATGGCGACCTGACTGGGACGAACGCCGGAGCCGCGATCGTACACGCCGTCCGCCGTGACGCCGCCGGGCACGCCGGACGGGATGACCCGCCGCGCACGATCCCGGTCCCGGTCCCGCGGTCGGTGCCGTCTCGCCGCGGCCGACCCCCGGGCGGCCGACGCTTGCGCCGCGCGGCCGTCCCTGGCACACAGGGGGATCGCGCACGGCGCCCTCCGCCACGCTGCGTCCGTCCCCCACGAGCCCGCCCGATGCCCGACGCCGATGCCCCCGCCGCCATGCCGGACGTCATGCCGTCCATCCGGCGGGTCATGACGCCCCAGGACACGAATGCGGTGGGCACCGTGTTCGGCGGCGCGATCCTGTCGGAGATCGACCTCGCGGCGGCGATCGAGGCGCACAAGCACCACTGCGGCAAGCTCGTCACCGTGGCGATGGACAAGATCGAGTTCCACAAGCCGGTCTTCGTCGGCGACGTGATGACGATCTTCACCAACACGCTGCGCATCGGGCGCACCTCGATCACGATCAAGGCCGACGTCTGGGCCCAGCGCCGGCTGACCATCGGCGAGGCGGTCAAGGTCACCGAGGCGCAGGTCACGATGGTCGCGGTCGACGACGACTTCCAGCCCACGCCGGTGAACGGACGATGAGCGGCGAGACGACGCGTCCGCTCGAGCGCGAGGCCTGGGACGCGCGCGCCGGCAGCCGGCTGCGCGGTTTCGTGATGGTGCCGTTCGTGGCGCTGTGGGCCTTCGTCTGGGCCGGCATGATCGCCCTGCGCGCGGTCCTCTTCCCGAAGACGTCGCGCGCCTCGCTGGCCTTCATGGTGCGCACCTGGGGACGCGTGCAGCTCCGGCTGCTGGGCATCGAGCTCGTCGAGTCGGGCACCGAGTGGCTCGACGAGGACAAGGGCTCGCGCATCGTGCTCTTCAACCACCAGAGCCTGCTCGACCTGGCGGTGCTCTCGGCCGAGTGGCGGCCCGGCACGCGCGTGATCTACAAGCAGGAGTTCCACAAGATCCCGGGCGTGGGACACGCGCTGCGTTCGCTGGGCATGATCCCGGTCGACCGCAGCAACCGCGAGCGCGCCATCCGCACCCTGCGCGAGGCGGCCGAGCGCGTGCGGCAGGAGGGCACGAGCATCCTCGTGGCGCCCGAGGGCACGCGCTCGAAGACGAGCGGACTGCTGGCCTTCAAGCGCGGTCCCTTCCACGTCGCGCTCGAGACCAAGGCTCCGCTCGTGCCGATGCTCATGCTCGGCCTGCGCGACATCCTGCCGCACGACAAGATCGTCCCGCGCACGGGACGCATCGGCGTGATCGCCCTGCCGCCGATCGACACGAGCGACTGGACGCCGATGAACATCGAGCAGCGCATGGCCGCCGTGCGCGAACTCTTCCTGCAGTACATCCCGCCGTCACCGGGAACGGAGCCGTCGGCGCCGGCGTCGACGCCGGCCTCGGCATCGGCATCGGGATCGGCGTCGGGATCGACGTCAGGATCGGAGTCGGAAGCGGAAGCGGCGAGGTCGGCGTCCGCGAGCGATGGCGACTGAGCGCGGCGGGCGCGTGGCCTGGTCGACGAACGTCGCGCGACGCGCGTTGCTCGCGGTCGCGCTGACGGCCTGCGCGGGCTGCCTGCTCGTGCTGCCCACGAGCAGCGCGCCGATCGTGGTCGAGTGCGTCTCGCAGCGCTCCGACGGGACGGGCGGGCTGCGGCGTGTGCTGCGCGCCGACGGCGAGGGCTTCGTCCAGGCGCTCGACGCGGCCGGCGTCGTGCGGCGCACCGAGCGCGAGTTCGACCTGGGCGGGGAGCGCGTGCGCGCGCTGCACGACGCGTTGCTGGCGCTCTGCGTGCGCGACCACGGCGACGCGCCGGGCGCCCACGCCCACGATCCCGACGAGGCCCTGCGGCGCCGGGTGGCCGAGCGTGAATCGGCGACACGCGCCGGAGCGGCGGCGACGATCGTCCATCGGCTCGAGCTGATCTTCGACGACCTGCGCCTGCAGACCGAGGTGCCGTTCGTCGCACCCGACGAGCGCGCCGAGCTCTCGGCCTGGGACCGTCACGCGTTGGCGCTGGTCGACGCGGTGCTCGCCGTCTTCGACTCCGCGCGCTGAGCGAGCGGACGGATCGCCTCTACTCGATCACGAACGACGCCTCGCGCGTCACGTGCCGCAGCTGGTACTTGAGTCCCACGAAGGCCGTGTCGAGCGTCAGGCAGGCGAAGTGCAGCGGGATGCCCACGAGCGTCGGGTTGGCCGGCAGCACGATCGAGGCCGAGGCCGTCGCACCGGGACCCAGCACGCCCTGGAATCCGACGAACGGGAAACCCGTGTTCGGGAACGCGAGCGAGTGCAGCATGAGCGCGTCGTAGTCGACCGGCAGCACGCGCCCGTCGGGGAGAGCGAGGCCGCTGGTCGAGCTGAACGAGGCGAGCACCGCGTAGACCAGTCCCTCACCGCTCGGCAGCTCGAGGTCGAGCTGCTCGGACGTGCCGATCGACGCGCTGCCGGAGAGCGCCAGCGCGGCGTGCGCGTAGCGGCGCGTGAAGACGTCCTCGGTGTTGTTCGAACCCGCCACCGGCGGACCACCGAAGGCGAACACGACGCGTTCGCCCGCCTGGTCGACGGCCACCGACGGACGGTAGCTGTTCCCCGTCGCGAAGCTCGTGACCGGGAACTCGTCGCCCAGCGGCAGTCCGTCGTGGTCGTACCAGCGCGCCTTGATCACCGTCTGCCCGCTGGACGCATCCTCCCACGTCACGACGAAGTTGCCCACGTGGTCGGCCGCGACCTCGGGCAGGCGCTGGTTGCCGGACGTGACCTGGTTCACGCGGAACTCGGGCCCGCGCGCCTGCCCGTCGACGCCGTAGCGGCGGCACCAGATGCCGTATCCCGAGCCGTCGTTGCCGGCGTCCTCCCAGACCATCACGAAGCCGTCGAGACCGTCGGCGTCGATGCGCGGCTCGAGCTGGTCGAACGGCAGCGTGGACGTGTTCGCCACGGTCTCCAGGCCCGAGAGCAGGTTGCCCTCGTCGTCGTAGAAGCGCACGAACAGGTTCGTGCCCGTCCCCGCCTGGACGTTGCCGCCGAAGTCGGCGTAGACGGTCATCACCACGCCCAGCGGCGAGACGGCGCACTCGGCCTCGGTCTGCCCGTTGTTCGTGTAGGAGTTGAACTCGATGTCGCCCGTGCGCGGCGTGCCGTCGCGGTCGAAGTAGCGGATGTACGCGTTGCCGTCGTCGTCGCCGTTGAACGCGATCACCCAGCCGCCGCCGGGCAGCGCGGCCGGCATCGGCTCCCACTGGGAGACGGGTGCCGTGCTCGCGTTGATCTGGAACTCGGGACCGAGCGGAACCCCGGACGGATCGAACACGCGCCCGAAGCAGCCCATGTTGAAGCCGTCGTAGCCGTGTCGGTCGGACCAGCAGACGACGACGTAGCCGTCCTCGTCCATGGCCATCATGGCCTCGTCCTGGATGCCCGACTTGAGGTTCGCGTTGACCTGGTACTCGTCGGTGAGCGGCGTGCCGTCCCCGGCGAAGAAGCGCACGAAGATCTCCTGCGTGCCGGTGCCAGGACCGTTCCACGAGACGGCGTAGCGGGTGGCGGCCTCGTCCATGACGACCTTGCCCCACTCCTGCTCGTACTGGATGTACTGGGTCGCGAGCTCCTCGCCGGCGAGCGGGACCAGGTCGCCGGCGCGCAGCCCGACGGCGAGCAGTCCCATGGCGCACGGCACGACGGAGCGGAAGAGGACGCGCGCGCAGAGGCTCATCGTTCGATCACCGGGTGAGGTGGCGGGAGGACGGCACCGCGCCGCAGTGTATCCGAAGCCGACTGCGCGAGGGGGACGACCCCGACGCGCGGGTAGTGGTTCACTTTGCCGTGTACGCCGCCGATATCTACCACGGCGGCGTACACGTTCGTACAAACATGACGTCCACGTCAGAGAAACATCTGATACGCTAGGAGCGTTTCCCTCTCGGACCTTTCCATGATCTCCGACAATGACGCCCTACCGCTTGAATACAAGCTGCACTACGGGTGCGCCGCGGCGCAGGCCTCGCGGACGTCGTGGATGATCCCTCGGTCCTTGGCGAAGGCGGTGTCGCGGTGGCTGCCTGCAGAAGAGGTCATCAACCTCGCTTGGGTTGGTGAAGTTGGCGCGCGCGCGGATGATGTCTCCAATCTTCTGCTGATCAGCGAGATTGAATCTAGGCGTTCGCGCAACATCCTCTCTTCGAAGCGCGCGCCCTGCACGTCGAAGCCTACGCCGTGGTACATGAATGTCGTACTCGGGCTGGCGTAACGTTCTTCGCCCGCGAGGAAGATGACGTTGCCGATCGAGTTGACTGCAGCGACGTTGTGCATGATCACCTTGCTCGGTAGAGCGCGGAGCACGTTGTAGATGTGGATGCCATTTGTGACGCTGCCACCTGGCGTGCTCAACAAGACGTAGATCGTGCCTACGCCCTTGTTGGACAGGTCAGTGCATGCGCGCAAGAGGCCCTCCGTTGTGACGGGGTAACCTCAGACGAAAGAAACGTAAACAACGGGTGGGGCACCCGCTGGCTGTACGACCATATTCATGGTGAGTTCCTTTGGTTGAGGTGCTGCCCGCCTACGCGGCTGGCAGGTAATCGGTGAGGCGGCCGCCGAACTTGCGCTCCTCGTCCTCGATCATCAGGACGAGGTCGCGCATGAGTCAGAAGCTTCAGGCGATCCCGGCCGCAACAGCCGGGGTCGTCTTGAGCGTCTTGTGCTTACGGGCGAAGTTGTAGAACCAGAAGTGCAGCGCGACGGCGTGCGCGTGGTTCTCAATCGTTTCGAAACCGTTGGTCAGGCGCGTGAACCGGCGCGATCCCATGCGCAGCGTCAGGTTCGACCGCTCGACGTAGGATGTGCTGGCCGTGGAGTCGCATCGAAGCGCTGCGTGGCGGGGTCCCACGAGCGGACGCAGGCCGACGGATGCGATTGCCGACGCCGGCGCCGAGCCGCTTTCGTGCCAGCGCAGCTCCTTCGCTGGCCACCGTTCTACGGCGCGGAACGGCCGCCGCGGGAGGGCTTCGACCCGAATGCTAATGAGGCGCGTGCGCGGACTACACGGAGGGCGATCGCGGCGACATCGCCGGCGTTCCGTACGGGCTCGAGCAGACGACTCCGGACCACAGCACGCTGTCGCGGACGCGGCGGCTGCTCGACCTCGAGACGCACCGCGAGGTCTTCGGCTGGGTGCTGGGCGTGCTGGCGCGTCACGGCCTGGTCGAGGGCAGGACGATCGCGATCGACGCGACGACGCTCGAAGCGAACGCGGCGATGCGGTCGATCGTGCGCAAGGATGACGGGCGCACGTACGACGCCTTCCTCGACGACCTCGCGAAGGCGAGCGGCATCGAGACGCCGACGCGCGAGAATCGCGCGAAGCTCGACAAGACGCGCAAGAAGAAGGGCAGCAACGACGACTGGACGCATCCCGGCGACCCGGACGCGCGCATCGCGAAGATGAAGGACGGCCGCACGCACCTCGCGCACAAGGCCGAGCACGCGACCGATCTCGACACGACGGCGATCGTCGCCGTGACGGTGCAGCCCGCGGATCGCGGCGACACGACCTCGGTCTACGAGACGCTCGCCGAGGCGTCGGACCATCTCGCGGAGGCGCACATCGAAGGAGGCGTGCAGGAGGTCGTGCTCGACAAGGGCTACCACAGCAACGACGTGCTCAGCGGCCTGACCGAGCTGGGCATGCGCAGCTACGCGAGCGAGCCCGACCGAGGCCGGCGTCGCTGGAAGGACAACGAGCAGGCGCGCGACGCCGTGTACGCGAACCGTCGTCGCATGAAGGGCGCTCGCGGACAACGCCTGCGCAAGCGACGCGGTGAGATCGCCGAGCGCAGCCACGCGCACTGCTACGAGACAGGCGGACTGAGGCGCGTGCACGTCCGACGACACGAGAACGTGGCCAAGCGCGTGCTGCTCCAGGCGGCGACGTACAACCTGGCGCTCATGATGCGCGCGCTGCTCGGTGTCGGCACCCCGAAGGGGCTCGCGGGCCGCCTTGCGGCCGCTCTGCGCGGACTCGCGGCGCTCGATCGCGTGTCTCACGCGCTCCTGCGACTCCTCGCGGCGCTCGTCGAGTCCATCGCTCGTCTCATCGAACTCCCCCGCGGACCCCGCGTCAGGCTGGCAGCGGCCTGATCATGCGGCCGATGACGGCTTCCACCACGGGCTGCTAGGTCTGGAGTCCCTTCGACCGCGCGCTTCGTGCATCCTGTGCAGCGTGGCGGCGAGTAGCGCGCGGCACCCACGCGCTCGGACGTGTAGTTCTTCTGGAGGACTGCAAAGTCCACGTCTGCGAATGCCGCGTATACGGCCTGCGGGTAGGCTCCATGTCCGTCCGTCGTGAGTTGGATGCGCGACGAGACGCGCGACGCGAGGTCGTGCATGAACGCCCGCGCGGACTCGCTGCCACGGTCCGCGACGAGGTACGAGATCATCAGCTTCGAGTCGGCGTCGATGGCCGTCCACGTCCACACGTCGCCGTGACCCATGCCGCCCTTGGCCTTCGTAGCGGCCTTGCAGCCGCAGAACGACCATATCTCGTCGGCCTCGACGCGAGCGGACAGGAGGTCGCGCACCACGAGGTTGTGGTAGTCGGCGCAGAACGCGCCCGCGTCCGCTAGGAGGCGCAGGATGGTCACCTTAGACACGCCCACCATCCTGGCCGTCGAGTTGACCGACGAGCCCTCGACGAGGGCCGTCAGGATCATCGCGCGCTTCGCGGTATCGAGCTTATTCATGCCATCCATTATGCTTGAGCGGTCAAGCATTGCAAGGAGGGAATTCAATGAAGAAGCCAGGATTCCGCGATTTCGCAAAAGGCCGGACTTGTGCCGAATCGGCCAATCCAGTATCTTTTGCTCCCGCGACAGGAGAAATGGAACGGCCGAGACCTCATCTCGACCGCTCCAAGCGCGGGCGCGAAACCCCACTCCAGTCAGCAGCCCCTGGCTAGCCACCCGATTCCCGCTCAAAGGCTCACGGTGGCTAGCCAGGACTATCCCATGCGTGGGACTACCGGCTGACGCGGCGGTAAGTAGTTACCCCATGTCGCCTCCATCATCTCCGGTGGTGTCCTTGTCCGGGATCTCCTCCTCATCCTCATCCTCAATGAGGAGAGTCCACTTTCCGTAGCCGACGCGGCGAAAGCGCGATGTTTCGCGGCGCAGGATGTCAGTGACCTGGGCTGGAGTGACCTCCTCGCCGAGATCATCTGATGCCAGTCGGGCCAGCTCGTTCGGACCGTTGGGCTGCGACTCTGCCAGCGCCCGTTCAACAGCGGCGCGACGCCTTGCCCAACCCTCGCTCCCCTTCGGAGTCGCCCGCATCGCGCGCCTGACGCGGCGGCGAGGCAATGCGGCAGGCTGACTCTCTGATGCGTCTGGCTCGTGCCCCAGAGCCCGCAGGGCTTCTAGAAAAGCCTCGTGCCGCGCGCGATGCGTCGCGGCCTTGCGCGCATACTCTTCGGACTGCCGATCGGCCTTCTCGGCCTTCTCAAGCTCCGCACGCGCCAGATTCTGAAGTTCGCCCTTTGCGTCCATGACGGCAAATTACAGATGCCAGTCTGGAGCGCAAACGAATTCTGGAAACTTAGGGTGTGTCCTTCTGGCGCCACCTGGATCTGGCGGCCTTCGCGGCGATTTCGGACCGCCGCCGCGCGTCCAGTTTATCGGCTCTCGCCTTGCCACCACGAAGGCCGCCACGTCGACCAAGCTCCGCCGCTGAGACGTGGGAGGCTGCATCCGCCCCGACCTCGAAGGCCGCTCGGAGTAGTGTCCTAGTTCGCTCGTCGATGTCCTGGATCCCGGCGATCCATGCCTTCCACGCGGCCTCCAGGTCAGCCGGGAGCGCATCGTCGCCCCCCGTGGCATCGCGCACCACGCGGGCGGCCTCTTGGTTCTCGTCCTCGTCCGACGGCTTTCGCTTGGTCATGCCGGGATTGTAGCCGCCGCGCGCGAGTGGTCATCTGCGCGGGTCGCCGTCAAAGTGAACCACTACCGACGCGCGCCGCCCGCGTCACCAGCCGAACTCCAGCTCTTCGCGCCACAGGTCGCGCGCCGCGGACGAGCGCGCGTCGACGACCTGCGCGCGCGTGACGCCCTCGGGCGGTGCGACGCGCCGGGCGAGGTCGTCGTAGACCGCCTCGCGCACCGCGCGACGCGGATGGTCGAGCAGGTGGAAGAGCGTCAGCGAGTGCCGCGCGCCCGGGACGGCGAGCACCTCGTCGAGCGCGCGGGCGTCGGCCTCGTCGAGCGCTGCTGCGTCATCGGACGACCACGACCCGGCCGACGCGTCGAGCGTCTCGATGGCCTTGCGCAGCGCGGCGTTGGCCTCGGTCCAGACGGGCGTGGCGGGCGGCTGCCCGGGACGCGCGCGGGTCTCGGCCCCGGCCGGCACGAGCACGCGCCGGGTCTCGGTCTCGAACGAGACCCGTCCACCCTCGACGGTCAGGCGCGTCGACCCGTCGTCCTCGACGCGTGCGGTGTACATGCAGCCCAGGTCGACGGCCACGCCCGCCGGCGTGCCGACCTGGAACAGGCGCGGCGCGGCGAAGATGCTGGCGCGGACCTCGCCGCGCTCGAGGTCGAGCATCCACGTGCCGTCCTCGCCCGCCGAGCGCAGCGCGAGCGCGCTGCCGGGACGCACGTCGACCGAGCCCAGCGAACCCACCGCGAGGCGCGCGCGCGTGGCGTCGTCGCACACGATGCGCTCGCCCGGTCGCAGGCCGCGCCCGAGGGTGAACTGCTCGGCGCCGGACGCGTCCTCGATCTGCGCCAGGCCCGAGAGCACCTCGAGCTCGTAGCCCGCGTCGGCGAACGCGGGGTCGTCGTCGCCGAGCGGCGTCGGCGCCGCCTCGTACCAGCCCAGCATGTCGCCCAGGAACAGGATCACGCCCAACGCGGCGACGCACACGGCCGCCAGGCGCGAGGTGTGCGCCGGGTCGACACGCGGACGCCGCGCCCACGCCGGAACGTCCCACGGATCGGGCGGGCCGTCGTCGCGATCGTCGTCGTCGTCCCTCCCGTCGTCGCGGTCGCCGTGCGACGCGGGCGAGTCCCAGTCGTCGCGCAGGAGCTCGTCGACGTCGCTCGCGGGCGCGTCGCCGACGTCGAGCGCACGGGGCGTCCAGCGTCGGGACGACAGCTCGCGCGCCAACGCGCGTTCGTCGTCGCGCGCGCCGTCGATCGGGTCGTCGGCGAGATCGTCGAGGTCGTCGGCGGGGTTCGTCGGGGAGCGTTCGGCGGTCATGTCAGCCCTCGTCGCAGCAGCCGCTCGCGCAGCAGCCTCGTCCCCCGCGAGAGGTTCACGCGCACGGAGTCGGGGGACAGCCCCGTGGCGTCGGCGATGGCCCGTCCCGGCAGCCCCTCCACGAGCCGCAGGGCCAGGGTCTCGCGATAGGCCTCGGGCAACGCGCGGAGCTCGGACAGGATCGCCTCGCTCCTGTCGGCCGACGGGCTGGGCCGGGTGTCGGGCAAATCGGCCGGCAGCGGCTGGGGACGGCTCGCCCCGCGCGCCCGGGCGCGGTTCGCCGCGCGGCGCGCGATGGTGGCCAGCCAGCCGGGCAACGCGGCTTCGTCGCGCAGCCCGGCGAGCCCGCGCCAAGCCGCCAGGAAGACGTCCTGGACGAGGTCGTCGGCGTCGCCGGGGGCCACGCGCGCCAGCAGCACCCCGTGGACCAGCGGCGCCCAGGCGAGGTAGATCCGCCCGAAGGCCTCGCGGTCGCCGGCCCGGGCTCGCGCGACGTCCTGGGCCGGGGACGCAGGCGGGGCTGCGGGCGGAAGTTCGTCCACTCGGGACTCCCTGGGAGCCGGCGCGGGCGCCGTGGGACGGAGCCGGGCCGGGACGCAGGGCAGCCTGCCGTCCCGGCCCGAGCGGATCAAACCTCGTCGCGATGCGAGCGGGCCCACGCGTCGAGCCCGTCCAGGTCGCGGCGGTCGAGCATCACGCCGAACGTCGCGCACAGGTTGCGCGCCAGGAGCGCGTCACCGCGGGCGGCGGCCAGTGCATCCTGCAGGTGCAGGGCGGCGGCCGTCGTGTCGCGCCGTGACCAGGCGACGAGTGCCGCGCCGAAGGCGAGCTCGGCGTCCTTCGGGAGCGCGGCCCGCACAAGGGCCAGATCGGCGCCGACGGACGCCAGGTCGGCGTCGCGCAGTCCGGCCTCGGCGGCGCTGGCACGCCCGTAGGCCAGGTCGAAGCGCGCGCGCGCAGCCTGCGCCAGCAGATCCGCACCGGGGACGAGGCCCGCGGCGCGCAGTGCCGAGACCCCGCGCTCGCGCGCCGACGCCTCGTCCTCGAGGCGTTTCACGAGGCGGGCCAGGCCGTCGCCACCCTGCAGCCGCAGGACCGCGCGCCGCAGCGTCTCCATGTGGAGCAGGCCCGAGTCGCTGGACGCGAGCAGAGCCAGCGCCGCGGGCACCACGTCGTCGGCCGCCAGCGGCTGCCCGGGCGCAGGCAACGTGTCGCGTCCCCCCGGGTCGATCGGGAAGCACAGCAGCGCCGGCCCGAGCCGCGTCGGCGCCACCGCGGCGACGAGCCTCGGGGCCGGCACGGCCACGAGCGGGCGCGGCCCGGCCGCGACGCGGGGCGCCCGCGCAGGCGGCGGCGCGGACGGGACGAGGGACGAGACGACCAGCAGCAGCGCGACGATCGACATGGGCGATCCTCCTCTTCTTGGGGGCCGAACGGTCCGCGACGCGGAACCCGCCCGACAGGTGTCGCGCCACGCGCCGGATGTGAACCGGGAATTGCCGGCGCGCCTCCCCGGTCCCCATACTCGTCCCCGCGATCACGGGACGGGAGCGCATGGCCGAGCCGAGCCGCGGACACGACAGCCACGTCTCGCCGCCGCGACGTCCGAGGTTGCGCGCGGCGGCGGCGTGGCTCGCGCTCGCGCTGCTGGCAACGGCCGCCTTCGAGAACACCCTCCGGAACGGCTTCCACCTCGACGACTGGTACCGCATCGTCGGCAACCCCGGCGTCGAGCAGCTCGCGCCGTGGTGGCGACACTTCGTCGAGCCGTCGACGAACGCCACGCTGCCGCGCCTCGTGCAGTACCGTCCGCTGCTGCCGCTCACGCTGTCGCTCGACTTCGCCCGCGCCGGACGACACGACCCGTCCACGTACCACGTCACGAACCTCGGCTTGCACGTGCTCTGTGCGTGGCTCGTGTACGCGCTGCTCGTCGAGGTGCTCGCCGCGGCCCGCGCCCGGCGCGGCGAGCCTCCGTCGGCCCCGGGACGCGGCGCGGCTCTCGCGGCGGCGGCAC
Source organism: Planctomycetota bacterium (assembly GCA_020638905.1). Taxonomy (GTDB): domain Bacteria; phylum Planctomycetota; class B15-G4; order B15-G4; family B15-G4; genus JACKHP01. The sequence goes on along the minus strand of JACKHP010000026.1, from coordinate 39,652 downwards.
TCTACGCGGTGCATCCGGTGGCGGGCGTACCGGTGAACTACCTGTGCGCGCGCGACCTGCTGCTCATGCACGTGTTCCTGCTGTCCGCGCTCACGGTCTACGCGCGCATGCGTCGACGGCGCGGCGACACCGCGCTCGGCTGGACGTCCACGCTGCTGCTGCTCGCGCTCGCGATGCTCGGCAAGACCACGGCGGTCATGGCGCCCGGGCTGGTGGGCGCGTACGAGCTGCTGCTCGGTCCGGACGTCGTGCCCACGCGTCCGCTCGCGCGTCGGCTGCTCGGCGCGGGTGCGCGCGCGTCGGCCGCGGCGCTCGTCCCCGTCGCCTTCTTCGCCTGGACGCGCCTCGGGCTGGCCTTCTCGGACCTCGACAAGATCGAGGTGCCGACGTCGTCGCTCACGTACGCGCTGACCCAGGCGCGCGCCCAGGTCGACTCGTACCTGTGGCACGTGCTCTGGCCGTACACGCTGCGCGCCCTGCCCGAGGCGCCGCTCGTGCCCGACGGCCTCGGCGAAGCGCTGGCGCAGCCGGCCGTCGCGCTCGGGCTGCTGGGCGTGGCCGCGACGCTCGCGCTGGCGTGGACGCTGCGCCGCAGCCGTCCCGCGGCGGCCTTCGCGTTGCTGGCGTACGGGATCGCCATCGCACCCACGTCGTCTTTCGTCCCGCTGCGCTACGCGGTCACCGACTACCGCATCGTGCCGGGACTGCCGTGGCTGCTGCTGGCCGGCGTGCTCCTGCTGCGACGCGCACTGCCGACGCGCGCGTGGGCTCCGACGGCGGTCGCCGGGGTGCTCTGGTTCGGCGTCGCCGCGCACGTCACGAACGCCGACTGGAAGGACGACCTCACGCTCTGGTCGCACTCCGTCGCGCACGGGGGCGACGCCACGGCGCGCTACAACCTCGGCGTGCAGCTCCTGCCGAGCGATCCGGCGCGCGCGCGCGAGCTGTTCCTGGACGTGCTCTCCGAGAACCCGGACTACATCGTGGCGCACGTCTCGCTCGGCCTGCTCGACCTGCACGAAGGCGCCGTCGACGAGGGACTGCGGCGCATCGCCCGGGCGGTCTCGCTCGACCCACGGCGTCCCGACAGCTGGCGCTGGCAGGGCAGGGCGCTGCTCGAGGCGGGACGCCCCGACGACGCGCAGCTCTCGTTCGAGCGCGCGATCGAACTCACCGACGGACCGCCGCTGCTCGACGACCTGCTCGACGCGGCCAGGTCCGCCCAGCGCGCCGGGCGGCACGTCCAGGCGCTGCGCCTGCTCGACGAGTTGCACGCCCGCGCCCCCGGGGGCCATCTCGACAGCCGCTTCGTCGAGGCCTGGAGCCACCACGCCCCGTGCCTCGACCCGAACGAGGAGATCTCGCCGTACGTGCGTGCGCTCGAGCTCGAGGCGGCCGTGAAGGCCTACGACGCGTTCCTCGCGACGCATCCCGACGACGTCCAGGCCAGCTACAACCGCGCCCACGCACTGCAGGCCCTGGGCCGCCGGACCGAGGCCGCCGAGGGATTCGCCCGGGTGCTGGCTCTCGACCCGTCCCACGCCGGTGCGCGGCTCGGCCTGGAGCAGACGCGCGACCCCTGACCCGACCCCGGAACGCCGAGAGCCCGCCGGTCGCGAACGACCGACGGGCTCTCGTGGATTCTTCCGTCGCCCCCTGATGCGGGCTGGACGGAGGATCTAGCCTCAGGGCGCGATCTGGTAACCGAACGGGACGTCGCTCGTCGCGGCCGCGCCCAGGTTCAGCACGAACCAGCCCTGGCCGCGCTCGCTGATCCAGCTGCGGCTTCCGGCGTCGCCGTAGAAACTGACGACCGGCAGCGAGTCGGGCGTGACCGAGTCGTCCTGCACGATCACCGAGGTGGCCCCACGCGGGAAGGTGCCGCGGCCGGTCGAGATGGCCGACTGCGCGGTGCCCGTGGTGGGCGTCCCGGTCTCGAGCTTGACGAAGGCCACGACGGTGTCGCCCTGTCCCGCCCAGCCCTCGAGCGCGATGCCGAGCACCGGACCCTGGCCCGTGTGCTTGGCCGCCGTGCCGGGGGTCTGGCCCAGGCCGAGGGCGTCACCCGGACGGATCACGCCGCCCGAGAGATCGACCTTGACCGGCACACGGCCCGCGAGCGCCACGTAGACGTTGTCGGTGCGGGCCTCCTCGAGCGCACGCCACTGCAGGCGCAGGTTCTTGGCCGTCTCGACGTCGCCGCGCGCGGTGGCCTGGCGGGCCGCCACGAGCATCTCGGGATGCGCGCCGCCCATGAGGGCGTCGCCGGCCAGCTTGACCGCCGGCTGGGTCGACACGATGCCCAGCGCCGTGCCGCCACGCGTGGCCGCCACGACGTGCTCGCTGCGCTGCGGGTCGACCGCCACGACCATGCCCGGCTCGAGCGTCGTGTCGAGCGTGGGGAAGCGCTCGGCCAGGTCGAAGCCGGCGTTCGGCGTGACGGCGCCCTTGACCAGCAGGCCGCCGTTCTCGTCGATGCGCATGAGCGTCTGGCCCGGGTTGAAGACGTCCCCGATGTCGCCGTTGTCGAACCACTCGAAGTACGCGCCCGGATCGTTCGCGTCGTCGTCGCGGATGAACTGGACGTCGAACATGCTGCGCATGTTGAGCGCGCCGTTCAGGTCCATGCGCACCTCGCCGGCACCGGTCACGAGCTCGTACTGGGCGCGCACGCTGCCGTTCTGCGCGATGAGCGACTGGCCGTCGTTCGTGGCGACGATGTTCGTCACGATGCCGCCCGGGAACAGGTCGCCCTGCGGTCCCGTGGGGCCGACGACGCCCTGCACGCCCTGGGGACCCTGCGGTCCCTGGGGGCCGGCCGGACCGACGGCACCCGCGGGGCCGACGTCGCCCTTGTCGCCCTTGTCACCCTTCACGCCCTGGACACCCTGCGGGCCCTGCGCACCCTGGGGACCGGTGGGTCCCTGGATGCCCTGCGGGCCCTGGGGGCCGACGTCACCGTCGGCACCGGCCGGACCCTGCGGTCCCGTCGGTCCGACGAGGCCCTGGTTCGATCCGAGCCAGTTGCCGTCGGAGTCGACCAGCAGGTCGCCGTTCAGGTAGATCTCGGTCGGGTTGATCAGGCCCTGGGAGACGGCCGAAACACCGAGCACCTGCGCGGGCGACTCGGCGTAGACCGGTCCCGGATCACCCTTCTTGGTGAACTGCTGGAGCTGGGTGGTGAAGTAGGCCTCGGCGAAGTAGACCTGCTTCGGCAGCGCGGTCGTCGCACCGAGGATGAGGTCGTACTCTCCGACCACCTTGTTCGGGTTGGCGTAGCTGCCCTCGGACGGGGCGCTCGCAGTCTTCGGAGCCTTCGTCGACGCCGTGATGGTGAGCGTCTCGGTCCACGGCTCGCCCTGGTCGTCGAGCAGCGGCGTCGTGGCGGCCGGGTCGGAGTACAGGCGCACCGTGACCATGAAGGTCTCGCTCGACTTGCTCTTGAAGGGCGAGAACTTCGTCTCTTTCTTGTTCGTCTTGAACAGCGACGTGTGCACCCGGATCGCCGGCAGCGTATCGGGAGTCTCACCGGCAGAGGCGTCCGCGGCCGTGCCGAGGAGGAGGGCAGCCACCAGGCCGCCCGCGGCCAAACGGTTCATCATGTCTTGGGTCCTTGAGAAGGGATCGCGAGGCTCTCGCGCCGCCGGGATGACGTCCCACACGAGCCGCCTCCGGCATCTCGCTCCGGGGTGAAAGGTATGCCATACCGGCTCTGGCGTCAAAAAACGGTGCAGTCAGCAGGACCCGCCCCGGCCGCGGGAGACGTCCCGTCGCCTCCCGATCCGAGGCCCTCCGGGTGCCCTGAAGCCCGGAACGCAGCCCTTCCACCACGACCCCGAGGTGCTCGCAGAGGGCATCCGGATTCCGAGGACCGCGCATGGCGAGCTACGCGATCGGCGACCTGCAGGGCTGCTTCGCGACCTATCAGCGGCTGCTGCGGCGCATCGAATTCCGCCCCGGACGCGACCGGCTGCTGCTCGTCGGCGACCTCGTGAACCGCGGGCCGCGCTCGCTCGACGTGCTGCGCTGGACGCTGCGACACGACGCGCACGTGCACGCCGTGCTCGGCAACCACGACCTGCACCTGCTGGCCGTGGCCGCGGGACGCGCCGAACTGCGCCCCGGCGACACCCTCGACGACGTGCTGGACGCACCCGACCGCGACGAGCTGCTCGACTGGCTCGCCCGTCGTCCGCTCGTGGCACGCGTCGACGAACACCTGCTCGTGCACGCCGGCCTGCATCCCTCTTGGACGGCGGACGACGCGCTGGCGCTGGCCGCACCGCTCTCGGCGCGCCTGGCCGACCCCGCGTCGCGCGGTGCCCTGCTCGACGCGCTGCGGCGCCCCCCACCGGGCAGCGTCCCGCCCGCGTGGGACGCGGACCTGCCGGAGCCGCAGCGCACGCGTGCGCTCATCGGCCTTCTCACGCGCCTGCGCACGTGCCGCGCCGACGGCGTGCCGTGCGAGCGCTTCAGCGGTCCGCCGGACGAGGCGCCGGCCGGCTGCCTGCCGTGGTTCGACGTCCCGGGACGGCGCAGCGCCGGCACGCCGATCGTGTGCGGTCACTGGGCCGCGCTCGGACTGTGCGTGCGCGACGACCTGCTCGCGCTCGACACCGGGTGCGTCTGGGGCGGCTCGCTCACCGCCGCGCGGCTCGAAGACGGCGCGCTGTTCTCGGAGCCGGCCTGCGACGGTCCGCCGGCGCGCGACTGACGCGGCGCGCGCCGACCGCGTCACGCAGGACTAGAGCAGCGACCAGCCCACGCCGAGCAGCAGCGGGAGCAGCAGCAGCGACAGGCAGCCGCTGCGCTTGGGCGGTGCCGCGCTGGCCGGGTCGAGCGGCTTGCCGCAGCTCGTGCAGTCGGGACGCGCCTCGGCCCGCGGGTTGCCGACCTTGTTCGGCTTGCCGCAGTGCGGGCAGAACCAGGTGCCCTCGGGATCGGGCGGACCGTCGCGGAAGTAGATCGCCTCGGCCAGCTTCTCGCGGCACTCCTCGCTGCAGATCACGTTGCCGTAGAAGGTGCGCTCGGCGCCGGTGATGTCCTTGCCGCACTGCTGGCAGAAGACCTTCTGGCCGCTCTTGCTCGCCATGCTCGACGCTCCGGGCCGCGATTCGTGCGCGGGACGCCGACGCGCCGCCGCGGGCCGGGAGCATACCAGGGCGCGCGCGCCACGCACACGGCTCGCGCGCCGGACGCGTCCCCCGCGCCGTCGGCGCCGCGCGTCGGGACGCACCGGCTGCGGGTTAGAATCCGCCGCCGTGTGGCACCTGCTCGTCGATCGCGGAGGCACCTTCACCGACGTCGTCGCGCGCGCGCCCGACGGACGGCTCACGGTGCGCAAGCTGCTCTCGCGCTGCGACGCCTGGGACGACGCCACCGAGGTGGTCGCCGACGGCCTCGACGTCTCCGAGCTGCGCCTCGGCACCACGGTGGCCACGAACGCGCTGCTCGAGCGCGCCGGCGAGCGCGTCCTGCTGCTGACCACGCGCGGCTTCGCCGACCTGCCCCTGATCGGCAGCCAGGAGCGTCCCGATCTCTTCGCGCTGCGCATCGCGCCGCGCCGTCCGCTGCACGCCGCGGTGGTCGAGCTCGACGAGCGCGTGCTGGCCGACGGCACGATCCGGCAGGCTCCCGACGTCGAGCAGATCCGACGCGCGGTGGCGGGCTGGGACGCGATCGCCGTCGTGCTCTGCAACGCGTGGATCGAGCCCGCGCACGAGCTGCTCGTCGAGCGCGTGGCGCGCGAGGCCGGCGTGCGGCACGTGACGCTCTCGCACCGCGCGTCGCCCGGCATCGGGCTCGTCCCGCGGCTCGACACGACGGTGGCCGACGCGTACCTCACGCCGGGACTGCGCGCGTCGGTGAGCCGCGCGTCGGCACCCGGCGCGCGCGTGCTGTGCATGCAGTCGTCCGGCGGGCTCGCGGCGCCCGAGCACTTCAGCGGACGCGCCGCGATCCTCTCCGGGCCGGCGGGCGGCGTGGTGGCGACGCGCCACGTGGCGCGCCTCGGCGGCTTCGCCCAGGTGATCGGCTTCGACATGGGCGGGACGTCCACCGACGTGTGCCGCTGCGGCGAGCACCTCGAACGCGTGCACGAGACCGAGGTCGACGGGCTGCGCATCCGCTCGCCGGCGCTCGACATCGTGACCGTCGCCGCGGGCGGAGGCTCGGTGCTCTCGCTCGTCGACGGACGCTTCGCCGTGGGCCCGCGCAGCGCCGGCGCCGATCCCGGCCCTGCCTGCTACGGACGCGGCGGCCCGGCCACCGTGACCGACGCGAACGTCGTCCTGGGACGCATCCGCGCCGACGCCTTCCCGCACATGGCCCTCGACGTCGAGGCGTCGCGCGCGCGGCTCGCGGCGTTCGGCGACCCGCTGGCCGCCGCGCGCGGCTTCGTCGAGGTCGCCGACGAGTCGATGGCCGCCGCCATCCGTCGCGTGAGCACCGCCCGCGGACACGACGTGCGCGAGCACGCGCTGGTGTGCTTCGGCGGCGCCGGCGGACAGCACTGCTGCGCGGTCGCGCGCAAGCTCGGCATCCGCACGGTGCTCGTGCACCCGCTGGCCGGCGTGCTCTCGGCCTTCGGCATGGGTCTCGCCGACCTCGAGCAGCACGCCGAGGCCGCGCTCGTCGACGACGCGGGGCGTCCCCCGCGCGACCCGGGCCCCGACTTCGCACCGCCCTTCCCGGACGCCGAGGCCGAGGCGGCGCTGCGCGCCCAGGGCGCCGGGCGCATCGAGCTGCGGCGCTCGCTCGACGTGCGCTACGCCGGCGCGTCCGACGTGCTGACCGTGCCGTTCACGCCCGACTGGCGTGCGCGCTTCGAGGACCTGCACGAGCGGCGTCTGGGCCTGCGGCGTCCGGGGCACCCGGTCGAGGTGACCGCGGCGCGCGTCGAGGCCGTGGGACGCGTCGATCGCCTCGACGAGCCCGAGGAGGGCTGCGTGACTCGGCGTCCCGAGCCGATCGCGCGCGACGGAGAGGTCGCGATCTTCCGCCGCGACGCGCTGCGCCCCGGGGACGAGCTCGCCGGCCCGGCGCTGGTCACCGAGGACGCCTCGACCACCTGGCTGGCCCCCGGCTGGACGGCGCGCGTCGACGGACGGCGCGTGCTCCTGCTCACCGACACGCTCGGCTCCGATGCGCCGGTGCGCACGTCGACCGCGCGCGATCCCGTCACGCTCGAGGTCATGTCGCGGCGCTTCATGTCGATCGCCGAGCAGATGGGCGAGCAGCTGCGGCGCCTCGCGCACAGCACGAACGTCAAGGAGCGGCGCGACTTCTCGTGCGCGCTCTTCGACGCGGACGGCGGCCTGGTCGCGAACGCGCCGCACATCCCCGTGCACCTGGGCGCGATGGACGAGACCGTGCGCCACCTGCTCGCGCACCGCGAGCTGCGCGACGGCGACGCGTGGCTCAGCAACGATCCGTACCACGGCGGCTCGCACCTGCCCGACCTGACCGTCGTCACGCCGGTCTTCCGCGAGGGACGGCTGGCGTTCCTGGTGGCGAACCGCGGTCACCACGCCGACGTGGGCGGCAGCAGCCCGGGTTCGATGCCGCCCGACTCGCGCACGCTGGCCGACGAGGGAGCGCTGCTGGCCGACGTGCTCCTGCTGCGCGACGGCGTGCTGCACGACGCCGAGGTCGCGGCCACCCTCACGGCCGCGGGGACGCGCGACGTCCCCGAACGGCTGGCCGACCTGCGCGCCCAGGTGGCCTGCAACCGCACCGGCGTCGAGCTGCTGCACGAGCTGTGCGACGCGCACGACACGGCGTTCGTCCGGGCCTGGATGGCCCACGTGCAGGACAACGGCGAGGAGGCCATGCGCGAGGTCGTGGCGCGCCTGCGCGACGGCACCTTCGAGGACGCGCTCGACGGCGGCGCGCGCATCCGCGTCGCGATCGCCGTACACGACGGACGGGCCGTGATCGACTTCACGGGCACGTCGCCGCAGCAGCCCGACAATCGCAACGCGCCGCGCGCCGTGACCACGGCCTGCGTGCTGTACGTCTTCCGCACGCTCGCGGCGCGCGACGTGCCGCTCAACGCCGGCTGCCTGCGTCCGCTCGAGATCGTCGTGCCCGAGGGATCGCTGCTCGACCCGCGTCCGCCGGCGGCCGTCGTCGGCGGCAACGTCGAGACCTCGCAGCGCGTGGTCGACGTGCTCTACGGCGCGCTGGGCTTGCTGGGCGCGTCCCAGGGGACGATGAACAACCTCACGTTCGGCGACGGGACGTTCGGCTACTACGAGACGATCGGCGGCGGCTCCGGCGCGGGACTCGGCTTCGACGGCGCGTCGGCGGTGCAGGTGCACATGACGAACACGCGCGCCACCGATCCCGAGGTGCTCGAGCAACGCTGCCCGGTGGTCGTGCGGCGCGTCGCGATCCGGCGCGGCTCGGGCGGACGCGGCGTGTGGCGCGGCGGCGACGGCATGCTGCGCGAGCTCGAGTTCCTGCGTCCGCTGCGCGTGGCGCTGCTCGCGGAGCGACGCACGACGGCGCCCTTCGGCCTGCGCGCCGGCGCCGGCGCGTCCGGACGCGACGAGCTGTCCGAACGCGGCGCGATCGTGCGCACGCCCGGCGGCGGCGGCTACACGCCGTCGCTCGCCGAGTGGGCCGCGATGACGCCCGACGTCGCGCGCCGCGTCTTCCGCGAGGACCGCTGGCACGGCACGACGGACGGCATCGCCACCGGCTTCGTGCACGCCGAGCTGATCGTCGTCGACGCGCGCGATGCCGACGCCGCCGTGGCCGCGCTCGGCCGGCAGGGACGCGTGCTGCACCGCGGCGCGCCCGGCATCGCGTGTCTCGTCGACGCGTTCGGCGACGCCGACCTGTCCAGCGACCTGCCGGGCTACCGCGCGCGCGACCATGCCGACGAGACCCTGCGCACGCTGCCCCTCGGCGGCCGCGACGTGGCCCTGCTCTGGACGCCCGGTGCGCCCGGCGCGCGTCCCGTGCTCGACGTGCCGTTCGCCGGCGGTGCGCCCGGCTGCCGCTTCGTGACCGCGACGCCCGTCGGCTGAATCCCGCGGGGATGGATGGCCGCGCGGGCGCGCTGCTACCCTGGGCGGCCCGGCGTCCCCTCGGAGTCGCGCGCCCGATGAAGTCCTCGCTGTCCGCCCTGCTGCTGGCCTGCGCCCTGTCCGCGTGCCAGACCGTGCCCGACTACGTGCCGCACTTCGAAGACCCGATGGGCGCGCAGACCTGGGCCGAGACCATGAGCGCGGCCCAGACCGCAGGCACGCTCGTCACGAGCGGCAAGGACCGCGACATGGTGCAGCGCGTGGGTGCGCGGGTGGCGGCCGCGGCGACACGCCGCTTCCCCGCCTCGGCCGAGTACGCATGGGAGTTCGCGCTCATCTCCGAGCCCGTGGCCAACGCGTGGGCGCTGCCCGGGGGCAAGTCGGCGGTCTACACGGGCCTGCTGCCGGTCACCCAGGACGAGCAGTCGCTCGCCATGGTGCTCGGGCACGAGGTCAGCCACGTGCTCCTGCGGCACGGCGCGGCGCGCATCACGAACGACGTGCTCGTCTCCCTGGGCGTCTCGCTGGCCGACGTGCTGGCCGGCAACTATCCCGCCGAGGACCGCGAGCTCGTGCACCAGGCGCTGGGCGCCTTCGGCAGCACGGCCGTCGTGCTGCCGTTCAGCCGCTCGCACGAGACCGAGGCCGACCTGCTGGGACTCGAGCTCGCCGCCGACGCCGGCTACGACCCGCACGCCGCGGTCACGCTCTGGGAGCGCATGGCGGCGCTGGGCGGCGAGCGTCCGCCCGAGATCCTCTCGACGCACCCGTCCGAGGAGACGCGCATCGCGCGACTGCAGAAGGCCATGCCCAAGGCCGAGAAGATCTACGCGAAGGCCCTGGCCGAGGGACGCTGAGCCCGACGCCGTCCCCCCACCCCGATCGACACGCAGATGCCCACGGGACCGTCACCGAAGATCGTCGAGCACCCGCGCTTCGAGGAGACTCTGCAGCGCGCGTGTCGCAAGCACGGCCTCGACGAGTACCTCGTCGACCCCGTGCGCAAGCTCGTCACCGGCACGGCCGACCCGGGCTCGTTCCAGTGCTGCAACAGCGGCTGCACGCCGTGCGTGAAGGACTACCTGCGCGCGGCCGAGATGGTGCTCACCTCACTCGGCCCGGCGGTCGAGGGGCGCAAGCGGCGCCGTTGGTACCTGCTCTGGCTGCGCTGAACGGCGCCGCTCGAGCACCAGGAAGCCGTCCTCGTCCATGCGGCCCAGGTCGCGACCGCGCAGCACGCGCCCGTCGAGCACGCGCGCGGTGGCCTGTGGATCGTCGAGGTATCCGTGCATCACGCCCGGCCCCGAGACGCGCAGCAGGCCCGGCGCGTCGTACGGCAGCGGACGTCCCGTGCGCGGGTCGACCACTTCGATGCTGACGCCCGGCAGCGGGTGCCCGACGGTGCCCACGCGCGTCCCGCGCTGGAAGGTGCCGACGGCGCGCACGTTGACCGTGTTGAGCGCGATGAGCGCGGTCGCCTCGCTCGCCACGTACGCCTCGACCGGCGTGATGCCGAAGGTCTCCTCGAAACGTCGGCGCAGTTCGGGTTCGAGCCGTTGCTGCGCCGTGAGCACGTAGCGCAGGCTGCCGAACTGGTCGGGACGGGTGGTCTCGAGGAAGCCCTCGAGCAACGCCGGCGTGGCGGGCAGCAGCGTGAGCCGGTGCCTCTCGACGAACTTGCCCACCGCCCGTCCGCGGGACGGGGTCTTGTGCCACGCCACGCGCAGGCGCGTGAGCAGCGGCAGCCAGAGCGTGAGCACGAGACCGTACGAGCCCGAGAGCGGCAGCACGCCCAGCACGCCGTCGCGCTCGGTCACGTCGATCACCGTGCGGAAGGCCTCGACGTTGCTGATCACGTTGAAGTGCGAGAGCACCACCGGACGCGGCCGGGTGTCGTCGGCCTCGGCGTCGTCGGGCGCCGGCGCGGGCGTGTCGCCGGGCAGCCCGGGGTCGAGCGGCTTGGCCTCGGCGAACACGATCATCGCCGGGGCGTCGGTGGCCACGCGCTCGCGCCGCTCGACCATGCGCAGCGGCAGCAGCGCGTGCCGCAGCATGGTGAATCCCTCGCGCGCACCGAGGCGCGCGACGGCCGCATCGACGCGCAGCACGGCGAAGTCCTCGGGGACGTCCTCGGGCAGCGCCGGCGCGGCCTCGTCGGATGCGTCGACCAACGAACCGCAACGCGCCGCGCGCAGCCGACGCCGGAACTCGCCCTCGGGCAGCGACGGGTCGAGCGGCACCGGGATGCGTCCTGTGAGCATGACGGCCAGGATCGCCACGGCGGCGTCCTGCCCGGGGCGCACGCGCACGGCCACGTGGTGCGGTTCGCCGAGCGGGCGGTCCCAGTCGCGGGCCAGGCACGCGGCGCGCGCGAGCAGGCGCGCGGGCGAGAGGCCGGGACGTCCCGGCTCGAAGAGCGTGGCGCGGAACGTGCGCCGCTCCTCGCGCAGCAGCGTCACGTCGAGGGGCAGGCGCGCGAACTTGCGCTGCTCCCAGGCGTCGGTCGAGAGCAGGCGGATGGCGCGCCGCACCTCGTGCGGCTGCGCGGTCGACGGGAGCGGATCGCCGAAGGTGACCGTGACCGGGTAGGGGAACGCGCGCGGCAGCTTGAACAGCAGGCGCCCGCGCTCGTGGCTGAAGACCGAGCCCCACAGCCCGTCGAGGCAGACCGGGACGATCGGCACGTCGCGTCCCGCGATGATGCGCTGGTAGCCGCGTCGGAACGGGAGCATGTGCCCGAGCCGCGTGACCGCGCCCTCGGCGAACACGACGACGACCTTGCCCTCGTCGAGGAACTGCCCGGCGGCGTCGAGCGAGGCCTTGACCACCTCGGGCGCGTCTCCCGACGCGATCGGGATGCAGCCCACGAGCTTGAAGAACCAGTGCGTGGGCTTCCACTCGTAGTACGAGCGGTACATCAGGAAGTGCATGCCGCGCCGGGTGCAGACGCCCAGGATGAGCGCGTCGACCCAGCTCACGTGGTTGCTCAGCACGAGCGCGCCGCCCTGGGCCGGCAGCTTCTCGAGCCCGCGCACGCGGATGCGGTAGAGCGTGTGCGCGAGCAGCCAGCCCACGAGCCGCACGAAGGCGAACGGCAGCAGGCGCAGGCTCACGAACGTCCCGGCCAGCGAGAGCGCGGCGATGAGCATGAACTGCTGCGGCGACGTGAGGTCGAAGAGACCCTTGACCTGGATGAAGAGCGCCGAGATGCACACGCCGACGAAGCTGACCAGGTTGCCGAAGGCCGTGAAGCGTCCCTTCTCGCCCTCGGGCGCGTGCTGCTGGAGGAGCGCCTGGAGCGGCACGATGAACAGTCCGCCCGAGGCGCCCATCACGAGCACGATGGCGAACGCGGCGAAGATCGAACCCGAGAGCTCGCCGTGGGGACCGCGCGGCACCGGCTCGACGAACGACAGGAACAGCAGCCCGACGCTCATCGCCGCGGCGCCCAGCGGCACGAGGCCGAGCTCGACCCGCCCCTCGGACCAGCGCGCGGCGAGCAGGCTGCCCACCGCGATGCCGATCAGCGCCGAGTTCATGAGCAGCGCGGCGCCGCCGTCCCCGAGCCCGAGCGTCTCCTTGGCGTAGTCGATCAGCTCGAGCTGCAGCAGGGCGCCCAGCAGCCAGAAGTGCCCGACGCCCAGGACGGTGTAGAGCAGCGTGCGGTTCTTGCGCACGTCGCACCACGTCGACCAGGACTCCGCGAACGGGTTGCGCGGGATCTCCGCGAGCGGACGCGCGGGAGCCACCTTGGGCACGCCGAGCGAGGTCAGGAAGCCGATCACGGCCACGGCCACGAAGGCCAGCGCGCCGTAGCCGGCCTCGGACGCCCCCCCGTAGACACCGCTGCCGAACTGCGCGCCGGTCACGACCGCCACCATGGTCGTCATCTGCACCAGGCCGTTGGCGCGCGAGAGATCCTGGTCGCGCACCGTCTCGGCCAGGTAGCCGTACTTGCCCGGACCGAAGAACGCCGACTGCGTGCTCATGGCGAACAGCACGACGTACAGCAGCGGGATGTTCCCGAGTGCGAACGCCCCCACGCCCGCGAGCATGATGCCGATCTCGGCCAGCTTCATGAGCCGGATCACGCCGCTCTTGGGCTGCCGGTCGGCCCAGGCGCCGGCCCACGAGGCGAAGACGATGAACGGCAGGGCGAAGAGCGCCTGGGCGAACATCCACAGGGTGCGCTCGTGCCTCTCGGACGTCGCCACCTGCTGCAGGAAGAGCAGCAGAGCGAGCTTGAACGCGTTGTCATTGAACGCGCCCAGGAACTGCGTGGCGAGGAAGCTCGCGAAGCCGCGCGAACGCAGTCGCAGCGTGCCCGTCGCCGGCGCCGTGGTCGCGTCGCTCATGGTCGGGGCAGTCTAGCGGGCCCGCGGGCCGTCCTCCACCGCCGGACCGGGAGGCTCGGATGCGGCCCGCGACCGGTATGATCTCGGCCATGGACATCCAGGACGCGCACACGCACTTCTTCTCGTCGACCTTCTTCACCACCCTCGCGAAGCAGTCGCCGCGCGGCGGCGACCCCGCCGCGCTGCTGGCCGAGGTCGCGGCGAAGACCGGGCTCGAGACCCCGTCCGACGACACGGCGGCCCACACCGACCGCTGGCTGGCCGAGATGGATCGTGCCGGCGTGCGACGCATGGTGACCTTCGCGAGCGTCCCGCCGGAGGCCGCCGTGGTGGCCGAGGCCGTGCGCCGCGCGGCGGGACGCCTGGTCGGCTACACGCTCGTCGACCCGCGTGCACCCGACGCGGCGGCGTTCGTCGAGCGCTGCCTGGGCGAGCTCGGACTGCGCGGCATCCTGCTGTTCCCCGCGATGCACCACGTGGGAGCGTCCGACGCGCGGCTCGACCCGATCTACGAGCTGGCCCGGGCGCACGGCGCGCCGGTCATCGTGCACTGCGGCATCCTCACGGTAAAGCTGCGCGACCTGCTCGGCCACCCGCGGCCGTACGACCTCGCGTTCGCGAACCCGCTCTCGATCGTGCCCGCGGCCAACCGCTTCCGCGACGTGACGTTCGTGATCCCGCACTTCGGCGCGGGCTTCCTGCGCGAGGCGCTCATGACCGGCTCGCAGTGCGAGAACGTGTGCGTCGACAGCTCGTCGAGCAACGACTGGATGCTCACCCAGCCCGAGCGTCCGAGCCTGGCGCGCGTGTTCCGCGCGGCGGTCGACGTGCTGGGACACGAGCGCGTGCTGTTCGGCACCGACTCGAGCACCTTCCCGCGCGGCTGGCGCGGCGACCTGCGCGACGTGCAGATGGCCGCCATGCACGAGGCGGCGCTCTCGTCGGACGAGGTCGCGGCCGTGATGGGCGGAAACCTCGGGCGTCTGCTGCCCGAACGCGCGGCGGTCTGAGTCACGCCGCCGGGGCGGCGTCCGTCGCTCAGTCGTCGGACTTCACCGGGGCGTCCGCGGCGGGCGACGTGCCGCCCTGGGCGGCGATCATCTTGCGCTTGGCGTCGAGATTGCGCCCGAGGTCGGAGATCGACATCGAGTAGACGCGCTCCATGAGCCGGCGCCGGAATCCCACCCATTCGTCGTGCATCGGGCAGGGCTGGTCGTCGCTGCACTCGTCGAGCCCGAGGACGCACTTCTTCGCGCCCCCGACGCCCTCCATGGCCTCGACCACGTCGGCCACGCAGATCTCGCCCGGCTCCTTCGCGAATCGGAAGCCGCCGCCGCGTCCCTTGGCCGAGTCGAGGAAGTGCTGGCGCGCGAGCCGGTGCAGGATCTTTCCCAGGAACTGGCGCGGGATGCCCGTCTCGGCGGCGAGGTCGCGCGCCAGGATGCGCTCACCGGGGGTCAACGTGGCGATGTGCGCCAGCGCCCGGATGGCATACTCGGTGGTTGCTGAGTAGATCATGGAACGTCCCCGTGGATCGCGGGGCGACGGCCCGGCCCCGCGGGATCCGGGGCGAGTCTACCAACCGACCTGACCATCCCGAGGGAGAATCGTTCCGCCCATGCCCCAGTCGGTCCTGCACAGCCTCGACGATTTCGAGCGCGGAATCGCCGCCCATCCGCGGGTGCTGCTGTTCAAGCACTCGCCCATCTGCCCCACCAGCCACGCCGCCCACGAGCAGTGGCAGCGCTTCCTCGGAGCGCACCCCGACGTGCCGGCGCTGTTCGTCGACGTGATCGCCGACCGCCGGACGGCCCGCGGCCTGGCCGAGGCCTGCGGCGTGCCGCACGCGTCGCCCCAGGCGATCCTGTTCGTCGACGGACGCCCGGCCTGGGACGCCTCGCACGGCGGGGTCCTGGTGCCGGCCCTCGAGCGTGCGTGGGAGTCGGCCTCGAGCTGAACCGCGGTCGCGCCGCCCGGCCGCCGCGCCGAGCGCCTCCCGGTTCAGCCCGCGCCCTGAAAGCGCCGCGCCACGATCGCCGGGTCGAACGTGCCCGGCTCGAGCGGGACGTCGACGCGCACGTCGCGGTAGCGCTCCTGCACGACCGGCACGCCGTCCTCGAGGAACAGGAAGCGCGTGTGGAAGGGGACGCCGCCGAAGTCGCGGTACTCGGACGCGCGACCCTCGAGCACGTGGGACTCGCCGTCCGGCCCCGGCGAGAGCTCGACGTAGCGCACCGGGAGCAGCGTCTCGGCGTCGACCCAGAGCTGCACGCGGTCGAGCTGCCCGGGGTGCGCGCCGAGCAGGAACGCCGGCCGCCCGTCCCACACGCTGGACGACACGATCGACGTGTCGAGGCCCGCGTCACGCGCGCGCTCGAGCCAGCGCGCCGGTGCCTCGGCCAGCACGTCGAGCATGAGCAGCATCGCCAGCGACGGGCGCGGGCTGTCCACCTGCGTGCCGTCGGAGCGGACGAGCGTGCGGCCCGCGGGGTGGTACAGGACGCTCTGCGGGTCGTCGCCGCGCACGTCGATGCGCAGGTGCCCGGGGATCGAGAGCCACTCGTCCATGACCGAGGTCCCGGTGACCGTGCCGTCCGGCGCGAGCACGTCGGCGTCCTGGGTGAAGGTCGCCGTCGTGGGCGCCCGGTGGGCCGCCTGCACGGCCGCCACGAAGGACTCGGCGTCGGCGGGCGCCTCGGGCAGCGCCACGCCCGCGCAACCCGCGGCCAAGACGATGCCCGCGAGCACGATATGCGTAGAGCAGAGTCGCAAGAGTCGGCTCCGAATCGGGGTCGATTGGGGTCGATCGCTCACGGCAGCCCGCCCCGGGCCTGCTCGGGAGGGCCCAACGAGACGCCCAGCATGCCATGGATGCAACCCAGCTCGTATTCGAGTTCCGGGTCTGGCGGCGGACTCGCCAACGATTCCGCCATCTCGAAGAAGATCACGCACGTGGCACTGGCGGAGTGCAGTGCCGGGACGTCCGGGGTCGCGCGAGCGTCGAGCGAGACGATGTTGCCGTGGTGCGCCGTCACCAGGCTCACGGCAGCCCACAGGATGCCGGGTACGTCGACGAAGTGCAGCATGCACTGCCGAGAGGACGTCCCGTGCGAGGAGCGCGTCGGCATACGGGCGTCGACCTGCTTCGCATCAAGGATGCGGATCGCGAAGTCGGCCTCGGGGAGTCCGAGCCCGTTCCGCAGGGCGTCCTGTACGGGCGCGCTGCTTCTCGGCATGATGCCGGCAGTGTCGTAGGAGACTGCCTCGCAGACCACGAATCGGTGGCCCTGCTCGTCGCCCCAGTCTGCGCACAGCCGACGCACGTCGAGGCCCTCGAGCAACAGCACGCGCAGCAGGCGGTAGAGCACGGCCGGCGGATTGGCTACCGGGAGCCGCGGTGAGATCTCGAACCGGACGACTTCGGACGAGGGCGCGCGTGGTTCCTGACTTGCCTGATTCCGAACCGCCTGCTCCGCTCGTTCCTTGTGGTGTTGCTGCAGCCACTCGCGCCCACGAGCGAGCACGGCGCTGAAGACCTGCAGGTGGGCGGGCCTGTAGCGCTGGTGGTTCTTGGCCCACGGCGCCCGGTGTGTGCGGACGGTCGGTGTCCGACATCGGAGCCCGCCCAGGAACTCGGCCAGGTCGCGCGACGGGGCGTAGTCGCGATCGGTGGGTTTCTTGACCAGGAACAACATGTCGAGCTGAAGGATGGCCTGTACCTTGTCGACGACCCACTTGGTGCCCTGCCCCGCGAGGACGTCCCTCAGCCAGTGCACGTACGCATGGATGCGCAAGCACTCGCTCAACAGCTCGGCTCTCGGACGCTGCTCGCCCGGCCTCCTCTCCGGACTCGCGAACAGCATGCGTGCCTCGCGGGGGAGGCCGTCGAGGAAGCCAGCTACATCACTCCTCGGCCACGCCATCGCCTGGAGCCGCGCGCTGACGAAGCGCAGGAACTCGTATTCGAGCCAGGTCAGCCAGCCGAGGGTGTAGTCCGGCAGCCCCATCGATTCGCCGTAGACGCCCACGAAGAAGCGCGAGGCATCGAGCAGCGCGTCGACTTGGTCGGCGATACAACGCGTCCCGGAAGACCTCACGTAGTCGGCACGCCTCGGCGGTGCCTGCGGCAACGCGCGATCGCTCAGCTCGTTGAGCGCCGTGTCAAAGGTCAGGGGGAACAGGCCGGCTCGACGGATCGCATGGTAAGCCGCGTGACGCTCCCACGACATCTCCTCGGTGCGCGCGCTGATGAAGATCGCACAGCTCTCGCGTTGGTAACCCACGCCACCCCCCGCACGTCCTCCCGCCGCGCGCAAAAGCCTGCCACGCGATCGCCGTTTCGACAAGGCGGAGGACGACTCCTCCCGCTCAGCGCGCGAAGAGGCGCGCAGGATCCTTGAAGGCCTTGAACTCGAGCGCGTTGCCGCTCGGGTCGAGCACGAACAGCGTGGCCTGCTCGCCGACCCTGCCTGCGAAACGCACGTGCGGACGCACCGCGAAGTCGACCCCGCGCGCGGCGAGCGCGTCGGCGAACGCGTGCCACTCGTCCCACCCGAGCACGAGGCCGAAGTGGCGCACCGGCACCAGGTCGCCGTCGACGTCGTGGCGCGGGACGGGTCCGGTCGCGTCGCCCTCGACGAGGTGCGCCACGATCTGGTGCCCGCGCAGGTCGAAGTCGACCCACGTCTCGCTGCTGCGCCCCTCGGGACACCCGAGCAGTCCGCCGTAGAACGCGCGCGCCGCCGCGAGGTCGTGCACCGGGAACGCGAGGTGGAACGGCGGACGGCTCACGGGCGCTCGACGCGTCCCGGGCCGGCGCGGTCGGGAACGCGATCCTCCGGCTCGTACGCCGGACGCTCGGTGGGCTGCTTGAGCTTGCCCAGCTTCTTCGGCAGCTCGTCCTCGTGCTTCTCGTACCAGGTGTGCCAGGACTGGTCGTAGAAGTCGTCGAACGTCGGCGCCGCATCGCCCTTCGACTCGGCGAAGCGCGCCAGCGACTCGTGCAGCTCGCCGGCCGCCTTCTTGACGTTGTCCCAGCGCATCTCGCCGCCGCCGAAGGACGCGGTGGCCTTCACCACGGCCTC
Organism: Planctomycetota bacterium; assembly: GCA_020638905.1. Taxonomy (GTDB): domain Bacteria; phylum Planctomycetota; class B15-G4; order B15-G4; family B15-G4; genus JACKHP01. The sequence continues at coordinate 21,178 of JACKHP010000026.1, read as the reverse complement.
GACCGCCTCGCGCGACCCGAGCATGAGCAGCGCGTCGGCCAGCGGGACGATCATGCGCAGCGAGTAGATGTTCGTCGACGAACCCGACGGGCGCAGCGTTCGGATCTCGCCCGCGAGGTAGTCGACCACGCGGTCGTCGGCGTGCGTGGCCAGGGCCTTGGCGCCCTCGCCGTAGAGCACGATCGTGTCGCGCATCCTGTTGCGCGAGGCCTCGTCCGGGCGCGTCGAGAGCTTCTCGATGTCGTCGCGCAGGTCGTCGAGGAACTTGGGCAGCACGTCGAGCACCGTGTCGACGTGGCGTCCCCACGAGAGGGCCCGCAGCGCCGGGACGCGCACCGTGAACGATTCGTCGTCGAGCGCCTCGGCCAGGGTCTTGGCCACGAGCCGCGACGAGCCGCCGTCGGGCAACGCGCGGGTGGCCTCGTCGAAGGTCGTCACGGCCAGCGCGCGGTCCTCGGGCAGCCGGCTCAGGTAGGCCGAGTGGAAGGCCTCGCGCAGGCCTTTCTCGTCGGGCGCCTTGGCGGCGTCCTGCGTCGAGGCGAGGGACGCCGTCGGACCGAACGCGAGGGACACGGGCGCGCACAGCGCCGCGCACAGCACGATCACCGACGGCCTGGAGAGGATCACGGCGGGACCTCCACGCGGGGACGCGCGCGCGGGCGACGGCGCGCGTCCCGCGATGGTACCGCAGCCGAGCCCCGACGCACGCACGCGGCCGCGCGCACGCCCACCCGCGGGACGCACCGTCGACGCGGCGCGCGCGTTTCCTACAATCGCCACCCCGGCGGCGTCGCACGGCACGGCGCGCCGGTGGCGCAAATCGTCCGGCGGCCCGCGCGACCGCAAGCCCAGTCCCCCACCGAAGCCAGGAGATCCGCGTGCCCCTCAGGAACATCGGACCGGTCGAGAACTTCCCCGTCGGCAAGGGCGTCTGCCTCGAGATCGACGGCAAGCGCATCGCGGTCTTCAACACCACCGGCCAGTACTACGCCATCGACGACACCTGCCCCCACGCCGGCGGCTCGTTCTCCGAAGGCGCCATGACCGGCTCGGTCGTGCGCTGCCCCCTGCACGGCGCCACCGCCGACGTCCGCACCGGCAGCTGCTCGCCCCCGGCGCGCGCGGACGTCGAGACGTACGACATCTCCTGCGACAGCACCGACCTGTTCATCGATCTCTGACGCGCCGCGGGGCGGGACGGCGGCGTTGGCGAGTCGGCGGGGGGCGACTCCACGCGCGTGCTCGCGGGCTGGAGATCCGTGTGTGCGGACACTCCGGGTGCTCGGGGGCGACCGCCCCGCTCGAGCAGTCCTCGGCGCCTGCGGCGCCTGCGGAACTCGCTGGGCGATCGCCCCCTGCGCTCCTCCGGTCCGCACACTCGACACGAGTCGCGAGGATCGAGCGCCTGCATGTCCCGCCGACTCGCAGCGTATCGAGCCGCAGCGCCGTCGGCGAATCACGCGCGCCGGCGCGCCGTCCAGAGCCGGCACGCAGCTCGATGTCGTCAGCCTTCGCGATCATGCTCACGCACGAGACTCACCCCGGCGGCGCGCACCACCTGCCTCGAAAGATCCTTTGACTCGACGCGCGCGCCGAATCGCCGCGAAGCCGCGCGCCAGCGCGCTGAGCTTCCTCCCGCTCCGGAATGCGCGCCCCGAGGCACATGCCCAGCGCGCTGCAAGTTCCGCAGCCGCCGCAGGCGGCGAGGACTGTCCGAAGCTGCGCGATGCTGCGTGACGATGGTCAGTGGGCGCGCACGCAGCGCGTGAAGCGCCGCGCGTGCGGAGTGGGCGCCGCGTCACGCCGCCGGTTTGCTCGCGTCCGCCGAGCAGTTCATCCTTCCATCTCGCGAAGGGAGCGCCGCGCGAGCAGCGGCGGGCGATGTGGGACGGAGGCCAGGTGTTCCCCCACCTGGCCGCAGTCCCACGTCGCCCGACGCGTCGCGCAATGGGCCGACCTTGCAGTCCCACCGTCGCGCATCGGGCCGACCATCACTCCACCACAACCCTTGCCGTGGCGCCGCGGCCGAAGGTCTCGGGGGTGTACATCTCCTCGGCCTTGGGGGGTGGGACGACGAAGGTGCCGGGGGTCGTGGCGCGGCAGACGTAGGCGTACTCGTAGCTGCCGGGCCAGAGCAGGGACGTGAAGGCCTCGGCGCGTTCGTCGCGCAGGTTGTCGTGCTGGTACCAGCGGCTCCACCACCACCACGGGTCCTTCGACGGCGACTCGTCGCCGGGGACGCTGCCGGTCACGGCGAGCGCGGGGTTGAGCGCCTCGAAGCCGGCGGGCAGCGGATCGACGAGCGCCACGTGGTGCCGCCGCCAGGCGCAGGACAGCGAGACGCGCACGCGCACCTCGGCGCCCAGGCGCACGTGCCAGAGGCCGTCGTCGTCCTGGCGCACGTCGGACGCATCGCCCACGGCCTCGTAGCGCCGTGACACGGCGAAGCCCTCGTCGCGCGCCGCGAGCCGCAGGTCGTCGGGTGCCCAGTCGAGGCCGAGCCGGTAGTACAGGCGACCCGGACCGTCCTTGGCGAGCACGAGCGGGGCGTCGGACGCGTCGGGCGCCGCCGCGGCCGCCTGCTGCAGCGCGACCATCGGGACGCGCACGGTGTGCGTCTCCGTGGTGCGTCCACGCAGCTCCGACTCGGAGGCCAGCGTGTCGCCGAGCCACGCGCGCGCGACGAAGTCGGGCTCGACCGACTCGTAGAGCGCGAAGTAGCGGCCCAGCGCGGTGAGCGCGAAGACGTCCTCCTGGGTCGAGCCCCAGTGGCCGGCGATCTTGTGCGCCTGCAGTCCCGCGACGACCTTGGGGATGAGCGGGTCGTCCGGCGCGGCCGTGATGAGCGCGTCGAGCAGCACGCCGTCGGTGCGGTGCGAGCCGGCCAGCACGAGATGCGCACCCTCGTGGTACTCGCTCGTGAAGCCCGCCAGCGAGGGAGTCTCCACCGCGCGATTCCTGACGTGACGCAGCATGCGCTGCGTGGACGCCTCGGTGCGCGCCTCGCCGCCGCACGCTTCGAGCAGCCAGCCCACCGTCTCGAGCGAGACGTCGTCGAGGTCGAGCCCGTCGGCATAGGCCGCGGCCTCGCGCGCCACGTCGTCCCCCGCGCGGCGGCGCACGGCGAACGCGTAGGCCTCGATGGCGCGCTCGACCGCCTCGGGATACCCGGGACGCATCGCGTCGACGTGCTTGCGGATCTCGCGCACGTAGCCGAGCGCCCGTGCGAGCACGTCCTCGTCGGGGGCGTAGCCGGCGTCGCGCGCGGCGATCAGCGCCGACGTGACGTGCACGCCGAGGTACGGCCAGTCGTCGCCGTCGCGACTCCAGAAGCCGAAGCCGCCGTCGTCGCGCTGGACGGCCGCGAGCTGGTCGAGGTCGTCGCGCACGCGCCGCGCGAGCGCGTCGGGCCCGGGCAATCCGTCGGCCTCGAACGCCGCCAGCACGTCCTTCAGCGCCGCGATCGCGAGCAGGCGCGAGGCGCGCTGCTCGGCGCAGTCGTAGGGATAGTCGTAGACGGAGATCACCGCGTCGGTGAGCGACGCCACCGCGGTCGACGAGAGCGAGACGTCCAGGCCGCCGTACGCAGCGAGCGCGTGGGCCGGCGGACGCACGGGTTGCATCGCGGCGCCCTCGTCGAGCACGCCGTAGGTCGCGAAGGCCTCGGTCGTGGCCGGCGTCCAGACGGGCAGCTCGACGCGCGCGGCGTCGGCCCGCGACGGATCGTCCGCGTCGACCGCGACGAACGCCACGCGCGCCGTGCCGGCCGCCTCGGGACGCGCGGCGAAGCGCAGCTCGACGCGGTCGCGCGCGGGCACCGTGACGGCGAGGCCGCGCGGTCCGTCCAGCGCGAGCAGGCCGGCGGACGCGGCGACCTCGACGGACATCGGCGCGTCGGTGTCGTTCTGCACGAGCAGCGGCAGCTCGCAGCGGTCGCCGTAGTTCAGGAAGCGCGGCGCCGACGGACGCAGCATGAGCGGACGGCGCGCGACGAGCGAGCCCTCGCAGAGTCCGAAGCGCCGCGCGCGGTCGGCCACGACGGCCATGACGCGGTAGCGCGTGAGGCTGTCCGGCAGCGTGAACGGCACGCGCACGCGTCCGTCGTCGCCGGTCAGCGCATCGGGACGGAACAGCGCGAGCGCCGAGAAGTCGGCGCGCAGCTCGATCGGCGCCGCCTCGTCCGCGGCCGTGGACGTCGACATCCACGCGTCGAGCAGGCCGTCTTCCGCGTCGTCGGCGCGACGCTTGAGCGCCGTCGTGGCCATCGGCCGAGCCGCGGGAGCTTCGTCGTCCGACGTGGTGTAGCCGAGGGAGCGCAGCATCGCCTCCATCTCGTCGCCGTCCCCGCCCAGGCCGAGCTCGTCGGCGAAGGCCTCGGGCTGCTCGGCCACCATGACGAGGTCACGCAACCGCAGGCTGCAGACTCCCGACGGACGCCGCGCGTACATGACCGCCAGCGGATCGGCGAGCGTGTAGCGCGAGAGCGCGAGCACGGCCTCGTCGGCCACCACGAGCAGCACCTGCGCGTCGGGGACGGGCTCGTCGTCGGCGCCGCGCACCGTGACGTCGACGTACGTCGCGTCGCCCGGCAGCAGCTCGGCGCGCTCGGGCGACAGCTCGACGTGCAGGCGGCGCGCCTCGGGCGGCACGTCGAGCGAGAGCGACGCGCTCGCGAACGCCGGGCGCGGCACGGCCGGCTCGCCGCGCAGCGCGGTCCCCGTCACCTCGACGCCCACCTCGATGCCGGGCACGTCGCCCGGCTCGATCGGCAGCCGCACGGTGGCCGCGCCGTCCTCGAGCGTGAACGGGACCTGCCGCACGAGCCCCGAGCGCTGCACCGTGAGCAGTCCGGCCACGGCGGCGAACGGCGCCTGCACCAGGAACTCGGCGGTCTCGCCGGGAGCGAAGCTCTTCCCCGAAGGCACGAGCACGAGCTCGTCGGCCTGGAGCGGTCCGGCCATCGCGACCGTCTCGCCCGCTCCGCGCACCCACACGTCGAGGCTGCTCTCGTTCGCGCGGCCCTCGGCGTCATGGACGCGCGCGGTGATCTGCCAGCGACCGCCGCGCGACGGCACGAGCGAGGCCGTGACCGGTTCGGCGCCGGACGTGACGACGGCGGTCACGGCCGAGTCGTCGACGTCGACCTCGCGCCAGCCTCCGTCGTCGAGGCGCCACTCGCGCCGCACGAGGCGCAGCGCGACGTCGCGTCCCTCGACCGCGGCGCCGTCGAGGTCGGCCACGATCACGTCGACGTCGAGCGCCTCGCCCGCGTCGCCATACGGACGCGTCGTGGCCAGTCCCACGTACTCGGCGGCGGGATGCACGAGCAGCGTGGTGGACGCGGCCCAGCGCTGGCGATTGCGATCGGTCACGGCGGCCTCGACCAGCAGGCTCGTGGCCCGCGGCGGGTCGATGCCGTCGAACGCCATGCGCAGCGCGGCCTCGCCCAGCGCGTCGGTGCGCGATTCGTGCGTCCACGACTGCTCGACGCCGGAGCCCGTGGCGTCGAAGCGCCACCACGGGATCCACGTGCCGAACGCGAAGCGCTCCCAGCCGGGCGGCGCGTACGTCGCGGGACTCGCGCGCAGCGTCCAGTCGACCGGCGCGTCGGGCAGGCCGGCGCCGGTGTAGTACGCGGCGCGCGCCGAGACGACGCGCTCGGTGCCGACGAGCGGCGTGCCCTCGTCGCGCGCGAGCGTGACCTCGAACTCGGGGCGCCGGAACTCCTGCACCTCGACGCTGTGGAAGGCGCGCCCCTTCGCGACGCCTTGCGCACCGGGAATCTCGAAGGTGAAGGACGCCGTGCCGAGGTTGCTGCCGTCGGGCAGCTCGGTCGTGAACGCGAAGCCGCCGTGCGCGTCGAGACGCAGCTCGCCCGAGCCGAGGTCGGCCGCGCGCGCGTCGCGCAGCGTCCAGGCGATCGTCTGCGCGGTGGGATCGTCGTAGGCCTCGAGGTCGCCGCCGGTGCGCTCGTCGACGACGCGCACCCAGCCTTTCAGCGAGATCGTCTCGCCGGGCTGGTACGTGCCGCGGTCGTCGAGCACGTACACGCGCGGGACGCGTCCCGCGTCGACGGCGTTCCAGCAGCCGTAGTTCCCCGGGACGAGCACCGAGTCGTCGCCCAGCGTCGCCACGAGCGCCTGATCGCGCGCGCGCCCGCGCGGGACGGGCAGCACACACAGGCCGTGCGCGTCGCTCGTGGCGCTCGCGCCGTCGGGCAGCAGCCGCACCGTCGCGCCCTCCACCGGCTCGCCGGTGCGCAGCGACGTGACCCACGCCAGCAGCGAGTCGCCGTCGGCCTGGACGTCGACGGCCAGCGCGGTGCGCTGCACCCAGCGCGACGTGATCGTCTCCCGTCCCCGGCCGTCGGGCAGGACGGCGCGCAGCACGACGTGCCCGAAGCGCCCGGTCAGCCCGGACGAGATGTCCAGCCGGGCCTTGGTGGCCACGTCGGGCTCGCCGCCCACCGCGAGCTCGGCCTCGGACGCGAGCGTGCCGATGCCCGCGAACTGGCTGCGGCGCCGCGAGGGCGTCAGCGTCCAGCGCGCGAAGGCAGGATAGTCGTCGGGCGTGACCGCGTAGACCTCGTAGCGCAGGCTGTCGACGTTCACGCAGGCGGCGTCGACGCCGGGCGCGTCGTACGGGTCGAGCACGAGCACGTCCCCGCCCGGGATGCCCGCACCGGGCTGCGCGTGCTGCACGCGGAACGAGGCCTTCGCGTCGTCGCCCAGCGTCTGACCGAAGACGTCGCGCAGTGCGCCCGACACGCTCACGCGGTAGCTGCGTCCACCGCGGGTGGCGCCGTCGAGCTGGAGTCGCGCGCCGTCGGCGACGACGCGCAGGTCGTCGATCGGCGGCTCGACGTGCTCGAGGCCCGCGACCGACGACGCGTCGAGCGCCGTGCTGAAGACGAGCGTGAAGCGCGACCCGGGACGGCAGTCGGCGTCGTGCGACCAGCCGCAGAACGAGTCGACGAGACGCAGCGGCGGATACGTGTGGTAGGTCTGCTGCTGCGCGTCGAGCGTCCCGCGCGGGCCCTCGGCCGAGTGCTGGCCCTCGGGCACGGACACCGTGACCTCGGTGTCGCGCGGCAGCGGCTCGATCGGGAAGAAGCCCACCAGCCGGTCGAGGCGTCCGTCGTCGTCGTACGCGCGGATCCACGGCACGGCCAGCAGCTCGTCGCGCGTGGCGGCGCGCACCGCGTGGCGGGTGCTGCCGAACAACGCGGCCGGCGTGCGCAGCTCGAGGTGCGCGAGCACGTCGGCGGCGTCCATCGCCTGGTCGAAGCGCAGCACGTGCAGCTCCGAGAGACCGACCGCGTCGCCCCGGGGCGTGAGCTCGAGCAGGCGCGGCGCCGGCGTCGCGAAGGTGAAGCGCACGGGCTGCGCGAGCGTGCCGCCGAGCTGCGAGCGCGTCCCCTGCGGGATCTCGACCTGGTACGCGGTGGCCGCCGGCATGCGCAGCTCGGGCTCGAAGACGAGCGTCGTGGTGCCGAGCCAGCGCCAGCGTCCCGCGGGTTGCGGGACGAGCCGCACCGGCGGATCGAGCGCGTCGAGCTCCTCGAGCGACGCGAGCGGCACCATCGGCTGGCTGAACGTGACGCTCACGAACGGCGCCACGTCGACCTCGCCCTCGGGCGCATGACGCACGACCTCGAGCGGCGGCACCTCCGGCGTGGGACGGGACGCGGCGGCGTCCGGGGAGGGCGCGGGGAACGGATCGACGCGTGTCGCGCCGGTGCGCGGCGCCGGCAGCGAGCCCGGACGCAGGTGCGCTTCGTCGGGCGCGCGCGGCTCGCCGCGCGGCGCCTCGATGCGCGCGAGCAGCGCGGCGGTGCGCGCGTCGTCGAGCGGCACGACGTCCGGCGCGGGACGCGCGGCGCCGGCGCCTGCGGCCGTCTCGTCCGGCACGCGCGCGTCCGACAACCGCAGGACGAGGCCGTCGGGTTCGGCGTCCGTCTCGGCGTCGGCCTCGGCCGCCGTGTCGGTTCCGGCTTCGGTCGCGGTTCCGGCTCCGGCCGCGGTTCCGGCTTCGGTCGCGGTTCCGGCTTCGGTCGCGGTTCCGGCTCCGGCCGCGGTTCCGGCTGCGGTGCCGCTCACGACTCCGGTGGCGGCCGGGATGCGCTTGCCGCCCTGGACCGCCGCCGCCTCCTGCGCCCCCCCCTCCGCGAGCGAGGCGGTCGAGGCCGGACTGCCCTGCGGCGCGGGTTCGGAGGACCGGGTGCAGGCGGCCGCGAGCACGAGCACGCACGCGGACAGCAGCATGATCACGGGCGGGCGGCGGGACGGCATCGACATGCTCGCACTCTCCGGGGGACGAACCGCTACGACGTGCGTCGGACGCGCCTCTTACCGGTCACGACGCGTCGTCGGAAGGCGCCTCTTCGGGCGTCCGCTCCCTGGTATACCGGAGCCGTCCCGGAGACCGAGCATGGCGACGCTCTTCACGCGCATCATCGACGGCGAACTGCCCGGCCACTTCGTCTGGAAGGACGCGCGCTGCGTCGTGTTCCTCTCGATCCAGCCGCTGCGCCCGGGGCACGCGCTGGTCGTCCCGCGGGCCGAGGTCGACCACTGGATCGACGTGCCGCCCGACCTCTCGGCGCACCTGTTCGACGTGGCGCGCACGATCGGCCTCGCGCAGCAGCGCGCGTTCTCGCCGGTCAAGGTCGGGCTCGTGATCCTGGGACTCGAGGTGCGCCACACGCACCTGCACCTCGTGCCGATGCAGACCGAGCGCGACCTCGACTTCTCCCGGGCGAAGTCGGCCACGTCCGACGAACTGGCGGCGGCCGCGACGACGCTGCGTGCCGCGCTACGCGAACTCGGGCACGCCGAGGCCGACTGGAGCTGAAGCCGGCCCCGTCCGGCCCGCTGGACGTCCCTCGGGCGGTCGCCGCGCTGCGCGTCGAGCGGCTCGACGGGTGCGCGGCGCGCGATCAGCCGAAGAGCGAGTGCGCGCCGAGGTTCGCCGCCTCGACGATCGGGTTGAAGTAGACGCCGAGCGCGATCGATCCCAGCACGCCGGCGTAGAGCAGCACGCGTGCCGCCGGCCCCGGCTCCTCAAGCACGCCCTCGTCGATCGGGTCGCGGAAGTACATGCGCTTGAGGATGCACAGGTAGTAGTACAGGCTCACGACGACCATCACGAGCGCGAGCACGACGAACGGCAGCAGCGCCGGGTCGGCCATCGCCGCGCGCAGGATCATGAACTTCGCCACGAAACCGGCGAAGGGCGGCACGCCGGCCAGCGAGAGCATCGAGACCGTGAGCGCGAAGGCCAGGAACGGCTTGCGCTGCGCCAGACCGTTGATGCGGTCCATGTGCGAGTCGTCGTCGGTGCGCGAGACGATGATGATGACCAGGAAGGCCACCGTGTTCGCGAGCAGGTACGCGACCAGGTAGAAGAGGATCGCGCTGGCCGCCGACTCGCGGGCCTCGGCGCCGTGCGTCCCGACCAGGATGCCCGGGCCCACCGACATGGCGAGCAGCAGGTAGCCCGCGTGCGAGATGCCCGAGTAGCCCAGGAAGCGCTTGAGGTCGGTCTGCGAGATCGCGCCCAGGTTGCCCATGAGCAGCGTCAGCGCCGAGAGTCCGGCCAGGATGGTGACCCACTGCGCGGCACCCGGGCCGAGCACCGAGAACACGAGGCGCATCATGAGCACCACGCCGGCGGCCTTGCTGCCCACCGAGAGGAAGGCGGTCACGGGCGTCGGCGCACCCTGGTAGACGTCGGGGATCCAGAGGTGGAAGGGCACGGCGCCGATCTTGAAGCTCAACCCCACGATCACGAGCAGCAGGCCGAACTTGAGCGCCATCGGGATGCTGCCGGCCCCCACCGCGGCGCGCACCGCCGAGAACTCGAGGCTGCCCGTCGTGCCGTACACGAACGCCGTGCCGTAGACCAGGAAGGCCGCGGCGATGGCACCGACGATGACGAACTTCATGCCCGCCTCGATGCTGCGGGGCAGGCCCGCACGCCACGCGGCGAGCATGAACAGCGTCACGGTCACGAGCTCGAGGCCCACGAACAGCGTCACGAAGTCGGACACCGACGCGAGCAGCGTCATGCCCATGGTCGTGAACACGACCAACGCCGGGAACTCGCCGCGTCCCGCCTCGAGGCGCTGCTCGTAGGGCTGTGACACGATCAGCGTGACCAGCGCGGTGCCGACGAAGAAGCGCTTGAAGTAGATCGCGAAGGTGTCGAGCGTGCCCCACGTCGCGCCCGAGTTCGGCTCGAGCGTGAACGTGTGCCAGAGCACGATCGCCAGGCCGGCGAGCGCGACCATGCGCACCATGTCGGCCGGACCGGTGAGACGGCCGCGTCCGACGACGAGGTCGACCAGGATGAGCAGCAGCGCGAGGGCGCCGAGCCACACCTCGGTGGAGAAGACGGCCAGGAGCTGGGTCGTGTCGATGTCCACGGATCAGTGTCCCAGGAGGCCCGCCTCGGCGGCGTGCAGGGTCTGGACGAGGGGCGCGACCCCCGTCGAGATGAGGTCGACGATCGGCCACGGGCAGACGCCGAAGAAGATCAGCACGGTGAGCAGCAGCAGGTACGGCGCGCGGTCGAAGCCCTTCGCGTCGTACAGCTTCTCCCACTTCGGGTTCATCTCGCCCTGGAAGGCGGCGCGCACCGTGCGCAGCAGGTAGGTCGCGCCGATGACGAGCCCGAAGATGGCCAGGATCGTCTGGACCGGGTAGCGCTCCCAGCTGCCCACGATGACCATCAGCTCGGACGCGAAGTTCGCGAAGCCCGGCAGGCCGAGCGAGGCCATCGCCATCATCATGAAGCAGATGCCCACGAACGGGATCTGCTTCATGAGGCCGCCCAGGTCGCCGAGCATGCGCGTGTGCGTCTGCTCGTAGAAGAAGCCGATCAGCGAGAAGGCCAGGGCCGTCATCACGCCGTGCGCGAACATCAGGAAGACCGCGCCGTTCAGGCTCGTCTGCGTGAGCGCGGCGATGCCCAGCAGCACGTAGCCCATGTGGCTCGACGAGCTGTACCCGATGACGAACTTCATGTCGCGCTGGTTCAGCGCGACGAGTCCGCCGTAGATGATGTTGAAGCAGCACAGGACGGCCACCATCGGCAGCCAGGTCACGGCTCCCTCGGGCAGCAGCGGCATCGCGACCCTGATGATCGCGAACGAGCCGAGCTTCATGAGCACGCCGGCGTGCATCATCGACGCCGCCGACGGAGCGGCGGCGTGGCCGCCCGGCGACCATGTGTGCAGAGGCCACATCGGCGCGATGGTCGCGAAGCCCACCAGCAGCAGCGGGAAGATCACGCGCTGGCGCTCGATCGACAGGCCGTGGCCCGAGTTGACCGCCGCCAGCATCGCCTCGAGGTCGAAGGTCGGCTCGGACGTGAGGCCCGAGTAGTAGACCATCAGCAGCCCGAGCAGCGCCACGACCGCACCCGCCGTGAGGTACAGCGTGAGCTTCATCGTGGCGTACTCGCGGTTCGTGCTGCCCCAGTACCCGATCAGCAGGTACATCGGCACGACCGCGAGCTCGTAGAAGAAGTAGAAGAAGAACAGGTCGAGCGAGACGAAGACGCCGAAGACGCCCGCCACGAGCACGTTCAGCAGGATGTAGAAGTCCTTCGCGCGCGACTCGACGGCGCGGCTCACGAGCGCCCCGGCCAGGTACACCACCGACGTGAGAAGCACCATCGCGCACGAGATGCCGTCGACGCCCAGCTTGAACTGGATGCCCATCGACGGCACCCAGGCCGCGACGACCTTGTACTGGAAGCCGGCCGCCGACTGGTCGTAGTTCACGCACAGCCAGATGGCCATCGCGAAGGTGACGGCCGCGGCGGTGACGCTCAGCGTGCGGATCAGGCTCTTGCTGGCCGCCGGCATGAAGAAGATCGCCAACGCCGCCAGGGACGGGATGGCCAGGAACAGCGTGAGGACGTTCGTTTCGAGCATGGCTTAGAGGTTCAGCGCCAGCAGGGCGGCCACACCGGCCACGAAGAGGAGGGCGTACGTGCGCACCTGGCCGGACTGGTACCGGGCGGCGAGCGCGCCGACGGCGCGGGTCGTCCAGGCGGAGCCGTTCACGAGGATGCCGATCACGACGACGCGGTCGAACAGGTCGCACAGGCGGGCGAAGTTCTGCTGCACGTGCTCGACGATCCAGGCGTAGAAGTCGTCGATGTACCAGCGGTTGTCGAACAGCCGGTGGACGGGGCCGAGCGCGCGCTTCACAACCTCGGGGTCGACCCACCTGCGCGAGAACGCGGCGAAGGCCGCGCCCGCCCCGACGCCGAAGATCAGCAGCGAGTGCAGGATCGTGTGCGCGTCGCCGTGGATGTGCTCGAAGTCACCGGCCCCGAGCGGGCGCGTCACCGAGCGGAAGCCGTCGATGACCTCCTGCGTGAACAGCACCGGTCCGGAGATGATCGCGAACACGCACAGCACCACCATCGGAGCCCACATGCTGGGCGACGACTCGTGCGGGTGCCCGTGGTAGCGCGGCTTGCCGAAGAAGGTCAGGAACACCAGCCGGAACATGTAGTAGCTGGTGAGCACGGCGGTGATCGTCGGGAGCCAGCGGATGAACACGTCGTCGCCCCACACGGGCGGGTGCTGCGTCAGGTGCAGGATGCCGTCCTTGCTCCAGAAGCCCGACAGCGGCGGCACGCCGCACAGCGCGAGGGTGCCGATCAGGAACACGGTCGACGTGATCGGCAGCTTCTTGAACAGCGCCCCCATCTCGCGGATGTCGTTCGTGTGCACCGCGTGGATCACCGACCCGGCCCCGAGGAACAGCAGCGCCTTGAAGAAGGCGTGCGTCGTGAGGTGGTACATGGCCACGTCGGTGCCGTTCAGCCCGATCGCCATGACCATGTAGCCGAGCTGCGAGAGCGTCGAGAAGGCCAGGATGCGCTTGATGTCGAACTGCGTCGTGGCGATCGTCGCGGCGAAGAACGCCGTGAACATGCCCAGGTGCGCCACGATGCTCATGGCCGTCTCGCTGGGCAGGTAGATGAAGAAGATGCGCGCCAGCAGGAAGACGCCGGCCGCCACCATCGTCGCCGCGTGGATCAGGGCCGAGACCGGGGTCGGGCCCTCCATGGCGTCGGGCAGCCAGACGTGCAGCGGGAACTGCGCCGACTTGCCCATGACGCCCATGAGCGTGAGCGCGCCGGCCACCCACAGGAAGTGCTCGTTCGTCATCGTCCAGCCGTGCGCGCCGCCCACCTGGAAACGCACGGTGTCGAGGAAGCCGCCCTGGTTGACGACCGCGGCCATCTCGCGGAAGTTCGCCGTCCCCGTGGCGTAGAACAGCATCAGGATGCCGATCATGAACCCGAAGTCGCCGACGCGGTTCGTGAGGAAGGCCTTGTTGCCCGCGGCCGACGCCGACGGCTTCTTGTAGTAGAAGCCGATCAGCAGGTAGCTGCTCACGCCGACCAGCTCCCAGTGGATGAAGATCTGGAAGAAGTTGTCGGCGAGCACGATGCCGAGCATCGAGAACATGAACAGCGACAGGCAGCCGAAGAAGCGTGCGAAGCCCGGGTCGCCCTTCATGTACCCGACCGCGTAGATGTGGATCAGGCCGCCCACGCCCAGCACGACGAGCATCATGATCGTCGACAGGCCGTCGACCAGCGTGCCGTAGCTGAAGGTGATGTCTCCCGCGCGCATCCAGGTCACGGCGTCGTGGGCGAACCAGCCCGCGCCGTTCTCCATGACCTGGGGCAGCAGCTTGAAGGCGCAGATCGCGAAGCCCACCCACACCACGCCGATGGCGAGCCCGGCGCTCACGGCCTTGCTTCGGTGCAGCCCGAACAGGATCAGCGCCGCGGAGACCAGGGGCAGGAAGAGGATGTGCCAGGGGCCGAAGTCGAACATCGTGGCGGCTACCAGCGGAGGTTGGCGACGTCGTCGACGTTGACGGTGTCGAGACGCCGGAAGAGCGCCATGGCGATGACCAGCGCGACGGCGGCCTCGGCGGCCGCCACGGCGATGGTGAAGAAGACGAAGACCTGTCCGTGGGGCTCGGGCGTGCCGCCCGCGACGACGAGGTGCTTGTTGAAAGCCACCAGCGCCACGTTGGCCGCGTTGAGCATGATCTCGACCGACATGAGGACGAGGATCACGTTGCGGCGCATCATCACGCCGCACAGGCCGAGCGTGAACAGCATGCCGGACAGGTAGAGGTAGTGCTCGAGCGGGATCATGCCTGCTCCTTGCGGCGGCTCAGCACGACGGTGCCCAGGATCGCGGCGAGCAGCAGCATCGACACGGCCTCGAACGGCACCACGTAGCGGGTGAAGAGCGACTCGGCCAGCAGGCCGGGACTGCCCACCAGGTCGTTCGGCTTGCTCGTGACCGCGCCGCCCAGGTCGCCCACGGCCCGTCCCAGCAGCACCAGGAAGGTGCCGGCCGCGACGATCACGAGCGGACTCCAGCGCAGGCCCTCCTGTTCGCCGCTGCGCAGGTTGATCAGCATGATCACGAACAGGAACAGCACCATGATCGCGCCGGCGTAGACGAGCACCTCGACCGTGGCGATCAGGTAGGCGTCGAGCAGCACGAAGATGCCCGCCGTGGCGCCGAACGAGATCACCATGAAGATGGCGCTGTAGACCGGGTTCTTGGCGCTGATCGTGAGCAGCGTGGCCAGGATCGCCAGCCCGCCGAACACGTAGAACAGGAGACCTTCCACCTACTCGCCCTCCTCGGCGCCCGCGCCGCGCTTGCGCAGGTCGGTGAATCCGCCGGCGTCGAGCCGGTCGTCCTTGCCCTTCCACTTCTGGATCGGGTCGGGACGCAGGCCGCCGATCTCGTACAGCCGCTTCTTGTCGTGGACGAGCTCCTGGCGGCTGCCCGCATTGAGCTCGTACTCGCCCGTCATGAAGATCGCCTGCTCGGGGCAGATCTCCTCGCAGTAGCCGCAGTAGATGCAGCGCAGCATGTCGATGAAGAACTCGCGCGGCGCCTTCTCGATGTGGCTGTAGTCGTACGTGGCACCCTCGGGCGCCTCGCCGGGCACGATCACGATCGCCTTCGGCGGGCAGATGTACTCGCAGAGCTGGCACGAGACGCACTTCTCGCGACCGTCCTGGTCGCGCACGAGTCCGGGCGCGCCGCGGTAGTCGTCGTAGATCTGCGGGCGTTCCTCGGGGTACTGCAGCGTGATGTCCGGCTGGAACATCTGCCGGAAGGTGCGCTTCAGTCCCGACGCGATCGCGGGCAGGTACAGCTCCTCGTACCAGGTCAGCTTGTGGCGGTCGACGACCTTGGCCATCGGTCGGTGTCCCTTCAGGGCAGGTTCCAGAGTCCGGTGATCACGACGTTGACCAGCGCCAGCGGCAGCAGCACCTTCCATCCCAGGTGCATGAGCTGGTCGAAGCGGAAGCGCGGGATGGTCCAGCGCACCCAGACGTAGAAGAAGAGGAAGGCACAAACCTTCGTGAGGAAGGAGAGCATGCCGATCACGACGCCCCAGTTGCCGAGCGCCGCGAACGTCGCGTTCGACATGAACGGCACGTCCCAGCCGCCCAGGAAGAGCACGGCCACGAGGGCCGAGAAGACGAACATGGCGGCGTACTCGCCCGCGAAGAACATCGCGAACTTCATGCTGCCGTACTCGGTGTGGTACCCGGCCACCAGCTCGGTCTCGGCCTCGGGCAGGTCGAACGGCAGGCGGTTCGTCTCGGCGAAGGCGGCGACGATGAACACCAGCGCACCGATCGGCTGCGTGAAGATGTTCCACACGCCGTCGACCTGGAGCGTGACGATGTCGGTCAGCCGCAGCGTCTGGGCGGCCATGAAGATGCCGACCACCGACAGCCCGAGGCAGACCTCGTAGCTGATCATCTGCGCCGAGCTGCGCACGCCTCCCAGCAGCGAGTACTTGTTGTTGCTGGCCCAGCCCGCGAACGTGATGCCGTAGACGGACAGGCTGCTGATCGCGAACACGAACAGGATGCCCGTGTCGAGGTCGGCGATGACCATCTGCACCGACTCGCCGAGCACCTTGACCGGCGGCGCGAACGGGATCACCGCGAGGATCAGCAGCGCGGGGATGACCGTCATGGCGGGCGCGAGCACGAAGAGCACCTTCTCGACGTGCCCCGGGATCGCGTCCTCCTTGAAGATGAACTTGAGCGCGTCGGCGATCGGCTGCAGCAGGCCCGCGTAGCCCACGCGGTTGGGGCCGACGCGGTCCTGCATCCAGGCCGAGACCTTGCGTTCGACCCACGGCATGTAGGCCGCGAAGATCAGCACGAGGTGGGTGAAGAGGATGATCTTCGCCAGGTTCGTGCCGATGATGAAGAGCAGGTTGTCGCTCACGATTCGCTCGCCACCAGTCGACCGTCCGCGCCGCCGAGCTCGGCCCGCACGCGGAGGGTCAGGGACTTCACGGACGGCCACGACTCGCCCAGCAGGTCGCGCCAGAGGGTCCAGTCTTCGGGCACGCCGGGGCCGGGCTCGACCGCGGGACGCACGTCCTGTGCGAGGCCGTCGACGTTGACCCAGGTGCCCTTCTTCTCGAGCGGCGTCCGCCCGGGGAGCAGCACCACCGCGCCGGCCGAGAGCTCGGTCTCGGTGGCGCGCTGCAGCACGAGGAAGTCGAGCCCGGCCAGCAGCGCCGGCGGGACGTCGACGTCGCCGGCCACCACGAGCCCGCGCAGCGCGGGAGCCTGCGCGGGGACCGGTTCGTAGCCGAGCGCCTTCGCGCCGGCCGTGTTCGGCGTGGCGTCCTCGCAGCGGAGGAAGTCGTCGCCGGACCAGGTCGCCGCACCATGCCAGAGCGTCGTGACGCCGGCGGACGCGGCCCAGGTCTTGAGCGCCAGCAGCTCCTCGCAGGTGTCCTTCGTGGACGCGAGCACCGCGACGCCCTGCCCGTCGCCGACGAGCTCGGCCAGCTTCGCCAGCGCATCGTCGATCGAGGCCGGCTCGCCGGCGATCTTCGCGCCGCGCAGGCGGGCGTCGCCGAGGTTGTGGTCCTTGTACGAGAGGCGGCCGTCGTCGCACATCCACGACTTGTTCACCTCGGGGTTGCGCCGCGGGACGAAGCGCAGCAGCTTGCCCTGGTACGCCCCCGCCGTGATGTTGCAGCCGCGCGCGCAGCCGGCGCAGACCGTGTCGGCGAAGTCCATGAACCACACGCGCTGCTTGAATCGGAAGTCGCGGCTCGTGAGCGCGCCGACCGGGCAGATGTCGACGATGTTCATCTGGTACGGGTCGGCGATCGGCCCGTTCGGTCCGAGCGTGATGGTGCTCTTGCCGCCCATGTTCTCGACGCCGATCGGACGGCACTCGCGCACGGTCTCGAAGAAGCGCGTGCAGCGCGTGCACAGGATGCAGCGCTCGCCGTCGAACATGACCTTGTCCGAGAACTCGACGTGCTTGGGCTTGTTGCGCTTGCGCTCGACGAAGCGCGAGTCGCCCGAGCCGTACTCGTAGCTGTACTCCTGCAGCGGGCACTCGCCCGCCTGGTCGCAGATGGTGCAGTCGAGCGGGTGGTTGATGAGCAGGAACTCCATCACGCCCTTGCGCGCCGCCACCACCGCGGGACTCGCCGTCTGCACGTCCATCTTGTCGCCGCAGGGCTGCTTGCAGGAGATGGCGAGCTTCGCGCTGTTGCCGTTCACCTCGACCAGGCAGATGCGGCAGTTGCCGTCGATGCCGATGTCGCGGTGGTAGCAGTAGTGCGGGATCTCGATGCCGAGCTGGTCGCGCGCCGCTTCGAGGATGGTCGTGCCCGGGGCGACTTCGACCTGCCGCCCGTCGATGGTGAGCGTGATCATGCGGTGGCCACCTCCCGCGCGCCCTTCTCGGCGCCGGGGATCTTCGCCACGAACTCGTGGCGGAACTTCTTGAGGATGCTCGTCAGCGGCCAGCAGGCGCCGTCGGCCAGGGCGCACACCGTGCGGCCCTCCATGTTCTTCGCGATGTCGTCGAGCAGCTCGAGGTCGACCAGCCGGCCCTTGCCGTCGCGGATGCGCTGCAGCACCTGGACGACCCAGGGCGTGCCCTCGCGACAGGGCGTGCACTGTCCGCACGATTCGTGCGCGTAGAACTTCATCAGGTTCAGCACGGCGTCGACCATGCAGGTGTCCTCGTCGAGGACGATGATGCCGGCCGACCCCAGCGAGCTGCCGAACTTGCGGATGCCGGGCGTGTCCATCGTGACCTGCGCGACCTCGTCGGGCAGCAGCACCTTCGACGAGCTGCCGCCGGGGATCACGCACTTGAGCTTCTTGCCGCCGCGCATGCCGCCGCAGTGCTCGTCGATGAGCTCCTGCAGCCGGAAGCCCGTCTCGGCCTCGTACACGCCGGGACGCTTCACGTGCCCCGACACGCACCACAGGCGTGAGCCCGGGTCGTCCTTGCAGCCGAGGCCGGCGTACCACTCGGCGCCGCGCTTCACGATGTGAGGGATGTTCGTGATCGTCTCGACGTTGTTGATGATCGTCGGACAGCCGAACAGGCCCTCGACCGCCGGGAACGGCGGCTTGTTGCGCGGGTACGGCCGCACGCCCTCGATCGAGTTCAGCAGCGAGGTCTCCTCGCCGCAGATGTACGCGCCCGCCCCCACCGTGAGCGACACGTGGATCGTGCGCCCGCTGCCCTGGACGTCCTCGCCGAACAGGCCGGCGGCGTAGGCCTCGTCGATCGCCTTCTGGACCGTGGCGATGCCCTTCTTGAACTCGCAGCGCAGGTAGATGTAGCCGCGCTCGGCGCCGATCGTCCAGCAGGTGATGCCGACGCCCTCGATGAGCGCGTGCGGATCGAACTCGAGGATCTGACGGTCCTTGAAGGTGCCCGGCTCCGACTCGTCGCCGTTCACGCACAGGTACTTGGGCTTGTCGACGTTCTTCGGCACGAACGACCACTTCATGCCGGTCGAGAAGCCGGCGCCTCCGCGTCCCCGCAGGCCCGAGGCCTTGATCGCGGCGACGATGTCGTCGGGCGAGCCCTTCTCGCCCTTGAGCACCTGCAGGTACGTCTCGTAGCCGCCGTCCTTGCGATACGTCTCGATCGACTGGCTGTCGGGTGTGTCGAAGCGGGCGGAGATCACCGAGGAGAGCTTCACCGCGCGGCCTCCAGCAGCTTGTCGACCTGCTCGAGCGACAGGTTCTCGTGGCGCTCGTTGTTGATCAGCAGGACGGGCGCGGTGCCGCACGACGCGAGGCACTCGGCGGCCTTGAGCGTGAAGCGGCCGTCGGGCGTCGTCTCGCCACGCTTGATGCCGAGCTTCTGCTCGAGGTGCGCCCACAGCTCGCGCGCGCCGCACACCTCGCACGAGAGCGTGCGACAGACGTGCAGCACGTTCCGTCCGACCGGCTTGTCGTACAGCATGGGATAGAACGTCACGACCTCGTGCACCTCGATCGCCGTCACGCCGAGGAACTCGGCCACCCACGCCTGCGTCGCCTGGTCGAGCCAGCCCTTGTGCTCCTGCACGCGCCGCAGGACGGGCACCATCGCGGCCTTGTCGTGGCCCGGGAAGCGACCCCGGATCTCCTCGAGCTCGGCCTTCACGTCGTCCGGGAACATCGTGTCTCTCGGTCTCCTCGGGAGAGGTCGCGCCGCGCGCGCCTCAGCGGTCGCACTCGCCCATCACGAAGTCGATGCTGCCCAGGATCGCCATGATGTCGGCCACCATGTGTCCCGGGACGATCTCCCGCAGGATCTGCAGGTTCGCGAAGCTGGGCCCGCGGATGCGCAGCCGGTCGGGCTTGTCGCCGCCCTTGCTGCGCAGGTAGAAGCCCAGCTCGCCCTTGGGGTTCTCGGCCGAGAACAGGCACTCGCCCACGGGCAGCACGTCGGACTCGGTGCCCACCATGAACTGGTGGATGAGCGCCTCCATGTTCGTGAGCACCTTGGTCTTCTCGGGCAGCACCGCCTTCAGCGATCCTTCCGCCTCGCGGTTCATGATCGGGCCCGACGGGATCGTCTCGATCACCTGCTCGAGGATGCGGTTGCTCTGCCGCATCTCCTCGATGCGCACCAGGTAGCGGTCGTAGCAGTCGCCCTCGGTGCCGATCGGGATCTCGAACTCGTAGTTCTCGTACCCGCCGTACGGACGCGCCTTGCGCACGTCGTACTCGACGCCGCTGGCGCGCAGGATCGGCCCGGTCAGCCCGAACTGCAGGCACTGCTCGCGCGTGATCACGCCCACGCCCTGGGTGCGCCGCACCCAGATCTTGTTGCGCGTGAGCATCGCCTCGTACTCGTCGACGCGCCCGGGGAACGTGCGCACGAACTCGCGCAGACGCGTCCAGAAGTCCTCGGGGAGGTCGCGCTCGACGCCGCCGATGCGCGTGTAGCTCGTGGTGAAACGCGCGCCGCAGATGCGCTCGATCATCGTGTAGATCGACTCGCGCTCGCGGAACGTCCACAGGAAGACCGTCATCGCGCCCAGGTCCATGGCGTAGGCGCCGAGGCCGAGCAGGTGGGCGGAGATGCGCGAGAGCTCGCTGCAGATGACGCGGATGGCCTGGGCGCGAGGCGGGCACTCGACGCCGGTCAGCTTCTCTCCCGCGTACGCGAACGCGACGTTGTTCGCGAGCGGGGCGAGGTAGTCGAGGCGGTCGGTGTACGGGATGAATTTGTGCAGCGAGTAGCCCTCGCCGATCTTCTCCTTGCCGCGGTGGAGGTAGCCGATCACGGGCTCGCAGAGCGTGATCTCCTCGCCGTCCATCTGCAGGATCAGGCGCAGCACGCCGTGCGTCGACGGGTGCTGCGGCCCCATGTTGATCATCATCGACTCGGCGCCGCCCTGCTCGGGCACCTCGACGTCGAGGGTGCGGGCGTCGCTCATGACCGGGGCTCCAGCGGATCACGGGTGGCGGGGCCGGGCTTGCCGGGCTGCGCGGGGATCGCCACCTTGCCGTCGGTGCCGTCGACGTTGCCGCCGAGTGCGCGCCGCGGAGCGGCGAACGCGCCGCGACCCTCGACCGGGTAGTCCTTGCGCAGCGGGAAGTCGTGCGCCGGGAAGCTGTCGGGCATCAGGATGCGCTTGAGGTCGGCGTGGCCCTCGAAGCGCACGCCGTACATGTCGTAGACCTCGCGTTCGAACCAGTCGGCGCCGCGGAACACCCCGCTCAGCGTGGGCAGCACCGGGTCGACCCCGGAGGCCGAGACGACGAAGTGCAGGCGCCGGCCCGTGCCGGGGTGCACCAGGATCGTGATCACGTCGAA
>JACKHP010000025.1 GCA_020638905.1 Planctomycetota bacterium | reverse complement strand
TGCGCGACGGGCACCGAGGCCGCCGACTTCCTTGCCCGCTTCGGCCCGCCTTCGGCGCGGTTCGGCCTCGTCGATCACCAGACGTGGGCGTACGACCCGAATCCGTGGTACGCGTGGGGATGGAGCGTCATCAAGGTGCGCGTCGACGACGGGCGCGTCGAAGCGTGCTGGATGGACGACTGACGCGCCAGGGCGCGCTGGTGACGCGAAGCGCTTCGGCTCGGCGCTCGATCCGTCTCACCCGATCTTGGTCTTCACCGAGCCGGCCTGCTTGATCGAGATCACGCCGCCCCACGTGCACATGCAGGTGCTGTTCTTGTCGAGCGCCGGCATGTTGCCGATCAGCACCTTCGCACAACCGGGTGCCCAGGGCGCGGTCGTGACGGGGATGCAGGGCATCGGCGTGAGCACGCCGAGCGCGGCGGCCGTCGCGGCGGCCACCGCGGGGTTCGACGGTGTCTGGCACATGCCGAAGGGCGGGATGTTCACCATCGGCTTGAAATCCATGATGTTCGCCGCGGGCACCATGTCGGCCATGGTGCGGTTCGCCGGCGGGACGACGAGCGTCGACGGTGCCATCCCGAAGCTGCACTGCATCATCGCGCCCATCACGACCTGCTCGCCCATGACCGTCCCTCCGGCATCACGCGGCCCAGGTGGCGGGACCTCGCGCCCCGCGCTCCCACGCGCACCGGCGGAGAGCGGGTCCCCGGCCGGCGTCCCATCACCTTAGCAGAGCAGGACGCACACGGAGGACCGCGGCACCGGGCCACGCTTCACTTGCGCTTGCCCGACTTGCCCTTGCCGTCCTTCGCCTTGCCGTTCTTGTCCTTGCCGCCCTTGTCGGACTTGCCGCCCGGGACGTCCTGCTTGCCGCCGCGACCACGATCGCCGCGGCGGTCGTCCCGTCCGCGGCCGGCGTCGCCGCCCTCGGTCATGAGCACGTCGACGAACGTCGTGCGTCCCGGACCGACGACGACCTCGCGCGCGGGTGCACCGAGCGCGCGCTGACGCACCTCGAGCGCGTAGGTCCCCGGCGGGAGGCGCTCGACGCGCACCTCGTCGGGCGCGCCCTCGGGACGCAGCGTGCGGTGCACCGACGGACCCTCGCGACCCTGGCTGCGCAGCGTGATCTTCGCGCGCTCGACGGGACGTCCCTGCGCATCGGTCAGCCGCACGACCACGTCGCCCGTGGGACCCAGCCGGAACGTGCGCTCCTGCGGCGGACCGGGCGCGACGTCGATGCGTCCGTCGTCGAGCCACCCGCCGCGCCCCGCGGCCACGCGGAAGCTGCCGCCCGTGCCCAGCGGGAAGCGCGCCCGCCCGTCGTCGCCGGTGCGCGTGTTGGCGATCGCGCCGGCGCGCCTGCCATCGCGCTTCGGCGCGCGGGTCGCCTCGAAGTCGAACACCGAGAGGTTCACGCCCGCGACCGGCGCGCCGGACGCGTCGAGCAGCGTGATCCACAGCACCGCCGCGGGCGAGAGCAGCACGTCCGCGAACGGCGGCGCGTGGACGCCGTCGAAGTCGACCGCGTACGTGTACGCCTGCAGCATGTCGCGCGCACCGACGCGCAGACGGTAGCGTCCCTCGTCGGGGAGCTCGACCGCGAACGCGCCGGCTTCGAGCGGGTCGCGGTGCACGCGCCCGCCCACGTCGTGGAAGTCGCGCACGCCGTCGCGCACGTCCTCGCGCTCGAGGCGCAGGACGAAGTCGTCGAGCGGCAGCGTGCTCGCGGCGTCGCGCACCCGTCCCTCCCACACGATGACGGGCTCGAGCGTCACGAGCAGGTCGTCGACCGGCACCTCGGGACGAACCGTCGTCGTGCGCATGCCGTCGGCCGAGACCACCAGCTTCGGACGGTCGTCGGCAAGGAACGGTCCGGCCGAGAAGCGGCCGTCGACGTCGGCGTAGCCGTGACCCGCGATGCGCGCGCCGGGCACGGGCTGCCCCGCGCTGTCGGCGACCAGGCCCGCCACGAAGAGCCCGTCGGCCAGGTCGAGCACGATCGGCTCGGACGGATCGCGCTCGGCCTCGAGCTCGACCACGGCCGACAGGCTGGTGCGCTCGCCGAAGCGCGCCTCGACACGCACGCCTTCGACGCGTCCACCCTGCAGGCGGTGTTCGAGCTCGACGAAGCCCGTCGCGTCGGTCTCGCCCAGCGTGCGAGCCTGTCCTCCGGAGCGCGCGCAGACCTCGGCGCCGGCGACCGGTTCGCCCGCGTCGACCACCTGCACGCGCAGCTCGACCGGCGCGCGCAGCGGCAACTCGATCTCCTCGCCGCCGTCGACCTCGTCCTTGCCGGGACGCACGCGCGCGCTGCGCCCGAGCGCGTCGACGGCCAGCAGCTCGGGGCGGCCCGCGCCGCGCCAGTCGTCGAGCACGAGCTGCGCCAGGCCGTCGGCGTCGCTCTGCGCCTCGAACTGCACCTGCTCGTGCTCGTCGAGCACGCTCACGTCGGCGCCGGGCACCGGTTCGCCCGTCTCGCCGTCGATCACGCGCGCCTCGAACGTGCCCAGCGGACGCATCCACACGACGACCTCCTCGTCGTCGCGCACGGGACGCGTGCGGTGCTTGTCGACGTCGGACGGGAAGTACCCGTCGGCCGTGACCGCCAGCGCGAAGCCGACCGACGGCGCGCCGGGGATGACGGCTCGTCCGTCGTCGGCGGCGTCGCCCTCGAGCGTGGCGAGGTGGTGCAGGTCGGGCAGCGGATCGAGGGCGTCGACGTCGCGCGCCAGCAGGTCGAGCGAGAGCTCGACGTGCGCGCCGGCCACCGGCTCGTCGTCGCCGCGCGCGACCACGCGCACGACGAGATCGCGCGTCCACGGGAGCTCGAGCTCGACGTCGTCGCCGCCGGGCTGGACGTCGTCGAGCGCGCCCACCCCGAATCCGTCGCACCAACCGACGACGCGTACCGGATCGGCCGACAGCGGCGACAGCTCGAAGCGTCCCTCGTCGTCGGCCTCGCCCAGCGTCTGCTGCGGGTCGCCGAGCACCGCGACGTGCGCGCCGGGCACGGGCAGGCCTTCGGGATCGAGCACGATGCCGCGCACGACGCCCGCCGGTTCGAGCACGAGGCGCAGGTCGTCGCCCGCGTGGACGTCCGGCAACGCGAGGCGCGCGAAGCGCCGTCCGCCGGCCAGCAGCGCGTGCGCGGCACCGGCACGCGCGGCCAGCACGAAGCGTCCGTCGGTGGACGACACGGCGCGCGCGATCGGTTCGGGCGGCGCGAGATCGTCGTCGACGCCGCGCTCGCGCGCCTCCCACGGGTCGTCGAGCACGAGCAGGTCGACCGGCTCGCCGACGATCGGCGCGCCGTCGGCGTCGAGCAGCAGGCCGCCCACGTGCGCCGTGAGCGCGGGACGTCCCAGGGCGTGGGCCGCGGCCAGCGGATCGTCGACCGGCGGACCCGGCGGCAACGCGAGCGAGGCCGCCTCGTCGGCCGCCGGACGCGCCAGCGTCGGATCGAGCGCGTCGGCCCGCGGTCCTGCGACGCTCGTCGTCCCCGGCCGCTCGAGCGCCACGCGCGCCTCGCCGGGCCCGTCGTCACCGAGCAGGAAGACCGCGGCCGTCACGGCGGCGGCCACGCCGAGCGCGGCGATCGACAGGACGCGTGACATCGCGACTCCGGGAGACGGTGGACGCCCGGGTCGAGTCTAGCAGTGCGTGCCGCGAGCCAGCCGCGTCCCGCTCCGACGGTCCGGGGGGACGCGCCTGCGCCGCGCGAGCGCGCCGCGGTCCCGCGGCACTGCAACCGGGGCACGAGCCGTGAGTGGCGCTCGCGATCGAGGCGCGCCGCCGTCGGTCTCGCGCAGGACGCGGGCGGTCGTCGCGCTGCGCTTCGCACCCCGCCCACCCGAGCGCCGGACTTTCGCCACCCGGCGGCGCCCGGTCCCGGCGGCACAATGGACATTCGGGTCGGCAGCCCATCCCCGGCAGGGAGCACCGCGATGTCCACGACGCACCCGGATGAACCCCGCCGCGCGCGGGCAGGCGCGGGACCCGGCGTGCTGGTGGCGGTCGTGCTCGTGCTCGGCGCCCTCGGTGCGGCGGCCTTCTGGCTGGCGGGAGGCGACGCCTCCGACGAGTCGGCGCGTCTCGAACGCGGCGCGGACGGCGCCAGCCTGCCGGGCATGGCGCTCGAGTTGCCCGGTCCCCGCGCGAGCGAGAGCCTCGAGGACGAGGTCTCGGCGCCGGCGCGCGCGGCCGCGGAGGCCGCCGAGCGCGAGAGCGCCGCGGCCGAGATCGAGCTCCGCGAGGGCGCCCTGAGCGGACGCGTGGTGGCCCTCGACGGCGGGCCTCTGCCCGACGGCCTCGCCGTGCACCTGCGCTGGACGCGTCCTTCGCCGCGGCTGCGCACGATCTCTCTCGGCACGGCGCGCGACGAGACCTTCCCGGACGAGGCCGAGGTCTTCTCGCAGGGTCCGAACGATCGCGACTCGCTGCGCGCGCGCGACGCGCGCCTCGCGCTCGTGACGCGCACCCCGGTGGCGTCCGACGGCAGCTTCCGCATCGCGAAGGTGCCGCGCATGGCGTGCTGGGTGCAGGTCGAACACGCCACGTGGTGGGCGCCCGACCCTCCACGCATCGCGGGTTTGCCGCCGAAGGTCACGCTGCCCGAAGAGATCCCGCCGCCCACGGACGGCGTCGAGCGCGTCGACGACGCCTTGCCGCGTGATGCCGCGACGGACGAGACCTGGTCGCCGGTCGAGGTGACCGTCGCCATCACGCGCGGCGCGGCCCTCGAGGGCTTCGTCCACGACGACGACGGCCGACCCGTGTCGGGCAGCCGGCTCACGATCTCCGTCCCGATGGATCCGTTCACGTTCCTCGAGGGCCAGGGCAAGGGCCTCTCGGCCGACTTCGCCCGCAGCGATTCCGAGGGCCGCTTCCGGCTCGGTCCTCTGCCGAGCGACGTGGCCTTCAAGCTGGCCGCCGAGTCGACCGGCGACGTGCAGGGCGCGGTGGCCTCGGTCGACGCGCTGCAGCCGGACGAGGTGCGCGAGGTCGACCTGCTGCTGCCTCTCGGCGCCGGCGTGTCCGGGAGGGTGATCGACGAGGACGAGACGCCGCTGGCCGACGCCGACGTGCGGCTGGTGGCCACCGACGTGTCCGCGATGTCGTTCGGCAACGACGCCCGTCCGCCGGAGATCGAGCGCACGAGCGACGCCTCGGGAGGCTTCGAGTTCCGCGGCGTGGCGGCGGGCGGCTACCGGCTCATCGTGGCGGCCCGCGACCGCGTCCCGTCGATCGGCGAGTCGTTCGAGCTGGCACCGGGCCAGCGCCTGTCCGACGTCGAGCTGCGCGTCCGGCGCGGGCTGTCGGTCTCGGGACGCGTGGTCGACGCGCGCGGCGAGCCGGTGCCCGAGGCCGAGGTCATGGCCGCGCTCCCGCCCAGCATGATGGACGTGCGCGCCAACATGGACCGCACCTACCGGCACTGGAAGGACGTCGACGGCGACGGCCGCTTCGTGCTCTCGGGCTACGACGAGGGCAAGCTCAAGGTGCGCGCCCGCGCCCCGGGACGCGTCTCCGCGTCGCTCGAGGCGGACGCCGGCGCCGAGGACCTGCTGCTCACGCTGGGCGACACCACGTCGATCGCCGGCATCGCGATGGACCTCGACACGGGCGACCCGCTCACGTCCTACACGCTGGCCTGCTACGCGGGCGACGGCTCGTTCTCGATGGCCGACATGTTCGAGCTCCAGGACCGGCTCGAGGCCTCCCGTCCGCCGTTGCACGTGCGCCACGACGAGGGGCGCTTCCTGCTCGACGGGCTGCAGCCCGGTCCGTACACCCTCCTGCTCACGGCCGAGGGACACGCGCGCGTCGTGCGCTCGGGCCTCCGCGCCGAGGCCGGCAAGGCCACCACGGGCGTGATCCTGATGGTGCCGCTCGAGGGCCGCATCACGGGCACCGTCGTCGACGGACGCACCGGCGCGCCCCTCGGCGGCGCGCTCGTGACCACCGGCGGCACCGACATGATGTCCACCTACAAGGAGCTGTTCAGCGGGACGCCGCCGCGCGCCACCACCGACGACGACGGACGCTTCGAGCTGTCGGGGCTGTCGGAGGATCCCGTCACCCTGACCGTGCGTCACGAGGGCCACGTCGACGAGACGCTGCCCGACACGTTCGTGCGCTCGGGCCAGACCCTCGACGTGGGCCTCGTGCGCCTCTCGGGCGGCGCGCGCCTCTACGGACGCATCGTCGACGGACGCGGGCAGCCGGCCCACGACGTGACCGTGCTCGCCGCCGACGCCACCGGACGCACGATGAAGCGCGCGAGCAGCGACTCCGACGGGCGCTGGGAGGTGCTCGGCCTCGAACCCGGCAGCTACCGCGTGACGCGCATGGACTTCACCGTCGACGTGGGCGACTTCGACGCCGGCGACTACATGGAGAAGCTCGTCACCAAGAGCGTCACCGTGGCCGCCGACGAAGACCTCGAGGTCGACCTCTCGCGCGACGACGCGCCCGGCACGACGCTGCGCGGACTCGTCTCGTCGTCCGACGGCCCGCAGGCCAAGGCGTTGGTCTTCGCGGTCCTGCAGGACGGCGGAGCCGACGTGCGCATGGCCACCGCCGACGACGACGGGCGCTACGAGCTGTCGGGCCTGCGCCCCGGCGAATACCTGCTGCAGGTCATGCCCGACATGTCGGACTTCACCGCCGGGAGCCAGCCCAGCGCTCCGGTGAGCGACGTGGTCGACGTGCTCGACATGGCCGTGCAGGTGCACGACCTGCACGTGCCCGGCGGCGTGCTCGAGGTGCTGCTCTCCGACGAGAGCGCCCACGGCGTCGACGGCGTGCGCGTGATCGTCGAACGCACCGACGCCGGCCGCACCGCGAGCAGCTTCCTCGAGCGCACCGGCAACCGCGTCGGCGAGGCCTTCTCGAAGGACGGCGGACACACGCGCTTCGGCCACCTGTCCACCGGCACGTACGACGTGGCCGTCGGCGGACGCAACCTGCTCGGCGTCGGCGACACGGGCTGGGCCTTCCAGCGCGTGGGCGGCGTGCGCGTCACGGACGGCAAGCCGGCCACCACGCTGCGCGTCACGCTGCGTCCCGGGGCGGGCATCGAGGGCCTCGTCACGGACGCGCGCGGCAAGCCGGTGGCCGGCGCACCGGTCTGGGTGCGCGACGAGATCGCGGGGCGCTGGCTCTCGGTGCTCTCGGAGACGTCCACCGACCACGCCGGCATGTTCCACGTCGACGGACTCGAGCCGGGTCCGTACAGCCTGGCCCTGGGCGGGACGAGCCACGCGTTCACGCGCGTCCCCGCGCTGAACGTCTCGCGCGGACACGTGGCGCGGGCCGACGTGACCCTGCCCGACGGCGTCGAGGTGTTCGTCGATCCCGGTCCCTACTCGTTGCACGAGCTCTCGGCCCAGGTGGCCGACTCCCTGGGCCGGATCCCGCTCGACCTGTCGTCGATGGACAGCCTGCTGGGGCAACTTGCCCAGGGCGGCCGCCTGCGCGTGGGACGGGTCGCGTCCGGGTCGTACGACCTCACGGTGAAAGCCGGCGACAGCGTCGTGCGCTCGGGGACGGTCACCGTGCGCCTGGCCGACGATCCGCTCACGATCACGCTCGAGAAACCGTAGGACGGGGAGCGCCCAGGACGGCCGCGAATCCCCTCGGACGACCGTTTCGTCACCCTCCGCCAGGGTGACCGTTCGCGGGGCGCGTGCTACCCTGAGTCCCGCATCCGAGGTTCCCCGGTCGGCACCATGACGTCCTTCGCTCTCCGCAAGTTCATGTCGGGCCTGCGCGCCAGGTACCACTTCTGGAGCGGACGCCGAGCCTATCGCGCGGGGCGCATCCGCACCGCGGGACGACACCTCGACGAGGCCCTGTCCCGCGGGCACGCGTCCTTCGACGCCTACCTGCTGCTGGGCAAGATCGCCTATCGCGAGCGCGACATGCGGCGCGCGGCCGAGCTGTTCCACCAGGCGCGCTGCGCCGACCCGGGACGCTACGCGCTCGAGGGCTTCCCCGACGACTTCATCGCGTCGCTGCGCGCCCGTCCCGAGGCCGCCCCGCGGCTGCACTACCGCATCGTGATCGAGCCCCGCGGACAGGCCCAGGCGCCCGCCGGGGCGCGCGAGCGCTCGGCGGCGCTGCGAACGTCCAGACCCGCCGGGGCCCAGGGCGACTTCACGACCCGCGAGGAGGCCGAGCGGCTGCGGCACCTGCCCGCGATCCGTCCCGGCGAGGGCAGCGAAGTCGACTGGGACGACGTCGCGAAGAAGCTCTTCGACGACTGACCCGGGACGCGCTCCCGGGGGCCGCGGCCTCTGGTGTCGACGGGCCGGTTGGTGCGATAGTGGCCGGTCTTTCGAGACCCCTGCAAGCGGAGCGCACCATGGGCACCACGGCCGATCTCCGGCGGACGCCGCTCACCGACCGGCACGAGGCGGCCGGCGCCCGACTGGTCGACTTCTCGGGCTTCCTCATGCCGGTGCAGTACGACGGCATCCTCGACGAGGTCAAGCGCGTCCGCACCCAGGCCGGCACGTTCGACCTGTGCCACATGGGACGCTGCCGCATCGTCGGCGACCGGCGCGTCGAGGCCGCGCAGTACCTCGTGCACGTGCACGTCGAGGCGCTCAAGCAGGGCGCCATCCGCTACTCGTTCTTCGCGCGCGACGATGGGACCACGATGGACGACGTCCTGATCTACAAGGACGTCGACGAGATCTTCTTCTGCATCAACGCCGGCAACCGCGCGCGCGACCTCGCGTGGATGGACGAGGTGGCGAGGCGCTACGGCTGCACGCTCGAGGACCAGTCCGACGAGCTGGCGATGATCGCCATCCAGGGGCCGCGCTCGGTCGACACGATGGCGCACCTGTGCAGCGGCGACCTCGCGGCGCTCAAGTACTACAACTTCTACCGCGGCAAGGTGCTCGACGTCCCGGCGATGATCTCGCGCACCGGCTACACCGGCGAGGACGGATTCGAGATCTACTTCGAGAACTCGCACGCCGGCCGCATCTGGGACGCGATCCTCGACAAGGGACGCACGCACGGCGTGACGCCGATCGGTCTCGCCGCACGCGACACCCTGCGCCTCGAGGCCGGCATGGCGCTCTACGGCCACGAGCTCGACGACACGACGAACCCGGTCGAGGCCGGCATCGTCTTCGCTCCCATCAAGCACAAGCACGACTTCTCGGGACGCGCCGCCATCGAGCGCATGCTCGTCGAGGGTCCGCAGCGCCGGCTCACGGGCTTCACGACCGAGAGCAAGCGCGTGCCGCGCCAGGGCTACGACGTGGTCGACTTCGACCACGCCCTCGTCGGCACGGTCTGCAGCGGATCGCCCTCGCCCACGCTGGGCACGAACATCGGCACCGCCTACGTGATCGACGGCAAGGACGCCCCCGGCACCCACCTCGCCATGGACATCAAGGGCACGCGCCACGAGATCAAGCTGCACGCCCTTCCGTTCTACATGCGCCCGCGCTGAGCGTGGCGACCCCCAAGGCTTCCCAGAGAGGAGCGCGTCAGGCATGAGCAACCCGAAGGACCTCAAGTACACCGAGAGCCACGAGTGGGTCCGCGTCCAGGGCGACGTCGCCACGATCGGCATCACCGCCCACGCCGCCGAGAGCCTGTCCGACCTCGTGTTCATCGACCTGCCGTCGGTGGGAGACGACCTGTCGGCCGGCGAGAGCTTCGGCGAGATCGAGTCGGTCAAGGCCGTCAGCGACCTCAACGCGCCGGTGTCCGGCGAGGTCGTCGAGGTCAACGGCGACCTCGAGGACAACCTCAAGGACATCAACGACGACCCGTACGGCAAGGGCTGGCTGGTCAAGGTCAAGCTCTCGGGCGGCACCGACCACCTGCTCGACGCCGCCGCCTACGACGCCCACGTGCAGGAACACGCCTGAGCCGCGGCACGACCCGGCGCGCGCGGCCGTCGAGCGGCGCCGTCGGTCGGTCGTGCCCACGCCGGAGACATCCGTGACCTACGTCCAGAACACCGAACGCGAGAAGGCCGAGATGCTCGCGGCCATCGGCTGCAAGAGCGTCGACGACCTCATGGCCGTCATCCCCGAGGACTGCCGCTTCGTGGGCGAGCTCGACGTCGAGCCGGCGCTCACCGAAGACGAGCTCGTGCGCCACGTGCGCGCCCTCACGGCGAGCAACGTCTCCGCCGACGGGCACCCGTGCTTCCTGGGCGCAGGCGCGTACCGGCACTTCTGCCCGTCGCTCGTCGACAGCCTCGTGGCGCGCACCGAGTTCTGGACGGCCTACACGCCGTACCAGCCCGAGGCCAGCCAGGGCACGCTCACGACCATCCTCGAGTGGCAGACGATGATGTGCCGTCTGACCGGCATGGAGGTCAGCAACGCGAGCCTCTACGACGGAGCCACCGCGGTCGTCGAGGCGGTGCTCATGGCGCTGCGCGTGAAGTCGAAGGCGACGCGCGTGGTCGTCAGCGAGGGCGTCCACCCCGACGCGATCGGCTGCCTGAAGACGTACCTGAAGTGCCTCGACGTCGAACTCGTGACCGTGCCGCTCGTCGACGGTGCGAGCGACGCGCCCGCGCTGGCGCAGGCCGCCACCGACGGGACGGCGGCGGTCGTCGTCCAGTCGCCGAACTTCTTCGGCGTGGTCGAGGAGCTGCAGCCGCTGGTCGACGCGGCCCACGCCCACGGCGCGCTCTCGGTCGTCGCGGCCGACCCTGTCTCGCTCGGCGTGCTCGAGCCTCCGGGAGCCTTCGGCGCCGACATGGTCTGCGGCGAGGCCACCGGCATGGGCAACCCGCCCTGGTTCGGCGGCCCCGGCGTGGGATACCTCTGCGCGCGGTCCGAGAACGTGCGCCAGATGCCGGCGCGCATCGCAGGCGAGACCGTCGACGCCCAGGGACGGCGCGCGGTGGTGCTCACCTTCCAGACGCGCGAGCAGCACATCCGGCGCAGCAAGGCGACGAGCAACATCTGCACCAGCCAGCAGCTCATGGCCCTGCGCGCCACGATCTGGATGGCGCTGCTCGGCAAGCAGGGCTTCGTCGAGCTCTCCGAGGTGAACCTGGCCCGCGCACACCACGCGGCCGCGCGCATCGCGAAGATCCCCGGCTACGGACTCGCGCACGCGAAGCGTGCGTTCTTCAACGAGTTCACGGTGACGACGCCGATCGCCGCGCGCGACGTGAACCGGCGCCTGCTCGACGAGCACGGCATCCTGGGCGGCTACGACCTCGGCCAGGTCGACCCGTCCCGCAGCAAGCAGCTCCTGCTGGCCGTGACCGACAGCAACCCCGCCGACGAGATCGACGCCCTCGTCGCCGCGCTGGAGACGATCCGATGACCACCGTCGAGCACGGTCCTGCGGTCCCGCAGCAGGTCGCGAAGGCGACCGTCCCGGGGTTCGAGCGCCCGCTGACGATCTTCGAGCACTCGGTGCCCGACCGGCGCGGGGTGCGTCCGCCGCCGGCCGCCGTGCCGGCCGCGCCGTCCGACGCGTTGCCCGCGTCGATGCGGCGCAAGGCGCCGGCCGCGCTGCCCGAGGTGGGCGAGCTCGACACACAGCGCCACTACACATGGCTGTCCGAGAAGAACTTCTCCATCGCGAACGCCTTCTATCCCCTGGGCTCGTGCACGATGAAGTACAACCCGCTCGTGAACGAGCGGGTGTGCGCACTGCCCGGACTCTCGGCGCTGCACCCGATGCAGCCCGACGACCAGGTCCAGGGCATGCTCGAGCTGTGCTGGCGCGTCGAACGCGTGCTGCTCGCCGTCTCGGGTCTGCACGAGGTGAGCCTGCATCCGTGCGCGGGCGCGCACGGCGAGCTCACGGCGCTCATGTGCATGCGCGCCTGCCTCGACGACCGCGGGCAGACGCACAAGAAGATCATCCTGATCCCCGACAGCGCCCACGGCACGAACCCGGCCTCGTGCACCATCGCCGGCTTCGAGACGCGCGAGGTCAAGAGCAACCAGCACGGTCGCGTCGACATGGCCGACCTCGACAAGAAGATCGGCGACGGACACGACATCGCCGGCCTGATGATCACGAACCCGTCGACGCTCGGCCTGTTCGAGACCAACATCAAGGCGATCTGCGAGAAGATCCACGCCGTCGGCGGCCTGGTCTACATGGACGGCGCGAACATGAACGCCATCCTCGGGCGCACGCGCCCGGGCGACTTCGGCGCCGACGTGATGCACTTCAACCTGCACAAGACCTTCAGCCAGCCGCACGGCGGCGGCGGTCCGGGCGCGGGTCCGATCGCGGTGCGCGACGTGCTCGCGCCGTTCCTGCCGACGCCCAAGATCGCGCGCGTGTCCGACGGCCAGGGCGGATGGCGCTTCGAGACCGTGATGTCCGCTCCGAAGAGCATCGGCCGCACGCGCGGCTTCATGCTCAACGCCGGCGTCATGGTGCGCAGCTACAGCTACATGCGCAGCAACGGTCCCGCGGGCCTGAAGGGCATCGCCGACAACGCCGTGCTCAACGCGAACTACCTGCGCGCGAAGCTGAAGGACACCTACAAGGTCTGGATCGACGAGTCGTGCATGCACGAGTTCGTGGCCACGGCCAAGGGCATGCCGAACGGCATCCGCGCCCTCGACGTGGCCAAGCGCCTGATCGACTACGGCATCCATCCGCCGACGGTGTACTTCCCGCTGATCGTGCCGGAGGCGCTCATGATCGAGCCCACGGAGACCGAGTCGAAGCAGACGCTCGACACGTTCGTGGCGGTCATGAAGGCCATCGCGGCCGAGGCCGAGACCGATCCCGACACGCTGCACACGGCTCCGCACACGCGCTCGATCGGACGTCCCGACGAGGTGCGCGCGGTCAAGGAGCCCAAGGTCACGCTCTGACCGTGACCGACGCGCGTCGTCCCTGGCGGTGGAAGGTCTTCGAGCCCGGGCTCGACGAGCAGCTCGACCTGCTCTACGAGCCCGGCAACTGGGGCGACGTGCTCAAGGGGACCTGGGCGCTCGCCGTCCTGCGCGCCCTGCTCGCGCGACGCGGCGGCGCCACGGCATCCGGCGCGCAGCCGACGAGCGACGCCTCGGCGTCCGGCGGGGAGCGGGCGGAGTCGGGCGCGGCGCTCTCCGTGCTCGACCCGTGGGCCGGTGCGCCCACGTGGCCCTTGCTGGAGGGCGTGGCCGAACGGCTCGCGACGCTGGGCGACGCCCATCCCTTCGTCGCCGCCCAGGAGCCGTTCCTCGAGGCGGGACGCCTGGCGAGCACCGGACGCCTGCTGGCGTCCGCGGCCGAGGCGTCGGGCGCACGACTGCACGCGCGCGTGTTCGACCTGTCGTCCGCACGGCGTGAGGCCTGGGCCCTCGAGCCGCACGCCTCGCTCCTGCCGCTCGAGGACGGCGCCGACGCGCTCGGCGCCGACGTCCCGCCGTCCGACCTGCTGCTCGTCGACCCGTACGACCTGCACGAGACGGCCGACGCGCTGCTGCCGCGTGCGCTCTCGCGGCGCGACGGGGCCCTGCTGTTCTACCTGTTCAACAGGTCGCCGCGCGGGGCCGCCGCGCTGGCGGGCTACGAGCGCATGCGCGATCGGCTCTCGTTGCTGCTCGCCCGCGACGACCGCCGGCTTCTCGTGGGACGCATCCCGAGCGACGCCCGCCTGCCGCGCGCCTACCACGAGACGTGGCTGGTCGGCGACGTCGAGCTGATCGACTCCCTGCGGCGACCGCTGCGCACCGCGACCCACGAGCTGGCCGCCCACCTCGCGCGCGAGGGCGCCTTCGAAGAAGGCTGACGCGGCACCGGACACGACCCGGTCACGCGGCCGCAGCCGAGTCCCGATCTCGGAGGCATCCGCTCCGCGATGGGACGCGCGACCAACGATCTCCGGCCGTGTCACGAGCCCGCCCGTCCACCGTCCTCGAGGCATGGCCCGATTCGACCCACGCTCGCGACGCGTACGCATCGACGGCTACACTCGCCCGCGATGACCGCGTCCCGCCCCGCCGACCCGCTGACCGTGTTGCGCGCGCGCTTCGGGCTGCAGCGCCTGTACCCGCTGCAGGAGCGCATCGTCGAGCGCGTGCTCTCGGGCGGCGATGCGCTCGTGGTCATGCCCACGGGTTCGGGCAAGAGCCTCTGCTACCAGCTGCCCGCGCTCGCGCTGCCGAGGCCGGGCGTGACGCTCGTCTTCAGCCCGCTCATCGCGCTCATGGAAGACCAGGTCGCGGCGCTGCGCAAGCGCGGCGTCCATGCGCAGTACGTGAACAGCACCCTCGATCGGGCCGAACGCGAACGTCGCTACGCGGCGCTCGCCGCCGGACGCTACGAGTTGCTCTACGCCACGCCCGAACGCATGCTCAAGCCCGAGTTCCTCGCGGCGCTCGACGCGGTGCCCGGCGGCGTGCGGCTGCTCGCGATCGACGAGGCGCACTGCATCACGCGCTGGGGGCACGACTTCCGTCCGGCGTACCAGCGCGTGGGCGAGTTCCGCGAGCGGCTCGGGTCGCCGACGACGATCGCGCTGACTGCCACGGCGACGCCCGAGGTCCGCAAGGACATCCGCCGCACGCTGCGCCGCACGTCCGACGAGATGCCACTGTTCGCCACGGGCATCGACCGCCCCAACCTGCACTTCGAGGTGCACGACACCTGGGACGACGCGGCCAAGCTCGACGAGATCAGGCGGCTGGCCGACGAGCAGCCCGGCACGGGCATCGTCTACTTCGCGCTCATCAAGACCCTCGACCACTTCGCCTCGCTGCTGCGCGCCGGGACGGCCGACTTCGAGATCGAGCTGTACCACGGCAAGCTGCCGCCCGCGCAGAAGAAGCGCGTCTACGAGCGCTTCATCGCGGCGCGCCCGCGCGACCGCCTCGTGCTGCTGGCCACGAACGCCTTCGGCATGGGTGTCGACAAGCCCGACATCCGCTTCATCGCACACGCGCAGGTGCCGGGCTCGGTCGAGTCGTACTACCAAGAGGTGGGCCGCGCCGGACGCGACGGCGAGCCGTCGGTCTGCGCGCTGCTCTACAGCCAGGACGACCTGGCCGTCCAGCAGCAGTTCGTCGAGTGGATGAACCCGTCGGCCGACATGCTGGCCGAGTCGGCGCGCGTGCTGGCCGAGTGGCCGCACGGCGACTTCACCGTCGACGACCTGCGTCCGCTGATCATCGCGCGCGACCGGGGCGACCGGCGCGCCGAGTCCTGCATCACCGAGCTGCTGCGGCGCGGCGTGCTCGAGGACGCCCCGCTGCCCGACCACTTCCGCTTCGTGCGCCCGCTCGACGAGGGCGAGCTGTCGCAGGAGGCGATCGACGACAAGCGCAGGCGCGACCTGCTGCGCCTGCTCGACGTGGTCAAGCTCGTGCAGGCGCCCGACGTGCGACGCTTCCTGCTCGACTACTTCGGGCTCGACGGCGACGCGGCACGTGACGGCTGATCGGCGGCCGCCTCGCGCCCGGGATCACGGCGACGTCCGCGATGCGCCGACTCGACGCAGCCGCAGCGCGTTGCCGATCACCGAGACCGAACTGAGGCTCATCGCCGCCGCCGCGACCATCGGATCGAGCAGCACGCCGAACGCTGGAAACAGCACGCCCGCGGCGAGGGGCACGCCGAGTGCGTTGTAGCCGAAGGCGAAGCCCAGATTCTGACGGATGTTGCGCATCGTGGCGCGCGAGAGACGTCGCGCACGCACGATGCCGTCGAGCTCGCCTCGGACCAGAGTCACGCCCGCGCTCTCCATGGCCACGTCGGTACCGGTACCCATGGCGATGCCCACGTCGGCGCGCGCCAGCGCCGGCGCATCGTTGATCCCGTCGCCGACCATGACGACCCGCACGCCGTCCCGCTGAAGGCGCTCGATCTCGTCGACCTTGCCTTCGGGCAGCACGCCGGCGACCACGTCGTCGATGCCGAGTTCGCGCGCCACCGCGCGGGCGGTGGCCTCCTCGTCGCCGCTCAGGACGACGATGCGCAGACCCTCGGCACGCAGGGCGTCCAGCGCCGCGCGCGCGCCGTCCTTGGTCGGGTCGGCCACGCCGAGCAGACCGAGCACGCGTCCGCCTTCGGCCAGGAACATCACGGTGCGTCCGCGCTCGCGCAGCGCCGAGGCGCGCTCCGAGAGATCGCCCCCGTCGAGGTTCGCCTCGGCCAGCAAACGCTCGTTTCCGAGCAGCACGCGCTCGCCGTCGACCGTTGCGCGTATCCCGAGCCCCGTGACCGACTCGAAATCGTCGGCACGCCCCGGCTCGAGACCGCGATCCGCGGCCCCCGCGAGCACGGCCGCGGCCAGCGGGTGTTCGCTGGACGCCTCGAGCGTCGCCGCGAGGCGCAGGAGCCGCGACTCCTCGACGCCTTCGGTCGGCAACACGTCGACGAGGCGCGGCCGACCCTCGGTGAGCGTGCCGGTCTTGTCGAGCACGAGCACGCTCGCCGCGTGCAGCACCTCGATCGCCTCGGCGTCACGGAACAGCACGCCCTCCGACGCGCCCCGCCCCGACGCAACCATGATCGACATGGGCGTGGCCAGTCCCAGCGCGCACGGACAGGCGATGATCAGCACCGAGACCGCGGCCACCAGCGCGTGTGCCAGGCGCGGCTCGGGACCCACGCTCATCCAGACCGCGAAGGTGGCCACGGCCACCACCAGCACGGCGGGGACGAACCACGCCGCGACCACGTCGACCGTCTTCTGGATCGGTGCCCTGCTGCGCTGCGCGTCGCTCACCAGGGTCACGATGCGCGCCAGGAGCGTGTCGGAGCCCACCTTCTCGGCGCGCATGAGCAGCGTCCCGGAGCCGTTCATGGTGGCGCCGACCAGGGCGTCGCCCTGCTCCTTGCGCACGGCACCGGGCTCGCCGGTGACCATCGCCTCGTCCACGTGGCTGCGTCCCTCGACGACCGAACCGTCGACCGGGATGCGCTCGCCGGGCCGCACGCGCAGGGTGTCGCCCACGTGCACGTCGTCGAGCGGGACGTCCTCCTCGCGTCCGTCGTCGGAGATCCGGCGGGCCGTGTCGGGAGCGAGGCCCAGCAGGGCGGTGATGGCCGCGCCCGTGCGGCTGCGCGCCTTGAGCTCGAGCACCTGCCCCAGCAGCGCCAGTGTCACGATGACCGCCGCCGCCTCGTAGTACACCGGGGCGCCGCCGTCCTCGCCCCGCATCACCGCGGGGAACAGGCCGGGCGCGAACGTCGCCGCGAGACTGGTCAGGAACGCCACACCCACACCCAGCGCGATCAGCGTGAACATGTTCGGGCGACGGGATACGACCGAACGGGCGGCGCGCACGAAGAACGGCCATCCGCCCCACAGCACCACAGGGAGCGCCAGCGCCAGTTCGACGAACACCAGCGTGCGCGCCGACGCGACTTCCCGAAGCAGCCCGAACAGCAGCTTGTCGCCCATCGAGACGAGCACGAGCGGCACGGACAGCGCCGCCCCCACAATGAACCGCAGGCGCATCGACCGCAGTTCCTCGGACTCGCCCTCGTCGCCCCTCGGGCTCACCGGCTCGAGCGCCATTCCGCACATGGGGCACGCCCCGGGGCCCCGCTGCCGCACCTCGGGGTGCATCGGACACGTGTACTCACGCACCCCGCCGACACGCGTCGGTGCATCGCCGTCGGACGACTGCGGTGCGTGCTCGTGCGAAGCGTCGTGGGACCCGGCGGACGCTGCGTCCGCCGTCACCGCCTGACCGTGGCAGCAGGCCCCCGCGTCATGCGACGCGGGATGGGCGGCATCGGACTCGGCGAGGTGCTGCATGGCGGGTTCCTCCATCGCCCGCCTTGTATACCATACCCCCCCATGGTACACAAACGGCATGCGAAACGACCACGAGAAGGCCGCCGTCATCACGCGTCTCCGCAAGATCCAGGGCCAGGTGGGCGGGCTGCAGCGCATGCTCGACGCGGACGCCTACTGCATCGACGTGCTGACCCAGATCGCCGCCGTCCAGGGCGCCCTCGGACAGGTCGGGCGCACGATCCTCTCGCAGCACATCGCGACCTGCGTGCGCGAAGCCTTCGAGAGCGGCGACCAGGCGCAGCACGAGCGCATGATCGCCGAACTCATGGACGTCTTCGGACGCTACGCGCGCCTCGGCAATCCGAAGGGCCGTTGAGCGGCTGCGACGACGCTGCAGGCGCTCGATCGCGTCGACCGCCGGACGGACGCCGTCTTCACGGGGACGACGTCGAGGGAGACGCGGCTCCCGCGACGTCCAGCGCGGACTGCGTTCCCCCCTCGCGATCGGCCACGTAGCAGACGCCCACCACGCGCCAGCGGCCGTCGTGCCGCACGAGCGTGAAGGCGTCCACGCCGGTCCACTCCATGACGCGCCCCGGGTCGCCGAAGCGCGTGAAGAAGCGCGACCAGACGTGCGCATGGTCGCGATCCACGCGCAGGTCGGCGTCGAGCATGCGCTCCTCGAAGATCTCACGGCTCCCGGGACCGTCGGGCGCCTGGCGCACGAAGTCGGGCACCGTCGTCACGACCACGCGCGGCGCATCCTCGACGTGCGGTTGCCAGACGGCGGTCAGCGTGGCGCCCTCCCAGAAGTGCTCGGCGAAGGCATCCCAGTCGCGGGTCGAGAGGTCGGCGTAGAGCGAGCGGATCTCGGCCACCACGTCGGCCTCGGGGGATCCGTCGACCACGTCGGCCAGCCGCACCGCCTGCACGCCGAGCGCCTCGCCCCCCGCGGGGACGGGCGGCTCGGCCGCGCAGCCCACGACCACACCCGCGAGCAGCGCGACGCACGCCGCGCGCGCCATGCCCGCGAGCGAGAGTCCCGCGCCGATCCACGGACGCGCCGCGCGATGCGTGACGCGCACGGCGCACGGGTCGCGCGCGCCGTCCCCCCCGGACGCCACTCGCCGCACCGTCATCGGGGCCTCCTCGCGCGCCCTCAGTAGGACGTCTTGTCGGGCTTGCCGTCCCAGGCGGCGAACGCCACGAGGGCCTCGTCGCGCAGGCGCTGCTCCATCGGGACCGAGCGCTCGGCGGGCGGGCGCCCGAGCTCGTCGTAGAAGAACGCGTCGTCGAAACCGATGGCGGCGGCATCGGCGCGTCCGTTGGCGAACACGATGCGGTCGACGCGCGACCAGTACGCTCCGCCGAGGCACATCGGGCACGGTTCGCAGCTCGTGTAGAGCACGCAGCCCTCGAGCGAGAAGCTTCCCAGCGTCGCCGCCGCCTCGCGGATGGCGACCATCTCGGCGTGCGCCGTGGGGTCGTTGTCGGCCAGGACGCGGTTCTGGCCGCGTCCGACGACGTGCCCGTCCTTGACGATCACGGCGCCGAACGGACCGCCGAGCCCGCGCCGGCAGCCGTCGAGCGAGAGCGCGATCGCCTCGCGCAGGAAGTCGTCGGGATCGTGCGGCGCGTGGGCGTTCAACGGTCGGCTCTTCCGGGGGACGACGCGCGTCTCACGCGCGGCGCGGGACCCGTCCCGCGAGCGTCGTTATACCCGTTCGCCCGCCGCGCCGCTGCGCGCGCGCAGGAACGCGGCCAGTCCGTCGGGATCGTCGGTGCCGATGCGCAGCGTCGCCGAGCCGGTCTCGACCTTCACGCAGTCGAAGCCCCAGATGTTCCACGTCCAGCCGCGGAACGGCAGCCAATGGACGCCGAAGCCGTCGAGCAGCGTCGTGCGCCCGCGCGCCACCGAGCGGATGTCGGCGTACGGCACGCGCTTCCTGCGGAACGGCAGCGGTCCGAAGCTCAGCACGAGCGCGTCGCCGTCGTCGCGCACGCGCAGGCGGTGGCTC
Source organism: Planctomycetota bacterium (assembly GCA_020638905.1). GTDB lineage: Bacteria > Planctomycetota > B15-G4 > B15-G4 > B15-G4 > JACKHP01. The sequence goes on along the minus strand of JACKHP010000025.1, from coordinate 38,001 downwards.
GCGAACGCGGCCGCCGAGAGCCCCGCCGCCGCCACGAAGAGCGCCGCCATCGCGTAGGGCTGGTCGCCGAAGGCCAGGCCGCCCAGCAACGTGCCGCCCGCCACGGCGTGCAGCAACGGATGCAGGCGTCCCCGTTGCACGTGGTCGTAACCGGCCTGGCTCATCGGCGCTCCTCCGCGAATCGGGCGCGGCGCGCCCCGGGCATGGCGCGCTGGTTGGGATGCGGGCGGGCGCGCTTTCGCGCCGTCGTCGCCCCGTGGGAACGGCCGCTCGTGCGCGAGCGCGCGACGGGTCCGGGCGGGCCGCGCCGCGCGACACCGAACACCGCTCAGCCGGCGGCGTCACCCGCGGCCAGTCCGGTGCGGGCCTGCAGGAAGGCCAGCAGTCCTTCGGGATCGTCGGTGCCGACGCGCAGCGTCTGGCCCTCGGTCTCGATCCGCACCGTGGGACCGGTGGCCACGTTCCAGATCCAGCCGCGACCGGGGATCCAGTGCACCCCGATGCCGTCGATCAGGGTCGTGCGGTCGGGTGCCACCGCGCGCATGCTCGCGAAGGGCACCGTCTTCGCCATCCACGAGAGCGGCCCGAAGCGGATCTCGAGCGCCTCGCCGTCCGAGCGCACGCGCAGTTCGCGGAAGCTGAACGCGAGCAGCACGAACAGCGCCGCCACGGCGATCAGCGTCGCGGCCAGGAGCGGCTCGTCCAGCGCCAGGAGCCCGCCCACGAAGACCGGCACCGAGACCACCATGAGCAGCACGTGCAACCGGCCGCGCTGGACGTGGTCGTAGAACACCTGCGCCATCGGACCTCCTCCGCTCGGGAGTCAGCTCTCGTCGGCGGCGATCCAGCGCGGGATGTCGGGGGCGTTCCAGCCGAGGAGCGCGTCGAGCAGGGCCGAGGGACGGCGCTCGGTCACGAGCAGTTCGCGGTACAGCGGCCGCAGGAAGCCCTCGTCGACGAAGCGGTCGAACGTCGCCACGAGATGGGTCCAGTATCCGCCCACGTCGAGCAGCCCACAAGGCTTGCGGTGGATGCCGAGCTGGCCCCAGGTGAGGATCTCGGCGATCTCCTCCAGCGTGCCCATGCCGCCGGGCAGCGCCACGTAGCCGTCGGCCAGGCGCGCCATGAGCGCCTTGCGCTCGTGCATCGACTCGACCACGTGCAGCTCGGTGAGACCGTCGTGGGCCACCTCGCGCACCTGGAGCCCGCGCGGGATGACGCCCGTCGCGCGTCCGCCGGCCGAGAGCACGGCGTCGGCCAGGGCTCCCATGAGGCCCGTGCCCCCGCCTCCGTAGACGAGCCCGATGCCGCGTCCGGCGAGCAGCGCGCCCATCTCGCGCGCGGCCTCCAGGTACGCGGGATCGCGCCCGGGGCTGCTTCCGCAGAACACGCACAGCGAGCGCATGGTCGACATCCTCGGGAATGGACGCGCGCTCCCGGACGCAGGGCCACGGGAGCGCGCGGCGTCGCGGCCCGTCGACGCGACGGGACGCGGCGGAACGTCAGGCGTTCATGGCCTCGTCGACGCGACCGACCATCTTGGCCGAGGGCTTGAGCGTCTTGTCGCCCTCGCCCTTCCACGAGGCCGGGCAGGCCTCGTCGCCGTGCTTGCTGAGGTACACGTTGGCCTGCACCTTGCGCAGCGTCTCCTCGACGTTGCGGCCGAGGTTCAGGAAGTTCACCTCGCTGCCCATGAGCTTGCCGTCGGGCGAGATGATGAACGTGCCGCGCAGCGCGAGCCCGGCGCCGTCGAGGTACACGCCGAAGAGCTTGCTCACCGCACCGGTCGGATCGGCGCCCATGAGGTACTGCACGCCGTTGAGCTGCTTCTCCTCGCGCTGCCAGGCGAGGTGCGTGAACTGCGTGTCGGTGGACACGGTCACGACCGTGGCGCCCAGTTCCTCGAACTGCGGGTTCACGCCCTTGAGGGCGTTGAACTCGGTGGCGCAGACGAAGGTAAAGTCGGCGGGATAGAAGAAGAGCACCGTCCAGCGGCCGGCCTTCTTGTTGGCCTCGAGGCTGAACTCGGCGAAGTCGCCCTTCTTCGGGTCGAAGGTGGTCATCTTGAAGTCGGGGACGGGCTGTCCGACCTGGATGGTCATGGTCGCGATCCTCTGGATGGGAGTGCTGGGGAGACTGGGAGTGCGTGGCTCGCGGACCCGCTGCGGGGTTCGCGCGGTGCAGCCGGCGGAGCCGGTGCTGGAACCGGGAAGCGTATCAACTCGGACCCGTGCGCGTCCCGTCCCGGGGTGTCCCGACCGCAGACTCGACTGGCGTGCCGGGGGGCTCGAGCCAGGCCTCCGAATCGTCGTACGCGCCCGGTGCCAGGAGCGCCACGGCGCCCGGCGGGAGCGCGCCGTCGGAGCGTCCCATGCGCAGGATCGTGCCGCGCGCGGCACGCGGCACCCGCTCGACCAGCGCGCGCGCCAGCAGTCCGAACGTGAGCCGCGGGTTGAGTTCGACGAGCGGACGCAGCGTCGGTTCTCCGTCGGAGCCGCGGTACACGAACGCGTCGATGGCGAACGGTCCGCGGAAGCCGGCCTCGGCCAGGGCCTCGCCCGCGCGCAGGGCCGAGGCTTCCAGCTCCCTGGCATGCGCCGCACCGATGTCGACGGGCGTGCCACCGGCCGCGCCCACGACGATGCCACCGAAGCGTCCGCGCCCGTCGGACAGCAGGCCGTGCGGCGGCAGGACGTCGACGCGCTCGCGCAACACGAGTCCGCCGCAACCGAGGTCGCCCAGGCGTTCGAGCCAGGGCTCGAAGAGCAGCTCGCCGTGGGCCGCCAGCAGGCGCTCGACACGTCGCCGGAAGGCCGCGTCGTCGGGCGTGTCGGGACCTTCGCCGACCCGACCGTGGACGTGACCTCGCCCGGCGGCGCTGAACGGCGGCTTGAGCACGAAGCGCGCCGCCGGTGACGCCGACGCCCCGCCCGCGCGCAGGTGCGCGAGCAGCTCGGACCAGGTCCGCACGGCGCGCGCACCGTCGGGGACGCCGCCGAAGCGGCGCTCGAGCTCGTGGGCGAAGGCGCGCCGCGCCACGCGCAGTTGCACCGCCGCGTCGGAGCGCGGCACGTGCCGCAGACGCATCCAGAGCGGCAGCGTCGCGTCCGACGCGATCTCCACGTCGGACTCCGCCGCATCGCCCGCGCGCCGGTCGTGCGGCACGCGTGCGGCGCGCAGCGCGTCGACGGCGGGCGCCGACGACCAGGGCACGAGCGTGCGCGCGGCACCGGCGTCCTTCGCGTCGGTCGTCGGCTCGCAGCGCGGCAGGCCGTCCACCGCGAGCACGCGCTCGTCTCCCACCGGGCGCGACACGAGCAGCCGATCGTCGTCGCGCGCCAACGCCCGCATGAGCGTGGAGACCGCGGCCAGGCGCTCGAGCAGCGCGTCGGGCAGCGCCAGCGTGGCGTCGTGCTCGCGGGTCGCGCCGCGCGCACGCGCCGCCGCGCGGGCCAGGTCGGACTCGGCGTCGAGGTTGCCGACGAGCAGGCGGGGAGCGTCCATCAGTCGTCGTCGCGACGCGTTCGGTCGGACGCGCGCATCAGCAGCGCGGTGAACTCGTCGTCGAAGCCGGCGGCCTCGCGCGCCTCGCGATGCAGCACGGGACCCCGTGCCAGCGCCGCGCGCAACGGCCAGCGCACCGTGCGTCGGTAGGCCGCGACGCGCGACTCGTCCGGCCCGCGGAAGGCGTCGAGCCAGCGCAGTCCGAAGCGCACGTGCCGCAGCTCGTCGGCGTGCACCGCGAGCAGCAGCGCGGATGTGTCGTCGTCGCCGACCGCGCGCGCGGCCTCGGCGTGATCGAGGGTGTGGTCGAGGTTGCTGTTCTCGAACGTGAGGCACATGGAGCACACGAAGCCGAGAGGGGTCGCGAGTCCGTCGAGCTTGCCCCAGAAGTATCCACTCACGGGCAGCGAACCGAAGGGGACGCCGAAGTCGTCGAGCCGCCCGACGTAGGCCGCCAGGTGCCGCTGCTCGTCGGCCAGCACGGAGAGCAGGCCGCGGCGGTAGGCCTCGGGCGCGTCGGCGTGGGCAAGCAGCGCCCACGCGAACAGCTCGACCGCCTGCAGCTCGTGGTTCGCGAAGGCGTGCAGGATGCGCGCGCGCTGGGCCGGATCGGCCATGCCCTCCAGCGGCGGCACCCGCACCGGCCGCTCGGCCACCTCGAGCTGCGGCGGACGCCCCGGTGCCCGCGGCAGGATCTCGCCCCGCGGGAACGCGTCGGTGAGTCCGTCGGGCGGGGGCGCGAGCTTGTCGGCCAGCGTCGTGGCGAGCACGCACCGCAGGGCGTAGTCGCGCATCTCCACCGTGCCGCCCCCCGGAGTCAGCGCCGTCCGCGACCGAAGGTGAAGCTCGCGTCGGCCGTCTCGCCCTCGCGCACCGTGACCTCGGTCTCGCGCGTCCCCATGACCTCGTGCCAGACCTGCACCGTGTGGTGTCCGGCCGGCACGTCGGGCATCTCGTAGCGCCCCATGCCGTCGGTCAGGACGTGCCACGGGTGGTCGACCACCATGACGAAGCCGGCCATCCAGTCGTGACGCGCGCAGGACAGCAGGAAGTCCGTCTCGGTGCGCGTGAAGTGGTGCGTGAGGCTGCTGCCGCGTCCTTCGAGCACGTGCGACAGAGGAGGATTGTGCGGCTGGTCGTCCTCGACGTCGGAGTGTCCCCTGATGTCGTAGGTCGTGCCGTCGTCGTTCACGATGCGCAGCTCGGCGCCGACCGGCACGAGGGCGATGCGCGGCACGAAGCGTCCGTCGACGATGTGCACCTCGACCCGCTCGGGCAGCGGCGGCACGGGACCGTCCGGGTCGAGCAGCGAGACCACCGCATTCTGCATGGCCGTGTCGGGACCGAGCAGCAGAGACTCGGAGTACATCGGCGGTGCGTCGTCGAAGTACGGGTCGGAGCTGCGATCGATCGGATCGACGGGCGGCGGGTTCGAGTTCAGGAGCACCCGGCCCTTCAGGGCGCCGACCGGTCCCTTCTCGAAAGGCGCGGGCAGCTCTTCGTCGTCCGGTGCGGCCTGCTCGCCTGCGTCCGACGCAGCCACGGACCCGCTCGCCTCTCCGCGCGTCGTGTCGGAGAGCGACGTGTCGGCCTCGGCCGCACCGGGGATGCCCGCCGTACCGGACGGCTGCGTGATCGCCGGCCGGGGTTCCGGCGCCGCGGGCTGTTCGAGGTCGAGGAAGACCAGCACTCCCAGACCGACGAGGATCGACACACCCAGGATCAGCAGGACACGCGGATTCATGCTCAGGGCACCAGGCTGGCCACGACCTTCAGCCGTACGCGCAGCTTCTTCGTGCGTTGGCCGTCGGAGACCGTGAAGCGCACCGAGTGCCGCCCGACGGCCGCCAACGTCGGCGTCCAGTTCAGGATCGCGGCGTCGGCGTCGAAGCTGGCGCCCAGCGCCAGCGGCGTGGCGTCGGCGTCGATCGTGACCGTGAGCGGGTCGCCGTCGGGGTCGACGGCGCGCACGGGCAGCGCGAACGCCCGTCCCGTCGCGACGGTCACCGGAGACACGCGCGAGACGAGCGGTCGCCGGTTGGCCGGACCCGGGTGCGGCTCCGAGGCCTTGATCTTGAACGTGCTCGTGGCCAGGCCGCCGTCACCGTCGTCGACGGTCACGCCGATCTTCTGCACGCCCTTGGACAGAGGAGTCACGGTCACCGCGCGCGCGTCCGGGTCGTACGTCGCGTCGGGGGCCCCGGACAGGTCGACGTCGATCACGAGCGCATCGTCGGCGAGATCGACGTCGGTGGCCAGCACCGGCAGCTCGAGCGCCTCGCCGACGATCGCACGCGCGGTCCAGCGCGCGAGCTCGGGGGCGTGCGGGGCGGCCATCGCGAGGTCGGGCGGGGTGTCCGAGAGGGCCAGCTGCGTGAAGCGTCCGCCGGGGAGGTCGAGCAGCAACTCGGCGTCGCGGTAGACGCGTCCGTCGCGGCGCAGCGCGTAGACCGAGGCTCCCTGGGACACGAGATCGACGAAGCGCACCGCGGCCCGTCGTCCGTTGCCCGGCAGGTCGAAGAGCGGCTCCTCGACGTCGTCGGCGCGGTAGACGCGTCCGTCGGTGCGCAGCACGTGGAAGCTGCCGTCGTCGGTGAACGCCACGTCGACGTACAGGTGGCGGACGCCGAAGGGCGCCTTCTTCTTGAACGGCAGCTCGGCCACGGCCACGCCGGCCTCGGGAGGGAGCTCCTCGTCGGTGCCCGGCGGCGGCGGCGGCGGTCCCGCGGGATCGAGACTGCGCAGCTTGCCGTCGGCGCGCAGCGCGTAGACCAGCCCGCTCACGTCGTCGTAGGCCAGGCGCAGCCATTTCGTGTCGGCGGTCAGGCCCTCGCTCTGGCTGAACACGCCCTTGCCACCGACGAGCTGGAACAGCGGCGCGAGTTCGGTGCCCCGGAACACCGCGCCGTCGCTGCGCAGCGACAGCACCTCCGGCTCGGCCGGCGGGAGGTCGATCACGATCAGGTCGGTGAAGTCGAAGTCCGACGCGGGCAGCAGCGCGACCGCGGTGCCGTCCTGGGCGAGCAGGCCGTCGGTACGCAGGGCCCAGGTCACGCCCGCGCCCACACCGAGGCGCCGCCAGTAGGGCGTGTACTTGACCAACGCGAAGGGCGCCAACCCGACGAGCAGGCCGTTCGACTGGACGTAACCGTCGAGACGCAGCGCGAAGCGATCGGATCCGACGACGTCGAAGGCCATCCAGCGGCTGGTGCCCTGGGGGTTCTGCAGGTCCTTCGGGTCGTACCCGCCGGGCAGGTCCTCGAGCAGCGTGCCCGCGATGCTCAGGCGTCCCAGGTCGTCGAGCGCGTACAGCCACGGATCGGGATCGCCCGCGCGCACGATCGGCGCGGAGGCGGCCAGCGCGAGCATGGCACACAGCATGCGGGAGGACGAGGTGGTCACGGGTCGGAGCTCGTGGGGGACGGGGGCCGACGAGCCACGAAGCATCGCATGTCGGTGGTACGCACGGGTAGCCGTCGGCCGCCCCGCGTCACACGCCGAGCGCCGACAGGCCGCGTCCGATGGCGAACGCCAGGCCCGAGGCCACTCCGCCGATGAGCAGCGTCTCGAGCCCCGAGAGCCACGCCGGCTGGACGGACCAGCGTCCCTTCATCGACCCGATCGCGAAGAAGACCGCTCCCGTGAGCACGCTCGAGAGCCAGAACGGGCTCTCGAGCCCCAGCAGCCAGGGCAGCAGCGGGACGATCCCCGCCAGCAGGAAGGCCACGAACGTCGCGGCCGCGGCGCGCAGCGGATCGCGCAGCGTGGGCGCCAGCCCGAACTCCTCGACCAGCATGGTCTGGATCCAGCCTTCGCGCTCGCGCGTGACGGCCGCGACGACGTCCTCGAGGAGCTGTCCGTCGAGTCCCTTGAGGCGGTAGATCTGGCGCACCTCCTCGCGCTCGCCCTCGGGCGTCTCCTCGATGTGGCGGCGCTCCATGCGCTCGTAGTGCTCGCGCTCGGCGACCTCGGTGCGCGAGCCGACGTAGTTGCTGGCGGCCATCGAGAAGCCGTCGCCGATCAGGTTCGCGGCGCCCAGCAGCAGGATGATGCGCGGCTCGAGCGCCGCGCCCACCACGCCCGAGACGACGGCGAAGGTCGTGACCGCACCGTCGATGCCGCCGTACACCCAGTCACGCAGGTAGCTCATGCTGGGACCGTCGGCGAGACGGTCGGCGATGGCCTCGGGCGAGTGGTCGTGCTCCTGGCTCATGACGGCCTCGCAGGTGTCGGCTCGGATCGGGGCGACGGCGCGCGACATCGTATGCCGCTCGCTCCGCGGAACGCTGCCTCTCCTTCCGCGAAGGTCTCTTCGCGGGAGGCTCGCCTCGGCGTAGACTCGCCCGCGGCGAGGGGAAGCCGGCGCCTCGCCCGGACGCCGCGGGGGGCGGATCCCCGGCCGTCGCATCCGTGCACGTTCCATCGACGGCCCTCGGGGGAGTCAGCCGCCATGCCCGTTCGCGTCCCGTCCAGGTTGGTGATCGCGCTGCCGCTGCTGCTCGCGGCCTGTCATCACGACGCGCAGGCCAAGACCCACGCCGCGGCGCACGCGGTGATCTCGTCCGACGAGGCGGCCTCGTTCGTCGAGCGCGACGGCGTGCGCATCGAGATCGATCCCGCGCTGAGCTTCAAGACCACGCCCGGGGCCGCCGGCATCGAGCACCGTGTCGCCGACGAGGCTCTCGAGGTGTCACAAGGACACCTGCGGCTCGGGGGACGCGACTACGGCACCGTCTCGGCAGGCGACCGGGTGGTGATCGGCGAGCATGGCGTGCTCGTCGACGGCGTGCGCCGCGAGCCGACCCGCGACGACTGAGCCCGTGCCCGCCGCTCGCGGCGCGACGTGCGGACGCGTCAGCCTTCCCGCGGACGGCGCGGGCGCACGAGCCGCCGCGACACCTCGTCGATGCGCCGGAGCTGCCGCTGCGCCGCGTCGGCGATCGACGGCGAGTCGTCGGCGGAGAGTGCGTCGCGGACGTGCCGGCGCGCGGCCTCGGGGCGTCCGAGGGCGTCGAGCTCGACGTGCGCCGCGGCCAGGTGCGCCGCGGCGGCCACCCGTCCACCCGGCTGGAGGACGAGCAGGCGCTCGTAGAGCTGGAGCGCCAGCTCGGGACGCAGCCGGCGTTCGAGCTCGCGCCCGAGGTCGAACAGCTCACGCGCCGTGAGGGCGCCTCGCGCGCCGGCGGCGTCGAGCGCCAGCCAGGCCGCGGCGGCCGCCTCGGGCCCCGAGACCACGCCGCCCGACGGCGCCGGACGGCCGGTCGCCGGATCCTGCGCGTCGGGCGATCCCCGGCGGACGAGCAGCGCGGCCAGCCCCAGGCCCGCCAGGAAGCCGCCGATGTGCGCGCCGTACGCGACGCCGCCGCCGCCCCGTCCCGACTCGAGCAGCAGCGGGAGCAGGTTGTCGGCGATCAGGTAGATCCCGAGCACGATGCGCGCCGGGATCACGACGACGTCGATCAGGAACGGGAAGAGCAGCAGCAGGACACGTACGCGATTGCGCGGGAACCACAGGAAGTAGAAGCCCAGCACGCCCGAGATGGCCCCCGAGGCGCCGATGGTCGGCAGCGGCGAGTGCGGCGCGAGGAGCATGTTCGCCAGCGTCGCGGCGACGCCCGTCCCGAGGTACGCGAGCAGGTAGCCGAGGCGTCCCAGACGGGCCTCGACGTTGTCGCCGTAGATCCACAGGAAGAGCATGTTGCCGGCCAGGTGCAGCGCACCGGCATGCATGAAGAGCGACGTGAAGAGCGTCGCCGGTGACGGGTCCGACGGACGGAAGCCCCAGCGGAACACGCTCAGGTCCCAGGCCGAGACCTGCTCGGCGAACGCGCGCAGCTCGGAGCGCCCGAGGTGACCACCGACGGCGCGCAGGTACTCGAGCAGCAGCGGGTCGTGCGGGTCGGCAGGACGCCCGCCCTGCGGCAGCGTGAAGAGCAGGTAGACGGCGACGTTCAGCGCGACGAGCGCCTGCGTCACCCACGGGCGGCCGCGAGGATTCGGGAAGTCGCCGAGCGGAAGGAACATGCGTCAGGACCGGGCGCCGGGGCGCCGCGCGTCCGACGCCGTCAGAAGGTCATCTTCCAGAGCTCGACGTTCGCGTGCCAGACGTGGATCAACCCCTCGCCGAGCATGCCGGCGTACGGGGGGTTCTTCCAGTCGACCGAGTGCCCGGTCTCGAGCAGCGCCTCGACGACCTGCGGCGCCGCGGGCGTGTAGCCGTTCGAGAGCAGCAGCGATGCACAGCCGCTGGCCACCGCGCAGGACATCGACGTGCCGCTCCACCACGCGAAGCGGTTGCCCGGATACGCGCTGTAGATCGCCTCTCCCGGCGCCACGAGGTCGACCTCGGGACCCCACGACGCGAAGAAGCTCTTGTGGTCGTGGTCGTCGATCGAACTCACCGTGACCACCGGGTCGAAGGCCTCGATCTGCCGCGGGGTGAGGTGGGCCGCCATCTCGGGGAACTGTCCGAGCGTGAAGTTGCCCGGGAAGGGCACCTCTTTCTTGCCGAGGTTGCCGGCCGAGGTGAAGACGGCCACACCGTTCGTCCAGGCGTACTCGAGCGCGAGGGCCACGGGGAGCGAGGGCGTCGAGACGCTCAGGCTCAGGTTGATCACCCGTGCGCCGGCGTCGACCGCGTCCTCGATGGCCTTCGCGAGGGCGAACGTCGTGCCCAGGCCGTCGGCGTCGAGCACGCGCAGCGGCAGGATGCGCGCCGCGGGATCGAGCGCGAGCACGGTACCGGCCACGTGCGTCCCGTGTCCGTAGGCCTCGTCGACGAAGCCGTCGCCGTCGTTGTCGCGCTGGTCCTGAACGTCGAACCCGCCGGGCTGCCCCGTGATGTAGTCCCAGCCGTGGCCGGCGAGACGGTGGCGGAAGACGCTGTGCGTCGGGTCGATGCCGGTGTCGATCACCGCCACGACCACCGGGACGCCGGCCGAGAAGTCCTGCACGCCCTCGGCATGCACCGAATCGATCACGGGCTGCCCCTCGAACGCGCCCGTGGCCGGATCACCGTCGACGAAGGCGATCGTGCACTGCTGCGCGCCGACCTGTCCGCCGGCAGGCTGGCCGCAGCGCGGTTCCTCGGTCGACGTCACGCGACGGTCCCAGTCGACGCTCAGCGAGAAGCCGGATTGGTCGACGTGGTCCTTGAGCGCGATCAGGAACGTGTCGCTGCCCGTGACCTCGAAGAGGTGCGCATTCGAGTGGTCGAGGCTGCCCACGAGCCTGGCACCGGTCATGTCGACGATGTCCTGGGGCGTGCACTGCGGCTCGAGCCAGACCACGAGACCCGCGGCACCCGGCTGCTCGAGCTGTGGCGGCGGTTCGATCGGGTCGGAGGCGCGAGCCACCCCCGCGAAGATCAGCAGGGCGGCCAGGCCGCCTCGGTGCCACGTGCGTCGTTGATGCATGTCGAAGTCTCTCGGCCCGAGAGGGATGCGACTTCAGGCGGGGCAGCGCACGTCGGGGTCTCCCAGGAGTGCGAACGCTCCCCATGCGAAGGGGTGCGGACGAACGTCCATGAGGTTCCTCTGTGCCCTGGTCACGGCCTGGCGCGCGGAGGCGCCGGTCGCCAGCTCAGTGTAGAACAGCCTGCAGAACTCGTGGGCATCCAGGTCGTCGACCGGCCACAAACTTCCGAGGGTCGCCCGGGCCCCGGCCTCGCGGAAGGCGCGCGGCAGGCCGAGCAGCTCGTCACCCGGGACGCGTCCCTTGCGGCCCGTCTCGCAGCCGCTCAGGGTCACCAGGTCGAACGGGAGCGAGAGGCTGCGGACGTCATGCGCCAGCAGGAACGTGTCACCCAGGCAGACCGCCGAGAAGACCGGGTGAGCGGACTCGAACAGGCCGTGCCCGGCCACGTGGAGCACGCTCGGGGCGCTGCCGGCGACGTCGTCGAGGGCCGACATGGCCGCCAGCCGGCTGGGGAGATCGCCCGGGACCAGGGCTTCGAGCCGCGCCCCGTAGAGCGCCTTGAGGGCCTCGACCTCGCGCGGGATGCCGGGCAGGCCGGGATGGTCGACGCCGGTCACCAGCAGCCGCGCCTCGCCGGTGCGCGCCGGTCGGGCCCGGATGCGTGCCAGGCTCCAGGTCGAGAGCCCGTAGCCCACCTCGTGCCGTGACACGAGCGGCGCGCCGTCGTGCACGAAGGCGTGGAACGGCAGGTCGTGCAGCTCGCCGAACGGGATCACGACCAGCGGACGTCCGTCGCCCAGGCGGTCGGCCACGGGACCCAGAAGGCAGCGTCCGAGCTCGGAGAGCAGGGCGCCCGAGGCGGCCAGCAACGCCCCCTCGCGGCGGCGCACGTAGTCGCGTCCGAGCCGCAGTTTGTCGGTGTGCAGCACGAGGCGCTGGCGCAGCGCCCGCAACCGGCTCTCGTCGATGTCGAGCGGACGACTCGCGACTCCGTCGTGATCGACCACGAAGACCCGCACCCCACGTCGCGTGGTCAGGTACGCCAGGAGCAGCTCGTCGCCGCGCCGCGCCTCGCGCAGGTCGTCCAGCTCGAGCGCGCTCAGCCCCGAACCGGCGCGTTCGCCGGCCTTCGACGCGCGCTGGTGACGCGCCACGTCGCGCTGGGCCGCGCGGATCTCGTCGTCGGCCGCCACGCCGCGGCGCAGATCGTGGTCGCCACCGGCAGGGCCCAGCTCGTCGTCGAGACGCCGCGCGAGCAGCCAGTCGAGACGCTCGCGCGCCCCGCTCATCTCGTCGTCTCCTCCGGACGGACGGGGCGCCTCGGCGAGACTGCGCGAACGGCTGCGCTCGAGGACCGTGAGCGCCTCGCCGTCGTCGCCGCGTTCGGCCAGCCACCACGAGAGGTCCGTGAAGGCCTCGTGCCGATCGCGCAGGAAGGCGACGCGTGCGTCACGCCCCGGGACCTGGGCGTAGCTGTGTTCGATCAGCCGCACCGCGTCGCGCAGCCGCGCCAGCGCGTCGTCGCGCTGGCCGAGCGCCGCGTGGGCGTCGGCCGCGAGGCGCAACGCCCGGGCGTGGACGAGGTCGTCGAGCAGGCCGTCCTCGCTGCGTGGCGCGACGAGCGCGTCGAGCCGCTCGAGCGCGCCGCGCGCGTCGCCCAGGTCGAGCAGCGCGCGTGCGTGCGTCATGCGCGCCAGGTCGGCCAGGAGCACGAGCCCGCGCTCGCCCAGCACGCTCTCGGACGTCTCGAGCCGCCAGAGCGCGTCGTCGGGACGTCCCGCGTCGACCTCGAGTTCGGCCAGGATGACGGCCACGGCCGCCGCGTACGACGTGTTGCCGAGCTCGGCCAGCCGCGCCGACGCGCGCAACAGCAGCTCGCGCGCGGCCGCGGCCTCGCCCAGTCGCGCGCGCGCCAGCCCTCCCAGCACCTCGGCCCGCGCCTGCTCGTAGCGCAGGCCCAGCTCGTCGAAGCGCGCGGCCGCGCGGTCGGCTCGTTCGCGCGCATCGCGGCGCGCGTCGAGCCGCAGCATGATCTCGGCCAGGTCGAGATCGCACAGCGGCGGACCGCTCGGCTTGCCGTTGGCCTCGTAGGTCTCGCGCGCGCGCTCGAGGCCTTCGATGGCCTCGGCGAAGCGTCCCCGGCGCGAGGCGAGGTACGCGAGGTGGTAGTCGCAGTCGGCCACCGGGACGAGCATGCCCGCCGCGTCGAGCCCCACGCGCGCGGCCTTCGCCGCCCGCTCGGCCTCGGCGCAGCGGTTGCTGTTCATCTCGACCACGGCCAGGTTGAACTCGGCGAACGACGTGCCGAGCGAGTCGTCGAGCGACGCGAACGCGTCGCGCGCCCGCTGGTAGCACTCACGCGCACGCGGGTAGTCGTCGAGACGCGTGAACACGTTGCCGACGTTGACCTCGAGCTGCGCGAGCAGGCGCGCCTCACCGGCCTCGTCGAGGATCGCGCGCGCGCGATCGGCGCAGCGCAGCGCCTCGTCGGTGCGTCCCGAGAGCTGGTGGACGTCGACCAAGCTGCGCAGCACGCGCGCCAGCTCGACGCGTTCGCCGGCCTGGTCGTGCAGCGCGGCGGCGCGCTCGAAGTCGGCCCGTGCGTCGTCGAGACGTCCGGCGAAGTGCGCCGCGACGGCGCGCCCGCGCAGGGCGATCGCCTCCAGCGCGGGGACGTCGCGCGCCGCGCGGACGAGGCGCTCGGCCAGCGGCAGCGCTTCGGGCGGCGCGCTGCGCACGAGCGCGTCGACGCGCGCCTTGAGCGCTGTGACCACCGCGCGGCGCAGAGGCTCGGGCGAGGCGTCGAAGCGCGTCCACGCCGCGTCGTCGGGATCGGCCGCCGCCAGCTCGTCGAGCAGGCGCGGATCGACCGGCATGGGCTCGCCGTCGTCCATCGTCAGGCACTGCCCGGCGAGGTCAGGTCGACGTCGGGCAGCACGAGGTCGAGGTCGTCGCTGCCGATCTGCAGCGCGTAGCGCCCGGGTGCCACGCCGTCGAGGTGGAAGTCGCCATGCTCGAGGACGGCCGCGTCGAAGGTGCGTCCCTCACCCGAGAGCAGCACCACGGCGTCGCGCAGGTCGGCGTCCTCGGGACCCATCACCTGGCCCACGAGGGTCGCAGGCTCGACGAGGGCCAGGTCGATCTCGTACGGCCCCGCCTCGTAGAGCAGGTGGCGCCGACCGGCGCCCGCGTCGCGCAGCCCGGGGACGAGACGCCCGCCGGCCGAGTCGAACACGAGCCGTCCCACGAGCGAGAGCAGGCGTCCGGCGACGCCCGCGGTCTGCTGCTCGGGGATGGCCAGCGCCGCGGCGTGCAGGTGCGCGGGCACCTGCGGCAGCGGCCCCAGCGCGGCGACGGCCTCGAACACGTCGAGCCGACGCCAGTGGGCGGCGCATGACGCGCACCCTGCGTGGACGTGCTCGACCACGGCGCGATGCGCACCGGGATCGGCGTGGGCCGCCGCGAGGGCTGCGAGGTCGGGACAACTCATGGTGTGGAAGGCTCCGGTCGTCTGCGACGCCCTCGCCCGAGGAGTGCCCGCGGGAGGGTCTCCTGATACGAGGAACTTCGAGAACACTGGGTCGAATGACCCACGTCGCCGGATCGCGAGGTGCGGTCCATCATGACAATCCGGCCTCCTCGAGGCGCCTGGCCAGTTCGGCCAGGCAGCGGGCGCGCGTGGGTCCCAGACTGCCGATGGGCATCCCGAGGCGCCGGGCCACCTCGGCGTAGGACGGGTCGTCCCGTCCGAGGTAGAGCGCCTCGAGCAATCGGCGACAGCGGGTCGGCATGCCCTCGAGCACCTCGTGCACGATCTGGCGTCGCTCGAGACGCAGGACCTCGTCGATCGGCGGAGCGTCGGGGGAGGCCGGCTCCTGGCGCACGCCCTCGCCCGCCTCGGACTCGGACGGCAGGGACGCCCCTTCGCGCTGGCGGCGCAGGGACGTCCGCCGCAGGTGCTTCCAAGCCTGCCGGCGCGCGGTGGTGATGATCCAGTCGCCGAGCGAGCCCGGGTCCCGGAGCCCGTGGATCTGGCGGTGGAGCGCCATCCACGTGGCCTGGAAGACCTCCTCGCAATCATCCTCCGAGAGGCCCATGCCGCGCGGGACGGACAGCACCAGCCGCTCGTAGCGCCGGACGAGGCGAGCCCACGCGCCGGGCGCGTCGGCGCGCACCCGCGCCACGAGCTCGGTCGAGTCCTCGCGCCGACGAGGGGACGGGTCTCCCATGAGGCGGCCCAGGCTAGTCCGGCCGGAGCCGGCGGACCAGGGCCCGCGTGCCCGAGCGAGCGTGTGGCAGGAAAATCGACAGGGCGCGTATCAACGCCCCCACGGGCCGGCACTCCTGGGACGACGCTCGGAGTCGGCCAGCTCCCCCACCTCTCCGGCGGGGTCGGTCGACGAAGGACGTCTCCTCACATCCCATGCGTGGGGTCGACTGGACGAAGTACGGGCTCCTCAACCGCTCAGCGGCCTGAGGACGCGGTGCACCACCTGCCCTGGTCGCCGTGACCCGCCGTTCCTGGGGGCGCAAGCCCGAGCGGTCCGGCTTCGTTGCACCAGGCCCTTGTCCTGCGCTCTCGAGCACCGTCCATGCCCGAGAGCGCAGGACCTTTCTTCGCGCGGTGATGGGAGGAGACGCACCTCGTCTCCGACTCGCGCCCAGCGAGGCCGACCGACGTCGCCGCGCTCCCCCACGCGGCAGTCTTCCGAGACACGTGGGCGGCGCGAGCACCTCGGTGCTCGCGCCGCCCACGGCGTCCTGCGCGCGTCTCGGCCGGCGCTCAGACCTTCGGCGGCATCGCTCCCGCGACGCCCATGAGTTCCTTGATCGAGCCCAGCGAACCGAGCACGCCGGCCGACTCGTACGGCATGAAGACGGTCTTGCCCGACCCGGACGTGTGCGCCACGTCGCGCATCATCTTCAGGTACTCCATCGCGATCAGGTACTGGGCGGGGTTGATGCCGCCGTCCTTGAGCGCGTCGGCCACCTGGTGGATGGCGCCGGACTCGCCCTCGGCCTTCAGGATCAACCGCCGGCGCTCGCCCTCCGCCTCGGCCACCGCCGCGTCGCGCACGCCCTCGGCCTTCAGGATCGCCGCCTGCTTCTCGCCCTCGGCCTCGAGGATGACCGCGCGCCGCTGGCGCTCGGCCTTCATCTGCTTCTCCATCGCGAGCTGGATCTCGGGCGGCGGGTTGATGTCCTGCAGCTCGACGCGGTTCACCTTGACGCCCCACTTGTCGGTGGCCTCGTCGAGCACGATGCGCATCTTCGAGTTGATCTCGTCGCGGCTGCTGAGCGCCTGGTCGAGGTCGAGCTCGCCGATGATGTTACGCAGCGTGGTCTGCGCCAGCTTCTCGATGGCGTTCGGGAGGTTGTTGACCTCGTAGATCGCGCGCTTGGGATCGGTGATCTGCGCGAAGAGCAGGCCGTTGATCTCGATCACCACGTTGTCACGCGTGATCACGCGCTGCTGCGGGAAGTCGATCACGACCTCGCGCAGGTCGATGCGGTCGCGCATGCGCGCCACGTTGACCGAGCGTCCTCCCATGGTGATCGGCACCATCCACGCGACCTGGCGCGACTTGTCGACGATCGGCCAGAGCACGTTGATGCCGGGGTCGAGCATGCGATGGAACTTCCCCAGGCGCTCGACCATCATCACCTCGGCCTGCTGCACGACCTTGATGCCGCGCGCGACCAGCACGAGCGCGAGCACGACCAGCGTCGAGGTGATGATGAGCTTGGGATCGACGGCCAGCAGGATCGGGGTCATCGTTCGGTCTCCAGAGCGGCGACCGCGGAGGGCCACCGTGCGTCCCGGGAATCGGATCCGTCCCCCGCGGCGCACCCCTCCCGGGGACGAGCGCGCGCCGCGCGTCGGGACAGGAACGTCAGGCCGGCCCGACGGTCAGCGTGTTGCCCACGACCTGCAGGACGCGCACCGCGTCACCCACGTGCAGCGTCTGGGTCGACGTCGCGCGCCACTCTTCGTTCGTCAGCCGCACCCGTCCCACGCCGCCCGCGGGCACCTGCGCCACGACGGTGGCCGCCTGTCCCACGAGCGCGCCGGCGTTGGTCTTCACCTCGTGCGGCGAGAGCAGGTTCACGAACACGGGACGCACCCACAGCAGCGAGCCGATCGAGAACAGCGCGAAACACGCCGTCTGGACCGAGGGCGGGAAGCCCAGCGCGCCGCATCCCGCGGTCAGGATGCTGCTCACCGCGAGCGCGCCGAGGAAGAAGCCCGCGGTGAAGATCTCGAGGATCAGCATGAGCAGCGTGGCCCACAGCCAGAACTCGACCGGACTCTCGAGCAACCCTCCGAGGGTCAGCATGGTCTCGAAGCTCGACTCGCTCGTCAGCAGCAGCGTGGTCATGGTCAGGCTCTCCCTGGAGGTCGCGACGACGGGCCCGTCCGCCCGGGCCCGGTGTCGGCGCGTGAGGCGTCGATCACGGAGGCGCGTCCCGGACGATGCATTGTAGGAACCGCGGACCTCTTTTCGCGCGCGGGGTCGCGGGCCGGTGATTGGCCGGACGACCCCGGGCGATTTCAGGGCTCGGGGGCGCGCCGGGTCGTCCGGCCCCGTGCGGGCAAGCGCGGATCGGCGTACGGGCCGGCCGCCAGGCGCTGGGCCGCGCCGCGCTCGGCATCGCTCAGCACGCCTTCGTGCAGCGGGCAGCCGAAGACGGCGGAGAAGGCCGGGACGAGCGCGTCGGCGACCTCGTCCCACGTCACCGGACGCCCGGCGAGGATCGACAGCGCGCCCGCACCCGGCGAGAGCGCCGGCGGCTCGAGCGGGATCGAGCCGTGGTGAAGGACGCGTCCGTCGCGACGCCGCTGCGCCGAGCCGACGACCTTGCGTCCCGCGACGTCGACCAGGTCGAACGCGGTGGTGTCGAGGAAGCACAGCGTGGCGTCGCGCGGCTTGACCGACAGCGGCGCGTCGCCGCCACGAGCCCGCAGCGGGACGCCGAGCGACTCCAGCGCCCGCCGCACCGCCTCGTGGACGAGGCCGTACGCGTCCTCGACCGAGATCGGGTAGCCGTCGCGTCCGGGCGTGGCCACGAGGCAGAAGGTCAGTTCACGGTCGTGGTGGATCGCGCCGCCGCCCGTCGGACGTCGGACGATCGTCAGGCCGTGTGCGGCGGCGCGCTCGACGAACGGTTCGAGCGGCTGGAAGCGTCCCAGCGACAGCGCGGCCGGCTCCCACGCGTAGAGCCGCAGCGCGGGACGTCCGTCGCCGCGCGTGTCGAGCAGCGCCTCGTCGCAGGCGAGGTTGAACGACGGCGTGCCCGGCCCCGAGCGCAACAGGCGCCAGGCACGCGCGTCGCTCACGTCGCCCTCAGCCCTGCTTCGCGACGCGTACCGAGGGCAGCAGGTCCTTCAGGCATTCCTGCGACCAGTACAGGTAGTTCAGGTCGAGGAAGTCCTCCTTGGCCTGGGCCAGGTTCGTGCCCTCGAGCGGGCCCAGCGGACGGCTGCGCAGGTAGTCGTCGAGACGCACGAGGTACACGCCCACGTTGACCTCCGCGCCCCACGCGTGACGACGGCAGGTCTCGCGGTACGGCCCGAAGATCTCGCCCGGCGTGCCGTGATAGAAGATGTCGTCGGCCAGGCTGTAGCCCGTCAGGAAGATCGACAGGTCGGACTCGGTCATCTTCATGCGCAGCGGGTTGCGCTGCATGACGCGGTCGCTGCCGCCCTGGCGGCTGCGCGGCGGCACGAAGTCGAGGGCCTTGAGCCTGAAGGCCTCGGCCTCGTCACCCTCGCCCATGACGTCGGCGAACGCGCTCATGAGCTCGTCCTGCGCCTTGTCGAAGGCGGAGTCGTCGTACTTGCTGTCGCCGATGCCCTTGTAGGCGATGTCGACCACCGCGCTGCCGCGCTCGAAGAAGAGGCGTCCGCCGGCGCGGTAGTGGTCCTCGATCTCGACCGGGTCGAGGGTCTCCTCGCGCCACAGGTTGTACGACTTGCGGTAGCGGAAGTGCTCGCGGTAGCGGTCGATCGACGAGTAGCCGCGGAAGATGATGATGCCCTGCAGCGGGATGAGCGTGCCCTCGTACTCGGCCTCGTGGGCCTTGAACAGCTCGGCGGTCTTCTCGTCCGAGAGCCAGTGCCCCGAAGCCTCGAGCACGTTGCGCATGGCACGCAGCGTGAGCATCTCGCGGATGATGATGTCGACGTCGGAGTCGACGATCGTGCCCTTGACCAGGTACCACAGGTCGTCGGTCTTGACCGGCTCGCCGCCCACGACCATGAACACGTCGTCGGGCATGGCGTCGTCGCCGTCCATGTTGTCGAAGAACATCTGGACGCCGACCTGGTCGATCACGCCGGCGCGGATGTTCATGTTGATGTTGCCCTTGAAGAAGGCCGGGATCTCCTCGCCGGAGGCCGCGGACGTCTTCACGAACTGGCGCAGGTTGCGCGTGTTGTCGTTCTTGCCGAGGGCATCCCAGGTGATCTGCGGCATCCACTCCGGCTTGGGATCGTCCTCGGGCACCGGGCCCTGGGACGCGTCGTGCACCTCCTCGTGCGTCGCCTCGGCCGGGATCGGCAGGAAGACCTGCTCGAAGGCCGCATCGGCCGCGAGCATCTCGCGGTAGACGTCCATGCCGACGCTCGACTCGATCGAGTCGATGTAGTCGGCCACGGCCTGGTCGGACGCGGCCTGGGCCGCGGCCTCGTCGCCGCCGGCCTGCTGCAGCGCCGCCTGCTGGCTCTGCATGCGGATCATCTCGGTGATGTCGGCCATCTTGGAGTCGATGTCGGCCTCCGACGGACGCAGGTTGGCGCGCACCTCGGCCTCGGCGGCGGCCTTCTCCTCGTCGGACGCACCCTCCATCGACGCCAGCTTGGCCTGCACGCGGTTCTCGATCTCGTGCAGCGTGAGCAGGCGCGTGACCTGCTTGTCGACCTCGCTCGTGCCGGAGTACATGAGCGCCCTGCGCCGGAACTCGGCGCGCCGGATCGGCACCACCTTCTCTTTGCCGTTCGAACCGACCGTGACCACCTCGAGGATCGGGTCGGCGTCGAGGTCGAGCCCCTCCAGGTCGATCTTGACGATGTCCTGCATGCTGCGCACGTAGGGCAGCGGTTCGGTGCGGTACGAGAGGATGTCGGGGATCGAGCTGCCCGCGCCACCCAGCGACTGGGCCGGGATGAGCGTGCTGCCGACGGGCTTCTCCTCGGCGGGCTTGGAGGGCTCGGCTGCGCCCTGGCCGG
Source organism: Planctomycetota bacterium (assembly GCA_020638905.1). GTDB lineage: Bacteria > Planctomycetota > B15-G4 > B15-G4 > B15-G4 > JACKHP01. The sequence goes on along the minus strand of JACKHP010000025.1, from coordinate 17,852 downwards.
GGGCGAGCTGGGCGCCGAGCACGGGCGCGAACAGCAGGCCGAGGGCGAAAGTGGCGACGAGGACGGGCTTCATGGGTGGCTCCAGCCGGGAGGAGGTCGCGGTACGGGGCGGAGGGTCCGCTCGTTGGCGCGGGGAAGTCGTACTTCGGCAGCCGGCGAGCATCCCACTGAATCCTCTCCGCGTCGGGGCTGTCAAGCGCGAGCGGTTGATCGACCGGCCGGGGGCGCGTTAGGGTCCGCGCCGCATGTCCTCGCTCGACGAGCTGTCCGCGGCGGTCGGCCGCCCCGGGGGCGACCCCGAACTGCGCTGCCTGGCGCTCCTGCACGGCGCCGCCGTGGTGGGACGCTTCGACGCCGTCCCCGACCTGCTGGCCCTGGGGCGGGCCCGGGGCACGAGCCGAGCGCGCCTCGAGGAGTGCGGACTGCAGGTCGTGGCGTACGGCGGCTTCCCCCGGGCGATCGAGTTCCTCTCGATGCTGGAACCCGCGCTCGACGAGGACGGCGACCCGCGGGCGGTGGCACACGATGCGCGGACGTCCGACGAGCGGCTCGCCGCGGGACGGGCCGTGTTCGAACGCATCTACGCGCGTCAGACCGACGACGTCCTGGGCACGCTCGACGGACTCGTGCCGGGCTTCGCCGACTGGGTGCTCGACGACGCCTACGGACGAATCCTCTCCCGTCCGGGGCTCTCGCTGGCCGAGAGGGAGATCCTCGCGGTGGCCGCGCTGGCCCTCGCCGCGCTCCCGCGCCCGCTCGGGAGCCACGTGCGCGGGGCGCTCCGCAACGGTTCCACCGTCGAGGTCGTAGAGGATATCCTCCGCTGCAGCATGGTCCTGGCAGATCCCCGAGCGAGGTCCGTGACCGTGCAGGCTCTCGACCGTCTTTCCCGAAACGTCTACCGCCCATGACTGCATCGCCCGCCGCCGGCTCGTCGCCACCGGTCCACGCCACGACGAACGGCTCGGAGGCGCCCAAGGTGAATCGCCTGGCCGCCTTCCTGGTGGCCCTCGTCGCCTTCGTCATGTACGCCGAGACGGCGGTGCCGCCCGGGCTCGTCCCCGACACGCTGGGGCGCGAGTTCGGCAACTACCTGCTCGTCTACGACGACTCGTTCCTGATCGTCCAGAACGAGCTCATGCAGACGGTGCCGGGACATCCCGAGCAGGCCTTCGACTTCTTCAAGCACCAGTACTGGGACGGCGTCAACCCGCAGAACTCGTCGGTCTTCCGCTCGCGCGGCCAGGCGCTCTACCGTCCGCTGACGCTGTTCGTGTGGGGTCTCGTGGCCGGTCTGCGCGACGGCGGGCTCGGCTCGCATCCCTGGCCGTACCACCTCGTGAGCGTGCTGGCCAACGTGTGGGTCACGTGGCTGTTGTACGTGGTCGCGCTGCGGCTCTTCCGAAGCCAGAGGGTGGCGCTGCTCGCGGCGCTGCTGTTCGCGGTGCATCCGGTGCACTCCGAGGCGGTGGCGTACGTCGCGGGACTCTCCGACGTGCTCGCCGCGGGCGCGGTGCTGCTCGGCCTGCTGTTCTTCGAGAAGGCGGTCCGTGACCGGTCGCGGGTGGGCGTCCTGGCGGTGGTCGGGCTGATGCTCACGATGTTCGTGGGCCTGCTGGCCAAGGAGACCGGCGTGCTCGTGCTGGCCGCCGTGTTCCTGACCGACCTGATGTTCTCGCTCACGGGACGCGCTCCCAGCGGCAAGCAACGGGCTGCGATCTACGGCGCGCTGGTGCTGACCCTCGTGGCCCACCTGGCCGTGCGCATGGCCGTGCTCGCCCCCGACGGAGCCGGCTTCGCCGAGGCCTTCGCGGCCCTCAAGCCCGACGCCACGCTCATCTCGCGGCTCGACAACCCGCTCACGAAGGTCGACACGCCGATCCGCGTGCTGAACAGCTTCAAGCTCATGGCGAAGTACGTCTGGCTGCTGCTGTACCCGGCCAACCTGTCGGTCGACTACTCGTACAACCAGATCCACACCTCGCTCCACTGGAGCGATCCCGAGCCGCTGGCGGGCACGGTGCTCATGGGCGCGATCGTGCTCGTCGGACTGCTCAAGCTGAAGCGCTCGCCGGCGTTCGGTTGGGGCCTGCTGCTCTTCGCCGGCTGCACCGCGTTCACCTCGAACATGCTCGTGCCGATCGGCACGATCTTCGCCGACCGCACCATGTACCTGCCCAGCGCCGGCGCGGCCGTCGCGGTGGCCGTGGTGCTCGACAGGCTGCTCGGATCACAGAAGGCCGCCAACCCCGTCGGGCTGCTCGTGAGCGTCGTGCTGCTGGGCAGCCTCGGCTACCTCACCTTCGAGCGCAACCAGGACTTCAAGACGCCCGTCGGGCTCTTCGAGTCGGCGGCCGAGAGCTCGCCGAACAGCTCGCGCGTGCACTACCAGCTCGGATCGATCTACGTCACCCAGGGCCTGTTCGACAAGGCCAAGGAAGAGCTCGAGGCGTCGCTCGCCATCGACCCGACCTACGTGCCTGCGGCCATGAAGCTGGCCGACACGTTCGAGACCGAGCGCAACCACGAGAAGGCGATCGAGAAGTACACCGAGATCCTGAACAGCCTCGGCATCACCGGCGATCCCGAGCAGACGAACTACATCCGATCGACCGTCCTCTCGGGACGCGCCGCGGCCAAGCGCGCGCTGGGCGACCTCGACGGTGCCCGGGCCGATCTCGAGCAGGCCATGGCGGTGGGCGCCCAGAGCAACCCGCAGTCGGCGCTGCAACTCGTCGACCTGCTGCAGGGCCAGGAGCGCTGGACCGATTCGATCCCCGTGATCGACCAGGTGCTGGCGGCCGACCCGCAGAACGTCACCGCCATCGGGAAGCGCGCCAAGGCCGCCATCGCGACCCAGGACAAGGCGCTCTACGACTCGAGCATCGCCATGCTCGAGCAGACCGAGAAGGGGCGTCCCCTGGCGCTGCAGATGAAGGGCGAGGTCAAGTACGAATCGGCGCTGCGCAACCACGACCAGGCCGAGCTCGACCAGGCGATGAGCATGTTCGACGAGGCCGCGCGCCTCGACGACACGCTCGCGACGCCCTACGTGTTCAAGGGTCGCTACCTCGTCGAGCGCCCTCCGCGCCGCTTCTTCGACGCCATCACGCAGTACGACCGTGCGCTCGAGCGCGATCCGCTGCATCCCGCGGCGCTGCTCTACAAGGCCATCGCGCAGCTCGCGGTGGGCGAGCCCGAGGGCGCGCTCGAGACCCTGGCCACGTTCGAGACCGTGAACAAGGGCGTCGCCTGCTACACGCTGATGCTCGAGGCGTACTTCAGGCTCGGCGACGTCGACGCCGTCGAGCGCATGGCCGCCCGCATCCGCGAGTACGGCAAGGAGCCGATCCAGGTCATCATCAACCGCGCCGTGAGCTACGACTCCGAGGGCGAGACCGAGAAGGCGATCGAGATCATCGACCAGGGCATCACGCTCTCCGAGCCGCCGGTCGACCCGCAGCTGCTGCGCCACCGTGCCCTGTTCCTGTACGAGCTGGGGCGCTACGAGGAGGCCTTCGCCGAGTTCACGAACCAGCGGCAGTCCGAGCAGGCCATCGTCGACGCGCTGCCCGATCCGTTCCTGCCGATCAACCTGGCGCGCACGCTGATCGCCCTGGGACGCCTGCCCGAGGCCGCCGCGGAGCTCGACACCGTCGAGCACAGCCTGGCCGACCTCGACCCGACGCTGCCCATCCACATGCAGCTGCTCGGCAGCCTGCTCCAGTGGCGCTCGACGCTCCTGCTGCAGGACGGCGCGCTGTTCGATCCCGGTCAGGCCGCCAAGCTGGCCGCCGAAGGACTCGACGTGACGCGCCGCCGTCACCCGCCGTTCTTCGAGCTCTCGATCGAGGCCCTGCTGGCCAGCGGCGACCTGTCCGGCGCCGTGATCCGCGCGCGCGAGGCGAAGGCGGCCTATCCCGAGATCGAGCACTTCGCCAAGGCGGCCGACGCCCTGGCGCTGGCCGAGAACGGCAAGCAGGAGGCCGCGAAGAGCGCCCTGGCCGACGACCCCGACGAGTTCCTGCAGAAGCTCGTGAAGCGCATGTAGGCCGAGGCTCGCGCGGCAGGCGTCTCCCTCCGCGCGAGTCGTGCTGATCCGAGGGGCGGCACGGCGCGAAGACGGGACGCCCCCGCCGGAGTGACCGCGTTGTCCACGACCGAAGCGCGCGCGTCCGACGCAGGCGCACCGATGGACGTGGCGCGCGTCGTGCGGCTCTGGTCGCCGCTGGCGGCGAGCTGGCTGCTCATGGCGGCCGAGCTGCCGCTGCTCAACATGGCCGTGGCGCGCCTGCCCGATCCCAAGGTGCACCTCGCGGCCTACGGGGCGATCGTGTTCCCCGTCTCGCTGGTGATCGAGGGACCGATCATCATGCTGCTCGCCGCCGCCACCGCGCTGTGCGCCGACATGCGCAGCTATCGGCAGGTGAAGCGCTTCATGACCGCGGCCGGCGCCGCGCTCACCGCCGTGCACGTCGCGGTGGCGTTCACGCCGCTCTACGACGTGGTGGCGCGCGACCTGCTCGGCGCACCGGAAGCGATCCTCGAGCCCGGCCGACTCGGCCTCATGATCATGACGCCGTGGACGTGGTCGATCGCGTACCGGCGCTTCCACCAGGGCGTCATGATCCGGCACGGCCACTCGCGCGAGGTCGGCTTCGGCACCGTGGTGCGCCTGTGCGCGAACGCGGCGGTCCTGCTGGCGGGCTCCCTGCACGGCGGCATCCCCGGCATCGTGGTGGGCGCGTCGGCCACCGCCACCGGCGTGCTCACCGAGGCCGCCTACATCGGATGGCGCGTGCGCCCGGTGCTGCGTGACCGGGTCGCGCCCGCCCCGCCCGCGGGCGAACCGCTCGACCTGCGCTCGTTCCTGCGCTTCTACGTCCCGCTCGCCGTCACGCCGCTCATCACGCTCGCCATCCAGCCGCTGGGCGCCGCCGCCATGAACCGCATGCCGCGCGCGCTCGACTCGGTGGCCTGCTGGCCCGCCATGCACGGCCTGCTGTTCCTCACGCGCAGCGTGGGCATGGCCTACAACGAGGTGGTCGTGTCGCTCGTCGGGGAGCCCGGCGCGGTCCCGGTGCTGCGGCGTTTCCAGACGCTGCTGGCGCTCGGGACGATGGGCGTGCTCGCGCTCATGGCGGCCACGCCGCTCGCCGCGATCTGGTTCGGCGACGTCCAGGGACTGCCGCCCGAGATGGCCGACCTGTGCCGCGTGGGCGTGGCCATCGCCGTGCTCATGCCCGGCTACGCGGTGCTCCAGTCGTGGTACCAGGGAGTGCTCGTGCGAGCGCGCGCCACCCGTCCCGTGACGACCGCCGTGGTGCTCTACTTCGTGGTCGCCGGCGCGCTCCTGCTGCTGGGCGACCGCCTCCAGGCGATGCCCGGACTGTGGTGGGCGCTGGCCAGCTTCACGATCGCGGGCGTGCTGCAGACGACGTACCTCGGCCTGCGCGCACGCCACGCCGTGCGCGCCTTCGCCGCGGCGTGACCGGTACGCGGGGCGAGGGGCGCGGGGCGTCCCGCGCAGCACGCGCTCACAGCAGCGGCGAGAGCAGTCGCGCCATGCCGCAGGCGGTCATCATCACGAACGAGAGTTCGGTCTCCTCGTCGCCCACCTCGCGCGCGTGTTCGAGGTCCTGCTCGAAGTGTCCCGCGAGCTCGTTCACGAACGCATTGCCGTAGACGAACGCGTTCAGCTCGAAGTTCAGGTGGAAGCTGCGGATGTCGATGTTCGCCGAGCCCACCGAGCCGATCCACTCGTCGACGACCATCGTCTTGGCGTGCACGAAACCGCGGTGGTAGCGGAAGATCCGCACGCCGGCCTCGCGCAACACGGCGTAGTAGCTGCGCGACGCCAGCCCCACGAGCCGGTGGTCCGGCTTGTCGGGGACGAGCAGTCGCACGTCGACGCCGCGCAGCGCCGCGGTGAGCAGCCCGTCGAGGATCGACGGGCTCGGGACGAAGTACGGGCTCGTGAGCCACAGCCGGCGCTGCGCGAGCGCGAACGCCTGCACGTGGAAGAGCGCGATCGGCGACCAGCTCCGGTCGGGCCCCGAGTCGACGATCTGAACGGCCGACGCGCCGTCGAGCGCCTCGGGCTCGGGGAAGTAGCGCTCGTCGTCGAGCAGCTTCTCGGTGGCCGAGAGCCAGTCCTCGGCGAAGGCCTTCTGCAGCGCCAGCGTGGCCGGGCCGCGCAGCCGGACGTGCGTGTCGCGCCAGCTGCCGCGCGCGGGGTCGAGGCCCAGGTACTCGCGTCCGACGTTGATGCCGCCGGTGAACCCGATGCGTCCGTCGACGACCACGATCTTGCGGTGGTTGCGGAAGTCGAAGCGGTCGCGGCCCTGCAGCAGGCGGATCACGCGCCGCATCGGACCGAAGGCGGCCGCTTCGCCGCCGACCGCCTCGAGCGGACGCCAGAAGTCACCCGGCAGGTAGAAGCTGCCGATGGCGTCGCACAGCACGCGCACCTCGACGCCGCGTCCGGCCGCGCTCACGAGGGCGTCGCGCAGCGCGCGCCCCGTCTCGTCCGCCTGGATGATGTAGAACTCGACGTGCACGTGGTCGCGTGCGCCCTCGACGGCCTCGATCATCGCGTCGTACGTCGCCCTGCCGTCGACGAGGATGTCGGCCCGGTTCCCGAGACTGGGCGGCGTCGACGCCAACTTGCGTCCGAGCGCGAGCATGCTCTCGATGCGCGGATCCATGCCGTCGTCGTCGCCGCGTCGCAGCTTGTGGTGCACCGAGTGCTTGTCGAGGATCGCGCCCACGCGCGCACTGCGCGCCGAGATGCGCTCGGCCGCGCGCCGCGAACGGGTCGTCCCGAACACGAGGTAGAGCACGAGCCCCACCGCCGGGAGGAACACGAGCGCCAGCAGCCACGCCATCGTGGTGCTCGGCTGACGACGCTCCTTCGCCAGGACGACGACGATCACCGACGCGTGCAGGACGAGGCCCACCGCGCTGACGATCGTCTCCTGGCTGATCACGCCGCGATCGTACCGGACGGACCCCTCTCGCCACGGCGACCACCCGGGCACGCTCAACCGCCGGCGCGTTCCTCGCCGGGCAGCCTCAGCAGGACCTCGCGCCGTCCGGGGCTCTGGTACGGCGTGGCCGGCGCGCGCGGCGTACCCGTGGCATCGAGTGCCTCGACCACCCCTCGCACGTCGTTCGGGACGTCGAGCGTCGCGCCGCCGTCGGCGCCGGTCGTGCCTTCGGCCAGCACCGTGCGCGAGAGCCGCGCGCGCAACGGGACGCCGGCCAGCGGCGCTCCCGCCGGATCGGTCACGCGCACCGCGAGCGCGACGCGCGCCCCGTCGTGTGCCGGCACGTCGACCGCACGCACCCCCCGCTCGGGCACCGCCGTCGTACGCTGCCCCACGAACGCGCCGCCCTCGCGCAGTCCCGACGGCGCCTCGATCAGGTCGATGCGCAGGAAGCCCGCCGGCAGCCCGTCGAAGGACAGCGTCCGCTCGCCGGAACCCACCCGCGCACTCGCCACGAGCGGCGCCCCCGGACGCATGGGATCGCACAGCGCCACGACGAACGGCGCCCGCGCGGCCGGCGCGTCGAGCGTGATCTCGAGCCCGCGCGCGGGGACGTCGAGCGCACGAACCAGGTCGCGCGTCCCCACGGTGAGCGGCGCCACGGGCAGCCAGGTCGCCTCGCAACGGGCCAGGAACTCGTCCTGCGCGGCGAGCCGCTCGAGGTCGGCCGCGCCGGTCCACGGCACGCGCAGCAGCAGGCCCTCGTCGTCGACACCCGCCAGCACGGGAGCTCGCGAGGCGTCGCGCGGCACGAGTCGCAACGCGCGCGGGCTGGGCGCACCGTCCGGAAGCAGCAGCCGCACGCGCGTCGTGGGAGCTACCCGCAGGGCGAGGTGCGGCGACGCCCCGGGATCGACCGACTGCTCGGCCAACAGCTCGTCGCCGCGCAGCACGCGCAACGCGTGGGGACCGGGCGCGAGTCCCGCGAGGGCGGCCCGTCCGGTGGCGTCGAGCGACGCGCGGTGCAGCGGGACGGGGTCGGCCGGATCGTCGGCGAGGCGCGCGAGTTCGACGCGCAACCCGTCGGGCGACTCGGAGGCGTCGGCGTCCAGCGTGACCTCGAGCGCGAGCGCGATCCCGTCGTCCAGGCGCAGGGCGAGCGGGCCGGGCGCTGCGTCCACGGTGCGCGTCGCCGGACGCCAGCCCGGTCGGTACGCGACGAGCGTCCCGGGCCGATACGGCAGGTCGTAGAACGCCCCGTCGGCGTGGCTCGCCACGGTGCCCGGCGGCGGCTCGCCGGGAACCCCGTCCGTCGCGGCGACATCGTCGGCCCGCGCCCACGCGGCGGACGCCGCCGGCCATGCCTCGCGCACGGTCTCGCCCGGCCGCAGCACGGTGATCCACACGCCCGCGAGCGGTGCGCCGTGCGCGTCGGTGACCACGCCGCCGAGGACGCGCGTCTCGTCGAGCACGAACTCGACCGGCGAGAGGATCCGGCGCGACGTGAGCGTGACCGTCACCGGAGGCGACTGCAGTCCCGCGCAGGAGGCTCGCAGCGTCACGGGGCCCTCGCCCGGCAAGGCCAGCCAGCCGGTGCCGTCGGCGTCGATCTCGACCACTCCGCGCAGCGCGCCGGGCGAACCCGCGACCGACACCCAGCGCAACGGCGGCGGCGTCGGCAAGCGCACCGGGACGAGCGAGTGCAGCGGACGCCGCACGCGCAACGGATCGCCCTGCAGCACCTCGCCCGGGACGAACGCTCGCTCCCGGCCGAGTTCGACGAGGCGTCCGAGCCAGACCGCGCCCACCGACGGCAACTCGTCGGGCAGCGGGAAGCGTCCCGAGCCGTCGGTCACGACCACGCTGCGTTCGGCCGGCGGCGCGTCGGCGCTCGGCGCGAGCAGCACGTTCGCCTCCTGGAGGAAGCGCCCCTTGGCGTCGACCGCCACGCCCCAGCGCACGACGTCGCGGGCCAGCATGAGCGTGACCGCCGAACCGTCGTACTCGTCCCGTCGCAGGACCCGTTCGGCGCGTCCCCAGCCCTGCTTCTCGGCGCGCACGCGCAGCGACTCGCGCGCGCTGCCCGGCCACTCGAAGCGACCGGTCGGCAGGAGGCGCCACGCGCCCTGGTCGTCGTCGCGCACCGAGTAGCGTGCGCGCAGCACCTGGCGCGCGTGGTCGACCGCGCGCAGCCTCACCTGGAGCGGCCGGGCCAGGAGCGGGCGCACGACGTCCCGCGGGAGCGGCTCGAGCGGCGCTTCGGTCGCGAGGGCTGCCGGCGTGCGCGGGTCGCGGGCGATGACCGCGGGAGGGACGCCCTGTGCGCCGGGCGACCCGTCCGCGGGGGACTCGGAGCCCTCCCTGGCCACGTCCTGAGCCGCGACGCTCGGCGACGCGAGCGCGGGACCCGACGTCCCGTCGGCGCGATCCTCGCGGGTCCCGTGTTCGAGCCACAGCAGCGCGCCGATCACGACCGCCGCCACCGCCAGCGACGCGATCGGCCAGCCCGCGCGGACGCTCTTCGAGACGCGCGTCCGGGGGGAGGCGTCGTGCCGCATCCGATCGGCCGGTCTCGCGCCCCGACGACGTGCCACGACGATCTCCTCGGGGCCTCGCCCCAGCGACGCGCCCCTTGCCGCTCAGGGCTCGATCGTACCGCGGTCGCCACCGGCTCGCGGCTCCCGCCGGCCGGACGGCGAACTCGCGGGGCCCGTCCGCGCCGACGATGGGCCCGCCAGCTCACGGGCGCCGAGGCGGCCGCGGGCTCCCGCACCTGCGCGGGGGCGGGACGCGCGCCATGACCTTCGGCTCGCGATTCACTCGCTCGGTGAATTCACCGGCAGTCGACTCACAATCTTTCCGCGCACGAACAGAAGACCTCGACATCACGACTTCGCTCATCCGTGAGCAATCGGGGTGTGGCACGCGGGTCCGTGGCAGCGTGGCCGGAGGTCGAGGACGCATAGAATCTACGCGTCGTGCGCGCCGGTATTTTGATGCAATCCGATGCCTGGACAGCCTGGGGAAGCGTCCTAGACTCGATCTGCCTCGCTGGACACGAGGTACTCCGGAGGCGGCGTGGGCAGCCGGCGCATCGCGCTCGCGATCCGAGGGGGCAGGCCACTCGACCCACTCACTTGCGAGACACGCAGGGATGAACTCCATCAAGAGCAGCGCCTTCGGGCTCGCGGCTCTCTGCATCCTGGCGGGCAGCACGACCGCACAGTATGCAGAGCGAAGCCGACTCGTCGGATCCACGGGCACCAACATCGGTGTCGACGCGTCCGGCCGATCGTTGAAGACCGATCGCCTCCGGTCGGTCCACACCCCGGACGACCTCCATGTCGGGGGCACCGCGCAGATCATCCACCAGGATCCGTTCCTGGCCTACCAGTTCGGGCGGGAGATCAACTTCCGCGAGTACCGCAATCGGGACGGTGTGCTCGGCAAGGGAGCACTGACGGCCTCGTCGCTGGGCGGACTCATGCCCGACGAGACGACGGCCGAGGCCACCATGGCCAACCAGGTGAGCTGCCTCGGCTGCCACAACATCCCGTACGGCAATCCGGGCGGCAACACGCAGGCGGCCAAGGACTCCGGCTTCGGCCGCCAGGTGCCGCACTACTTCGGCGCCGGACTGGTCGAGATGATCGGGCTGCAGACGCGCACGAAGCTGCTGCTCCAGATCGACACCGACTCGAACGGCTGGATCGACGCGACCGAGGCCCAGGCCGCGCCGGCGTCACTGACGGTCGTGCCGGCGCCGGGCGCCGATCCGATCGACTTCGGCGACCCGCGGCTCGACGGCGGAGCCACCGGCTCGCCGTCCTTCGACAACGTCGTGAGCGTCTGGTACGTCGACGCGTCCGGCCAGTCCGTCGAGGGCGCCACGCAGGTCGACGGCGTCGAGACCTTCGGCTACCGCTTCGCGCTCTCGGTCTTCGGCTGGGGTGAGGGCCTGGGACGCGGCGCCCTGGGCGCCACCACGCGCGGCGTGCTCATGCGCGAGCTCGACACGCACATGGGAATGCAGGCCTACGATCCGAGCACGAACCTCGATCCCGACGGCGACGGCGTGAGCGAGCCGACCCTGGCCGGCGCGATCCAGTTCCCGGCGCTGCGCAAGTCGCCCGACGAAGGGGTGCACCTGCACGCCAACGGCTACAGCCTGGACGACCCCGACGGGGACGAGTACCTGAACGAGATCTCCGAGGGCGACCTCGACTTCGGCGAGTGGTTCATGCTGCACACGCCGCGGCCCACCTTCCGCGGGACGCCCGCGGAGTACGCCGACGGACTCGCCCTGATGGACGCCGTGGGCTGCACGCAGTGCCACGTGGCCGACTGGAAGCTCGAGGCCGCCGACGCGACGTTCGACGGCGATCGTCGTGCGTTCGACTACTCGGTCGCGTGGAACGACGTGACCGGGCGGCTCGAAGGCACTCTCACACCGCTCTACACCCTCGTGGGACAGGACCTCGTGCCCGACCGGGGCGAGTTCACGGTCGCCGGCATCTTCACCGACTTCCGGCACCACGACCTGGGCGCCGAGGACCACGAGATGGGCTTCGACGGCGTGATGACCACCGTCTTCCGCACCGCGCCCCTGTGGGGCGTCGGATCCGGGTTCCCGTGGGCACACGACGGCGAGTCGCTCTCGCTGCGCGAGATGATCCTGCGCCACGGGGGAGAGGGCGACGCCTCGCGTCAGTCCTTCCTCTCGATGTCGTCGGGCGATCAGCGCGCGCTGCTCGACTTCCTCGCGAGCCTGCAGTTGTTCGACGTCGAGAGCACGCCCGCCGACATCGACGGCGACTCGATCATCCAGACCGACTACGTCGTCCAGGGGCTGGACACGGGATACGAGCGCTTCAACGCCGAGTGGCTGTTCGACACGCCACTGCGCATCCAGGGCGACGTCGTGAACGCATTCGGGGTGATCGTCACCTCGCTCTCCGGCAAGAACCTGCGCGACGCGTACCGCACCGCGAACGAGTACCGCAAGGACAAGGACGGAGACGGGTGGCCCGACGTGTGGGACCCGAACGACGACGTCGCAGGCTTCAAGAACGGCAAGAAGTGACCCCCCGGCAACCAGGACGACACTGAGATGAACCTTCTCGACATCCTCCGCAGCCGGACGGTCACCATTCCGGCACTGCTCGCGGGCGTGACGCTCGCCACGGGCACCGCGCACGCACAGCTCAACGAGCGTCCGTACCTCGTCGGCTCCGGCGAGTCCGCCGTCGACGCGACCGGACGCTCGATCAAGAACCAGCGCGTGCGCGCCGTGCACACCACCGACGACTCGTTGCTCGGCGGCACGGCGTACTTCCTCGACAAGGACCCCTTCCTCGCGTACCAGCTCGGACGCAACCTCAACTTCCGCGAGTTCCGCAAGCGCGACGGCGTCTTCGACAAGAACTCGATCGCGACGCTCATCGCCGCCATGCCCGACGGTCACACGGCCAAGATCACGGCGCGCAACCAGGTGAGCTGCGGATCGTGCCACGGCCGTCCCTACGCGACGCCGGGCGGGGGCGTGACCTTCGCCAAGGACTCGGGACGCGGCCGCAACCCGCCGCACTACTTCGGCGGCGGCATCGTCGAGATGATCGCGTACCAGGTGCGCAACGAACTGCTCGCCAAGGTCGACACGAACGACGACGGCTGGATCAGCAACACCGAGGCCCAGGCGTACCCGGGCAACCTGATGGTCCGTCCGACGCCGGGCGCACCGCCGATCGACTTCGGTTCGCCGCAGCTCAGCGAGGGGCTCACGGGTATCCCGAACCTGGTCACGATGTTCCGCGTCTGGTACGTGGACAGCCAGGGCCGACAGGTCCCCCAGGCGACGCGCGTCGACGGCGTGAACACGCTCGGCTACAACGTCGAGATGACGACGTTCGGCAGGGGCCAGCAGCTCGCGGGCGGAACGAACTCCAACTTCCGCGCGCTCAACCCCACGCTGCGTGCGTTCTTCTGGGACGCCTGCAACGCCCACATGAACCTGCAGGCGTACGACCCCACGACGCTCACCGACCCCGACGCGAACGGCGTGTCGATCGACTCCCTGCCGGGACAGCCGCAGTTCCCGATCACCCACCGGCCGCCCGACCTGGGCATCTTCAAGCACCCGAGCGGCTACAGCTCGACGGATCCCGACTCCGACGGATACCTCAACGAGATCTCCGAGGGTGATCTCGACCTGGCCGAGTGGTTCATGCTCAACGCGCCGCGTCCGGCGTTCGCGGGCACCCAGGTCGAGTTCGACTCGGGCGTCCAGCTCATGAAGAACCTGGGCTGTACGAGCTGCCACGTCCCGACCTGGACGATCAAGACGAAGGACGCCGACTTCACCGGCGACCGGCGCTTCTTCGACCTCGACGTGACCTGGGACCCGGTCGACCAGCGCCTCGAGGGCGAGGTCGTCCCGCTCTACACCATGGTCGGCGACGTCTACCAGCGGAACTTCGGCGCCTTCACGGCCGAGGGATTCTTCTCCGACATGCGCCAGCACGACATGGGAGAGGGCTTCCAGGAGTTCGGCTACGACGGCGTGCACAACACGATCTGGCGCACGAGCCCGCTGTGGGGACTCACCGGCAACTTCCCGTGGGGACACGACGGAGCCTCGCTCACGTTGCGTGACGTGATCATGCGTCACGACGGCGAGGGCGCGGCCTCCAAGGCGGCCTTCGAGGCCGCTTCGACGGCCACGCAGGACGCTCTCTTCGACTTCCTCGAGAAGCTCGTGGTGTACGACATCGAGCAGCTCCCGACCGACGTCAACGGAGACGGGATCATCGAGTCGCACTTCGTCGTCGCGGGCGTCGACACGGGAACCGAGCGCTTCAACGCCGAGTGGCTGTTCAAGACGCCGCTCCAGATCCAGGGCCAGGTGGTCAACGCCGAGGGACAGACGATCACGTCGTTCGCGGGAGTCAACATCCCCGACGCGTACGGCGAACTGCTGCCCTACCGCAAGGACACCGACAGCGACGGATGGCCCGACGTCTGGGACGTCTCGCCCACCTTGCCCGGCTTCAAGGACGGCATCCACTGATGCCGTCATCGACGCGGCACCGCCCGCTCCCCCGACGTCCGCGCGCTCCGGTGCGCGGCGTCGGCCGGGCTGCCGCGTCTCCTTCCTCCCCGAGCGGCGCGACCGGGTCCGACGACCCGCGCGCCCGCTCGTCCGACCGACAGGACCAGCGCCGTGAGAGGCCCGGACCGACGGACCTCCACGCCACCCACCACGGAGACATCTCGTGATGACTCGCAAATTCGCGGCACCGATGGTGCTCGCGCTCGCGGCCGGCGCCGCGGGACAGACGTTCACGAACGCCACCGCCGACGCCGGGCTCGACAACCCCTTCGTCCCGATGGCGCAGACCGAGTACTTCTGGGTCCAGACGTTCATGTGCGCCAACGCCTCGGTGGGCGACTTCGACGCCGACGGCTGGGACGACGTGTTCACGTTCCAGGGCAGCACCCAGAAGAGCCGCCTCTACAAGAACATGGGTGACGGCACGTTCGTCGACGTCGCACACCAGTACGGCCTCGACTTCCGCTGCCTCGGGTCCTGCTCGCTGTGGGCCGACTACGACGGCAACGGCACGCTCGACCTCTTCCTGCAGACCTTCGCCGACCTGCCCGAGGCCCAGCATTCGGACAAGACCGGCGCCGGCGGCTCGCCCGGCGGCATGACCGGCGGACCGCAGACCGGTCCCGGCGCCACGAGCGGCCCGACGGTCGGCTCGGCCGGGAACGGCCTCCCGTTCTGGTCGGACCTCGACAAAGCCGACCAGACGCAGTTCTCCGAGCACCACAACTACCTCTACCGCAACGACGGCGGCTCGTTCACCGAGGTGGCCGGCCCCGCCGGACTCAAGGCGGCGGGACGCTACGGCGCCGCGTTCGGCGACCTCGACGGTGACGGCGACCTCGACCTGGTCGCAGTGAGCCACAACAACGGCTCCAACGACGTCTACGAGAACCGGGGCAACGGGACGTTCCGCAAGCGCACGCCCGACGTGATCTCGCACCAGAAGATCCGCGGCTTCACGCCCCAGATCTGGGACTACGACCAGGACGGCAAGCAGGACATCGGGACGTCGGGCGACTGGAAGACGAGCAAGCTGTTCCGCAACCTCGGCGGCTTCCAGTTCGAGGACGTGACGTCTGCCGCAGGCGTGGGCATCGACCAGAACGGCATGGGCAGCACGGTCGGCGACTACGACAACGACGGCGACTTCGACTGGTTCGTGACCGCGATCTGGTCCGACGTCGAACTCCCCGGCAACACGGGCGAGCTGGGCGACCGGCTGTACCAGAACAACGGCGACGGGACGTTCACCGACGTCACGGTCGCCGCGGGCGTCGACAACGGCGGCTGGGGCTGGGGCGCCTACATGGGCGACCTCGACAACGACGGCATGCTCGACATCGCGCACCAGAACGGGTGGATGTTCCCGCCCTTCGACAACGACCTGATGCGCATCTTCAAGAACGTCGACGGCCAGACGTTCGTCGACTCGGCGGCCAGCATGAACGTGGCCGACCCGAGCAACGGCCGCGGCCTCGCGATGTTCGACTACGACCACGACGGCGACCTCGACATCATCACGGCGAGCTTCGACAAGGGCGTGCAGCTCTTCCGCAACGAGGGCCCCACGGGCAACTGGCTCGAGGTCCGGCTGCAGGGTGCCCCCGGACACCACCCGCACGGGGCGGGCGCGATCGTCAAGGTGCGGTCGCAGCCGTCCGAGGGCCTGCAGACCCAGATGCGTCGCATCGCCTACGAGAGCAACTACGTCTCCCAGTCGCCCGCCATGGCCTGGTTCGGTACCAAGGCGGCGACGTCGGTGACGGTGGAGGTGTCCTGGCCGGGAGGCCAGACGGTGCAGTACACCAACGTCGCGACCAACCAGCGCATCACGCTCGTCGAGCCGTGACCGGAAACCGCCGCGCCGGCTGAGGAGACGGCGCGGCGGGCCTTGCCGGACGGCGACGGGTGTCGCCGCCCAACGGGACGAACCAGGGAGAGTCACATGATTCGCAGCATCCTGGGCGCCGCGTGCGCCCTCACGATCCTGAGCGCGGGCGCGGGCGCTCAGCAGTTCGTCGACGTCACCGACGACGCCGGCATCGCGTTCACGCCACTGTCCTATCCGATCACGCCGCAGCCCATGCAGAGCTGGATGGCGGCATGCGTCTCGGTCGTCGACTACGACAACGACGGCTGGGACGACTTCAGCGCCTTCGCGGGCGACATGAAGCCGATCAAGCTGTTCCACAACCAGGGAGACGGCACCTTCGAGAACCGCGCCAAGGCGTCCGGACTGAACGCGGTCGGTCCCTACAGCATGGAGCTGTGGGGCGACCCCGACAACGACGGCGACCTCGACGTGCTCATCCTGGCCCACTCCGACCAGATCGAGGCCGTGGGCGGCGCCAAGGGTCCCGGAGGGGGCGGCCCGGCCGACCTCTCGAGTCTCGGCGGCGTGACCAGCCTGTTCGACGACATCGGCTACGGCGCGGGACTGTACCGCACGCTCTTCTTCCGCAACCACGGCGACGGCACCTTCGAGGAGAAGGGCGTCGAGGTCGGCCTCGACCACGCCGGACGCACGGGCGGATGCTGGGGCGACCTCGACAAGGACGGCTGGATCGACCTCACGACGTGCAGCTGGGCCGGCGACCACACCAAGTTCTACTACAACCGCGGCGACGGCACGTTCATGGACCGCACTCCGGCGAACGTGAAGAACACCAAGATGCGCGGCTTCAACCAGCACATCCTCGACTTCGACAAGGACGGTGACGTCGACGTGCTGCAGATCTGCGACTTCAACGCGTCGGCCATCTTCCGCCACGAGGACAACAACACGTGGTCGAAGCACGACCACGGCGACCTGGGCATCGGCATCGACCAGAACGGCATGGGCGGCGCCATCGGCGACTTCAACAACGACGGCTGGTTCGACTGGTTCACGGCGGCGATCTACTCCGACGTCGAGCTCCCCGGCCAGACCGGCGAGCTCGGGAACCGTCTCTACATGAACAACCAGGACGGCACGTTCACCGACGTGACCGTCGAGGCGGGCGTCGACGACGGCGGCTGGGGCTGGGGTTCGGTCTTCGCCGACATCGACAACGACGGTTGGCAGGACATCTGCCACACCAACGGCTGGATGCTCGAGAAGTACCTCGACGACCTGCTGCGCGTGTTCATGAACCAGGACGGCCTGCACTTCCAGGAGGTCGCGGTCTCGTCGGGGATCTACGATCCCGGCCAGGGGCGCGGACTCGCCGCGTTCGACTACGACCAGGACGGCAAGATCGACCTGCTCGTGAACAACCGCGACAACGGCACGCACCTGTACCGCAACACCACGCCCGGCGCCGGGAACTACCTCTCGGTCCTGCTGCACGCCGCCTCGGGCAACCGGTTCGGCATCGGCGCGGTGGTCAAGGTGCGCAAGGCGCCCGGCGATCCGGCGCCCTCGCTGCCCGTCCAGCACCGCCTGATCGAGACGGCGTGCCACTACCAGAGCCAGTCGCCGCCCATGGCGTGGTTCGGTGTGGGACAGGCCTCGACGCTGGTCGTCGAGGTGACCTGGCCCGACGGCACCGTGAGCCAGCACACCGTCGCCGCCAACCAGCGGGTGGTGCTCGAGAAGCCTTGATGGTGCGCGGAAGGCGCCTCCCGAAGCCCAGGCTTCCACGGATGCCGCTCACGGCGACGGACTTCTCCGGCCCGCGCCTCTCATCGTGAGTCGACATCCGCTGCCGGCACGTCCAGCCGCGGAAGCACCTTCCACCTGACCTCTCCTCCGAGGTCACGCATCAGAGCGGCGG
>JACKHP010000024.1 GCA_020638905.1 Planctomycetota bacterium | reverse complement strand
CCTGCCCGCCACGTCCGAGCGCGAGGGCTACTACCTCGACGGGACGGCCGACCGCAACCCGGTCGGCTACCTGCGCGCCGACGACCAGGGCGCGCGCGTGCTGCACGTCTCCGAGCGCGGCGGCGAGCTGCACGACATCCCGTACGCGACGCCCGACGAGAACGCCCTGCGCCGGACGTACCGCGTCGCGCTGAACGACGACGGCAGCGGCGAGGTCGAGCTGTCCGACCGCAGCGACGGCATGTACGCCGTCATGCTGCGCTACCGCTACGGCGGCGGCACCGGCGGTCAGGAGTCGCAGCTCGCCCAGGAGCTCGACGCGGGCTTCGGCTCGGTCACGGTCGAGAGCATCGCGACGTCCGACCTCGAGGACATCACCGAGCCGGCCACGCTCGACGCGCGCTTCGCGGCCAAGAACCTGTGGACGTCCGAGGGCCGGCTGCGCTCGCTGCGCGTGGGCTTCGACGACCTCGGCATCTCGTCGCTGGCCGCCGAACCGCCGGTCGACCGGCTCTACGACGTCGTGCTCGACCGTCCCTACGCTCAGGAGACCGACGTGACCTGGACGCTGCCGCCCGGGGCGAGCCTGCAGTCGACGCCGCCCGAGATCCACGTCTCGGCCGAGGGGCTGCTCGACTACCGCCAGACGGTCGAGCCCGTCGACGGCGGCGTGCGCGTGCGCCGCCGCTTCTCGCTCGAGACGCGGCGCGTGCCGCTCGAGCGCTACGCCGACTTCCGCGACGCGCTGCACCAGGTCGAGCAGGCCGAACGCCGGACGGTGCGCGTCGTCCCCGGTGCCGGCGCGGAGGGTTCGCTGTGATCGCCCGCAAGACCGTCTTCGCCCTGGCCGCGTGGCTGCTGCTGCCGCTCGCGCTGTACGCGCAGACCGACGACGAGACCTGGTCGCAGCTCCTGCTCGACCATCCCCTCGACCGCGGCGGCGACGCCGACCGGCTCGTCGCGAGCTGGGTCTCGATGATCCTCGACGAACCGACGCACCCGCTCGTCGACGCGACCCTGACGCTGCTCGCCGACCGGGCCGGCACGCTGCTGCGTCCCGACGCGCTGCCCGACGTCGTCGCGTCGCTGCAGACCGTGGCCGACGAGCTGTCGCCCGCCGCCGCGCGCCGGCTCGACGTGTTCGCGGCCGACGTGGCCACGCGTTTCGCGCCGGCCGAGTCGCTGGGCGACGATCTGTACCCCGACTTCCTGGCGCACTGGTGGACGATCGGGCCGCTGTTCCCGAGCGCCGACCCGCGCGCCGCCGGCCGCGACCCGTTGATCACGGCCGACTTCGATCCTTCCCGCGTGGTGCGCGGACCCGAGGGCGACGTGCGCTTCGAGGAGATCACACGGCGTCCCACGTGGGCCTCGTTCGGCGGCGCCGAGTCGGTCTTCCCCGGGCACGGCTGGATGCTCGCGGTGGCCGAGTTCGACGTCGCGGGCGGGGGACCGGGCTTCCTCGAGTTCGACGTGGGCGGCTCGCTCTCGGGCAGCTCGCTCACGCCGCCGGTGTGGGCCTGGTCGCTCGACGGCGACGGGCCGCTGATCGAGGACGAGGTCCTGCCGCAGCGGCGCGGTCGCGTCCAGCACCGCGGCGTGGTGTTCCGCGAGGGACGCAACCGGCTCGTCCTGCACCTGCACGTCGACAGCGGTCTGCAGATCGGCGTGCGCGTGCTCGGCTCCGACGGACGTCCGCACCCGGGACTGCGCGAGGCGAGCACGAGCGCGCCGCTCGGGGCGGGCACGTTCGGCGGCAGCTCGATCGTCCCCGCGGTGAACGACGGCAGCCTCGAGTACCTGCAGGCGCAGACCGACCGCTCGCCCGACGCCGAGGCGCTGCTGGGCGTGCTGCTGTGCCTCGACGGCCGTGCGTCCGACGGGCGTGCCCACCTGCGCGCGGCGATCGACGCGATCGCGGCGAGTCCCGGGCTGCTCATGTGGCTGGCGCGGTTCACCGAAGGCGACGACGACCTGCCGGACACGTGGCGCAAGACGAAGGGGCGCGCACTCGTCGAACAGGCCCACGAACTCGACGGCAAGCGTCTCGACGCGGGCCTCGAGCTGGCCGACCTGCTGCGCAAGGAGGACCGCGAGCAGGAGGCGCTCGACCTGCTCCAGCAGCTCACCGAGGCCCACCCGCGGCAGGTGGACAGCCTGCTCGCGACGGCCCAGTTGTACGCCTCGTTCGACATGGACGCCGCCGCCGACGAGGCCCGCGGCGAGGCCTACGCCCGCGCTCCCGAGTGCCCGCGGGTGCTCGAGGCGCTGGCCGCCCGCGACTTCCAGGTGGGACGCCGATCGCGCGCGTTCGAGCGACGCGTGCTCGCGCTGCGCTCGGCCGGCGCCACGACGGGTTCGCTGGGCCGCCTGGCCGACGCGGCCCGCGCTCTCGGGCGTCCCGAGCAGGCGCTCGCGCTGCTCACCGAGTCCGAGTGGCGCGAGGGGCGCCCGGGCGAGTCGCTGCAGCGCGCGCAGCTCCTGGCCGACCTCGGCCGGGGCGACGAGGCGCTGCCGGTCATCGAGCGCGTCATGGCGCGCCATCCGCGCTGGTCGTGGCCGCCGACGCTGGCCGCCGACGTGCTGCGCGCCCAGGGCGACGCGGCGGGCGAGAAGGCCATGCTCGAGCGCGCGCTCGCGGTGAGTCCCGGCTGGCGCATGGTGCGCGATCGGCTGGCCGACGCGGGCGTGCCCGACCTGGCGCGGGCGCTCTTCGAGCGTTTCGACGTGTCGCGCGACGACGTCATGGCGTCCTACGACGGCGGCGCGCAGGTCGACTCGGTGGTCAAGCTGCTCGACGCGGCGGTGGTCGTGGTGCTCGAGAACGGCGTGGTCGACACGCTCACGCACGAGATCGCCCAGGCGCGCGACCTGCAGGGCTGCGAGACGCTCGGCACGCAGAAGCCCCAGGGCGACGTGCTGAAGCTCGAGGTGATCGACGCCGACGGGACCGTCCACCAGCCGGTCGAGGTCGACGGCGACTACGTCATGCCGTCGCTCGAGCCCGGCGACTTCGTCGAGTCGCTCACGCGCACGATCTGGAACGCGCCCTGGGACGGTGTGGTGCGTCCCGGGCGCTGGACGTTCGCGTCCCAGGACGAGCCGTTCCTGCGCAGCCGCTACGTGATCGCGGTGCCGAAGTCGCTCCCGCTGCGCGTCGTCGAGGGGCACTTCGACGGCACGCACGAGACGTTCGACGAGGGCGCCTGGACGATCCACGTGTGGGAGACGCTCGACCGCGCGCGCGTGGTGCCCGAGCCGTTCCAGCCACCGCGCGACTGGTTCCTGCCGTGGGTCGAGCTGGGCGTCGACCGCGACATCGATGCGTCCCTCGAAGGACTGCGGCGCCAGTCGCTGGCGCTCTCGTCCGTCACGCCCGAGGTCGTCGACGCGGCGCGCGAGGCGACCGACGGCGTCGAGGGCGACCTCGAGAGGGCGCGCGCGCTGCACGACTTCGTGCGCGACGCCCTCGACCAGCGCAGTCCGCAGTGGGGGATGTCGGCCACCGCGTCGCTCCTGGCGCGCGAGGGCAACCCGTGCTTCCTCTACGCGGCGCTGCTCCAGGCGGCCGACGTCCCGCACGCGCTCGTCTGGACGCGCGGGGTGTCGCCCGAGGGCGACTCCGATCCCGACCCGGCGTTCCCCGAGGCGAGCCGGCTGCAGGGCGACCTGCTCGTGCGCGTGGAACCGCGCGACGGTCCGTCGGTGCTGTGCGACCTCTCGTCGCGCACCATGCCCTACGGCGTCTGGAAGCAGGACGCACCGCGCGCCGAGGCGTTCTCTGTGACCCGCGACGGCGGCGAGCGCACGGCTCTGCCCGACGTCGCGCCCGACGAGCGTCCCGGCCTCGTGCTGCACTTCGACCTCGTGCTCGACGCCGACGGTGGGGCCGACGTGCGCGCCACGGCGGCGCTCACCGGTGGTCCCGGGCACCTGTTCAAGGAGCAGGTCGGTGAGGTGCCGAAGGCCATGCTCACCCTGGCCGGCAACCAGATCGCGGGACAGATCCTGCCCGGCATCTCGGTCAGCGACGTGCAGCTCGTCGGACTCGACGACGAACGTCCGCTGTCGGCCGAGCTCACGGGCCGCATCGACCGCTTCCTCGACGTGGACGACGGGCAGCTCGTGACGCCGCTGCCGTTCCCCGCGCTCGAACTGGCGGGCACGCTGGCGGGCGAGGGCGAGCGTCGGCTGCCGTTCTTCTTCCCGTCGAGCTGGCTGGCGGTGCAGCGCTTCACCGCCGACGTGCACGTGCCGCCCGAGCTCGAGCCCGTCGAGCTGCCCCACGGCCTGCACGTCGAGGAGGCCGGTGCGCGCTACGAGCTCGCGATCGAGCGCGACGACGACGGTGTGCTGCACCTGCGCCGCGACCTGTTCGTCCCGCCGATCTCGATCCCCGCCGCGGAGCACGCCGAGCTGCTCGACGCCGCGCGCCGCATCGACGAGGCCGAACGCGGGAGGTTGCGGTTCGTGCGACGCTAGTCGGCGTGTCGGCGGGGGACGACTCCACGCGATCGCTCGCATGCTGGAGATCCGTGTGTGCGGACACTCCGGGTGCTCGGGGGCGACCGCCCCGCTCGAGCAGTCCTCGGCGCCTGCGGCGCCTGCGGAACTCGCTGGGCGATCGCCCCCTGCGCTCCTCCGGTCCGCACACTCGACACGAGTCGCGAGGATCGAGCGCCGGCGTAACCCGCCGACTCGCAGCGTATCGAGTGCAACGCCGTCGGCGATTCACGCGCGACGGCGCGCCGTCCAGAACCGGCACGCAGCTCGAAGCCGTCAGCCTTCGCGATCATGCTCACGCACGAGACTCACCCCGGCGGCGCGCACCACCAGCTTCGAAAGTGATGATGACTCGCGAAGCTCTCCGAATCGCCGCGAAGCCGCGCGCAGCGCGCTGAGCTTCCTCCCGCTCCGGAATGCGCGCCCCGAGGTTCATGCCCAGCGCGCTGCGAGTTCCGCAGCCGCCGAAGGCGGCGAGGACTGTCCGAAGCTGTGCGCTGCTGCGTGACGATGGTCAGTGGGCGCGCACGCCGCGTTCAGAAACGCCGCGCGTGCGGGGTGGGCGCCGCGTGACGTCGCCACTTTGCTCGTGTCCGCCAAGCCGTTCATCCTTCCATCTCGCGAAGGGAGCGCCGCGCGGGCAGCGGCGGGCGATGTGGGACGGAGGCCAGGTGTTCCCCCACCTGGCCGCAGTCCCACGTCGCCCGCCGCGTCGCGCCTGGGCCGACCTTGCAGTCCCACCCCGTCTGCTACCATCCCGGGATGTTCGCCTCGCTCCTCGTCCCGGTGCTCGCCATGGCCATGCCGCAGTCCGCCGACACGTCCCCGACGACCGACGAGGCGCTGCTCACGGTGGCCGAGCGCACGGCCTTCCGGAAGACCGCCGCCCACGCCGACGTGGTCGCGCTGCTCGACGCGCTCGCGGCCCGCACGCCGAACGCGCGACGGCTCTCGATGGGCCAGACCGAAGAGGGACGCGACATCCCGCTGCTCGTGCTGGCCGATCCGCCGGTGGCCTCCGCCGACGAGGCACGCGCCTCGGGCAAGGTCGTGGTGCTGGCCTTCGCGAACATCCACGCGGGCGAGGTGTGCGGCAAGGAGGCGCTGCCGATGCTCGCGCGTGAGATGATCGAGCAGCCGACGCGCGCCGACGTCGCCCCTTTGTGGGAGCAGCTCGTGCTCGTGCTCGCGCCGATCTTCAACGGCGACGGCAACGATCGCTTCGCGTCCGACAACCGTCCCGAGCAGGTCGGGCCCGACGAGATGGGCACGCGCGAGAACGCGCGCGGCCTCGACATCAACCGCGACTACGTCAAGCTCGAGTCGAAGGAGGCGCGCGCGATGGTGCGCTTCCTGACCGAGTGGGACCCGCACCTGGTGATCGACCTGCACACCACGAACGGCAGCTTCCACCGCTACCAGCTCACCTACTCGCCGCCGCTCAACCCGGCGGGGCCGACGCCGCCGCTGGCGCTCGTGCGCGACCGCATGCTGCCCGAGGTCTCCGACCGGCTGCTGCGTCGCACGGGGTTGCGCACCTTCCCCTACGGCAACTTCGACGACGACAAGACGAAGTGGTCGACGTACTCGCCCGAGCCGCGCTTCGGCGCGCAGTACCACGGGCTGCGCGGCCACCTCTCGGTGCTCAGCGAGGCGTACTCGCACATCCCCTTCGAGGACCGCGTCGTGGTCACGCGCGAGTTCGTGCGCGAGTGCCTGCTGTGGGCGGCCGAGCACGCGACGAGGGTGCGTGAGGCCGTGGTGTCGGGCGCGTCGGAGGTGCGGCATGCGGCGGGCAACGGCCTGCCGGTGGGCGTGCGGCACGCGCTCGAGGCCGCGCCGGGCAAGGCGACCCTGCTCGGGTGGGTCGAGACCGTCGACGCCGACGGCAAGCGCGCACCGACCGACGAACCGCACGACTACGAGGTGCTGCACGAAGACCACTTCGCGCCGACGCTCGGCGTGCCGCGTCCCGCGGGGTATCTCGTGCCGCCGGAGCTCACGGGCGTGCTCGAGCTGCTCGCGGCGCACGGCATCAAGACCCACCGGCTCGACGACAGCGTGGCGGCGCCCGGAGCGCGCTGGCCGCTCGAGGTCCCCTGCGAGGAGTGGCTGATCGGCGAGGTGACGCGCGCCGAGCACGAGTTCCAGGGACACCGCACGGTGAGCGTGCAGGCCGAGCGCGTGCCCGTCCGCCGGCGGGTCACCGGCGACTGGTTCGCCGTCCCGCTCCAGCAGCGGCTCGGGACGCTGGCGCTCTACCTGCTCGAGCCGCTCAGCGAGGACGGGCTGCTCACCTGGAACGTCTTCGACGACGTGCTCGCGCCGGGGGAGGCGTTCCCCGTGCTGCGCGTGCCCGAGAAGAGCCCGCTGCTCGAGCGCTGACGAGCGCGCCGCCCCGGATCTCGAGATGAGTTCCACGTCGCCGACCACGCGCCGCTGCTGCTGGACGTTGCTGCTCGCGTTCGCGCTGCAACTCGTCTGCTGGCCGGGTGACCTGTCGTCGGACGGCCTCGGTCCCGGCGACGACGCCGGCTGCGCGACGGCGGACGCGAGCGGGGGCGGCTGCTGCTGCAGCCCCCAGCGCGTCGCCCGCGGGACGTGCTGCTGCGTCGACGGCGCGGGGGCGCGCGCCCGTCCCTCGGACGGCACGTGTCTGAGCTCGGCCCGCGGCTGCGGCGACGCCGGACGCCTCCCGCTGCTGCGCGCCTCGGCGCCGCGCATCGCCCTCGTCGCGTGCGTCGACGCGCCGACGCGGTCGTGCGCGCCTCGGCGACGCGCGGTCATGCGGGTTCGCCCGCTGCGACTCTCCATCGCGCCGCCGGTGCCACCTCCCCGCGGCGGACGCCGGTCGATCGCCTGACCGTCGACGCGTCAGCGCGCGTCGTCCCGCAGCGCGCGGGACGCACCGCGCCGCGCGTCCGTTCCGCCGCGCCGGGCCGGTGCGGCGCACCCTCGCGCCGTGGGCTGCGTGCTCGCGGCGCCAAGATCCGCATGTCGGGAGCATTCCATGTCGTTCCATCGTCCGGGGACCCGTCGGTCCCCCGGGGCACGCGCGCTGGGCGCGCTGCCCCTGCTGTGCGTGGCCGCCTGCGTGAGCGGGCAGCCCGTCGCGTTCTCGTCGCCACTCGTGCTCGGCGCACCCTCGCCGACGACCGGCGCCGTGTCGGTCTTCGGCCCGGCTTCGGCTTCGGCTTCGGCTTCGGCTTCGGCTTCGGCTTCGGCTTCGGCTTCGGCGCGCGCGACGGCGCCCGAGGCCGGGTTCTTCCATCACGACCCGAACCACACGGGACCCGTGCACTTCTCCCATCCGATCGTGACCGAGTCACCCTCGCCCGACACCAAGGCGCGCCTCGACCTCGAGGACGCCAACCTGCCGCGCGAGGAGGACTCGGCGGCGACGCGGCGCGGCGCGCGGCTCGAACTCGAGTACGCGTTCGATCCGTCGCTGAGCGTCGCGGTCGAGATCCCGTACACCGAGATCGAGCCCGACCACATGCACGCCACGGGACGGCTCGACACGGTCCGGCTCAACGCGAAGTACGCGGCGTATCCGAGCTCCGACCCGAACCTGCTCGTGGGTGGCGGTCTCGAACTCGGCCTGCCCACCGGCGACCAGCGCCTCGGGATCGGCAGCAACCACGTGTTCGAGCTCGAGCCGTACGTCGACGCCGGATACAAGGCCGGCACGTGGGAGTACGTAGGCTTCGTCTCGGCGGGCATCCCGTTCCACGACGCGGACCGCGACGACGAGGCCGACTACGAACTCGCGCTCGATCTCTCGGTGCTCGACCAGCTGGGCGACCGCACCTGGGTGCTGTGCGAGCTGAACGGAGTGCACGTGCACGGCGGCGAGGAGGACGGCCTCGACGCGTGGACGCTCACGCCGGGGATCAAGCTGCAGCCGGGCGCCGATCCCAGCCTGCAGCTCGGCCTGGGCGTGAGCCTGCCGGTGACCGACGACAAGGAACTGCACGCGCGTACGGTGTTCTCGCTCTTCAAGCACTTCTGAGCGGTCGGCACACCGCGCCCGCCGTTTCCGGCGGGCGCGGTGCCCGGCCTGCGGGGTTCGCCGCGGATTGGCAGGTTCCGGAACCCGTGTTACGGTCGCCGACCTGGGCTCGACCAAGGGGGGCCCGTTCCCGCGTGTGAGGTCGGTCCCGTGTTGCCCAAGCGAAACTCCGTCGTCGTGCTGCTCGCCTTCCTGGCCTCGTTCGGTGCCCTGGCACAGGACGGCTCGGCCCAGCTCCGTCTGCACGCTCCCGTCTACAAGTCGAAGGCGAAGAAGGGGGGCGCGGTGACCTTCGCGCCGCTCAAGGCCAGCACGAGCTTCAGCGTGGTCGTGCGCCTGTACGAGAAGTCCGGCTCCGAACTCGTCCCCCTGATGGACGAGATGGGGATGCCCTGGGCGGAGGAGCTCGACTTCGCGATCGAGGCCAAGGGTGGCGTGCTCGGGCCGGCGGGCGACTCGAATCCGACGTCGGGCAGCTTCATCCTGCCGTCGAAGCTGGCGGGCGAGCTCGATCTCATCGTGGGCTCGAGCAAGTCGCTGCCCGACGGCTTCGAGATGGATGTGGCCTGGTTCACGACGCAGATCACGAACTTCGGCAAGAAGGCGGTCGAGTACGCGGAGTCACCGGCCGAGCTCGTGGGCAAGTCGATGGTCGCCGGTCCGCAGGGCCCGATGGGACTTCAAGGCGACGTCGGTCCGGTGGGTCCCGCGGGAGCCACCGGCCCCGCCGGTCCGGCCGGCCCGAAGGGCGACACGGGATCCCAGGGTCCCGCCGGACCCCAGGGTGCGACGGGTCCCTCGGGAGGGCCGCCCGGCCCGATCGGTCCGAAGGGCGACCCCGGTCAGGACGGCCCGCACACGGGAGGCGTGAACAACACCTTCGCCTCGTCGGCGTTCGTCGGCGGCGGGACCGACAACGCGGCCAACGGCTCGCATTCGGTGATCGACGGCGGGTTCGACAACCGCGCAGCCGGCGAGTACAGCACGGTCGGCGGGGGACTGCTCAACAAGGTCGAGGCGGGCAGCGAGGCAGCCCGGGGCGCGACGATCGCCGGCGGACTCTACAACAAGGTCTCGAATCGCTCGGGCAGCGGCAACGCGGTCGGTGGCGGAGAGCGCAACGAGATCGCGATGTACGGCGATCAGTACGGCTACGGCCACGCGACGATCGGAGGCGGCTACCGCAACTCCATCCGCGGTGACTCGGGCTACGGATACGAATCGAACCTGAGAGCCAGCACGATCGGAGGCGGAAGCTACAACTCGGTCTCCGGCAATCTGGTCACGATCGGCGGAGGTGGGAACAATCGTGTCGAATCGGGCGGCTACGATGACTATGCGTCCACCATCGCCGGCGGAGTCGAGAACTCGATCTCCGGCAGGACGGGGCCCGCCAACGCGATCGGAGGCGGACGCTACAACCAGATCCGCATCTCGGGCGACTATGTCGACTCGAACGGCGGCGCGACGATCGCCGGTGGCAGGGGCAATCTCATCGCGGGAGAGGGATACTCATACAGGTATGCATCGAGGGGCGACTTCAGCGCGATCGGTGGTGGGACGAACAACGAGATCCGGGCGAGCAAGGCCGTCATCGGCGGCGGCTATGAGAACCGGGTGAACCGGGGTGCCGTCGGCGCGACGGTCGGCGGCGGATACGGGAACCGCGTGTACGAGAACGCCGGCGGCGGGACGATCGCCGGCGGCTCCGAGAACACGATCCGGGGCGTCCCCGGGTACTACTACAACCAGGGTCCTCACTTCAGCACGATCGGAGGCGGGGAACGCAACGAGACGATGGGTTCGGCGGACGTCGTCGGAGGCGGTTCCTACAACCGTGCGGGATACCCGAGCAGCTACGGATCCGGCTACTACCAGTACGTGACCGCGCACAACACCGTCGGCGGCGGCTACGGCAACCGGGCCTACGGTGACGTGTACGGCAGCACCACGATCGGCGGCGGCGCGTCCAATCGGGTGTCGAGGGACCTCGGCACGGTGGGCGGGGGATACGACAACCGCGTCGACGGCCGCGCCGGCACGGTCCCCGGCGGGTACTCCAACACCGCGGCCGGCGATTTCTCGTTCGCCGCGGGGCGCGAGGCGCTCGCGAGCCACACCGGCAGCTTCGTCTGGGGCGACGGACTGGGCGGCATCAAGGACTCCCAAGGCCCCAACTCGTTCACGGTCTACGCCCGCGGCGGGGCGACGATCTTCTCGAACGCGGCGGCGAGCGCCGGCGTCGTGCTGCCGTCGGGAGCCGGGTCGTGGTCGTCGGTGAGCGATCGCGACAGCAAGGAGAACATGCAGCCGGTCGACGCCCGTCGCGTGCTCGAGCTCGTGGCCGGGATGCCGATCCTGACCTGGAACTACAAGGCGCAGGACGAGTCGGTGCGCCACATGGGCCCGATGGCCCAGGACTTCCGCGAGGCGTTCGGCCTGGGCGTGAGCGCGAAGCTGATCGACACCGTCGACCCCGACGGCGTGGCGCTGGCCGCGATCCAGGGGTTGAACGAGCTCGTCACCGAGAAGGACGCCGAGATCGACGCACTGCGCGACGAGCTGTCGACCCTGCGTGAGCAGATGGAGGCGCTCGTCGGACGCGTCGAGGCGCTCTCGGCCGAGCGCTGAGGCACGCGGCGCGATCCGGCCCGCGGACGCGGTCCGTCCGCTTGCGTGTCCGGCGGCCGGCCGCGAGTCTCCCGGGCGGGAAGTCCGTCGCGCGGGCCGCGCGTGCTCCGGAGGTGCGCGCGCCCTACAATGCCCGACCGCGCGTCCCACGACGATCGCGTCACATCCTCACCGCGAAGGCACCGCCGACGTCCATGAGCGAGAGTCGCTACCGGGC
This sequence comes from Planctomycetota bacterium, assembly GCA_020638905.1. GTDB lineage: Bacteria > Planctomycetota > B15-G4 > B15-G4 > B15-G4 > JACKHP01. The sequence continues at coordinate 52,973 of JACKHP010000024.1, read as the reverse complement.
CGTGAAGGCCTACAAGAACGAGAAGTTCCTGAACAGCTCGGACGCGCGCATCCTGCGCATCCTGTCGGAGTACATCGAACCCGAGACGCGCTTCAAGGAGTTCGAGATCAAGGACACGATCGTGGTCTTCGGCTCGGCGCGCATCAAGTCGCGCGAGGTGGCGAAGAAGCTGCTCGCGGAGGCGAAGGAGAACGGCGGCGACGTGGCCAAGGCCGAGTCGGTGCTCGAGATGTCGCGCTACTACGAGGCGGCGCGCGAGCTCTCGCGTCGGCTCACCGAGTGGAGCAAGGGCCTCGAGGGTTCCGACCGGCGCTTCGTGATCTGCAGCGGCGGCGGTCCCGGCATCATGGAGGCCGCGAACCGCGGCGCGTCGGAGGCGAAGGGCGAGAACATCGGCCTGAACATCTCGCTGCCCTTCGAGCAGAACGACAACCCGTACATCACCCGCCGGCTGTCGTTCGAGTTCCACTACTTCTTCATGCGCAAGTTCTGGTTCACGTACCTCGCCAAGGCGATGGTCGTGATGCCCGGCGGCTTCGGCACCCTCGACGAGTTCATGGAGGTGGTGACGCTCGTCCAGACGCTGAAGATCAAGAAGAAGCTGCCGATCGTGCTCTTCGGCAAGGAGTTCTGGAGCCAGGTGCTGCACTTCGAGCCGCTGATCAAGTTCGGCACGATCAGCCCGACCGACCCCGACCTGTTCTTCCAGACCGACTCGGTCGACGAGGCCTACGAGTACCTCGTGGCCGAGCTCACCGAGCACGCCCTGGGCGACCCGGCCTGGAAGCTGTAGTCGGAGGGGGGCGGCCCCCTCCGTCCTCCCCGCGGATAAGTCGCCTTCCGGGCCGACTCGCCCCTGGGAGCGGGCCCTGCGACGCGGTAGGGTCTCTGCCGCGGCTCGGCCGGGGACCCCAGGGAGGGGTCGGCCGACGCGTCCCATCCGACGCGGAGCGGTTTGACATGAACCTGGCCGAGGTCCTCGCGCGACTCGCCGTCGCGGGCACCGATCAGAACCGCAAGGTCTACGCGCGGCACGGCGTCACGCCGCCGCTCTACGGGGTCAGCTACGCCGAGCAGAACCGGCTCACGAAGGAGCTGGGCACCGACCACGAGCTGGCCCGGGCGCTGTGGGACACGGGCAACCACGACGCGCGCATCCTGGCCACGCGCATCGCCGACCCGGCCCAGACCACGCCCGAGCAGCTCCAGCGCTGGATCGACCAGGTGGACAACTACGTGCTCGGCGACGCGCTCGCGGTGCTCGTGGTGCGCTCGCCGCACGCGCGCACGCTGGGCGAACGCTGGTGCGCGTCCAGCCAGGAGTGGATCGCGTCGGTGGGCTGGACGGTGCTGCCGCAGATCGCCGACCTCACCGAGGAGGAGGGCAGCCAGCGCCTGGCCGAGATCGAGGCGCGTCTGCACGCCTCGGCCAACCGCGTGCGGCACGCGATGAACGGCGCGCTGATCCTGCTCGGCCTGCGCAGCCCCAAGCTCGAGAAGGCTGCGCTGGCCTCGGCCCGCCGCATCGGCAAGGTCGAGGTCGACCACGGATTGACCGGCTGCAAGACTCCCGACGTCGCCGAGTACATCGCCAAGACGATCGCGCGGCGCCACGGTGGCGCGCCTCCGGCGACGACAGGGCCGGGCGGCAAGCGTCCGGGGCCGGTCAAGAAGGCGGCGGCGCGAAAGCCGAAGTCGAGCGCGAAGCCGAAGACGAGCGCGAAGCCGAAGACGAGCGCGAAGCCGAAGCCGAAGCCGAAGCCGAAGCCGAGCGCGAAGCCGAAGCCGAGCGCGAAGCCGAAGCCGAAGCCGAAGCCGAAGCCGAAGCCGAGCGCGAAGCCGAAGACGAACGCGAACGCGAAGCCGAAGCCGAGCGCGAAGCCGAAGACGAGCGCGAACGCGAAGCCGAAGCCGAGCGCGAAGCCGAAGCCGAGCGCGAAGCCGAAGACGAGCGCGAAGCCGAAGACGAACGCGAACGCGAAGCCGAAGTCGAACGCGAAGTCGAAGCCGAAGTCGAACGCGAAGTCGAAGTCGAAGTCGAAGCCGAACGCGAAGTCGAAGACCACTTCCGCGGCGGGAGCGGCGGCGCGTCGTCGTGCCGGACGCCGCTGATCGCGGACCGCGTCCCGCCTGGGGGGGCGCCCCGAGCGAACCGCAGGCTCAGCGTGCGCGCCGTCGACTCGCCTCCCACATCGGCTGCGTCATGACGCCGCGGAAGCCGGTGTGGACGAGTCGCGTCTCGGGGCCGGCGTTCATGTGTGCGCTCGGTGGTGGTCAGGTCGCCGGCGGCGCGTGCGCCCGTGCACGCGAGGTGGCGCGCACGTCCGCGCGGGCCACCTCGCGTGCGTCGTCGCGCCTCAGGGGACGCGCAACGCGAGTCCGTTCGTGCCCGCGGCGCCGAGGGGCGCTCCTGCGTCCGGCATCCAGGCCTGCATCACGAGGCTCGCGCCGGCCGGCGTGGCCAGGGGGATCGAACCGGCCAGCGCGATCTGTCCCGTGCCGTCGGCCGTGAGCGCCACGCTCAGCAGCAGCGGCAGGGGATAGAAGGTGCCGCCGTGGAACGGCGCGGCGCCCACGTCCGCCCCGAAGAAGAGCAGCACGAGGTTGCCGGGCGAGGTCGCGCCGATGTCGAGCGTGAAGCCGGTCACGCTGCCGGGAGCGAGGTCGCCGCCGCCGCTCAACGCCGGCACGCCGAACGTCCCGCCGAGGCCGGGGCCCACGTCGAGGAAGGCCGGCTCGGCGGTCAGGGTCCACGTGTCGGACTCGACGGCGCCGTGGTCTTCGCCCCCGGCGACCACGATGCGACCGAGGCCGGGCATCCACGCCATGCCGTGGCTCTCGCGCGCCGGCGGGACGTGGGCGGGTGCGAGCGGCGTCCACTCGGCGCCGGTCCACAGCCAGCTGTCGTCGAGCGGCTCGCCGGCGCTCGCACCGCCGAAGACGACCACGCCGTGCAGCACGTCGTCGTACGCCGCGGCGCCGTTGTAGCGGTTCGCGGGCTGGAAGCTCGGCGACTGGAGATGCCAGTCGCTGCCGTCCCACAGCCAGGTGTTCCAGGGGTTGACGCTGGCCAGCCCGCCGAAGAGCAGCACGCCGCCGTGCGCCTCGTCGCGCGCACAGCAGGCGGCGGCGCGGGCGCTGGGCTTGTGGGCGGGCGTGAGCTTGGTCCAGTCGCTGCCCGTCCAGCGCCAGGTGTCGAGCTGGTAGAACTGGCCGGAGAAGCCGCCGAACGCATCGACGTGTCCGTCGACGGGATCGGTGAACAGGCTCGGTCCCGTGACCGCCGTGGGATGCTGGCTGGGCGAGGCGGCCGACCACGTCTGCGTGCTGCCGTCCCACAGCCAGGTGTCGCTCTTGTACGAGCCGTCGAAGCCGCCGAAGAGCACGAGCTTCTGCGTGACCTCGTCGAAGGCCATGCTCGCGCCGGCGCGTCCCGATGGCGCGACGGGAGTCTGCACGCGCGCCCAGCCGGTGCCGTCGAACACGAACGTGTCGGCCTTGTACGACGTGGCGTTGTAGCCGCCGAAGAGCACGACGCGTTCGCTCACGGGGTCATAGGCCGTGGCGGCGGCCGAGCGTGGCGGGAGCGCGCCGGTCAGCGCGGGGGCGTCCCAGTCGGGGACCTGCGCCTCGACGTGAGGCAGCGTGGTGCCGACGAACGCGGCGGTGAGGAGCGCGGAGCAGATCGGGAAACGCACAAGGCGATTGGACATCGGTCGGATCTCGACGGCGCATGGGGTGGTCGCCGGATCGCGGAGGGGCGGCCCGCGTCGCGGGCGCCCGCACGAGGTCACGCCGGGCCATGCGAACCGCGGCGTGGACGCGGATTCACATTACCTCCGGACGCGCGCGGGTGTGTGACCTCCGCGGGTCGAAATGTGGGTGGGTCATGCGCCCCAGCGCCCGGCCGTCCCGTCAGTCGAGCACCTTGACCTGGATGTCGCGCCAGCGCACCACCGAGCCCTGGTGGTGCTGCTGGAGCGCGATGTGGCCGCTGGCGTGCCGGCGTTCGGTGTCGACGAAGTCGGTCACGACGACGCCGTCGACCGCGATCGTGACGTGCGTCCCCTCGGACTCGTCGCGGCAGGTGACGTGGTAGTCGAACCACGTGTCGGGCGGGACGAGCTCGACGTGCACCGGCGCGAGATCGTACAGGCTGCCGGTCTTCTGCGGGTCGGACATGCTCGCGTTGACCTGGGCCTCGTAGCCCTTCGGCCAGCCCGGACCGTACGCGACGCGGAAGTAGAGACCCGAGTTGCCGCCGTCGCTGATCATGACCTTGGCGCGCAGCTCGAAGTCGCGGTAGTCGCCGCGTGGACTGAAGAGGTGGCTCGTGTCGCCGCGACCGACGAGCTCGCCGCCGCCGGCCTCCCAGCGCTCGCCGTCGGGATCCTCGATGCCCGGCGACAGACGCCAGCCGTCGAGGTCGTCGCCGTTGAAGATCGAGACCCAGCCCTCGTCGTCGACCGCCGGCTGCACGGGACGGAACTGGATCGTGCGCAGCGCCAGCGGCGAGCCGTCCCGGGGCGCGATCACGAGCGGTCCGAGCGCGACCTCGTCGGAGGGACGTCCCGCGGCGCAGGCGGGCAGCGCGACGTCTTCTTGGATCAGCACGTCGTCGAGCAGCACGTTCGCGAAGCGCGCGTCGGCGAGCTTCTCGCCGGACGCGTCGAACCGCGGCGCGACGAAGTCGACGTCGAGCGCGTGCCACGTCCCCGGGCCCTTGTACGCGTCGAAGGCCGGCGCGCGTGAGGGCGTGCCGTCGGCGAGCGGCAGCAGCGCCCCGCTGGACGGCTCGTCCGCCGCGAGCCCGTGGGTGTCGTCGGCCAGCGCGATGCCGTAGCGGCCCTGGACGTACACCGCGGCACGTCCGCCCTCGGGCAGCATGAACTCGACGTGGTAGCGTCCGTCGCCCATCGCGTAGCGGCTCGTGAACTCGGACGCGTCGGGTCCGGTGTCGACGAGCGCGTTCACGCCGTCGCGCACCATGAACGTGCGCGGGTGCTCGGGATCGAGCTCGGCGTCGACGAGCTGCCAGCCGTGCTGCTCCCAGGCGTCGAGCGCGTCGAAGTACGTGAGCCTCAGCCAGCCCTCGGCGCCCGACGTGCGCGGCGGCGGCGGCGGGACGGTCTTGGCCACGTCCGCGGTGCTGAGCGGTCCCTCGGGGAGCTGGTTGATCGTGTACGCGAACTCGTCGTGCAGCAGCGGCGAGCCGTCGGCGGCACGCACGTTCGCGAGCGCGACACGCGCGACCATGCCCGGCACGAGATCGGCACCGCGCAGCGTGAGCGTGCGTCCGTCGGCCGAGAGCGCGGTGGACGTGACCGGCACCGCGGTCGTGTGCCGCTCGGGCGAGCCGTACTCCCACCAGGAGTCGTAGTCGTACTGCGTGAGCGTCACGTCGTCGGGCACGATCGTGCGGCTCGTGTCGAGCGGCTTCGTGAACGTGATCTCGAAGCCGTCCTGGAGCAGGTGCACGTGGTGCATCTCGAGCGGCAATTCGCCCGTCCAGCGGATGCGCACCAGGCCGTCGGCGGGGGGCAGGCCGCCCCAGCCGCGGTTCGTCATGCCGCCCACGAGCGTGCCCTCGTCGGTGAACAGCACGCGCACGAGCGAACCGATGCGCCGCCTGAAACGGAAGACGGCGCCCTGCTTCCGTCCGCGCACCTCTTCGAGCTGGACGCGCAGCAGCTCGCCGTTCGTGAGCTCGGCCGCGAAGAGCTGTCCCGCGAAGGGACCGAAACGCCCGGCGGTCGTGTCGGGCTCGAGGTTGCCGGTCGAGCGTGACCACGCGTACGGGATCCAGACCGCGGCCGGGTCGCGCGTGCGCTTGGGCGGCATCGTGTCGCTCGGCTGCGCGTGGTTCGCGAGGTACTCGTCGGTCCACGCGAGCGACGCGGGATGTCCGTAGTAGCCGCCCTCGTGCACGGCGAAGATGCCGCAGGTCGGCATCCAGTCGCCCTGGTTGTCGGTCACGTACAGCGTGCCGTCGGTGTCGAGCCCCAGGCCGCACGGACTGCGGAAGCCGCTCGCGATCGGCGTCATCGCGCCGTCGGACGGGTTGATGCGCACGAGCCAGCCTCTGTAGGGCGCGATCGACTTGCCGTGCCACCACTCGGGGTTCAGGAAGCCCACGTTGAGCGAGACGTAGAAGCGTCCCCGGGCGTCGCGCGGCAGGCCGAAGGCGAACTCGTGGTAGTTGCCCGAGAGTCCCCAGTCGTTGCAGATCGTGCGGATCGTGTCGCAGCGGTCGTCGCCGTCGTCGTCGACCAGCTCGCTCAGCTCGCCGCGCTGGACGACGAAGATGCGGTCGCGGGCTCCGTGCTCGCCGGGCACGACGCACAGGCCGAGGCCTTCCTGCAGGCCTTCGGCGAAGAGCGTCGTGGTCGCGTCGGACGGGTCGTCGTCGAGCGCGCCGTCGACGAGCCAGACCTGTCCGCGGCGGGTCGAGGCCACGAGCCGTCCGTCGGAGAGGCGGCCGAGGCCGCCCACCTCGAGCACCTCGCCCGGCGGCGCAGGGATCGGCTCGACGACGTAGTAGCGCTTCTCGAGCTCGAGCAGCGAGCCCTCGTCGGCGTCGGACGTCGACGCGTCGGCGGACGGCCCGCCGTCCTGCGCGACGAGCGCGGGCGCGACGAGTGCGAGGGAGAGGGCCAGCGCTGCACCCGGCAGGGCGAGCGTCGTGCACGGAGGTCTGGTCGTCATCGCAGCGGCTCGTCGAGCAGGGCGTGCAGGTCGTCGTCCGTCCAGTGCGCGGGGAGCAGGGTCACGATCTCGACCCCGCGCGGCAGCAGCTCGCCGGGGAGCGCGCGCAGCTCGAGCGCCGGCCCGTGCGGGCCGTCGACGAGCACCGGCTCGCCGGACGAGAGCGTCACGCCGAGGCAGCGCACCTCGCCGTCGGTCGCACGCAGCACGAACCACGTGCGCCGCGCCACGGCGTCCTCGGTCGTGGCGAGCGTCTCGGCGCCGGGCTCGAGCCCGAGGTCGACGCGCAGAGCCCCGTCGGGAGGGAGCGGCACGCCGAGCCGGCGCACGAAGCCCGACGCGAACGCGCTCGAGATCGCGCCGGCGGACTCCTCGAGCGTCCCGAGGCGGCTGCCGTCGGGACGCACGAGCGTTCCGCTCAGCGTGCACGTGGCGCCGTTCACGCGCGTGGCGACGAGCTCGCAGTGCAGGGGCAGTTCGAGGCGCGACCCGTCGCGCGTGCCCTTCGAGGACGGTCCGCCGACGAGCGAGAAGCTCGCGGGCGGCGCGCCGGCGTGCATGAGCGCGACGACCTTGCCCAGCGGCTCGAGCGGCGTGCCGCCGCGGCCTGTCCAGTCGGTACGGCGCACGAAGGCTCCGAAGCGCACGCCGAGCAGCGAGAGCTCGTCGGCGCGGTACTCGAAGGTGAGTCCGTCGGGCGTGCCCACGAGCAGGCCGCGCGGCTGCTCGGACGCCGCGGCCGAGATCGGCGGCAGGAGTCCGCGCACGACGACGGCGCGCTCTGCGACGCGCAGCTCGGTCTGCTCGTCGGACGCCTCGGCGCGCGGCGGTCCGAGCGAGAGCACGTATCCGGCCAGCGCGCGCCGATCGCTCTCGGAGAGCGCCTCGAACGACGGCATCGGGCTGCCGGGGATGCCGTGCGAGATCGTGCGGAAGACCGCCTCGGCCGTGTTGCCGAACGAGAAGCCGCCGTCGCGGAACGAACGCGCCGGACGATCGAGCGTCTCGGTGCCGTGTCCGTCGCCCGTCTCGCCGTGGCAGCGGGCGCAGTTCAGCAGGAACGCGGCGCGCGCGGCGTCGTCGTCGGCGTGCGCGCAGGGCGTGGCGCCGAGGAGTGCGAGGAGCGCCACGGCCGGCGCCGCGCGCAGCGCGCGCCGGCGGCGCGGGGCAGGGTGTTCGGGCATGGTGTCGACGCCGCGAGGCTCGGGAGCGCGCCGCCGCGACGGGCGCCGGCGCATCCTCTCATTAACGGCGATGCCGCCGCGGACGCCAAGTGGACATCCGTCCCAGCTTCGCCTGCGGACGGCCCCGCGGCGGCGTCAGATCGGGGCGCGGCCGTCGCGACGCCCGTCCTCGGCGTCGACGCTGTCGAGCAGACGCGCGAACTCGGCCTGGGTGCAGACGCCCTTCTCGACGAGCATGCGCTGGACGGTGCGCAGCGCCAGGGCCAGCTCGCCCAGCGCGCCCTCGAGCCGCGCCGTGTCGACGCCGCCGGCGCTCGTGCGCATCGCGGCGATCTCGGCCCGGGCGCGCCGGGCGTCCTCGGCCGCGTCGTCGATCTTGCCGTGCTGGTAGATGTCGAAGATCCAGTTCAGGAGGCTCACGCTCGGACTCCGCTGCGGGGTGGGACGAGCTCGGCTGCGCGGCGCGCGTGTTGGGAGCGCGCGTCGACGCATTCCATCCGCGAGACGCTCGGGGACGCGGCGCGCCCGTTGCTAGAATCGCCGCATCATGTCCGATCCAGACGAAGACGACACCTTTCACTCGCCGCGCGCGAGCGAGGTCCTGCTGCCGGCGCTGTTCGGGCTGGCGTGGCCGCCCACGCCCGGCATGCAGGCCAGCGCCGGACGGCTGCACCCGATGCTGGTGCACTTCCCGATCGCGCTGCTGCTCGCGGCGGCGCTCTTCGAGGGGCTGCGCGTGCTGCTGCGGCGCCGCGGTCCGTCGCCGGCGGCGCGCGCCGTCCTGCCGCTGGCCGCGCTCGGCGCGGCCGTCGCCGCGGGGACGGGCTGGCTCTACGCCGCGCACGATCCGCCCGGGCGCTCGGTCGAGGACCTGCTCGACCTGCACCGCTGGTGCGGCGTGGGCACGGCGGTCGTGGCGTGCGTCGCGTGGGTGGCGGCCCTGCTGTGCCGCGCGCCCCGCCCCGACGACGAAGGAGACCACGCGCGCCGCGGTCCGCTCACCGCCTATCGCGTGCTGCTGCTGGTCGGCGCCGGACTGGTCTCGTTCACGGGACACCTGGGCGGCGAGCTCGTGTACGGCGAGGGCTTCGTGCTCGAGCCGTGGCAGCGCGAGTCCGAGGTGCCGCCGTCCACGCCTGCGTCGGACGGTGCGACTCGCGCCACGTCCGGCGCCGCGTCCGGCGCGACGAGCGGGGCGGCCGCGAGCGACGGCGCCCCCCCGGCGAGCGAGGGAGGCGACGTGACGCACGGCGACGGACAGGCGTCCGGCAGCGACGGACACCCGGGCGACCCCGCCACCGCGCCGGAGGTCGAGTTCACGGCCGACGTGCTGCCGCTCTTCGAGGCGCGTTGCTTCGAGTGCCACGGGCCGCGCAAGCAGAAGGGAAAGCTGCGGCTCGACGTGGGTGCCGACCTGTTCGCGGGCGATCGCTCGCGCTGGGCGATCGTCCCCGGCGACGCCGACGCGAGTCCGGTCTTCGAGCGCATCAGCCTGCCGGCCTGGGACCCCGACCGCATGCCGGCCGAGGGCGACGCGCTGTCGCCCGAACAGATCGACCTCGTGAAGCGCTGGATCGACGGCGGCGCGCTGTGGGACGGCGTGGCCGTGCCGGCGCCGGTCGGGCGGTGAGACGAAGGCGCGTCCGGTCTGCGCGGGACGGGCGGCGGACGCGCGTCGCACGACGCGGGCGTGACCGACGCGGTCCGGCCGCCGCACCACGGCTCCTGGCCGTCGCGTGGGCGGCGGCGCTGGGCGCGTCGCCCGCGGCGGGGCAGGCGGGCGACGTGCCGGGCGAGGCCCAGCCGCCGCTGCCCGCGGCGTTCGTGCTGCCGGCGGCCCCCGCGCTCTCGCCCGAGGACGCGCTGGCGGCCTTCGTGCCGGCCGACGGACTGATCGTCGAACTCGTGGCCGCCGAGCCGCTCCTGCACGATCCGGTGCAGGCGGTCTTCGACGGCGACGGACGCCTGTGGGTGGTCGAGATGCCGGGCTTCATGCGCGACGCCGACGGACGCGACGAACTCGAGCCGTCAGGCTGCATCGCCGTGCTCTCCGACGCCGACGGCGACGGACGCCTCGACACGCGCGCCGTCTTCCTCGACGGGCTCGTGCTGCCGCGCGCGGTGGCTCCCGCGTACGACGGGGCGCTCGTGCTCGCGCCGCCCGAGCTGCTCTTCTGCCGCGACCGCGACGGCGACGGACGGGCCGACGAGCGCGTCGTGGTCGAGAGCGGGTTCTCCGGCCTCGACAATCCCGAGCACGCGCCGAACGCGCTGCTGCGCACGCTCGACAACCGCTACCGCCTGGCGAACGACGCCCGCCAGTACCGCTTCGACGGCACGCGCTTCGTGCCCGAGCTCACGAACGGCGGCGGCCAGTGGGGACTCACCCAGGACGACCAGGGCCGCACCTTCCACGACAACAACAGCGACCCGCTGCGCGGCGACCTCGTGCCCGCGGTCTACGGCCGGCGCAACGTCGACCACGGCGCCGTGCCGGGTCTCGACGTGCGTCTGGCCGACGACTTCGGCGTGTTCCCCGTGCGGGCGACGCCGGGCGTGAACCGCGGCTACCGCGAGGGCGTGCTCGACGCCGCGGGACGGCTGCGGTCGGTCACCGCGGCCTGCGCGCCGCACGTGCTGCGCGGCGGCGGCGTCCCGGCCGACATGCGCGGGGACGTGATCGTGTGCGAGCCGTCGGCGAACCTGCTCATGCGCTACGAGCTCGTCGAAGATCCGTCGGGCGCGCTCGCGGCCCGTCCGCCGGCGACGGGACGCACGCCGCTCGCGTCGCGCGACGAACGTTTCCGTCCCGTGAACCTGTGCGACGGACCGGACGGTGCGCTCTACGTGGTCGACCTCGCGCGCGGCGTGCTGCAGCACCGGGTCTTCCTGACGAGCTGGCTGCGGGCGCAGATCGAGGCGCGCGGGCTCGAGCAGCCGGTGGGGCGGGGACGCATCTGGCGCCTGCGTGCGCACGACATGCCGCCGCGCGACGTCCCGCACCTCTTGCGTCTCGACGTGCCGGGGCTCGCCGCGCTGCTCGCGCACGAGGACGGCTGGTGGCGCGACCGCGCCCAGCAGGAGCTCGTCGAGCGGCGCGCCGACGACGCGGACACCGTGCCCGCGGTGCGTGCGCGGCTCGACGATCCGTCGCCGCGGGCGCGGCTGCACGCGCTCTGGACCCTCGACGGACTCGGGGCGCTCGAGGCCGCCGACCTGCTGCCGCGCACGTCCGACGCCGACCTGCCCGTGCGCCTGGCCGCGCTGCGGCTCACCGAGGGACGCGTGACCGGCGACGACGACGCGCTGCTCGGCGCGCTCGCGCACGCGCTCGACGACCCGTCGCCGCGCGTGCGCATCCAGGCGCTCTTCAGCCTGGGCGCGGCCGGCGTCCCCGGGCGACGCCTGCTCGCCCGCGCGATGGACGCCGACTGCTCGACGCCCGAACGCCGCGGCGCCGTGCTCTCGGGCCTGCGCGGCGTCGAGCTCGAGTTCCTCGACCTGCTCGACGGCGACGAGCCGGCGCCGGGCCGCGACGTGCTCCTCGCGCTGCTCGCGCGCGCGGTGACGCGCGAGGGATCGGGCGCGCGCCTCGTCGACCTGCTCGGACGCGCGTCCCGCGAGTCGCAGCCCTGGCGCGCCCGGGCGCTGCTCGACGGCGTGCTCGACGGCCTCGGTCCGGACGGACGGCGCACGCTGTTCGCCGAGCCTGCCGCGCTGGGCGCGCTGCTCGCGTCCGACGACGCGGACGTCGCGACGCGCGCGGCGCGGCTCGATGCGGCCTTGGCGTGGCCCGGCCGCGCGGTCGCCGACGCGCCGCCCGTGCGTCCGCTGAGCGCCGACGAGGCCGCGCGCTTCGAAGCCGGACGGCTCGCGTTCGCCGTCGGCTGCACGCCGTGCCACCTCGCGTCGGGTCGCGGCGAGCCCGGACGGGCGCCGTCGCTGGTCGGTTCGCCGTACGTGCTGGGCGATCCGGCGCGCCTTGCGCGCCTCGTGCTGCACGGCCTGACCGGCCCGCTCGATCTGCCCGGCGGACCGTTCGACCAGGACATGCCGGCCTACCCGGCCGACGACGAGACCCTCGCGGCGCTGCTCACCTACCTGCGTCGCGAGTGGGGCCACGGCGCCGATCCGGTCGCCGTCGAGACGGTCTCCGCCGCGCGCGCCGCGTCGGCCGGGCGCGAGGACGCGTACACCGCCGACGCGCTCGACGCCGAGGGCTGACTTCCTCAGCGCGGCTCGCCCAGCCGTTCGGGACGCGCGAGTTCGAGCGTGGCGTCGTCGCCGAGGCGCGCGAGCCAGCCGCAGGCGCCGCTCGGTGCGAGGTCGTCGACGCGCGCGTCGAGCAGCAGCCGTCCGTCGAGGTGCACGGCGACGCGCGCGCCGTAGGTGCACAGCGCGAGCGAGTGCGCGGCGTCGTCGGCCACGCGCGGCAGCAGCAGCAGGCGTCCGCCTGCGGGGAGCGCGAGCCGCGTCGGCGCGTCGGGCGCGGCGTCGTCGGCGTGCCTCGCGTCCGGGTCGCGCGGTGCGTCGGCGTCGCTCGCGTCCCACGCGGCGAGACCGTCGGCGACGGAGCGCGCGCGCAGCAGCAGCGCGAGCCGCACGTCGCCGCGCGCGCGCAGCTCGACGCGCAGCGCCTCGTCCTCGCGCGGCGCGTCGGACGCGAGCGCCCAGGTGCCGCGCCCCGCGGCCGTCCACGAGGGCCGGGCATCGGACGAGGCGTCGCGCGCCCAGGCGCGCGTGCCCGTCGCGTCGCGCGACGAAGGCGGCGCGTCGACGGGCAGCGGCTCCCACGCGCGCGTGCCCAGGTCGCGGACGCGCAGGCCGCGCCAGCGCACGCGCGTGTCCTGTCCCGCGTGGACCTGGAACGCGAGGTGTCCCTCGAGGTCGAGCGGATCGAGCACGTCGGCGCACGGCACGTCGTCGACGAAGGGGCGGATCGACGGGCCCGCGAGCTCGATGCGGTAGCGCAGCCACTCGCCGGAGCGGAAGGCCGCGCGGGCCTCGGGCTGGTCGGACAAGTCGTCGAGCCAGCCGCGCCGGGCCTCGTCGTAGAGCCCGCCCGACCACGCCCGCTCGGACGGGTCGATCTCGACCTGGTACCCGAACATGCGTCCCGCGTCGCTCACGTGGCTGCGCACCTGGATGCCCGAGTTGCCCTTGCCCTCGACGAGCACGTCGAGCTGCACGATCGCGTCGCCGAACGCGCGGCGCGAGACGAGGAAGCTCTGCGAGCCGCCGTCGGTCTCGCCGAGGATCTCGTCGTCGCGCAGCGTCCAGCGCGCGTCGCCGAGGGCGCGCCAGTCTAAGTCGTCGCCGGCGAGCGTGTGGGCGCCGACGACGTCGAACGGTCGCACGTCGGCGAACGCGGGCGAGCCGACGTCGCGCGGCGGCACGCCCGCATCGAACGGCGGCGGCGCGGCGGGACGTCCCGGCAACGCGGCCAGGTCGCGCACGACGACGTCCCGGAACGCGATCGGGTCGCCGTGGTCCTGCAGCAGAACCGGGCCGGCGAGCCGTCCGAAGTCGGGGACGCCGGCGAACTTGCTGTGCGCGACGCGCTCGGCGAACGCGGCGTCGTCGAGCTGCACGCGCAGCACGCGCGCGCCGTCGAGCCGATGCGTCAGGCGTCCGCCGTCGAGACGCACGCCCGCGGCGTGCCACGTGCCGGCCAGGTCGAGACGCGCATCGAGTGCGCCGTCGCGCGGGACGAGATCGTAGAGCGCGGCACAGCGGTGCGACGGCGACGCCGCGTCGGGGTGCGCGAGGTCGTCGAGGATCTGGAACTCGAGTCCGACGGGAGCCGCGAGCGGCGCACCGCCGGCGCCTGGACGTCCGGCGGGGAGCACGCGCAGCTTGACGCCGCTGTTGCCGCCGGGCGCGACACGGAACGCGAAGCGCAGCTCGACGTCGCGCAGGACGCGCGTCGAGAGCAGGTCGCCGGCGCCGCCCGACTGCTCGAGCACGCCGTCGTGCACGCGCCATCCGTCGCCGGGGGGAGCTCCGTCGGTGGAGCGCCAGCCGGCCAGGTCGCGTCCGTCGAAGAGTGCCGTCCAGCCGAGTTCGCGCTCGAGCGAGGTGAGCGCGGGACGCACGGGAGACGCCGCGGCGGGCTCGTCGTCCGGGCGCGCCGCCGGGACCAGCGCCAGCGTGGCCAGCAGGGCGATGCCACGCAGCCTGCCGCCGGACGCGCCTCGCCGCGTCGCGCCGACCCTCGCTCGCGCGACCCGCGGCGCGCCGCACGCGATCGTCCGTCGGCAGTCGTCCGTGGGCGGAATCGTTGCGGGAGCAGGCGAATCGGGTGTCTCCGTCGTCCACGCCACGCCGCGCGGACAGGCGCGCCTCGGCTCGTGTGCGCGCTCACCGCGAGAGGCGCACGGGCGGAAACGGGAGCCGGCGGACCCGGGGCGGATGTGTGGCATGCATGAGCGGAAGGTCATGCGCGCCATTGTTGCTCCGGGAAGACGCGCATAGAATCCGATGTCACGTGTCTGTCCATTGCCGCCGCGGGGCGGCATCGGGAGCACGGATCGGCGCGCCCGCGCCGACGAACCGGTGGAGCCTCCGCCGTACGCGGTCTCTCCTCCGAACTCGAATCGAGACCAGGAGTGAACGACATGTCGAACCCGCGGTGGCGCACGATGGCGCTCGTCGCGCTGGGAGCGAGCCTCGCCGGCCCGTCCCTGGCTGCCCAGTCCGAGGTCGCGATGCCCGACTTCTCGGCCATGATGAATGCCGCCAACGGCGGTGACTCGAAGGGCGACGAGAAGCCCGACTTCCCCAAGTGGGAAGAGGTGACGAAGGACTACACGAAGGTCGTCTCCACCGCCGACGGCTCGCCCAGCCTGTACGGCATCTGGACGCGCGAGAAGGACGGCCAGATCCTGGCCGAGCTGCCGCGCGGCTACGCCAACCAGCGGCACTTCTTCGCCACCACCGTGCCCACCGGCGAGCTCTACGCCGGTCTGCAGTCGGGCGAGGTCTACGGTTACTGGCAGCGCTTCGACAAGCGCGTGGCGCTCATCGCCCCGAACCTCGACGTGCGCTCGTCCGGCGACGAGGAGTCGCGCGACGCGATCAAGAACCACTTCGTCGACCAGGTCGTGGTCGACGTGCCGATCGTCTGCATCGGGCCGTCGGGCCAGCCGATGATCGACCTCGACGACCTGCTGCTCGGCAACGCGAACCGCTTCAACGGCGGCAGCGCGAGCGGCATGAACCGCGCGCTGACCACGATCAGCGAGGCCAAGGCCTTCCCCGAGAACATCGAGATCGCGTTCACCGTGCCGGTGCGCGGCGCGCTGAAGACCTTCCACTACTCGATCAGCAACGTGCGCAAGAACCCGGCCTACAAGCCGCGCGAGGCGGACGAGCGGGTCGGGTACTTCATGACCACCTACCGCGACCTGGGCAAGATGCAGGACGACCAGGTGCCGGTGCGGTACATCAACCGCTGGCACTTCGAGAAGGCCGATCCGAAGCTCGAGCTCTCGCCGCCCAAGGTGCCGCTCGTCTACTACGTCGAGCACACCGTGCCGATCCGCTACCGGCGCTGGGTCAAGGCCGGCATCGACTACTGGAACAAGGCCTTCGAGCAGGTCGGCCTGGTCGACGCGATCCAGGTGCAGTACCAGGACAAGTCGACCGGCGCGAACATGGACAAGGACCCCGAGGACGTCCGCTACAACTTCATCCGCTGGCTCAGCAACGACATCGGCACGGCCATCGGCCCGAGCCGGGCGAACCCCGAGACCGGCGAGATCATGGACGCCGACGTCGTCCTGACCGACGGCTGGATCCGCCACTTCTGGTACCAGTCGAACGAGTACCTGCCCGAGCTCGCGATGGAGGGCTACTCGGCCGAGACCCTGGCCTGGTTCGACGAGAACCCGCAGTGGGACCCGCGCGTGCGCATGGCCGCGCCCGGCGAGCGCGAGAAGCTGCTGGCCGAGCGCGCCCAGGAGCGCGCCCGTCGCGGAGCCGGACCCGACTTCGCGTCGTACGGCGAGGCCGCCCTGCTGCAGAACGAGGACCTGCGCGAGCTCGTGCAGGCCGTGGGCTCCGACAAGGCGCTGTGCATGGCGTCCGAGGGCAAGAGCCGCGAGATGGCCGTGCTCGGACTGCTCTTCGCGCTGGGTGAGGACCACCCCGGCGCCGACGCCGAGAAGAAGAAGGAAGAGATCCACTGCGACAAGTGCAAGGACGGCGAGCCCTGCGACGAGTGCAAGGCCAAGATGGCCGAGCTCGACGAGAAGGCCGCGAAGAAGAAGGACGAGCCGAAGATCGACGGCATCCCCGAGAGCTTCCTCGGACCGATGCTGGCCGACCTGGTGGCGCACGAGGTGGGCCACACGCTCGGACTGCGGCACAACTTCAAGGCCAGCAGCCTGTACACGATGGCCGAGATCAACAGCCCCGAGCTCAAGGGCAAGAAGCCCTTCGCGGGCTCGGTCATGGACTACATCCCCGTCAACGTGAACATGGAAGACGGCGAGGTGCAGGGCGACTGGGCGATGATCGGCCTGGGACCGTACGACATGTGGGCCATCGAGTACGGCTACACGTTCGGCGACCCCAAGGAGGTCGTGAAGCGCGCGGCCGAGCCCGAGCTGGCGTTCTCGACCGACTACGACACGACCGGTCCCGACCCGCTGGCCCGTCGCTACGACTTCAGCAAGAACCCGCTCGACTACGCCAAGAGCCGGCAGCGCCTGACCGAGTACCAGCGCGAGCGCGTCCTCGACAAGTTCGTCAAGGACGGCCAGCCCTGGGGCCGCGCGCGGCGCGGCTACGAGATCACGCTGGGCACCCAGGTCAGCTCGCTCAGCATGATGGCCAACTGGATCGGCGGCTCCTTCGTCCACAACGATCACAAGGGTGATCCGGACGGACGCACGCCGCTCGAGCCGGTGCCGGCCGAGATGCAGCGCGAGGCGCTCGACTGGGTCATCCAGAACTCGTTCTACGACGAGGCGTTCGGGCTCACGCCCGAGCTGCTGCAGCACATGACGCTCTCGAAGTTCGACGATGGCGACTACTCGGTCTACGACGACGCCACGTATCCGGTGCACGACCGCGTGGCGGGCATCCAGGCGTCGGTCATGTCGATGCTGCTCAACCCGACGACGCTCGGGCGCGTGTACGACAACGAGCTGGCGCTGCCGGCCGACACCGACGCGGTGACCCTGCCCGAGATCATGGGCAAGGTGGCCACGGCGGTCTGGTCCGAGCTCGACGCCATGCCGTCCGACGCGAGCGAGCGCAACCCGGCCATCTCGAGCCTGCGGCGCAACCTGCAGTCCGAGCACCTCGATCGCCTGATCGACCTCGCCATGGGTGGTGGCTACGGCTCCACGGCGAGCCCGGTGGCGACCTTGGCGGTCTCGCAGCTGCGCGACATCAAGGGCCACATCGACGGGGCGCTCGACTCCGCCACCGACGCGTACACCAAGGCGCACCTCTCCGAGGCCAGCGTCCGGATCGGCAAGGCCCTCGACAGCCAGTACATCTACAACGCCGGCTCGATGGGCGGCGGCGTGACGTACCTGATGCTGGGTGATCAGGCCCAGCGCGTCTCGCACTAGGCGAGCGGGTCGTGTTCGACGAGACCCCCCGGTCGGCGTGACGCCGGCCGGGGGGTCTCGTGCTTTTCCGGGGGCACGCGTTGGACGCACCTCGTCGCCATCCCGTGCCGGCGCGCGAGCAGCGGCACGAGCTCGTC
The DNA here is from genome assembly GCA_020638905.1 of Planctomycetota bacterium. Lineage (GTDB taxonomy): Bacteria > Planctomycetota > B15-G4 > B15-G4 > B15-G4 > JACKHP01. Next base: position 35,363 of record JACKHP010000024.1, on the reverse strand, counting down.
GAGCAGCGCAGCCGCTTCCTGGCGGTGGTCGCGCCGGCGGCCAGCGAGGACGAGGCGGCCGCGCTCGTGCAGCGGCTGCGCGCCGAGTTCCCCGACGCGACGCACCACTGCTGGGCGTACGTGATCGGACCGCCGGGGAGCAGTGCGCGCATCGGCCTGTCCGACGACGGCGAGCCGCACGGGAGCGCGGGGCGTCCGATGCTGGACGTCCTGCTGCACGGGCCCCTCGGCGACGTGGCGGCCGTGGTGGTGCGCTGGTTCGGCGGCACGAAGCTGGGCCGCGGCGGACTCGTGCGCGCCTACGGCGGCGTCCTGGCCGAGGCGCTCGAGCGGACGCCGCGGGCCGAGCGCGTCGACTGGGTCGCGCTGCGGCTCGAGCTCGCCTACGCGGACGTGCGCGCGGCCCGGCACGTCTACGCCCCGCACGAGGTCGAGCTGCTCGGCGAGGACTTCGGCGCGGCGGTGACGCACCGCGTGCGCCTGCCCGCCGAGCGTCGGGACGGCTTCCTGCGCGCGCTGGCCGACGCGAGCGGCGGACGCGTCGTGGCGCTCGACGACTGACGTCGCGCCCGCTCGCACGGCACGCCCCGCCGCGTGCGGCGCGCGACGCTCCACGCGTCGGCATCCCTCAGGCGCGCGCGGCGTCGCCGTCGTCGTCCGGCAGCTCGCCCGCGGCGCGCATGCGGCGCAGGAACTCGGCCATGTCCTTGCCGGGCTCGTCGGGGACGACCTCGTCGCGCAGCACGAGCGACGTGATGCGGTCGGGCCGGAAGCTCCTGAAGTCGTCGCGCAGCTCGCACCACGCGAGCAGCGTCCACGTGCGTCCCCAGAAGAACAGCCCCAACGGACGCACGTGGCGCGCGCTCCGGGCGCCGTCGCCGCGGGTGTAGACGAAGCTCAGCAGGCGGCGTTCGTCGACCGCGCGGCGCAGCGTCCCGAGCGGCGCGAGCATCGACGGCGAGACGAAGCCGCGCGGCGCGAACAGGTCGACCGCGTCGAGCCGTCTGCGCAGCGGACGCGGGAGCGCCGCGGCCACCTTGCCCAGCACGTCGTCGGCGCGCGCGGCGAGCTCGTCGTCGCTGAAGGCCGAGACCATGCGCAGCCCGAGCACGAGCGCGTCGACCTCCTCGCGCGTGAACATGAGCGGCGGGAGCTCGAAGCCGCGCGGCAGGCTGTAACCCACGCCGGCGGCGCCCTCGATCGGCACGCCGCAGCCCACGAGGTCGGCCACGTCGCGGTAGACCGTGCGCTCGGAGACCGAGAGCTCGCGCGCGAGCGTGGCCGCGGTCACCACGCGGTCGGCGCGCAGCCGCTGGACGATGCGGAAGAGCCGGTCGGCGCGGCGCACGGGCTCAGTCGACCACGCGCACGCCCTCGCGCGCGGTGCGCGCGGCGTACGCCGCCGAGAGACGTGCGGTGAGCGGTCCGGGACGTCCGTCGCCGATGGTGCGTCCGTCGACCTTCGTCACGGCGGCCAGCTCGCCCATCGTCCCGGTGCAGAAGACCTCGTCGGCGCGGTGCACCTCGGCCAGCGAGACGTCGCGTTCGTGCGCGACGATGCCCTCGGACGCGCACAGCTCGAGCACCGTGGCGCGCGTGATGCCCTCGGGACACGCCACCAGCCGGCTCGTGGAGAGCACGCCGTCCTCGACCACGAACACGTGCGTCGCGTTCGTCTCGGCCACGAAGCCGCGGCCGTCGAGCATGAGCGCGTCGTCGGCACCCGCCGCGGTGGCCTCGATCTTGGCCAGGATCGAGCCCAGCAGGTTCGCGTGGTGGATCTTGGGGTCGAGCACGTCGGGCCCCGGCCGGCGCACCGAGCTCGTGGCCAGGCTCAGCCCGTGCTTGTCGTACACGGGTGCCTTCCACTCGGCGAGCACGATGAGCGTCGGCCCGGACGTGTTGAGCCGCGGGTCCATGCCCGAGGTGAACTTGACGCCGCGCGTGAGCGTGAGCCGCACGTGCACGCCGTCGCGCATGCCGTTCGCCGCGAGCGTGCGCACGAGCTCGTGCACGATCGCCTCGCGGGCCGGGATCTCGGCGAAGTCCAGCGCGAGCGCCGAGCGGCGCAGGCGCAGCAGGTGTTCGTCGAGCTTGAAGATGCGTCCGTCGTAGAGGCGCAGGCCCTCCCAGACCGCGTCGCCGCCCTGGACGGCCGAGTCGAAGGGCGAGACGCGCGCCTCGTCGCGGTGGCTCAGCACGCCGTTCACGTTCACGATCAGGTCGCGGTTGCGCGCGTCGAAGGTCTGCAGCATGGGCTCGGGCGTCAGGAGGGAGGGCGGGAAGGGTCGTGCAGACCCGGCGCGGCGGTGTCTTGTGCGGCGGCCACCACGTCGGGACGTGCGCGCAGGCGGTGCGCGTGCAGCGTCGCGTAGAGCGCGTCGGCCCGGGCGAGCACGTCGCGCAGCCGCTCGGGGACGGGCACGGCCTTCTCGCGGTACGGCGCGAAGCCCGTCGAGGCCCACGTCGACGCGTACCAGAACCTGCCCCAGCAGCCGTCGGTGGGTCGCGGTCCCGGCTCCCAGCGCAGCATCGTCGGCTGGAACGCGAGATCGAGCCGCGCGCAGAGCTGCCGCAGCACGCCCTCGGGATCGAGCAGCAGCTCGCGTCCGCAGACCACCGGCGGATCGAGGCCGGCGCGGCGCAGGGTGTCGAACAGCTCGACCTGCTGGGGCAGGCCGGTGTCCTCGAGGCGCGGCTCGGGCAGCACCTCGACGAGCGAGGTGAGCATGGCCGACGGCTCGCGGATCAGGAACGCGTGGCTCAGCCCGGCGAGCCACTCGCGTCCGACCTCGGGCAGCAGGTGGTGGGCCATGTGCTTCTGGTAGAAGACGCGCGCGCCGTCCGGCAGCGGGCCGGTGAGCCACGCGGCCACCACGCGCCAGTCGGACTCGTGCGTGCGCACGATCTCGTCGGCCCCGGGATGCGGCAGGCCGGTGGAGCGCAGGTAGTGCGCGTAGAGCGGCTCGTCGCACACGAGCGTGTCGTCGCGCGCCCCGAACGCGCGCATGAGCGCCGTCGAGACGTTGCGCGGCCCGGACCACATGGCGATGCGGAGGACGTCGGACATGGCGCGCGATCGTAGCAGCCGTGCCGGCCCCCGTCGCGTCGCCGCGGTCGGCGGGAGCGTCGCCCCTCGCGCGGGTGCGACGCGACGCCGGCCGTGCCCGGTCGCGTCGCGGCACGAGGTTGACCGGAGCCGGGCGGCGGCGGCACGCTGGCATGCTCCTTGGTCCCCGGGAGGCCCTGGCATGTCCGTCGCGTCGAACGTCTCGTGCCGTGGCGGCGCGCCGCGGGAACCGGGCGCGCCCGGCCGCTCGGCCGCACTCCGTGCATCCCGGGCGCTGCTCGTGGCGGGGGCGCTGATGCTCGGCCTCGCCGGCTGCGCGTCCGTCGACGCGACCCGGCCCGAGTCGCTGCGTCCCCTGCCGCCGCCGCTGCCCGCGCTGCGTGCCGACCTCGACCTGGTCTCCGAGCGCTACGCGGCGCCGCTGCTCGACGACATGCGCACCGTGCTCGTCGAGCAGGCCGACGGTCTGCTGTGGACGTCCGTCGACGACCCCTCCGGGCCGCGCGCCGAGTGGTCGCTGGTGCGCCTGCAGAGCCGCGACAGCTATGCGTGGCTCGTGCTCTCGGTGCTCACCGCGGGCGTGGCGAACCTGTTCGGCGCGCCGGCCGCGTCGCACGACGCGACCTTCCAGCTCGAGCTGAAGCTGCTCGGGCAGGACGGCGCCACGCTCGGCAGCTGGCAGATCGGGGGCCAGGCCACCGGCTGGTGGGCCGCCTGGTGGGGACAGGACGACGACGGCGCCCGGCGGCAGGCGCGGCTCGACGCGCTCCACGCGGCGCTCGACGACGCGCGCGCGCAGCTCGCGGATCCCGAGCACGGGCTGGCCGCGGCGCTGGCCGGCGCGCAAACGTCCGGCGGCACGCCGTCGCCGTGAGCGGGAGCGTCCTCTGCCGGCCGCCGACGCCGTCGAAGGGCGCATGCAGGTCGGCGCGTCGCGGACGGGCCGTCTCCGGCAACCGAAGCGAGGTGCATCCGATGCGAACCGTCGTCCGTGGTCGTCGAGCGAGGGTGCGCGCGCTGCGGGCGTGCGCGCTCGGACTGGCCGCGCTGGCCGTCCCGGCTGTCGCCCAGGATCCGGCCGCTGCGAATCCCGCCGAGCGCAGCGTCGTCGAGGCGGGTCGTGTGGAGGGCGGCTGGGTGGACGGCCCGGCGCGCTTCCACCAGGCGCGCCAGGTGCTCGTCGGACCGCGCGCCGACGACGTGTGGCGCGACGAGCCCGGCATGTTGTGGCTGCTGCCCGGCACGGAGCTGCTCGCCGACCGCGCGCTGGGGGACGGCGACGCGCAGATCCACGCGCGGCTCGAACTGGGCGGCGACCCGCGCGGTGCCGCGGCGCTGCGCCTCGGCGACGGGGTCTTCGGCTGGGACGGCGCCGCGGGACGTCCGTTCGTCGAGGGCGGGCCCTTCGGTCCGCTCACGTTGCTCGACCTGCCCGGATCGCAGCCGCTGCTCGGGCGCCCGTTCGACGTCGACGTCTCGCGTCACGGCGACGCGCTCGTCGTCGCGCTGGACGGCGTGACGCTGCACGAGTCGTCCTTCGCCGGTCCGCTCGGACGGGTCGGCCTGCGTGCGCAGCGCAGCGAGCTCGGGGTCGGCGCGCTGAGCCTGCGCGGCGCGCTCGGGACCGTGCGTGCGCCGGTGGCCGAACGCCTGCGCGTCCCGACCCTCGACGCGGACCTGTCCGGCTCGCTCACGATCGAGCGCAGCCGCGGTCCGCACACGCACGTCTTCGGCAACCCGGCGAGCACGGCGCTGCGGCTCTTCGTCGACACGGTGGCCGTCGAGGTCGTCGAGGAGCCTGGCTCGCAGGGGACGCGCACGAGCCTGGTCGGCGTGCGAGACGTCGTCGGCAGTCCCGCGCGACGCGTGCCGATCGTGCTGCCCGACGACCTCTCGGGCGCCGTCCCCGATCGGGTGGCCCTGGCGCGACCGTTCTTCGACGGGACGTGGCCCGAGTTCAGCGACACCTACACCCATCCGATCGTGCTGGGATTCGCGAGCGATCGCGCGCGGCGCACGAACGGGCTGCTGCTCGCGGCGTCCGTGACCTCGAAGGTCCCGTCGGACGAGCTGCGGTGGGAGGCGCACGAGCTGCCCGCGTCGCTCGCGGGGCGCGAGCACGCGTTGGCCGGCGACATCTGGCAGGCGACCTGCTGCGATCGGCTGGTGCTGGCCTTCGTCGACGGATTCCCCGGGAGCTCGTCGGCGGGAGACCTGGTGCTCGCGCTGGCGAGTCCCGACGAACTCGCGCGGGGTGGCGACGCGCTCGTGCGCGTGCGGCTGCTCGTCGACCCGGTCCCCGGGCCGGACGGGCTCGAGCTGCGGCTCGAGGAGCAGCTCGATCCGGGGCGCGTGACCGGGCCGGGGCCGGGCAGGCCGCCGTGCAGCGACTGTCGCGTGTCGCTCGTCGCCACGCTCGACGGCGGTCCCGGCCGTCCGCCCGAGGACGTGACGTTCACCCTGCGGCTCGACGAGCTCGTGGCGCGCGGCGAGGCGTTCGACGCGGAGCTGCCGCTCGTCGACCTGGCCCACGACGACGCGCGGCGCGTGGTCGTCGACCGTGAGCCCGGGCAGTACCTCGGCCATCCCACGACGCTGCTGCTGCCCGACGGGCACACGCTTCTCTGCGTCTACCCGCAGGGCCACGGACGGGGCGCGCTCGTCATGAAGCGCAGCGACGACGGCGGACTCACCTGGAGCGAGCGGTTGCCGCTTCCCGAGAGCTTCGCGACCTCGCAGGAGGTGCCGACGATCCATCGGCTCGTCGATCGCGACGGCACCGCGCGGCTCGTGCTCTTCTCGGGCCTCTTCCCGATCCGGCGCGCGCTCTCGCTCGACGAGGGACGCACGTGGAGCGAGCTCGAGCCGGTGGGCGCGTGGGGCGGCATCGTCGCCATGGCGTCGGTCGCGCCGCTGCGCGACGGACGGTCCCTCGCGCTCTTCCACGACGACGGACGCTTCGCCAGCGCGCACGGGGTGCCGTCGCGGTTCAGCGTGTACGCCACGACGAGCGACGACGGCGGCGTCACGTGGAGCGCACCGCGCGTCATCGCGAGCGATCCCTCGGCGCAGCTCTGCGAGCCGGGGCTCGTGCGCTCGCCCGACGGCGCGCGCCTGGCCGTGCTGCTGCGCGAGAACAGCCGCGCGTACCACGCGTTCGTGATCTTCAGCGACGACGAGGGCGAGACCTGGACCGCTCCGCGCGAGCTGCCTGCCGCGCTCACCGGCGATCGGCACGTCGCGGCGTACGCGCCGGACGGGCGGCTGCTGATCTCGTTCCGCGACACGCTGCCGGGCAGTCCCACGTGGGGCGACTGGGTGGCCTGGATCGGCGAGTTCGACGACCTCGTACGCGGCACGGCGGGCGCGTACCGCGTGCGCCTCGGCGACAACCTCGTGCAGGCCGACTGCGGCTACGCCGGGGTCGAGGTGCTGCCGGACGGCACCTTCGTCGCGACGACCTACGGCCACTGGACCGAGGGCGAGTCGCCGTACGTGGTGAGCGTGCGCTTCACGATGTCCGAGCTCGACGCGCGGCTCGCCGCGCAGCGTCACCGATGAGCGTGCGCGTGTTCGCCGAGCGCGCGGCGGCCGTGCGCTGCGTGGTCGACGAGATCGAGGCGCTCGTGCGCGCGCGCGCTGCGGCCGGGCATCCGTGCGTGCTGGGCCTCGCCACCGGCCGCACGATGGAGGACGTGCACGCCGAGCTGGTGCGCCGGCACCGCGAGCGCGGACTCTCGTTCGCGTCCGTCCACACGGTGAACCTCGACGAGTACTGGCCGGTGGAGCGCGGGGCGCCGGGCAGCTTCGGGCACGCGATGCACGAGCAGCTGTTCCGGCACGTCGACCTGCCGCCCGACCACATCCTCGTGCCCGACGGCAGCGTCGCCGAGCGCGACGTGCCCGAGCGCGCGCGCGCCTTCGAGGACGCCGTCGCCGCGTGGGGCGGCGTCGACCTGCAACTGCTCGGCATCGGACGCACCGGGCACCTCGGCTTCAACGAGCCGGGTACGCCGTTCGACGCGCCGACACGGCTCGTGACCCTGCACGAGACGACGCGCGCCGACGCGGCGGCGACGTACCCCGGCGAGGTGCCGCGGCATGCGATCACCCGCGGTCTCGGCCCGATCCTCGCGGCGCGACGCGTGCGGCTGCTGGCCTTCGGCGCGGCCAAGGCGTCGATCGTGGCGCGCGCGTTGCGCAGACCGATGGGGGTCGACGTCCCGGCCAGTGCGCTGCGGACCCACGCCGACGCGCTCGTGCTGCTCGACACCGCGGCCGCGGCCGACCTCGACGACGAGGCCGGGGACGACTGACGCGGGTCATGCACGCCGGCGGGCGACGCGACGCAGCGCGTCAAGGCCGGCGCGCGCTCCAGGTGCACCAGCGTGGCGTGGCGCGCAGACGTTCCGGGACGAGTCCCGCGACGCGCAACGCGTCGCGCAGGAGGTCGGCGTCGGCGCGCGGACAGCCGCCGGCCACGAGCACGCCGCCGGGCGCGAGGACGCGTGCGAAGCGGGGCGCGTGCGCGGCCGCGAGGCCCGGCTCGAGGTTGGCGAGGATCACGCCCCAAGGCCCGGCGGGGACGTCGGCGGCGCTGCCCGTGACGAAGGTGCAGCGCGACGAGACGTCGTGCGCGTCGGCCAGCTCACGTGCGGCCGCGATCGCGAGGGGATCGTGGTCGAGCAGCGTGACCTGCGCCGCGCCGAGGAGCGCGGCGGCGACGCCGAGCAGGCCCGTCCCGCAGCCGAGGTCGAGCACGCGGGCACCGGGACGGAGGTGCTCCTGCAGCGCGCGCAGGCCCTGACGCGTGGTCGGGTGGCGGCCCGTGCCGAACGCGTTCCCGGGGACGAGTCGTAGCGCCACGTCGTCGACGCGCCGCGTATGCAGCGCACCGGGCGCGCCGATGCAGAGGCGTCCCACGCGGAACGATCGCCACGGCAGCCCGGCGAACGTCGCGCGCGCCCGGGCGTCCGGCACCGTGAAGCGCGGGACGAGATCGTCTGTCAGCGTCGCGCCGCGACGTGCGTCCGATGCGGCCCCGGCGGGAGAGCCGTCCCGCGCATCGCAGGCACGATGCGATCGCCCCTTCTGGATCTCGTCGTGCGCCCTGCTCGGATCATTCGTCGACGGGTCGAGCGCGCGGGCGAGGGCTGCGAGGCGCGCGCGAAGTCCGGCGCGCAAGGCGTCGTCGTCGTGCGCGCCGTCGATCCACGCGCGCAGCGTGCAGCGTCCGTGCGCGTCCGGCGGCTCGATCGCGACGGGCGAACACGGCGCGTGTCCGAGCACCTCGGCCACGCGTTCGGCCCAACCGGCGTCGACCGTGAGCGAGACCTCGATCCAGGGCACGGCGGCGGCGTCGGACGGATCCTCCATGTCGGCATCGTAGCGACGCCGTGGCGTCCGCCCTCCGCCCGATCGGGTACGCGTCGCGACGTGCGACACGATGTCGTCATGGAATCCTCGGGTTGCCGAGCGTGTCCACGTCTGTAAGGGAACCCGGAGTGCGGATCGGCGTCGCGCATCCGGAACAACGGGCTCTCAGGGAGAGGGTGCGAACGGCCGATCAGACGAGGCGCCGGACCCCGCGGGGTCCTGGGCGTCGCGTCGGGCCGGCTCCTCCTCGTGGGCCAGAGGCTCCCGCGGCACGCCGCGGACGATTCGAAGAGGAGGAGTCCATGCAGTCGATCGAAGGGCGCACACGCGCCAGGTTCCTGACGCGCGGGTCGACGCTCGGCGTCGCACTCTCGTTCGCGCTGTGCTTCGGAGCGCCGTCGGCGTCGGCACTCGACGACAGCTCGTCCGACACCCTGGTCGAGGAGGCGGCCAAGCTCAAGTTCCGCATGGGACGCAAGGACGTCGAGGGCTCCAAGGTCGAGCGCGACCTGCTGCCTTCGGTGCGCGCGGCGCTCAACACGTGGGCCGCCACGGCCGGCGGTCTCGGCTTCGAGGTGGCCGTGCCCGAGCACGCTCCGGCGATCGTCCTCGGACGGGCCGACGACGATCTCGTGCATCGCGCCGCGCAGGTGCTCGACGACGCGTGGGAGGTGCTCGAGCGCGCGCTCCCCGACGATCGTCTGCACGTGCCCGCCACCGTGGCGGTGCTGTTCGACGAGCCGGGCATGCGCTCCGACGCGTACGGCGCGGCGCTCGACCTGCTCGTGGCCAGGCGCCTGCTGCGTGCCGAGGACGCGTCGCGCATGCGCGACGATCCCGGCGGGCTGACGATGCGCGGCGCGCCGGTCTTCCTGCAACCCACGTGGGACATGGCCGGCAACGCGGCCGCGGGCGACGACGAGTTCCGGCTCGACAACGAGGTGGCGGCCAAGTTCACGCAGTGCGTGCTGACCAAGAGCTTCGGACAACTCCCGAAATCGCTCCTGTGGGGCATGAGCTTCCTGGTCGAGCAGCGTCTGTTCGGCACGAGCTACGCCTTCGACGCGTCGGGCTTCGTGTCGTCGAGCGCGCACTTCGACTGGGGCAAGCGCACCGCCGAGCTGTTCGACGGCAACAAGAAGGACAAGGACTTCAGCGTCGTCCCGCTCGTGCTGGAGGGACGGGCCGGAGTGGCCGAGCCCGAGCAGATGATGGTCTGGGGTGCGCTCGACTTCGTCTGGTCGAAGCGTCCCGCCGACCTCGGCGCGCTCTTCGAGGCGCTGGCGGACCTGCAGGCCGACGCCGACCCGTACGGCGGACGTCCCGACTACGTCGGCGAGCCGGACGCCACGGAGGCGGCGCTGGCCGCGGTCTTCGGCGAACTCGCGCCGAAGGACCTGGCCAAGCACGTCAAGCGCCTGAAGTAGTCGCGGGACGGGGCTCGGAGCGGCCCGCGCCGAGGGTTACGATCGGACCTCCCCGCGTGGAGCCCCGCCCGTCCCCGTGTCCGTGCCGACGCATTCTCCCGCCGACGTCGCCGTGGGGCGCTCCCCGCCGCGCGTCGACGGCGCGGCCAAGGTCAGCGGGCGCGCGCTGTACGTCGACGACCTGCCCTGCGAGGACGCGTGGCACGGCGCGACGGTGCGCTCCAGCGTCCCGCACGGCCGGTTGCGGGGAGTGCACCTCGACCGAGCGTTCGACTGGAGCGACGTGACGGTCGTGACCGCGGCCGACATCCGCGGGTGCAACGTGGTCTCGCTCATCGAAGGCGACCAGCCCGCGCTGGTGCCCGTGGGCGGGACGATCCGGCACGTGGCCGAGCCGGTGGCGCTCGTGGCCGCCTCGACGCGCGCGCGGGCCTTCGCCGCCGCGGCCGCGGTGCGGCTCGAGGTCGACGAGCTCCCCGCGGCCCTCGACCTCGACGCCGCGTTGCGCGCCGACGCGCTCGTGCACGGCGACGACAACGTGATGAAGACCCTGCGCATCGCGAAGGGCGACGAGGTCGAGCGGGCGCTGGCGGGCTGCGACCTCGTGATCGAGGGTGTCTACGAGACGGGTGCGCAGGAGCAGATGTACATCGAGCCCCAGGGCATGCTTGCGCACTGGGACGAGCACGGAGCCTGCCACGTGACGGGCTCGATGCAGTGCCCGTACTACGTGCACTCGGCGATGAAGGTGCTCTTCGGACTCGACGACGCGCACGCGATCGTGACCCAGGCCGTGACCGGCGGCGGCTTCGGCGGCAAAGAAGAGTATCCGTCGATGCTCGCGTTGCACGCCGCGCTCCTGGCGCGCGCGGCGGGGCGTCCGGTGAAGATCGTGTACGACCGCGAGGAGGACGTCGCGGCCACCACGAAGCGTCATCCGTCGCGGGTGCGCCACCGGCTCGGGCTCATGCGCGACGGCACGTTCGTCGCGGCCGACGTCGACCTGGTCCTCGACGGCGGAGCGTACGTGACGCTCACGCCGGTGGTGCTCTCGCGCGCCGTGCTGCACGCCGCCGGTCCCTACCGGCTGCCGCACGTGCGGGTCGTCGGGCGGGCGCTGGCGACGAACACCCCGCCGCACGGCGCCTTCCGCGGCTTCGGCGCGCCCCAGGCGATCTTCGCCACCGAGCGTCAGGTCGACCGCGCGGCGCGCGCCCTGGGCGTCGATCCCTGGGAGCTGCGCCGCAAGAACGCGCTGCGCGCGGGCGACACGACCTCGACCGGCCAGGTGCTCGAGCACAGCGTGGGCAGCCTGGCGGTGCTCGACGCGCTGCGGCGCGTGGCGCCGTCGCCGCGTCCCGATCACGAGGGCAGCTCGTCGCCCGCGTGGCCGCCGCCGCGCGACGAACTTCCCGACGTGCGCCTCGGGTCGCCGGTGCGGCGCGGTCGGGGCATCGCCTTCTGCATGCACGGCGCGGGCTTCACCGGCAGCGGCGAGCAACGCCTCGCGGGACGCGCCAGCGTCGCGACCCGTCCCGACGGCGGCTTCGAGGTGCGCAGCAGTTCGACCGACATCGGACAGGGAGCCTTCACGACCTTCGCGCAGATCGCGGCCGACGCCCTGGGCGTCGACGGCGCGCGCGTCTCGGTGCTCGAACCGACGACCGACCGTGTCCCCGACAGCGGACCGACGGTGGCCTCGCGCACCTGCATGGTCGTCGGCAAGGTCGTCGAGGACGCCGCCACCGCGCTGCGTGCGCACCTGCTCGCGTGGGGCCGCGCGCACGGTCTGTCCGGCGCCGACCTGGGCGAGATCGCGCGGGCGCACGTGCGCGACGTGGGCGAGGCCGAGCGCACGGTGACCTACGCTCCGCCGCCCGGCATCGCGTGGGACGACGAGAGCTACACCGGCTCGGCGTATCCCGTGTACGGCTGGGCGGCGTGCCTGGTCGACGTGGCGGTCGACGACGACACGCACGAGGTCACGATCGAACGCTGCGTGCACGCGGTCGACGTCGGCCACGCGATCCACCCCGTCATGGTGCAGGGACAGATCGAGGGCGGCACGCTGCAGGCGCTCGGCTGGGCCCTGCTCGAGGCCGTGAAGTACGGCGGGGGACGCGTGCTCAACCCGCGCATGACCGACTGCATCATCCCCACGAGCGCCGACGCCCCGAAGATGGAGACGCTGCTCGTCGAGTCTCCGTACCCGTTCGGTCCCCACGGGGCCAAGGGCGTGGGCGAGATCCCGATGGACGGCCCGGCCGCCGCGGCGGCGAACGCGTTGGCCGACGCTCTGGGCATCGAGCCCGCGTGCGTCCCGATGCTGCCCGAGACGATCGCCGCGGCGCGCGCCGCGCGGGAGGGAGCGACGTGACCCTGCGCGTACGCCTCAACGGACGCGACCTGCTGCTCGACGTCGACCCGCAGCGGCGACTGCTCGACGTGCTGCGTGACGAGCTGCGCCTGACCGGCAGCAAGGAGGGCTGCGGCGAGGGCGAGTGCGGTGCGTGCACCGTGCTGCTCGACGGCGAGCCGGTGTGCTCGTGCCTCGTCCCCGCGGGACAGGTCGACGGCTCCGAGATCATGACCGTCGAGGGCCTCGGCGACGGCGAGCTGCTCTCGGCCGTGCAGGACGCGCTGGTGCGCTTCGGCGGCACGCAGTGCGGCATCTGCACGCCGGGCATCGCGGTCTGCGCCACGGCCGCGCTGCGCCGCGAGCCCGACGCGTCGGCCGAGCGGCTGCGCGAACTGCTGGCCGGCAACCTGTGCCGCTGCACGGGATACCAGCTCGTGATCGACGCGCTCTGCGCCGCCGCGCGCCCGGCTGCCGGTCCGTCCGGTGAAGGGGCGCCGTGACGACGCCCTGGATCCGTCCCGCCACGCTAGACGAGGCCCTCGCCGTGCGCGAGGAGCACGCCGACTGGCGCGTGCTGGCCGGTGGCACCGACCTGATGGTCGACGCGGGACGACGTCCCGCGCCGGCGGGCGTGATCGACCTGTTCGGACTGCCAGGGCTCGTGGGCGTCGAGCCGATGCGCGACGGCTCGCTGCGCATCGGGGCCGCGACGACCTATTCGATGCTGTTGGCGAGCGACGACGTGCGTCGGCACCTGCCGCTGCTCGCGGCGGTGGCGCGCGAGGTCGGCGCCTGGCAGATCCAGGCGCGCGGGACGCTGGGCGGCAACGTCGGCACCTGCTCACCGGTGGGCGACACGCTCCCGGCGCTGCTGGCGCTCGACGCCGAGGTCGAGCTCGTCTCGCGAAAGGGCGTGCGCCTCGTCGCGTTCGACGACTTCTGCACCGGCTACCGCACGACCGACCTGCGCCCCGGCGAACTCATTGCGGCGCTGCGCTTCGGTCGGCGCGCGCTCTTCGCGAGCGAGGGCGCGCGCCACGCCTGGCGCAAGGTCGGGACGCGCCGCGCACAATCGGTCAGCAAGGTGATGCTGGCCGCCGTGGCCGTGCTCGACGACGAGCGGCGCATCACCTGCGCGCGGCTGGGCCTGGGCGCTGTGCGCGAGCGTCCCGTGCGGGCGCGCGCGGCCGAGGACCTGCTCGTCGGAGAGCGCGCCGACGCGGCCCTCGCGCAGCGTGCGTCCGAGGCGCTCACGCACGACATCGCACCGATCGACGACGTGCGCTCGACCGCAGCCTACCGGCGCGACGTGGCGGCGCGACTCGTGCGCCGCTTCGTGCTCTCGCTGGCCTGACGCGGCGCGCCCCCGCCGCGCCGCGTCGGCCCGGCGACGTCGCTCAGCGACGCCGCTCGTGGTGCTCTTCGCCCTCTTCCTTCTGGTACTTCTCGTGGCTCGATTCGCGCAGGTCGAAGAGCGGGCCCTGCAGGGTCGCCTGGGCGTCGGCGTTGCGACCCTCGAGGATGGCGATCTCCATCTGGCACAGGTCGGAGAGCATGCGGGCCATGTCGGCGCGGTAGGCGGCCTTGTGTGCGGCGCGTTCCTCCTTCGGCTTCTCGTCGAGGTTCGAGGGCTCGAGCGTTTTGGCCGCCAGCGCGATGGCCTGCATCTCGGCCACGGCGGCCAGCGAGGTCTCGTTCATGGCGGGATCGGCCACCGCGCGTCCGAACTCCTTGAGCTGGCGCTTGAGGCCGATCATGAGCTCGTGCAGCTGCTCGTCGGGGGTGGGCGCCTTGGTCTCGGTGCGGGCGACGACCGACAGGCCGAGCACGAGCACGGCGAGGCAGGCGACACCCAGCAGGCGCGGCGCGAAGGGGCGGAGAGAGGTCATGGCGGAGGCTCCACGGAGTCGGATGGGAATTCACGCAGTATCCGTTCCGGACCGTCCGGAGCCAACCGCCGAGCCTCGCGCTACGCCGGTCCGGGCCGCGCTCGCGGATCGGAGCGCCGGTCCGGCCGCCCGGCGCGGGTAGACTCCCGGCGTTCCCCGCCGGAGTCCGCCCCATGTCCGTCCGCGTCCGCCTGCTCGCCCTGCTCGCGCTGCTGGCCCCCTCGGGCTGCATCATCTACGCGCCGGTGGGAGGGGGCCCGATCCCGACCGGCCTGGTCGAGGTCGTGGTGCGCGATGCCGACTCGTTCTGGACCGGCGAGAAGGTGCTCATGCTCTCGATCGAGGGCGAGCTGACCGACGCGTCGGAGAGCAGCCTGCTCTCGAGCACGCGCAACAGCGTGGCCGATCTGGTGACCGAGCTCGAGATCGCGGCGAGCGACCCCGACGTGCGCGCGGTCGTGCTGCGCATCGACTCGCCGGGCGGGGGCGTGACGGCCGCCGACCTGATGCACCGCGCGCTGATGCGCTTCAAGGCGCGCCGCGGCATCCCCGTGCTGGCCTGCATGATGGACACGGCCGCGTCGGGCGGAGTGTACGTGGCGATGGCCGCCGACAGCGTCTACGCCCTGCCGACCACGGTCACGGGCAGCATCGGCGTGATCACGCAGATCACCGACGCGCACGGGCTGATGGAGATGCTCGGGGTGCGCAGCGAGGCCGTGAAGAGCGGCGAGTACAAGGACATGGGCAGCCCCTACCGCGCGCTCACCGAGAGCGAGCGCGCCGTCTTCCAGGATCTCGTCGACTCGTACTTCGAGCGCTTCGTCGCGGTCGTCGACCAAGGACGTCCGGGTCTCGACGTGGCCGCGGTGCGCAAGCTCGCCGACGGACGCGTCCTGACCGCGCAGAAGGCGCTCGAGGCGGGCCTCGTCGACGGCATCGCGTACCTCGACGAGGTGCTCGACATGGCCATGCAGGAGGCGGGGCTGGACGACGCCGAGGTGATCACCTACCGCGTGGGGACGGGCACGCCGCGCAACGTCTACGCCACCTCCGCCGAGGTGCCCGCGCCGTCGTTCGGGCTGCTCTCGGCGCTCTCTCCGTCGGTGCGCTTCCGCTACGAATGGTCGCGCCCCTGAGTGCGCTCCGGCTCCCTCGTGCCTCGGCCGCGGCCCGTGCGTCGCGAAGCGATCCTGGACGCGGGGCCTCGCGGCTTGGTCTGCTCTGGTGCTCCGACCGGCACGGCGATCGGCGCCGCGCCGCGGGAGGTGGTCTGACGTCCGGGAGTCTCGACATGCGGATGCGGTGTCTCGTGCTGCTGGCCGCGATGGGCGTGGTCGGTTGCGGTTCCGTCCCGCGCTTCGTGATGCATCCCGTCGGTCCGGGCTTCGACCTGGCCCGCCTGCAGCAGTTGTACGCGCGCTACGACCGTCCGATCGTCGTCCTCGAGGGACAGGTCTACGTCCCCGACTGGGGCTGCGTGTGCGAGCGCGGGCTGGTGGTCGACGGCGTCGCCCTGGTCGATCCGCGCAGCGATCGGCTGCTCGAGGACGTCGTCGACGAGTCGCAGCAGGTCGACGCCGACGGACAGCCGGTCGAGGCCGCGCGTCCGCCGCTCAACTGCTATCGCGAGGTCGACGATCTCACGCTGTTCCGCCTCGAGGGCGAGTACGCCGGCACGCCGTACGCCTTCGACGGCCAGCGGCTCGTGCCACTGCGCGAGGGCGTGGTGCCCCTCGGAGCCTCGCCTCGCTGACGTCCGCGGGGCGCCGGGCGCCCCGCGCCGTCGGGCGGTGCGCGCACGCGACGACGGCACCGCGGCGGCGTGGACGCGGGGTCAGAACTGGCTCAGGTACCAGTCGCGGTAGACCGCGAAGAAGTGCTGGCAGTCGGGGCGCGTGTCGGCCAGGTAGAGATTGTCGTCGTGCGGTCCGTTGTCGTGGGCCGCGAAGGCCTCGAGCTGCTGCACGCCGCGCTTCAGGTACGTGACGTCGCCCGTGTCGACGTACGCCTCGGCCATCCCCAGCAGGATCGGGTGGAAGTCGGACGTCTCGTACTCGGTGACCTGCTGGAAGGTGACCGCGTACGAGTACGGCAGATGGCGGTTCGCCGGGTCGGGCACGAACGGGAACAGCTCGTTGCGCGTCCAGAACGAGAGGTCGCGCATGCGGCCGCGGGCCAGCGCTCCGATGGGCGTCGAGACGCCCAGCGCGCGTGCCGCCTGGTAGAGCCCGATGGGGCCGAGGCTGGCCGTGATGAAGCCGCGGCACTGGAAGTTCTCGCCCGGGGGCTTCTCGGCCTTGTTGTCGGCCGAGTTCACGTAGTAGCGGCGGTCGCCCAGGTCGGGCGCGCTCTCCCAGCCCCAGCCGGCCGTCTCGGTCAGGATGTCGACGGTGGGTGAGCAGAACCACTGGGCCTTCTGGCGCAGCACGTCGAGGAGCGTGTCGTCGTGGGTGAACTCGGCGACGAGCGCCTCGGCACGCAGCGTCTGGTACATCGAGCGCTCCTGCTGGTAGTTGGTGACGGTCTTCAGCACCTCGACCTCGTCGAAGAGCGCGTCGCGGTAGCGCGGGTCGCCGGTCAGCCAGTAGCTCTCGACGAGGCCCTCGCGATAGCGGTGCTCCTCGTCGCCGAAGCTGCGTGTCGTGGTCGGGACGATGCCCTCGTTCGTGGCCGTCACGTCGGTGGTGTAGACGTGATCGTCCGAGCGCCGGATCTGCCACTCGGCCTTCCAGAGCGAGTAGTCGAGCGCCTTGACGTACGCGCCGCCCTGTCCGTGTCGCAGCCAGCGCGCCACGAGGCGGTCCTCGTTGAGCGAGTAGTTGTTCGTCCCGCCGGTGAACGACTTGCCGATGTAGCGCATCTCGGTGTAGCCGTCGTTCGACGTCTGCAGCGTGTGCGGGATGCCCATCCACGCGTAGGCCTGTTCCTGCTCGGCCACGGTCAGCAGCCGGTACGGGAACACGCCGGCCTGGTCGTAGTGCTTGTAGTCGACCGCGCGTCCCGTGAGCGGCAGGTCGAGCCGCAGCGCCACGGCCTCGAGCTGCGCCGCGTCGGGCACGCCGCCGCCGTGTCCCTTGTGGAACGAGAAGACCGCGGTGCGGCTCTCGTGCTGGCGCCACATCCAGGTGTAGGGCGCGCTGTTGCGCGAGGTGTAGACGCCAGCCACGAGCAGGCCCGAACCCGAGGCCTCGAGCGCCGCCGGCCACAGGTAGGGCATGTGCAGGATCGACATCGTGACGCCGCCGTCCTGTCCGGAGAGGTCGAGCCAGCCGTGCTCGGGATACGCGTCGCGGTTCCCGAGCGGGATGACGTCGTTGCCGGCGACCTGGATCTGGTATCCCTCCTGCTCGTAGTCGACCTGGCTCCCCGGCAGCTTGGGGATGTGCGGCAGGTACTCGGGCGAATCGGTGTAGATCGCCGACGCGCTCGAGTGCGCCTGGTACGCGAAGCACCAGTCGCCGGGAGCCAGCGGCTGGACGAGCGCCGGCGTGCCCGTGGGACGCGCGATGCTGGCCAGCGGTGCGGCGCCGACCTGTCCTGCGAGCACGAGCCCGACGGACTCGAGCACCACGTGCTGGGGATGGGCGATGTTCGCGTCGCGGATCGTGACCGTCACCTCGAGGTCGGAGCTGCCGCGACGCAGCGTGACGTAGCAGGTGAAGTCGACCGCCCACGCGCCGGACGGATCGACGAGCGATCCGTCGATCTGCAGCAGGGCCCGCGCGGGGCCGTTGTGCAGCAGCGTGACGTGCGTGTCGTGCCCCGTGGTGAGCAGGTCGCCGTTCGTCGCGCGTCCCAGCAGCCACATGGGGGCGGCGGGGGCGGAGAGCTTGGCGCTCACGTGCTTGGCGTACAGGATCGGATGCACGCTGCCGCCGTGGTCCTTCGGCAGCCACAGCCGGAGCGGGCCGGAGTCGACCTGCACGGCACCCGGTGCGTCGCTCGCGAGGCCGACCAGGGAGTTGCTGCCCAGGCCCTTCTTCACCGTGAGTCCGAGCGTCTTGCCGCCGGCGGTGACGTCGGCGCGCACGTCGCACAGCGCCCACTTCACCGAGCCGTCGGGCCAGGTGTCGAGGGTCGTGAACTGGTAGATCGGCGACCCCGCGACCGACAGCGCCGGGCGTCCCTGGATCTGCTGCACCTGGCCCTGCGGGAACGGCAGGCCGAACGTCGCCACGGCACCCACGCGATCGACCCCGCTCTCGCCGACCGGCAGGGCCTCCTGCACGAGCACGGGCACCGAGACGGGAGTCGAGGCGGCGGACGGCGTGCCCGCGCCGGCACCGGAGGTCGCGCCCGTCGTCGCCGACGTCGTGGCCGCGCCGGGCACCCGGAGGGGCTGCCGCGCGCCACGTCCGTCGGGGTCGAGCAGCACCGGTGGCTCGTCGTCGGAGCGCGTCGCGTCGGGTCCGCCGAGGGCCTCGGAGGACGTCGCCGCCGCGAGCGCGGGATGACCGCCCTCGGCGCTGCGAGGTGCGCCGTCCCCGGAGAAGGCGGCGAGCGCTCCGGCCGTCAGGGCGCCGCACCACAGCAGCGTTCGGGCCCGCCGTCGGGTGGCTCCGTCCGTCGGGAGCGCGGACGTGGACACGGGGCGGCGGGCGCTCTGGACGCGATGTCGTCCGAACGGCCACCGCACCCGACCGGAGGGCCGGGGATGGCTCATGGTGGAGATCCTGGTGCGTGCTGCTTCGAGGAGGCGCGGCGACCGCGCGGCCCCGCAAGATCGGGGAGGGCCGCGCGACGGCGAAGGGAAGCCGTCTTACCGGCGGCCGTGCCCGATGTCGCCTGACGGTTCAGGCCAGTGACGGTCTGGAGAGGCGTGGCCGACCGCCTCCCGGACCGCGGTCGAGGCTGCCACGAAGCTCGTCGCGATCACAAGCTCTTTTGTCGCATTCTGATTCTGTGATGAATGCGACCGTCGATGCGATCTGCGTCGATTTTGGCGCGATGAGTGGCTGTCATCGGCGATTATCGCGTCGACAGATGTTGATATCGAAGCAAATGGCGCGTGTGTCCGGGGAACCGTGACGAAGCGCTCAGCCGTCGTCGGGCAGCCGCCGGTCGGGACTCACCGACTCGATCTGGAGCAGCAGGTCGCAGGCCTTGCCCGGGCGCACCCGCTCGAGGAACAGGTCGGGGCTGCGGGCCAGGAAGAAACCGTCGACGAGGCGCGTGACGTGCGGGGCGTCGAACCACGCCCTCACCGGACCGGCCGGCGGGAGGGCCCGCAGGTCGAGCAGCACGGCCGGTACGCCCAGCTCGGGAACCGCGGCCTCGAGGCTGCTGGTCGGCGGCTCGGGCAGCTCGAACGTCTCGATCTGCTCGCCGCCTCCAGGCCACGCGCGGAATCCCCCCGAGCGCACGGTGGTGGCGACCAGCAGGGCCTCGTCGCCGAAGCGCTCGTGCAGGCGGTCGCCCAGGGTCGGGGTCTCGCCTCCGCGCAGCAGCAGCCGGTCGTGCAGCAGCAGCACGACCTTCGACTCGGGGTCCTGGTCGAGCTCCCACTCGATGTTGTCGAGCAGCGCCGCGACGTGGAGCTCCTCGGCGCGGGCCGGTTCACGCGCCATCGCGACCACCTGGCGCAGGACGACCACGAGCTGTCGCGCGCGTTCGGTCGTGCGGTTCGAGGTCTCCTCGGACCACGCCTCCCGGCGCGCGTCGAACGCGTCGAGCAGGTCGTCGGCCTCGCTCGACGCCAGCTCGAGCGTCGCGTTCGAGGGACGGGGTCCGTCGCCGCGCTCGTCCTCGAGTGCGCTGAGCGGCAGGAAGGCCTTCTCGAAGCGCTCGGCGCGGTCCGCGTCGACGCGCTCGAGGAAGGCCGTGACCGAGCGCAGTCCGGCTTCGACGCCGAGCGCCTCGATGCCCACCAGGCGCACGTTGTGCGGGTGGCTTTCGTTGCGCTCGCGCAGCCACTCGATCAGGTCGAGCACGTCCTCGCTCTGGCGGTGCCACGGCAGCACCTCGCGCGCCAGCGCACGCGGGTCGCCGCGACCACGGGTCACGTAGAGTCCGAGGTAGAGCGTCTCGGCCAGGCCGGAGTCGAGCGCCAGGGTGTCGAAGCCGCGTTCGTCGACGAGGCGTTCGAGGATGCGCCGCTGCAGCGCGAGCACCTCGCGCGTCGCGCGCACCGGCTCACCCAGCACGACGAGCCGGGCGTCGCCGACGAGCACGGGCAACGACGCGAGATCGCGCTCGGACTCGGCGGGTTCGAGCGACGAGATGCGCACGGCGCGGCGCGTGATCCAGTCGCGTACGGCCGCGGGGGCGGG
Organism: Planctomycetota bacterium; assembly: GCA_020638905.1. Taxonomy (GTDB): domain Bacteria; phylum Planctomycetota; class B15-G4; order B15-G4; family B15-G4; genus JACKHP01. The sequence continues at coordinate 14,970 of JACKHP010000024.1, read as the reverse complement.
TGAGTCGTCGAGCGGCGGCCGCGACAGGATCGCCGTGCTCGGCACCGACGCGTCGACCACCTCGAAGGACAGGTCGTCGACGAAGACGCGTCCCTCGCCGAGCAGCAGGACGCCGAACGAGATGCGTCGCGCCGAGCGATCGACGTCGAGCACGACCTCGCAGTGCGTCCAGTCGCTGTCTTCGGTCACGAAGCGCGTGGACATGTTGTCGAAGGCCAGCGTCGTGCCCTCGCCGTCGACGCGCATCCACAGCCCCGCGCCGGAGGTGACGCCTTCGGTGCGCAGCCAGCCCGAGAGGCGCAGGCGTCGGCCGAGCCACGGATCGCAGGAGATCGACTGGCCGAGCGTGCCGAAGCGGGCGTCGGCCCCGGCGTCGGCGCGGCGGGCCAGCAAGGCTGCGCCGCGTCCGCCGTGCACGGGTTGCGTGACGCGCTCGGCCTCGTAGCCCTCGCCGGGCGCCGGCGGGAGCACGTCGCGGTCGAGCCAGCCGGGCAGCGCCGAGGACTCGTTCGCCGGCTGCTCGAAGTCGAGGTTGAGCGGGCGCGAGGCGACGTCGTCCTGCGCGGCGAGGCACGCGGCCAGGGACGCGTGCGCGAGCAGCACGCCGAGAGTGCGTCGGCGGAGACCCGGGGACGTGCGCACGCGCGTCGTCGGACGTGCGCGGGCGGGGCGCGTGGACGGAAGGTCGACGGACGTCATGCCGCGACTCCGTCCGGGCGACGCACGACGAAGCGCCCCGAGAGCACCGCCAGGGTCGCGCGCGGCAGGCGCCCGAACGCGGGACGCAGGCGCGGCAGCACCTCGTCGAGGTACTCCGGCGCGGCGTGCAGGTTGTCCTCGAAGTCGAGCAGTTCGAATCCCGCGCGCCGCAGCGCGTCGGCGTACGCGGGGTGCCGCCAGCCGCTGCCCTGGGCGCCGCGGTGACGCACGCGTCGCAGCGCCCGCGCCAGCGGGCCCTCGGTCAGGTGCTCGAGCGGGCGTGCGAAGTCGCGATGGTCACGGAAGTCGACCTGGTGCAATCCGTATCCGCCCGGGCGCGTGAGCGTGAACAGCCGGCGCGCCGCGCGCAGCGGACTGGCGACGTGTTCGAACACCGCGTTCGAGAAGCACACGTCGAAGCTGCACGGGCGCAGACCGTGGGCGCGTCCCAGCCGTTCGGCCGATGCGCGCAGCGTCAGGAGCGCGGCCTCGTGGCGTCGCTCGGCCAGCACCGCGCGCAGCGCACGCGCGTGTCCGGGTGCGTCGCCCGACTCGACGCGCTCGGCGAGACGCGCGTAGAGCGCAAGGTGCCGGGCCGTGCAATCGGCCAGCCACGGGTCGGCCACCGTGACGCGCGCGCCGCGACCGGCGAGCAGCAGCGCGGGTCCGAGGTCGGCGCCGGGCCCGAGTTCGAGCAGGGTCAGCCCCTCGGGACGCAGCCCCAGCGCGGCGAGTTGGGACACGTAGCCGTCGGCGACGGCCGACGCGTAGTCCACGGCTGCGTCCTCGACGACGGCTTGCATGCGCCGATGGTAGCGCGTCGCCGCTCGGCCGTCGCCTGCTCCGGGCGCGGCGCCACGACGACGCCGCGGATCGACGTCCCGAGAGAGCGCGGGCCCGACGCGGGGGGTGGAGTCCCTCCGGGTGTCGGGCCCGCGCGGCCGAGGATGCAAGAGACCGGAGTGCGGTCCCGATCAGTCGAGGTAGGCGATCTGCTGCGTGATGCTCGGTGCGTTCACGTCAGGGTCCCAGACCAGCGGGCCGGCCGGACCGGCGAGACCCGAGCTGCCGAACTGCAGCACCACCGGCGCGCCGATGCAGACCGAGCCGAGCAGCAGGGGGATGTGCGGGCTCGTGCCTCCCACGTTCGCGGCCGGGTTGCCGTTCGGGTCGGGCCACTGCGGGTCGCCGACGTGCAGCACCGTGTCGTGCACGAGCAACGGGAAGAGCACCGTCGTGATCGGCTGGGGCCAGGGCGTGGGGATGCTGACCGGGATCGTGGAGGGCACGCGCACCGTCCCCAGGAACTTGGTCGCCTCGCCGGCCAGCGCCGGGTCGACGCCGAAGGTCGCGTCCCAGTCGAGCGTCAGCCAGGTGAGCCGATAGCCCCCCGGGGGCGGCGAACCGGGGCCGTTGTACTGCTCGTCGTTCCAGGTGCAGAAGCCCAAGGTCGGGATGGCGGTCGGGAAGGGTCCGCCGGCCGGATCCTGGTTCGCGAGGCCGGGAGTCTTCGCAAGGTATGCCGTGCTGCCCGACTGGCTCCACGCGATGTGTCGCCCGAGGTCGAAGCCGGCGCCCGGGGCGCCCGGGTTGCCGCCCGCCGCGTCGATCGTGGTCGCGTAGTAGACGCCGCCGCCGGGGGCCGACGGCTGCAGCGCGTCCTCGGTGACCGGATCGACCGAACGGTAGAGCAGGCCGTAGTCGAGGCTCGAGAAGAAGGCCTGCAGCGTCGCGCCGCCGTCGAGCACCACCGACTGCGACTGCCAGGCGTTCAGCTCGTTCGTCGACATGGCCCAGTACTGGTTGTCGTCGGGCGAGACGTGCGCGTAGTGCCAGAGGCCGTCGACGTCGTCGAGCAGCGGAAGAGCGGACGGCGTCCAGGTGAAGTCGATCGTCCAGCAGAAGCCTGTCGAGCCGATGCCGAGCGCGGCCAGGCCGGTGCTGCCCACGAGCGTGGCCGTGCCGCCCAGCGACGACGGGACGAGTCCACCGTTGGGCAGCAGGATCGAGAGCGACGAGGGCAACGCCGCCGCCGACGGGTATCCGGAGAGCAGGAACGTCGTCGAGCCCACCGCCGGCGAGCCGTAGGGGATGAAGCCGGCGCTCGTGATGCCGGGCAGCGCGGCGCCCGCGCACTGCGGCACGGTGAACACGTCGGGCACGTGTCCGTTGCGTCCGTCGAGTTCGACCAGCGCGATGTTGGGGAAGACGATCGCGAGCTGGCCGAAGGTGAACGGGCCGCTCGCGCTGCCGAGCACGCACACGTTCTCGGTCAGGCCTTGCAGCTTGAAGCCCCAGTCGCCGAGCTGCGTGCGGGTGGCGCCCTTGAGGTCTTCGCCCATGACCCACGTGCCGATGCCGTCGGCGGCGGTCTGCGTGCCGCCCGCGCCGAGGCCGGCGTACACGGCGTCGACGCCGTTGTGCAGGACGAAGAAGTTCGAGCCGTTGCCCTGGGCCGCGGCGGGGACCGAGGCGAGCGCCAGCGCGGCGGCGGCGAGCCAGGCGTTCGGGGGGCGGGACGTGGAGGATCGTGCCATGAGGTTGCTTCCCCTTTCGTGGTGGGTGCGGGCGCGGGTCGGTCGAGGATGCGCGCGAAGTCACGCGTCGACCCGTCGCGGCGCGGTTCGGGAGCGACGGAGGGCCGCGACCCGAGTCGTCGGCCCCTTCGTCGAGGAGTCCCCGCCGGGGGCGCGCGTGTTGCATCGGAATCCCCGGGTGGCTCCGCGGATCTCGCGTCGCCTCGGGGCGCGACACTCGGAGGCGCCGTGGCCGAGCCCTGGTAGGCTCTGGGCTCACTCCGGGCAACCTGCATGACCGTCGTCCCCTCGAATGGCCGCGCCGAACTCCGCGAGCAGCTCGTGGCTCGCCTGCTCCAGGAGCAGCCGGGTCGCGTGCTCGACGTCGGTTGCGGAGAGGGCGGCGTGCTCGCCGCGCTGCGGCGCGCGGGCGTCGACGCCGTGGGCATCGAGGCCGACGAGGGGGGGCTGCGCGCCTGCGTCCAGGACGGACTGCGCGTGGTGCGCGCGCACGCCGAGGTGCTGCCGTTCGCCACGGGCGCGTTCGACTGGGTCGTGCTGCGGCACGTCCTGCACCACCTGGCCCGCCCGGTGGTGGCCGTCGCGGAGGCCGCGCGCGTGGCGCGCACGGGCATCCTGCTGGCCGAGCCCTGGCGCGATCCGGCGGCCCCGGGCTGGGCGCTCGGTGCGCGACTCGACGACTGGCTGCGCCGGCAGGATCGGCGCCTCGGACGCGTGCATGGCGACGACCTGTCCCCGCACGGGCTGGTGGAGCTGCTGCCGGACGGTCGCTGGAGCGTGCGGCACACCCGCTGCGTCGCGTCCGAGGCGGCGCCGCTCGCCGCCGTGGTGCGTGAGTTCGACGCGCGCCTGACGGGCCTGGCGCCCGACGACGTCGACCGCGCGCAGCGCGACGATCTGCTGGCCGAGGCGCGCGCCGCGGGGCTGCCGCGTCCGGGCTCGACGCTCCTCGTCGCGCGTCGTCGCTGAGCGGGGTCGACCTCGGGCGTCCCCGCGTCAGCGGAAGCGCCGGCACGACGCGCAGTCGTCCGGCACGAAGAGCGGCGCGTCGGACGCATCGGCGCCCTCGACGTAGCCCAGCGCGGCGAGCTGCTCGTGGAGCGCGGCGTCGTCGTCGACGCGGCCGGCCCAGCGCGCGCATCCCGCGGCGTCGAGCCAGGCGATCAGGCGTGCGCGCAGTTCGCGCGCCACGTCGAGCTGCGCGTCGGTCACGTCGCGCGTGCAGTCCGGATCGTCGACGAGGTCGTAGAGCTCGACGTCGTGGGCGTGCCAGCGCTGGTGGTGGTCGACGAGCTGCAGCACGAGGTGGTGGCGCCCGCGCGTGATCGAGGCCGACGTGGCGTGGGACGCCAACGCGAAGCGCGTCCCGTCGTCGTCGGCGGCCGGCGCGACGAGCGAGCGCCCGGGGAACGACGCGTCGGGGAGTCCGGCGAGGTCGAGCAGCGTGCGTCCCAGGTCGACCTGCCGCACGGGACGCGACTCGACGCGTCCTGCGGGCACGCCCGGTCCGGCGAGGATGAGCGGAACGTGCAGCGTGTCGGGATACAGTCCCGCGTGGTTGAACCAGATGTCGTGCGCGCCGAGCGACTCGCCGTGGTCGCCGACCACCGCGACGAGCGCGTCGTCCAGCGCCGGTCGTCCGAAGACGCGCCGCAGCTCGTGGTCGAGGGACGCCACGCAGCCGCGGTACTCGGCGCGCGCGAACTCGACGTCGCGCAATCCGTGCAGTCCCGCGGGAAGGCGGTCGTCGAAGGGCAGCGGCGGACGCGACGGGTCGAACGGATCGGCCGGTCCGTCGTAGCCGAGCCGCTCGAACTCGGGCAGCGGGACGTACGGCAGGTGCGCGTCGAACACGTGCAGCCAGACGAACAGCGGGCGCGGGTCGTCGTCGGCTTCGTCGAGCCAGGGCAGCAGCGCGTCGAGCGTCTCGCCCGACGGACGCTGGCTCGCGTCGGGCCACGCGACGCGGTCGAAGCCCTGTCCCAGGCCCGAGACGGCGTCGCCGAGGTGGTGCGCCGAGAGCGCCGCGAAGGTGCGGAAGCCGGCGGCGGCGAAGCGTTCGGCGAGGGTCGGCGCGGCGTCGTCGAGGGCGCGGTCGTTGCTCGTGATGCCGGTCGCCTGCGGCGACGTCCCCGTCATCAGCGCGGCGTGGGACGGGTTCGTGAAGTTGGCCGAGACCCAGCAGTCGAGGAACAGCGTCCCGCGCGCGGCGAGCGCGTCGAGGTTGGGGGTGCGCACCGGAACGCCGCTGCCCGACGCGCCCAGGTGGTCGCCGCGGTGGGTGTCGCTCGTGACCAGCAGCACGCGCCGCGGCGCCTGCGCCCGCGCGTCGCGCGCGAGCGCGGCGGGGACGAACGCGGCCTCGGCCAGCGCGCAGCCGCCGCCAGGCGGCGCGTCGAGTTCCAGACGCAGCGCACGGGGCGCGTCGGCCGGCACGTCGACGACGTGGGACGTCAGCCAGCGTCGCCGTCACGCCAGGTCGGCGAACGCGAACGCGCCCATGGCTCGCGCTCGCCGGCGAGCACGCGCAGCACGACGCGAGGGCCCGGCGTGCGCAGCGGCTCGGGACGTCCCGTGGCGAAGCGCAGCGTGCCCGTGCCGTCGGGCAGCGTGACCGTGAGCGGACGGGACGCGAGCAGGCCCACGGCGCGCCGCGCGTCACTGCCGAGGCGCACGAGCGCCGGCGCGCCGACGTCGGGCAGCAGCTCGTCCGCCGCGTACGTGACGCGCTCGAGCGACGCGAGCGTGACCGACGTGTCGGCGCTCAGCAGGAGGCGCAGCGCGTCGGCCTCCCCGAGCGCGAAGAGCCGCGCGGGGAAGGTCACGTCGAAGCTGTGCGGCGTGCCGCCGGTGGCGAGCAGGAACGGGCCCAAGGTCAAGAGCGGCAGGCCGTTGCGCAGCAGCTCGACACCGAGCTGTCCGCGGCCGGCGAGGTCGCGCCGACGCGCAGCGCGTGCAGGTCGGCCAGCGCGAACGGTCCGTCGAGCGCAGCTCGCGCCCCGCAGGCCTGGCAGGATGCGTCCGTCGTCGCTCCAGGTGCCGCCCAGCAGGTGCGCGCCAGCGCGTCGGACGTGCACAGGATCGGCACGCGCGCCGCGACCCGGCGGACGCCGCCTCGCGCGCGCCGCCCTCGCGCGTCGCGTCGTCCGGCGCGGGCGCGGCGACGGGACGCAGCGCGAGGCGCGTCCAGCCGGCCGGTCCGGCGGCGGGGGATCCGTCGCCGCACCCGATCGCCGCCGCGAGCAGCGCGCAGGTCGCGACGATCCGAGCGAGGCGTCGGGCGCTCGTCGGGCGCGGGATGCGCACGAGGCTCGGACGTTGCGCGCTCATCGGGTGCGCGCCAGTTCCTCGGACGTGCCGTCGAAGTGCAGCGCGACGAGCGCGCGTGCCGGCGCCTCGTCGTCGTCGAAGACGAAGCGCAGCCGGAAGCCGTCGAGCGTCTCGACGCGGAACGTGTCGCGTGTCACGGGGACGAGCGGGTCGACGTCCTGGGCGCCGTCGCGCCAGGTCACGAGGCGTCCGTCGCGCAGGCGCACGTGGCGCGTGCCGTAGTCGCCCTCGCAGCGCACGAGCGCCGTGGCGCCGAGCGTCACCGGGGCCGCCTCGGCGGCGATCTCCTCGTCGAGCCAGCGCGCCTGGAAGCGGCGCATCCCGTCGTCGGGGGACAGCTCGAGCAGGCGCGCGAGGTCGGCGCGCGCGGCCTCCCACTCGTGGCGCTTGACGTGCGCGTCGGCGAGGGCGCCGTGGGCCCGCGGCTCGTCGGGATGGCGCTCGGCCAGGAGCTCGAAGACCGCCAGGGCCTCGTCGCCGCGTCCCGAGAGCAGCAGGCCGTAGCCGAGCTCGCGCAACTGGTCGACCTCGTGCTCGGGCGAGAGCCGCGCGCCGATCTCGGCGAAGCGCTTGCGTCCGGCGTCGACGCCGCGTTCGCGGAAGCTCTTCTCGAGCGACAGCCGCACGCGCCGGTCGGCGTCGTCGTAGCGCTCGTAGCCGAGCCAGTCGAGGGCCGGCTGCTCGTCGCCCAGCAGGCGCGCGGTGAGCGCCGGCGCGATCGAGAGGCCGTCGGCGTCGTTCACGAAGAGCACGAGCGCGTCGCGCGTGACGGAGTCGAACGCCGTCCACGACTTGAAGTCGCCCGTGTCGCCCCACAGGAAGAACTGCTCGCCGGCCGCGACGTGCTGCACGCCGAAGCCCAGCGCGAAGCCCAGGCGCAGGGGACGTCCCCGGGCGTCGTGCGCGTCGAGCGCGACCTGCTCGCGCAGGAAGTCCGCGTGCGCATCGGGCGAGAGCAGCTCTCCGTCGAGCACCTCGACCAGGAAGCGCGCGTAGTCGTGCGCGGTGGTCATGAGGCTGCCGGCCGCGACGCCCTCGGCGAGACGTCCCACGGGACGCGTGACGCGGAACCAGCTGCGGCCCGAGACGAGCTTGCCCTGCATGAACGAGCGCCAGACGAACGCCGAGCGCGTCATGCCCAGCGGCTCGAACACCTCGCGCTGGACGAACGTCTGCAGGTCGACGCCGGTCACGGCCTCCATGACGCGCTGCAGCCAGACGTAGCCCTCGCTCGAGAACTGGAATCCCGTGCCCGGCTCGAACGCGAGCGAGAGTCCCGCGCCGCCGCCGTTGGGCAGGCCCGACGCGTGCGACAGCACCATGCGCGCCGTGATGCGCTCGGCTCCGGGCACGTCCGCGACGCGCGACGAGCGCAGGACGTCGTCGAGCGGCGCGTCGAGGTCGAACCCGCCGCGGTCGGCCACGCGCATGACCGCGTAGGCGAAGACCGGCATCGAGAGCGAGGCCGCCAGCTCGATCGTGTCGCCGTCGGCCGGCGCGCCGCTGTCGTGCTCGCGCACGCCGAACGCGTCGGCGTAGACGATCTCTCCGTCGCGCACCACGCCCAGCGCCAGTCCGGGCAGCCCGGCGTCGATCTGCAACTCGCGCGCGAAGCTGCCCCAGTCGACCTCGGGAGCGTGCGGCGGGGGAGAGGTCTGCGCCGCGACCGCGCCGACGAGGAGCGCGAGCGCGAGCAGCGACGACACGACGGAGCGGGGCATGGGCGGCCGGGGACGGGACGGGGAGCGCGGGGCCGGAGACGCGCATGGTAGCGCAGCGTGGTGCTGGGCCGCGCGTCCGGCGGCGTACACTCGGCGCCAGCGCCCGGTTCGTCGCCGGCGCGCTCCGTCCGGCCGCGAGGTTCCCGTGGCGTTCGCGACCATCCTCATCTCGCTCGTGCTGCTCGTCGGCGACGGCTCGTCGTCCGGCGCGGGAGGCGCTGCCTTGTCCGACGACGGATTTCGTCCCCTGCGCCCCGCGGTGCTCGGACTGCGCGTCGAGCGCGACGCGACCGGCGACCTGCATCGGCTCGTGCGCGAGTCCGGCGAGGTGCTCGTGACCGGCGACGTCGACGCCTGCGAGCAGGCGCTCGTGGACGACCTGCGCGCGCGCTTCGGGACGGGCCACGGCAACCTCGCGCTGCCGACCTTCGGCGGCCTGCAGTTCTGGGGCGACCATTTCGTGCACGCCGGTTGGCGCATCCAGGAGAACGCGCTCACGGGGCACGCGCGGCTGCTCGACCCGGACGGCGTGCGTCGCGCGTGGGGCACGCCCGAGCAGTGCCGCACCGCGTTCGAGGCGCTGCGTCTCGAACGCCATCCCGCATGGGACGGCCAGCGGCTCGTGCTGCTCGTGCACGGCCTCGGACGCACGCACCACGCCCTCGCCGCGCTCGGCGACGCGCTCGTCGCCCGAGGCGACGCGGTGCAGTCGCTCGCGTATCCCAGCCTGCGCGCGACCATCGCCGGACACGGCGCGCAGCTGCACGACGTGCTCGCCTCGCTCGAGGGCGTCGCCGAGGTCTCGTTCGTGACGCACAGCCTGGGCGGCATCGTCGTGCGCGACGCGCTCGCGCGCGACCGCTCGTGGACCGATCGGGTCGCCCTCGGCCGCGTCGTGATGCTCGCGCCGCCCAACCACGGCGCCGAGATCGCGCGCCGCCTCGACGAGTGGCTCCCGCTCGGCCTGCTCATGGGACCGTCCGCGCTGCAGCTCGCCCACGACTCGCTCGACGAGCTGCCCGCGCCGCCGTGCGAGTTCGGCATCGTGGCCGCCACCCGCGGCGCCGGCCGCGGCTGGAACCCGCTGCTCCCCGGCGAGGATGACGGCCTCGTGACCGTCGAGGAGACCCGCCTCGCCGGCGCCGCCGACACGCTCGTGGTGGACGGCCTGCACACCGTGCTCATGAACGATCCCAGGGTGATCGAGGCGGTGCTGCGCTTCCTCGACCACGGTTCGTTCGGGGAGGCGGGATCGGGTTCGGATCCGGGTTCGGGTTCGGGTTCGGGTTCGGCTGCGGACGCGCCGGATCCGGGTTCGGACTCGTCCCCCGACCCTGGGTCTGTGGCCGGTCCGCCGGATGGCCGATAGACTCTGGGCTGGCCCGTCGCGCTGCCGCGGCAGGTCCGGCGCCCGCCCTCCCGGGAAGCCGAAGGTCACCCCGATGCGCATCCCGCTCCCGTCGTCCGGCCCGCTGCTCGCCGTGCTCGCGCTCGCCGCGGCACTCGCGGCCCAGGATGCGCTGCCGCGCCTCGATGCAGGGTCGCGCTTCGACGCGGTCGAGCGCCTCGACGCGCTCGACCACGCCGAGCGGCTGGCGCGCCTCGCGCTCACCGGCGACCTGGGACTCCCGCCGCTGCCGCCGGTGACGGCCGACAGCCCGCGCGACGACTTCACCTTCGAGGACCGGCGGCCGGTGGGGCAGGGCGCATCACCCGCCGGGCTCGCGCCGGGCGTGCTCGTCGACCACGTGATCCCCGCCGGGCCGGGCGGGACGGGCACCGACAAGCCCGAGAAGATCCAGTACCAGCTCGGCGCGCTCTACGACGAGTCCGGTCCGCCGCGGCCGCTGCTCGTGGCGTACCACGGCTTCGGCGGGTCGGCGGCCAGCGTGGCCGCGCAGTCGACGCTCGACGAGGAGTGCAACGCGCGCGGCTGGGTGTACCTCTCGGTGACCGGGCTCGACGACCAGCTCTTCGGCTCGCCGATCTGCCAGCAGCACGTCGAGGCGGCCATCCAGTACATGCTCGACAGCTTCCACGTGGACGCCGAGCGCGTGTGCATGGTGGGCTTCTCGATGGGCGCGGGCGTGGCGGCCAGCTTCGCGGCGCGGCATCGCGACCCCGAGGGCGTGATGATCGCGGCGCTCGGCATGGTCTCGGGCGTCTCCGACTGGACGGCCACGCACAAGACCGGCAGCGCGGCCACCAAGGCGATCCTCGAGGGCGAGTTCAACTTCGGCGGGACGCCGGCGCAGCAGCCCTTCCGCTACCGGCAGGCGAGCGGGATGCACTTCGGCGAGGGCAGCTATCCGCCGCTGCCGGGCGAGCTCGACCGCACGCTCTCGATGAGCACCAACCTCGAACACGTCCCCGTCTTCCTGACCTGGGACACGCTCGACACGGTGCCGCTCAGCAAGGCGCAGAACCCGGTGCGCGCGCGCTTCCTCGCCGACACGTGTCCGGCACTCGTGGTGCAGAAGAAGTCGGGCACGCTCGATCCCGAGACGGGTGCGTTCGCGCCGCACAGCTGGGCGGTGCTCGACGAGGCGGCGCTGCTCGACTTCTTCGCCGACCAGCGTGTCGCGCGGCGTCCGCGCGAGGTCCACGCGCAGCTCGACCGCGACACGGGCGTGGGACTGTTGCGCGTGACCCAGGCGCAGTCCGGCGCGTTCACGTGGCTCGACGCCGAGCTGTCGTCCGACGGCGCGCTGCTCGCGCTGGACGGCGTCGTGAACGCCGACGCCGTGCGCCTCGACGCGCAGGCCGCGGGACTCGGCGCCGCGCCGCGCCTCGACGCGCGCTCGTCCGATGCGCTGGGCCATCGCGCCGGCGTCTTCGGGCTCGACGCGCTGCCGTCGTACGCCGTCTCGCCGGTCACGCTCGCGCTCGTGCCCGACTGCGAGTCCGATCCCGGGACGTCGGGCGCGACGCTGCCCGTCCCGCCGCACGGTCGGCTGTTCGCCGACCTCGTCGTCGACGCCGCGTGGCGCGCCGAGCTCGACACGCAGCCCGAACCCGCAGGCGTGGGAGCGGCCGCGACCCTGACCCTCGACGGGCCGCCGGGCGCGTCCCTCGCGCTGCTCGTGGTGAGCCTCGTCGAGGCACCCTTCGCGCTGCCGGGCGGGAGCTTCCTGCTGGCCTCGCCCGTCCCGCCGGCCAAGCTCGTCGTGCTGCCGCTCGACTCCGAGGGCGACCTGCTGCTGCCGCTCGTGCTCGCCGACGAGCCCGGGCTGCCGGGGACGACACTGCGCCTGCAGGCGCTCGTGCTCGACGCGCGTGCGCAGCTCGTGGCGCTCAGCAACATGCGGGTGGTGCACGTCCTGGAGTGAGTTGGCAGGAACCGTGCGCGACGCGCCTGCGCGTCGCCGTGGCAGGGCGGCGGCGCGAACGCGCACGCGGCCCGCCGCAGCGCACGCACCGCTCAGCGCTGGACGTACCCCAACGCCTCGAGCTGCCTGCGCTGCTCGTCGCTCAGCGCGCCGGCCGCGCCGGGTTCGCCGAGCTCGCCGCGCAGCGTGTCGGCGTCGGCGTGCATGGCCTCGATGAGCGCGTCGAGGCGCGCCGGCCAGTCGAGCGTGGACGACAGATCGATCAGGTTGCTCGCCTCGCCCGGGTCGTCGCGCAGGTCGTAGAGCTGGCGCGGGATGCGCCGGCGCGTGACGAGCTTGCGTCCGTCGAGCAGCACCGCGTCCATGCGCAGCTCCTCGCCGCCGGACGAGAGGCGCGGGCGCGCGGGATGGCCGCCCTCGAACGGCAGCAGGCTGCGTCCCTGCATCTCGGGCGGGACGGGCAGGCCCAGCAGCTCGAGCAGCGTGGGCGCGAGGTCGAGCGAGCTGACCGGGTCGCGCACGCGCAGCGGCGTCGGCCGTCCGCCGGGCGGGCGCACGATCAACGGGACCGAGAGCTCCTCCTGGTGGAGCTGGCGGTGGTTGAAGGTGCCGTGCTCGCCGAAGGCCTCGCCGTGGTCGGACGTGAGCACGAACGGTCCCGCGTCGAGCCAGCCGTGCGACCCGAGCGCGTCGAGCAGGACTCCCACGCCGGCGTCGGTCTGGTGGATCGCACCGTCGTAGAGGTCGACGAGGTGCGCCACGTCGGCGGCGTCGAAGTCGTGGCTGCCCTCCCAGAACACCTCGGCCTGCGCGCCCAGGTCGTCGCCGAGCCCCTCGAGGAAGCGCGCGCGCAGCAGCGGGACGCGTTCGCGCAGCGGTCCCGCGTAGTCGGGATCGGACCACAGGTCGTGCTCGGGCGCCGGCAGGTAGGGCGCGTGCACCGCGTACGTGTGCACGAACAGGAACGCCGGACGCTCGTCGTCGACGTCGTCCAGCCATTCGGCGATGCGTGCGAGCTTGGTCTCGAACGGCTCGAGCCGCGAGTCGAAGACGTCGAAGCCGCGCGCGAATCCGAGCGCCTCGTTCACGTAGCCGCCGCCGGCGAAGGCCGCGGTCGCGAAGCCGCGCTCGTGCAGACGCTCGGCGAGGGTGGCGATGCCCGGCGCGAGGCCGTGGTCGGCCTCGTTGCGGATGCCGTGCACCGCCGGCAGCACGCCGGTCATGATCGTCATGTGCGAGGGCGCGGTGGACGAGGCCGTCGACTGCACCGACTCGAACAGCACAGCCTGCTGCGCGAGCGCGTCGAGCCGGGGCGTCGTGTCGCGCGCGTAGCCGTAGCAGCCGAGGTGATCGGCGCGCAGCGTGTCGATCGAGAGCAGCACGAGCCGCGCCGGACGCTCGCGCCCGCAGCCGCAGAGCACGACGAGTGACGCCAGGACGAGCGCCGCGAGCCTGCGCTTCATCCGCCGGACGACCCGCGCTCGACGAGCACCTGGCGCACGACGTCCTCGAGCGTGTCGAGCGCGTTCTGCGCCAGCCGCTCGTGTCCCTCGGGCGTGGGATGGATGCCGTCGGGCAGGTTCATCGCCGGCACGCCGCCCACGCCGTCGAGGAAGTCGTCGACCAGCGGCACGTCGAGCGCGTCGGCCAGGCGCGGGTAGATCGCCGCGAAGTCGCGCGTGTACTCGGGCCCGTAGTTGGTCGGGATGCGCATCGCGACGAGCACGGGACGCGCGCCCGCCGCGGAGATCTTCTGCACGATCGCGCGCAGGTTCGTCTCGATCGACGCGAGCGGCTGGCCGCGCAGGCCGTCGTTGCCGCCCAGCTCGACGACCACCACGTCGGGCCGCGCGCCGAGGATCCAGTCGAGGCGCGCGAGGCCGCCGGCGGAGGTGTCGCCGCTCACGCCCGCGTTCTGCAGCCGCACGGGCAGGCCCTCGTCGACGAGCAGCCGCTGCAGCCGAGCCGGCCACGCGTCGGACGCGGCCAGGTGCAGTCCGGCGGAGATGCTGTCGCCGAGCACGGTGACGAGCGGGGCGTCGGCGGGGACGTCGGGTGTCGCCGCCGCGCGCGGGTCGCGTGTCGCGTCGTCGCCGCCGAACCCGTCGCCGTAGCCGGCGGACGAGCGGCGTGCGGCCGCGTCGTCGGGGGCGCGCTCGCCGCCGCACGCCGGGACGAGCAGCGCGCAGAACGCGAGCAGCACGAGCAAGAGCTCCCGCAGCGGGCGGCGCGCGCGAGGCGCGGGCGACGCGCCGAGATCGCTCGGGCGGATGGGGGTCGGCGACGGCGGCATGGCGCGTCATGGTAGCACCGCCGCGGGTGCGCCGAGGCGCTCGTCGCGTCACCCGGATCCGGGAACATCCCGCCGCGGCGATCCGTCGGCGCCCGTGTGCCCGGCGCGTCGAAGTGGACATCCCGCGTGCGACGTGCGATGACGAGGCATCCCTCCGGCTCGGCCGCGCGAAGATGTGTCCCATGACCACCGCTCCCCGCATCGCCTGCCGCGGCGTCGGCAAGTCGCTCCCGTCCGGCGGGCGTGAACTCGTCATCCTGCAGGACGTCACGCTCGAGATCGCGGCCGGCGAGTCGGTGGCCGTGCTCGGACCGTCGGGCAGCGGCAAGTCGACGCTGCTCGGACTGCTGGCCGGGCTCGACCGTCCGACGCGGGGCAGCGTGCTCGTCGACGGGACGCCGCTCGAGTCGCTCGACGAGGACGCGCTGGCGCTGCTGCGGCGGCGCAGCATCGGCTTCGTGTTCCAGTCGTTCCAGCTGCTGGGCAACCTCACGGCGCGCGAGAACGTGCTGCTGCCGCTCGAGCTGCTGCGCCGCGGCGACGCACGCGCGCGGGCCGACGAACTCCTGGCGCAGGTCGGACTCGCCGAGCGCGGTCACCACTATCCGAGCCAGCTCTCGGGCGGCGAGCAGCAGCGCGTGGCGCTGGCCCGCGCGTTCGGACCCCGTCCGCCGATCCTGCTGGCCGACGAGCCCACGGGCAACCTCGACGCCGAGAGCGGACGGCGCGCGCTCGACCTGCTCTTCGAGCTGCGCGAGCGGCAGGGCACGACGCTCGTGCTCGTGACGCACGATCCGCAGGTGGCGCGTCGCGCGGGACGACGTCTGCACGTCCAGGGTGGACGGCTCGTGCGCGACGAACGCGACGGCGACGACGCGGGTGCGGACGGACGTGGGCCCGCCGCGCAGGACGACGGCCGTGCGCAGAACGCCGACGACGCCGCGTCCGGGGCGCCGGGCCCGTGAATCCGCGCCTGCTCCTGGCGACGATGGTGCGCGAGTCGCGCGGCGCGCGCGGGCGCATGGCGTTCTTCGTCGCCTGCCTGGCCGTCGGCGTGGCCG
>JACKHP010000023.1 GCA_020638905.1 Planctomycetota bacterium | reverse complement strand
GGAACGACCACAGGTAGAGCTTGAGCGACTTGAGCTCGACGCACTGCTCGCCGGGGATGTAGTCGATCGTGATCGTGGCGAAGTCGGGCTGACCGGTCTTGGGGCAGACGCAGGTGAACTCCGGGCACTCGAAGTGGATCGAGTAGTCGCGTCCGGGGCGGGGATTGGGGAAGGTCTCGAGCTGACGGCTGGGCTGGGTGGACATGGCCGCGGAGTCTAGCGGCGCGACACCAGGCGGGTCCACGCCCGGACGAGCCGCGGGTTCGCGCCGACCTCGGTGCATTCGCCACCCCGCGACGCGGTCCCCGACGAAGGGGCACGCCGGACACACGCCGAGACGATTAGGATGGCGAGCATGGCGGGCGCCACGCTGAGGGTCATCGTCGGACACGAGGTCGTGCGGGAGATCCCCGTCGACGGCCCGATCACCGTCGGACGCCGGCGCGACAACACGCTGGTGCTCGAGGACGAGTCGATCTCGGGTCACCACGGGGTGTTCGAGCCGCACGGCGCGCACTTCCGCTACGTCGACCTGGGCAGCATGAACGGCTCGCTCGTCGCCGCCGGCCCGCGCCTGCGCAAGGGACAGTCGGTCACGCTCGACGACGTGACGCAGATCATGCTCGGCAAGACCGTGCTCGAGTTCCGTCCCGCCGACGGGGCGGCGCAACCGGCGAGCGGGGCCGCGCCGCCGGCCGGCGGCCCGCCCGACACGACCACCGGACTCGGCCCCGGCCTGTGGGGCGATCACGACCAGGGTCAGGGCCTGATCCACACGCCGGCGGTACAGCCGCCCGTGATGCGTCCCGGACGGCCGGCGCCGGATGCCGGGCCGAGGCCCATGCCGTCCGGCGAGGCCGACGCGATGCGCGCCGGCAGCAGAGCGCGCACGCCACCGCGGGTCGAGGAGATCGACCTCTCCACGGGGCGCCGCTCCTCCCGGGGATCGACACCAGGCGAACACGGCCCTCGCCGCCCGAGCGCGGCCTCCACGCACGACGATCACGGTCCATCCCCGGCGGGCGGTGACGGACGCCAAGCATCCTCTCGCAGGACCGGCGGCACCCAGCGCGCGGACGCCGGCGGCGTCGCGGGGGCGCGCCCGCCGAGCGGCCCTCCGCCCGGGCACGCGCGCGTGCTGGCCGTGCTCGACGGGGGCGTGCAGACCTTGCCCCTCCCCGCGGCGCGTTGCGTGCTCGGACGCGCGCCGACCGCCGATCTCGTGCTCGAGCACGGCTCGGTCTCGGACCACCATGCCGAGTTCCACCACCTCGACGGCCGCTGGACGGTGCGCGACCTGTCCAGCACGAACGGCACGCGGCTGGGCGTGGCGCCCCTCACCGAGCGGCGCCCGTTGGCGGCCGTGAGCCACCTCATCGTGGGCGCGGTCGACCTGCTCTTCGTGCACGACGGTGGCGAAGGCGGTCGAGGACGGCCGGCGGCCGAACCGCTGGTCCGGTCGCTGCGCGGCCAGGGACGACTCTCGCGACGCGAAGCGAAGCAGGTGCTCGACGAGTGCCGGCGTGAGAGCCGCCCCGCCGAGGAGGTGCTCGTGCGGCGCGGGATTCTGCCGCCGGGGGCCGCGATCGAGGCCGCCCTGTCCGCGTCCGCCGGCGGCGCCGGCCCGGAGACGCGCTGGCCGGCGTGGGAGTGGGCCCTGGTGGCAGCCCTCGCCGGCGCCGTGGCCTGGAGCCTGCTCGGCTGAACGCGACGCGAGCGCCCCCGCCGCCTGGCAGGGGACGCTCGCGATCAGCACGCATGCCGATCGGCCGACGAAGCTCGTGCGTCGGCCGGCGGTCCGAGGATCAGGGTGAGTCCGTGCCCTGCTCCTCCTCTTCGTCGCCGCCACCGCCGAGGTAGCCGAGCTGCGAGAGGGCGTCCTGCTGGGCCTGGTCACCGCCGGCCTTCGCGCGCGCGGCGAGGTCCTTCAGCATCGGGTCGAAGAACTTCTTCTGCTCGGGGAACGCCTTGAGCGCCGCGCCTCCGATCTCGATCGCGGCCCCGAGTTCACCGGCATCCTTGGCGCAGCTCAGGAGTTGGCTGTAGAGCTGGGCGTCGATCTTCTTGCCGTAGCTCGCCGAGAGGCTCTTCAGCTCGGCCACGACCTCGTCGCCGTGGCCGGCCCGGGCGTTCGCCTTGAGCTCCAGCGCCTGGACCTTCCAGCTCTGCGCCTCGCTGGCGCTCTCGGCCTTGGCGCGCTCGAGCAGCTTCGGCGCCTCGGCCAGCACCGCCGCGTCGTCACCCGCGTCGTAGGACTTCTGCAGGTCGGCGGCCGCGTCGTCGAAGGACTTCTGTCCGCCGCAGGCCGTGAGCAGGGCGACGAGCAGGCTCGCCAGGAGGGTCGGGCGCATTCTCGGGACTCCTTGATGGATCCGGGGTCGGGGCGATGGCAACCCGGGAGGATACAAGATCGGCGCGGGCCTGCGCCCCCGACGAGGGGCGTATCCCGGGCGTTGGCCGGCAAGCGGGCGATCTTCGGCCTCGGCCGACGGGTTCCGGGGGGCGGATCGGCGGGGGCTCCCGACCCGGCGAAGGCCACCAGAGACTTGCCAAGGTTTCCAGATCGGGTATGGTCTGCACTCCAATCGGAGTGCGATCGGAGTGTCTTTGGGCTTGAGCCCAGACCGGCCGCCCGCCGAAAGGACCCCTCCACCACCCTCGGCCCCGGGGCCCGTCCATGAAGGAAACCAAGGTCACGGTGAAGATCCCGCGCCCGCTCTACGAGCGCATCCAGGTGATCATCGACGACTCCGGATTCAGCTCGGCCACCGACTTCATCGTGTTCGTGCTGCGCGACCTCGTGGGCGACCGGGCACTCGAGAAGACCGATCCCGCGGTGGGGATGACGAACCACGTCAACAACGACGAGCTGGCCGAGATCCGGCGCAAGCTCGAGAACCTCGGTTACCTCTGATCCGGAGTGCCTGACCCGATGATTCCCGCCCACGGTGGACGACTGATCGACCGCATGGTCCCCGACGCGCGCCGCGCCGAACTCGAAGCGCTGGCCGCGAAGTCCCCGCGCCTCGTGCTCAACTCGCGCGAGGTCTCCGACCTCGAGATGCTCGGCACCGGCGCCATGAGCCCGCTCGAGGGCTTCATGGGACAGGCCGACCTCGACTCGGTCGTCACCGACTGCCGTCTCGCCAACGGCATCGTCTGGCCCCTGCCCGTGACCCTGTCCGCCAAGGGCGGCACCTGGGCGCCCGGCACCTGGGTCACGCTGGCCGACGAGGCCGGCCACGTGCTCGGCCTCATCGAGGTCTCCGAGGTCTACGCGTACGACCGCGACAAGGAGGCCCAGGGCGCCCTCGGCACCGCCGACAAGGCGCACCCCGGCGTGCAGTACCTCGACTCGCTCGGTGACAGCAAGTACGTGGGCGGCACGGTGCACGTGCTCGCGCTGCCGCAATACGACTTCGCCAACGATCGCCGCCTGACCCCGCGCGAGACGCGCGTGCTGTTCAAGGCCAAGGGCTGGAAGACGGTCGTCGCGTTCCAGACGCGCAACCCGATCCACCGCGCGCACGAGTACCTGACCAAGTGCGCGCTCGAGATCGTCGACGGACTGCTGATCCACCCCCTGGTGGGCGACACCAAGGGCGACGACATCCCGGCCAAGGTGCGCATGGACTGCTACAACGCGCTGCTCGCCAAGTACTACCCCACCGAGCGCGTGGCGCTGGCCGTCTACCCGCAGGCGATGCGCTACGCCGGTCCGCGCGAGGCGATCTTCCACGCGCTGCTGCGCAAGAACTACGGCTGCACGCACTTCATCGTCGGCCGCGACCACGCGGGCGTCGGCAGCTACTACGGCACCTACGACGCGCAGAAGATCTTCGAGAACTTCAGCACGGCCGAGATCGGCATCGAGCCGCTCATGTTCGAGCACGCCTTCTGGGACAAGAAGGCCGGCGCGATGGCGTCCGACAAGACGTCCGCCGCCAAGGGCCCCGAGGACAAGATCTTCCTGTCGGGCACGAAGGTGCGCGACATGCTGCGCAACGGCGAGCGTCCGCCGGTCGAGTTCACGCGGCCCGAGGTGGCCGACATCCTGATCGCGTCGATGGCGAGCAAGGCCTCGGTCTGACGCCGCCACGTGTCGCGGCGCGCGCCCCGCGCGCGCCGCGATGCTCCCCCCACCCCCAAGCACAGCCCTTCGCCCCGAGGAAACAGTCGCCATGGTGTTCGGCAACCTCTTCAAGAAGCCACCGCGCAACGTCCAGCCCCCCACGCGCCCGATGCCGACCGGTGGCGGCACCGTGAACCGTCCCGCGCCGAAGGCGAAGAACAACTTCATCGTCATCACGCTCGACAGCTGCCGCTACGACTCGTTCATGGCCGCCGAGCCGAAGAACATCCCGCGGCTCAGCGGGGGCAAGATCCAGAAGCGCTACAGCTACGCGTCGTGGACCGGCCCCAGCCACTACAACCTGCTCATGGGCCTGCTGCCGCACGTCAGCCCGCAGAACGAGTTCGCCTCCGAGTACTACAAGGAGGACTTCCTCAACTACAACCAGCGCTTCGGCATGGAGGGCATGGAGTTCGCCAAGCTCGTGCCCGCGATGTGGATGCCGGAGTACCTGCGCAACGAGCTGGGCTACACGACACACGCGCGCGTGTCGCTGCCCGTGCTGAACAGCCGCACCGGCGTGAACCGCGGCTTCGACACGTTCCAGCTCATGGACAAGCACAACGACATGAAGGCGATGCTGCCGACGCTCAAGTTCGACAACGAGCGTCCGAGCTTCACCCTCATGAACGTGGGCGAGACGCACTACCCGTTCGTGACGCCCGACCAGGATCCGAAGGACTGGCCGCGCATCAGCGGCATCCACGGCGTCTTCAAGCACCTCGACAGCCAGACCGTCGGCGGCAAGCTGGTGAAGGACGAGAACGTGCCGAAGTTCTTCGACCAGGAGAAGCTCGACACGCTGCGCGGCATGCAGATCAACACCGTGAAGTACCTCGACGAGGAGGTCTTCCCCGCGCTCTACGACATGGTCCCCGACAACACCTGGATCGTCGTCACGGCCGACCACGGCGAGCTCTTCGGCGAGAGCGGCTACTTCGGCCACGGCCCGATCATGCACGAGAAGGTCTTCGAGGTGCCGTACCTCGAGGGCAAGATCCGCTGACCCCGCGGCGCTCCGGGGCCGCGAATCCGCGGCCGTCCCACAGGGGCGCCTTTCCACCCGTACCCGTCCCTCCTCCCGAAGGCGACCCCCACCCCATGGCCACCCAAGGCTTCACGATCTGGTTCACAGGACTCTCCGGCGCCGGCAAGACCACCCTTGCCAAGCGCGTCCAGAAGGTCCTCCTCAAGCGCGGCATGAACGTCGAGCTGCTCGACGGCGACGTGGTCCGCACCAACCTCAGCAAGGGCCTCGGGTTCTCGAAGGAGGACCGCGACACGAACATCCGCCGCATCGGGTTCGTGGCCAGCCTGCTGGCGCGCAACCACGCGGTCTGCATCGCGGCCGCCATCTCGCCCTACCAGTCGATCCGCGACGAGGTGCGGGGCATGCACTCCCACTTCGTCGAGGTCTACACGGCCTGCAGCATCGACAAGCTCGAGGAGCGCGACACGAAGGGCCTCTACAAGAAGGCCCGCGCCGGCGAGATCAAGGGATTCACGGGCATCGACGACCCGTACGAGGCCCCGGTCAACCCCGAGGTCTTCATCGACACCGAGACCGAGACCATCGACGACTCGACGATGAAGATCGTCCGCCACCTCGAGCAGCGCGGGCTGATCCCCGGCGACCTCTCCGACGACGTGTCGCCCGAAGAGGAAGCCCGTATCATGGACAAGCTCAAGGCGCTCAACTTCATCGGCTGACAAGGGAGGGGGTCGCCCCCCTCGTGAGAGCCACCCCCCCATGGAGCCAGGCCCGATGCGTTCGAGAGTCGTCCCGCTCGTCGCCCTGATGGTCCTCTTCTCGGGCCCCTCCGCCCTGGCCTACATCGGCCCCGGCGCGGGTTTCGCGTTCGCCGGCTCGGCGCTGGTCCTGGTGAGCACGCTGTTCCTCGCGTTCGGCGTGGTGCTCATGTTCCCGATCAAGCTCCTGTGGCGCCTGGTCGTCACCGGCAACCCGTTCAAGAACGCGAAGGTGAAGCGGGTCGTGGTGCTCGGGCTCGACGGCATGGATCCCGGCATCGCCACGCGCTTCATGCGCGAGGGCAAGCTGCCGAACTTCCAGCGGTTGGCGGAGCGCGGCGTCTTCCGTCCGCTGGGCACGAGCTACCCGTCGATGTCGCCGGTCGCGTGGTCGAGCTTCACCACCGGCGTCGACCCGTCGCGGCACAACATCTACGACTTCCTCACGCGCGATCCGTGCACGTACATGCCGATGCTCTCGAGCACCGACATCCGCTCGGTGAAGCGCGTGATGAACATCGGCAAGTTCGCCGTCCCGCTGCCGGGGACGCGTTCGACGATCAAGCTGCTCCAGAAGAGCCAGGCCTTCTGGAAGGTGCTCGGCGAGCGCAACATCACGTCGACCATCCAGCGCGTGCCGATCACGTTCCCGCCGGTCCCCTTCAAGGGACTGCTGCTGTCGGGCATGTGCGTGCCCGACCTGCGCGGCAGCCAGGGCACCTTCGGGTTCTTCAGCACCCAGAGCTCCGACGGACACGCGGCGTTCACGGGCGGCGAGCAGACGGTGCTGCGGCGCCAGGGCAACCGCATCCGCACGCGCGTGATGGGCCCCGACGCGCCGGGCGGCGGGCACATGACCGTGCCGATGACGATCACGGTCGCCGACGACAAGCAGTCGGCGAAGCTCGAGATCGACGGCGTCGACGAGCCGATCGTCCTGCGTCCCCAAGAATACAGCGAGTGGGTCACGCTGACCTTCGACGCCGGACGCATGGCCAAGGTCAACGGCATCACGCGCTTCTACTTCAACAGCGTCGACCCCGAGGTGAACCTCTACCACACGCCGATCCACATCGACCCGGAGAACCCGGCGATGCCGATCAGCCATCCGACGGTGTACGCGATCTACCTGGCCAAGAAGCTGGGCAAGTTCGCGACGCTCGGGCTGGCCGAGGACACCTGGGCGCTCAACGAGCGCGTGATCGACGAGAAGGCCTTCTACGAGCAGGCCATGCTCATCGCCGACGAGCGCGTGGCCATGTTCAAGGACGCGCTCAAGCGCCAGAAGAAGGGCCTCGTCACCTGCGTGTTCGACACGACCGACCGCGTCCAGCACATGTTCTACCGGTACCTCGACCCCGAGCACCCGGCGAACGAGGGCCGCGACACCGAGCAGTGGAAGGACGCCATCCTGCGCACGTACCAGCGCATGGACACGATGCTCGGCGAGATGTGGGACGAGCTCGTGCGCGACGACACGTGCCTGATGGTCATCAGCGACCACGGATTCACGAACTTCCGGCGCGGCGTGAACCTGAACGCCTGGCTGCGCGACGAGGGCTACCTCTTCCTGAAGGACGACAAGCGCACGTCGGGTGACTGGTTCGCGCAGGTCGACTGGAGCCGCACGCGCGCCTTCAGCCTCGGCCTGACCGGCATGTTCATCAACCGCAAGGGACGCGAGGCCAGCGGCATCGTCGAGGAGGGCGCCGAGTACGACGCGCTCGTCGCCGAGCTGATCGCGAGGCTCAAGGAGCTGCGCGACCCGAAGACCGGCGAGAAGGCCATCCTCGACGTGTTCGCGTCGGCCGACTTCTTCGACGGACCGTACCGCTTCGACGCGCCCGACCTGATCATCGGCTACGACGGCGGCTACCGGAACTCGTGGGACTGCGCCACCGGCGCGGTGCCGGAGGAGGTCTTCAGCGACAACAAGAAGAGCTGGAGCGGCGACCACTGCGTCGACCCGCGCATCGTCCCGGGCGTGTTCTTCTGCAGCCGTCCGATCGCCACCGACACGCCCACGTTGCTCGACATGGCGCCTTCGGTCATGAAGCTCTTCGGGCAGCAGCCGCCGAAGTACATGCAGGGCACGGACATCTTCCGCGACGGCAACGTCGCCGGCATGCTCGACCCGCACAGCCTGAGCCAGTCGGGCAGCGCGCCCGGTGCTCGCATCTTCCCCGCCGGGCAGTCCGCGCCGGCCGCGGCCGCCGCGGTGGCGGCCACCGAGGAGTCGTCGCGATGAGGGCGTCGCCGGTCCCCGTCCTGCTGGTCGCGCTGGCCGCGGCCGTCCCGTCGCTGTACGCCGCTCCCGCACCGAGCGAGGCGGCGACCGAGGCGACCGCCGGCAAGGCCGGCGTGTTCGTGCTCGGCATCGACGGGGTCGACCCCGTCATCCTGCAGCGCCTGGCCGACGAAGGACGCATGCCGAACTTCGCGCGCCTCGCCGCCGAGGGCACCTTCCAGAAGCTCGGCACGTCGAACCCACCGCAGAGCCCGGTGGCCTGGTCGAACTTCGTGACCGGCATGAACCCAGGCGGCCACGGCATCTACGACTTCATCCACCGCGACCCGAAGACGTATACGGCGATCTCGTCGGCCACGCCGCCACCCAGCGGCGACGAGGCGACGACGCTCGACCTCTTCGGCTACACGCTTCCGCTCTGGGGCGGCGACACGATCGTCAACAACCGCTCGGGCAAGCCCTTCTGGGACTACCTGCACGACGCCGGCGTCGAGACCGAGGTCTACCGCATCCCCGGCAACTTCCCGCCCACGCCGTCGGGCGCGCTCACGCTCTCGGGCATGGGCACCGACGACCTCCGCGCGCTCAACGGCAAGTACGCCTGGTACACCGACGTGCTCGTGCCGAACTCGACCTCGCTCAAGGCCGAGTTCCGCAGCGTGCGCGTCGAGGACGAGGACGAGGACGGCATCGGCGACACGGTGCGCGACGTCCTGCTCGGCCCGCCCGACGCGATGCGCACCTATCCGAAGGGCGACCCGACGCACTACCTGACCGCACCGCTCACCGTCGAGATCGACCCCGAGGACGATGTCGCCTGGATCCACTGCGGCGACTCGCAGGCGGTCGTGCGCGAAGGCGAGTGGACCGACTGGATGGAGGTCACCTTCGAGATCATGCCGTACATGCCCGTCACGGGCATCGTGCGCTTCTACGCGAAGGAGCTGCGTCCGCAGTTCAAGCTCTACGCGTCGCCGCTCAACTTCTCGGCGGCCGCGCCGGTCACGGCCATCACGACCCCCGACGACGACGCGGCGGTGGCGCTCTTCGACGAGCTCGGCCACTTCTACACCCAGGGCATGCCCGAGGAGACCAACGCGCTGAAAGACGGTCTCTTCGACGAGGACGACTTCGTCAAGCAGGTCGGGCTGGTGCACGAGGACGGCTACCGCATGCTCGACCTGGCGCTCGAGCGCTTCGGCCGCGGCGACATGACCTTCATGTACCTGTCGGACATCGATCTGCAGTGCCACATGCTGTGGCACCTGGGCGATCCCAAGACTCCCGGCGCCGAGGTCGAGCACCCGGCCTATCGGCCCGAGGCAGCCAAGAAGCACGGGCACGACCTCGAGGGCTTCTACGAGGGCATCGACCGCGTGCTGGGACACGTGCGCGACACGCTCCCGCCGGACGCGCTGCTGATGGTGATCAGCGACCACGGCTTCCAGCCGTTCACGCGCAAGGTGAACCTCAACGCCTGGCTGCGCGACCAGGGATACCTGGTGATGCTGCCCGAAGGCGTCCGCATCGCCGCCGACGGTCACGGCTACGAGCGCGACACCGGCGAGGTCGTCGAGGGCCAGCACGTCTGGCAACCCGTCGACGCCTCGGCGATCGGCGAACCGGCCCAGACCGGCGAGCTCCACGACGTCGACTGGCTCCGGACGCGTGCCTACGGTCTCGGCTTCAACGGCCTGTACCTCAACATCGAGGGACGCGAGGGGCACGGCATCGTGAAGGCCTCCGAGGCCGACGGGCTCGTGGCCGAGATCATGGGCAAGCTCGAGCAGATCATCGACCCCAAGACGAACGCCAAGGTCGTGCGGCGGGCCTTCCGGTCGAGCGACGTGTACTCGGGCAGCCGCGTCGCCGAGGCCCCCGACATCGTGGTCGGCTACGACGCCGGCTACTGCTGCTCCGACACGTCGACCCTCGGCGGTACGAACAGGCGCGAGATCGACGACAACAAGGGCGGCGACTTCACCGGCAACCACCTGATGGACCCCGCCGTCGTCCCCGGCATCCTGTTCTGCAACCGCAAGCTGTCGACCGACGGGCACGACCTCACCGACGTGACCGCCAGCCTGCTCGCCCACTTCGGAATCCCCGTCCCCGACGACATGGTGGGCAAGTCGTTCCTCGACTGACCCGCCGACCCGCCCCCCGCCAAGATCGCCCCCTCGGGCCGACGCATCCGGCGCGTGCCGGCTCGCGGCCCCGTCCCCGGAGAAGACCTCATGTTCGGTGGCACCAAAGTCAAGCTCGACAAGGACCTCGTGGCGCGCCTGAAGAAGGTCTCGGACACGGCCGGCTACGCGACCGTCGAGGAGTTCATCACGCACATCCTCGAGAAGGAGCTCGCGCACTTCGACGACGCGCAGAGCGACCAGGACATCGAAGCCAAGCTGCGCGGCCTCGGGTACATCTCCTGAAGCCGTGTCGCGAGCCGCATCCCGTCACCGACGCCGGCCCGTCGCCGCGCCGGTGCGGGAGCGCGCCGCACCGAGTCGCCCCCGCCCGCCGGCCATGACCCGTCCATGAACACGTTCAACTCCGTCACGTCCACCGTCTTCGACCTGCTGTTCGGCTGGTACGGGTCGTTCTCGGCCTGGATCGACATCATCTTCTGGTCGTGCCTGGGCGGAGTCGTCGCGCTCGTCGTCTACAAGCACGTGAGCAACCAGAAGGGCATCGAGCGCGCCAAGAACGACATCAAGGTGCACCTGATGGAGATCCGGCTCTTCCAGGACGACCTGCTCGGCGTGTTCGCGTCGGTGGGCAAGATCCTGGTCAAGAACGTGCTCTACATCGGGCACAACATCATGCCGATGGTCGTCATGCTCGTCCCGATGATGGCCATCATCGTGCAGCTCGTGGCCAACTACGGCTACGCGCCCATCGACCCCGGCAAGACCGAGCTGCTCACCGCGACGCTCGACCCCACGATCGCCGGACCGATGTCGGTGAAGGCCACGGACGTACGGCTCGAGCTCCCCGCGGGCATCGAGCTCGTCGACCGCGTGCGCTCGAACGCGTCCGGTGAGATCGCCTGGAAGCTGCACCTCGCCGAAGCCGGCGACCACGTGGCCAAGATCCACGTCGGCGACCAGGTGATCGAGAAGCGCATCGCCGTCGGCGGCGACCCGCGCAAGATCCCGGTCATGCGCACCAAGAGCCTCGAGGGACTGCTGTACCCCGGCGAGGCCGGCCTCGACGCCGACTCTCCCATCGCCGACGTGCGCATCGCGTACCCCCAACGCGATCTGGGCTGGCTGCCCGGCGGCGAGGTCGGGATCATGGGCACGGTCTTCGTGCTCTCCCTGCTGATCGGCTTCGCCTTCAAGGGCGTCTTCGGCGTCACCCTGTAGCGGTTCGGCCTGCCGGTCGAGGTGGTCGTCGGCGCGCAAGACGAGCGGCATGACGTCCGCTCGACGGCGGTCGTGACCAGGGCGCCTACATGTTGCGGCGATACTGTCCGCCGACCTCGTAGAGCGCGCGGCTGATCTGTCCCAGGCTGGCCACCTTGGCCGCGTCCATCAGGACTTCGAAGGTGTTCGACTCACCGGCCGCGGTGCGCCTCAGCGCCTCGAGCGCCGGGCCCGATCGACGGGCGTTCCGCGCCTGGAACGCCTGCACCGCGGCGATCGCCTCGTCGCGCTCCTCGGGCGTCGAGCGGATCACCTCGGCCGGCACGATCGTCGGCGAGCCCTTCTCGTCGAGGAAGGTGTTCACGCCCACCACGGGCAGCTTGCCCGTGTGCTTCAGCGACTCGTAGCGCAGCGACTCCTCCTGGATCTTGCTGCGCTGGTACATGCGCTCCATCGCGCCCAGCACGCCGCCACGCTCGGAGAGACGCCTGAACTCGGTCAGCACGGCCTCCTCGACGAGGTCGGTCAGCTCGTCGACGATGAACGCACCCTGCAGCGGGTTCTCGTTGCGCGCCATGCCCAGCTCCTTGTTGATGATGAGCTGGATCGCCATGGCGCGGCGCACCGACTCCTCGGTCGGCGTGGTGATCGCCTCGTCGTAGGCGTTCGTGTGCAGCGAGTTGCAGTTGTCGTAGATCGCGTACAGCGCCTGCAGCGTCGTACGGATGTCGTTGAAGCCGATCTCCTGCGCGTGCAGGCTGCGTCCCGACGTCTGGATGTGGTACTTGAGCTTCTGGCTGCGGTCGTTGGCGCCGTAGCGATGGCGCATCGCCCGGGCCCAGATGCGCCGAGCGACACGGCCGATGACCGCGTACTCCGGGTCGAGCCCGTTGCTGAAGAAGAACGACAGGTTCGGCGCGAAGTCGTCGATCTTCATGCCGCGCGAGAGGTAGTACTCGACGTACGTGAACCCGTTCGCCAGCGTGAAGGCGAGCTGCGTGATGGGGTTCGCACCGGCCTCGGCGATGTGGTAGCCGGAGATCGACACCGAGTAGAAGTTGCGCACCCCGTTCGCGACGAAGTACTGCTGGATGTCGCCCATCATGCGCAGGGCGAACTCGGTCGAGAAGATGCAGGTGTTCTGCGCCTGGTCCTCCTTGAGGATGTCGGCCTGCACCGTCCCGCGCACCGACCGCAGCGTGTCCGCCTTGATGCGCTCGTAGGTCTCGCGCGGCAGGACCTCGTCACCGCTCACGCCGAGCAGCAGCAGGCCGAGCCCGTCGTGGTCCGGTGGCAGGTCACCCCGGTACCTGGGGCGCGGCACGCCGCGTTCGCGATGGATCGCGTCGATCTTCGCGTCGACCTCCTCGAGCTGCCCCACCTCGCGCACGTGCTTCTCGCACTGCTGGTCGACCGCCGCGTTCATGAAGAACGCCAGGACCATGGGTGCCGGACCGTTGATGGTCATCGAGACCGACGTGCGCGGGTCGACCAGGTCGAAGCCCGAGTAGAGGCGCTTCGCGTCGTCGACGGTGGCCACGCTCACGCCCGAGTTGCCCACCTTGCCGTACACGTCGGGCCGCACCGCCGGGTCTTCGCCGTAGAGCGTCACCGAATCGAACGCGGTCGACAGGCGCTTGGCCGGCAGGCCGCGCGAGAGGTAGTGGAAGCGCCGGTTCGTGCGCTCGGCGCAGCCCTCGCCCGCGAACATGCGCGCGGGATCCTCTTCCGCACGCTTGAGCGGGTACACCCCGGCGGTGTAGGGGAACATCCCTGGCGCGTTCTCCGTGAGCAGCCACGCGAGGATGTCGCCCCAGTCGTGCCAGCGCGGCAGCGCGACCTTCGGCACGCGCAGACCCGAGAGCGACTCGCTCGCCAGCTCCTGCTCGATGACGCGGTCGCGCACCTGGAACTTGTAGAGGTTGGCGCGGTAGCGCTTCAGCACCGACGGCCACTCCTGGAGCAACCGCCGGCACTCGGGGTCGAGGGTCTCCTTGAGGCGTCTGTACTCGGCCGCCAGCTCGGGGACCGCCGTCGACTCCTGGCGCACGAGCTGCACCACCGAGACGACCTCGTCGTCCCCCGAGTCGACGAAGTCGATGGACGTCTCCCCCACGTGCGCCTGGAGCGCGCCGATCGCCCCGCGGATCTGGTACAGCTTGCGGGCGATCGCCGCCTGCTCGAGCGCGAACCGTGCGCGGTCCTCGCAGGTCTCGACGATCTCGGCCAGGTAGCGCGCGCGCTCGGCGGGGATCACGAAGCGCTGCGGACGGTCGGATCCGAGGGCGAGCGAGCTGTGCAGCGGCGCGCCGGTGCGCTGGGCGACCACGTCCATCAGCCTGCGGTAGAGGACGTTCGTGCCCGGGTCGTTGAAGTTCGACGCGATCGTGCCGTAGACGGGCAGCTCCTCGTCGGGCGTGTCGAACAGCCGTTGGTTGCGCTGGTACTGCTTGCGGACGTCGCGCAACGCGTCGAGCGACCCGCGCTTGTCGAACTTGTTGATCGCGATCACATCGGCGAAGTCGAGCATGTCGATCTTCTCGAGCTGCGTCGCGGCGCCGTACTCGGCCGTCATCACGTACAGCGAGACGTCGGAGTGGTCGGTGATCTCCGTGTCGGACTGACCGATGCCCGAGGTCTCGACGATCACGAGGTCGAAGCCCGCCGCGCGGCAGATGTCGATGGCTCCCTGCACGTGCCTGCTGAGCGCGAGGTTGCTCTGCCGCGTCGCGAGACTGCGCATGTAGACGCGCCGGTCGTCGATGGCGTTCATGCGGATGCGGTCGCCCAGCAGGGCGCCGCCCGTCTTGCGCTTGCTCGGGTCGACCGAGATGACCGCGATGGTCTTGTCGTCGAAGTCGTGCAGGTAGCGCCGGACGATCTCGTCGACGAGCGACGACTTCCCCGAGCCACCGGGTCCCGTGATGCCCAACACCGGCACGCGGCGCTCGGACAGCTTCGGCGCCAGCCGGTCGTGAAGCGGTCCCCCGAGCTCGGGGTGGTTCTCGATGCGCGAGATGAGGCGCGCGATGCAGCGCGGATCACGCTCCTCCAGGCCTTCGAGCGCCCCGTCGAAGTCGGGGCCGACGGTCGGGAAGTCGCACTTCTCGAGCAGGTCGTTGATCATGCCCTGCAGACCCAGGGCACGCCCGTCGTCGGGCGAGTAGATGCGGTCGATGCCGAACGCGTGCAGGTCCTCGATCTCGGACGGCAGGATCGTGCCGCCGCCTCCCCCCATGATGCGGATGTCCTTGGCGCCTCGCGCGTCGAGCAGCTCCCGCATGAAGTGGAAGAACTCGACGTGCCCGCCCTGGTACGACGTGATCGCGATGGCCTGCACGTCTTCCTGGATGGCGCAGGACACGATCTGCTCGACCGAGCGGTTGTGCCCGAGGTGGATCACCTCGGCACCCGAGCTCTGGAGGATGCGCCGCATCACGTTGATGGCCGCGTCGTGCCCGTCGAAGAGCGACGCCGCGGTCACGATGCGGATGTGGTGCTTCGGGCGGTAGGGCTCGACGGACGGGGTGGGCATGGACGGCCCTCGGCCTCGCGGTCTGGGGTCCGAGGGGGCCCCCGGGGAGCTCCTCCCCGGGACGCGGGGAGCGCCGCCGCCGCCCTCGTCGGGTCGACCGGGCAGCACGCCCGGATCAACCGCCGAGGATACCGAACCGCCTCACTCCGCACGAAAGGATCGTCGGCCCCGCTATCGGTCCCTCGGCGCCACGGAAGGTCGACGACCGGCCTGACGAAAGCTCTCTCGACCAGAAAAGAGCGGACGGTCGGCCGCCCCCCGGCAGCCGACCGTCGCTCAGGGACGCGGTTCTTCGATTCGACCGGCCCCGTTCCCCTGGTCTCCCGTCCTCGCGACCGGCAGATCGAGCATCCGTCCCGCGAGCCCGGCGGCAGCGGCTCTCGCCGCGAGCCTTCGCAAGCCCAGCAGTCCCCCGTCGCGCTGACGGCGGAACGGATCCTCGAACCAGATGCCGCCCCGCGGACTCTCCGGCTCGATCATGACGACCTCCCTTGGACGTCGTGACTGCGCGCCCCCCCGGGCGGGCAGCCCGTCGACCGTGCGACAGGAGGAGTTCTGGCGAGCCGTCCGGACCAGGCTCGATCCGGACGGCCAACTCTCTCCTCCCCTTCGATTCCCACTCCACGGACGCCTGCACCCGTTGGACGAACCGTGGAGCTTCTGATCTCTCAGAGCCGACGCGCGCCCCGAACCAAGGTGCGATTCGAGCCGAAGGAAACTTTTCGGATCGCCCGTTCTCGAAACGCATCACCGACGCTTCTCTTGGTGTGGCGGAGAGCGGACGGACCCGGCCCCGAGAGCAGGACGACCGAGAGGTCGTCAACCGGGTCCCTCGGCGCCGCCACCGGCACCGAGTCCGAGACCTCCCGATCCTGGGCCCATGGCGCGGCCTCGCAGGAAGGCATTCCGACGTGGACGATCGCGATCCATGAGCACACACAAGGACTACCAGAGCGAACTCGTCGAGCACGCACGGCGACGACTCGGCCCAGCCTCGGCGCGTCTCATCGCCGGCGACGAGGCGATGGACGCCGCGCTGCGTCACCTGAGCACCGGCGGCGACCTGGGCAGCACGGCGCTCAAGGTCGTCTACGAACGTCTCGGCGCCGACCCTGACGTCGACAACGAGTTCGCCACCTACCTCACCGACGTGGCGCTGAGCAAGGGTCGCTACACGCTCGCTCCGGACTCGGCGCTGAGGCGCCTGATGAACACGGCAGACCTGGCCAACTCCGTCATCGCACGCTTCTGGCCGCGGCTCTCCGACTACACCTTCGACACCGAAGAGCAGTTCGTCGCGTTGCTGGTGCAACGGATGGACTACCACGTGAGGGACCGTCTCCGAGGCATGAACACCGCGAAGCGTTCGGAGCACCGCCGGGTCGACGGCGACCCCGCGCTCTTCGAACGCATCGACGACGACCCCGAGAACGATCCCGAGCTGAGCGCCATCCGGAACGAGCGACTGCGCCGTCTGCAACTCATCGTGACGCGCTTGCTGCCGAAGCAGCGTGCCGTGTTCACGTTGATCCAGAAGGGCATGTCGACGAAGGACGTCGCCGCCGAACTCGACATCTCGACCGAAGCGGTGCGCCAGGCGCTGCAGCGCGCGATCGAAGCCGCCGCGTCGCTGCTCGGGCGCGACCGCGAGGGCTGATCGACCTACAGATTCCCAGGCGTGACGCAGCGTGTGTCACGCGGCCATCCTCGACAACAGCAGGGAGGACTCGAGCGCAGTGCGAAGCAGCACGGGATGCGAAGACCCGACTGCGATCCGCTTCGGTTGCCATAGCCAGTGCGGATCGTCGTCGATGTCCCCGTGAGCCTAGTCCAGCAGCATCCGACGATCAAGACGTCTTGCGTCGCGACGCGTTGCACCCGCGCCGAGTGACCGACGTCGTGCGATGAACGTCTCGCGAGGGGCGTGAGCCGCACGCGTCCGAGAGGAACGATCCGGGGGAGACCCGAATGTCGGTCGCCGCTCCGCGGTGACCTCACGGCTCGGGATCCGCCCCCCGCCGGCTTCGTGGACGCACGATCCCATCCCGGCCGAGGCCGCACGCGACCCCGGTGAAGGAGAGGGTGCGTCCGGACAGTTCACGACTGCACGCAGTCGCCGCGAGCCTCCACCAAGGAGCACTCCATGCGTCCTCGTGTGAGTCGCGCGACCCGTATCGCGCTCGTCGTCTTCACCTCCATCGGCCTCGTGTCCGCGTCGCGCGGACAGGAGTCGCCGTGGATCCATCATGGCTCGGCCGGCGACGGAGTGAGCGTCGTCGCGCCCGTCGGAGACGTCGATTCGGACGGCGTCGACGACGTGCTCGTCGGCGCCCCGTCGTACGACGGCGACACCGGTCGCGCGCGGCTGCTCTCGGGCGCCGACGGCAGCGTGCTCGCCACCTTCGTCGGAGACGACGAGGGCGACCTCTTCGGCGCTGCCCTCGCCGGGCTCGGGGACGTCGACGACGA
Source organism: Planctomycetota bacterium (assembly GCA_020638905.1). Classification (GTDB taxonomy): domain Bacteria; phylum Planctomycetota; class B15-G4; order B15-G4; family B15-G4; genus JACKHP01. Next base: position 51,098 of record JACKHP010000023.1, on the reverse strand, counting down.
CGGCACGCCCGACTTCGCCATCGGCGCCCCGGGCGACGGCGGCATCGCGGGCTACGTCGACGTGTACTCGGGCGACGACCACACGCTGCTGTTCAGCGTCAGCGGCAGCGACGTCGGCGACCGCCTCGGCGCGGCCGTCGGCGGACTCGGTGACGTCGACTCCGACGGGCACGACGACCTGCTCGTGGGCATCCCCGGCGACGACACCGCGGCCAGCGACGCGGGCGCCGTCTGGCTCCTCTCGGGAGACGACGGCTCGCTGCTCGACGACGCCTTCGGTTCGACGGCGTCCGACGGCTTCGGCGCGTCGATCGCGGTCTGGCCGGCGTGGAAGACCTGGAGCGGACACGATCCCCTCCCCGGCATCGGCGCGCCGCAGGCCGGCACGACCGACGAGGGCTACTTCGTCGTGCTCGACCCGAGCGACATGTCCGTCGTGCGTACGCGCTCCGGGACGTCGACGCGTCAGCGTCTCGGGACGAGCGTCGCCTTCGCCGGCGACGTCGACGGCGACGGGTGGCTCGACCACGTGATCGGCGACGACCCGCGGGACTCCTCCGGCGACCCGACCGGTCAGGGCACGGCGCTCGTCGTGTCGGGTGACGACGGCGACGTGATCCACACGTTCACCGGCACGGGCTCGGGAGAGCGCTACGGTTCGTCGGTCGCCGGGACCGGCGACGTCGACGGCGACGGACGCTGCGACGTGATCGTGGCCGCACCGGCGTCCTCCGCCGGCGGCAGCGGTGCGGGCGAGATCCGCGTCTACTCGGGCGCGAGCGGCGCGCTGCTCAAGGCGGCCGTCCTGGGAGCCCCCGGCGACGCGTTCGGCACGTGCGCCGTGCTGGTCGGTGACGTCGACGGGGACGACCTCGACGACCTCTTCGTGAGCGCGCCGGGCGACGACTCCGGGGGCACGGGCGCCGGTGCCGCGTGGATGGTCAGCTTCACGCCCTGGGGCGTCGCCTCGAACGGCGTGACGGGGACCTGCGGTGTCCCGCTGGCGAAGGGCCGCGGCGGCCTGCTGCCCGGCACGCAGGTCACGATCACGCTCGAGGACGTGCCGGCGTACGCCGACGTGATCCTGGTCAGCGGCACCTCGACGGTCGTCGACCCGTCCCACGGCGTCCTCGGCCCGACCCCGGACGTGGTCGTGAGCGGCCTGAGCGCCGACGCGAACGGCGAGCTCGAGTACGAGTTCACCTGGCCGAGCGGCGCCTCGACGGGTGATGTGTTCTTCTACCAGTGGCGCGTGGACGACAGCGGTGCGTCGAACGGCGAGTCGCTCTCGAACACGATCAAGGCCACCGTGCCGTGACCGTGGACTGAGACTTCACGACGTCCGGGCGCGCTCCGCGTGGGCGCGTCCGGACGTCATTCGGAGACGGACTCCGTCCGCGGCGGAGGCTCGTCCCCGTCGGCGACGTCGCCTGGGTCGTCGCCCTGGCCTCTCCGCCCGCGGCGCAGGAGTCCGAGCGCCTCCTCGAGCAGCTCGAACGCCTCGATCGTCCACGAGTTGCCGTCGCCGAGCTGCAGCAGCAGGAGCTTGTAGGCAGCCGCCAGCTCGTCGCAGGCCAGCTCGACGCGTCCCGCCCGCAGCAGGCTCCGGCCGTACGACGAGCGGTAGCGACCGGTGAAGTAGTGGTCGTCGCCGAGGACGCGCCGCGCGCCCGCGACCGCCTCGGCGTGGAGCGCCAGGGCCTCGTCGAAGCGTCCCTCGGTGGTCCGCAGCACCGCCAGGTTGTTGAGGATCGAGAAGGTCACGCGTCCGGGAGTGATGTCGGCCGCCCGCATGCGCTCGACCGTACGGCTCAACACGATGTCGGCCTCGCCGAGGCGTCCCGTCATCCACAGGACCTGCCCGAGGTTGCTCGAGATCGTGAGCGTGTAGAGGTGCGCGGGCCCGTGGACGCGCTCGCTGAGCTCGGCGGCGATGCGCGCGGGGCCGAGGCCGCGTTCGACCTCCGGGCTCCTCATGATGATCGACGCCAGGTCGCTGTACGCGATGATCGTCTGCGGATGGTCCTCGCCCCACTCGCGGACGCAGCCGTCGAGCACCCTGCGCTGCAGTTCGATGCCGCCCTCGACGTCGCCCATGTCGACCTTCATGATCGCCAGGCAGCCCAACGAGTCGAGGGTCGAGGGATGCTCGGCACCCAGCGACGACTTCCTGCGTCCGTACACGATCTCGTGCAGCTCGAGCGCGCGCGCGAGGTCGCCCGAACGCGCCCGAGCCTCGGCCAGCAGGAAGAGCGTCTCGAGCGTGTCCTCGTCGTGCTCCCCGAGCAGGCCCTCCTGGCGTGACGCGAGTTCCTCGAGCATCGAGACCGCCCGCGTGGGATCTCCCTGCCGCTCGACGAGCAACGAGAGTTCGTAGCGGCAGGCCAGGGCCGAACGCGAGTTGCCGGCCTCGGCCAGCTGGAACAGGTGCTCGGCGGATCCGAGCTGCCGCAAGGCCTGTTCGCGCCGGTCGAGACGCCGGAAGACGCGTCCGATCGTGAAGCGCAGTTCGGCCTCGTCGGCGGGATCTCCGGGACCCTCGCGGTCGAGCTCCTGCACGGCGCGCTCGACCACCTCGGCCACCGTGAGATCCCGCCCGCGGGCGCGGTCCGGCGAGTGCTCGGCGAGCATGCGCTGCAGGAAGAGGTTCACGAGCTGCGCCCGCCGGCGGTCGTCGTTCAGGTCGGCGAGGTAGTTCGAGAGGTCGTTCCCGAGCATCGCCACGGTCGGGTGCCGGGCCCCTGGGTCGCGCGCCATCGCCCGCTCGCAGATCTCGATCAGTGCCGCGGGCGCCTCGGGGTGCAGATCGTGGATCGCGCTCGGTCCCGCACCACGCACCTTGAGCAGCACGAGCTGCGGCAGCCGGCTCGGGACGACGTCGGTGTACGGGACGATGCCCGTCAGCACGTGGTACAGCACGGCGCCGATCGAATACACGTCGGCGCACTCGTCGAGCTCGTCGGCCGCGCCGCGCGCCTGCTCGGGCGCCATGTACGGGACGGTGCCGAACGCGGACCCGCTGCGCGCGCGCCCGAACACGTCGGACATCGAGACGCGCGGCTTCACGCTCTGGATCGGTCCGTCGTCGATGCGCGGCACGCACAGGCCCCAGTCCATCACGTAGGTCTCGCCGAACTCGCCGACCATGATGTTGCCGGGTTTCAGGTCACCGTGCAGGACGCCCTGGCTGTGCGCGTAGCTCACCGCCTCGCACACGCGCTGCAGCACCGAGACGACGCGATTGATGCTCCAGCCGCCGCGGCCGTGACGCGCGTCGAGCGCCACCTCCTCGAGCGTCCTCCCGTGCACGCGCTTCATCGTGAAGTACGGACGCCCGTGTCCGTCGGCGCCCAGGTCGTACACCGGCACGATGCCGGGGTGCTCGAGCCGCGCCGTGACCCGGGCCTCCTGCACGAAGCGCTGGACGACCGGCGTCAGCCACGCGCCGCGCCTCGTGTCGTCCTCCTCGAGGGCGGGGAACGCGGGCACCTCCTCGCCGGGGGCCAGCAGCACCTTCATCGCGAGATCGCGGCCGAACTCGCGGTCGCGTACGGCCAGGATGACGCTGGTCCCGCCGCGCGCGAGAGGCGCGCCGAGCTCGTAGCGCCGCTCGAGCCGGCCGCCCTCCCACATCGCGGTCAACCGAGCGCGCAGAGCCTCGCGCTCCTCGTCGGAGAGCTCGCGCTCGTCCTCGGCCGAGCTCCTCCCTCCGTCGTTGCGCACGATCGACTGCACGAGCCGCATCGACTCGCGGTATTCGAGACGGAACCCGGGGAGCCCCGTCGCCTCCTCGCCGAGCCCGGCGACGTAGCGCTCGAACGCCTCGTCGTCGTCGATCTCGTGCGCCTCGAGGAAGGCCAGCATGAGGCGCTCGAGTCCGGTCGCCCCGGGGTACGGATGGTCTTCGCTGTCGCCCACCGCCGTCTCCTCGGCGGGACGCCCTCCGCGCCCGCCGCGCCGCGGCGCCCCTTCGGCACCGCGACGGGTCAGTCTACCCGAGAACGCGGTCCGCCTTGCGCGACACGAGCGTGCGTGTGCGCGCGAAGGCCGACACTCCGGGCAACCCGCCGACGGCCCGCCCGACCCCCACCGCGGCGCGCACGGCCGCGCGCAGCGGGGCGGGCATGTTGCGCGTGCGGAACTCGACTTCCCGTTTCGAGGGGACGACGTCCTCGCAGGACGATCGTTCGGTGCGGAAGCCCGCGTCCCGCAACAGCGCGTCGACGGCCGCCGGCGAGAGCGCCTCGAACGGACCGAGGTTCGGGTCGGGCGCGAGGACGTACTCGACGCCTCCCGGCCCGCCGCGGCGCGCGTGCATCCACGACGCGACGCCGTGGAAGCTGCGCGCGCTCACGTGCTGGACGAGCAGCACGCCGTCGGGCGCCAGCGCCGCGTGCAGCGCCGCGAGCAGCTTCGGGCGGTCGGCGGGCGGCAGCGCCTCGAGCCGGTTCAGCACCGAGATCACGGCGAACGCTCCCTGCGGCAACGCCTCGGGGTGCGCCGGATCGAACACGAACGCGTCGCAGGGCAAGGGCGCCGTCCGCTTGGCCGCGAAGCGCGCCACGTCGTCGGACAGCTCGAGCACCGCCCAGCGGTGGTCGCGGTGGTGGCGCGCCATCGCGCCCGTGAACAGGCCGTGCACCGGCAGGACGTCCAGCCAGCGCGGAGCGTCGTCGCCGGGACGTCCCTCGTCGACGCGCGGTGCCACGCGCAGCGCGGCGGCCAACGCGGCGTCCATCTCCCACGGGCGCGCCTTGTTGTAGCGGTTGCCGTTCAGCACGCGCGCCTGCTGGTAGTCGCGGATCAGGTCGAGCGTCCAGTCGGCCGGGCGCGGCGACGTCGGGATGGGACGTCCGCTGAAGTGGTTCCAGTGCACCACGTGCTCGAACGGGCGGCGCTTCGGCGCGCGCGTCGGGTAGACCTTCGGCCAGCCCACGGCCAGCGCGGCCACGACCTCGCGGTCCGTCGGCAGGCCCAGGATGCGGCCCACCTCGTCACGCGGGCCGAGCTGGTTGATCCAGAAGGTGCCCATGCCGAGGACGTGCGCGGCCAGCGACATGTTCTGCATCGCGGCGGCCACCGACTGCACGTTCGCGTGGCCCTCCTCGCTGTACTCCTTGCCGTAGGCGACGTAGATCGAGACGGGCGTGGTGAGCACCTGCGTCGACAGGCGTCCCAGCTTCTCGCGCTGGACGGGATCGTCGACCACGACGAAGTCCCACATCTGCAGGTTGCACGAGGTCGGCGCGATGAGCGCGGCGTCGAGCAGCTCGAGCACGACCTCGCGCGCGACGGGACGCGCCGCGTCGAACTGGCGCGTCGTGCGGCGCTCGTAGAGCGCGCGCCAGAAGTCCATCGCGGGACGCTCGGCGACGCGTCCGTGCTCGGCGTCGGCCGGCGGCGCATCGGGCCGCTCGCCCGCCTCGCTCACGCGGTGCGCACCGGCCACGCGCGCCGCGGCCGCGATCTCGGCCGCCGACGGACCGCCCGTGGCGGACGCCGCCCGGGCGTCGTCCGGCTGCGAGTCGTCGGCGCCGCTCATCGACACGAGGCGCCCGGGCGCGGACGGACGGCGACACAGCCCGTCGCCCGCGCCGGCCGCGCCGCGGTCACGCGGGCTGTCCCTCGACCACCGGGACGACCTCGGTCACCATGACCTTGACCGCGCCGTCGGGCAGCTCGAGCGTGGCCGTCTCTCCCGCCTTCGCTCCGAGCATGCCGGCTGCGATGGGCGCACGGTAGCTCACGAGTCCCTCGCCCACGTCCCACGGTCCGAGGATCGTGACGGTGTGCTTCTCGCCGTCGCGCTCGTAGGTGACGCGCGTGCCGGGCGACACCACGCCGGGCTTGAGCTCCTGGTCCTCGATGGCACGTGCGAGCCGCAGCTCGGCCTCCATCGCCGCGGCCTTCTCGGTGAGCTGGCGTTGCTGCTCGATGGCCGCCGTCCACTCGTAGTTCTCGGACAGGTCGCCGTACGCCGCCGCTCGTCCGATCTGCTCGGAGTTCTCCGGGATCTTCTCCTGCAGCAGGACGCGGTGCTCCTCCTGACGACGCGCGATGCCCTTGCGCGTGCAGAAGATCGCGTTCGTCTCCCAGAACGGGGTCTCGTCGCGCGGCACGAGGTCGGGGAAGCGCTTGTGGCAGACGGTCTTCAGCCCGTTGCCGATGTCGTCGGGCATCGAGCGGCAGCGGAAGAGCACGTGCATCGCACGTTCGAGCTCGCTGCGCGTGGCGTGCTTGCCGAAGGCCGCCATGAGGCCCTTCTTCTTGGCGAACAGCACGTCGGACACGCCCTTCAGCGCGTCCTTCGCGGGACGGTCGTCACGTGCGGCCTTGGGCGCCTGGGTCTCGGCCAGGTGCAGCAGGCCCATCACGACGTCGGACACCGAGGGCGCGTTCTCCACGCCGTCGAGCATGCCCGCCGCGTAGTGCTTGGCGAGCTTGGTGACCACCGCCGGCTGACGGCTGGGGCTCATCAGGAAGATGCCGAAGCGGTTCGCCAGCGCCTCGCCGCGTCCGTCCTGCAGGAGCCGGTCGGTGACCGTGTCGAGCAGCGCGGGCGGGACGCTCGCGAGCTCGCCGATGACCGCGTCGGACCACAGCGTCGGCTCGGCGGCGATGAACGCGTCGAGCGCCTCCTTGCGCATGCCCGCGGCCTTGAGCTCGCTGAGCAGGTCGCCGATCGACTCGCTGCGCGTCTCGCCGCTCACCAGCGAGCCCACGAGGCGCCCGGCCTCCTCGACCGGGATCACGCCGTGCCGCGCCAGCAGCAGCGACGCCTCGACCCTGGCCACCGGCTTCTCGCCCGGGGTCTCGAGCCGCGAGCGCAGGTGATCGAGCATGACCGCCTTGACGTCGTCGGCGGGGTCGAGCGAGAGCGGACCTCGCACGACGTCGAGCATGCCGGTCAGGTTCTTGGCGCGGTCGAGCGCCTGCCCCACCTCCTCGGCGGGCGAGAGCGCACGCTTGCGCAGGATGAACAACGGGCGCGCCGGGTTCTCGACGGCGAGGTACGGGTCGTGCGCCGCGGCGACCTTGGCCTTCTTCCACCAGCTGGCCCAGCCGGACGACGGGATCACCGCGCCCTCGAGCCACTGCTTGATCTCCTTCGACGTGGCGCGTCCCTTGTGCAGGCGGGCCACGGCGCGGATCAGCACCGACGGGTCGTTCTCGGCGTCGTGCTGCAGTCCGTCGACGTCGATCAGCAGCCGCGCGCGCAGGTCGCGCCGCTCGAGCGGACGCAGCACGTCGAGCCCGGTCTGGAACGGCATCGAGCGCTCGCGCACCTCGCTGCGGAACGAGACGGTGATGTGGTCCTCGTCGAGGTCGACCGAAACCACCACGCCCTCGCCCCAGCCGGTGGCGTGGTAGACCGGCGAGCCGGGCAGCAGCGCCAGCAGACGGTCGAAGGCCTCGAGGCCCTCGAGCACGTCGACGTCCTCGATGCCGGCCAGCGCGACGAAGCGCTCGAACCACGGCTCGTCGCCGTACCGCGCCGTGAGCGCGCGCTTCACGACGTCGAGCGCGTCGAACCCGCGCGGACGGTACGGCAGCAGCTCACGCATCACCGCGAGCACGTCCGCGTGGGCGTCCTTCGCCTGGTAGCTCTCGAGCAGCAGCTGGAGCAACGCCGGCGCCACGCTGCGACGATGGACTTCGGGCAGGGCCTCGAGCCCGGCCAGGAACTCGGCCGCGGGCGGAGGTGCGTCGAGCATCTCCATCCAGATGGACTCGAAGGCATCGACGCCGCCCTGGACGGCCGCGGCAACGAGGCCGCCGTGCTGTGTCATGGTCATGGATTCCTTGGTCTTCAGCCGTCCCCGAGGACGGCGCGGCTGATGACGATGCGCTGGATCTCGCTGGTGCCTTCGCCGATGGTGCACAGCTTGGCGTCGCGATACATGCGCTCGACGTGGTATTCGCTCGTGTAGCCGTAGCCGCCGTGGACCTGGATCGCGTCGGAGGTGACCTTCATCGCGATCTCGGAGGCGAAGAGCTTCGCCATGGCGGCTTCGGTGGTGTACGGGAGGGAGGCGTCCTTGAGCAGGGCCGCTCGGCGGATGAGTCCGCGCGCGGCCTCGATGCTCACGGCCATGTCGGCCAGCATGAAGGCCACGGCCTGCTGCTGGGCGATCGGCTTTCCGAACGCCACGCGCTCCTTGGCGTAGCGGCGCGACAGGTCGTAGGCGCCCTCGGCGATGCCCAGAGCGAGCGCGCCGATGCCGATGCGCCCGCCGTCGAGGGTCTGCATGAAGTTCGAGAAGCCCTCGCCCACGTTGCCGAGCACGTTGGCGTCCGGCACGCGGCAATCGGCGAACGCCAGCTCGCCCCAGTCGGAGCCGCGCATGCCGAGCTTCTCGTCGCCCTTGGCGATGGTGAAGCCGGGCATGCCGCGCTCGAGGATGAACGACGTGATGCCGCCGCGCGTCTTCTTCTCGGCGTCCGTGACCGCGGTCACCACGAACGTGTCGGCGTAGTTCGCGTTCGTGATGAAGATCTTCGTGCCGTTGAGCACCCACTCGTCGCCGTCGCGCACGGCGCGCGTCCTGGTGCCGCCCGAGTCGGAGCCGGCGTCGGGCTCGGTCAGGCCGAAGGCCCCGAGCTTGCGTCCCGAGGCGAGGTCGGGCACGAAGCGCGCGCGCTGGTCGTCGTTGCCGAAGGTGTACAGCGGCCAGAGGCAGAGCGAGGTGTGCGCCGCCACGCCGAGCGCGGTGCTGGCGCAGACCTTGGCGAGCTCCTCGATCACCAGCGCGCCCGTCACGGCGTCGACGCCCGCCCCCTCGAACTCCTCGGGGATCGGCAGGCCCAGCAGGCCGAGCTCGGCGATCTTCTTGAACGTCTCGACCGGGAAGCGCGCCTCGCGGTCGATCTCGACCGCCTGCGGGAGCAGCTCGTCACGCGCGAAGTCACGCACGGTGTCGCGCAGCAGCGTCTGCTCCTCGGTCAGGAGTCCCATCTCGGTGGTCGTCATCGCATGTCGTCCGCGGAGTAGCCGTCGTCGGTCTTGCGTCGGCGCACCGCGGCGGCCGCGCGCGCACGGCGCGGACGCTCGCCGAGGCCGGCGTCGGTCTGGTCGAGGAAGTTGCGCGAGCGCGACTGGCCGATCCAGTCGATCAGGGCACGGCGCGAGAACTTCCACTCGCGCCCCACCTTGCGCCCGGGGACGTCGCCCTCGCGCAGCACCTTGCTGAAGGTCTTGATGCTCACGCCGAGGAGCGCGGCCGCCCCGTCGATGTTCAGGATCTCCTGATCGGGCATCGGGTGCGGTGTCGTCTTGCGCTGCGCATCTTTCATCGTCGTCACGCGCTCCTCGCGGCGGACCGGCGGCGCTCGACCTCGCCGCGGATGTAGGTGGCCAGCTCGTCGAGGCTCGCGCCCGGGCCGAACAGGCGGCCGACGCCCGACCGGGCCAGCGCGTCCATGTCGGCCTTCGGGATGATGCCTCCGCCGGTGAGCAGCACGTCGTCGGCGCCGGCCTCGTCGAGCAGCCGCCGCACCTTGGGGAAGAGCGTCATGTGCGCGCCCGAGAGGATCGACAGGCCGACCACCTCGACGTCCTCCTGGAGCGCCATCTCGACGATCGCCTCGGGCGTGGCGTGCAGCCCGCCGTAGACGACCTCCATGCCGGCGTCGCGCAGCGCGGCCGCGACGACCTTGGCGCCGCGGTCGTGCCCGTCGAGCCCGGGCTTGGCCACCAGCACGCGGATGGGCGGCTGCATCGACGAGACCTCCGGGGACGGCGGGACGGTGTCAGCGACGGCTCTCACGCGTCACCTCGCTCGGCGGCGCGCGCGCGGAAGGCCGCCAGGAGTCCGGCGGCCAGGGCGTACACCGACAGCGTACCGGGTCCGGCCATCCGGCGGACGAGTTCGCCTTCGAGTCCTGCCCGCTCCCAGGCCTCGCGCCGGAGTTCGGCGTCGACCAGGCGGCGCACCCTGGACGCGAGGTTCTCGGTCCGGCGGCGTGCCAGACGGCCGTCGGCGGTGCGCACGTCGAGCAGCCGGTCGAGGGTCTGCGCGAGCTGCGGCAGCCCCGCGCCCGTGACGGCCGAGACGGTCACCACCGGCGGGCGCTCGCGATCGCCGCGCCGCAGGTCGAGCGCGTCGGCGATCTCGTGCACCAGGCGCTCGGCGTCGGGCAGGTCGGACTTGTTGACCACGTACAGGTCGGCGGCCTCCATCAACCCGGCCTTCATGGCCTGGATCGTGTCGCCGGCACCGGGATGCAGCACGAGCACCGTGAGGTCGGTCGAGCGCACGACGTCGACCTCGGACTGTCCCACCCCGACGGTCTCGACCAGGATCGTGTGGCGCCCGAGCAGGTCGAGCACGTCGGCCAGGTCGTCGGTGGCGCGGGCCAGTCCGCCGAAGGCGCCGCGCGTGGCCATCGAGCGCACGAAGACGCCCGGGTCGAGCGAGAGCGCCGACATGCGCACCCGGTCACCCAGCAGCGCGCCCCCCGAGAAGGGCGAGGACGGATCGACCGCGAGCACGCCCAGGGTGCGCGCGTCGGACGTCCGCCAGTGCTTGCAGAGCGCCTCGACCAGTGTGCTCTTGCCCGCGCCGGGAGGACCGGTGATGCCCAGGCGCCGCGCGTGCCCCAGCCCGGCGGCGAACCCGGCGTGCGCCTCCGCGAAGCGCGCGTCGGCGCGTTCGGCCCAGGTCATGAGCCGCGCGGCCGCGCGGGCGTCGCCGGAGCGCACCCGGTCGACGAGCATCTCCTCTTCGACGGTCACGCTCATCGGCCCAGGAGTTGCCTCGCGATCACGATGCGCTGGATCTCGCTGGTGCCCTCGTAGATCTCGGTGATGCGCGCGTCGCGGAAGTAGCGCTCGACCGGGAACTCGGTCGTGTAGCCCGCGCCGCCGTGGATCTGCACCGCCTCGTCGGCGGCGCGGTTGCAGAGCTGGCTGGCGAGCAGCTTGGCCGACGCCGCCTCGCGCGTGTGCGGACGCTTCCGGTCGCGCAGCCAGGCGGCCTTGTGCGTGAGCACGCGCGCGGCGTCGAGTTCGGCCGACATCTGCGCGATCTTCCACTGGATGGCCTGGTAGTGGCCGATCGTGCGCCCGAACTGCTCGCGCTCGCCGGCGTAGCTGACCGACGCGTCGAGGCAGGCCTGGGCGATGCCGAGCGACTGCGCGGCGATGCCGATGCGTCCGCCGTCGAGGGTGCCGAAGGCCACGTGCAGGCCCTTGCCCACCTCGCCCAGCACGCGGTCGCCGGGGACCTTCACCCGGTCGAGCACGATCTCGACCGTGGGCGAGCTGCGGATGCCCAGCTTGGTCTCGACCTTGCCCACCGAGAAGCCCTCGGACGCGGTCTCGACCAGGAACGCCGTGACGCCCTCGGGTGCCAGCGCGAAGACCACGATCAGGTCGGCCTCGCTGCCCGACGTGATCCACAGCTTGGCGCCCTCGAGCACCCAGTCGCTGCCGGCCTTCTCGGCCTTGCAGCGCAGCGCCGCCGCGTCGCTGCCGGCGTTCGCCTCGGACAGCGCGTAGCCGCCGAGCCACTCGCCCGTGGCGAGCTTCGGCAGGTACGCCTGCTTCTGCGCGTCGCTGCCGAAGACCATGAGCGGTCCGCACACCAGCCCGTTGTGGACGGACAGCGTCACGCCCAACGACGCGCACGCACGCGAGATCTCCTCGGTCACGAGCGCGGTGCCGAGCGTTCCGAGCGCGGAACCGCCGTGGTCTTCGTCGACCATCGAACCGGCGAAGCCGAGCTCGGCCGCCTTGCGGAACTCGTCGCTCGGGAAGCGGTGCTCCTTGTCGCGAGCGGCCGCGGTGGGAGCCACCTCGGCTTCGGCGAAGCCGCGCGCCGTCTGCCGGACGAGCTCGAGTTCCTCGGTCAGGTCGAAGTCCATGGGCGATCCGTCGGGGGATGTCGGTCGGGGGTCAGTAGGTGTAGAAGCCGCGGCCCGTCTTCCGGCCGAGGTGTCCGGCCGCGACCATCTTGCGCAGCAGCGGGCAGGGGCGGTACTTGCCGTCGCCGAGGTCCCGGTGCAGAACCTCCATGATGCTCAGGCAGACGTCGAGCCCGATCAGGTCGGCCAGCGTGAGCGGACCCATCGGGTGCGCCATGCCGAGCTTCATGATCTCGTCGATGGCCTCCTTGGTGGCCACGCCCTCCATGAGCGCCGTGATCGCCTCGTTGATCATCGGCATGAGGATGCGGTTGCTCACGAAGCCCGGGAAGTCGTTGGCCTCGACGGGCACCTTGCCCAGCGCCTCGGACAGGTCGTTCACGGCGCTCAGCGTCTCGTCGGACGTGTCGAGCCCGCGGATCACCTCGACCAGCTTCATGACCGGCACCGGGTTCATGAAGTGCATCCCGATCACCTTGTCGGGACGCTTCGTGGCCGCCGCCAGCGCCGTGATCGAGATCGACGACGTGTTGCTGGCCAGGATCGCGCCGGCCGGCATGAGCCCGTCGAGCTCGGCGAAGATCTTGGTCTTCACGCCGAGGTTCTCGCTCACCGCCTCGACGACCAGTTCGGCCCTGGCGCAGTCGGCCAGCTTCGTCGACGTGGCGATGCGCCCGAGGATCGTGCCCACGTCGCCCTCGGCGATGACGCCCTTCTTGGCCACGCGCTGCAGGCTCTTCTCGATGGCGCCCTTGGCCCGGCTCAGCGCCGCGTCGTCGACGTCGACGAGCACGACCTGCTTGCCCTGGGTGGCGCACACCTGGGCGATGCCGTTGCCCATGGTGCCGCCGCCGATGACCGCGACCGTCGTGATCGACATGATCAGCAGACCTCCACGCTCATGGCCACGGCGTTGCCGCCGCCGAGGCACAGCGTCGCGACGCCGGTCTTCAGGTTGCGGTTCTTGAGCGCCCAGATCAGCGTCGTGAGCACGCGCGTGCCCGACGCTCCGATGGGATGCCCGAGGGCCACCGCGCCGCCGTTCACGTTGAGCTTCTCGGGGGCCACGTCCCAGATGCGGCGCACGGCCACGCATTGGCTGCTGAAGGCCTCGTTGAGCTCGACGAGGTCGTAGCTCTTCACGTTCTTGCCGGTGCGCGTCTCGAGGTTCTTGATCGCCTCGACCGGCGCCATCATGACCCACTTGGGATCCATGCCGCCCGTGGCGTAGCCGGTGATCTTCGCCAGCGGCTCGACGCCCAGCTGCTTTGCCGTGTCGGCCGACATGACGATCGTCGCGGCGGCGCCGTCGTTGATCGACGAGGCGTTGCCGGCGGTCACCGAGCCCTGCTTGTCGAACGCCGGACGCAGCTTGGCCAGGCTCGCGGCGTCGACGTCGGCGCGCGGACCCTCGTCCTTCGCGACGACGACGGGGTCGCCCTTGCGCTGCGGGATGCTGACCGGGGTGATCTCGGCGTCGAACGCCCCCGACTGCTGGGCCGCCACCGCGCGCCGATGGCTCTCGGCGGCGAAGGCGTCCTGCTGCTCACGCGTGACGTCGTACTCGCGGCAGACGTTCTCGCCCGTGATGCCCATGTGCACGTCGTAGTAGGGATCCCACAGGCCGTCGAAGATCATGCTGTCGAGGATCTGCGCGTGGCCGAGGCGCATGCCGTCGCGCGCCTTGGGCACGAAGTACGGCGCGTTGGTCATCGACTCCATGCCGCCGGCCAGCACCACCTTGCTGTCGCCGCACTTGATCGCCTGGGCGGCCAGCATGACGGCCTTGAGTCCCGAGCCGCAGACCTTGTTGATGGTCAGCGCCGAGGTGTGGTCGGGGACGCCCGCGGCGCGCGCGACCTGGCGCGCCGGCGCCTGTCCCAGGCCGCAGCCCAGGACGTTGCCCATGATGGTCTCGTCGACCTGCCCGGGATCGATGCCGGCGCGCTCGATGGCGGCCTTGGCGGCCAGGGCACCGAGCTGCGGCGCCGTGAGGGACGAGAGCCCGCCCTGGAACCTGCCGATGGGCGTACGGACCGCGCTGACGAGGACGACGTCGGTCATGGGAAACCTCCCCGGGGGGACGAAGGAGAGGCGGGTCGCCCTGGCCGTGCAAGCAGCCTTTCGGGCACCCGCAAAAGGAGTGCGAGTGTAGCCCGACCGACCGTCTCGGGGAAAGCACCGAGACGGGCCGCGAATGCCCGCCAGGGGACGTCCAGGAACCGGGTCCGGAGCGCCGCGCGTGGGCGGACGAGCGAGTGGGAGGTCCGGGACGCGCGTCCCGGGCTCAGGCGTCGGCGCTGCGCCGCGGGTCGTCCCCCATCCGGCGCAGGACGCAGCAGGTCACCTCGGCCGGCGCCCCCACCCGCAGCGGCACGACGAGCACGCCCAGGCCGCGGTTCACGTGCAGCCGTCCGCCGCCGGGCAGCTCGTGCGTGCCGGAGAGACGCTTCGGCATCCAGGCGCGACCGAGCGAGCCGACGAGCGGCAGCACGATCTGTCCGCCGTGGCTGTGGCCGGTGAGCACGAGGTCGAAGCGTCCGGGCTCGACGACGTCGTAGACGTCGGGGTGGTGGCAGAGCAGCAGCGTGGCGTGGTCGTCGGCGCGGGCCTCGGCCAGCGCGAGGTCCATGTCGGCCACCTTGGCCTCCTCGAGGTCCTCCAGGCCGACGACGCGCAGACGTCCTGCGCCGCGCCGCACGAGCACCGACGCGTTGCGCAGCGTGACGACGCCCTGGCGACGCAGCCAGGCGGCGATCTCGCCCTCGCGCCGGTGCCGGTAGTCGTGGTTGCCGAAGACCGCGAAACGTCCGAGCGGCGCGGGGATGCGTCCGAAGGCCGAGCCCAGCTCGCGCGCGTCCTCCATGCGCCGTGTCACGAAGTCGCCCGTGATCGCGAGCACGTCGGGACGCAGCGCGCGCGCCAGGTCGACCGCCGGCTCGAGCGACGCCTCGTCGACGAAGCAGCCGCCGTGCGGATCGCTGAGCTGCACGATGCGCAGTCCGTCGAGGTCCTCGTGCAAGCCCGGCACGGGGACGTCGACGTGCACCGCGCGCAGTCCGCCGCGGGCCAGCCAGGCGCGGTACGCACGTTTGCCCGGCCAGACGCGCGAGCCCAGGAAGCGCAGCGTGCGGAACACGACCAGCGCCTCGTCGCTGAAACGTCGCGGCGGCTTGCGCACGTCGGTCATCGAAAGGGTCTCGCGGGACGATCGAGGAGCCGCGCGCCCCGCGGCGCGACGCGCGCGTCAGACGAGGTCCCAGTGCAGGCAGCCCTCGTCGAACACCGTGCCCTCGCGGCACGCGAGGTGGTAGGTGTAGCCGTCGGGCTGGGACGCGTCGTCGACGGCCACGGCGCAGCCGTTGCAGACCGCGTAGCCGCAGCCCATGACGGTCTCGAGCGAGGCGCGACAGGGGACGCCGGCGTCGTGCGCGGCGCGTCCCACGGCCTCCATCATCTTCTCGGGACCGCAGGTGAGCACCATCGCCGCGCGCTCCTCGGCCAGGATCGCGCTCAGCAGCGCGTCGGCCCGGCCGTGGAAGCCCTCGCTGCCGTCGTCGGTGGCGAACTCGATCCGCGCGCCCGTGGCGCGCACGCGCTCGGACAGGAACAGCCGCTCGGACGTGCGCGAACCGAACACGAGCGTCGTCGCGGCCACGAGGTCGTCGCGCTGCGCAGCGCGCCAGGCCTCGAGCAGGAACACGAACGGTGCGATGCCGTAGCCGCCGGCCACGCCCACGAGCGGTCCCGCGGGCAGGCCTTCGTCGAAGGCGTGCCCCATCGGCCCGCTGACCTGGATCGTCTGTCCCGGACGGCGTTCGCACAGCATGCCGCTGCCGCGTCCCACCGGCATGACCAGGAACTCGAGCAGACAGCCGTCGTCGGTGGCGCGCCAGCCGAGCACGCTGAACGGCCGCGGCAGGATCGGGAACAGCGGCTCGTCGAGCGAGAGCATCGCGAACTGCCCCGCTCGCACCGGCGGGAAGCCCGGCGGGACCGAGAGCTCGATGCGGTGGCAGCCGCCGTGCACGCGCTCGTTGTGGGTCACGGTCGCGCGGCGCACGGCCATCGTCGGCGTGTGGGTCTGGGTGGAAGCCATGTCGGCGCGGATCCTATCATCTGCATCGGGTCGGCGAAGGACCGACCGCGCACGACCCGGCGGCGCAAGACGCGCCACCCCGAGGACCCGTCCGGCCCGCGGACCGCCATGACGCCCGAAGAGACCCACCGAACCGGCACGCCGTCGTCCGCCGTCGCGGCGCCGACGATCCGCGCCAGCGGCGTCATCCTCTTTCGGCTGCGCGACGGTGTGCCGCGCGTGCTGCTGCTGCGCAACCGCGACAACGGCATGTGGGGCTTCCCCAAGGGACGCCGCGATCCCGACGACCCGCACGAGGTGGCCACCGCCCTGCGCGAGGTGACCGAGGAGACCGGGTACACCGGGCTCGCGCTCGACCTGCAGTTCCGCGAGGTGGTCGAGTACGTCTCGCGCGGTTCGGCCGACGAGGGACGGCGCAAGCGCGTGACGTACTTCCTGGCGGAGGCGCCGGCGCACGAACCGACGCTCTCCGACGAGCACGTCGAGGCGCAGTGGGCCGATCGCGAGGCGGTGCGAACGGCCCTGGCCTACGAACAGCTGCGCGACCTCGCGCTGCACGTGCTCGCGCTGCTCGTGTCCACGCGGGCACCGGACCGCACGACGTGATCCCCAGCCTGCACGGCGTGTTCGCCGTGAGCCTTCTGCTCGTCCTGCTCTGGGACGCCTTCGCCACGCGGCGTCCGCGCGAACTCGGCGGCATGCCGCTCGAACGCGTCGTGCTGCTGCCGCTCGTCGCGCTGTGTGCGGCCGTGCTGCTGCGCGACCGGCTGCACTTCGGCGAGCCGGCGTGGCTCGAGCATCCGCTCGTGCAGGGCGCGTTCGTGGCGGCGCTCGTGCTGGGCGTGGCGCAGAACGTCTCGTGCATGCGCACGCGGGGCCTGCGTCCCACCGACGTGCCGATCGTGCTGCACAACCTCGCGCTGCTCGCGCTGCTGCCGCTCTCGGCGCTCGCCATGCACGGCGTCGTGCTGGGACGTGACGCCTCGGCCTGGCTGCACGACCACTCGGTGCTGCAGCTCCTGCTCGGCACGCCGCTGGCCCAGACGTGGACGCTGAGCTGGCACCTGCCGCTCTTCACGCGCCGCGGTCCGGTCACGTCCATCCCGCAGGCGATCGTGGGTCTGCTGCCGGCCGCCTACGCGACGTTCGTGGTCGTCATCCCGCTGCTGTTCCACGACTCGTCGCTCGAGCTCATGGACACGTTCGACGCCGAGCCGCGCCTCGAGCACGCGCCGCGCGCCGACCTCCACGTGGGCGTCTTCACCCGCGCCGACGTCCCGTTCGCCTCGTCCGACGGCGACGCGCACGCGGACGTCCCGCCGGGCGACCTCGACGCGTGGGTTCTGCCGGCCGACCGTGATCCGCACGGGTTGCCGACGGCGCGGCGGGCACTCGTGCTCGAGCTCGCCGCACCTTTCGCCTGGAACCTCGCGCTGCCGGACGTCGCGACCCGCCGCGCGACGTTCCTCGACGGCGCCGAGCGCCTGGCGGCCGCGCTGCGACCCGCGCTGATGCTCGCGGTGCCCGAGCCCGACGGCGAGACGTCGCTGCTCTTCCCGCCCGACTGGACGCCCGACGACTGGACCGCGCTCGCGCGCGAGGCCCGCTCCCGGGTTCGCGCCGTCTCGCCCTCGACGCGCCTCGCCGTGCGCCTCGCCGGCACCGGTCCGCGCAGCGAGGCCCTCTTCCTCGCCCTCGTCGACGCCGGTGACGCACTCGACGTGGCCGGTCCGCGGCTCGCGCCCGCGGGACTGGCACCCGGCGGCGCCGGCATCAGCGAGCGCATCCTCGACACCTGGGACGGCTGGCTGCGCGCCTCCGCCGCCCCGCGCGTCGAAGGAGGCCCCGCGCGCACGCCGCCCGCCTTCTGGATCCTCGCCGCGGGCGCCTCGCCGCTGGCCTTCGGACACGCCGCCCAGACGCGCTTCCTCGAGGGCGTGCTGGCGCGCGCCGACGCCCGCGGCACCGTCGCGGGCCTGCTCGTGGACGGCTGGCGCGACCTCGACCACACCTGCGGCCTGCTCGGCGCCGACGGCGCGCCGCGTCCGGCCGGCGCGTGGCTGGAGCGCACGCTCGCCGGACGCTGACGCGCGCCGGGACCGCGCGCACCCCCGGCCCGGACGCGCGTCGAACGGATCCGTCCTCCGCGCGAGGGATGAAGGACGCCGCCATCCGGCGTGGTGGATCGGCGTGTTCCGTCCCGGCTACGATGCGACGCTGGTTGGGACCCTCTCCCGCGCCCCGCTCCTCGCACCGTCCGGCCGTCCATGTCCCGCTTCGCCCGCGTCTTCGCCGAGTCGATCGCCGCCGCCGCCGACCTGCCGGTCGACGACGTCCTGGGCCTGATCGGCGCACCGCCCAAGGCCGAGATGGGACAGCTCGCGTTCCCCTGCTTCCAGATCGCGAAGGCGCGGCACGCCCCGCCGCCGAAGATCGCGGCCGAGATCGCGGCCGAGCTGTCGTCCGACGCGCCCTTCACCGCGATCAAGGCCTTCGGACCGTACGTGAACGCGTTCCTCGACGGCGCGGCGGTGGCGCGCGACGTCCTGCCGCGGGTGCTGGCCGAGGGCGAGCGTTTCGGGCGCCTCGATCTCGGGCACGGCGAGGCGGTGGTGGTCGACTTCTCGTCGCCGAACATCGCCAAGAGCTTCGGCATCCACCACCTGCGCAGCACGGTCATCGGACACGCGCTCGTGAACCTGTTCGAGGCCGCGGGCTACGCCCCGGTGGGCATCAACCACCTGGGCGACTGGGGCACGCAGTTCGGCCAGCTGCTCGCGATCTGGAAGACCGACGGCGACGAGGACGCGCTCGCGGCCGGAGGCATCCAGTACCTGCTCGACCTGTACGTGAAGTTCAACACCAAGCTCGAGGGCGAGCCCGGCCTGCAGGACGAAGCACGCGCGTGCTTCAAGGCCCTCGAGGACGGCGATCCCGAGGCGCGCCGCCTGTGGAAGCTCTTCCGTGACGTCTCGCTGGCCGAGTTCGAGACCAGCTACCGGCGCCTGGGCATCGACTTCGACGACATGCGCGGCGAGTCCTTCTACGAGGACAAGATGCCGGCCGTCCTCGACGAGCTGCGGCGCAAGGGCCTGCTGAAGACGAGCGACGGCGCCACGGTGGTCGACCTCGAGGAGCACGGCCTCGGCGCGGCGCTGGTGCGCAAGGCCGACGGCTCGACGCTCTACCTCACGCGCGACCTGGCCGCGGCGCAGTTCCGGCGCGACACCTACCGCTTCGTGCGCGCGCTGTACGTCGTCGGCGGCGCGCAGGCGCTGCACTTCGCGCAGATGACCAAGGTGCTCGAGCTGCTCGGGCGCGACTGGGCGGGCGCGGTCGAGCACGTCCCCTTCGGCCTGATGCGCTTCAAGGACCGCAAGATGTCGACGCGCAAGGGCGACATCATCCCGCTGGCGAGCGTGCTCGACCGCGCGGTCGAGCTCGCGAAGGAGCGCATCGTCGAGGGCGCGCGCGAGAAGGGACTGCCCGAGCCCGACGACGTCGACGGACTGGCCGAGACGATCGGCATCGGGGCGGTGGTCTTCAGCGACCTCAAGAACCGGCGCCAGCGCGACATCGTCTTCGACTGGGACGAGGTGCTCTCGTTCGAGGGCGAGACCGGCCCGTACCTGCAGTACACCGCCGCACGCATCGCCTCGATGGAGCAGAAGTCGGGGCGCCCGATCACGACCGAGGTCGACTGGACCGTGCTCGACGGACCGGGCGAGCTGGCGCTGTGCCTGGCGCTCGAGGGTTTGTCCGACAGTCTGCGGCGGGCCGTGGCCGAATGCGAACCGTCGCTCGTGTCCGACAAGCTGCTCGAGATCGCCTCGCTCTTCAGCACGCTCTACGCACGCCGCGACTGGAAGGTCGTGTCCGACGACGAAGGCCTGACCGACGCGCGCATGCTGCTCGCGCACGCGGTGCGACAGGCCCTCGGCAACGGGCTCGGCTGGCTCGGCATCCAAGTCCCCGACCGCATGTGACCACCTCTTCGCGACGACGAGGAACTCCCCCATGACCGACCTGAACGCCTTCATCCGCGACGTCCCCGACTTCCCCAAGCCGGGCATCGTGTTCAAGGACATCACGCCGCTGCTCGGCAACGCCGGCGCCTTCCGGGCCGCGATCGACGGGCTGCAGGAGTCGCTCGACGGCGTGGCCTGCGACGCGATCGTGGGCATGGAATCGCGCGGCTTCCTGTTCGGCGCCGCGCTCGCGATGCAGATGGGCGTCGGCTTCGTCCCGGCGCGCAAGCCAGGGAAGCTGCCGGCCAGGGTCGTGACCGAGGAGTACGCCCTCGAGTACGGCACCGACAAGATCCAGATGCACGAGGACGGCGTGCGCGCCGGCCAGGACGTGGTCGTGGTCGACGACCTGATCGCCACCGGAGGCACGGCCCTGGCCACCTGCCGGCTGATCGAGCGCCTCGGCGCACGGGTCTCGGCGCTCGGTTTCGTGATCGCGCTCGATTTCCTTCCGTGGCGGGACAAGCTGGGTGATCGGGAAGTGCGCGCCCTGTTGCGCTATGCCTGAGCCCGTCCGGCGGCGACGGATCCCGACCCCTCCGCTTGCCTCTCCCGGATCACGATGCAAACTTCCGGCGGACCCGGCCCCGAAACGCTCCATGCGTCCCCCGATCCTGCCGATAGACAGATGACCCTGACCCGCCCTCCCCATGCGAGCAGTCCGATGGCCAGTCGCTTCCGGGACAAGCTCAAGAAGATCCGAGACGCAAGCCAGGCGCGCAGCGAGGCCAGCCACAAGGCCCGCACCCAGGAGGACATCGATCGCACCGAGAAGACGGTGCGTGCCTTCGAGTACCGCGAGGAGATCGAGGCGGTGATCGAGGAGCTGGTGCGCAACTTCCAGGCCGAGGCGCCCGATTTCGTGCTCACGCGCGGGTTCTTCGAGGGCAAGTACATGCTCGCCCTGCGCCTGGACGAGCAGTTGCTCGACGCCAACGGACGCATCGACAGCTACTTCTCGCGGCTGATGCTCCTGCTGGACCCGCACACGAACGAGAACACGTTCGGCGTGCAGTGCCGCAAGACGATCCGCAACCGCGACCTCGAGACCACCGTGCACGCCGACCGCATGGACGAGGCGGCCAAGGAGGGCTTCGGCCGCTTCATCGAGGAGCAGTTCCTGACCTTCGCCGAGGGCTACTTCGGCGACACGACGCTCACGCGTCCGAGCAAGGTCCCCACCTGAGCGACGGCGCCCTCGGGGCGTCCTCCTCCCTGCACCACCCGACGCGGCCCGATCGGCGACCCCGACCGGGCCGCGGTGCTTTCCAGGGCCGCGGATCGCGGGCCCGGCCGAGCCGAGCCGGGCCGAGGCGGGTCCGGGTCGGGCTGCCGCGCATTCCTGAAGAATTTCTTGGACGCGGCTCAAGCCGTCCGGCACGCATGTCGATGGGCAGATCTCACCGGACTTCCAGGGCGCCCACGGCCCATCGGCGGACCTCCTGTCCCGCCCGCGGTTAGAACCGCTCACCCCGAGCGTCCCTGGAATCCCGGTGCAGCTTGTACAGTTTGTACGACTTGCACCGATTACACAGTGTCGCCGCACCGGACCGAGGGCATCGGCCGGCGCGTGACGAGGCAAACCACTCGCAAGGGTGGGACGCAAAGCTACAGGGCCCGGGTCGCAGCGTGCATCCCGGGCAGCCAGTTGCCGACAGGAGAGTCGCCCGTGCCAGCCACCAAGGCCCGTCCGTCCCGTTCGTCCACCGCCGCCGCCCGTCCCGCGAAGGCGAAGTCCAGCAGCGCCGGCAAGTCCGGCAAGGGAGGCAAGACGTCCTCCCGCGTCGCCGCCAAGACCGCGGCGAGGGCCCGGCCGGCGAGCAAGCCCGCCGCCGCCAAGACGGCCTCCCGGGCGAGCGCGCCGAAGTCCTCCGTCAAGGCCGCGTCGGCCCCCGCCACGCAGAAGACCCGGGTCATGGGCGAACTCGGCGGCGAGAACGAGGGACTCTGGCGCGAGTACGGCAAGACCCACGACCCCGCCCTGCGCAACACCCTCATGGAGATGTACCTGCCGGTCGTGCAGTTCATCGCCGAGCGCCTGCTGCTCACGCTGCCGCGCAGCATCGACCTCGAGGACCTCAAGAGCGCCGGCGTGTTCGGTCTCATGGACGCCATCGACGGCTTCGACATCGACCGCGGCATCAAGTTCAAGACCTACTGCAGCACGCGCATCCGCGGCGCGATCCTCGACGAGTTGCGCAGCCAGGACTGGGTGCCGCGCCTCGTGCGCCTGCGTGCGCACCAGATCCAGCGCGCGCAGATCGCGCTCGAGGCGATGCACGGACGCACGCCCACCGACGCCGAGATGGCCGAGTCGCTCGAACTCTCGCTGCCCGACTACCTGGCGATGATCGAGGAGTCGCGCGCCCACACCGTGCGCTCGCTCTCCGAGTCGTGGGACGACGGATCGGGCGACCAGCCCGTCGAGAAGATCGACTTCCTGCGCGACCCGAACTCGCCCGACCCCGCCGACGTCCTCAATCAAGAGGACGTCATGTACGCGATCATCCGTTCGCTGAACCGGCGCGAGAAGCAGATCATCCTGATGTACTACCGCGACGGACTGACGATGAAGCAGATCGGCCAGCTGCTCGCGCTGACCGAGTCGCGCGTCTGCCAGATCCACTCGAACGTGATGCGCAAGCTCAAGGTGCAGCTCGAGGAGGCGCGCGAGGGCCTCGTCGTCTGACGAACCCCGACTTCCCCGACGGCCACCGGTCGCCGGAGCGCACGATGGACGCCCGACTCCCGGCCGCCGCGACCTCACGCGGGACCTGCGAGGCGTCACCCCGGTAGACTCGCCGAGGTGACGCCCGCGCCCCCTCCCGTCCGCCGCTTCGTGCACCTGCCGTCGGTCGACTCGACGAGCAGCGAGTTGCGCCGACGCGTGGCGGCGGGCGACGCCGAGCCGGGCCTCGTGCTCTCGGCCGACGAGCAGACCGCGGGACGCGGACGACGCGGCGCCACCTGGACGACGGTCGCCGGCCGCTCGCTGGCCGTCAGCCTGCTGGCCGACGCCCCGGCGCTCGAACGTCCGGCGCGCGTCACGCTGCTGTGCGCCGTGGCGACCGCGCGCGCGCTCGAGGCCGCCGGAGCGCCCGAGCTCGCCATCAAGTGGCCAAACGACCTGTACCGCGGCGAGCGCAAGCTCGGCGGCATCCTGGTCGAGCCGGTGCGCGACCCGTCGGGCGTCGAACACCTGGTGATCGGCGTGGGCGTCAACCTGACGCTGCGACCGGGCGACCTGCCGGACGCGCTGAACGAGCTCGCCGGCGACGCGGGAGTCCCCGCCGACGACGCCTCGCGCGCCGCGCTCCTGCGCCGGATCGTCGCCGAGATCGACGCCGCCCTGGCCGAGATCGGGACGCCCGCCGACGCCGCCCGGGGCGAGGAGTTCCGGCGTCGCTCGTGGCTCACCGGACGGCTCGTCGACCTCGTCCACGCGGGCAGGCACGAGCGGGTGCGGGTGGACGACGTGACCGCCGCAGGCGACCTGCTCACCGCCGACGGACGGCTGCTGCGCGGCGAACACGTCCAGCTCGCGCCACGCGCGCCGCGTTGATCGGGCGAACTCGCGCGCCCTATACTCGCCGAGCTTGGCCCCGCCCTCCTGCGGGCCTCCCCCGGAGCACTCCATGTCCTCGCTGCGCCTCGACGGCCGCACGCCCGACGAGCCCAGGTCCCTGCACTTCACGCGGGGCTGGCTCCCGAACCAGCCGGGCTCCGTGCTCGTCGACTGCGGCCTGACGCGCGTGCTCTGCACGGCCGTCGTCGAGGAGGGCGTGCCGCCCTTCCTCAAGAACACCGACGAGGGCTGGGTCACCGCCGAGTACTCGATGCTCCCCGCGTCGACGGGCAGCCGCAAGCAACGCGACCGCGCCGGCAAGACCGACGGGCGCTCGATCGAGATCCAGCGTCTGATCGGGCGCGCGCTGCGGGCCGTGGTGAACCGCAAGGCGCTGAAGGGACGCACGGTGTGGGTCGACTGCGACGTGCTGGCCGCCGACGGCGGCACGCGCACGGCGTCGATCAACGGCGCCTACGTCGCGCTGCACGACGCGCTGTCCGCGCTCAAGACCCAGGGACAGCTGCGCTCCTGGCCGCTCGACGACTCGGTCCAGGCGGTCAGCGTGGGCGTGGTCGACGGCGAGGTGCGCGTCGACCTCAGCTACTACGAGGACAGCTCGGCCGAGGTCGACCTGAACCTCGTCATGACCGGCGGCGGCCAGCTCATCGAGCTGGGCGGCGGCGCCGAGCAGGGCACCTTCTCGGTGCAACGCCTGGGCGAGATGGTCGAGCTGGGACAGCAGGCGCTGGCCCGCATCCAGGCCGTCCAGAGGCAGGCGCTCGGGTCGTGAAGCGACTCCTCGTCGCCACGACGAACGCCGGCAAGGTGGCCGAGCTGACCGAGATGCTGGGGCCCCTGGGCGTCGAGCTGTGCGGGCTCGACGCCTTCCCCGACGTCGTCGCGGCCGAGGAGGCGGGCGCCACCTTCGCCGAGAACGCCGAGCAGAAGGCGCGCCACTACGCGCGCGCCACCGGCCTGCCGACCCTGGCCGACGACTCGGGACTCGAGGTCGACGCCCTGGACGGCGCGCCCGGCGTGCGCTCGGCGCGCTTCGCGGGAGACGAAGCCGGCGACGCGGCCAACAACGCGCTGCTGCTCGAGCGGCTGGCCGGCGTGACCGACCGGCGGGCGCGCTTCCGCTGCGTGGTGAGCCTGGTCGAGGGCGACGGTCCCGCGCTCTCCGCCGGCGGCACCTGCGAGGGACGCATCCTCGAGGAGCCCCGCGGCGACGGCGGCTTCGGCTACGATCCGCTCTTCGTGCCCGACGCGGGCGACGGACGCACGTTCGCCGAGCTCTCGCGCGCCGACAAGCGCGGCCTGTCCCACCGCGGCCGCGCCCTCGCCGCGCTGCTCGCCCTGCTGAAGGCACGCGCACGCACGAGCGCCCGGGGGGACGCGCGGTGAACCGCGAGCAGATCAGGAACTTCTCGATCATCGCCCACATCGACCACGGCAAGTCGACGCTGGCCGACCGCTTCCTCGAGCTCACGCGCACCGTCGAGTCACGCGAGCACATCGCGCAGATGCTCGACAGCATGGACCTCGAGCGCGAGCGCGGCATCACGATCAAGGCCAAGGCCGCCTCGATGGACTGGGAGAAGGACGGCGTCATCTACCGTCTCAACCTGATCGACACGCCCGGGCACGTCGACTTCAACTACGAGGTCGAGCGCGCCATGCAGGCGTGCGAGGGCGCGCTGCTGCTGATCGACGCGTCCCAGGGCGTCGAGGCGCAGACCGTGCACAACACGCTGCTGGCCGAGCAGGCCAAGCTGCGCATCATCCCGGTGATCAACAAGATCGATCTGCCCGCGGCGCGGCCCGAGGAGGTCGCGGAGGAGATCGAGAACGCACTGGCCATCGAGGCCGAGCGCGCGATCCTGTGCTCGGCCAAGACCGGCGCCGGCGTGAAGGAGATCCTCGACCGCATCGTCGACGAGATCCCGCCGCCGCAGGGGAACCCCGACGCGCCGCTGCGCGCGCTCATCTACGACGCCGAGTTCAACGACTACCGCGGCGTGATCATCCACCTGCGCGTGATCGACGGCGCGCTCAACGCCGGCGACAAGATCAGGCTGGCCGCCGGCGGGACGCGCCACGAGGCGATCGAGATCGGCGTCTTCCGTCCGCAGCTCGTGCCGCGCAAGACGCTCGACACGGGCGAGGTGGGCTACCTCATCGCGAACATCAAGTCGCTGCAGGACGTGCGCATCGGCGACACGATCCTGCGCGACAAGGACACGACGTCGAAGCCGCTGCCCGGCTACCGCCCCGCGCGGCCGATGGTGTTCTGCGGCATCTTCCCGGTGCAGAACGGCGACTTCGACTCGCTGCGCACCGCGCTCACGCGCCTGCAGCTCAACGACTCGGCCTTCACGTTCGCGCCCGAGACGTCCGACGCGCTGGGCTTCGGCTTCCGCTGCGGCTTCCTCGGGCTGCTGCACATGGAGATCGTGCAGGAGCGCCTCGAGCGCGAGTCGGGCATCGACATCGTCCAGACGGCGCCCAACGTGACCTACGAGCTGCTCACCGTCGACGGCGCGACGAAGCTCATCAGGAGCCCGTCCGAGGTGCCCGACCCGACGCTGATCGAAGAGCTGCGCGAACCGGTGGTGAAGCTCGACATCGTCTCGCCCGACGAGCACGTGGGCGCGATCATGAAGCTCGCCATCGAGCGCCGCGGCCGCTTCCTCAAGCAGGAGTACATCGGCAAGGGACGCGTGCTTCTGGGCTACCGCATCCCGCTCTCCGAGATCATCTTCGACTTCTTCGACAAGCTGAAGTCGGTCACGCGCGGCTACGCCACGATGGACTACGAGCTGCTCGGCTTCGTGGCCGACGACCTGGTCAAGATGCGCATCCTGGTCAACGGCGAAGAGGTCGACGCGCTCTCGGCCATCGCGCACCGCAGCCACGTCGAACCGCGCGGCCGCGCGATCCTGAAGGTGCTGCGCAAGGAGATCCCGCGGCACCTGTTCAAGGTCGCGCTGCAGGCCGCCGTGGGCGGCAAGATCGTCGCGCGCGAGGACATCTCGCCCGTGCGCAAGGACGTCACCGCCAAGTGCTACGGCGGCGACATCTCGCGCAAGCGCAAGCTGCTCGAGAAACAGAAGGCCGGCAAGAAGCGCATGAAGATGGTCGGCAACGTCGAGATCCCGCAGAAGGCCTTCCTGGCGGTGCTCTCGGCGGGCAGCGACGACTGAGGGCGGGACAGCGGCTGCGCGGCGCCGGCTCGCACGCAGGCGGACGCCGACGACGACGCGCCCCACGCCGACGTCGCCCACCGCGTCAGTCGAACGCACCCATCCACCACGCGACGAGCGCGGAGATCACCGCGACCTGCACCACCAGCACGACGCCGAACGCGCGCTGGAAGCCGGGCTTGACCGTCTTGTGCCGGAAGAGGCGCATGGCGAGCATTGCCGCCGGACTCCCGCCCAGCAGCGCGAGCAGCAGCAGGATGCGCTCGGGCACGCGCGCGACCTGCCGCCCGGCGATGGCCTTGTCGTACCCGTAGGCTCCGACGGTCGCCGCGGAGATCGCGAGCAGCCAGGCCGCCGTCCACGCCACGGGTGGTTCGCCCGGCAGGTGCGCCCCGAGCAGCAGGGTGCCGAGCAGCGCGAGCCCCAGGAACACGAGCGCGTAGAGCAGGGACGGATCACGCGGTCGGTCCATCGGCGGTCGGCACTCCCTCCGGGTGGTGGCCCGCGATCGTACCCGCCACCGCCGATCCTGCCCCGAGTCGTCGGGGGGAGGCCCCCTCGCCGACGGCGGCCCGCCGGCTCGTAATCCCCCACGCGCGCCCGTATCCTGGGCCGTTCCTCCGACCGGCCTCTCCGCCGCCCTCCCGCACGCGCGCCCTCCCGAGGACCCATGGACGCCCTGCTCAGCCTGCCCTCGTGGATCTACGTCGGGCTCGCGGTGCTCGCGCTCCTGTTCGTCACGACCAAGCCCGCCTCGCGCAGCTTCGACCTGTACCTGGCCGACAACCTCGAGGCGATCGCGATCTCGATCGCCATGGCCCTGGTGCTCAAGTTCTTCGTGGTCGAGGCGTACCAGATCCCCACCGGATCGATGCAGCCGACGATCCTGGGCGACGAGCGCACCGGCATCCAGGACCGCGTGCTGGCCGACAAGCTCGTGACCATGCTGCGCGACCCGCACCGCTGGGAGGTGATGATCTTCCGCTTCCCGCTCGACGAGCGGCGGCTGTACGTCAAGCGCATCGTGGGCCTGCCGGGCGAGGCGCTCGAGATCCACGGCGGCGACGTGTGGGTCGACGGCGAGATCGCGCGCAAGCCCGACCACGTGAACGAGTCGGTGCTCAAGGACGTGTTCGTGAGCGCGCGCGGCGAGGTCGACCTGTCCCGCTACATGACCGGCAGCGGCGGCGTGACCTTCGAGGGATCGCGCGCGCGCTTCCCCGAGGGCGGCACGACGGACGGCGACGTCGCCGCGCTCAAGCTGCGCGCGATGGTGCGCGACGACTACCTGCACGGCTACGAGCCGTCGTGGAACATCCAGCCGGTCATCCCGGGCGACGGCGCGGTGTGCGTGCCCGACCTCGACCTGGCGCTCGACGTCGAGTTCGGCCCAGGCGCGAGCGCGCTGCGCATGACGATCTCCGCCGACGAGGGCGACGCGGTGTTCGTCGTGCCGCGCGCGGGGTCGGGCGAGCAGGCGCGGCTCGAGCTCGTCCCGGGCGACGGACAGTCTGCGACGCCGCTGGCCGCTGAGGTCGTCCCCGTCGAGGGCGAGCGCGCCGTCCCCGCCGGGCGCTCCGTGCGTGTCGACGCGCGCTGGGTCGACCGCGAGCTGCTGCTGCTCGTCGACGGCGACGAGTGGCTGCGCGTCGACCAGGACGACCTCGGTCCGCGTCCCGACCGTCCGCGGCGCGCGCTCGTGAGCGTCGAGCTGCCGGGCGGCGGCAGCGTCGACGACGTCATGCTGCGGCGCGACATCTTCTACAAGCCCAGCGTGCGCACGTACGACAGCCAGGGCGCCCACTGGGACATCCCCGAAGGGCACTACTTCGGGCTGGGCGACAACACCCAGGCCAGCCACGACGGACGCAGCTGGGAGACGAAGACGATCGTGCTCGACGACGGGCGCTCGTTCACCGGCTTCGACTTCCCGCCGCGCAACGCGGGCTACCCGTCGATCCCGGCCGACAGCAACCCGCAGGTGCTGCCCGACATGCGCTGGGCCTTCGCCGACGTGCACGGCGACACGTACGTGTTCGACCCGGCGCTGATCCGTTCGCAGACGAGCGACTTCGCGCCGTTCATCGACCAGCGCTACCTGCTCGGCAAGGCCACCGCGGTCTTCTGGCCGGTGTTCAAGCCCTTCCGCTGGAAGTTCATCCGGTGAGCCTGCTCGCCGTCGACGGCCTGGTGAAGCGCTACGGCGAGCGCACGGTCGTCAAGGGCGTCTCGTACCACGTCGACGAGGGCGAGATCGTCGGACTGCTCGGCCCCAACGGCGCGGGCAAGACGACCACCTTCCGCATGACGGTCGGCATGATCCCGCCCGACGAGGGCAGCGTCAGCCTCGACGGGCACGACGTGACGCGCCTCGCCATGTACAAGCGCGCGCGGCTCGGCATGGGCTACCTCAGCCAGGAGCCCTCGATCTTCCGGCACATGACGGTCACGCAGAACCTCGACGCGGTGCTCGAGGCACGCGGCGTCGGTCGTGCGGCGCGCAAGCCGCGCGTCGACGAGCTGCTCGACGAATTCGGCCTCGGACACGTGCGCGAGAGCAAGGCCATGACGCTCTCGGGAGGCGAGCGGCGGCGGCTCGAGCTGTCGCGCACGCTGGCCCTCGATCCGCGCCTGATCCTGCTCGACGAGCCGTTCAGCGGCGTCGACCCGATCGCCGTCGAGGACATCCAGGTGCAGCTGCGGCGGCTGCGCGAGCGCGGCATCGCGGTGCTGATCACCGACCACGCGGTGCGCGAGACGCTGGGCACCACCGACCGCGCCTACATCATCTACGAGGGCGCCATCTTCCGGCACGGCGACGCGGCCACGCTGGCCGACGACCCGCAGGTGCGCGCCGTCTACCTGGGAGAGAACTTCTCGATGCCCGAGTCGCGCGCCGCCCCCCGCGGCGGCGAGCCTACGGGGTAACATGCCCGAGGCGGTCCGGTGGCCGGGACGACGGAGAGCATCCCCGGGGCCGGTTCGCGACGGCACCGCAGAGGGGGTTGCATTGAGCAGTGACTGGATGAGTCTGGAACGGTCGTCGATCCTGGTCGTCGACGATGATCCCGGTGTCCTCGACACCATCTGCCGCTGCCTCGAACTCGACGGCTATCCCGTGCTGCGCGCCAAGAGCCTGGGCGAGGCCCGCAAGCTCGTGGCCGAACGCGACGTGCTGCTGACCCTGGCCGACATCAACCTCGGACACGGCGAGAGCGGGCTCGACCTGCTGGCCGAGCTGTCCCAGCGCGCCCGTCCCGTCGACGTGATCATCATGACGGCCAACTCCGACGTGCAGTCGGTGGTCGAGGCCCTCAAGCGCGGCGCGTACGACTACCTCACCAAGCCGTTCCGCTTCGAGGTGCTGCGCGCGGCGGTGCAGCGCTGCGTCGAGCGCAACCGCTTCCAGGAGAAGGCGCTGCTGCTCGACCAGCTCGAGGCGCGCCGCCTGGCCGACGAGGAGAACCTCGAGCAGTTCCTGGTCTCGATGGCCACGGTGATCGACGCCAAGAGCCGCTTCACCGCGCGTCACAGCACGCGCGTGTCCGAGCTGTCACGCCTGCTGGCCGAGGCACTCGGCTTCGAGGAGCCGCACTGCGAGCTGATCGCCCTGGGCGGACGCCTGCACGACATCGGCAAGATCGGCACGCCCGACGCGATCCTCGACAAGCCGGGCCCGCTGACCGCCGACGAGTACGCGATCATGAAGCTGCACCCGGCGGTGGGCGACGACCTCATCGCGCCGATCAAGAGCCTCTCGGCGCTGCGGCCCATCATCCGCTGGCACCACGAGAGCCTCGACGGCATGGGCTACCCCGACGGCATCCCGGGCGACCGCGTGCCGATCGAGGCCTGGATCGTGAAGGTCGCCGACTACTGGGAGGCGATCACCGCGCACCGTCCGTACCGCGCTCCGATGCCGCTCGAGCGCGCCGTCCGCACCCTGCGCGCCGAGGCCGGCGTGCGCATCCCGGCCGACGTGGTCGAGACCTTCCTACAGGCCATCCAGGGCGTGCCCATCGCCCTGCCCCAGCCGTCTCCCGCGCAGGCTGCGCAGCCCGCCCCCGCGACGCCGCCCGCAGCGGAGCGCGCCCTGGGCGAGACGGTCTGAGCGGCGCGCCGCCCGCGCCCCGCGGACGCATCCCGGGTTTGACCGACCCGACGCGGGTTTGGGACAGTGCTCGGCTCGGAGGCGTCCGAAATCGGGACGCTCCGGGGACTGGAGCAGCCCATGAAGATCGTCGTCTGCGTGAAGCGCGTCCCCGCCACCGACACCCGCATCAAGATCGGCGCCGACGGCAAGTCGATCGACACCGCGCAGGTCGAGTGGATCATCAGCCCCTACGACGAGTTCGCCGTCGAGTGTGCCCTGCGCCTCAAGGACGCCGACGCGTCGACCCAGGTGACCGTGCTCTCCCTCGGCCCGCCCGAGACCACCAAGGAGCTGCGCACCTGCCTGGCCATGGGCGCCGACGACGCCATCCTGCTCAAGGACCCCTTGGCCGGCACGCGTGACGCGACGACCACCGCGAAGCTGCTGGCCGACGCCGTCTCGCCCCTCGCGCCCGACCTCGTGCTGCTCGGCAAGCAGGCCGTCGACCGCGACCAGGGACAGGTCGGCCTGCTGCTCGCGAGCCGTCTCGGCCTGCCGTGCGTGACCGAGATCAAGGCCTTCGGGCTGGCCGACGGCCAGGCCAAGGTCGAGCGCGCCGGCGAAGAGGGCACGACCGAGTCGTACCAGGTCGCGCTGCCCGCCGTCCTGACCTGCACCAAGGGCCTCAACGAGCCGCGCTACGCCAACCTCAAGGGCATCATGGCGGCCAAGAAGAAGCCCATCGACGAGCGCGACGTGCAGCCCGGAGACGACGGACTCGTGACGCGCGCGCTCGAGCTGCCGCCGGGGCGCAACGCCGGCAAGATCGTGGGCGAAGGCGCCGACGCGGTGCCCGAGCTGGTGCGCCTGCTGCAGCAAGAGGCCAAGGTCCTCTAGCGAACCCGAAACGACACGACCTCCGCAGGAGTCCCCCGTGGCTGCCGACATCCTCGTCTACGCCGAACACAAGAACGGCTCGGTCAAGCGTCCCTCCCTCGAGGCCGCCACGGCGGCACGCCGGCTGGCCGCGGCGCTCGGCGGCAAGGTGTCCGCGGTCGTCGCCGGACCGGGCGCGTCCGACGCCGCCGGCGCCCTGGCGAAGTACGGCGTGTCGCGGGTGCTGACGCTCGACGTCGACCCGCACGACGCGAACGCGCTGGCCGTCTCGCTGGCCGATCTGGTCGGCAAGTCGTCGCCCGCCGCGGTGATCCTCTCGCACGGGACGCGCGGGCGCGACATCGGCCCGCGTCTCGCCGGTGCGCTCGGGCTGCCGCTGGCGTCCGACTGCACGGCGCTCGAGGTCGACGGCGGAGCGATCGTGGCGCGGCGTCCCGAGTTCGCCGGCAAGGCGATCGCCACCGTGAGCAGCCCCGGTGCGACGATGCTCGCCACCCTGCGTCCGAACGCGGTGCCCGCCGAAGAGGCGCCCGTCGAGACCGCCACCGAGGCGTGCCCGGTCGTCGCACCGTCCCACGGACTGGGCGCCGTGCTCAAAGAGGTGCTCGAGGCGGCCGAGAAGAAGATCGAGCTCTCCGAGGCCGGCGTGGTCGTGTCCGGTGGACGCGGCCTGAAGGGCCCCGAGAACTGGCACCTGGTCGAGGAGCTCGCCTCGGCGCTGGGCGCCGCCACGGGCGCCTCGCGCGCCGTGTGCGACGCCGGTTGGCGTCCGCACACCGAGCAGGTGGGACAGACGGGCAAGACCGTCGCGCCCCAGCTCTACGTCGCGATCGGCATCTCGGGTGCCATCCAGCACCTGGCCGGCATGCGCACGAGTCGCTACATCGTCGCCATCAACAAGGACCCCGAGGCGCCGATCTTCAAGGTCGCCGACTACGGCATCGTGGGCGACGCGTTCGAGGTCGTCCCGCGCCTGACCGAGGCCGTCAAGGCGGCCAAGGCCCACGCCTGAGCGTCACGGGCCCGATGGGCCCGTTGGCGTAGGGAGCGCGCGCCCGGAGCCGGCTACCGTGCCCCTCGCAGTGCAGCGCGACGCCCGTCGAGCAACGGATCGCCCGGCCTCCAGGCTGCGGTCCGCGTGACGGCGGGACACCGCGTCCGGTACGATCACCGGGTTCGATGCGCCCCGCAGGAGCCGGGCCGCCGCGA
This sequence comes from Planctomycetota bacterium, assembly GCA_020638905.1. Lineage (GTDB taxonomy): Bacteria > Planctomycetota > B15-G4 > B15-G4 > B15-G4 > JACKHP01. The sequence continues at coordinate 18,136 of JACKHP010000023.1, read as the reverse complement.
CCCCATCCGCGGACGTCCTTCGTGGACGTCCCACCCGAGAAGACGAAGAAGGAGTCAGACGACCATGTTGAAGAAGATCGCGACCGGTGTGGCCCTCGTGTCGATGCTCGCCCTCAGCGCCTGCGGTGGCGAGTGCCCCGACTGCGCCGCCGCCCCCGACGGCCAGTGCGACGCGTGCGAGGCCAAGGAAGCCGGCGAGAAGACCGCCGAGAAGGCGGCCGACGCCGGCCAGGAGAAGCTCGACGAGGCCAAGGACAAGCTCGACGACATGAAGAAGGACGGCTGAGCCCCTCCGCGCAGGCGGGTGGCGTCGGCTGCGCCGGCGTCCCGCGCTGCGACAGGAAGGCCGCGTCGCGACACCCGTCGCGACGCGGCCTTCTACGTTCCCCGGTCGACGCTCTCCGTCGGTCGTCGACGCGCGGCGTCCTACGGCCACGCCACGCGGAAGAGCATGCGCTCGGGCTCGGTCGTCGCGGTGACGAGTCCGGCGCCCTTCACGTAGCGGGCCACGAGGTCGCCGTCGGGCAGCTCGATGCCCACCAGCGCGCCCGCCGGCTCGTCGGGCAGCCATTCGTGCATCTGCTGCTGGTCGTCCTGGATCGAGTGCAGCACCGCCAGCACGAGTCGTCCGAGGTCGGCCGCCGCGAACGACAGCTCGAACGAGCGCCGCTCGGGCACGCGCGCGGACGCCGCCCGGTACGCCTCGGACGTGGCCAGGCTCTCGAGCTTGCTCTCGCCTTGACGCCGCAGCACGTCGCGCACCAGCGACGGTGCGCCCGAGACGACCAGCAGGTCGTCGGTCACCGACCAAGCCAGGTTGCCCGCGCCCGGCAACGGGACGAGGTCGATCACGCGCCCCTCGAACTCCTCGCTGCGTCGCACGGCGTGCGAGCCGGTCTTGCGCACCACGTCGTCGATCAGGGTGCGCAGCGACTCGCCGTCGCGCAGGCCCGCGACGAGCGCCACGTTGAGTGGCGGCGCGTCGTCGAGCGGGAGCGGCAGCTGCTCGCTCTCGTCGACCTCGGCCACGAACAACCCCACCTGGCCGTCGAGGTTCTCGATCAGGTCGTCGCGCGGGTGGAAGCCGTACTGCTCCTCGAAGTCGCCCATGCTCGAGATCATCTCGCGCGCCGCGTCGGGGTCCTGCTTCATCAGGCCCGAGACGAGCTGGTCGTAGTACGCGGCCCAGTCCATCTGCAGCGCCATGGCGCCGCGCACCGTGGGCGGCATGAAGCGCGCGGCCACGGGCTGCTGGTCGAGCAGCATCGCGAGCTGGGACTCGGGGACCTGCTGGCGGATCTCGAACGAGAGGTCGAGACCCTGGGCACCCACGGCGAAGGTGGCCGCGAGGCGTCCGACGTCGCCGCCGGCCTGGGTGAGGGCCTCGAGGGCGTCGGTCACCTGGGGCTCGAACGCCGACGCGAAGCGCAGGAACGCCATCAGGTCGAACGACGCGCGCACCCCCGTCAGAGGCTCGGCTGCGAGCGAGCCGGCGAACTCGGGGTCGTCGGCGAGCACCTCGTCGGCCACGCCGAGCACGCCGTCGACCAACGCCCCGAAGTCGTCGCGGTCCTCGAGCAAAGGACCGTTCACGGTCACCACCAGGTGCCCGTCGACGAAGCCGTAGCGCATCGAGACACCCTTCTCGTCGACCACCAGGCCGGCGTCGACGTCGCCGTAGCGCTCGCTCTTGAGCACCAGGTCGTCGTCGTCCTCGAGCATGCGGTCGACCAGTCCGTCGACGGTGGCGGCGAAGTCGTCGACGTCGCCCGAGACCTCGGCCACGAAGCCGAGCGAGACGACGAAGTCGTTCTCCGGGTCGAACTCCTGGCGCTCGGGATCGGCGGCGGCCAGCACGCCGAACGCCAGGCCCCCGTCGAGGGCCCCGAGGAGCCGGGACGGATCGACGCCCGTCGTCGCGAGGAAGGCGTCGCCGCCCGCGCTCAGCTTCGCGTCGAGAGCGCCGCGCAGGCCCTCGAAGGCCGCATCGTGGAACAGCCGTCCCCAGGACGAGGCGGCCAGCGCGTCGCTCATGGCGGCGCGGTCGTCGATCGTCGCGAAGAGCAGCGTGCCCGACGGGAAGACCTGCTCGAGCCCCTCGCCCGCGCGCGCGGACGGCGACAGGAGCGCGAGCCCGGCCAGCAGGACCGGGCCGAAGATGGCTGCGATGTTCACGGTGCGGGCTCCTGCGGATAGACGAGGACGCGGTCGTGCACCAGCAACGCCACGTCGGAGAGTCCGTCGCCGGTCACGTCGCCGACGACCACCTCGCGCGGTTCGCGTCCGCCGCGGCGCGACGACTCGAACAGCCGCGCCTCGAAGACCGGGAAGCGCAGCGCGTGCACGATCGACGTGCCGCGGAACGCGGCCACGTGCACGAGGTGCTTCGACGTCTCGAGGAACACGAGGTCGGTGCCGCCGTCGCCGTTCACGTCGCCGGCCGCGGCGGCCGAGAGCCAGGCGTCCTCGACGGGCGACTCGTAGTCGGCCACGGGCACGAAGCGCATCGAGGGCGCGCCGGCCACCAGCGTCGCGGCGGCGTCCTTCGACCAGGGCACCACGTCGTCGCTGCCGTCGCCGTCGAGGTCGGCCACCAGCAGGCCGTCGACCGACAGGCCGCCGAGATCGATGCGCGCGGTCGCCCGGGCCGGTCCGTCGCCCAGCGCGAAGACGATCAGCGCGCCGCTCGTGCGGTCGGTGACGAGCACCTCGCGGCGTCCGTCGCCGTCGATGTCGGCCGCCGCCACGGCGCCGGCCACCGCCTGCGGATCGTCGAGGTTCACCTGCGCCACCACGATCGGACGACCCGCCTCGTCGAAGGCCACGGCGCGCACGAAGTTGCCGGCGGGCACGAGCAGCTCGGGACGACCGTCGCCGTCGAGATCGCCGAACCAGGTGCGCGCGCGCGGCACGTCGTCGAGCACGCCCAGTCCCGGCGTGGCCGGGTCGACCGCCGTGAACGCGCCCGCTTCGCCGCCTCCCATCAGGATCGTGGGCGGCTCGGTGGGCACGAACAGCAGCACGTCGAGGGTCCCGTCGCGATCGAAGTCGGCCAGCAGCATGTCGCCCGGGTCGGCCGGCGGCTTGGGGATCTCGACGACCAGCGGTTCGCCGTCGTCGGCGAAGCGCTTGAGCCGGTACTCGCGCGAGCGTCCGCGACCTTCGGCCACGAGCGCCCAGACCGCACCGCCGGGACGTTCGACGTCGAGCGCCAGCAGGTCGCCCCCCGGCGCGCCCAGGGTCTCGGGGAACGAGACGAGTCCGTCGGCGTCGATGCGCGAGACCGCCACGCTCGACTCGTCGGGGGACGCGATCACCAGCTCGGCCAGTCCGTCGCCGTCGCGGTCGACCACGCACGGATGGCTCACGCCGAGCAGCGACGGCCACGCGCGCGCGCCCGCGAACTGTCCCCCCGCCACGCCGCGATGGACGACGACACGCGCGGCCCCGGGCTCGGCCACCAGCAGGTCGACGAAGCCGTCGCGGTCGACGTCGGCCAGCAGCGGCGCGCGCTTCGCCGCGTCCTTCACGTCGGGGAAGGGCACCACGTTCGGACCGGAGAGCGGCGCCTCCTGGCGCGCGCCGCCCGCGTCGCGCTGCAGGCGCAAGACCGTGGCGCGGCCCGAGCGGCGTCCGATGACGAGCACCTCGGCCGCGCCGTCGCCGTCGAGGTCGTCGATCAGGTGCGCGCGGATCTCGGGGTGCCGCGAGCGCACCTCGGGCCCGAAGCGCACCTCGGGCTGTCCCAGCCGGAAGCGCACCGGCCACTCGCTCTCCTCGTAGACGAACACGAGGTCGAGGAAGCCGTCGCCGTCGAGGTCGGCCAGCTCGAACGCGTTCGCTCCGGAGCTCGCCACGGGCAGCAGGTCGCGCGCCTCGAACACGCCCAGCTCGTCCTGCACGAAGAGCTGCACGCCGCGGCCCGTGAGCACGGCCACGTCGAGGCGTCCGTCGCGGTCGAGGTCGCCCAGCGCCAGGGTCTCGCGGTTCGCCAAGCCCTGGTCGAGGTCGAACTCGAGCGTGTCGAGGTACTGCGACCGCGCGCCGGCGAAGGCCAGCACGAGGTGACCCGAGTCGCCGGTGAAGACCAGGTCGGCGCGTCCGTCGCCGTCGAGGTCGCCCGACGCGAGGGCCCACAGCTTCTGCTCGACGGCCACCGACTCGCGCGCGAAGAAGGCCTCGTCGGGGAGCTCGTTGACGAGCTCGGTCGGCTCGGCGGCGACGTCCTCGTCGCCGCGACGGACGAGCAGCTCGATGCGCGCCCGGTCGTTGTTCACCACGACCAGGTCGCCGCGTCCGTCGCCGTCGACGTCGGCGCGCTGCAGGGCGAACATCCCGTCGTCGAACTTGCTGTCGATCAGGCCCGAGAAGCCGTACCGGCGCCAGAGCTGCTCGTCGTCGTCGGACGCGGCGGTCTCGCCGTCTCCGTCGCCGACGGCGACGCGCGGCGGCGAGGCGACCACGTGGGAGGCCGCCAGGGCGAAGGCGGCCAGGACCGGAAGCGTGCGCGCGAGCCTGGACATCGGGTGCGTCTCCTCGTCTCGGATGCGTCGTCCCGCGAGGCGGACGGTCTGCTGCGCCGCGCGGCCCGCGAGTCTACTGGACGTCCCGCGCGACCATCCACCGTGGGCCGCGGGTCGCGCAGTCCTGCTAGAATCCGGCCCCACGCGCGACGAGCGGTCGCGCGGCCGACGGGAGTGAACCGATGCTCGTGACGTCCGCCTGCCTGCTGCTCGCGCTCGCGCTGCCGTCGCCCGGCGACGACCCGGTCGAGTTCGTCCTCTCGGGCGGTGCCGCGGTCAAGGGTGCCGTGCTCAAGGAGACCGCGAGCACCGTCTGGGTCGACGTGGGACACACCGTGCTCGAGATCCCCACCGGCAGCATCCTCGAGCGCCGGGCTGTCGACGCCGTCGCCGCCTCCGACGCGACCGAGGAGAAGGGCCTGTACGCCACCGGCGGACAGGAACGGCTCTCGGTGCACGAGGCCGTCGAGCGCTTCGGCGAGGGCGTGGTCGTGGTGCGCACGCCGATGGGCACCGGCTCGGGCTTCGTGATCCGCGAGGACGGCTACGTGGTCACGAACGCACACGTCGTGCAGGGAGAGATCGAGGTCAGCGTGGTGCTCTACCTCGAGAGCGACGACGGCTTCGAGAAGAAGATCCTCGAGCGCTGCAAGATCGTGGCGGTCAACCCGTGGGTCGACCTCGCGCTGCTCAAGATCGACGAGGACGAACTGGGCGACACGAAGCTCACGCGCGTCGTGCTCGGCAGCAGCGACGAGACCGAGGTGGGCGAGCCGGTGTTCGCCGTGGGCGCGCCGCTCGGCATGGACCGCTCGGTCTCCGAAGGCATCGTGTCGACCAAGAACCGCAGCATGGACGGCAAGATCTACGTGCAGACCACGGCCGCGGTGAACCCGGGCAACTCGGGGGGGCCGCTGTTCAACGCGCGCGGCGAGGTGATCGCCGTGAACACCCTCGGCTACATGTTCTTCGAGGGACTGAACATGTCCATCCCGGTCGACGCGGTGAAGCACTTCATCGACAACCGCGACGCGTTCGCCTACGACCGCGACAACCCCAACTCGGGCTACCGCTACCTGCAGCCGCCGGGCCGCCCGAAGGACGGCTCGCAGCCGTAGCCGCGCGCGGGCGGCTTCAGCGCACGGGACGCAGCTCGACGAGCACGTCCGCTCCCCCGCCGAGCACGGGCCGCACGCCCTCGACGACGCCGTCCTCGTAGCCGGGGGCCGAGACCGTGAGCGCGTACTCGTCGTCGTCGAGCGTGTCGAACACGAAGCGTCCGTCGGGCGCGTCGAAGCGCTGACGCGTCTCGATCCGCGCCGAGCGCGCGGTGACCGTGAAGTCGCCCAGCGGCTCGCCGCTCGACGCGTCGCGCACGAGGCCCGAGAGGCGCGGCGCCTCCTCGAGCGTGAGCAGCACCTCGGCGCCGCCCGGCCGGACGTCCTCGACGCGCGTCACGTGTCCGGGTGACGCGGCCCACAGCCGCCGCGCACCCGGCTCGAGTCCCAGGAGCTCGAAGGCGCCGTCGACGCCGACGTCCAGCCCGTCTTCGGCGGCGATGCTGGCCGCCCCCTCGGCCGGCAGCAGCACCACGCGTCCCGCGAGCGGTCGGCCAAAGACGTCGACGAGCCGACCCGAGAGCCGCAGTCCCGCGCCCAGCACGAGATCGCCCGCGTCGCGCGCCTCGCCCTCGGCGAGCTCGTACGACGACCGCGACGGCGGCACGCCCGCGCGTGCGGGATCGTCCACCTCGAGCAGGAGCTCGCCGGCAGGGAGGCGCGCGAGATCGAACGCGCCGGCGTCGTCCGCGGCCGCCTCGGGCAGCGCGAGCTGCAGCCGCGCCTCGAACGCACCGTCGACGGCCGCGACCTCGACGCGCAGGTCGTCGAACAGGTCGACGCGCTCGGCGTCCGCTTCCGGAGCCGGCCAGCGCAGCAGCGCGACGGGACGCACGCGCGCACCGACGATCGGCGCACCCCGGTCGTCGCGGACGCGTCCCGTGAGCCGCGCGCCCGCCGGGAAACGCAGGTCGAGCGCGGTCGTGCGTCCCGCGACGACGAGGACCCACGGCACGAGCAGCGGCGCCGGGTCGTGCGGGGTCCGCTCGCCGGGACGTCCGCGCGCCCCGGGCGTCGCGCGCACCAGGTACGTCCCCTCGGGGACGCCGTCGAGGACGTAGCGGTCGCCGTCGAAGCTCGCACGCAACGCGAACGGGAGCAGCGCGAGCGACGCGCCCGCGTGCCGGAAGGGGACGGCCACCTCGAGCGACGGCCAGTCGTCCCGCGCGCCCGGGAGCAGCAGGCGTCCCTCGATGCGGCCCGCGCCGTCGAGCACGAAGGCCAGGTCGTCGACCACGCGCCGCTCGTCGGAGAGGCGCACGGCCTGCTCGACCGCGACGTGCCACGGCGCGCCGGCCAGCAGCGTGATCGCGCCGCCCGCGCCGGGCGCTCCCGGCGGACGCACGTCGCGCAGCACGAAGCGCCCCGCGGCGTCGACGTCGACCGACGCGCCGCCGGGCACGTGCACGCGCGCCTCGCGCGCCGGACCTCCCTCGCGCGCGCTCACGTCGCCGGCGAGCACCCAGCCGGTGTCGGCCACGAGGCGCAGGTCGGTGCGTCCGCCGGTGTCGGCGGGCAGCGCCACGAGCACCTCGCCGTCGTCGAACGCCAGCGACAACGTGCGCGCGTCGGACGGCACGCCGCGCAGCGCGAAGCGTCCGTCGGCGTCGGTGCGTCCACGCACGCCGGACACGCTCAGCGCTCGCGCGGCGATCGGCGTCGCGTCGGCCAGGCGCACGATGCGTCCGCCGAGTTCGCCGCGCGCGGGGACGCCGGCGCGGGCGGCGTCGTCGCCGGGCGCGGGCAGCGCGCGTCGTTCGACCTCGCGCGGCGCCGGCGCGTCGAGATCCATCGGACGCACGTCGTCGACGCGCGCCGGGCCGCGCACGGCTTCGTCGACCGCGTCGTCGTCGGACTGGACGAGCAGCAGCGCGCCCGCCGCCACGAGGGCCACGGCGAACGCGCCGAGCAGCGCCGCCACCAGCGTCGAGGACCTCGCCACGCGCGCCGCCTCCCTCCGGGGACGCACCCGGCGCGCGGACGAGAGCCGTCCGACGCCGGGCGCGTGCCGTCCACCTCACCGCGCGGGAGGGGCGCTGTCAATGCGCGGCACGGCGAGCCGCGCCGGACGGCTCAGTGCGGCTTCGCGGCCAGCAGCTTCTCGAGCGACGCCTCGATGCGCGCCAGGCGCTGCTCGATGCCGTCCAGACGCTCGGCCGAGGAGTCGGCGCGCGAGCGCATCTCGTCGGCCACCGCGCGCGCCTCGTCGGCCGCCGCCTGGGCCGCGTCCCGGGCGGCCGCCGCGCGCTCGTGCTCTTCGGCGTCGGGACCGTCGCGGCGACCGGCGCGTGCCTGGAGCATGAACTGCTCGGCGTTGCGCTGCATGGTCGCCTCGGCCTCGGCCCGGGCGCGCTCGGCGAGGTCGCGCGAGAGCAGCAGCGCGCGCTGTCCGTCGCCCTGTCCCACGATGGCCAGTTCGCGGGCGCGATCGGCCGACTGCTGCGCGTAGAAACGCTCGAGCGCCGCCTTGGCCTGGCCCAGGTCGACCTGCCGCGCGGCGAGGCCCTGGGAACGCTCGGCCAGCGCGTCACGCGCGTCGGTGAGCGCGCTCTCCGTGTCGACGAGCTGCTCGAGGAGCTGCTGGTAGCGCTGGCTCTCCTGCACGAGCGCCGCCTCGAGCTCGCGCCGCTCGTCGGACGACTTCGACGCCCCCTCGCCCGCGAGTCCCGAGAGCCGCGCCTTCAACTCCGCCTGGCGCGCCGCCATCTGCGCCTGGGTCGCCTGCTCCGTGGCGAGCTGCGCGCTGAGCTGGTCGATCAGCGCACGACGCTCGGCGAGTCCGGTGGCGAGGCCGGCGAGGGACGAGTCGACGTCCGCGCGCAGGCTGCCCTGCTCGAGGAAGCGGCCCAGCTCCTCGGGATCGAAGCGACGCTTGAAGGCGTCGGCCGCCAGGGCCTCCCGGGCGTTGTCGGAGCGCGCGGCCAACGTGACCTCGAGGTCGAGCGACTCGCCGGCGCGCAGGACACCCAGCGTGAGCGTGTCGCCGGCCTTGCGTCCCGCGAGCGCCTCGCGCAGTCCGCTGGACGGCACGGGCTGGCCGTCGAGGCTCACGATCACGTCGTGCTCGAGCACGCCGGCCGCGGCCGCGGGCAGTCCCTCGGGCACCTGCACGACCACGAGCGAGTGCTCGGGATCGAGCCCGAGCTGCGCCGCGAGCGCCTCGCCCGGCGGCGTCGTCGTGACGCCCAGCACCACCGGCGGCGGACCGGAGAAGAGTCCCCCCGAGCCGAAGCCGACGCCGATCGGTCCACCGAACGGATCGGACGGGTTCGGCCCGACCCTCGCCAGGCCTCCGGAGCTCCCGCCGCCACCGGACCCGGCACCGATGCCGATCGAGCCGACGAACGGACCCGGCACGCCGCCGCGGAGAGGCGCCGCGACGGTGATCGTGAGCGGCCCCTCCTCGGACAGGATCACCGCCGTGTCGCCGGCGTGCAGTTCGGCGCGTCCCTCGACGGACTCGCCGTCGACCAGCAGGCGCGCGTCATCGGGCAACCGCACGAGGCTGTGTCCCTCCTCGTCGACCTCGAGGCGCAACGCGCCGGACAGGGTCACGCGCAGCGCGTCGGGCAGGCGCATTTCGTGTGCGGCGACGTCGATCACCAGCACGTCGCCGTCGGTCGACGGGGCGAGCAGGGCGAGCGAGGCCGAGAGCAGGGCGGAGACGAGCATGGCAGCTTCCTCGGGAGGGTGCGGCGGGAAGGACGTCGCCGCGGCGGACCGCCGCGGCGCGCGGTCAGAGGATGTCGGAGACGGCGAGCATCGAGAGGTCGGCGGGCACCACGGTGGGACGCCCGAGCTCGTCCTCGACGACCTCGAAGGCGGCGTCGACGGTCTGGGTCTCGAGCGCGCGACGCAGCCACGTGACCTCGACCCGTCCGTCGTCGGTCTCGCGCGTCTCGACGAGCACGCGCGGGAACTCGTGCAGCACCGTCGGCGCGTCGGACGCCAGCGCGTCGGCGACGGCGCCCACGGGCGCGTCGGACACGGAGCGTGCGTCGGCGTCCGCGTCGTGCGTCGCTCCGTCGGCGCGCTCGCCGACCCCCCGGGACGCGTCGTGCGACGTCGCGACCGGCGCTGCCCGCGACGGACGCGTCGCGCCGGCGCGTTCGTCGGAGGTCACGCGCAACACGAGCAGCGCGGCGAGCACGCAGGCGGCGGCCCAGCCCGTGGCGCCGAACAGCAGCGCGACGCGCGGCAGACGCAGAGCACGCGCGCCGCGCTGCGGCGCCGACGGCGCCGGCAGCTCGACGTCCGGCAGCGCGGACAGGCGCGCGTCGAGCGCGAGCGAGAGCTCGCCCTCGTCGCGCAGGTGCGCGAGCAGCCGCAGCGCCACGCGCGGGTCGTCGTGGGCGCGGCGTTCGAGCGCGTCCCATTCGGCGCGGCTGGCGCGGCGCTCGAGGGCACGGGAGAAGAGCAGCGGTTCGTCGATGGTGTCGTTCATGCGATGTCCCTCGCGAGGCGCAGCGCCGACGGGTCGTCGGGCACGCCGGGGCGGACGGGCGGGCGCGCGTCGCGTTCGAGCTCGCGACGCAGCATGCGGCGGGCGCGGGCGAGGCGCGTCTCGATCGTGGTCTCGGGCAGGTCGAGGATCTCGGCGATGGCGGCCTGCCCGAGGCCGTCCACGGCACGCAGCAGGAGCGGCTCGCGGTAGTCGGGGTCGAGGCGCATGGCGAACGCGAGCACGCGCTCGATCTCGCCGCGCGCGTGCTCGGCACGCGCCGCGCGCTCGCCGGACGGGTCGACCACGTCGACGCCGTCGAGCGCCTCGTGCGTCGGACGCGCGCCGTCGCGCCGCGCCGCCATGCGCGCCACGTTCACCGCCACCGCGCGCAGCCAGGCGCGGAAGCGCGACGGGTCGCGCAGGTCGGCGAGACGCTGGACGAGGATCACGGCCACCTCCTGGAGCAGGTCCTCGAGCTCGGCGTCCTGCCGCTTGTGGGCCAGCAGGACCGTGGCGACCCACCGTCGGTGGTCGCGCCACAGGCCCTCGAGCGCCGACCGGTCTCCGGCCAGCGCCCGCGCCACGCTCGAGGAATCGCTCATCGCTCCACCAGATGTCCGCCGGGCCGTCGTCCGTCAGGAAGTGTCGCGATTCTCTCCCGCGCGAGGCGCCGCGGGACGCACACGACCCGCGCGTCAGCCATCCGCCACGGGCGCGTCGTGTGCCCGGGACGGGACAGCGCGGGGTCGCGATGCGTAGACTCGCGGCATGAGGCATCTTCCCCACGGCTGCGCGCTGCTGATCGCGCTCGTCGCGCTCTTGCCGGCGAGCTGCCAGCGTCCCGACCCGGAGCCGGGCGCGGCGCCGGAGGTCGCGGTCCAGGCGCCGAGCAGCGGCGCCGCGTCCTCCGCACCCCGAACCGACGGCTCGCACGGGCCTGCGCCGCCCGACGGGGTGCAGCCCGGTGAGATGCGTCCCCCGGCCGACGCCCCGGTGGCCGCACGCTGGCTCGCACCGCGCGCCGCCCTCGTGCGCGGCGAGCAGGCGCTGCTCGGCGTGCGGCTCGTGCTGGCCCCCGGCTGGCACGTCTACTGGCCGGGACAGAACGACTCCGGCGCGCCGCCGCACCTGGCTCCCGCGCTGCCCGAGGGCGTCTCGGCCGGGGCAGTCCGCTGGCCGCCGCCCGAGCGCCACGTGGGCGCCGGCGACGTGCTCGACCACGTCCTCGAGGACGCGGCCACGCTGCTGCTGCCGGTGTCCGTCGCGGCCGACGCGCCCCTGGGCGACGTCGTCCTGCGCGCACGCCTCGACTGGATCGTGTGCCGCGACGTGTGCCTGATGGACGGCGCCGAACTCGAGCTGCCGCTGCAGATCGTGGAGGCCGGCACGGCGCCCGCCGCGCGTCCGGAGGACGCCGCCCTGCTCGACGCGGCCGAGGCGCGCCTGCCGGGCGGCGAGCCCGCCGGACTCACGCTCGCCCGCGACGGCGACGCGCTCGTGCTGCGCGTGCCGGGCGCGAACGGGCTGCAGTTCTTCCCGGCCTCGGACGGCCTGCCGCTGCAGGACGTGCTGGGCACCTGCGCCGCCCACGCCGACACGCTGCGCCTGCAGCGGGACACCCGCCAGCACGGGACCGAGCGGTTGCGCGGCGTGCTGCTCGTCCAGCGGCCCGACCAGCCGAACACCGAACACCTCGTCGATCGCGCGCTGCCGTGAGCCGGGTGCGGCTCCCTCGGTGCCCGGCCTTCGTCCGTACCCATTCCTTCTCACTCCTGGAGACGCGCATGCGCCCCCTTCGTCAGCACCTCGCGGCCGCCGGCCTCGGACTGGTCGTCCTGTTCACCGCCGCCTGCAGCCAGCCGTCCGCGGTGTCCGCCGCCGATGCCCCGAAGACCGACACCCAGGCCGAGCCGGCGCACGTGGCGGCCGGTCCCGAGGCACCCGACTTCACCCTGCGCGCCACCGACGGCAGCGAGTACACGCTCTCGAAGGAACTCGCCGCCGGGAAGACGGTCGTGCTCGAGTGGTTCAATCCCGACTGTCCGGTGAGCAAGGCCTACCACCAACCCGAGCGGCGCATGAACGCGACCTACTCGGAGGTGCCGGCGAACGTCGTCTGGTTCGCGATCAACTCGGGCGGCGCCGGCAAGCAGGGCGCCGGCCTCGAGCGCAACCAGCGCGCGGTGACCGAGTACGAGATCCCCTACCCGGTGCTGCTCGACGAATCCGGGGCCGTGGGACGCGCCTACGGCGCCAAGACCACGCCGCACATGATCGTCGTCGCGCCTCCGGGCGTGATCGCCTACGACGGCGCCATCGACGACGGCGGACCGGGCCAGCAGGCGACCACGAACTACGTCCTGGCCGCCCTGACCGACCTGGCCGCCGGACGCGACGTGGCCACGCCGAAGACCAAACCCTTCGGCTGCTCGGTGAAGTACGGCGACTGAGACCGTCAAGACCGCCCCGGGGAGGGACGTCCAAGGGGCCGCGCCGTCCGGCCGGCGACGTCCCTCTCCGAAGTGACGCGGGACCCACGACAGGCGGCGCGGTTCACCGAACGGTTAGAATCGCCCCTGCCCGAGTCCTGGGGGGTGCCCCGCACGCAGCCGCGCGCGTGATCCCCGGGGCCACCCGGGCCCCAGGGCCTTCCCCCACGGATCTAGGTCCCATGCGCCGCCGTCCTGCGCTTGCTCCAGTCTGCTTCGTGTCAGCGGTCCGCCCCTGGGGCGGCACGCGCGGAGCCGACCTCGACGTCCGGGCGGGCGACTGACGTGGTCGAGCGCAACCGTGAGCTTGGGACGCCGCTGCCGCCGAGGGCGCTCGGCGAGCGTCCGCGCGTGCCGTTCGCCGGCGCGGCGTCGCGGAGCGAACGCGCGTCCGAAGACGGGACGTCCACGGGGGAGGTCGGCGAGCATGAGCTGGCCATCCTGCGCGACCAGTTGCTCGGGCCGGAGTTGCGACGCATCGCGGCCATCGAGCGCCGCCTCGAGCGTCGCGGCCTGACCCCGGAGGACGTGGCGCGCGTGCTGCCCGCCGCCATCCGCCTGCGGCAGTCGCACGACGGGCAGCTCGGGCGCGCGCTCGGCCCGACCCTCGAGGGCGCCATCCAGGACTCGGTGCGGCGCAATCCCACGGCCATCTCCGAGGCGCTCTTCCCGGTGCTCGGCCCGGCCATCCGACGCTCGATCGGCGCCGCGCTGTCGGGCCTGGTCGAGAGCTTCAACGCCGCGCTGGGTGCGAGCCTCGGGCTGCGCGGCCTGCGCTGGCACCTCGAGGCCCGTCGCACGGGACGCAGCTTCGCCGAGGTCGCGCTGCTGCACAGCATCGCCTGGCGCACCGAGCTCGTGCTGCTCGTCCACCGCGAGACCGGCACGCTGCTGCTCAGCGCGCAGGCCGACGCGCTCACGCCGGCGCGCACGACGCCCGACGGCGACGTGGTCTCGGCCATGCTGGCCGCGATCCAGGACTTCGTCTCCGATTCGTTCGCCGACGGCGAACGCACCCAGCTCAACCGCATCGCCTTCGACGACCGCACGCTGCACGTCGCGGTGGGCCCGAAGGTCACGCTCGCAGCGCTCGTGCGCGGGGCGCCGCCGGCCGAGTTCGTCGCGCAGATCCAGGAGACGTGCGACCTGGTGCACGTCCTGGCCACGGCGCGGCTGGCCGGCTTCCGCGGCGACACGACCCCGTTCGTCACGCTGCAGCCGACGCTCGACGACCTGCTGCGTGAAGAGAAGGTGGTGCACCGCTCGTCGCGGCGCGGCCTGCTGACGTGGTCGCTCGCGCTCGTGGTGGCCAGCGGCCTGTGCATCGGCTGGATCGCGCAGCGAGCCGCCGAGACCGCGCGCCTCGCGTCGGCGGTCGAGGCGCTGCGCGCCGAGCCCGGCGTGGTGGTGGTCAGCGCCGCGCGTCAGGCGGGACGTCCCGCGCTGGTGCTCATGCGGGACCCCGACGCGGCCGCGGTGACGCGCGTGCTGCTCGACGCGGGTGTCGACCCCGAGCTGCTCGACATCCACGAGGAGCCCTACGTGTGCCTGATGCCCCAGTTCGTGCAGCAGCGCGCGCTGGCGGCGCTCTCGCCCCCGCCCACGGTCGACGTCGAGCTGCACGGCGGACGGCTCGTGCTGCGCGGCACCGCCAGCCACCGCTGGATCCAGCGCGTCGACCCCGTGGCGAGTGCGCTGCCGGGCGTGACCTCGGTCGACCTCGCCGCGCTGGTCGACATCGACGAAGGACGCGTCACGTCCTCCTCGTTCCGGCTCGAGCGCAGCGCGCTGACGTTCGCGCCCGGCGAGGCTCGTCCGGCCGTCGAGGTCACCGAGCAGACCGACCTGCGCCAGATGGTGCAACTGCTCGCCAACGGGGCGCGCTCGGTGGGCTGGGTCGTACGCGTCGAGCTGCTCGGTTCGGCCACCGACGAAGAGGTCCTGGCCGACCCGTCGCTCGCGTTGCGTCGCGCCTACGCGGCCGAGCGGCTGGTCGAGACCTGGTCCGACGGCGTGCTGATGCTCGAGGCGAGCGACGCCCGCGCCCAAGGCCGCGCCGCCCCGGCGCCCGAGGTGCGCTTCCGCGTCACGATCCACGGGACGGGCCAGTGACGGTCAAGAAGAAGATCTGCATGCTCGGCACCTTCGCCGTGGGCAAGACCAGCCTCGTCTCGCGCTTCGTCCACGGCATCTTCTCCGAGCGCTACCAGACCACGCTCGGCGTCAAGATCGACACGCGCGACGTGCAGCTCGGCGAACACGCGCTGACCCTGCTCGTCTGGGACCTGAACGGCGAGGACTCGTTCCAGCGCGTGCGCGACAGCTATCTGCGCGGCAGCTCGGGACTCATCCTGGTGGTCGACGGCACCCGCGCCGACACGCTCGAACCTGCGCTCGCGCTGAGACGACGCGCGCTCGAGCTCGTCGGCGACGTGCCCACCGCCCTGCTCGCGAACAAGCTCGACCTGCGCTCCGGGTGGACGATCGAGCAGGCTCGCCTCGACGAGCTCGCCGACGCCGGCCTGGGCGTGCAGCACACGAGCGCCGCGACCGGCGAAGGCGTGGCCGAGGCATTCACCTGGCTCGCCGAGCGGATGCTCGAGGCGTGAGCCGCTCGCCCGCGCGCACCGACCTGGCGCGCGAGCTGCTCGAGCTCGCCACCTTCGGGCGCGACGCCGCGTGGCTGCTGCTCGACGACGACGGACGGCTGCTGCGGGCCGGCGGCGAGCTCGCGGCCCACGCCCTCGACGGACTCCGGATCGGCGACGACGCCACGCGCGCGCTGCCGATGCTGGTCGGCTGCCTGCCGCCGCCGTCCGAAGGCCTGCACCTGCCCGCCGTGAGCGCCGGCTCGGGACGTCCGCTCGACGTGGCGCTGCGCGCACTCGACGACGGCGTGCTCGTGCTGCTGCTCGAGGCGCGCACCGAGCTCGACCTGCTCTCGGCCATGCAGCAGTCGAACCACGACGCCGAGCTCGCGATGGCCGCGACGCTGCGCCGGCTCGTCCCGTTGCAGGGCGCGCTGGCCGGGCTCGGCCTGCGCGTGCTGCTGCGCGACGCCGACGGTGCGCTGTGCGCGCTCACGCCCGCGCCGCGCTGGCTCTCGTCGGCGCGCGCGCACGACGCTCCCCCCGGCGCACGCCTCTCGCGACAGGAGCTGACGCCCTTCCTCGATCACTTCCTGGGCGACGCCGAGGCGATCTGGACGGCCGACGGCGCCGGCCGCCTGCGCTCGGGCCCGTGGACCGAGCAGGACGGCCCGCGCGAGCGCGCCCTCGAGGCCGAGGCCCTGCGCCTTCCGGACGGCACCTGCGTGCTGCTCGTGGCCGAGGTCGACGCGACCTTCCGCGAGCAGCGGGACGTGCTGCAGGCGGCGCGCGCGTCGAAGCTCGAGTACGACCGCCTGCGGCGCGAGATCGAGCAGAAGGAGCTCCTGCTGCACTGCATCGTGCACGATCTCAACGGACCGTTGGCGACGATCCTGGGCAGCCTCTCGATGCTGCACAAGCGGCACGCCGACGACGCGCGCTCGACGCGGCTGGTCGAGATGGGACTCGAACAGGCACGGCGGCAGGAGTCGCGCATCCGGCAGGTGCTCGACGTGTTCTCGGCCGAGATCGCGTCGATGCAGGGGTTCTCCACCGATCCCGAGCACGCGCCGGACGCGGCCGCGGCGGCGGCGCGCGTGGCGCGCACGCTGCAGCCGGCCTTCCAGCACAAGGGCGTGCGGCTGCGTCTGCTGCCCGACCCGCTGGACGCCCGGCGCTCGCGCGTCGTGGGAGACGCCGACCGGCTCGAACGCGTGCTGGAGAACCTGCTCGAGAACGCGCTGCGTCACTCTTCCCGCGATCAGGCCGTGACCCTCGCGCTGCGCGACGACGGCCACGAGGTCGTGATCACCGTCGAGGACCAGGGCCCGGGCGTGGCCCCGGAGATGGCCGACACGCTGTTCGAGAAGTTCGGGCGCGCCCGGCACGGCGGCGGCGCGGCCGGCCTGGGACTGTTCTTCTGCCGCTACACCGTGCTCTCGTGGGGCGGGAGCATCGTGCACGAGGCGGTGCGGCCGCACGGTGCGCGCTTCGTGGTGCGCCTCCCCCGCCCGCGGGCACGCGACGCTGGGCGCCCCGCAACGTCCCCATGACGGATCCGTCAGGGGGACGACGCGGGGCGACCGCGCTTCCGATCGCACATCCCGGGTCGGAGCTGCGCCTCGCAGCGGTCGAGGCGCCGCGACGCGGCGGACGTGTATCCTGTGTCTTCCGTCTTCCGGGGCCCGATCCCCGCAGGAGTCCCTGATCGTGAACGTGCTCGTGGTCGACGACGACGAGGCCTATCGCGAGCTGCTGCTCATGGCGCTCGACGAGGCCGGCATGCAGGCGGTCGGCGCCGCCGACGCCCCGATCGCGATGCGCGAGATCGAAGATCGCCCGCGGGGCTTCTTCGACGTGCTGCTGCTCGACGTGCAGATGCCCGGTGCGCTCGGCTTCGACCTGCTCGAAGACCTGCGCGACGTCGGCAACGAGACTCCGGCGATCTTCCTCACGGGCGTCTCGGGTGTCCCCGAGAAGGTGCGCGGGCTGCGGCTCGGCGCCGACGACTACCTCGTCAAGCCGGTCGAGATCGACGAGCTGCTCGCGCGCCTCGAAGCCGTGGCCGCGCGGCACCTGCATCCGCGCCCGCTCGTGTGGGGCGAGATCGAGCTCGACGTGGCCCGCCGACGCGCCCTGCGCGGCGGCGTCGAGGTCGAGCTGTCGCCGCGCGAGTTCGACCTGCTGCTGGTGCTCGTGCGCGCGCGCGGCGAGATCGTCCCGCGCAGCGAGCTGCTGCACGAGGTCTGGAACATGGACTTCGACCCGGGCACGAACCTGCTCGACGTGCACATCGGGCGCCTGCGCAAGAAGGTCGACCGCCTCGGACGCCCGCTGATCCACAACGAGCGCGGACAGGGCTACCGCGTCGTCGCGCTGTAGCGCGGGCGGGCGCGACGGCCATCGCCGGCAGGTGGAGACGCGCGCCGCGTCCGGCTACGGACCGACCGAGAACGTCCCGTAGCGATTGCCGTCGAAGTCCCAGCGGAGGCCCGGCACGAGGGCCGCGGCGATGGGCGCCGGCAGCAGCTCGATGCGATCGAGGTCCATCAGCAGGCGGGCGTCCGGGTGCGCGTGCACGAACGCCTCGAGCTCGTCGGCCTCGCGCAGGTTGGGGACGATGTGGCCTGTGTACCAGGGCACGACGGCGCGCGTCCGCTCGTCGAGCCGCCAGCCGGCCAGGCGCGCGTCGAGCAGGCCGCCCTCGCGCAGGTCGTCGGCGAGCACCCGCATGTCGCGCTCGTCGGAGCGCACCAGCGGCAACGCGAGCTGGCCGATCAGCGCGAGGACGAAGAGCGTCCCCGCCACGCGCACGCCGGCCCGGCGCCCGCGCTCGAAAGTGGCCGCGAGCCAGAGCGCGTACGCCACCGCCACCGGCGCGAGCAGCGGCAGGAGGTAGAGCGGCCGCTTGGTCCCCGGACCGCTGAGCAGCAGCAACCCGATCGGGAAGGCCAGCACCACGAACCCGAGGACA
>JACKHP010000022.1 GCA_020638905.1 Planctomycetota bacterium | reverse complement strand
GGTCGTCGGAGCGCTCGGCCAGCGCCTTGCAGAAGTGGACCCGGGCCGCCTCGAGCTGCGGCAGCGCCTGTTCGATCGCCTCGCGCATGCCCGGCGGCAGCGGACCCTCGGGGATGGCCGCCTCGTCGGCCGGCACGCTCGCGTCGGAGAGCAGTCCCTCGGCCGTGCGCGACGCGACCACCGCGCTCTGGTACTCGGAGCGGAACCGGAAGCCGTCCTTCGCGCCGCGCTGGTACTCGAACAGGGCCTCGTCGCCGCGCCCCTGCTCGAAGTGCAGGTCGCCCAGCGACTGGGCCACGTAGGCCGAGCCCGGCCACTCGACGCGCGCGTCCTGCATGAGCTGCTCGGCCTCGTCGGGATGGCCGGCTTCGACGGCCGCGCGCGCCTCGTAGAGCTTGCGCAGTCCGCGTCCGGCGCCGTCGTGGGCCGCGCTCGAGAAGCCCAGCAGGTCGAGCAGCGACTCGCCCGTCGAACGCTCCCCGGACGCGCTCGGTTCTCCGGCATCGTCGGACGACGCGCTCGGAGGGGTGTCGTCCGGCGCGCTCGCGGACGCCGGGACGTCGTCCGAGCGCGTCGCGGGTCCCGGCGCCGAGGCGTCCTGGAGCGTGAACGCGGCGATCAGCAGCAGGGCGGTGATCATGCGCTCGGCTCCTCGAGGTCTGGCAAGGGAGTATCGCGGAGCACGGCCCGCAGCAACAGGCAGCCCAGCGCGAAGGCCAGCACCCACTGCGAGCGATCGATGCCGACCTCGGCCTGACGGCTGGTGCGCGCCACGCCCGGCATGACCGCGATGCGCTTGGTGTACAGCTCGTCCAGCGGGAAGGCCGTGCGCTCGGTGGAGAGGAACTCGCCCTGGGCCACGTCGGCGATCTCGCGCAGCAGGTCCTCGTCGGGACGCGTGACGACCGGCTGCCCGTCGGGACCGAGCAGCAGCGTCGTGCCCGAGGGCGAGCTGCTGTCGGGCAGCGGGATCGTGCCGCCGTCGGCCGTGCCCACCGCCACCACGTGGATCGGGATGCCGCGCGCGCGCGCCTTGAAGGCCACCTCGCGCGGCGGCGGGTCGGAGTCGTGGTCCTCGCCGTCGGTGAGCAGCACGATCACGCCCTGCTCGGGACGCGCCTCGTCGAACGAGTCGAGCGCGCGCTCGAGGCCCTCGCCGATGGCCGTGCCGCCCAGCCGGTTCGTGGTCGTGTCGACGTCGTCGAGGAACAGCCGATACGTGTTCGCGTCGTGGGTCAGCGGCAGGATGCGCTTGGCGTCGCCCGCGAAGGTGACGAGTCCCATGCGGTCGCCGAGCATCCGGTCGAGCAGACCGCGGATCTCGCGCTTGGCGCGGTCGAGGCGGCTGGGCTTGACGTCCTGCGCGAGCATCGAGCGGCTCACGTCGAGCACGACCATGACGTCGACGCCGCGCCGCTGGACCTCGCGCACCTCGGTCCCGAGCTGCGGACCGGCGAGGGCCAGCAGCACCGCCGCGCAGGCCAGCAGCATGAGTCCGTCGCGCAGCAGGCGGCGGCCGGTGCTGAATCCGGGCAACAGCGCGTCGGCCTGCTCTCCCAAGAGGCGCCTGCGCCGGGCGCGCGCCACGCCGACCGCGACGAGGCAGGCCACGGCCACCGGCACGAGCACCAGCAGCCACAGCAGCGTCGAGGGATCGGCCAGGCGCAGGCTCATCGCGAGAACTCCAGCCAGGGGCCGCGCGAGAGCAGCAGCTCGAGCAGCAGCAGCACGAGCGCCGGCCCGAGCAGCTTCGGGTACAGGTCGACGTACTCGGTGAAGCCGACGTCCTCGATCTCGGTGCGCTCGAGCCGGTCGATCTGCTCGTAGACCTGGGCCAGCGCGTCCTTGTCCTTCGCGCGGAAGCAGCGGCCGCCGGTGGTCGCCGCGACCTGCTCGAGCATCGTCGTGTCGTACGGGACCTCGAACGCGCGCCCGAAGAGGTCGACCGACATGGGACGTCCGGCGGCGATGGTGTAGACCTTGACGCCCAGCTCGGCGCACAGTGCGGCGGCCTCGGCGGGCGTGATCTCCTGTCCGTTCTCCTCGCCGTCGGTGAGCAGCACGACGACCTTGCTCTTGGCCTTGCTGTCGCGCAGCTTGACCGCCGCGTGTCCGAGCGCGACGCCGATGCTCGTGCCGTCCTCCGGGCCCTGGGCGCGCACGCACTGCACCTCGCGCAGCCGTTCGAGCAGCGCCTGGTGGTCGAGCGTCAGCGGCGACTCGGTGCGCGGGTAGGCCGCGAAGCTCGTGAGTCCGAGCCGGTCGTCGGGACGCGACTTGACGAAGCTCGCCACGACCTCCTTGACCACCTCGAGGTTCGACGGGCCGTCCTCGAGGGTCGACTGCGTCATCGACGAGCTCGTGTCGACCACGAGCTGGATGTCGATGCCCTCGGTGGTCGTGCGCGTCTCGACGCGTCCCTGCTGCGGGCGGGCGAGCGCGATCACGAGCAACGAGACCGCCAGCCCGAGCAGCAGTCCGGGGACGAAGCGCAGACGCGCGCGCAGCGAGACGGGAAGGCCGGCGAACAGCCGGTCCGAGCCGCCGTCGACCGACGTGTAGCGACGCCGGCGCAGCAGCCACGCGACGAGCGGCACGAGCAGCAGGAACAGCAGCACCCACGGATCGCCGAAGACGTGCACGCCGAACCAGCCCAGGACGTCGCCGAGCACGCCGCTCATGCCACGAGCTCCGGGGCGCGCGCGCCCGACGGCGACGCGTCGGCGTCGTCGAGCTCGTCGTCGACGGTCGTGTCGTCGTCGGACGGCAGGAAGCGCGTCTCCTCGACGAAGGTCTCGGCGGTCCCGAGCAGGTGCAGCAGCTCCTCCCGTCCGGGGCGCGCGCGGGCGAACTTGACCAGGTCGCAGGCCGTCAGGAAGCCGCCCAGGGTCTCCTCGCGCTCGGCCACCGCGTCGTCGCGGCGCGCCACCTCGATCAGGAACTCCTCGGTCGTGCGCGCGGGCGCGTGCAGGTCGAAACGTCCCTCGATGTAGCGGCGCAGCACGTCGCTCACCTCGACCACGAACGGCACCACGCCCTCGGGCCCCGACGGCAGACGCAACCGCAGGCGTCCCAGGGCCTCGATCGCGAGCTGGTCGGGCGGCGTGCGGCGCACGAACACCGGCACCACCCGCGTGCCGCGCACGATCGACATGAAGAGCAGCGCGAGCAGCAGCACCTGCGGCCACACGAACGGTCCCCAGGGCGCGGTCAGGTGCGGCAGCTCGACCGGTCCGAGCGGCCCCGCCATGCGCGGGACGACGTCCGGGTCGAGCCCCGACGAGACCGAGAGCCGGAACGACGGCACCGGCAGCGTCGTGCCCGCGGACGTGATCGACATGCCCTCGATCGGGAGCTCGCCGTCGCGCAACGCGCAGGCCTTCAGCACCCACACGACGCGGTCGACCTCGACCGTGCGCTCGGGCTCGCCGTCGAACAGCAGCGCGTCCTGGTCGGGAGCCAGCGCGAGTTGCGCGTCGTCGGCGAACGGCCCGTGGATCACGAGCTCGAACCACTGCCCCACGAGCAGCGCGCCGGCGGGCGCCTCGACGGTCACGCCGCCCTCCGACACGACCGTCTCGCTGCGCGGCGGGCTCGCGTCGTCGGCCGCGGCCGCGCGCGGGACGACCGCGAGCAGCGTCACGAGCAGGGCGCAGAGCAGGCGCGCGACGCTCATCGCCGCCGCTCGCGCTGGTGCAGGTACGCGATGAGCGGCTCGACCACGGGGCCGTCGAGGGAGATGTCGACCAGGTCGACGCCGTGGCTGCGCAGGCCCGTGCGCAGCTCGGACGTGCGCCGTTCGGCGCGCGCACCGAGCTCCGTGCGCACGGCGCGGGACGAGCTGTCGACGAGGTGCTCGTGGCCGGTCTCGGGGTCGATCCAGCGCACGAGACCCACGGCCGGCAGCGTCACGTGCAGGGGATCGACGAGCCGCAGCGCGACGACGTCGTGCTTGCGCGCCAGCATGCCCACCGCGCGCTCGTACCCGTCGTCGAGGAAGTCGGACAGGACGAACACGTACGCGCGCCGCTTGAGCACGCGCGTGACGTGTCCCGCGGCCTCGGCGAGCGACGTGCCCGGGTGCTCGGCGGTGCGGTAGAGCGCCTCGCGGATGATGCGGAACGCCTGGTGCGTGCTGCCGCGCGGCGGCAGCTCGAGCTCGACGCGATCGCTGAACGCCACGTATCCCGCGCGGTCGCCCGACTGGATCGCCGAGAACGCCAGGATGCCCGCCAGCTCGGCGGCGGCCTGGCGCACCGCGCGGCGCCGGCTGCCGAGGCGCGTGCTGGCCGAGATGTCGTGCACGAGCAGGATCGTCTGCTCGCGCTCCTCGACGAACTTCTTGATGTACGGGCGTCCCGTGCGCGCCGTCACGTTCCAGTCGATGGCGCGCACGTCGTCGCCGGGGACGTACTCGCGCACCTCCTCGAACTCCATGCCCGCGCCGCGGAAGACCGACGCGAAGCCGCCGGCGACCATGTCGGTGACGGCCTTGCGCGTGGCCAGCCGCACGCGCTTCACCGCGCGCAGGATCTCGGCAGTCGACGTCTCGGAAGCGCTCACGGGACGATCTGTCCCCAAGGACTCAGGGCACGGCGATCTTGTCGAGGATGCGCGTGATCACCTCCTCGACGGGGATCTCGCGCGCCTCGGCCTCGTAAGAGAGCAGCACGCGATGACGCAGCACGTCGTGTGCCACGGACTTGATGTCGTGGCCCTTGACGTAGGCCCGTCCGTCGAGGAAGGCGTGCGCGCGCCCGGCCAGGCCCAGCGCGATCGACGCACGCGGACTGGCGCCGGTCTCGACCAGCGGCGCGAGGTCGTCGAGTCCCACCGAAGCGGGGTCGCGCGTGGCGCGCACGACGTCGACGATGTAGCCGGTGACCAGGTCGTCGACGTAGACCTCGTCGAGCATCGCCATGGCGCGCTCGAGCTGCTGTCCCGTGGCCACCTGGCGCACCTCGGTGCGCGGACGCGGGCGCGCCATCTGCTCGACGATCTTCTGCTCGTCGGCCTTGCTCGGGTAGTCGACCAGCACCTTGAGCAGGAAGCGGTCGAGCTGCGCCTCGGGCAGCGGGTACGTGCCCTGCTGCTCGAGCGGGTTCTGGGTGGCGAGCACGAAGAAGGGCTTCGGCAGCAGGTGCGTCTGCTCGCCGATCGTGACCTGCCGCTCCTGCATGGCCTCGAGCAGCGCCGACTGCACCTTGGCGGGTGCGCGGTTGATCTCGTCGGCCAGCAGGATGTTCGCGAACACCGGGCCCCTGCGCACGCTGAACGTGCCGTCGGCCGGGTTGTAGATCTCGGTGCCGGTCACGTCGCTGGGCAGCAGGTCGGGCGTGAACTGGATGCGGTGGAAGCCCAGGTCGAAGGCCTGCGCCAAGGTGCGCACGAGCAGCGTCTTGGCCAGGCCCGGGACGCCCTCGAGCAGCACGTGCCCGTCGGCCAGCAGGCCGATCACGAGCCGTTCGACGAGCCTGCGCTGTCCGACGACCACCCGCTCGACCTCGTCCATGAGGTCGGTCAGGAAGCGGGACTCCTCCTTGATGCGTGCGCCGCGCTCCAGGATGTCCGTGCTCACGGGATCTCCTTGTTCGACCTGCGATGGACGGCCGGACGACGCGGAGCCCGGGGGCTCCGCCGGACCCGCCGACGGGACCGCCTCCCGCCCTGACCGGGTCATCGCGCGACTATACCGATTGGCTCCTCCGCTTGTTGGGCACACACCGCGCGTCCCGGTCCCGTCACCGGATGGTGCCGTCGGGGCGCGGTCCGTCGGGCGTGCCTGGTGCGCCAGGGCGCGGCGCCGCCTCGGCGCCGACGAGGCAGGGGAGCACGCCGACCGGATCGGCGGAGGCGCGACGGCGGCGACGCGCGGAGCGCTTCGAGACTCGACGCAGCGAGCGCTGCGCGAAGGACGCGACGCACGCGTCCCCGTCGCTCCCGAAAGTCGTGAGCGACCGCGTCGCATAGACGGCACGCGACGGCGCGTACGGCGGACGATGCGAGCACGCCGCGCGACACACGAACTCCGAGTCGCGTCTTCCTTGCGGCCATCGATCTCATCGCGTCCAATGACGGATCACCGAAGACATCCTCGGAACGCGTCCATGAAGTTCAAGGTCATCGTCGGATCGCTCGTCTGGTTGGCGCTCATCACGCTCGCGCACATCCAGCTCAACGTCGGCTGGGATCGACTGGCCTCGTCAGCGCGGGTGATGTTCGGCACGGAGCGCCCCAGGCTCATCGTGGGGTTCCTTCCGGTCACCTGACATCTCACATGCCCGGTCACCAGTTGGGTGACCGAACACAGCGATACCGGCTCGGTCTTCAGCAGCCGCAAGTTCACCGACTTCGCAACGGTCAGCGAGGCACTGGCCGCCAAGGAGATCGGCGCCTCGTTCATTCTCGCTCCGCTGGCCATGAACCTGGTCGACAAGGGACTCCCCGTGAAGGTCGTCTACCTCGGTCACCGCGACGGCACCGCGATCGTGGTCCGGAAGAACGGCGACATCCACGACTTCCGCGATCTTGCCGGGAAGACCGTCGCCATCCCGATGCGCTACTCCAACCAGAACATCCTGCTTCACAAGATGATGAAGGAGCGCGGCATGCCTTACGACTCGATGAACATCATCGAGCTCCCGCCGCCGGAACATCCGACGGCGCTGGCGGAGGGCAGCATCGACGCGTACATCGTGGGAGAGCCGTTCTGCGCCAAGGCGGAGCTCGACGGCTCCGGCCGCATCCTCGCCTTCACGAAGGACATCTGGCCCGAATTCATCTCGTGCGTGCTCGTCGTCCGTCAGGACCTCATCGACGAACGCCGTGATCTCGTGCAGGAACTGGTCGACGGCATCGCGCGATCCGGAAAGTGGCTCGACGAGGACCCCGCGCACCGCCTCGACGCGGCGGAGGTCGCGGGCAAGAACTACTACTTCCAATCACCCGAGTTGCTGGCGTACGTGCTGAGCCGTCCCCTCGATCGCGTGAAGTACACGCATCTCGCGCCGTTGAAGGACGACTTCGACGAGATCATGGAACTCGCCGTCGAGATCGGCGTCCTGCCGCGGCGCGTCGAGTTCGGTCAGTACGCGGACACGAGTTTCGTGCGCACGGACGGCCAGGAACCGTGGGCACTCGATCGCCTGCCGACGGGCCCCGCCGCGGAGGCCGTCCGATGAGTCCCGCGGCACCGATCGCGCTACTGGTCGCCGTGGTCCTGCTCGTCGTGGGACGGCGATGCCCCGAGAGGCTGCAGAAGCTCATGCTCCCCTTGGGAGTCGCGACGATCGGCGTGGCTCTGTGGCAGTTCGCGTGCGACGTCTACGGTGCGACGATCTTCCCGACCCCCGGCGACACCCTTCTGGCATATGCCGACCTGCTGAAGAGCGATCGGCTCATGGGCGACATCGTGGCCAGCCTGTTCCGGGTGACCTGGGGTTTCCTGCTCGGCTCTGCCACCGGGATCCCCGTGGGACTCCTGGCCGGCTGGTCGCTGCGGGGATTCTGGGCTCTGAACCCGATCATCCAGGGCCTGCGGCCCATCTCCCCCATCGCCTGGATCCCGATCGCGATCCTGTGGTTCGGCATCGGCGACGGGGCGGGCGTGTTCCTGATCTTCCTCTCGAGCTTCTTCCCGATCGCCGTGGGGACGATGGCCGGCGTACGCAACATCAGCCTCGTGCACCAGCGCTCGGCCCAGAACTTCGGCCTGCACGGCATCGAGCTGTTCCGTCGAGTGGTTCTGCCGGCCGCCATGCCGCAGATCATCACGGCGTTGCGTATCGCGATGGGCGTCGCCTGGCTGGTCATCGTCGCCGCCGAGATGGTCGGCATGGAGAGCGGCCTCGGCTACCTGATCAACGACGCGCGCAACATGGGTGGCCGCTACGACCTGGTCGTCGCAACGATGATCATCATCGGTTTGATCGGCATCGTGCTCGACCTGCTCGTCCGCCAGCTCGAGAGATTCGACGAGGTCCGATGGGGATACACCAAGCGGTGAACTCGCGACATGACGATCCGGCCGGACACGACGCACCCGACAAGGTCGTGGTGTGCGGCGTGTCCAAGGCATTCGCCAAGGGAGGCGGCGAGCTCGCGGTCCTCGAGGCCGTCGACCTCACCGTGCAGGACGGGCAGTTCGTGTGCCTGCTCGGCCCGTCGGGCTGCGGCAAGTCGACGCTGCTCAACATCATCGGCGGCTTCGAGCGGCCCACGCGCGGCAGCGTGACGATCGACGGCGAGGAGGTCGCGCGCCCCGACCCGCGACGCGTGTTCGTCTTCCAGGAGTACGGCATCTTCCCCTGGGCCTCCGTCTGGGACAACGTCGCGCTCGGCCTGCGGCACATGAAGGACAAGGCCGCGCAGTCCGAGATCGTGCAGCGCTACGTCGACCTCGTGGGCCTGGGCGGCTTCGAGCGCACGTATCCCATGGAGCTCTCGGGCGGCATGAAGCAGCGCGTCGAGGTGGCACGCGCCCTGGCCGTCTCGCCCGACGTGATCTACATGGACGAGCCCTTCGGCGCGCTCGACTCGCTCACGCGCCTGCAGATGCGCAGCGAGCTGATCCGCATCTGGCAGGCCGAGAAGAAGACGATCCTGTTCGTCACCCACGACGTCGACGAGTCGATCCAGCTGGCCGAGCGCATCGTGGTCTTCACCGCACGCCCGGGACGCATCCGCGACGTCGTCACCGTCGACCTGCCGCACCCGCGCGACCTCGGCAGCGCCGAGTACGGTCGGGTGAAGAACCACCTCTACGAGCTGCTCGGCGTCTCGCACACGATCTGAGCGCGCGCCGGACGCCGCGCGCACCGGCGTCCGTTATCCTGCCGGGACCCCACCCCTCGGGAAGCGTGCCATGTCCCCCCTCCGCACCGGCCTCGCGGCAGCCGCCGTCGCGCTGCTCCTCGCACCCACCTCGGCCCAGACCTTCGTCCAGCGCGAGCTGCCCGGAGACCTGCGCGTCGTGACCTACAACATCCTGTGGGACTCGATCTTCCCGTCGGTCGATCCCGTCCAGGCGGCGAAGTTCGAACGCGTGCTCGACGCGCTCGACCCCGACGTGCTCAACCTGCAGGAGATCGACTACAACACGCCGCTCTCCCAGGTCATCGCGCTGCTCGACGCGATCCACCCCGTGCCCGGCGGCTGGCAGGGACAGAAGGGCAGCGACTGCGTCATCGCGAGCCGCTGGCCGCTCTCGCTGAAGGCCACGCAGACGGTGCCCGCCGGCGACAAGGAGCAGGCCATGGCGCTCGTCGACCTGCCCGACGGGAGCTGGCCGTTCGACCTGTACGTGATGAACAACCACTACAAGTGCTGCGGCGGCTACGACGTCCGGCGCCAGAAGCAGTCCGACGCGATCGTGGCGTGGATGAAGGACGCGCGCAACCCCGGCGGAGCGATCACGCTGCCGCAGGGCACGCCGATGCTCGTGCTCGGCGACCTGAACATCGTCGACGGCCCGCAGCCGCTCCAGACGCTGATCGACGGGAACATCATCGACAACGCGACGTTCGGTCCCGACTCGCCGCCCGACTGGGACGGCACCGACGCCCTCGACCAGCACCCGCTGCACAACGTGGCCGGTCCCGACGACTGGACCTGGTACAGCCCCGGGCCGTACCCCGCGGGACGCCTCGACTACATGATCTGCACCGACAGCGTGCTCCCGTCGGTGCACGAGTTCCTGCTGAACACGACCACGATGACGCCCGCCGAACTCGCGGCGAACGGCCTGCTCGCGAACGACGTGACGATCGACGCGGCCGGCATCGACTTCGACCACGTCCCGATGGTCGTCGACTTCCGCGCGAGCGTCGTGTGGGACGACCTCGGGCACGCGCTCGCCGGCACGAACGGCACGCCGTCGCTCACGGGCGAGGGCGCGCTCGTCGACGGCGGCAGCGTGTCGCTCGTGCTCGCCGGCGGCAAGCCGTCCGGCTCGGCGTGGCTGGTGCTCGGCTTCACGTCGCTCGCGGCGCCGTTCAAGGGCGGCGTGCTCGTGCCGACGCCCGACCTCGTGCTGGGCGGCCTGCCGCTCGACGGATCCGGCGCGCTGGCGCTGTCCTTCCCGTGGCCGTCGGGCGCGCCGAGCGGACTCGCCGTGCTGGCCCAGGAGTGGATCGCCGACACCGGCGGACCGGTCGGCTTCGCCGCGAGCAACGCGGTCACGTCCAGCGTGCCCTGAGCGGGACGGCGCGCCCCGGGGACGTCGCCCGCCCGCGCCTCACTCGCCGCGCGGCGCGTCGCCGGGCGACGTCCTGCGTGGCGCCGGCTTCGGCAGCGCGTCGAATCCGTCCCCGGGACGTCCCAGCCACGTCTCCCAGAGCACGATCGCGCACAGCAGCACGCACGACACGAGCAGTGTCGTGCCGGCTGCGTAGAGCACCGGCCCCAGCAGCGCGGGATCGTCGAGCACGAACGGCGCACCGAAGGTCGCCCCGAACGACACGAACGCCGCCACGTCGAGTGCGCCCTTGGCCACGTCGGGCAGGCGCGTGAGGTGTGCCAGGTGGCAGAGCACGAAGAGCACCAGCGGCAGCGTGAACAGGTGCGGGTGGGCGATGTCGACGAGTTGGCGGCGCGAGAGTCCTTCGCGCGCCATGACTCCGTCGGGCGTGCCGCCGAACGGGTCGCCGAACGGATCCTCGGCGGCCGCCTCGGCGCCGACGTTCGGCTCGCCGGCCACGTACGCACCGGCGCCGCGCGGCGTCCACTCGGCGCGGTCGGAGTACTTCAGGCCCGCCACCCACAGCCCTCCCACCACGCTCAGCACGTAGAGCGAGAGCAGCAGCTTCATGAGCGGGTGGAAGCGGGACAGGTGCAGGCGCTGGCGCGTGAGGTAGTGCATCGTGTGTCGGCCTATCCGTCGCTGCCGGTGGCGGGGACCGGCGCCACGCGATCCGGTGCCGGCGAGGCCGACGGGAACGCAGGCCTCGCGGTGGTCGCCGGAGCGTCGCGGTCGGGCCAGGCTGCGGGACGCGCGTCCGCGTCTGCGACGAATCCGCCCGATGCGACACGTCCCGCGGCGTCGACGAAGGCCGGCAGCATCGGCCCGGCGACGAGCAGCGCGGTCGAGAGCGCGTCGGCGTCCGCCGCCGACGACGCCGTGACCCACGCCAGGCGCGCCGCGGGCAGCGGCACGCCGCTGCGCGGATCGAGCACGTGGCCGCGCGTCACGGCGCCGTCGTCGAAGCCGTCCGGCAGGCCGCCGCTCACCGAGAGCGCAGCGTCGACGAGCGTGACGCGCGCGAGGACGCGTCCCGTCCCGTCGTGCTGCACGGACAGCTCGAAACCGGGTTCACCGGGGGGAGCCCCGAGCGCCAGGAACGTGCTGCGGAACGAGAGCAGGGCACGCGACACGCCGCGCCCGCGCAGCACGTCCGCGGCGCGATCGAGCGCGAAGCCCTTGCCGGACGCACCGGGATCGAGGCGAAGTCCGTCGACGGTGCGTGCGGCGTGCGGGTCGGCGAGGTCGAGCCGCAGGTGCGACCAGCCGCTGGCGGCGCGAGCCGCGGCCAGGCGTGCGGCATCGGGACGCACGGGCGTCGGCGTGCGCAGTCCCCAGGCATCGACGAGCGCGCCCACGGCCGGGTCGAACGCACCGTCGGTGGCGCGCACCAACGCGTCGGCGTGGGCCAGGTACGCGCGCAGGTCGGGCGACAGCGCGACGGACGCGTCCCGCGGCGCGGCGTTGAGCGACGAGAGTTCGGAGTCGGTGCGCCAATCGGAGAGCACGCCATCCCAGCGCGCGATCTCGTCGAGGGCCGCCTCGGCCGCGCGGTCCAGCGCGTCGCGCGTCGGCCCGTCGGGCGCCGCGCACAGCGTGACGCGCGCCAGGGTGCCCATGACGCGCCGCTCGCGCACCACGTCCTCGGGCGAGTCGCCGGGGAGCGCGAGCGTCTCGGCGCCCGGTGCGGGCGTCGGTGCGTGGGTCGGCGTCACGTCGTCCGCGCGTGCGAGCAGCGCCGTCCGCTCGGACGGCTCGCGCCGCAGGAACACCACGTCGATCGCAGCCAGCGCCTTGCGCACGCCGCGGCAGATGGCGTGTGCCGAGAGCGTCGAGCCCGCGATGTGGATCACGTCGCGGTCGACCCGGATCGGGTCGTCGAGCGTCTTGCCCGCGTACTGCGCCATGAAGCGTTCGCCGGCCACCTCGGCGCCGTGCGTCTCGCGGTAGATCATGACCGCCACGCGGCCGACGGTGGCGGTCCGTCCGTCGCGACCGCCCGGCCGCACCTCGACGACGTGCGTGATGGGTCGCACCTTGCCGACCTCCATCACGATCGCCGCGTAGGACGAAGGGTCGGCGTCGTCCGTCGCGGAGGCGTCGCCCCGGGAGCGTTCCCCGTCCCCGTCCCAGGCGGCGTAGAGGAAGAAGCCGCCTTCCTCGAGACGACGCCCGACGAGCACCTCGATCTCACGCGTCTCGTCACGCGTGAGCAGGTGCCGCAGCTCGACCACCCGCAGAGCGTCGGGGAAGACGTATCTCAGCGCCTCGTCCTTCGTGAGGTAGACCTGCTGGAAGTCGGCGTCGTCGATCGGCGTGGCGAGCACCTCCCCGGCAGACAGGCCGATCAGGCAACCCACCCACGACAGCAGCAGGACGAGACGTGCGGACACGCGGCGACCCTCCCGTTCAGAAGTAGCTGGCGAGCGAGAAGACCAGCGCGTCGTCGTCGCGGGTGCCCTGCAGCGCGCCCGAGTCGTCGTTGAACTGGTAGTCGAGCTTGAAGACCGTGCGCGTCGGGTCGGGACGGAAGTTCAGGCCGAACGTCGTGCGGCGCATCGAGTAGTCGTCGAGCTCGACCGAGTCGTAGCGCGTCACGAAGGTGAAATGCGCGCCGTCCTCGACCAGGTCGCCCTCGCACTCCTCGAGCCACGCCCCGCCGAAGTGCCAGTTCGCCTGCACGTAGTAGCCGTTCATGTCGTTCGGCACGCCGGACGCCTTCGCGAAGGCGTCGCGCTCGAGGTCGGCCCAGGCCGCCTCGCCCTGGAGTTCGAGCGGGTCGGGCAGCACGGACAGCGCCTTGCCGTCGAGGGTGGCGTCGAGCGCGTAGATCGCCAGCCGGTTGTGGTCGAGCTCGTCGTAGTGGTCGATCAGCGCCGACGCGCCCACCTCCGCGCCGAGGATCGGCGAGTACGCCACGCGGCCGCTGTACGCGAACGAGTCGTTCGTGTTCTCGAACGGCTCGCCGAGCTCCTCCTCGTGCGGCGCGGCCTCGCGCAGGCCGTCCTCCTTGCTGATCACGCTCTCGCCGGCCGCGTCGAGCCCGCGGAAGCCGTTCGTCACCGCGACCTGGTACCCGACGCTCTCGCCCAGCCGCCCGAAGGCCGACAGACCCGCGTCACGCAGCGTGGTCGGGATGATGTACGTGTCGACGAGCGGACGGAACGTCAGATCCTGGATCGGGCTGTCGTGCACCTCGTTGAGCTTGCCCAGCGGAAGCAGCAGGATGCCGGCGCGCAGGTTGAAGGCGGTCCCGAAGAGGTAGTCGAGCTGGGCGTACTCGACCTCGACCTCGTGACCGTGCTCGAGCTCGATCTCGGCCGAGAGCTTCACGCGATCGCTCACGTCGGCGTACAGGAACGGCACGAAGCGATGCTGGTCGAAGAAGTCGCCGCCCGATCCCTTCGAGTCGACGAACTCGAGGTCGATGTAGCCGCCGAGGTACGTGCCCTCTCCCATCCGGGTCAGGTAGGGCTTGGTGTAGGTGTCGCCGAACTGGGCCGGCTCGCCGCCCTCGGCGAACTCGGCCGCCCGCCGGGGGATGAAGAACGTGCCGTCCTCCGACGCAGGGCCGTCGGAGGACGAGAGCTCGACCTCGTCGCTGGCCGCCCGTGCGGCGTCGTCACGCTGGCGGAGCTCGGTGCGCAGGTCGGTCACCTCCTCGCGCAGGCCGGCCAGCTCGTCGCGCAGCTGGCGCAAGTCCGACGCGTCGTCGCCGACCGTGTCCTGGGCCGCGAGAGAGGGGGCGAGAAGCGCGGCGAATCCGATCGCCGCGAGGGTCGGGAGGGCGAAGCGTGCGGGGAGGCGGGACGTGAAGTGGTGATCCATGAGGTCCGTTCGAGAGTCTGTTGAGATTCAAGCGCAATAACGGCCCGACTTTGTACTGAGATAGATTCTCAAATGCAAGACATCTCGGATCCCCTCCGGACACCCTCCGATCCTGCCCCCTCGCCCGGATCCCGCGGTCTTTGCCCGATCTCCCCGCGCCGCTCAGCCGCCGGCCAGCAGGTTCTCCGGCACCAGCCGCACGCGCGGGAAGGCCGCCGCGCGCAGTCGCTCGAGGGCCTCGGGCGACTCGCCGGCGGCGAGTGCGCGCACGACCTCGCGCGTCGTCGCGAGCAGCTCGACGTCGCGCACGGGGTCGAGCACGAGGAAGCCCGGCAGCCCGCTCTGGCGCGTGCCGAGCAGCTCGCCCGGACCGCGCAGGCGCAGGTCCTCCTCGGCCAGGGCGAAGCCGTCGTCGCAGTCGACCAAGGCGCGCACGCGCTCACGCGCCGGACCGGCCACGGGCCCCAGCAGGTAGCACGCGCCGGCGCGCAGCCCGCGCCCCACCCGCCCGCGGATCTGGTGCAGCGTCGCGAGCCCGAACCGCGACGGGTCGGGGACGACCACGAACGTCGCCTCGGGCACGTCGAGCCCGACCTCGACGAGCACCGTGGCCACGAGCACGTCGAGCGCGCCCGCGCGGAACGCGTCGAGCACCGCGTCGCGCTCGGCCGGCGGCATGCGTCCGTGGACGGCGCCCACGCGCGCGCCGTCGCCGAGGCGCGCGCGCACCGTGGCGTGCATCGCCTCGACCGAGTGCCGCTCGCTCTCGTCGACGCCGCGGATCGACGGGCACACGACGTAGCCGCGCTCGCCGTCGGCCACGAGCGTCGCGAGGCGTTCCCAGAGCGCGTCCTGCCGACCGCGCTGGACGTAGACGGTACGGCGCGGCGCGCGTCCCGGCGGCAGCTCGTCGAGGATCGACACGTCGAGCTCGCCGTACGCCGTGAGCGCCAGCGTGCGAGGGATGGGCGTGGCCGTCATGACGAGCAGGTGCGTGTCGTCGCCCTGCATCCTGAAACGGCTGCGCTGGCGCACGCCGAAGCGGTGCTGCTCGTCGACCACCGTGACGGCCAGATCCGAGAACACGAGCGAGCGTGACTGCAGGCCGTGCGTCCCGACGGCCAGGCGCGCCCGTCCGTCCGCGACGAGCGCACGCTGCGCGGACCGTTCGCCGGACGGCATGCCGCCGACGACGAGCGCCACCGGCGGCGCGCCGTCACCCAGCGCCGCGCGCACGCGTCGCTCGAGCGCCGCGTGGTGCTGCCGCGCCAGGATCTCCGTCGGCGCCATGATCGCGGCCTGGCGTCCGAGCGCGAGGGCGGCCAGCAGCACGTACTCGGCCACCAGCGTCTTGCCCGAGCCCACGTCGCCCTGCAGCAGCCGCGCCATGGGACGTCCGTCGTCGGCGGCCCGCAGATCGCGCCGCAGCTCGCCGAGCACGCGCGCCTGCGCCGCCGTGGGCACGTGCGGCAGCCAGCCCAGCAGCCGCGCGTGGAGCGCGTCGTCGATCTCCAGGGCCGCGCCGGTCCGCACGCGCGGGACGCGGCCGCGCCGGGCCGCCGCGTCGAGCGACAACGCGAGCGCCTCGTCGCGCGCGAGGCGCACGCGCGCGGCGCGCGCCGCGTCGAGGTCGTCGGCCAGGTGCACGGCCGCCAGCGCGTCGTGCAGCCCGGGCTCGCCCTCGAGCGGGACGCGCCAGTCGGGCACCGGGTGCAGCTCGAGGATCGTCGCCAGCGCCTTGCGGTGCACCCGCGGCGGGACGCCCGCCGGCAGGCGGTAGACCGGGACGAGCGGCGCGCGCGGCCCGTCGGCATCGTCGTCGAGCACCTCGTAGTCGGCGGCCAGCAGCCGCGGACGACCCTCGTCGCTGCGTTCGACCTTTCCGGCGGCCCACAGCCGCGTGCCGCGTCCGAAGGCCTTGGCCAGATAGGCCCGGTTGAAGATCAGCACGAGCGCCTCCTCGCCGGCGTCGTCGGCGAGCAGCACGCTCACGGTGCTGTTCCGCCCGCGGCGACGCAGCGAGGCGCGCCGCACGCGCCCCACCAGGGCCGCCCGCGCACCGTCGGTGAGATCCTTCACCGTGACCGGATCCGGACGCACGCGATAGCGCACGGGGAGGTGGTAGAGCAGGTCGCGCCGCGTCACCAGGCCGGCGGCGGCGTAGGCCTGCTCGCGAGCCGGGCCGATGCCCGGCAGTCCCCCGAGCGAACTCTCCAGGCTGGACGGTGGCCCGGCGGTCATGCTGCGCGTCACAATGTGGCTGCCATCCCGGCGTCCCCGAGCCGGCCCGGACGACACCGCCGAGCCCCCTCGCGAACCCACGACGATGATGACAGCCCCCACCTTCCCGATCGCGTGCCTTTTCCGCGGGCTCGCCGCGTGCCTGCTGCTGCTGGCGGTCGAGGCCTCGGCGCAGGCCCCCGCTCCGGCCGGGGGCGAGTCCCCCGCGGCGAGCGCGGCCCGAGCGTCCTACGAGAAGGCCTCGGCCGAGCTCGCCTCCGCGCGCGACGAACTCGAGGCCTTGGTGCTCGACCTCGAGGACGACTACGTCGAGCTCACGGGTCCGCACGCGGCCACGCTGAAGAACGCGCTCGTGATCGCCATGCACGACAGCCTGCCGGCGGTGCGCGCACGCCTGCTCACGCGCGAGGCCCAGGCCGGCCGGCGCCCCACCCGCGGCATGCGCAAGGAGATCATGGCCGACGTCTTCGCCGAGCCGGTCTCGCGCGCCACCGCGCTCGACCCGCGCCTGACGACCTTCGTGGCGCGCCACGTGGCCGACGAGCTCTCGGGCCGCTCCGACCTCGAGGACGTCTCGGCCGAGACGATCCTGCAGGCCGTCGAGGACACGTTCATCCCCGGCGAGAGCTGGTTCGAGTTCTGGAACCGCAGCTTCCACCTCGACCTCGACGCCAGCCGCCGCTGGACGAGCGCGAACGAGGCCGTGCAGACGACCTGGCAGCAGCTCGACCAGGTGCTGCACCCCGAGCGCTACGGACCGCGTGGTCAGGCCGTCCCGCCGGGCATGATCGTGGTGCCGGGCGGCAGCTACAAGCTGGGCCCCGACTCGGGACTCAAGCGTCCGGCACGCACGGTCACGCTGGCGGCGTTCGCGCTCGACCAGCGCGAGGTCACGAACCGCGAGTACGCCGCGTTCGTCGGCGCACAACCGCAGGACGCGCGCGCCGCGCTCCTGCCGCGCGGCTGGAAGCTCGACGGCGAAGGACGTCCCGCGTACGACGAGGCACTGCGTGACCATCCCGTGGTCTACGTCTCGTGGACGCAGGCCTCGGCCTTCGCGAGCTGGCACGGCAAGCGCCTGCCCACCGAAGACGAGTGGGAGGCCGCGGCCGCCGGCTTCGAGGGACGCGCCTTCCCCTGGGGCGACGAGTTCCGCAACGACGCAGCCAACGGCGCCGGTGGACCGGGCACCACGATGCCCGTCGAGAGCTTCCCCGAGTCGCCGTCGGCAGCGCACTGCTTCGACATGGCCGGCAACGTCTGGGAGTGGACGTCCACGACCGACGACGGCGTCGACGTGAAGGCGCTGCCCGAGGGCTACGTGAGCATGGTCATCCGCGGGGGCGGCTTCGACTCGCGCCGCGACGAGCTGGCCTGCCGCTACCGCTGGACCGCGCTCGGCCAGGGCACGTTCGGCCTGCCCACCTACAAGACGCCGATCGGCTTCCGCTGCGCGAAGACCCTCGAGTGAGCGCGTCCGACGAGCTGTCGTCCGCGACCGACGACGATCGGCCCGCGCGCCGCGCCGACGCCGAGGTCGCACCCGACGCGACGCGCGTGCGCCCGTTCGCGACGCCCGACGACGCGCAGGCTCCGCCGCCGTCGCTGCCGGGCCCGCGCAAGGAGCAGGTCGTGATCGTGCTGCAGCTGCTGGGCGACCTCGTCTCGGTGCCGTTCCACCTCGTGGCGTTCCTGTTCACGCGGTCGCGTGTACGCCGCGCGTTCCGCCATGCCCTCGACGAGAGCGCGCGATGAAGCAGCCCGGGTTCGTCCTGCACCATCTCGGCGACGACTACCTGCTCGTCGAGGGCGGATTCAACGCCGACACGCGCACGGTCACGGTGCTGTGCGAGCCCGGCAACGAGCGCTTCCCGCAGACCGAGTCGATGCGTCCCGTGACGTGGCGCGACCAGGGCGAGTGGTTCCCGGTGGCGCGCTGGTCGCCGCTCGACCTGATGCTCCAGGACCCCGAGCACGAGGAGCAGCGCGTCCTGCTGCTCGACCTCGTCGAGCGCTACCTCGACGAACGTCCCGAGCCCGAACCGATCGTGTGGACGCTGGCCGACGAGCACGGCGTGACCGGCTCGCTCGAGACCGTCCTGCCGATGGGCCTGGCCGCGCCGATCTTCGACGACGAGGAGCGCGCGCGGCAGGAGGCCGACGAGTCCGGGCAGCACCTGGTGCCCGTGCACTCGCCGCTGCGCTTCCTGACCTACCTCACGCGCGAGGGCTACGCCGGGGCGATGTGGAACCGCATGCTGCCGGTCTACGCGTGCATCGACGACGCCGGCGACCTGCACTTCCTGCGCGTCGGCCGCGCGGGTCGTGACAAGGTCGAGCTCGAGATCCTGGGCGCCGACGAGGCCTGGGACCACTACGACGGCGAGGAGTCGATCGAGTTCCTCGAGCAGCGCGAGGCCTGCGACGCGCGTCTCGTCGAGTCGCTCGGCAGGCGTCCGCTGCTGGGCTGGCCCGTCGACGGAGCGCTCTGGTCGGTGGGTCCGTCGCCCGGCGCACCCGGACTCGTCACGCTCGAGGACGACCACGTCGCGTACGGCCTGCTCTTCAGCACGCGCGAGTCCGCCGACGATTGGGCCGAAGACGCCGACGAGGGCTGGGTGAGCTGGCCGGTGTCCGACCTGCCGGGCTTCCTGTCGTCGCCCGACCTGAGCGGCTGCGCGAGCCTGCTCAACCCCGGCGCGCACCGCGTGAGCAGCGGCGTCCTGTGGGCCGACGGTCCGCGCGTGGTGCTCGACAGCTTCAGCGGCTTCTGGGCGCTGGGCGTCGGCGGCGAGTTCAGCTCGCTCGACTGAACGGGACGCGTCCTCCGCGTCGCACCGGCCGGAGCTCGGAGCGACGCGGAGGACCCAACGTCAAGGCGGCGTGCTCTCGCGTGGGCACGCCGCCCCGGAAGGCCAATTCACTCGACGGTGGCCTCGAGCACCGTGGCCTCGCTCCCGTCGACGACGCGCACGACAGACCCGAGGACGTCGAAGTCGAGCAGCACGGACTTGCCGCCGCCCTTCGAGTCAAACAGGAGCTTCGCGTTGCCGTCGTCCTTCGAGACGACGAGCGTGCCGCGCAGGACGTCGTCGACGAGCACCGGGTACTCGCCCGCGAAGAGATCCTGGGCGACGAGCTTGAGGCGCTCGCGGCCGTTCTTCGCGAGCGTCCACTTGACGACGCCGCGGGCGTCGAGGTCGGTGCCCGCGTTCGTGAGGTTGCGCACGACGCGCGTCGCCTTCGAGCTCTCCTTCTTGAACTTGCCGAGGGCGCCCTGCACCGAGGTGGGGAACACGTTGGCCAGGATCGCGTCGCCGTCGAGCTT
Source organism: Planctomycetota bacterium (assembly GCA_020638905.1). Taxonomy (GTDB): domain Bacteria; phylum Planctomycetota; class B15-G4; order B15-G4; family B15-G4; genus JACKHP01. The sequence continues at coordinate 57,342 of JACKHP010000022.1, read as the reverse complement.
GACCTGCACGAGCTCACCCTTGACCGCGAAGTCGAGCGACAGCTGCCCGGCCTCGGGCGACGTCGAGAAGTCGAGCCGTCCTTCGCCCGCCGTGACGACGATCACACCGCGCTCGACGTCGCCGACGCACAGGGAGTACGAACCGTCGACCACGTGCTCGATCTCGACCTCGAACTCGCTCTCGTCGGACTTGGCGGCGAGCTTCATCGTGCCCTTCGCCCCGCTCAGCACGCCGAGGTCGAGGAGCTTCACGAGCAACGCGTCACCCTTCTTCTTGCCGACGTCCTTGGACACCTGCTTCGGCTTCGAGGGCGAGCCCTTGGACGAGGCTCCCGGCTGGACGCCGGTGAGGTACGTGGTCTCGCCGGACACGACGTCGACCTGGCGCCCGAGCGGATCGAAGTCGAGCGCGAGCTTGATCTCGCCCGCCTCGTCCGACGGCGAGTCGTCCGGCGGATCGCGGAACTGCAGCTCGACCTCGGGCAGTCCCGTCGTGTCGAACGTGGCCACCGTGCTGCCACCCACGACGAGGTCGTAGACCCCGGCGTCCAGGTGCTCGACGTTCACGGAGAAGCGCAGCTCGTTCGACTTCGTCTCGTAGCGCAGGCGTCCCTTGGCATTGGCGTCGGGACCGACGTTCACCATGTACACCTCGGTCTTGGTCTTCGACGATCCGCCGCCGCCCCCTCCACCGCCGCCCTCACCGGGAGCGAAGACGTCGCTGAAGAACGTCGTCGCATCCTGGCGCACCTCGATCGACTCTCCGAGGACGTCGAAGTCGAAGAGCGGCTTGGGGTCGTCGAGCGGCGTCTTGAACTCGATCTCGCCGAAGCCGGTCCCGTCGACCGAGATGCTGCCGCGCTGGACGTCGGCCACGAAGAGGTCGTAGGTCCCCGAGCCCAGGTGCTCGAGCTCGACCGAGAAGTCGAGCGAGTCGCCCTTGTCGCGCCAGCGTGCGCGGGCCGTGCCGTCGGCGTCGGCTCCGGTGGACGACAGGAACTGGATCAGGACCACGTCGTCGCCGGCATCGGCCGTCGGGACGAGGACGAGCGCGCCCAGCACGACGGGCAGGGATCGGGAGAGGAGGTGGGAAGCAAGGAGGCGCATCGGGGTGTCTCCGAACGGGGGACTGCGGATCGAGTCCGGAATCGGGCTCAGGCCGATCATTGCAACGGACGTGCCAATCACAGGCAGCGCGTCGAGTGGCCTCCACGGCCCGAGGGGCGGCCCCGGTCGTGCAGGCGTGTCCATATCGTGGACTCCGTGACCGCCCTCTGGACGGGGCGCGCGATGCAGGACACCGCGATCCCGGCCTGCCCGTCGACGGGCACCAGGCGGCGCGTCTCGGCCGGCCATCGTCCCATGCACGGACCGATCGCGCCCCAGACGACTCCGCGAGACGCGCCCGGGCCTCCGTGGATTCTCCTCGAGCCGCCTCGCTCTCCGGGAGTCCGCCCATGCCGTCGCCCGCCTCCTCGTCGTCCTCGCGTCTCGGATCGTCCGCCGCCACCGCGCTCGCGGCCCTCGGAATGCTCGCCTCCGCGTCGTCGGCCCAGACGACCCTCGGGCTCTTCACCGACAGCGCGCCCGACACGTCCGCCGGGTCGTCGATCGCCGATGCGGGGGACGTCGACGGCGACGGCGTCAGCGACGTGATCTTCGGCGCGCCCGACGCCGACTTCTTCCTGTTCCACTCGACGGGACGCATCGTCGTGCGCTCGGGACGCACGGGCGAGATCCTCTTCTCGTGGTCGTCGACCGGCCCGGGCGAGCGCTTCGGCCACGCGGTGACCGGTCTCGGCGACGTCGACGGGGACGGCTTCTGCGACGTGGCCGCGAGCGCGCCCGGGTACCACGTGGGCGCCGACTACGACCGCATCCGCCTCTACGGCGGCGCCGACGGCGCGCTCCTGCGCGACCTCGAGTTCTCGACCGACGACGACACGGGCTGGTCGCTCGCGGGCGGCGGCGACACGAACGCCAACGGCGTGCTCGAGCTGCTGTGCGGCGCGCCACGCGCGACGGTGGGCGGACTCCTCGAGTGCGGTTCGGTGAGACGGCTCGAGATCTACGCGCCCGACCTGATCACGATCGACACGCCGTACCACGGCATCCAACCGGGCTCGCACGCGGGCTGGGACGTCGACTTCCTCGACTTCGACGCCGACGGCGAGGACGACATCCTGGTCGGCGAGCCCGACTTCGACGGCGCGGTCACCTTCGCGGGCGACATCCCCGACGAAGGCCGCGCCGTGTGCGTCACCCGCACGGGGATGCTGCTCTGGTACGCGCACGGCTTCGCGCTCGGCGATCGCCTCGGCGCCGCGCTGGCCTCGGTGGGCGATCTCGACCTCGACGGCGACCTCGACGCCGCGCTCGGAAGTCCCGGCTGGGACGGCGAGAAGGGACGGGTCACGACGACCGCCGCGGGCGGCGCGGTGGCGGTCGGTGCGAGCGCCGGCAACCGCTTCGGTCACGACGTGGCCGGCATGCCCGACCTCGACCTCGACGGCATCCCCGAGATCCTCGTGGGCGAGCCGGGCTGGAACGCGTTCTTCCCCGTCCTCGCGCCCGACGCCGGTCGGGTCTCGATCCACGACGGGCTCACGCTCGCGGAGATGTGGGCGGCGATCACGCTCTCGCCCGGCGCGGGCCTGGGATGGTCGGTCACGTCGCTCGCCGACATCACCCACGACGGCGTGCCCGACTTCGCCGCCGGGACGCCGTACGTCGACGGCGTGGCGGGCTCCGTGGGCGGCATGCGCACGTTCTCGACCGTCGACGCGTTCGCGAGCGCGACGCCCTTCGGCGCGGGACTCGCCGGCACGCTCGGCGTCCCGGCACTCACGGCGAGCGCGCCGCCGGAGATCGGCGGCAGCACGACGATCACCTTCGGCAACAGCGCCGGGACGCCCACGCTCGCCGTGCTGTTCCTCGGCCTCGCCCAGGCCTCGCTGCCCTTCAAGGGCGGCACGCTGCACACCGATCCGCTCGTGACCGTGCCCATCGTGGGACTGCCCACGCCGTCGCTCGCGCTGCCCCTCGCGATCCCCTACGACACGTGGCTGTGCGGCTTCGAGCTCTGGCTGCAGGGCGCCGAGGCCGACCCGGGCGCGATCAGGGGCAGCGCGCTGACGCCCGCGCTCGTGCTCACGTTCGGCGGCTGAGCGGAGGACCCGCGCTCCGGCGAAGCCGTGCTCGGGTGCGCCGCGCGGCGCGCCGCGCGTCAGCCGCGCTTGCCGATCACGAGGCGTCCGCCGCCGAGGCAGCCGATGGCGAGACCGCCGATCAGGTAGAGGTACTGGAGTTCGAGCTTCGGAGCGCCCATCTCGGTCAGCGTGAGCAGGTCGGCCGAGTGCGCGAGCCAGATCGCGATCGCCATGTTGAAGGCGAACACGAAGCCGGCCAGGCGCGTCAGCAGTCCCGCGATGATCAGGATCGGCGCGACGACCTCGCCCACGTACACGCCGTAGGCGACGGCCTCGGGCAGGCCCTTGGCGGTCACCATCTGCGTGATGCCGTCGATGCCTCCCGAACCCAGCTTGCCGATGCCGTGGAACAACATCAGGCCGCCCAGCGAGAGGCGCAGCAGCAGCTTGCCCCAGTCTTCGAGCGTGGTGGATGCGGCGTCGGTCATGGGTCTCGTCCTTGCGCGGGGAACGGCGTCGGATGCGGAGTCTCGCACTTCGGTCACGAACATCCCAACGGCCGGGGGATGACGCGCGCCGTGCTCGAACGGAGCGACGCGTGCCGGGCTACGGATCGTCCGCGGTCACGCCCAGCACGGCGTCGCCGGGCGTCGGCGGCGAAGCGCTCCACGGCTGCACCCAGAACGGCGTGCTCGCGGGCAGGGCCCCGGGCCAGTGGGCCCGCGCGTGCGCGGCGCCCTGACCGTCCAGCGCGAGGAGAAGCACGACGTCCGGCGTCGGCGCCAGCACGCCGCCGCCCAGGGGCAGGCCGGCCCAGCCGAGCCCCACCACGACCCAGGCGACGCCCGAGGGTGTGCCGTCGGAGAGGTCGAGCTGCAGCTCGCTGTCCGGCGTGAGCGGACCGATGAGCGAGAGCGCGGGACCCGCCGATGCGCCCGTCGAGAGGCGCCACCACGGCGAGTGGCGGTTGGGCAGCACGGTGATCGGCCCGGTGGACGAGGGCGATGCGCTCGAGGCGCGCGTGAGGAGGTCGGGGAACCCCGAGCCCTCCAGGTCGACGGCCAGGACGTCGGCGGTCGGGGCGTTCGCCTTGCCGCGCGTCGCGTACTGCTGCACGCGCTCGAACCCGCCGCGCGCGCGACCTCGGTGCACGCCCACGCACGCCGGACCGACGGTGACCACGTCGGGCAGGCCGTCCTGGTCGACGTCGGTGATCACGGCGTCGAGCGCCTCGACCGACGGATCGTCGAGGGCCGGCAGGAAGTGCCCCGCCCCGTCGTTGCTGTACACGAGCATGCGTCCGCCGAGGGATGGACGGGCCAGCGCCACGTCGAGGTCGCCGTCGAGGTCGAGGTCGGCCAGGTCGAAGCCGTGCACGTCGGCGACCAGCGGCACGGGCGAGGCGGACACCAAGCTGCCCGTGCCGTCGCCGCGTCCCAGCAGGACGGTCATCGCGTCGCTGCCCTCGCAGACCACGAGCGCGTCGGGCACGGCGTCGCCGTCGACGTCGTCCACCGCGAGATCGGCGGGCTGGAAGCCGGTGGGCCAGTCGTGCAGGAAGGCCAGGCCGCCCGCACCGTCGGCGAGCAGCAGCGAGAGCTTGGCCTCGGCGCGGTCGAGCGTGAGCACGTCGAGCACGCCGTCGGCGTCCATGTCGTGCAGGGCCACGCCGACCACCGTCTTGCCGGTGGCGTGGAACTCGGGCGCGAGCAGCCCGCCGGTTCCGTCGTTGGCGAGCAGTTCGATGCCGGGCGTGGAGGGGTCGGTCAGGCCGACCACGACGTCGGGCATCCCGTCGGCGGTCACGTCGCCGATGGCCACGGCGCCCGCGTCCTCGCCCAGGGCGTAGGCCACCGGCGCGCCGAAGTGCTCGGTGCCCGTACCCGGCAGGATCCACAGCATCGGCTCGGACTCGGCGCAGGCCGCCACGTCGAGGCGGCCGTCGCCGTCGAGGTCGCCCGCCGCGAGGCCGCTCAGCGGCGCACCGAGGTCGATCACGGGGGCGAGGCGCAGAAAACCTCCCCCCGCGCCGGTGTGGAAGACCGTGCCCGCCGGAGCGAGTCCGCCGTTCGTGACGAGGTCGGGCAGGCCGTCCCCGTCGAGTTGGAGCACGGACACCTCGCCCGCTGAGTCGGGCGTCTCGCTCACCGTGGCCGTCGCCAGGCCGCCCCGTCCGTCTCCGCGGTGCACGCAGATCGCGTGCGGGAACGTCGACGCGAGCACGTCGAGGTGCCCGTCGCCGTCGAGGTCGCCCGCGGCGAGCGAACCGGTGGCAGGGGTGGGCACTCCCGCGCTGGCGACGAGCAGCCCGCCCTCGTTGAGCCACGGCGTGAGCGTGCCGCCGTCGGACGAAGCCGACACCACGTCGGGCGCGCCGTCCTCGTCGAAGTCGCCCAGCACGAACCGCACGTTGGCCGAGGCGGGGAGGTGCTGCCAGACCGCGAAGCCGCCCGCGCCGTCGCCCCGCAACACGGTGAGTTCGTGATCGCCCCCGGCGGTGCCGCGCGCGACGACGTCGAGCACGCCGTCGAGATCGAGGTCGGCCAGCTCCGGCAGGCTCAGCGCGAGGCCCGTGGACGACGCGACCACATCGGCGACGGCCCCGGTCCCGTCGCCCAGGCTGGCCAGGAGACCGACCACGCTGTCCGCGGTGAGCAGGTCGGCGTGGCCGTCGCCGTCGAGGTCGCCCGCGCCCAGGCCGGCGTGCCCGGCCCCGTCGGAGGCCAGGCTCTGCATCACGTCGTCGAGGCCGCCGCCCTGGCCGTCGCCGAACAGGAAGAGGAAGGCGCTCGGGCCGGCGCTGACTGCCGCGACGTCGAGCGCGCCGTCTCCGTTCCAGTCGATCAGCTCGAGACCGAAGCTCACGTTCACGCCCGCGGGGTACGTCGCGGCGAACCGCTGGACGCGTCCGTCGCCCAGGCTGCGCTCGATCTGCACCCCGTCGATGAGCTTCGAGACGACGTCGTCGTACCCGTCGCCGTCGAGGTCCGCGATGCGGAACTGGCCGTAGGCCGCGTCCGCGACCTGGGCACCGGGATAGTCGAGACCCGTCACGGGCCCCTGGGCCGCGGCCGTCGCGGCCGTGGACAGGACGAGACAACACGTCAGTCGGTGGTCGCGCAACATGCCCCGGAGTCTACCAGCCCGTTCGCGCGCTCGGGGCGCGCAGGCGTTCGACGGCACCCACGAAGCCCGGAAAGCTCACGTCGGCCGAGGGGATCTCGGCGGGCAGCGCCGCGCCCATGACGAGGCGCGCCACCGCGGCCGCCAGCGCGATGCGGTGGTCGTCGTGTCCGGTGGACGGCGCCGCGACGAAGCGCGTCACGCCCGTGATCGTGAGCGCATCGCCGTCGACGCGCACGGGTACGCCGAGCGTGGCGAGCAGCTCGGCCAGCGCGAGCACGCGGTCCGACTCCTTGACGCGCAGCTCGCCCAGGCCGGCGAAGCGGCTCGTGCCGCGCGCGCGCGCCGCGGCGATCGCGAGGGCGGGCAGCTCGTCCACCAGGTCGGGGACGTCGTCGGGCGCGATCTCGAAGGCCTCGAGCTCGCCGCAGACGACGCGCAGGTCGCCGCGCGGGTCGTCGCTCGCGTCGTCGGCGGCGCGCACGCGCAGCGGCGTCACGTCGGCACCGGCACGGTCGAGCGCGCGCAGGAAGCCGGTGCGCCGCGGCCAGAGCCCCACGTCGCGCAGCACGAGCTCGCTGCCCGGGACGAGCAGCGCCGCGACGACCAGGAACGCCGCCGCCGACGGATCGCCAGGCACGTCGATCGTCGTCCCGCGCGGGCGCCCGGGATGCACGGTCACCGCTCCCGGCTCGCGCTCGACGCGCAACCCGAAGCGCGGCAGCAGGCGCTCGGTGTGGTCGCGCGTGGCGACGTGCTGCGCGACGGTGAGCGGCGCGTCCGCACGCAGCGCCGCGAGCATGAGCGCCGACTTGACCTGCGCCGACGGGACGTGGACCTCGACGCGTCCGCCGCGCAGGGGTGAGCCGCGCAGCTCGAGCGGCAGACGCTCGCCGCGCAGATCGGCGCCCAGACCCGCGAGCGGACGCACCACGCGTCCCATGGGACGACCGCGCAGCGAGGCGTCGCCGTCGAACGTCCAGCGGCCCGCGTGCCCGGCGAGCAGACCGAGCAGCAGGCGCGCCAGCGTGCCCGCGTTGCCGCAGTCGAGCGCGTGCGGCGGCGAGCGCGGCGCCTCGACGCCCACGATCGTGCAGCACGCGTCCGACGCGTCCCACGCGACGGACGCGCCGAGCGCACGCACGACGCCGGCCGTCGAGCGCGTGTCGCCCGCGTCCAGCGCGCCGCGCACGCGCGTCTCGCCCTCGGCCAGCGCACCCAGCAGCAGCGCACGGTGCGTGACCGACTTGTCCCCCGGGACGGACGACTCGCCGACGAGCGGCCCGCGCGAGGCGGCGCCCACGCCTAGACCGTCTCCTGGTCGGCGCGCTCCTTCTTCTGGCGCTTCTTGAGCCATGCGCGCTCCTGGCGCCGCAGCTTGCGCTCGAGCTTCTGACGCTGCCGGCGGCGCTCGGCGTCGTCGCCGCTCTCGCCCTCGACGCGATAGTACTCCTGCCGCTCGGCGTCGTCGCGATCGGGCACGACACCGGTCAGGAAGGTGCCGAAGACACGCCCGCCGGCCGTGGTGAGCGCGTCGATCGTGCGCGTCACGAGCTCGCGCGGCGTCTCCTGCAGGCGCACCACCACGAGCGTGCCGTTGGCGCGGGTCGAGACCACGCACGCGTCGGTGAACGGGTTCACCGGCGGCGTGTCCACGAGGATCCACGTGTAGCGCCGGCCGAGTTCCTCGAGCAGGTCGGAGAACAGCGGGCCACCGAGGAGCTCCGCCGAGTTGGGCGGCTCGCTGCCGGCCACGATCACGTCGAGCGCCGGGATGCCCGTCGGGCGCACGGCTTCCTTCCACGAGGCCGCGCCGGTGAGCAGCTCGTGGAGTCCGACCGGGCTCTCGATGCCGAACACCGCGCCCTGGGTGGGCGCGCGGAAGTCGGTGTCGAGCAGGCACACGCGCGCGCCGGGCAGCTCGGCCAGGCAGACCGCGAGGTTGCTCGCGGTGACCGACTTGCCCTCGCCTTCCTTGCTCGACGTGACGACGATCGTCCACGGCGCGCCGCTCTTGTTGAGCGCGGTCAGGTTCGTGCGGCAGGTGCGGTACTGCTCCGCCTGCAGGCTGTGCGGGTCGTGGTACATGACCAGGTGCGCGTCGTAGCGCGAGAGCGGTCCGCCCGGACGCTCGAAGTCGGTCGGCGCGGGCGTGGACGCCTGCGCGTCGGCCTCGCGCGCGTCGGACGCCGCGGCGTCGGGATCTCCGGCATCCTCGTCGGGCACCGCCAGCGGATCGCCGGGCCGCGCGTTGCCGATCACGCGCGCCTCGCCCTTGGCGCGCACGATGATCGGCTTGGGCCGCGCGTCGGGACGCCGCGCGAACGCCGGTTCGGTCCCCGCCGCGCCCTCGTCGGTGTCGAGGTCGTGGGACGGCGCATCCTCGCCGCCCACGGACGCCGCCCCGTCGGATGCCGTCTCCACGGGGGCCGTCTGCTCGGCTCCCGCCTCGCCACGCACTGCGCGCATGCGCTTCTCGGCGTCGGCCGGGAAGACGATCTCGTAGTCGATGTCAGGCAGCGCCTTCGGCTTCCGCTCGTCCGGCGGACGTGGCGCTCCCCCGTCGGCGGGGGTCTCTCCGTCGCTCATGCTCGCTCTCCGGGCAGGCCGCCCCAGCGCAGGACGGCGACCGCGGTCTCCAACAGGACCTCATCGTCGTTGTCGCGCAGCGACTGGACGGAAGTCCGGGCCCGGCGCGCCAGCCGGCGACAGGCGCCCTTCGCCAGCAGGAGCTCGTCGGCGGCCGCGTCCTCGCCCTCGGCGGCCACCACCGACGCGGCCCGCAGCAGCACCGCGAGCTGCCCCCAGAGCGCCATGGCCTGATCGGACAGGGCGGCGCACACGAGCTGCCGGTCGCGCACGGCCTTGCCGTGCTCGGCCACCGCCTTGGCCGCCGAGCGCGCCAGGTCGGAGACGCCCATCGAGAGCGCCAGCGCGTCGTGCGACAGGGCCGCCGGGACGTCGATCGGCAGCGCCGTCTCCTTGCCGTGCACGATGCGTCCGTAGTCGCTCTGTTCGCCGACGCCGTCGGCCAGCCGGCGCGCGACGTCGCGCAGCCCGGTCGTGGCGACCATGACGCGCAGGATCTCGTTGGTGCCCTCGAAGATCATGTTCACGCGCGCGTCGCGCAGCATGCGCTCGAAGGGATAGTCGGTGGTGAAGCCGTTGCCGCCCGCGCACTGCACCGCGTCGTTCACCACCGACCAGAGCGTCTCGGTGCCGAACACCTTGCACAGCGCGGCCTCGAGCGCGTGGTCGTGCAGGCCGCGGTCCATCAGCCCGGTGGTCAGGAACACCATGCAGTCGAGCGCGTGCAGGTCCTGCGCCATGCGCGCGAGCTTCTCCTGCACGAGCTCGAACTCGCCGATGGGACGTCCGAACTGCGCGCGCTGGCTCGTGTACGACGCGGTCTGCTCGAGCAGGTAGCGTCCGGCGCCGAGGCAGTTTCCGGCGAGTCCGCAGCGTCCGGTGTTGAGCACCTCGAGCGCGATCCTGAAGCCGTCGCCCGGCTCGCCGACGAGGTTCGCGGCCGGCACGCGCACGCCCTCGAACAGCAGCGGGACGGTCGAGCTGCCGCGGATGCCGAGCTTCTCCTCTTCTTTGCCCGACACGAAGCCCATCGCGCGTTCGACGAGGAAGCACGAGATCGAGGGACGTCCGTCGGTGCGCGGATGGTCGGGCGTGCGCGCGAAGACCGTGACGAGGTCGGCGAAGCCGCCGTTCGTGATCCACAGCTTCTCGCCGTCGAGGACGTAGTCGCCGTTCGCGTCGCGCTTCGCGGTGCAGCGCAGCGACTGCGCGTCGCTGCCCGCGCCCGGCTCCGAGAGCGCGAACGCGGCCTTGAGCTCGCCCGTGGCGAGGCGCGGCAGGTAGCGCGCCTTCTGCTCGTCGCTGCCGTACAGCAGCAGTGCCTTGATGCCGATCGTCGAGTGTCCTCCCGACAGGATCGCCACGGGGCCGTCGTAGCGCGCCAGGTCGACGCCCACGCGCACGTACTGGCTGTCGTCGAGCGCGAGGCCGCCGTGCTCCTCGGGGACGCGCATGCCGAACAGGCCCAGCTCGGCCAGTCCCTCGATCACCTCGGCCGGCACCTTGTGCTCGCGGTCGATGGCGGCCGCATCGATGCGGTCGGCGGCGAAGCGCCCGAGCGCCTCGCGCAGCATGTCGAGCAGCTCCTTGCGCTCGGCGTCGAGGAACGGGAAAGGAGCGAGTGCGCCGGCGTCGAGCTCGCCGACGAAGAGCTTCTTCACGGGGGAATCCATGACGCCATCATCGGCCGACGGGTGGCCGCGCGGAAGGCCATTCGCCGACGAGCGACACTTGACGCGCGCCCCGCGAGCCTGGACAAAGGGGACCTCGCTCGGCTCGCCGGGCACGATCTTTCCTAGTCCTACCCAACCCGCGTTCTCGGCCCGGGGGAAGACGGTGCAAATCCGTCACGGTCCCGCCGCTGTGAATGGTGACGAAGGGTGCTGGTCCCGAGGTGCCTCGCGAGGCGCCGAACGGACGGCCACTGTCCGCGCGAGCGGATGGGAAGGCGCACCCCCAGGTCGATCCATGAGTCAGAACACCCTGCCGACGTAACGGTTCGCGATCTCCTCGGACAGAAGGAGGCCAGAGCGAACGTCGTTGGACGACCTCTCATCGACCCCGACCGGGGTCCGGGAGGACGAAGGCCGCGAGACCCCGACAGCATCGGGATTTCGTGGCCTTCGCGCGTTCCAGGGGGGCACCTCGCCTCTCTCGGAACGCGTCGCGAGTACCGCGTTGGGTTCATCCCCCATCCTGGAGGTGAACATGCAGGTGCTTCGCTCGGCGGCCGTCCTGGCCGCACTCGCTCCGGTGGCGCTCGCCACCGACATCGTCAAGCCGTCCGGCTTCAACGTCGAGACGCTCGGCTTCTCCCCGCAGGTCGAGATCACGCTGGCCGACGGCACGCAGCTCGTGCGCGGCGGCTCGTTCATGGCCGAGACGCTGCTCGTCCAGCACGCCAACGGCGCGCTGAGCGTGTGGGCCGAGGGCTTCGGGTCGATGGCAGGCATGGCCCAGTCGCCGGTCACGGGCGACCTCGTCGTCGGAGACTCGTTCCCGTCGGCGCCCGCGTTCGCCGCGCTCTACGTGCTGCGCGACCTGAACGGCGACGGCGACGCGCTCGACGCCGGCGAGAACGTGCCGCATCCCGCGCAGCCGCCGTTCCTGACGCCGACCGACCAGGGGGTGCCGTACGACCTCGCGTTCCGGCCGGGCACCGACGAGCTGTACATGAGCGTGAGCCTCTTCGGCAGCCCCACGCTGGGCAGCGTCACGCGCACGGCCGACGGCGCCGTCACGATCTTCGCCGACGGCTTCACCTATCCCGGCGACCTGGTCTGGTCGGACGGCGACCTGTACCTGGCCGACGCGACCCTCGCCGACGGACGGGTCGTGCGGCTGCGCGACACGAACGGCGACGACGACGCGCTCGACGCCGGCGAGGCGATCGACTTCGCGGCCGGCCTGGCCGGCGCGTCCGGCTTCGTCGGCGCGCAGGACGGCAGCTTCCTGGTCGGCACGGGCTTCTCCGGGACGATCGCGCGGCTGCTGCCCGATCGCGACGACGACGGCACGACCGACGGCGTCGACCCGGAGTACATGTCCGGCTTCGGCTACGCCGGCACGCTCTCGCTCAGCGAGGGCGCGGCCGGCTTCGTGCCCGGCGCCGGCGGAGAGGGCGAACTGCACGTGTCCGACTTCTTCGTCGGCACCGTCGCGCTGCGCAGCGCGCCGCTCGCCGAGCTCACGGTCGGCGGCACGGTGGCGAACGACAGCCTGTTCACGCTCACGATCGACGGCGCGCCGTCGGCCGACGGGACGTTCCTGCTCTCGCTCGATCCGCTGGGACCCACCGTGCCCGGCATCGGCGACCTGACCGGCGGCTTCGCGGCGCCCTTCGTGCTGCTGCCGCTCATGCCGCTCGACGGCGCGGGCACGCTCACGATCGCCGTCGTGCTGCACGGCCAGCCCGGCCTCGTCGGCCTCGACCTCGCGGTCCAGGGCATCACCCTCGAGGACGGACGCTTCGGACTCTCGACCGGCTCGCGCTTCGTCATCGGCTGACGCCGCGCAGCACCCGGCGTCGTCGCGCGGCGACGCCGGGTGCACATCCCACGCACCATCCGCTCATCGCATGCGCGGCTTCCGGACGCCACCTCGCCCGCCACCTCGACGCACCGCGCCCGTCCGGCACCGCACACCTCATCTCCAGGGAGGCCACCCATGGCCGCTCCTCGTCCTGCTCGTCTGCTGCTCCTGCCCGCGGCCTTCGCCCTGCTGGCCTTCGGCAATCCGACCGACCCCTACGCCTCGCTGGTGGTGGACGTCTCGCCCGGACCGTTCTCCGGTGGCGACCCCGACATCACGCTCGACGACCCGCACGGACTCGGGCCGTCCCAGGGTTCGTTCCACGTCTTCCAGCTCGGCGTCGGCGGCTCGATCACGCTGCGCCTCGACTCGCTCGCGAAGGACGGCCCGGGCACCGACCTCATCGTGTACGAGAACCCGTTCTTCGTGCAGGGCATGGGTGATCCGACGGCCACGTACGTCGAGGCGCTGTACGTCGAGGTCTCGAGCAACGGGCTCGACTTCGCGCGCTTCCCCACGCGCTACAGCGGTCCGGCCGGCCCGCACCTCGGCCCCGGCGGACAGGACATCGGCGTGCCGAACACGTGGTACCGCGGCTTCGCGGGCGTGATGACCGTCTCGGCCGGCACGCTGCTGGGCGAAGACCCGTTCGACGTGGTCGGCGGCGGCGGGGACGCCTTCGACTTCGCCGACCTGCAGACCCAGCCCGAGGTCGTGCAGGGCGACGTGGTGCTCTCGGCCATCCGCTACGTGCGGCTCGTCGACGTCGAGGGCGGCGTCGACGTCGACGGCCTGGGCAACCCGGTCTGGGACGCGGGCAACCCGGTCTTCTCGACCGCCGACGTCGACGCCGTGTGCGTGCCGAACGACGAGTGGGACATCGCAGCCAACGGCCGTCCGACGGTCGAGATGACCCTCGTGAACGGTTTCCTGGCCATCGAGATCCACGACAGCGACGGCCTCTCCGACGTGAAGTTCGGCCTCACCGCGAGCTGGGACGGGATCGAGTTCTCGTTCTACGACATCATCCCGCTGTTCGTGATCGTCGAGCTGTCGCCCGACCACATCGTGCTCGCCACCGGGCCTGTGCCGTCCGACTTCCCGAGCTCGCTGCTCAAGGTCTCGGCCCGGGACGGCTCCGGTCGCTTTGGCGGCGACGCGATCGCCCTGCCCTGACGCGGACGCGGACGCGGACGCGGACGCGGGACGCGCGGGGCGGCGCCAGCCGGCCTCGCGCGTCCCGCGACGGCGGCGCGGCACTCGCGCGCGGCGCGCGGTACACTCCCCGACCCGCACGCCGCGCGCAGGAGGACGTCCGTTGACCGCCACCGCCGATCTGGCCCCGATCGTCGCCGATCTCGAGCTCGAGGTCCCCGACGTGCCGGTCGTCCACGGCGAGGGCGACGGACGCAGCTCGGTCGACGCCGTGCTCGCGCAGCTCGCCGGCGGACACATGCTGCTCGTCCTGCCGGGGGCGCCCGACGACCGCGCGCTCGCTCGCCTGCGCGACGCGCTGTGGCCGGCGGCGCACGTGACCGCGGTCTACCGCCTCGACGGACGCGGCGCCGCGGTGCGGCACACGCTCGGCAACGCGCGTCCGCTCGACGCGGCGCTCGAGGGTCCGCCGCGCACCGTGCTCTACGTGCGCGACCGCGACGGTGCGCTGGGACGCGCCACGACGCGCGCGAAGTTCGACGCGAACGCCGGCGGCTGGAACGGCGTCCCGGGGACGCCGACGTACGGCCACTACCGCTGGATGCGCAAGCTGCTCTCCGACGTGGCCGGCGACAAACGCGGCCTGCGCACCCTCGACGCCGGCTGCGGCGCGGGATGGGTCGGCATCGAGGCCGCCCTCGCCGGTGCCCGTGCCTCGGCCTTCGACCCGTCGCCGGCGATGGTCGAGATCGCGAAGCAGAACGCGCATTCGTCGGGCGTGGCGCTCGATGCCCGCGTGGGCTTCGTCGAGGACGTGCCGTTCGCCGACCCGTTCCAGCTCGTGCTCAACTCGGGCGTGATCAGCTTCGCGCCCGACGCCGACGAGTACCTCGCGGCGCTCGACAGGCTGGTCGAGCCGGGCGGGCTGCTGGTGATCGGCGACCTGAACCCGGCCTCGTCGGGCTTCCGGCGGCGGCGCAAGCGTCCGCTGCTGCCGGCGCGCGAGCTCAACGGGCTGCGCCGCTCGACGGTCGAGGGCCGGCTGCTCGAGCGCGGCTACCGCATCGAAGGACGCTGGTACTACCAGATCACGTTCCCGGTCCCCGAACTCATGATCGTCTCCGAGGCGCGCTTCTCGGGACTCGGCTGCGGCCTCGCGCTGCTCGCCAACCGCGCCGCGACCGCGCTCGACCACGCCACCGGCAGCTTCGTCGAGCGCGCCTTCGACTCGTGGATCCTGCGGGCACGCAAGCGCTCCTGAACGTACGACACGGGCGCTGGCGCCAGGCGGCGCCGGCCCGGTGCGTCGGCCGCGAAGTGCGGCCAGCGGGGCATTGACACGCGCCCTCCGGCTTTCGACGCTCGTCGGTGGAGAAGTTGTCGATCCTCGGGCACCGATCGCCGACCGCCGGTCCGCACCGATGCCCGATTCCCACTGGAGCGAATCCATGAAGCTTGCTCGGATCCTGAGCGTGGCGATGCTGCTGCTGCTCGTCCCGGGGTGCATCTACTTCGACGTCGTCGAGCCGCTCGACACCGACGTCATGGACACCACGTTCGGTGCGAAGGTCGGCCAGGCCGACGCGTACCAGGTGCTGGGTCTCGTCGCCTGGGGCGACCGTGGCACGAAGGCCGCGGCCGACGCGGCCGGCATCAAGACCGTCCGCCACATGGACATCCGCACCTTCGCCATCCTCGGCATCGTCTACACGAACTGGACGACGATCGTCTACGGCGACTGATGCCCATCAAGAGCCCACTCGTCCTGGCCGTCCTGGCCCTGGTCTTCGCGCCCGCGTGCGCGCTCGGCCCCGGCCAGAACCCCGCGAACCAGCGTCCCGGTGCGGCGCCGTTCTCGGGTGGTGACACTCCAGGACTCATCTACACGCACGTCACCGTCCCGCTGGACACGAACCTCTCGGCCAACCCGGTCCCCTCCGGCGACGCCGACCAGAACTCGAAGCACATCACGGTCAACCTGGCCGAAGTGGCCTGGGACAGTCGCGGTATCGGCGACATCGCCAAGAACCACGGCATCGACCATGTGCAGTACGCCGACCTCGAGGTGTTCTCGATCCTCGGCATCTGGACCCAGCGCTACGTCCACGTGTACGGAACGCCGACCGCCAAGTAGAGGGCGGCCGCGCGTCGATCGGCGAGGTCGTCGGGTCCATCCGGGACCCGGCGACCTCGCGGCAATTCGCAGCGTCGTGCGAGGACGGCGCGACGGACGCGTCGACGCGCGCGCCGCACGCGCCTCAGAGCAGCTCGGCCTGTCCGATGAGTTCGAGGCCCTTGCTCTCGAGCACCTGGGCCGCCGAGTCGGAGTCCTCGACGCTGATCGCGACGATCGGCGTGCCGGTGCTCATCGCGATGAGCGAGTAGACGTAGTGCACGTTGAGTTCGGCCAGCAGCAGCGCCGAGAGCACGGCCTTGATGCCGCCGCTGTCGGCCGCCGGCAGCACGACGCCCAGCACGTCGGACTCGAACACCGCATAGCCCTCGGTCGAGAGCGCCTCCTGCGCCAGGCCCGGGTGGTCGACGATGATGCGCAGCACCGCGTGGTCGGCCGCGTCGAGGATCGACAGCGCGCAGATGCGGATCGCGTACGCGTCGAGGCAACGTGTCACGGCGAGCAGCGCGCCGACCCGGTTGGGCAGGAAGATCGAGAGCTGCTTGATGAGCGGCGGGGACGAGCGGTCGTCGCGCTCCTCGGCGATGTCGTACACGGCGGGTCTCGGACGGACGGAAGGCGTCGGGAGGCCTCATTCTCGGCCTCGCGGGGGTCAGGCTGAAGGGTGCTCCCACGGAAAGCCCGGAGGCCCCGCGCACGGCCCCCGGGCCCCGGCGGAAACAGCCTGCCGAGGCCCTCCGCGTCGGGGCCCGGGGGAGCCCGCGCCGCCGGTCGGCCGCGTCCCGCCATGGTAGACTGCGAGGCTTCCGTACCGCCTCCAAGAAGGCGGTGCACGACACCCGTCCCACCCCGGCGCCGCCCCCCCGATCCCGGCGCGCCCGTTCCGCGAGGCCACCCCCATGACCCGGCAGAGCAAGCAGATCGTCGTCCTCGGTGCAGGCAAGGTCGGACGCCTCGTGACCGCGTTCCTGGCGCACTCGGGCGACTACCGGGTGACCGCCGTCGACAAGGACGCCGACGCCGCGCGCGCCGCCGCCGCGGGCCTGCCCGACACGCGCTCTGCCGCCTGCGACCTGACCGACCAGGCCGCCGTCGAGAAGGTCATCGCCGGCCACGACTACGTGCTCTCCTGCGCGCCGTTCCACTGCAACGTGGGCATCGCGCGCGCCGCGAAGAAGGTCGGCCTGCACTACATGGACCTGACCGAGGACGTGGCCGTCACCAAGGCCGTGGCCGAGCTGGCGCGCGACTCCGACAAGGCCTTCATCCCACAGTGCGGACTCGCGCCGGGCTTCATCACGATCGTCGCGCACCACCTCGCGCAGACCTTCGACGCGCTCGACACGGTCAAGATGCGCGTCGGCGCGTTGCCGCTCTTCCCGCACAACCGCCTGAACTACAACCTGACGTGGAGCACCGAGGGCCTCGTGAACGAGTACCGCCACCCGTGCGAGGCGGTCGTCGGCGGCGAACTCGTCGCGCTGCCGCCGCTCGAGGACCTCGAGGACATCACCATCGACGGCCTGCCGTACGAGGCGTTCAACACGTCCGGCGGTCTGGGCTCGATGGCCGAGACGTACGCGGGCCGCGTGCGCAACCTCGACTACAAGAGCATCCGCTACCCGGGGCACCGCGACCTGCTCAAGATCCTGATGGACGACCTGCGCCTCAAGGACGACCCGGGCCTGATGTGCCGGCTCTTCGAGCACGCGCTGCCGTACACCGCCCAGGACGTGGTGCTGATCGTGGTCACGGTGACCGGCACGCGCGAGGGCCGCTTCACGCAGGAGTCGTACGTGAACAAGGTCCTGCACGGCGACGTCGCGGGGGCGCACTGGGGAGCGATCCAGATCACGACCGCCGCGGGACTGTGCGCCGTGCTCGACCTGCACGCCCAGGGCAAGCTGCCGCAGAAGGGCTTCGTGAAGCAGGAAGAGGTGTCCTACCTCGACTTCGTGGGCAACCGCTTCGGGCGCAGCTACGCCCGTCCCGAGGACGGCCGGGCCGAGGTCGGTCGGCTCGTCGAGGCCGTGCGCGCCTGACCTCCGGGGCTCGGGATCGGCCTCCGATCGGCCGATCCCATGGGGATTCCGGCAGGGCGGCGACTTCGCCCGGAGGCCCGGTCGCGCCCTCGCAGGGCCCCGCCGAGCCCGCGAGGAAATATTCGTTCGCGCATATACGTACTTTCCCTGAAGGAACCGCCCGCTCCGCGACCGATGGAGGGATCCGGCGAGCATGCGCTCGCCTCGATCTTCGCGGAGCACGACCGATGACGGGGACACGACTGCTCGTTGTGAGCGACGACCAGGATGTGGTCCGCGTCTACTCCCGGCTCGCGTCCAAGCGCGGTTTCGAGTGCGTCGTCGCGAGCAGCTGCGACGAGGTCGTGCAGGCGACGTCGTCCGTGCGACTCGCGCTCGTCGTGCTCGACCACGACCACGACGAGGTCGACTCGCTCGACGTGATCGAGGCCCTGGCCGAGCACCGCTGCCTCGCCCCGGTGCAGCTCGTGGGCTCGCGTGACCCGCGCAACCTGCGTGCCGCGTCGCGCGTCGGCGACAAGAACGGACTGCGCATGACGCGCATCGTGCGCAAGCCGCTCGACGAGCGGTCGGTGCTGCGGGCCACGCAGAACGTGCTGCCGATCCTCAACCTCGTCATCACCCGCGAGGCGATCGAGCACGCCATCGCGCACGACGAGTTCGTGCTGCACTACCAGCCGCTGGTCAACATGCGCAGCGGTCACGTCTGCACCGCCGAGGCGCTCGTGCGCTGGGACCACCCCGACTACGGACGCCTCGACCCGGGACGCTTCATCCCCGAGGTCGAGAGCACGGGCATGATCGGACGGCTCACGATGTGGGTCGTGCGCAACGCCCTGCACCAGTACCGCGTCTGGGAGGACGAGGGCTGGAGCTTCGAGATCGCGGTCAACGTCGCCGCCGAGGAGCTGCGCGAGCGCACCTTCGTCGACGAGATGCTGGCCGCCGTGCACGAGGCCGGCGTGTCGCCGCGGCGGCTCGTGCTCGAGATCACCGAGAGCCAGACCATCGCCGACGAGACCGAGGTGCTGGCGACCCTGGTGCGTCTCAGCAAGCGCGGCTTCCAGCTCGCCATCGACGACTTCGGCACGGGCTACAGCTCGCTCGGCCGGCTGCACAAGATCCCGTTCGACAAGCTCAAGATCGACAAGTCGTTCGTGATGGACGCGGTCGACGAGGACGACGCCGACGCCAAGCGCCTCGTGCGCTTCGTGAGCGAGCTCGGACGCAGCCAGCGCATGACGGTCGTGGCCGAAGGCGTCTCCACCCGCGAGGCCTGGAACCTGGTGGCCAGCCTGGGCTGCGACGTGGCCCAGGGCTACTTCCTCTCGCCGCCGCTGCCGGCCGAGCAGTTCAGCGCCTGGCTGTACGAGAACAACGTGCAGACCCACGTGCCCGGCCAGGCCGGTCCGCTGCCGGCCGAGAACGCGCTGCCGGGACCCCAGGCCGAGGCCCGCACGGACGAGTCCGAGGACGACTCCGCCGACCCCGAACCGAACGACGCGTCGCTCGCCCCCCGCACCACGTCCGACGCGGGCACGCAGGTCCCGCTCGGGACGAACGGCCATGGAGCGCCGTCGCCGGCGTCCACGCCGAACCCGGTCGCACCGAAGCACGCCGACGTGCACCATCCGGCGCCGCAGGCGAAGCGCCAGGCCGACCCGATGCGCTGACGCCGGACGGCGCCCGGTCGGCTCCGGACGCGCCACGGCTTCGCTTTCAGCGCGGGGCGCCCGGCGCGCGTACCCTCGCCGACATGAGCCCGCGCGCCGACACGACCGATCCCGACCTGCCCGCCCTGCAGCGCGGCGACCCGGACGCGATCGACGCCTTCTGCCGCGCCGAGCACCCCATCGTGTGGCGCCTGTGCCTGGGCTTCCTGGCCGACGCGCACGAGGCCGAGGACGCCGCCCAGGACGCGCTGCTGCGCCTCCTCGACCGCCTGCCCGCCTACCAACCGGGACGCGGCTGGGGCGCCTGGCGCAACACCGTGGTGCTCAACCTGTGCCGTGATCGCGCGCGCCGCCGCACCTCGCGCGCCGACGCCGAGGACCGCGCCCAGCGCCTCGAGCTGCCGCCGAGGCTGCCGCGTCCCGACGAGCTGGCCGAGACGGCCGAACTCGCGGCGCTCGTGCGCGCCGCCCTCTCGCACCTGCCGCCGCGCGAACGCGAGGCCTTCGTGCTGCGCGACCTCGAAGGCGTCCCCACCGACGAGGCCGCGCGCGTGCTCGGCATCGGCGAGAGCAGCGTGCGCTCGCTCGTGACCCTGGCACGTCGTCGCCTGCGCAACCTGCTCGCGCCGCGCCTGCCCGACCTCGCGGGCTCGCCGGGAGGTGCCACGTGACCTCGCGCGACGACGACGTGCCTGCCGACGACCGCGACATCGATGCCGAGCGGGCCCGCGAAGCCGGAGCGGATCGCGATCCGCAGGATCCGCTCGTCGCCCTGTCGGCGGCGTGGACGCACCTGCGGGCGCCGCGCCACGACGCCCGGGTCGACGACGAGTCGCCGTCCGACGCCGGCGAGCGCGCCGCACGGCGATGGCTCGCCGCGGCGATCGCGCGCCTGCCCGTTCCGGACTTCGACCGCGCCGCCGACGCGACGCCCGCCCGCGACGAAGACGCGCCGGTCGACGCCGCGACGCGCGCCACCCTCGACTGGATGGCCGAGGCCTGGACGCGCGTGCGGCCGCCTCGGCCCTCGATGCTCCGCGCGTCGCCGCTCTCGTCCCGTCCCCGGCTGCTGCCCGACGAGCCGCGCGCGGGCCTCGGCTGGCGCCGCGTCGCGGCGGCCGCGCTCGTGCTGCTCGCGCTCGGCCTCCTGCTGAACACGCGCGACCGCCAGGCGGCGGCCCCGGGGACGTCCGGACCCGTGGCCGTGGACGGCGGACCGCGGCCGACCGACCTCGCGCCGTCCGGCGAGCGCGTCGCGGCCGACGCGCACGCGTCGCCCGTCGCGGCCGCCGAGGCCCGCGCCGAGGGCCTGCCCTGGCGCGGCGCGCCGCCCACGCTCGCGTCCGCCGACCGCATCGAGTCGCGCGCCGGACGCGTGCGCCTCGTGCTGCTCACGAGTCCCCCGCCGTAGGACGCGCCGCGCGCGCCGTCCCGTCCCGAATCCACGCCTATCCCGCCCGGAGTCCGACCATGCATTCCGTCAAGATCGTCCGCCTGCTCCCCGCCCTGCTGTGCACGCTGCTGCTCGCCGCGCCGTCGTCGGCGCAGGCCGATCCGAACGGCGTCACGCAGTCCGCGTCCTCGTCGGCGCCGAACCAGCCGCCGCTGCTCAGCTCGTCGCAGCTCGTGACGTACTTCTTCACGCCGCGCTTCGTGCGTCTCGACGAGGTCTACGACGTGGGACGACGCCTCTACGGGCGCTCGTACTTCGTGATCGAGCGCGGCGGCTACGCGAGCAAGCCGGTCGACAACCTCCAGGTGCTCGGCGACTCGCTCCTGATCTACGACACCGAGCAGGCCGCGCAGACGATCGGCGAGGCGTTGCACGCGCTCGACCGCCAGTCGCAGCCGGCGGAGGGTGACGTCCCCGCGAAGCTGAAGACGGTCGCGTGGTCGCCGAAGTCGATCTCGCTGCGCAGCGCCTGGGCGGCCGTGTCGAGCAGGGTCGCCGAGAGCGTGCACAGCGACACGGACGGTTCGTTCCGCACGACGAACCTGGCGCTCGTGCAGGAGCTGTCCTCGATCGTGATCTGCGACACGCCGCAGCGCGTCGACGACCTCGTGGAGACGCTCGACGCGCTCGACCGTCCCGAGCCGCAGCTCCTGCTCACGTTCCGCGTGCTCGTGGGACGGGACGAGGGCGCGCCGGCCGACCCGCGCGTGCCGGCCGAGCTGGTGGCCGACCTCGCGACACTCGTGCCGTACGCGCACTTCGAGCAGGCCGCCTTCGGCGTGGCGCGCTGCTCGGCGCGCAGCGACGAGATCCAGCTGCGACTCGACGAGGACTACACCTTCGAACTGCGCCCGTCGGCGTACGACGAGACCACCGGACGCATGACCGTCGACTTCAAGTTCGAGGGCTCCGGACAGGGCATGCGGACGCGCACGACCCTGGCCGCCGACGAGGACACCGTGCTCGGGGCCGCCGGAGCGGAGCCGGTCTTCGCCGTGGTGCGTGTGCAGCGTCTCGACGGTGCTCGGACGGCCGCCCCCGAGGCCCACCGGGCGCGCTGACGTCGTCCCGACAGAACGCCCACCCTTGACGGGGCGGGGCCGCGGGGCTCTGATGGTCCCGTGGTCCCGCCCCGCAGTCGTGTCTCTCCGTCGACCTGGTTCCCGCTCGGCCTCGTGCTCGCGGTGCTGCTGGGCGGCGCGCCGCTCGACGGCTGGCTGCACGGCTACGACCACGCCGCACCGCTCGACGGCACCTGCCAGGTGCACGACGGCGGCTGCCAGCACCTGGCCGACTCGCCGCACGATCCGGCCTGCCAGGTGTGCACCACGGCGCGCGCGCTCGGCGCACCGCCGCAGCACGCCGTGGCGCACGCCTCGACCCTCGCGGCGCGCTTGTCGCCGCCGCCGGCGCATCGGTCCCCGACGCGCCTGGCTCTCGTCGGAAGTCTCGGAGCTCGCGGTCCGCCCGTCGCGGGCTGATCGACCGCCGCACCGAGACCCTCGGCCGCGCCGCCGCTCCGCGTGGGAGCGATCCGGCAGGCCGGACCGTATTCCGAGAGAGATCCCATGCTCCGCATCCTCATGCGGGACGGGCGCGCCGCGCTGTTCGGCGCCGCCGTGCTCGTCCTCGCACCGCTCGCCTCCGCCCAGGAGAGCGACACCACGAAGGACAAGTCCAACGACGAGTTGCGCGCGCTGCTCCAGCAGGCGCTCGACGAACTCCACGACCTGCACGGGCGGGTCGACGAGCTCGAGGGACAGAAGGCCGCCCCGAAGAGCGACGACGACGACCTCGAAGCCCAGCTCCAGGCGCTGCTCGGCGAGGACGAAGCCGAGCCCGCTCCGCAGAGCCCGCCGCGCACCGTCTTCCCCAGCGCCTACAACCCGCGCATCGGCGTCTTCATGGACGCCGTGACCAACTTCGGCAACGAGAAGGAGAAACTCGGCACGGGCGACAGCTTCTCGCTGCGCGAGACCGAGATCGACCTGAGCCTGCCGCTCTCGCCCTTCGCCGAGGGCGTGCTCGTGTACTCGATCGAAGACCAGGGCAACGGCGAGTTCGGCTCGACGATCGAGGAGGGCTACGCCTCGATCACGCTGGCCGACCTGATCGGCGTCGACACCCCGGCGCGCGTGCGCGTGGGTCGCTTCCGGCTGCCGTTCGGACGCAACAACCGTCTGCACACCCACGACCTGCCGCAGGTCGACCGGGCCGCGCCGGTGACCTACCAGTTCGGCGAGGAGGGCATCTCCGGCAACGGCCTGCTGCTCGAGACGCCGCTCGCCTCGGGCGACGCGGGCACCACGTCGCTCGAGCTCGCCGCGGTGAACGGCGACGTGTTCACCGGCTCCGAAGGGCTGCTCGGCGAGGCGGCCTCCGATGCCGGGCTGTCGATCACGTCCGACGCGCCGCTGGGCGTGGCGCGCGTCTCGCACTTCGTGTCCTTCGACCCGTTGCACGACCTCGAGGTCGGCGCGACGTACCTGTCCGGCGTGAACGGACACACGATCGTGACCGACGCGGGCACCGACATCGTCCCGCGCGCCGCGGGACTCGACGCGACCGTGCGCATGCGCGACGACGAGAGCGGACAGGGGAGCTGGCTGTTCCAGGGCGAGCTCGTGCGCACGAACTTCGACTTCGGCTCGCCCGCGGCCGCGGGCTTCCCCACCGGCAACGAGGCCACGAGCGGATGGTCGCTCACGGCCCAGCGCCAGATCGGTCCCGCGAGCTACGTGGGCGTGCGCACCGGCGCGTCCGACGTGCTCGCCTCGACCGACAAGGTGCACGAACAGAGCGCCTACTGGTCGTGGTACGCCGACGAGTTCTTCCGCGTGCGCGTGCAGGGCCAGCATCTTTCGGTGGCCGACTTCGGCGCCGACGAGAGCGTCTGGCGCGGGCTCGTGCAGTTCACGTGGAACTTCGGCGCACACCTGCCCCACCCGTACTGGGTCAACCGCTGAGAGGAGGTGACGACATGCATCCCATGACACGACTGACCACGACGCTCACCGCGATCGTGCTGCTGGGCCTGTGCGCGACGACCCGTGCGCAGGACGACACCGGACGGCTCAAGGTCATCGCAACCATGCCGACCTACGGCGCGTTGGCGCGCGACATCGGCGGCGACCTGGTCGACGTCGTCGTGCTCTGCCGTCCCAGCCAGGACGCGCACGGCGTGACCGCGCTGCCCTCGCTCATGGCGCAGATCTCCGGCGCCGACCTGCTGCTCTACACCGGACTCGACGCCGAGATGTGGCTCGACGGCATGCTGCGCGGCTCGGGCAACGCCAGGCTCCTGCCCGGCAACGCGGGCGCGATCGAGATGTCGTCGGGCATGACGCTGAAGGAGGTGCCCACGATGCTCAGCCGCGCCCAGGGCGACCTGCACGCGTTCGGCAACCCGCACCTGTGGACCGACCCGATGAACGTGCGCAGCATGGGTGCCCGCGTGACCGACGCGCTGGCCGCCGCGTTGCCCGCGCACGCCGCCGAGATCCAGGCGCGCGGACAGGCCTTCCACACGCGCATGACGAAGGCCATCGTCGACTGGCTGACCCGCTACAAGGGCCTCAAGGGCCAGAAGGTCGTCGTGTACCACCAGAGCTGGGTCTACTTCCTCGACCGCTTCGGCCTCGTCGAGGCCGGCACGATCGAGCCCAAGCCGCGCGTGACGCCCACCGTCTCGCACCTCGACGAGCTCGTGAAGTCGATGAACGAGCTGGGCGTGTCGGTCGTCATCCGCGAACCGTTCAGCCACCCCGACGCGAGCGACTTCGTGCAGAAGGCCACGGGCTGCAAGGTCGTCGAGCTGTCGACGCATCCGGGCTACCCCGAGGGCGTCGACGACATCGTCGCGCACTTCGAGTACAACCTGCACACGCTGGCTGACGCGCTCGGCCTCGACGTCCCGCCCCCGAGCGACGGCTGAGCCATGGTCGAGGAACGCAGACCGCTGCTGCGCTTCGACGGCCTGTCCGCCGGGTACGGACGGCGCTTGGTGCTGAACCGCATCTCGCTGTCCGTGCCCGAGCGGTCGGTGACCGCGCTCGTCGGCGCCAACGGATCCGGCAAGACCACGCTGCTGCGCGTGTTGCTCGGACTCATCAAGCCCCGCGCCGGACGCATCGAGTACACGCTCGGCGAACGACCGCGCATCGGCTACGTCCCGCAGATCGACAGCTCCGAGGTGCGCTTCCCGGTGAACGCCCGCGAGGTCGTGATCATGGGACTCACGCCGTCGCGCGGCCTGCTGCGGCGCATCTCGCCGGTCGACCGGCGCTCGGTCGACGAGGCGATGCACATCTTCCGCGTCGACGACCTGGCCGACCGTCCGTTCCGGGCCATGTCGGGCGGGCAGCGGCAGCGCGTCATGCTGGCGCGCGCGCTCGTCTCGCGCCCCGAGCTGCTCGTGCTCGACGAGCCGGTGCGCGGGCTCGACCTCGCGTCGGCCAGCCGGCTCGTGGCGCGCATCGACAGCCTCGCGCAGGAGCGCGGCATGACGATCCTGGTGGCCACGCACAGCCTCGACCTGGTGGCGAACCAGGCCGACCACGTGGCGCTCTTCTCCGAGGGACGCATCGAGGCCGGGCCGGCCGAGCACATCCTGAGCGACGAGGTGATGACCCGCTACCACGGCATGCCGGTCTACGTGCGCGAGGTCGAGGGACAGCTCGTGGTCGTCCCGGGACACGTCGACGGCGCGCCCCGTCACGCACACCGCGCCCGGCGGATCGCGCGTCCGGCCGAGGAGCGTGCACCATGAGCGACTGGCTCCTCGGGACGCCGCTGGCTCCCATCCCCGGTGCGGTCGCCGCGGGTATCGTGGCCGGGACGCTGCTGCCGTTGCTCGGCATGTGGGTCGTGCTGCAGCGCGTCGTCTTCCTGGGCATCACCCTGGCGCAGCTCGCCGCGGCGGGCGTGGCGCTGGGACTCGTGCTCGGCCTCCCCGCGCTCACCATGGGCGCGCTGCTCACCGCCGCCGGCGTGGTCGGACTCACCGCCGCCGGTCGTGGACGGGTCGCCGACGCGGGCGACAGCCAGCTCGGCGCGTTGTTCTGCGTGGCCTCGGCCCTGGCGCTGCTGTTCGTCTCGCGCTCGGCGGGCGACCTCGACCAGGTCGACCACGTGCTGCACGGCAACCTCGTCTACGCCGACATGGACGACGTGCGCATCGTCGGCGCGACGCTGCTGCTGTGCGTGCTCGCCACGCTCGCGACGTTCCCGCGCATCCTGTTCTGCACCTTCGACCCCGACACGGCCACGGCCCTCGGCCTCAAGGCGCCGCGCTGGCTGCTGTTCCTGTTCTTCGTGCTCGCCGCCGCGCTCTCGGTCTCGATGCGTACCACGGGCTCGCTGCTCACCTTCGCCATGCTCGTGCTGCCGCCGCTCGCGGCCCTGCAGCTCAAACGCGGACTGCGCACGAGCTTCGTGCTGGCCTCGACCCTCGGTCTCGTCGGCACGCTCGCGGGACTGTTCGTGGCGGTCTCGGCCGACCTGCACGTCGAGTCGTCGATCGTGGTGACGCTCTTCGCGACGTTCGCCGTCTGCTCCGGCTTCGCCCGTCGCTGGTGGATCGGTACGGCGCTGCTCGCGGCCTGCGTCGGCGGCGGCGTGCTGTTGGCGCAGGACGGCGTGAGCGAGCCGTCGGCCCACGAGCACCTGCACGACATGGCCGCCGAGGACGCGAGCGGCGAGTCGCACGCTCCCTACCACCTCGACCTCGAACTCGCCGGTCGCGCCACGCCCGAGGGCGACCTGGCCGTGTCGTGGACCCTCGACGTGCACTGCGTGACCGGACCCGACGCGCTCCCGCCGCAGCTCTGGCTGGTGCTCACGGGCGACGGCGGACTCTCCGAGGAGCACGAGCTGCTGCACGAGATGCAGAGCCTGCCCGTGGGCGACAGCCGGCACACGGGCACCTTCGGCGTGCCGGGCCAGGGCGGCGTCCACCGCATCGACGGCCAGTTGTGGACGGGCTCGCTCGAGGGCGCCGATTCGCTGCCGCTCGAGCCCGAGCGCTTCGCCGTGCTCGGCGCCGACGTCCAGCGCTGAGGGCGGGCCCCGCGTGCCGCCCTCGCGGGCGGCGCGCGGGCCGCGCGACGTCGATCGGCCGGCACCGTTCCCGCCGTCGCGGCGCGCGGGCTTCCCTGCCGTCCGTCAGTTGCTGCGCAACGAGAACACGACGCGCAGCTCGACGCGCGCCATGAGCGGGTTCTCGCGGTCGTCGCCCGGGGCGATCGAGAGCAGCTCCTCGATCTCCTGCGGTTGCGCGACCTGCATCCCGAGCTCCTGGGCCAGGATCTCGGCGCGTTCCTTGGCGTCCTGGGCCGCGCGCTGGCGGGCGCGCTCGAGCAGCACCTCGGAGTTGTTCGGCGTCACCACGAGATCGAGCACGCGCACCCCGCCCACGCGCATGCCGTTCGACAGCGCACGTCCCAGCTTGTCGGGATCGCGATGCACGATGGTGAACGTCTGCCGCGCGACGTAGCCCGCGGCGTCGGGTGGGTACGCCGACCAGTCGCCGAGCGGATCGGCGGGCGCGTCCTCGACGCTCGGGTCGAGCGCGGCCGAGTCGACGGCCGGCTCGGGCGAGGGATTCGTCTCGACCTCGCGGTGCAGCGCCGGCTCGAGCTCGATCACGTGCTCGGTCACGTCGGTGCCGCGCACGCCGGCCTTGCGCACCGCCACCGAGACGCGCTTGGCCAGGACGGACAGGTCCTTCCAGGCCTCGGCCGAGCGCGGCGCCCAGGTCTCGATGAGCATGTCGAACGTGGCCGTGCGCGGCGCGCCGACCATCACGCCCGTGCCCGCCACCTCGATCGTGCGCGTCTGGCGCACCTCGGTCGGCTGCGGCGCGAGCGCCGCGATGGACGGACGCTCGCTGCACGCCGTGGCCAGCAGCAACGCGAGCGGGAGCCACGCGCGACGCCTCGGCACGACGCGCCGCGGGCCGGGGACGGGGACGGGCGAGCCGGACTCGCCGAGGGCAACCGGTTCGTGCATGGGTCTCCGTCCCCTCCCCGGGACGCGCAGGCTCACTGCGGGAAGTGCTTCGGCGCGGTGTCCATGAAGCCCTCGCCCTCGAGCGCACCCATGAAGGCCACGAGCGCGTCGAGCTGGTGGTCGGACAGCCCCAGCGGCTTGAGCTTGGGCGACAGCCACGGGTTGGGCGTGCCACCCTTGTTGTAGTGCACCATGACGTCCTTCAGTGTGGCGAGCGACCCGTCGTGCATGTACGGAGGATGCCTCGTCGTCTCGCGCAGGCCGGGCGTCTTGAAGGCCCCGTGGTCGGACTCCACGCCCGTGACCACGAAGCGCCCCTCGTCGGCCAGCTTGCCGGTGGCCGCGTCCCAGCCGATGCCGAGGTTGTGGTACTTGCTGTCGGTGAACGACGAGCCGACGTGGCACGTGGCGCACAGCGCGTCGCCGAAGAAGAGGTCGTGCCCCTCGATCTCGAGCGGGCTGAGCAGCGCCTGGCCCGCGGCGTCGTCCTCGTCGGCGTCGACCCAGCGGTCGTAGCGCGAGTTGGCCGAGACGCGCGTACGCTCGTAGTCGGCGATGGCGTGCGCGATGCGGTCGAGGGTGACCTCCGAGTCACCGAAGGCCTGCTCGAAGTAGTGCCGGTACTGCTCGATGCCGGCGACGGTCTTGACCACCACGTCGTGCTCGTTGCCCATCTCGATGGGGTTGGCCATCGGACCGACGGCCTGCTCCTCGAGGCTGGCGGCGCGGCCGTCCCAGAAGGTCTCGGGATAGAAGGCGAACACGGCGTTCACGAAGCTGGGCGCCTTGCGCGTGCCCTTCTGCCCGCGGATGCCGGTGGAGACCGGGGTCAGCTCGCTGAAACCGTGCTCGGGCACATGGCAGGTGGCGCACGAGATGCTGCCGTCGGCCGAGATGCGGGTGTCGTAGTAGAGCCAGCGGCCGAGCCGGGCGCGCCCGGCGTCGGGGGCGTCGGGCAGGCTGTCCACCGCCATGTCGTGGCCGACCAGCTTGCCGGGCACGGGACGCACGGGGTTGTCGGCCTCGAGTTCGTCGAAGCTCACCCTCTCGGCATGGGCGACGGCGTGTCCTCCGTGGCCTTCCTGGTTGCTGTCCTGCACCTGGAGGCGCGCGAACGCCACGAGCAGGATCACGAGTGCAGCGGGGATGAGCAGTCGCATGGGTCTCTCGCTCCGTCGGGGGAAACGGGTGCCGTCGGTATATCGCGGCGACGGGCAGAAGATCCAGGATGCAGGCTCCGGCACCCGTCGTTCCGCCCTCGTGCCCGGGCGGTTACGACCTTTGACGCATGGAACCGGGAGGTGCGCGGCGCTCGTCAGGTGCGCCGCAGGGTCAGCAGCGAGAGGTCGTCGTCCTGGGGCCGCCCGCCACGGAAGGCGACCACCTCGTCGACCACCCGGCGCAGCAGTGCCGCACCGCGCTCACCGCAGCCGGCGACGGTCCCGCGCAGGCGCTCGCGACCGAACGCGCCTCCTTCGCCGCGCGTCTCGTGCACGCCGTCGGTGCACACGAGCAACACGTCGTCCGGCCCGAACGGCACGCTGCGCTCCTCCCAGTCGAGGTCGTCGAGCGCGGGCGAGATGACGAGTCCGGTGCGCGGCAGCTCCTCGAGCGTACGCTCGCCGCCCCACAGGAGCGCCGGGGGATGGCCCGCGTTCGCCCAGGCGAGCGTTCCGGCGCGCGTGTCGACGAGACCGCAGAAGACGGTCACGAAGCTGCCGTCGTCGAAGCTCTGCAGTCCCTTGCCGATGCGCCGCAGCACCTCGCGCGGTCGGTGGTGCGCGTCGGCCGCGTCGTGGAACGCCGCCTTGAGCACGCCCACCAGGAGTGCCGCGCGCACGCCGTGTCCGCTCACGTCGGCCTGCAGGAAGGCGAGCTTGCCGCGCCCCGCCGGGATGTGGTCGAAGAAGTCGCCGCCGAGGGCCTCGCAGGTCTCGTAGAGGCCGTCGACAGCCACGCCCTCGACCTTCGCCGAGCGCGCCGGCAGCATGCCGAGCTGGAACGCGCGCGCCGACGCCATCTCGCTCTCGAGCAGCTCGGTGTAGCGGCGGTTCTGCGCCGCGAGCTCGCGCACCTCGAGGCAGCGCCGCACGAGCGCCAGCAGCACCTCGCGGTCGAACGGCTTCTGGATGAAGAAGAAGGCCTTCTCCTGGATGGCGCGGATGAGCTGCGCGTCGAGCTCGTGCACCACGCCGGTCATGTAGATCACGTCGAGGTCGGGCACGACCTCGCGCAGCCGTGCCGCGAGCTCGAAGCCGTCGGGTCCCGGCATGCGGATGTCGAGGATCGCCAGGTCGGGCGCGCGCTCGTGCACCGCCGCGAGAGCCTCCTCGGCGGTGCGACAGGCCGTGACGCGGTAGCGCGCACCGAGCACGCGCTCGACGCCGTGCAGCATGCCCGGCTCGTCGTCCACCACGAGGATGCGCGCGGTCTGCATGCGGAGGGGACGCTCGGGAGGACGGTGACGAGGCGGACGCGGCGCCGCGCGAAGGCCCGCGGAACACGCGCCGTCGCGCACCGGGCCGGCCGCGCGAGGCCGATCCTACGCGCGGCCGCGCGGCCGATCCACCGGCGCGCGTGACACGCGTGCGCCGGACGATCCGGCGATCCGGCCGCCGACGCCGCGGCCGGCGCGTGGCCGCTCCGGCGCACGGCGGGTAGGCTCACGGGATGGACGTCCCGCCGCACGCTCGCCAGACCGCTCCGTGGCCGGGCGCGCTCGTGCTGCTCGCCGCGCTGCTGTGCGTCCCGCGCGCCGCGCGTGCGCAGTGCGAGATCGCGCGCCTGGACGCACCCGACGCACGTGCCGGTCTCGCCTTCGGACGCGCGCTCGCCGCCCGCGGCTCGCGCACGCTGGTCGGCTGCTCCGGACGGCTGGCGTACCTCTTCGACGACGACACCTCGCCGCCCTTCGTGCTCGTCCCGCCCGACGGCGGGACGCCGGGCGACGACTTCGGCGCGTCCGTCGCGCTCGACGGCGACGTGGCGGTCGTCGGCGCACCGCTCGACTCCGGGGCCGCGCCCTTCGCCGGCGCCGTACACGTGTTCGAGCGTCGGCACGGCGTCTGGACCCACGTCGTCACGCTGCGTCCGCGCGGCGAGCACGTCGGCGCCGAAGGCTTCGGCACCGCGCTCGCGCTCGAGCACGACACGCTCCTGGTGGGACGTCCGGGCGACGACTCGGGCGGCGACGACCGCGGCGCGGTCGACGTCTTCGAGCGCACGTCCCGCGGCTGGAGCCAGACCGGCAAGCTCACCGAGGACGGCGGCACGACGCCGTACCTCGGCACGTCGGTGGCACTGCGCGGCGACCGCGCGGCGGTGGGCACGCCGGGGGACGGGTTCGGCGCGGCCTTCCTCTTCGAGCGCGACGTCGAGGGCTACTGGGCCCAGGTGGCGCGCCTCGAGTCGGATCTCGTGCCCGCCCCGGACGTCGACTACGGACGGGCCGTCGCGCTGCTCGGCGACACCGCGGTCGTCTCCGCCCCACGCTGGACGTGGGACGGCGCACGCGACGAGGGCGCGCTGTTCGTGTTCGCCGTCGTCGACGACGCCTGGACGATGATCGACGTGCTGCGCGCTCCCGACGTGCTGCCCGGCGTCCCGCCGCGCGGACTCGGCCGCGCGCTCGCCGCGCGGGACGACGTGCTCGCGGCCGGCGCGCCCGACGGTCCGCGCGGACAGGTGCAGCTCTTCGAGCGCTCCGGCGCGGCAGGCCCGTTCGTCCCCACGGCGCGGCTGTCGGCCCACGACGCCTCGGACGCGCGCTTCGGCGCCGCGCTCGCGCTGCTCGACGCGCGGCTGCTGGTCGGCGCGCCCGACGCGCCCGGCAGCGGTGCCGCGCACGTCGTGGCGTCGAGCTGGAGCCGTCCGCTCGTCGTCGGGCTCGGACTCGCCTCGCCGGGCACGGAGGGCGCGCCATGCCTGTGCGCGCACGTCGACTCCGTGCGCGTGCGCGTCACGCTCTCGTTCGCGCCGCGCGCGGCGGGCTGGCTGGTGTCCGGTGCGCGCCTCGCGTGGGCGCCGTTCGCCGGCGGCGTGCTCGTCCCGTCGCCCGACGTGCTGCAGGCGGTCGCGCTCGACGACTCGGGACGACTCACGTTCGAGGCGCGCACGTCGTCCGTGCTCGGCGCCCCGACCCTCGTGCAGGCGGTCTTCGTCGACGCGGGCGCGTCCGGCGGCTTCACGCTCGCCAACGCGCTCGCGATCGGCACGCGCTGAAGCGCACGCGCCCCTTCTTCACGGCTCGGGGACGAAGAGCTTCTGGCCCTTCGGCACGAGCAGCTTGCCGACGACCTTCGCGCAGCCCGACGTCCCGTCGGTGCCCATGAGCTCGAGCGTGTAGGTGCCCGTGAGCGGCAGCTCGACACCCTTCAGGACGAGTGCGCCGCTCTTCGTCGTGGTGAGCAGGCCGTCGAGATCGAGCGCGCCGTCGTCGGGACCGCGCAACGCCACGAGCTGCGGGACGAGGCCGTTCGCGTCCGCGTCGTCACAGGCCTTGTTCGACGGCTTGACCACGAGCACCTTCAGCGTCCAGCCGGCGAGGGCCTCGAAGCTCGCGGCGTCGACCGGCGCGCCGTCGGGCACCACCACCGAGGCGACGATCTTCTTGGGCTGCTTGGCCTTGCTCGCCAGGCGGTAGTCGCCCCCCGCTTCCGAGGCGTTGCCGACGGCGATCGTGTACGACCCGGTGCTCTCGATGGCGAACTTCTTGATGCGCGCGACCTTGGGCGAGACCACCGTGTCGGACGGCCCGGCGAGTTCGCTCTCTCCGTCGTCGAGCGCGAGCGTGGGCTCGACGGGATTGCGGCGTCGTCTGGCCACGAACGTGACCACGCTGCCCTGCACCGCCTCGAACGCGAAGCGGTGTTCGCCGCCCGCCGTGATGGCACCGTCGACCTTGTCCCCCACGGAGAGCTCGCCGTCGAACGACGCGATGCCGGCGAAGTCGGCCACGCGCAGCAGCCAGAGTGCGCCGCGGTCTTCCTCGGCGTCCTTCGGGGCGCCCCCGTCGTCGTCGCCCGGCGCACCCACGGCCAGCGGCAGCGAGCCCAGACCCGCGGTCGGTCCGTCCTCGCCCAAGAAGACCGCGACGGAGTACCCGAATCGGTCGCCCGGGTCGAGCTGTCCGCTGAACTTGCCCTTGGAGTCGCTGATCTTGTGCTTCTTGCGCACCTTCCCGCTGCTGGCGAGCTGCAGCACCCAGATCGCGCCCGAGTTGCTGCCGTTGCCGTCGTCGTCGGCGCGCGCCCCGACCGCGAGGTCGGGCAGGCCGTCCCCGTCGATGTCGCCCAGCGCCGCGAGCGAGCACCCGAAGTGGTCGCCGCTGTCGAGGGTGCAGGCGTCGTCGACGGCGTCGCGGAAGTCGTCGTCGTCGAACAGGAAGTGCAGCTCGTCGAGCACGTCGTCGATCGTGCAGTTCGAGAAGTTGCCGTGCCGGTTGCTGATCTTCTGGTAGTCGAGCGCCGCGCCCGTCTCGTCGAGGAAGAGGATCCAGACCGCGCCGCTGTCGACCTCGAGCGAGATGCCGAGATCGTCCTCGTCACTCGCGGTGAGCGGGTCGTCGTCCTGGATGGCGCCCACGGCGAGGTCGGGGATCCCGTCGCCGTCGAGGTCGCCGAGACCGGCCACCGAGGTGCCGAAGCGATCGGCGACCCCGAGCTGCGCCGCGAAGTTGCCCTGGGTGTCGCTGATCTTGGACGCCACCACGACGAGTCCACCTTCGTCGAGGAACAGCACCCAGACCGCGCCGGAGTTCGTGCCGAGGCCGTCGTCGTCGCCCGGGGCGCCGACCACGAGTTCGGGGATCTCGTCGCCGTTCAGGTCGCCCAACACGGCCACCGACGCGCCGAACTGGTCGCCCTCGTCGAGCGTCGCCGGCAGGCCGTCGTCGGACCGGACCACGCGCGAGGCCAGGACCGATCCGTCGGTGTCGAGCGTGAGCACGTGCAACGTCCCGCCGTCGACCGTGTCCGGTTCGCCCACCGCGAGCTCGGGCGCGCCGTCGCCGTCGAGATCACCGAGGAACGCCAGCGCCGACCCGAACGCGTCGCCCTCGGTGATCGCCGGCACGTCGAGGCCGTCGAGGCGTCGGCTGTCGGCCACGGTCCCTCCGGCCGTCATGAACAGGATGTAGACCGCGTCCTCGCCGGGCGCGCCCACCGCGAGGTCGGCCACCCCGTCGCCGTCGAGATCGTCGAGCGCTGCGAGCGCGTTGCCGAACAGCGCCCCCTTCGGCAGCCCGCCGCCGAAGTTCCCGAACGTCTCGCTGATCTTGACGTGCGACTGCACGACCCCGATCTTCTGCGCCGTCGTCGGCGACACGCAGACCGCGAGGATCACCACCAGGACACGCACGGCGAGCATCGAACCTCTCCTCAGCAGGTCGTGCCCATTCTAGCAGGAAGGGAAGTGACGCAAGGTCGGCCCCATGCGCGACGCGTCGGGCGACGTGGGACTGCGGCCAGGTGGGGGAACACCTGGCCTCCGTCCCACATCGCCCGCCGCTGCTCGCGCGGCGCTCCCTTCGCGAGAGGGAAAGGATGAACGGCTCGGCGGACGCGAGCCAAGTGGCGGCGTGACGCGGCGCCCACCGCGCGCGCGGCGTTTCGGGGCGCTGCGTGCGCGCCCGCTGACGATCGTCACGCAGCAGCGCGCAGCTTCGGACAGTCCTCGCCGCCTGCGGCGGCTGCGGAACTCGCAGCGCGCTGGGCATGTGCCTCGGAGCGCGCCATCACGCGCATCGAGTGAGGCGTCGTCGCGAATGTTGCGCGAGCTCGAGTAGCCGAACCCGAAGCCGAAGCCGAAGCCGAAGCCGAAGCCGAAGCCGACTCCGCAGTCGCAGCCGATACCGAACCCGACGAACGCTCAGCCCCCGAGCGACGAGCGCAGCGAGTCGCCAGGCACGCGCACCCACGCACTCCG
Organism: Planctomycetota bacterium; assembly: GCA_020638905.1. Taxonomy (GTDB): domain Bacteria; phylum Planctomycetota; class B15-G4; order B15-G4; family B15-G4; genus JACKHP01. Next base: position 22,561 of record JACKHP010000022.1, on the reverse strand, counting down.
CCGCGGCGTCGCTCGCGCAGCGAGCGCGTCGCTTCGCTCTCTCGACGCGCTCCCCCCGCGCGCCCCGAGGATCTTGCCGTCGGCGGGGGCGAGTTCCGCAGCGGCCCGCAGGGCCGCGAGGACTGTTCGAGCCCCCGTCGACCGCGAGCCCCGCCCCTGCGGGCGCGCCCACCGCGCGCAAATCGCCGACCGCACTCGATGCTGCCCCAAGCGCCGCACCCCGTGCTCGACGACGTCATCCGCCGACGCTCATTCCCTCACCCGACTCCGCATGCGCGGACCAAGACGCGCGCAGGGTCCAGTGCCCGGCGACCTCCGCAGGGGACGTCGCCGCAGGCGGCGTCCCCGAGGACCGGAGCCGGGCGCTGGAACCCGAGCACGTCGCCGGGCCGCGCACACGGATCGTCCTCTCCGTCCCGAGCACGTCGCCGGGCCGCGCACGAGGCTCGCCTCCGCCGGGCCGCGCACACGGATCACCCTACGCCTCCCTTGCGTCGAGCCAACGGCGCGCGGCGTCGGCCATCGCGGGCGTGATGGCGTGTCCGGCGTCGTAGGTCTCGAGCGTCACGTCGGCGCCGAGGCCGCCGAGGAGTTCGGCGATCTCGTGCGAGCGGGCCACGGGCAACGCCTCGTCGTGCTCGCCGTGCTGCAGCAGCACGGGACGTCCGTCGAGGCGCGGCAACGCGCGCCCGCCCAGGTACTCCGGGCGGAAGCCGCCGGCCTGGGCGATCCAGCCGGCGACGCGTTCGGGACGCGAGAGCGCGAGCACGTGCACGAGGTACGTGCCTTGGCTGAAGCCGGCGAGCCAGACGCGCGAGCGGTCGGCGTGCAGTTCGCGTGCGGCGGTGTCGATGATCGTCCACACGACCTCGCCGACGCCGGCGAGTTCGGCGGCCAGGTGTTCGCGGTCGCCGTCGAAGACGTACCACGCGTGGCCGATGCGGATCGGCCGGCCGGGACGGCGCACCTCGAACGGGAACAGCCCGTCGGGGAAGGCGGCGGCGAAGCGCGGTGGCGCGGCGGCGCCCATCCAGCGCGCGTGGCGCGCGCCGTCCTGCCCGTGGCCGTGGAACGCGACGAGCAGCGGCGGACGGCGACCGTCCGGCGCTTCGGCGGCGGGCACGCACAGGCAGCCGGTGCTCGTCCCGAAGCGCACCTCGATGCGGCGGGGTGATCCGCTCACGACGCACCTCGCAGGGTCGCGGCGGCGCGTGACGGGACGGGCCAGGGCGCGGGGACCACGACGGACGGCTCGGCGCGCGGGCCGAGCGACGCGTCGCGGGACACGTCGCGACGTGCCAGGCCGTTGCACCGGCGGCGTCCCGCGGGGATGGTACGGGTGGACATGACGCGCATCATCCGGCTCCCGAGGGGTCGCGCAACGCCGTCGGTCCCGGCTCCCGCCGTGCGTGCCGCCGCGCGGCGGCGCCGGACGTCCCTTCTGCGAGTCGAGCGCATGACGAGCCGCGTCTTCCTCACCGGTGCCACGGGCTTCGTCGGCACCGCCCTGGTCGAGCGGCTCGTGCAGCGCGGCGACCGCGTGACCGCGCTCGTGCGCGCGAGCTCGTCGGCGCGCACGATCGACTGGCTGCGCAAACTGGGCTGCGCGTTCGTGCTCGGGGACGTCGAGCCGCCGCTGCACGGCGAGACCGGCGAGTTGGCGCGTGCGATGGACGGCAGCGACCTGGTCGTCCACTCGGCGGCGGTGATCGGCTACCGACGTCGCGCCGCCGGCCGCATGCTGCGCACGAACGTGCTGGGGACGCGCCGCGTCGCGTCGGCCGCGCTGGCCGCCGGCATCGGACGCCTCGTGCACGTCTCGAGCATCGCCGCCGTGGGCGTGACCGACGAGCCGCGCCTGCTCGACGAAGACTCCCTCTTCGACGCCTGGACGCTTCGCGCGCCGTACTACGACACCAAGCGCGCCGCCGAGGACGAGGTCGCCCGCGCGATCTCCGCGGGCCTCGACGCGACGACCGTGAACCCCGGCGCGATCTACGGACCTTCGCGCACCGCGAGCAACTCGTCGAACGTGGTGCGCACGATCGTCGTGCGACGTCCCTTCGTCGTGCCGTCGGGCGGCATCAACGTCGTGCCGCTCGACACGGTGGTCGACGGCATCGTCGCGGCCGCCGAGAAGGGTCGCACCGGACGTCGCTACATCCTGGGCGGCGAGAACCTGACGCTCGTCGACCTCGCCGTGCGCATCGGGCGCGCCGCGGGGCTCGATCTGCACCCGCGCACGCTGCCCGCGTTCCTGGGTCCCGTGGCGCGCACGCTCATGGAGTGCGTCGAGCCGCTCGTCCCCGAGCGCGTCTGGTTCACGCCCGACATGGCGGCCATGTTCGGCAAGTACATGTGGTACGACACCTCGCGCGCCGCGCGCGAGCTGGGCGTGGTCGCGAGTCCGCTCGACCGCTGCCTCGAGGAGACGGTCGCGCAGCTGCGGCGCGACAAGGCGATCCCGTAGCGGCCGCTATTCGCCGCTCACGTGGACGACCACGCTGCGCGTGTGCGGCGACGTGCGGTGCTCGACGAGGAAGAGGCCCTGCCACGTCCCGAGCGCGAGGCGCCCGTCGAGCACGGGGATCGTCTCGGACGTGCGCGTGATCGCCGCACGCAGGTGCGCGGGCATGTCGTCCGGTCCCTCGGCGTCGTGCTCGTAGGCCGGGTCGCCGTCGGGCGCGAGGCGCGCCAGCCACGCGAGCAGGTCGCGCGCCGCCGACGGGTCGGCGTTCTCCTGGATGACGAGGCTGGCCGACGTGTGCCGGCAGAAGACGACGCACAGCCCCGTGCGCACGCCCGACGCGTCGACGACCTGCCCGACCGCGGACGTGAGCTCGTGCAGCCCACGCCCGCGCGTGCGCACTGCGAGCACCTGCTGGTGCTGCGTCATCCGGCGCGGTTCCGCGCGCCGCGCCCGGCGAGCAACGAACGGGGTCGATCGGGCATGCGCTGAACCACGTGGTCTTCGGGCTCCGTGGATCGATCCGACGCGGTGCACCACGCGGGCCACTCGAACGGGGCGCGAGTGTAGCAAGCCGCGTCGCGCGCAGGCGTGCGGTCCGCCAGGGCACCGTTCGTCGTGTCGTCCTCAGAAGGCGGGCACGTCCAGGCGCAGGCCGTTGGTGGACGAGAAGCCCACCGGGCCCTCGACGTCCTGGATCCAGCACTGCATCCAGATGCTGTAGGACGGCAGGCCCGACGGGACCTCGTAGCCGAAGAAGAAGCGTCCCTCGCCGTTGGTCTGGATGCCCGACAGGATCAGGTCGGGATTCGGCACCATGACGCCGCCCTTGAACGGCAGCTCCAGCAGGCTCGCTCCGAGCACGACGTACGCGGGCGACCAAGGCCGTGCGCCGGTCACCACGTGGTACACGTCGGGCTCACCGCAGGGCGCCGAGTCCACCGTCAGCAGCGGGACGCTGCCGCCCTGGCCAGGCAGGGCATGCTCGAGGTCGGCGGAGCCGACGCTGTCGCACAGGTCGACCACGTAGGCGCGCCCGGAGTACGTGTGTCCCTCCTTCGAGGCGAAGGGCGCGCCGACGATCATGCGCTTGCCGTCCATCGCGAGCGCCTGGCCGTACCACGCGGCCGTCTCGGGCGCCGTGCAGAAGAAGGGCACGCCGGCGACGAACTTCCACGGCGGCGACGAGCCCGGGACGTGCTGCAGCAGCCGCGTGGCGCCGGCCTGGATCATCCCGCCGTACGGGTAGCCGGGCGAACCGAAGGCACCGCGCAGACGACCCACCGCCACGTCGTAGCCGGTCAGGATGTTCGTCCCGGGCGTGACGGCCTGCGCTTTGAGTGAGTAGGCGCTGCCATCCCACATGTAGACGCGACCTGCGCCACCGCCCGAGAGGTGACCAGGCAGGCCGACCGCCAAGTGGTCCTCGAACAGGTCGACCGAGAAGCCGAACTCGCCGCCGGCGTAGTCGCCGATCATGTCGGCGATCGAGAGCCATTGCGTGCCGTTCCACTCGAAGACCTTGAGGGCTCCGACATCGGCGACGGAGCCGGCGTCGTAGAACGGGCCGCCCGCGGCGATTCGCTGGCCGCTGGCCGCCACCGCGTGCCCGAACTGGCTGGTGCCGCCGAAGGTGAAGGCGCCCTTGTCGAGCCAGACTCCCGGAGCGCTGCGCTCGTACACGTGCATGGCGCCGCCCAGACCGTTGAAGATCGGCGCGCCGGCCACCACGCGGTCGCCGCTCGCGTCGACCGACTCACCCAGGCGCGCGGAGTCGGCATACCCGAGGCCCTCGAAGCACTGCACGAAGGCGTCCGAGCCGGTGTCCCACTCGTAGATCGCCACGGCGCCGCGGTTGTGACCGCCGCCGGAGACACCGGGGGCCCCTACCACGAGCACGTCGCCCGCTTCGTTGAGCGCCACCGACCACCCGAAGTCGCTGCCCGGTCCCATCGTGGCCGACTTGGCGAGCTGTTCCGGCGCCCAGAACGATCCGTTCCAGCGCGCCACGCTCACGAGTCCGTCGGGGGCGACCAGAGCGGACGCCGCCCAGCCGGGCGCCCCGACCACCGCCACGTCGCCGCGCAGATCGACCGCCCAACCGTGGTAGGCGTCGGTCTGCGCGGCTCCCCACATGGAGACCTCGGCCTGCGGGCACTGGGCGTCGGCCGAGACGCTCAGCGCGAGGCAGCCGGTCGCCAGGACAAGACTCACTCGTTGCGCCTTCATCGAATCACTCCACGGTGGGCAGGCCGCAGCAGTCGGCAGTCGCTGTGGATCCGACGCTACGTCGATCCGCGGAGACACTCCATGCGCCGCTGTTCGCACGCAGCCGGGCCGATCGGCCGGCGCCCCCACCGCGAACTGACCGGCTCTCAGTTCGAGGCCGGCTCGGACACGGGATCGAGGATCCGCTCGGGCACGAGACCTTCGTCGTAGAACCTCTGGCAGAGTTCGTACGGAGCCAGGAAGTCGCCCTCCGCCCGATAGGCGGACAGTCGGCATGCTCCCCCGCAGATCTCGCGGAAGGCACAACGACCGCAGATCCCGCCGAGTGCGTCGACCTGGAACGACCGCGTCTCGCGGAACAGCGGGGCGTCCGCCCAGATCTCGCGGAAGGGTCGCTCGAGGACGTTGCCCGCGACGAGATGCGGCTCGCTCGAGGCCACTCCGCAGATCGTCACGTCGCCGTTCGCGAGGACCCCGCAGAAGTTCACGGCCCATCCGCACGCGGCACCGCGTCCAGGGATGATCTCCTCGACGTACTGCAGCAGCGGCGGCAGGTTCAGGAAGATCGGGACGGCACGCCGGCGCGCCACGTGACAGTACTCACGCAGCAGGAGGATCTCGGCCGGCTCCAGGAAGCGTCCCCCGTCCATGTCCTTGCCACGGCCGTTGGGATGCAGCAGCGAGAACCGGACGTCGCACTCGAAGTCGCGCGCCACCTTGGTCAGGAAGGCCACGTCCCGGATGTTGTCCCGTGAGATCGTGGCGTTCAGGTCGAACTCGACTCCGGCCTCCTGGAGGTGTCGCAGTCCGCGCATGGTCCGAGCGTGCGCGCCGTCCTGGGCGCGCAGCCGATCGTGCGTCTCGCGGTCGCCGTCGAGCGAGATGGACAGCGTGACGTGACGGAGGCCGGCGAGGAATCGCGCGGCCTCCGCCGTGATCAACGTTCCGTTGGTCGCAAGTGAGACCTCCATCCCCGCACCGTCGAAGATGCTCGCCACGTCCTGCCAGTCCGGACGCGACAGGGGCTCGCCACCGGAGAGGATGACTCGTCGGCACCCCAGGCCCACCGCGTCCGTCGCGATCTGCCTGACGGTCTCGAGCGGCAGGAGCTCCGTGCGTCCTCGCACGGCGTTGTCGTAGCAGAAGGCGCAGCCCAGGTTGCAGGTCTTGGTCGAGTTGAAGTGGATCGTGTCCAGACGTGGCACGGACGTGCCGAGATCGGGCGGGGACGTGGTCATGGCTCAGTCCTTCAGGCGGACGGCGCCGAGCAGCTTGCCGGCGAGTGCGTCGATCTCGGAATCCGAGAGCTTCGCCGGGTTGGAGACCAGATCCGCCGGTGAGGCCGAGGCCCCCGCGCCGCACGCCACGCACCAGGCCTGCTCGCCCCCGAGGGCCTTGAGGCCCTCGACGAGCTCACGCACACCCTTCGGGTCGAGGAGCTGCCGGCCCACCTGCTGGACGACCTCGGCCGGGTAGTCCAGCTTCGAGGACGCGGCGCCTGCCCCGCAGGCGACGCACCACTCGTTCTCACCAGGCCCGGTGCGGAGGTTGGAGACGATTTCGCGAAGTGCGGTGCGATCGATGGAGACGTCCATGTCGGACTCCTCGAGGTGATGGATCGAGGCAAGGCGAAGTGCCATGCCCCACTGATCGAGGAGGCGAGGGGAACGCCGTTCAGGGTGGCGGCAATTCCAGGACGAGAACAGAACGGCCGGTCTGAGCTCGACGCCCTCGGGAACCGCAATGCACCGGGCACGGCCCTGACGCTCCCGACGCCCTCCGCACGGGCCTCGGCGTCGCGGTAGCCCACGACACGATCGAGCTCCTCGCCGTCGCGGAGGACCACGATCGTCGGCATGGCCTGGATCTCGTAGGCGCTCTGGAGATCCTCCTGCTCGTCCACGTCGACCTGGACGGCCAGCGCGTGCTGGTCGATCCAGGTCACGACGCCTTCGTCGACCCACGTCGTCTGGTCCATGCGGTGGCACGGCCCACACCAGCTCGCCGTGAAGTCGACGATCAGCAGGCGCCCTTCCTCGGCTGCGGCAGATCGTGCCTCGTCGTGGCCGAGCGAACGGAACACGTCCGGCGGGTCACCCGGCAGCGCGGCGACGTGCAAGACGGACATCACGAGGATTGAGAACATGAGCATGGACGGCTCCGATCGCGCTCGTGGGGTGCTGCTCGTCAGGCCCCCACGGTCACCGTAGCAGGCCCTCGAGAAGGACTGCGCCCTTCGCCTCCCGAACCGGCCAGATCGCTCCTGCGGTGCGGACCGCGGCCGCGCCGCCTCCGACGGCGCCCGACGGCGCCGTGTGGGCTTGGCCAGTTGCTCGATCTGGCTTGCATGGTCGGTCACCCAGCCGGGGCGAAGTCGGTCGGCCCCGTGACTCACTCGGGCGCAACCACGACGGTCACGCGCCTTCCTGTCGAGAGCCTGACCAAGGACCAGAACCGCCTCGTGGTCGCCCAGGACGCGTTGGACATCGATCTCGTTCTGTGCTGCGACGCACTCACGAGGGTGAGCGGGATGTCGTCGCTCGTCGAGCGTCGGCCGGACCATCGATGGGCGGAGTGCTCGACCTGTGCCTTCGTCCACCCGTGCGCCGCTCCCGATCTCCCACCGACCTCTTCCTCGACGAAGGCCAACGTACTGAATGCACGTTCTGCATCGCGCGCGCATGGAGGCGGCCCTCGGGAGTCGATCACATCGTATGGTGTCGAACGATGACGCGCAGCGCGCCTGCCGATACCGTATTCGCATTGCCATCGAGGAGTGGGGGACATGAAGGAAGTCGACAGGCCAGGCTTCGTGGGTCGCGCCGCGATCCTGTGCTGGGGTCTCGCGTGCATCGGGCTCTCGACCGGTTGCCAACTCGACGGAGACGCCCAGTTCTTCCGGGCCGATGAGCAGGGCTACCTGCGTCCGCCGTGGTCGACAGATTGGACCGACTCGTCGGACGTCGTCCGACGCAGCCCGAACGGCGAGACCAACGCCGCACACGACGACACCTTCGCGATCGTCTTCGACGACGGTTACTTCAAGTATCTCCCCGACTGGTTAGGCGTGAACGAGGTCGTGGTCCTCTTCGAGTTCGTCGAGGAGGGCAGCGCCGAAGAGGACGAGGGCATCACCAAGGTGCTCGGCCCCTTCCGGCGCAAGGCGGACGGCACGCACTCGAGCAGCATCGGCCGATACGTGTACGGCCCCAAGGTCATGCAGGGAGATGCGCTGCGCATGCTGATCCGGGTCATCGAGATCGACGCCGACGAGACCGCCAACACCACGGCGCTCCTCGACTTCGTGGGAGGCGCCGCCGAGTCGCTGGCCGACCCGGTGACCAAGGCCGAGATCACTCTGGCGAAGGAGGTCGGCAAGACACTCGTGGCGCTCAACCAGAACGACATCGTGCTCGAGACCGAGATCACCTTCGTCCCCTACGACGAGCAGGTCTGGAATCGCTTCAAGAACACCGCCGGAGAGGGCAACGGCACGGTCATCCCCCTGCGGTCCGGCAGCTGGGGCGTGATCAACCTCGAGTCCGACCATTGGTCCCGCTCGTTCTTCACGCGAACGACTGGTGTCGAGTGGGCCGGCGGTTTCTGGTCGAAGGTCGGCGCGACGCTGACGACGGTCGGGACGCTCGTAGCCGACATCATCGCACTGCCGGTGGCGCTCTTCAGCCGCTCGTTCCTCGATGTGCCAGACCGTGCGTCGCTCCGTCCGCTCTCGGTGGTGAACGAGCGTGTCGCCGACGAGGGCCCGCGATTCGTCCACATTCGCGACGACGGACATGTCCTCAAACTCGCGTATGAGGACAAGCGCGTGCACGTCGAGTCCGACGGCGGCGAGCTCGGATCGTACACATCGAAGTCGTGGCTCACGTTCTCGATCGTTCGTGGCGGCGATCCCACGACATGGCAGTTCCGGCGCGCGCTGGCACCCCTCGAGCAAGAGGTCCAGGACCTGCTCAAGCAGTCGACGGTGGCCGACGTGCTCGCAGAACGCAAGCAGGCGGTGATCGACGCCGCCGCGACATTCAGGTCACGTGTCGACACCATCGAGGCGAACAAGTCGGGCGAGGTGAAGCTCGTTGATCCCGCGCAGCCATGGGGCTTCTCCAGCGTCCTGGTGAGCGGCATCGAGATCGAACACCCCGTCGGACGAACATACAGCGCCTCGATCGTCTCCGTGAGCGACCCGAGCCGGCTGGCACAAGGCCTGACCTCGACACGCCAGCGTCCCGGACGCAGCCTCCTCACCGGGCCGGCAGTGCCTGCCGGCGCGTACCGACTCGTATTCGTCTCCGGCGGTGCCGGCTCGGCCCAGCCCCCAACGCTGTCGCTCAGCGTCGTCGCCGACTGGGACCCGACGAGAGTCACCCTCGCGCCTGACCTCTCGACGTCGGCGTGGCCGGCCGCGGCGACACTCACGGCCACCTTCGATTCGACTCTCGCGACCTTGCTCGCGCAGGTCGAGTCGGTGGAGTATCTCGACGCCGCCGGCCGTTCCGTCGTCGTCGACGCTTCGGCTGGGCTCGTGATCGACGAGACGGCGAGGACCGTGACACTCACCAACACCACAGGCGCGGCGATCAGCGCAGGGGCGTCGGTGACCTTCAACTTCGCCCACGGGCTCGACTCGAAGACGAAGTAGACGAGAAGGGGGGAGGGTGCTTCGGAGAGCCACGGTCACGGCCAGGTGATGCTGCGCTGACCCACGGGCACGACGATCTCGCGCTCGAGGAAGGCGCCCTCCCGGTCGCGGCCCGTGAGCCGCAGGGTGGCGCCGGCGGGCAGGCCGCCGTAGCGCAGCCTGCCGTCGTCCGCTTGGCGAGGCCGCCACTGGACGTCGGTCACGGCTCCACCCGCGTGTGAAAGCAGCACGTCCGGCTCCGGCACGCCCACGGCGTCCGGCGCGAAGTCGACCAGCACGGCGTTGTCCGGCAGCCGGACCACGACCTGGCTGCCCGGCGCGAGCGCGTCCAAGCGCACGGCGTGGCTCGCGCCCCAGGTGCGCTCGTCCTGCGCGTTCGGCCCCCGGGTCAGGCACAGCCACGCGGGCGCGCCCACGCAAGGTACCTCGAGCCACTCACCCTGCTGGAACTGGACCCACCTGTGCAGGTCGCCGTCCGCCATCCACGACAGCTCGACCATGGTCACGTCGAGCAGCGGCTCGGAGTCCGACAGGAAGCGCACCTGTGCAACGGCATCGGTCATCTCCAGCACGATGTCCAATTGCGCGTCCGCAGAGACGGTCACGGTGCGCGTGGTAGGACCCGCGGACGGACGCGGCCTGACCGAGAGGCGGTAGCTGCCTGGCAGGACGTGCTCGAAGGTGAAGCGCCCCTGCGCGTCGGTGTGCCGGGTGGCGAGCACACTGGAGGGACCGAGCGCGTCGGTCTCGACGGCTGGCCTGAGACTGACCTCGGCGTCGACGACCGGTGTCTCGCCTTCGAGCGCCGTGCCGACGATGGAGCCGGCGGCGTCCCAGTCGTCGGGAGACCACGTGCTGCGCTGGCCGGCGAAGGCGTCCAGCAGCCGGCCGTGGGCGCGGCCCGTGACGACCTCGGCGGGGAACAGCAGCCAGGGCCCGGCGTCGAGGGTGAGGATCTTGCCCGCCTCGGCGCTCTTGGGCTTGCCGAACGGGTCGAGGGGGCGGGCGACGATCCCGGGGTGCTCGGCGGGAACGGGCTGCTTGCAGGTCAGCTTGGCCCGACCCACCGCGAGCAGGCCCAGGTCGGTGACGGAGCCCGCGTCCACGCGCGTGTCCACGACCCAGGCGTTGCCGTCGGCGCCACAGCGCACCAGCACGTCGTAGCGATCGGGCGTGAGCGGGCCGAGCAGGAACTCGCCCCCCTCCACCGGCACGCCTTCGTACGCGTTCGAGTTGAAGAGCAGCGAGACGCCGCGCTCGCCCGACGGGCGGTCGCGGTAGAGCACGACCTGCACGCGTTCGCAGTCGATCTCGGGCGGCAGCCGGCCCCGGAGTTGGCCGCTGGGCTTGTGCAGGTCGATGCGCAGGTCCTCGGCCGGCGCCGTGGCGTGCAGCTCGCCGAGGATCCCCGGGTCGTCCCACCAGCCCGTTCGGCCGGCGCGGACGAGCAGGGTGATCGGTCCCGGAGGCACGAGCATCGAGAACGTGCTGTCCTTGTCGGACGAGTTCCTGACCACGTGGTGCCCCGGGGAGAGAGCCTCGACCGTGTACGACTTCGACGGCTGCGGGGGGAGCGAGCCGTCGACGATGATCCCGGAGATGCGCACGGGTTCCCGAGCCACGAGGTCACCCAGGTCGGTGAGCGGAGCGACGACGTCGAATCCGTAGCGGTTGGGCGTGTTCGTCATGACGAGCACGGCCGGACCCGTCGGGACGCCGATGAACCGGAAGCGGCCGTCGGGCTGCGTGGCGCAGATCGGTGCGGAGGCGCCGCGGCGCGGCGAGACCATGATCTCGAGGGTACGCCTGGCGATCGGAGCGCCGGCCTCGTTCACGAAGCGGCCGATGACCTCGGCGACGCCGGAGATCACGACCTTCAGTTCCGCGCGGCGCTCGGCCGGAGGGATCGTGATCTCACTCTCGCCGCCGAGCCCGCCCTGATGCCACTGGACGACGAGCGGCACCCCGCACGGCAGCGGCTCGATGACCACCGGTTCCCCCGTCGTGTTCGAGGGGGTCGGGATGCCCCGCATCGTCATCGGGGCGTACACCGGCCACGGCAGCAGATCGGCGACCGCGGTCAGCTCGTCCCTCGGTCGGACCTGGAACTGGACGTCGGCCGTCGGGCTGCCGGCGTCGTCCACGGCTCGCAGCTCGAGCCGTCCCTGGGAGTGCAGGGTCACGCTGCGCGTCTCCGTGGGGGCCTCTCCGACGGGCGCGTCCAGTTCGAGGCTCCCAGGGAAGTAACCCTCGGCGCGCACGCCCAGCTCGCATGGGCCGGGCCAGTCGCGCAGGGTGGCCTCGCCCGACGAGTCGGTGAGCCATGGACCGCTCTGCGCATCCTTGTTGCGAACGGCGAGCGCCGCGCCGACGAGGCCTGCGCCACTGGTCGCGTCGACGACGCGCACGCGGGGCCAGACCGCCGTGGGGATGGCGAGGGGCGCGGCCTCGCGCAGCGGCGCGGGCACATCGGTGGAGGACTGTTCCGCGGCGGTCGGACTCGCAAGCGCCGGGAGGGGCGTCTCCGTCCCGGGCCCGATCAGCCGCAGGGCCAGGACGGCCAGCAGCGCGAGGGCCAGGATCAGCAGCAGGCGCCGCGAGCGTGTCACCTGATCATGCCCTGGATCCTGAAGCTGACCTCGGGCAGCGCACCGCACGTCACGCGCACCGACTCGTCGATCACGCCGCGGGCTGATTCGGGTACGACGGCCGTGAGCCGGAGGTGGTGCAGTTCGGCGATCTCGTCGGCCTCCAGGCGTGCGTCCAGCCAGTCGCAGGTACTCTCGAATGACACCATCGCGCCCGCCGACGCGGCGATCTGGCCAAGTTCGCGAACGGCCAACTCGCAGCGGCGGAGATCGTCCTGCATGTGCGACTGCTCGCGGGGGCCGACGGACAGCTTGACGTTTCGCCCTTCGATGGAGTCGATGAGCTGCGTCCCGGGCGGCGGATCGAACTCGAAGCAACGCGCGGGGATGTCGGTATTGATGGTTGCGCCCTCACCGACATGAATACGCACTTGCCGCTCGCCGTCCATGGTGGCCGATGTGTACGTGCCGGCCGCTTGCACCCAGGTCCCGTTGATCTCGCGGGTCTCCGTCAGCGACCAAAGGCACGACGGGTAGAACAACTCCTGGCCGAACTGACGCGGTGGACCGAGATGCGGCCTCTCCCCTCGGGCCAGCGACTCCCGATAGGGAACGTACTGCATCCGCCGTCGCGCGAGAAGAGTGTCGTGATCGTCGAACCACACCATCCAGGGCACGGAATAGCGCCCGTCATCGACCTCACCGGCCGAGCCGAAGTCGAACTGCACGACGAGGCAGTCGACGCCATCCACGACTTCTCTTCCTACGACCTGGAAGTCCACCATGTACTCGTTCCACTGGCTCCAGCGCTGGCCAGAAAAGGCGAACCCGAACTCACCGGGGAGGTGCAGTGCGTCCTGCCACTCGCGTCGAGTCCAGCGTGGGTAGACTTCCATGAGCGATGCGTAGACGCCATCCTCCGGCTTCTTCAGCAGCGCAGGCTGCACTGTGAGGATCTTGCAGCGGGCACCATCCCAGGTGAAGTGGACATCGACCCTGCGGGTCGACGAGAAGGTGCGCGAAAACGCGAAGCGATCGCCGTCCATCGCCCACCAGCCTGCATCGAAGGCCTTCTCGTCACTCGCGGCGGATGCGGTCGATTCGCTCTCATCACTCACGGCGCTTGCATCGAGGTTCACCTCCCACGCGGTGTACGGCAGATACACCGACACGAGAGCTTCGTCCCGGGCTCTCAGCAGGCCTTCGAGTCGCGCCCAATCCTGCTCGGGTGACCGAGGTTCACCTGGGACTTCCTGAGCCGACGCACTTGCGCCCCAGAGAACGATCGCGATCAGAGAGCCGAGCCTGATCATGAGATCCGGCACTTGTTCGTCACGACTTCTGTTTCATTGCACTCGCAGCCGGAGTCCATGAGTCCGGAGCAGTAGGAGCAGCCCCCTTGCGTGGCACATGCACCTCCCCATCGGTTGCCGCAGTCCGTGGCAGGCGGGTCCAGCGCCTTGAAGCACTCCTCGATCTCGTTGTCGGCGCAGTGGGTCCTGTTGACGCCGTAGTCGGGGTGACACTCCGAGCAATCAGTGCCCTCCGAGAAACAGTCGATCGCGAGCACCAGATTGCAGACCTCTGCGGCGCTCTCAGAAACACACTCCTTCTCCGGGAACAACGCGCCTCCCGACTGCGCTCCCCACACGCCGGTCGCCTGGTCGATGGTCATGGCGTGCATGCCAGAGTCCGTGAACAATCCCATGAATACACACAGGGCACCCATGACCAAGCGGGTCTTCGCTGTCAACATGCTCTCATCTCCTCGAGTGATCTCACCCACTCGCCGACACCTTTCTTACCGATCCGTCCTTCGGCGAGTCATCCCACGAAATCACGACCCAAAGATCCCCCCCCTCTCTCGATTTGTCAAGCTGCTCTCGCATCAAGGCAGAACCGCTGGTCCGCAATCTCAGCGGTCCACCATCTCTCTCCAGGATCGCAGGTCAGAGCAGACTCGCATGGTGGGCGCGGACTGACGCGCTTGGGCCATCACCCCCCGTCCGGCACCGGCGTGACGGCGAGCAGGCCGTTGCTGGCGGCGTAGCCGAAGGGACCGTCCGGGTCGACGATCCACCACTGCATGCACAGGGTGCTTCCCGCGGGGATGCCTGCAGACCACGACGCGAAGGGGATCGAGACGGAGCCCTGAGGATCGGTGACGGCCGGCGCCAGGACGAGCGGCTCGGGGACGAACGTCCCGAACTTGAAGGGCGCGTCGATCTCGTCCAGCCCGAGCGCGAAGAAGGCCAGCGACGACGGGCGCGCGCCGGCGAGATCGATGCTGCCCGCCGACCCCGGCTGCAGGGCAGCCTCGCTCGAGAGGACAGGCGCGGTGCCGCCGAAGCCCGCCAACCCATGACCGAGGTCCGTCCAGGGACCCAGGTCGAAGCGCATCACGAACAGGCCGTTGGGACCGTCGAGGGTGGAGTCCAGCGCCCCGGGCGTCGTGGGGAAGAGCGGGTCGAGCGTGTAGCCCGCGACGTGCACGATCCCGGAGGCATCGACGGCGAGGGCATAGCCGATCTCGGTCGTCTTGGTGGGACCGCCGAAGAAGGTCCCGTACAGCAGCGTGCTGCCGTCCGCCGAGAGGCGCGCCAGGTGAGGATCGAAAGACCCGGCGTGCTCCAGGGTCGGGTCGAGGGCATCGGGCGTCACCGGGAAGTTGGAGGACGCCGTCTGGCTCACCACGTAGCACGATCCGTCGCTTCCCAACGCGATCCCATACGGCAGGTCCCAGTCGAGGCCGCCGAGCCTGGTCGAGTACACGAGGCTGGCGCCGTCGGGCGCCAGCTTGCTGACGTAGATGTCCGCGTCACCATCGAACGTCTCGTCGAAGGCACCCGGCGTGGTCGGAAAGTCGAACGAGTATGTGTAGCCCGTGACGTAGACGTTGCCCTCGGCGTCCACGGCGACGCCGTCGCTGTACTCCACGTCCGACCCACCGAGCAGCGTGGCCCACTCCAGGGAGCCCTGCTCCGTGTACTTGCACGCGAAGGAGTCGCTCAGGCCCTTGGGAAGCTCCTGCACGACGCCGGGCGTCGTGGGGAAGGTCGAGGTGGAGGACGTCCTGCCGCTGACGCAGATGTCGCCCCGAGGGCCCAGGCTGACGCCGGTAACGTAGTCCCCGATGGCTCCGCCGAGGTACGTGCAGTAGTCGATGGACACGCCGTCTGCTGAGAGACGAGCGATGAAGCCCGATGACCCAACGGGGGAGGGCGCCGGCTTCCGCGGCTGTGGGGCGCCCGGTGTGGTCGGGAGGTCGAAAGACTTCGTATCCCCAACCACGATCGCACGGCCGGACGCATCGACAATCGCGTCGTAGCAATTCTCGTTGCCCGTTCCTCCGAAGTATGTCGAGTAGACGAGCGACGAACCGGAAGGATCGAGCTTGGTAAGGTAGGAATCTCCACCGCCATTGAGGTTCGGCGAGAAGGAACCGGGTGTCGTCGGGTAGTCCGGCGCGCCGGTGGCACCCGTCACGTAGATGAATCCGCGGCCATCGACACGGATCGCACTGAGCGAGATGCTCGATGTCGTGCCGCCGAGGAACGTGGCGAACTCGAGGTCGTTGCCTTGGGGAGACAACTTGAAGACAACAGCGTCGTCATTGAGCGAGTTCTTCGTGACATCGAACGCCCCCGGCGTAACCGGAAAGTCGCTGCTGGAGGTCGTGCCTCCGACATAGGACGCGTTCATCCGGTCGGTCGTGATCGCACTGCCGCCATCACCGGCGCTGCCCTCCACGAACGTGGAGAGCAGGATGCTGGGATCGATCGTGAGGTGGGCGCGACCGTCCCAGCCGGGCACACGAAAGCCGAGACGGTTCGGACCCGACTGCACGATCGCGCACGCGAGGTCCAGCCGCTCACCGCGCTGATCGGTCTGCCACACGACCGGCGGGGACTGCGTCACCACGCCGAGCGGCGTGCGGATCTCGAGGCGGCCATCATCGTACACCGACATGCCGTCGGCACCGTCGATCGTGACGCTCAACTCATCGAGCCGCGCACCCGGCTGGGCGATGACGTCGTACTCCAGCGAGCCTCGCCGGAAGTGGACCTCGACGTCGACGCCGTCCGCGACGTGGTCGTAGACGACCGAGTCCCAGCAGGGAGCTGCCGCCGTCCAATGGTCGGGATCGTCTCCGTGGAAGTAGCTGGCCCGCGTCTGGGCCGGTTCGCCGGCAACGAGCCTGGGTGCCCGGGTCGCGGGATTCGTGGAGCCGAACCTCAGGCGCACGTTGTGGCCGCGAGCGACCGCTCCGTCTTCCCCTTGCGCGAGCTGGGAGACGACGATGCCGTCGTCCGTCACGGCCACGGCCGGAGACCCGAACACGGTGCGGTATCGCGTCCCCGTGCGAAACTGCCCGCGGTTCTCGACCAGCACGGGCGGAATCGACTGCACCCGCGCGTCCGGCCGTCTCGGGCGCGTGAGAGACGCTCCCAGAGCGGGAGCTCCGTGACCCAAGCTCGGCCAGCCATCCCTCATCGGCATCGGCGCGATCAAGGCGCACAGGACGGCGACGACCAGCACGCGTCGGAGCGTCTGCACGGCGGCTTCCTCCCGGTGGGCCATGCTCCCCAGGCCAAGTGCTGAGGATATCTCCCCGCTGTGGGGTGTAGGGAAACCCTTTCCGGTTTGACGGTGGCCGAGTAGGCCACTGACCTCGGCCTCCAAGGGCCGGGTCAGCCGCGAAGTGTCCACAAAGTTGGCCGACGTCGCTTCGGGCCTGATCGCACCGGCCCGAGTCGATGACGCGCGCACGATGGGGTCGTACGACGGCCCGATCGCATGCCGCGCGACACGGGTCGCACTTCCCCCGCCGCTCTGCTGCCCCGGATCGCGTCAGTTGCCGGCCTCTGGCGACGAGTCAGACCTCACGCCGCGCGGCGGTAGCTCTTGAGGATCCCGCCGAGGCGCTCGGTGCGCTCGACGGCCCCGGTGCCGATCTCACCCGGTGCCTCGATGACCGCATTGCCGATGCCCTGGTGTGGCCTCTCGATGTTGTAGTGCGCGAGGTACTCAGTGACCGCACGTCGCAGCCCTGCGTCCCCGAACAGCATCATCCGGTTCAGGCACTCCGACTTGATCGAGCACACGAATCGCTCGGCGAACGCATTGCAGTTCGGGGCCAGCTTCGGTGTGCGGATGACTCTCACTCCCGCGTCGTCGAGGATCCTGCGGAACTGCGCGGTGAACTTCGTGTCGCGGTCGCAGATCAGGAACCGGTGCTTCGCCAGGAAGCCGTCGAACGCGTCCGTGAGCGTGCGGGCGACCTGGCTCATGAAGACATGGCCGGGATGCCTGGTGATGCCCGAGTGCACGCGCCGGGTGGCCGTCGTATTCGGACCGTGACGCACAGGCCGCCTACGGCGTGACGCCCATGATCGCGTTCGACAGCGACACGCCGTAGATCGCCGCCGTGTCCTGGATGGCCCACTGCACCCAGATCTCCGTGCCAGCGGGAACGCCCGGGGTCATCACGAACGGCAGCGGGAGGGTCCCATCCGGGAGCGTCGAGGCGTACGTCGGCGGCAGGAACGGGGATGGCAACAGCGTACCTCCCTTGAATGGCAGCGGAGTGCTGGCCAGCGCGATGAACAGCGCCGCCGTCGCGGACGGCGCAGTATGACTCAGGTCGAGCGCGTTGCTGCTGCCGCTGGCAAGAGTGCCGAGGCCCACAAGCAACGGGTCACCTGAAACGCCGGCAAGTGCGCTGCCCAGGTCGGTCCAGGCGCTCGGAACCTCACAGCTCGTGAGCCGCGCAAGGTGTGAGTCGCCCGGCGTCGTGGCGAGGAAGCTCCCGCTCACGAGCAACTCGGCCCCGTTGTCGAACTCGATGGGCATGATGGACTGAGCACTGACGTCGCCGCCATTGCCGCTCGCCCCGAGCCCCGGCACGGCCTCCCAGGCGGACCCGGTCCAACGGCTCAGCACGTTCGTGGTGGGGTCGTTCTGCCAGTCCCCGAAGCGCCCACCGAGGTACAATTCGGCCCCCTTGCCCGCGCCGCTGTCCCACGCCGCCACGTCCCGGACGCTCCCGCCCGGGTCGGGCATCGCGATCCAGCTCGTCCCGTCCCAGCGCACGACGCCCGGGCCCGGGCTGCCGAAGTCGCCGGCGAGGATCAGCTCCGGTCCGGAGCCGAGATCGACGACGGTCATGGAGCCGACCTGGCCATCGGGTCCCTCGCCCGGGGTGCCGACCGCTGCCCACTGCGTGCCGTCCCACGTCGCGACGCCGTCGACGGGCATGCCACCGGCCTGTGAGAAGCCGCCCGCGACCCACAGCTTCTCGCCGAGACCGTCATCGTGCACGAGCAGGTCGGCCACGAACCCGTTCAAGTCGCCTCCCAGCACGCTCCAGGTCACTCCGTCCCAGCAGCGCAGGTAGCCGCCGTCCACGTTCGAGTTGTTGCCCATGTAGAGCTTCTCACCCGATCCATCGTCCCAGACCGCGAGTGCGGTGACGTAGGAGTCGTCGATCGAGATCTCCACATCCGTCCACGAGGTCCCGTCCCAGCGCGCGATGCCGTCGATGGGTTGACCGCCTGCGCGGTTGAAGCGTCCCCCGGCGTAGAGCTGAGGACCGCTGCCGTCGTCGAAGACGGCCAGCGACGTCGCAAACCCCCAGGAAGGGGTGTCGTCGAGGCCACCTCCGACGTCCGTGACCGTGCTGCCGTCCCAGCGCAGGATGTTGTAGACCAGCTCGCCGCCCACCTTGGTGAACAGTCCCGCAAGGAAGAGCGCGGGGCCCGCACCGTCGTCGAAGACCTCCGCATCGTACACCTGCGTGTCGAATTGGCTCGCCATGCCTGTGTCGACCTCGGTCCACTCGCCGCCCTCGAGCACGGCCATGCCGAGGAAAGTGTCCTCGAGGAGACCGTGGTACTCGAAGTCACCGACGGCCACGAGACGCTCGCTCATGCCGAAGTCGAAGGCCGAGAAGCTGTACACCCTTCCATTGCCGAGACCAGGAGGGCCGAGGCCCTGCCAGGTCGCCCCGTCCCAGAACACCACTCCGACACCTGGGCTGCCGATCACGCCACCGGCGACGAGCACCTGCTGGCCCAGCAGTTGGTAGGAGAACAGCGCCGTCGCCTTGCCGTCGGGAGTGCTGGGGAGGATGGACCAGGACGCGCCGTCCCACACGGCGTACTTGTCGGCTCCACCGATGCCACCCGCCGTGCCGAAGCCGCCGCTGACCCACAGCTTCGGTCCCGACCCGTCGTCGTGCACGGTCATCGCCGTGACCGCTCCTGAAACACCGGTGCCGAGCGGCGAGAAACCGGCACCATCCCACGCGGCCATGAGGCCCGGGAGCGGCTGCGCGCCCGACGCGGTGAAGAGCCCGGCAACGATGAGTTCCGGCCCCGAGCCTGAATCGAGGACGGCGAGTGCGCGCGCGCTCGCGTCGAGCCCATCTCCGACCGGGGCCCAGGAATTTCCGTCCCAGGCGGCCAAGCGAACTGCGGGCGCGCCGCCAGCGGTGGTGAAGTCGCCGGCCGCGAACAGCCTCGGTCCGGAACCATCGTCGTGAACGGCGAGATCCCAGACGCGGCCATCGACTCCGTCGCCGAGGGGACTCCACGCGCTGCCGTCCCAACGCGCGATATTCGCGGCGGGCTGTCCGCCTGCCGAGTCGAACAGGCCGCCGACGTAGAGGGAAGGGCCCGTCCCGTCATCGAAGACGGTCACGGCATATGCGTAGCCACCGTCACCGAGCCCGTCGCCGAGGGCAGTCCACGACTCGCCGTCCCAGCGCGCCACTCCCGCTGCGGCGGCCGAACCCGCCACGGTGAACGTGCCGCCCAGGAAAAGCGCCGGGCCACCTCCATCATCGAACACGACGCTGTCGCGAACTTCCCTGTCGTGGTCGACCCCGGGCAGCCCTCCGAAGAACGGCGTCCACTCGCAGGTCACGCCGGCCTCGACACCACCGAGAGGAGCGCCGGACGGCACCTGGGCCCGCGCGTCCGGGCCGATGGCAACCGCGACGAGCAGGCCCGTCAGAATCAGGGGTCGCGGTCTCCAGGAACTCCGCGAGCTTCCAGAGGCAGGGTTCTCGGCACGACTCTCGTTGGCCACGGTGGAAGTCTCCAGGGTCTGACACGGATCCCAAATGATGATCTCACGAGAACCTGTCCCGTTCCGGGGGGCCTTTCCGATTCGGAGCTGACCACGCCGCAGCTCTTCGCCCGAGTTCGCACCTCGGACCCGCGTGGTTCCGCCGAGGACCCGAACCTCGAGACCCGTGGATTCCCGCTGGGGGCGGACAGGCCGGCTGCCGGGGCTGGCCGGAGGCGGCTCGAGACGCTCGAGACGCTCGAGGCGCCCTCGGTCCGAATCCCGACCGCTCCCGATCCCGCCCGCGAGTGCGTGCGGCGCGGGGATGTCGGGCGACGCCGCATGATCCGGCGACTGCGACACCCAGTGTTCCGCAGGGTGTGAGCGGTCGGAAGCCGTGGCCGCGAGAGTGGAGCTTCCCCGGGGAGTGCCGGGCCATGGTCAGATGCGAGGGTGGGCCCGGTTGGCGGTGCTCCCGTCGGTGGGCTGGTGGGCGCGCCGCTGGGGGGACGAGGCCGCCGGCGTGGCCCCTGATGGGCCTGTGCCACGGTCCGGCCGGATGGGCCTACGGGACCGACCGGGCCTTCCGACGGCTCCCCGGTTCGAATCCGGGTTGCTCCCGATCCCGCCCGGGAGTGCGAGCAGCCCGGGGTTCGCACTCCCGTACGACCTGCTCCCGAACCGGTACGGGGATGCGAAATAGAGCCGGCGCGCACCTCCACGCGACTTCGCGGCCAGTCGACGGCGCGGGTTGTCGATCAACCTGATCGGGTGTCTGAGTCAGGTGCTGCGCTTGCGTCCGGAGGGTATCAAAGGCGCCCGTCGGGGCATCGACTGAGCGTGACCTGGGCAACCCGCGTCGACGCTGCTACGCTTGCCGTCATCCATGCGAGGGCGCGAGGTCGGGAGGCTCAGGGGCGAGCATGAGTGCGGATGGAACGCAGCAGGTCGTCGTCGTCCTCAGGGACTTCGACATCAAGAACGGGCCGGTGCTCGAGCACATCATGCGCCAGCCGCCGCCGGGCTACGATGTACGCGTTCCCGGAATCTCCCTGAATCGACGTGAGGGCCAAATCCTCAGGGAGGTGACCGATGAGGTCGACACCGCGGACCGTGTCATCGCGTTTGTGGACAAGGCCAACGCCAACGTCGGGTTCGAAATCGGCTACGCGCTCGGCAAGCGCAAGCCGATCTCGCTCGTCAAATCCCTGGAGCGCATGCCCGGCTGGATAGACCGCTCTCCGCCACTCAAGACTATCCGGGTCAGTGACGCGAACACTCAGCCCCAACTCGCGCACGTCATTCGAGCGGCTCCGGGCCTTGATCCCCTCGATTCGCCCGATGGCGGCACCGTTACTCTGTTCCTCTGTCCGAGCAAGGGCAATGGGCATTCGTACCACGACACCATCCGAAACGAGCCGATTCCCGTCCGGCGGCTTCCGGAAGGGGCTTGGTCGCTCAAGGACCTCCCCGGTCCGGGAGTCATGAGCCGAGTCGGCCATGTGATCTGGGTGATCACGGAACGTCGAGGCGACGACGAGATGCCCGACGGAGCGGACAACACGACGAACGGATTGGTGGCAGGCTACGCGCACGCGAATGGCTGCAAGGTGACTGTCCTCCGTGACGACGCGGCGAGAAGGATCGTCGACGTAGGGCCGCTGGAGGAATCCGTGTTCTCCAGCCTGGCAGAGTTCGAGAGCGCGATCGTCGCCGTCACGGGCGATGCCATCGTGGCACGAGCCCAACGCTCAGCCCTGGATCGTTATGTCCAGGTCCTGCTCGACGCTAATAAAGACGGTCGCTACGGGGTGGATCTCCTGACCGGCCCGCAGTCCGAGGACGGAGACGACCAGGAGGACGACCGCGAGGAGGGCGTGGTCCTGATCAAGCCCGGAGGAACGTTTAACGAGTCCTGCCTGCGCGAGGTGCTGAGCCGGCTCACCAAGGCCGGCAGAATCGAGCAGTTGCGTCTATTCGATGGCGACACGATCGATCGCAGGCAACTGTTCGACAAGCAGTACAGCCCGCCTGTCGACATTGCGAATGGTGTCATTCGGCTCAGCGACGAGGACTTCGAAACCATCCGCGGGATCTACGACACGGACGAGTTTGAGGCCGCTTACGGGACGCCTTACTCGCCGGAGTTGGTGAAGCCGGCCCAGGCGTTTCACACTGAGAACGACCTGAGCCCCGACGCGCTCTCGGAACTGTGGGACCGGGGGCGGCAGGATCACCTCTTCTGGAACGGTCGGTATGACGGGCTCAACAAGATTGGGCACCAGAAGAGCGTCTATCCGATACATATACCGAATCGCAGCGTCGCCATTGTCGTCAATGGCTTCATACCCGGGTACCGCAGCCTGTTCACATCGGAGGATGCCCGGGTCGTCGCGATCTGGCTCTCGACGACCGAGGACTGGTCGGTCGTCCGGGACCGCGTCGTGGGCGGCAAGTCGAACCCCTCGCGCTGCGAGCCCGGTTCCATCCGCCACGACGCATTTCTCGGCAGGCTGCCCCTCGTTCCTGCTGACAGTGTCGTCAACGGTC
>JACKHP010000021.1 GCA_020638905.1 Planctomycetota bacterium | reverse complement strand
CGAGCAGGTTGCGTCCGAGCTGGCTCTCCTCGCGCACGGGCGTTCAGCTCCCCTCGAGCGTGCCGACGGAGAGGTTGCCCAGGCCGGCGCGTGCGCAGGCGTCCATCACGGCCACGATGTTCTTGTGCGGCGTGAGCTGGTCGCCGCGGATCGTGACCGGCGTGCGCTGGTCGGCGCTCGCGGCGCCCCGCAGCGCGTCGAGCAGGTCGTCGGCGGTGAGCTCGCGTCCCGCGAGCACGACGCGTCCGTCGGCGAAGACGTTGATCACGATCTCGGTGCGCTCGGCCTCGGGCGTCGTCCCGGAGACGGCCTCGGGCAGCTCGATGCCGATCTCCTTCTCGGGGTCGAGGAACGTCGTGGCGACCATGAAGAAGATCAGCAGCTGGAACACCACGTCGATCATCGGCGTGAGGTTGAGGACGGGCTCCTCGTCGTTCGCGGCGCGGATCTTCATGCGGCCTGCCGCGCGCCGAGCAGGGTCTCGGAGAGCCTCGCGTACAGGTCTTCGGTGCGCTGCACGAAGCGGTCGATGCGGCTCTTGAAGTAGTAGTACGCCGCCTGCGTCGGGATCGCGACGACGAGTCCCGCGGCGGTGGTCACGAGCGCCTGGCTGATGCCGGACGCGAGCATCTCGGGCTTGCCGAGCCCCTCGGAGAGGGCGATGTTCGAGAAGGCCTCGATCATGCCCCAGACCGTGCCGAGCAGTCCGAGCAGCGGCGCGATCATCGACACGACCACGAGCGGACGCAGGTTCGCCGAGAGCCGCGAGACCTCGCGCGCACCCGCGTCCTCGACGGCCTTCTCGCGCTGGAACCAGTCGGCGTCGGCGTGCACGAGTCCCGCGGCGACCACGCGCGCCTGGGCCACGCCGGCCGAGTCGCACACGCCCAGCGCGGTCTGCGGACCGCCCGTGCGCAGCGCCGAGAGCAGCTCGTCCTCGAATCGCGAGCTCGCGAGGCGTCCCGTGCGCAGGCGCACCGAGCGCTCGACGATGTAGGCCAGCGCCACGATCGAGCACAGCGCGATGGGGATCATGAGCGGTCCGCCGCTCAGGACGATGTCGAACAGCGAGTCGAGCCGGACGGGTTCGGCGGGCATGGGAGCGTCCCAAGGAGTGCGTGGAGAGTGCGTTGGGCACGACGCGCGCGGCGCGCCGTGCGAGCGGGTCAGAGCGTGGAGAGGCGTCGGCGGGCGTCGTCGACGCACGGTGCGTCGGGGTGCTTCTCGAGGATCTCGCGCCAGCGGTCGGCGGCGCGCTCGCGGTCGCCGAGGGCCAGCAGGCAGTCGCCGGCGAGCAGCAGCGCGGTCGAGACCTCGTCGTCGTGCGTGTAGAGCACGGCCACCTTGAGGAACTCGCTGAGCGCCTGCTCGGTGGCGCCCGCGGCCAGGTCGAGGCGTCCCGTGGCGAGGCGCGCGCGGGCCGAGAGCACGCCGTCGTCCTGGTCGATCACGCGCTGCCAGGTCGAGCGCGCGGTGCGTCCGCGTCCGAGGGCGGCGAGCGCCTCGCCGCGCAGCAGCTCGGCCTCGAGCAGGTTCGGGAAGTCGGGCGTGCTGCGCGCCAGGTCGGCCAGCACCGGCTCGGCGGCCTCGTACTGCCCGAGCGCGCACAGCGCCTGTCCCAACCGGAAGCGCGCCTTGGGGACGACGGCGTGGCGTGGCAGCTCGTCGAGCACGCGCCGCAGCGGCGGCACGGCGTCGGTCCAGCGCTCCTGGCGCACGCGCGCCTCGCCGAGCAGGAAGAGCGACTCGCCCAGCAGCGGGCTCTTCGGATGTTCGGCCACGAGCGTCGCGAAGGACGCGGCGGCGGTCTCGTCGTCGCCCGCGCGCAGCGCGCAGAAGCCGCGCTTGTAGAGCGCGTCGTCGCGATGCTCTCCGGGGATCGCGCAGGCGCTCTCGTAGAGCGGCACGGCGCGCGCGTCGTCGCCGGCGGCGAAGCGCGCCTCGGCCACGAAGAACGCCGCCTCGCCCAGGGCCGCGAGCGACGCGTCGACGTCGGACGTCGCGCCCGCGGGCGCGTCGCCGGACGGGACGCGTCGCAGCGCGTCGCGCACGCTCGCCTCGGCTCCGTCGACGTCGTCCGCGTCGAGGGCGATCCAGGTCGACTCGATCAGGGCGTCGACGCCGACGGGCGTGTCGGCGAGCTGTGCGAAGAGCGCGCGCGCCTGCGCCGGACGTCCCGCGGCGACCAGCGTCTCGGACGCGCTGCGCGCCGCGTCGAGCTTGCGCGCGGGTTCGACGGTGAGCGCCGCGAGCGCGCGCCAGGACGACTCGGCCGCGTCGGCGTCGCCGCGTTCGTGCGCGCACCACAGGAGCAGCTCGAGCGCCGACGCGCGCAGCGCCGGGTCGACCTCGTGCGGCGGCGGATCGTTGCGACGCGCCTTGCGTGCGGGCGCCGCCACGAGCGGCTGCAGCGTCGTCTCGGCCGCGTCGAAGTGCGCCTGCTCGACCTGCGCCCAGGCCAGCGCGTAGCGCGCCGCGTCGGCCAGCGGATGTTCGGGATGCTGCGCGAGCAGCGCGGCGTCGTCGCGCTCGGCGTCGGCGTAGCGTCCCGCGGCGGAGAGGCGCTCGGCGCGGTCGTAGAGCGCCGACGGCGCGAACGCGCTCTGCGGGTGCTCGGCGAGCAGGCGGTCGAGCGCGGCCAGTCCGTCGGCGCCGGGCAGGAGGCGCGCGAGTCCCGCGAGCGCCTCGTCGGCGGACGCGCCGTCGGGCACCTCGTCGACGTAGCGCTGCCATGCCTTGCGCGCGGTGGACGCGTCGCCGGACTCGTCGGCGGCGCGTCCCTGCATGAACAGCGCCTCGGCGGACTCGGGCGTGCCGGCGAACGTGGTCACCACCGCGCCGAAGAGCGGCACGGCGCCGGCCGCATCGCCGCCCAGGTAGCGGCACCACGCCGCGCGGGACGCGCAGCGCGCGCGGACGGCGACGTCGTCGGTGTGCGCGGCGACCGCGAAGCGCGGCGCCGCCTCGGCGTAGCGCTCGAGCGCGAAGAGCGCCTCGCCCGCCGTGAGCGCCAACGCGGGGTCGTCGGGACGGCTCGCGAGCAGCGGCGTCACGAGCTCGAGCGCCGCGGACGCGTCGCCCGCGTTGAGGCTCGAGACCGCCGCGGCATGGCGTGCGTCGTCGGAGCCCGCGCGCGCGTACGCGGCGGCGGCGTCCTTGCTGCGTCCGAGGGACGTGAGCACGTCGCCGCGGGTGCTCGCGATCTGCTTCGCGAGCTCGTCGTCGGGACGCGCCGCGTCGGCGCGGTCGAGCATCGCCAGGGCGTCCTCGGGACGTTCCAGGCCGACGAGCGCGCGGGCGCGCCAGACGCGCGCCTCGGCCGACGCCGCGACGGCCGGCGCCGCGAGCGTGCGCTCGCCGTCCGCGAAGTCGCCCAGCAGCACCTGCCGGATGCCGAGCTGCAGCGTCGCCTCGGGCACGAAGCGGCTCTGGGGGAAGCGCGCGAGCAGCGTCGTCCAGGCGTCGGCCGCGGCCCGACCGTCGCCCTGGGTCGTGCGCGCGAAGGCCGCGCCGCGCAGCGCGGCGTCGGCGAACGGTCCGTCGGTCACGCGCGCGTAGGCGGCGAGCGCCTCGGCGGGGCGTCCCAGGTCACGTTGGGCCTCGCCCTGCAGGAAGTGCATCTCGGCCGCGAGCGCGTCGTCGTCGCCGCCCTCGAGCGCGCGCCGCGCGTGGGCCAGCACCGAGCGCGAATCGCCGGACTTCGAGGCGCACCAGGCCAGTCCCGCGGCGGCGTCGCGCGCGTACGGACCCTGCGCGTCGGCCTCGAGCACGGCGGCGTAGCCCTTGGCCGCGGCCTCCACGGCGTCGCGCCGGAAGTCGACCTCGGCCCGCAGGAACGTGGCCGGGACGCGCAGGTACGCCTCGCCGTCGCGCAACGCCGTGTCGAGCGCCGTCGCGGCCTCGTCGAGCGCGTCGGCCGCCAGCGCGCACTGCGCGAGCCGCAGCGCCGCCTCTCCCCGATACCGGAAGCCGTCGAGCGCCGCGAGCGCGCGCAGGTGCGGGCGTGCCTCGTCGGGACGCTGCAGTTCCTGGAGCGCGACGGCCAGGCGGTAGCGCACGAGCGGCGCCTGGGCGTGCTGCGGATGCGCGGCGAGGAACTTCTGCGCCTCGCTCGCGGTCATGTCGTGCAGACCGCGTTCGGCCAGTCCCTCGACGAAGGCGGCCTGGTCGTCGGCCTCGTCGACGTACGCCGCCGCCGCGAACGGGGCGAGGACGCACGCGAGCAGGATCGCGCGATGCAACATGGAACCCTCCCGACGATCGGAACGTGCGCGCCCGCACGCCGACGGGACGGGCTGCCACCGGTCCGCCAGCGTACCGGCCTTCGGCGCGTTGGGGAGTCCCGTCGTGCGGCGTCACGACTGCGCCCTGACGCGAGCGAAGCGCGCCTGTTGGGACGTCCGCCGTTCGGATTTCACGCGGCGCGCGGCGTGTGCGAGGATCGCCGCGCGACACCGCGGGTCGTCTGACGGAACCGCGCGCGGAGCGCATCCGCGCGCGAGGCGCAACCGATGCGCGGCGACGGGGTTCCGGCGGGGACGCGACGTCGGGTCCCCTTCGGCGCACGAGGGGTCCCCCACGGTCGGCGAGCACGAGGAGCGGGGAGCGATGGCGGGACACGAGCCGAGACGCGTGCGACGTCCGATGCGCCCGCTCCTCGCGGGGGTCGCGGTGGTCGCGGCGCTGTGGCTCGCGCGCGCGCCGCTCGAGGCGGCGCTCTGGCGCTCGGGCTTCGTCGAGGACTCGACGCTGCGCATCGTCCTGGCACGGCGCATCCTGGCCGATCACGACTTCGTGGGGCGGCCGCGGCGGGAGCTCGAGGCGGTGTTCGGAGCACCCTGCGAGTTCATGCACTGGAAGCAGCGCGACGCCGCCTGGTGGATCGCCTTCCTCGGCAACACGCCCGTGGGGGTGTGCGCCGACGTCTCGCCCGACGGTCTCGTCGAGGTCGTCGAGCTCTGCTTCGGCAACGACGCGCCGGACGCTTCCGGCCGCTGACCGGCGCTACGCCTTGCGTGCGACGACCGTGTAGCCGAGGGCCAGCGCGTCGTCCTTCGCGAAGCGCTCGGCCACCGCGAAGAAGACCTGCGTGAGCGCGATGAACGGGAGCGTGAGGACGCCGCGCCAGCGCGACATCGTGACCGAGCCGTCGTGGCGGCGCTCCTTGCCGGCCCAGTGCCGCAGGAAGTACTGCGAGAGGACGGCACCCGTCGCCGACGCCACGTTGCCGCGCGGCTCGAGCAGCTCGACGACGAGCCCGTGGCGCTCGAGCAGGTCGCCCAGTCCGCGCGGCGTGTAGCGCCGGAAGTCGAACGGCAGCTGGTGCAGCGGCTGCACGAACGGGACGGTCATGAGCAGCCGTCCGCCGGGTTTCAGCACGCGCGCCATCTCGGCCACGCAGCGCTCGGGTTCGGGCAGGTGCTCGAGCACCTCGAGCGAGAGCACCGTGTCGCACGAGCCGCTGCGCACGGCGAGTTCCTGTCCGTCGCCGAACACGTCGATGATGCCGTGCACGACGTGGATGTAGTTCCACAGGTCGGGGTTCAGGTTGCCGAACACGACCGGCGGGTACTCGAGCCCGAAGTAGCGCTGGACGTGCGGCGTGAACAGGTGTCCGTAGGGACGTTCACCCACGCCGACGTCGAGCATCACGCCGCGCGCGTGGGGCGCGAGCCGTTCGACCGAGCGCAGCAGGTGCCGCGCGTCGAGCCAGTACGGGTTGAACGGCGAATGCTTGTGGAACGCGTGCAGCCGGCGCATCCAGCCCGAGCGGCGGCTGAGCACGCTCTGCGGCGGGGCTTGCGGCGACGGCTCGGACATGGCGCTCGGCAGGGGACGGGGGGAGCGCATCGTGCATGCGAGCCGTCGTCGCGGCAAGATCGACGTGCCGGATCGGGGCGGCCGCGCGCGTCCCGGGGCTCCCGCGGTCCGGCGCGCGACACCCGCAGGAGTTCCGACGATGTGGCGCAGTCCCAGCGACCGACCCCAGATCGTGTACACGGCCGACGAGGCCTCCGCCATGGACCGCTGGCTGATCGACGAGCGCGGCTTCACCCTCGAGCGGCTCATGGGACAGGCCGGCGCGCGCCTGGCCGACGCGGTGCGCGAGCTGTGCGCGGCCGAGGGCTGCGAGCGCGCCGTGTTCCTCGTCGGTCCCGGGAACAACGGCGGGGACGCGCTCGTGGCCGAGCGGCTCGTGCGCGGCGAGCTGGCCACGCGCCTCTGGCGTCCGCTCGTGCGTCCGGGCGCGCCCGAGCTCGACGCGCGCACGCTGCTCGTCGACGGGTTGTTCGGCGTCGGCCTCGCGCGTCCGATCGGCGGGGCGGCGCGGCAGGCGGTCGAGCACGTGCACGCGTCGGCGGCCAAGGTGCTCAGCGTCGACGTCCCGTCGGGCTTGTCGGCGACCACGGGCGAGGTCGTGGGCGTGACGCGCGAGCGTCCCGACGGAGGAGTCGCGGTGCGCGCCGAGTGGACGCTCACGTTCGTCGGTCCCAAGGCGGGCTTCTTCGTCGCGCAGGGTCCGGCGCACGTCGGACTGTGGCGCGCGGTCGAGATCGGCTTCCCCGCGCAGCAGGCCGAGGACTGGGTGCGCGCGCGGCGCGCGTCCGGCGCGGGGGCGTGAGCGCCGCGAGGCGGCGTGACGCGCGCGCTCGCGTGTGCGCGCCGCGGGCGAGGCGGCCGACGGCGTGCGGCGCTTCGCCTCAGGACGCCGCGACCGCGCGGTCGACGGCCAGGATCAGGTCGGACATCACGAACGGCTTCTGCAGGAAGCCCGCGATGGCGTCCTTGTGGACGTCGAGACCCGCGGGCGGCGCGAGGGCCGAGACGAGCACGGTGCGCAGGCCGGGGTCGATGCGCCGCAGGGCGGCGAGCGTCGCGAGGCCGTCCATGCGCGGCATGCACACGTCGAGCACGATGCAGCCGATGGCGCGTCGCGAACCCGAGTAGAGGCGCAGGGCCTCGTCACCGTCGCACGCGGGGACCACCCGATAGCCGGCCTGCTCGAGCATGAGCGACACGACGCGCCGCACGGCCGTGTCGTCGTCGGCCACGAGGACCGTGTGGTGGGCGCGTCCCTCGCCGCCGGCCAGCAGGGCGGCGAGGGAACTCGTGCGATCGTGGGGGAGCGGACGCTCGGACGACATCGGGAATCTCGGGACGACGGACAGGCTTCGAGCGGAGTGACCGCCCGGGACGAAGGCGAACGCGCAAGGGAACCTCCGCGGGCATCGGATGCGTCCCACGATCTCGTGAGTGCGCCCTCGTCCCGCGAGGCGACGTCACCGGTGAACGTCACGACCTCGCGCGTGTCCGGCGCGCGGCCGGCGTGGGATCATGTCCCGCGATGCCCGAGCTGCCGGACGTGACCGTCTACGTCGAGCGCCTCGTCGCGCACGTCGGCGGACGTGTGCTGCGCAAGGTGCGGCTCAAGAGTCCGTTCCTGCTGCGCTCGGTCGATCCGCCCCTCTCGGCGGTCGAGGGACGCGCCGTGCGCGAGGTGCAGAGGCTCGGCAAGCGCATCGTGTTCGGCTTCGACGACGGACTGTTCCTCGTCCTGCATCTCATGATCGCCGGCCGCCTGCGCTGGCGGAAGCCCGGCGCCGGCCTGCCCGGCAAGATCGGACTCGCCGCGTTCGACTTCGACGACGGCACGCTCGTGCTCACCGAGGCCGCCAGCCGCAAGAAGGCCAGCCTGCACGTCGTGCGCGGCGAGGACGCGCTCGCCGCGCACGGCCGCGGCGGCCTCGAGGTGCTCGGCGCGTCGGACGCGGAGTTCGCCGCGGCGCTCACGCGCGAGCGGCACACGCTGAAACGCACGCTCACCGACCCGCGCCTGTTCTCGGGCATCGGCAACGCGTACTCCGACGAGATCTTGCATCGCGCGAAGCTCTCGCCGTTCAAGCTCAGCACGCAGCTCGACGACGACGAGCGCGCGCGGTTGCGCAGCGCCTGCGAGACGGTGCTGGTCGAGTTCACCGAGCGCCTGCGCGCCGAGGTCGGCGACGGGTTCCCCGACAAGGTGACCGCGTTCCGTCCCGACATGGCCGTGCACGGCAGGTACGGCGAGCCGTGCCCGGCGTGCGGCGCGCCCGTGCAGCGCATCCTGTACGCCGAGAACGAGTGCAACTACTGCGTGACGTGCCAGACCGGCGGCAAGCTGCTCGCCGACCGCGTGTTGAGCCGCCTCATGAAGGACGACTGGCCGCGCACGCTCGAGGAGCTCGAGGAGCTGCGCGGCGGGTGAGGGGGCGGGCGCAGGCGCGTCGCCGGGCCCGCGGTCAAGGCGAGTGACGCGAGCGGCGATCGCGCGCGCGACCGCTCGCGGTGCGCGTCACGCGGCGCGCTTCAGGCGCCCTTGTGCGAGCCGTCGCAGAACGGCGCGTTGCCCGAGTGTCCGCACTGGCAGACCGCGACCTGCTTCTCCTGCGCGACCTCGACCTTCGCCGGACGCTTCTCGCTGCCGGTGCGTCCGTGGCTGCCGTCGCAGAACGGCTTGTTGCCCGACTCGCCGCAGGCGCACAGTCGGTGGACGCCCTCGGGAAGGGTGCCGACCCAGGGATGGCTGTCGTACGGCATGGCGTGCTCCTCGCGCGGGGTGGGGGACGAGTGCCAGTGTGCACGCGCGAGCGTCCGGAACCCAGCGAAGTCGCGCGGGCGCCGAGGTCGCCTCCGCGGAGCGGTGGCTCAGGTGAGCTTGGCGGTGACGAGCCGGTACCCGAGATCGAGCGCGTCGCGCGCGAGGAGCCCCGCGTGGCGCGCGTGCCACGCGCCGGACGCGAGTTCGCGGCGCAGCGCCTCGATGCGCGGCTCGACGTCGACGAGGCGCGCGAAGGTCGACATGCCGTGTCGCACGCGCTCGTCGAGGTAGGCCTCGGGCCTGCGCCAGTACGCACCGAGGAACCCGTCGACGCAGTCGGACGGCACGGGCACGCTCTCGACCTCGATCCGTCCCAGCGCGGCCTCGATCGCATCGAGCGTCGGGAAGATCGCCCGGTCGAGCGCGAGCAGGTCGGGGAAGTGGTCCTGCACGAGCCAGAAGCCGTCCGAGCGCGGGTCCCAGGTGAGCAGCACGACGCGTCGGCGCGCGACACGCGCGCACTCGGCGAGACCCCGGCGCGCGTCCGTCCAGTGGTGGATCGTCAGGATCGCGGTGACCGCGTCGGCGCAGCCGTCGCGCAGCGGCAGCGACTCGGCGACCGCGCGCAGCGTGCGCGTCCGATCGACGCGCTGCGCGATCATCGACTCCGACGGTTCGACCGCCACGACCGGCAGGTCGGACGGCTCGTACGATCCGGCGCCCGCGCCGACGTTCACGACCGACGCGCATCCCGCGAGCGCCGCGCGCAGGCGGGCCGCGATGCGCGGGTCGGCGACGCGATGCGCCGCGTAGCCGTGGCCGATGCGATCGTAGAGGCGGGTCATGGGACGGGGATCAGCGCGAGGTGGTGGCCTGTGCGCGTTCGCACAGCGCGCGCCAGCTGGAGATAAGCTACGCGAGTGCCTGGAGATATCGGTGAAGGGCGATTTCCTGCACCCGTTGTTAGCTAGGCGCTGTGCTGATGCCTGGCAACAGGAGCTGCAGCTCGCCGCCTCTGCTCCGACGACTAACATCCAGCAACACGTTGGCTAGCGGCTGCAACTCCGTGAGGTTGTCAACGCTCTCCCGCCCCACGGTTTCGGTGGACACCTGTCTGGTAGAAGGAGACCCCCGAGATGGAGCGATCGATGGGACGCAAGCGTGGTGGAGGACAGGGCGCATCCGGCTCGCCGGAGGGAGCCCGGAGGGCGACCGGAGGCGAGCCGGATGCGGTCGGGCCCGACCGGGGCCGGTACTCGGTCAAGCGCAAGACGGCAGCCGTGCTGCGGCTGCTCCAGGGCGAGGAGCTCGACGTGCTCTCGCGCGAGTTGGGCGTCACCGCAGCCACCCTGTCGAGCTGGCGTGACGACTTCCTCGCGGGCGGCCAGGCGAACCTGAAGACGCGCAAGCCGTCCCCGGAAGCCGACGAGGCGCGTGAGCTGAAGACGCTCATCGGCGAGCTCACGATCGACAACGAGGCGCTCAAGGCCCTGCTGCGGGCACACGAGGTGCGCGACCCTTTGGCCCGGCGGAGGTCGACACCATGAGCACCCAGGTGTCGTCCTCCAGCCAGCGTCCCTTCGGCGTGCTGCGGATCTGCCGGCTGCTCGGCCGATCGCGCTCGGGGCTCTATGCGCATCGTGCGCGTGAGGCGCGGGCCGACCGACCACCCGAGCGACGTGGCCCCAAGACCGCGTATACCGACGCGCAGCTCACCGAGCACATCCGCGAGGTGCTCTCGGCCTCGCCTTTCACCGGCGAAGGTCACCGCAAGGTCTGGGCGCGGCTGCGCTACCGGGGCATCCGCACCAGCAAGGGCCGCACGCTGCGGCTCATGCGCGAGGCCGGACTGCTGGCGCCGACACGCGCCCGGCGAGTGCTCGGTCCGCATGTGCACGACGGCACGATCGTGACCGCCGAACCCGATTTGATGTGGGGCACCGATGCCACGGCGACCTGGACCATCGAGGATGGCCTGGTCACGATCTTCGCCGCGATCGACCACTGCACGGCCGAGTGCGTCGGCATCCACGCTGCCAAGCGGGCCACGCGCTGGGAGGCGCTCGAGCCGATCCGGCAGGGCGTGCGCAGGAACTGCGGCGCGTACGGGGAGGGCGTGGCCGCGGGACTCCAGCTCCGCCACGACCACGGCAGCCAGTACATGAGCGACGCCTTCCAGCGCGAGCTGCGCTTCCTCGGCATCGAGGCTTCGCCGTGCTTCGTGCGCGCGCCCGAGGGCAACGGCTGCATCGAACGCTTCAACCGCACGCTCAAGGAGCAGCTGCTCTGGGTGCAGACCTTTCGCAACGCCGAGGAACTGCGCCAAGCCGTGCTCGCGTGGGCCGCGCTCTACAACGAGCACTGGCTCGTCGAACGGCACGGCCACCGCACGCCGGCGTCCGCCCGTCGCGATCTCCTGGCGCTCAAGGTGCCTGCGTGAATACACTCAACTCACTGTCCACGGAACCGGGTGCGGTACAACGCACAGCAATCGACCTAGGAGCGCACGCTTGCCTCGCTCCAGCTCGTCCTTGCTGACGGAGTATGGTCTTCCCGCTCTCATCGCGATATCGATTTCTGATGCCTCATGAGCCTCGACAGCGATACGCGGCGGGTAGAACCGTTCGATTCCGTGAAATGACCTGCCCATCTGCGAATGGCAGAATCCCGCGTCCATTCGTATTACACGCCTATCCGCGCCGGGGCCGTATGCCTCGCGAGCTTTCGCTAAATCAAGGTCGGAGACCTCCCAGTCGAGTAGGACGAGGAGTGGTGCGGTTGGGGGGCGGTTCTGGAGGATCGCGGCATTCTCGCGGAGGTACTTGATGATTCGGTCTTTGCCTCCGCCTCGCTGTGCCTCATCCAACGATGGCAATGACAGGAACCGGAGATCAGATAGCCCAGCCAAGTCTGCAACGTGGCTGAGTACTCTCTCATCAATGGGGCCTTCCACGAGCACAACGGGATTCCACGGAAACGAAAGTACGGGATGAACCCACCCAGAAACTCCCTTCTTGTCTGCCGCCTTTGTGAGCTTTGGTATGGACATCCGCTCGACGCGTGTGCTCTTGTCAGTAAGTTCCACCCAGTACCCATCGGTTGAGCCCATTGTAATGACTGGCGAATGCGTAGTCGCAAGCACTTGAAGTCGGTTCTGCGAGTCAAGGCACCAGCGACGTATTTCACCCGCAAGGCGCGTCTCAAGATCCCGGTGGAGCGCTGCCTCTGGTTCTTCGAGCCCCCATACTGTCGCCTGCCGCCATCCATAGTAGCGCGAGTAGCTTGTGTCGATGGCGCGGAGCAACTCGTAGAGGAAAAACGATTGGTGACCAGACCCCCAGGCCTCATCCTCGACCAAGCCACCATGCTGGCCTCGGGCCTGGAAGCCGCCCATGCGCAGTAGCTGGCCAATGGAGTCGCCGGAGACCATTGAGAGCTCATTGAGCGGCGCGCCACAGCTTACAAGTGAGCTAGTGGCATCTCGGAGCATGCGCTCGGCCGCCTTGCTTAGTGACGCAACGAATCCTCTGGCGTGTTGGCTGCTGGCCACCCGCTTGAGAATTGCGTCGGCGACGACTTGCCCTTCTTCCTTTAAGAGCCGTGATGGGACTGTTCGATTGGGGATGTACCGGAATCGAACTAGGCTGAGAAACTGTGTGCTCAGGTGTGCGCCACTTTGAATTAACTCGCCTTCTCGATCGACTTGCGTATCTTGAACTGGCTTTCGTAGCGGGTCTAGTTCCCATGTCTTTGTGATGGTGAAGTGGCGCCCGAACTGCTCAAGCGCCTCAAGCCCTGATCTGAATACAAACTGGATCGGAAGATCGAATGTGACGGCAACTGATATCCGCTTCTTTGTTCGAGATCGTGGGATCTCGTTGTAGGCATCTCTGCCGAACTCTAGCGGCTTGCCAGGGTCGACCTCATCGTTGAAGAAGAGATTGAGTGCTCGGAGGATGTTTGACTTACCAGAGGAATTGCGGCCAACGAGTGATGTCATGGGGCCAAGAGTCCCAAGGTCGGCCGAACGAATCGACCGAAACCCGTTGACTTCTACGCGCTTGATCAGATCCAAGGTTCTTCCGTCCAGTTGGGGCGCCTAGGGTTACTGGTTGGCATCGAGACTGCCGCCCGAGGATATCGCCACATGGAAGGTGTCCGCTATCAAGGACGAGAGCGCTGAGTCGATGGTCCTGGTGAATCACCCCATGTAGAGTCGGCTCGGAGAGTTGCTATTGCGTTCGAGCGATCGCCGCAGCCGAACAAACCAATAGACGTGAATCACCGCACCACCTCACTCACCACGGACCCCCCGATCACCGTCCCCACGCAGTGGGACGTGTACTCGAACGGATCGCCGTCGTACAGCGCGACGTCCCCGTCCTTGCCGACTTCGAGCGAGCCGATGCGGTCGTCGACGCCGAGGATCTTCGCGGCGTCGAGCGTGATCGAGGCGAGGCACTTGCTGAAGTCGAGCCCGTATCCCGCGGAGACGCCGGCCTCGAGCAGGACGACGCGGGTCTTGGGGACGTAGTCCTCGTAGCCGCTCTGCTGGGCGAAGAGGACGCCGGCGTCGGCGAGCCGCTTGGCGTCGTCGAGGCGTGCGTTCGCGGTCGGGTCGCTCTCGGTCCCCGTGCGCATCATCGCGGGGTGGACGATGACCGGCACGCCAGCGGCCACGATCTCGTCGAGTACGAGGGCGAGGTCGGCACAGCCGTCGAGCACGAGCCGCACGGAGAACTCGTCGGCCACGCGCAGGGCGGCCTGGATGTCCTGGTGGCTCTGCGCGGTGACGAGCAGCGGCAGCTCGCCGGACAGGACGCGCGCCAGCGTCTCCTTGCGCAGGTCGCGCTCGGGACGCTTCGACTCGTCGTCGTCGGCGCGCTTCCTCGCGTAGGCCTGCGCGTCGAGCAGCGCCTGGCGCAGGACGGCCACGACCTTGGTGCGCGTCCCGGGACTCTTGCCGTCGCCCTTGGCGGTGGCGTCGGGACCGAGCGTCGCGGCGACCATCGCCTCGGGCACGAGCACGGCGTCCTCGACGCTGTCGCCGGTGGTCTTGACGATGAGCGTCGTGCCGGAGATCGTCGCGCCCGGCGCCGGACCGGTGTGCACCGTCGTGACGCCGAAGCTGCGCAGCCACGCGACGAGCGGGTCGCGCGCGTTGTACGCGTCGAGCGCCCGCAGCTCGGGCTGGATCGGAGCGTTCGTGTCGAGCACGTCCTGGTCCTGCGTCTGGTTGAGCAGGCCGGACAGGCCGACCGTGGCGTGCGCGTCGATCAGCCCCGGCGTCACGACCGCCGCGTGGCGCACGGGCACGCCGGCCGGCGCGGGCGTGCTCGCCCGCGGACCCACGGCGGCGATCTTCCCGTCGCGGATCACGACGCGTCCGTCGGGGATGGCCGGACCCGAGACGACGTACACGCTGTCGCCGTCGACGACGAGGTCCTGCGCCGCGACGGGACGCAAGAGGCCCGCGAGCGCGACGAGCGTCGCGGCCGCGGCGAGCTTGCGGACGGGTTTCACTTGTCGCCTCCCAGGCAGCACATGTCGGTCTGCAGGTCGCCGTGGCTGGCACCCTCGCCACCCAGCGCGTAGAGCACGTCGTCCGGGTCGGACAGGTCGAAGACCTTCGCTCCGTCGACCCAGGTCTGCTCGACGTGGGCGTAGACCGAGAGCGGGTCGTGGCTCCACACGACGAGGTCGGCGTCCTTGCCGGGCTCGAGCGAGCCGACGCGGTCGCCGAGGTCGAGCATCTTCGCGCCCGAGAGCGTGAGCGCGGCGAGGGCGCCGGCGCGGCTCATCCCCGCGCGCACGGCGAGCGCGGCCGAGCGCGCGAAGAGCCGGCTGTCGGTGATCGGGTCGTCGGTGTGCAGCGCCACGAGCACGCCCGCGCGCTCGAGCACGCCGGCCGTCTCCCATTCCATGTTGGCCGCCTCGATCTTGCCGCCGGGGCTGTCGACCAGGATCACCGAGCACGGCGCGCCGGCCGCCGCGATCTCGTCCACCGAGATCCAGCCCTCGCTCACGTGGTGCAGCACGACCTCGAAGCCGAACTCCTTCGAGAGCCGCAGCACGGTGTCGATGTCGTCGTGCCGGTGCGTGTGGTGGTGGACGACGCGCTCGCCGCGCAGCACCTCGCCGAGCACCTCGTCGCGCAGGTTGCGGTCGGGCAGCTTGCTCGCGTCGTCGCCGGCGGCCGCGACCTTGCGCGCGTACTCCTGCGCCTCGACGAAGGCCTCGCGCACGAGCGCCGCCGACTTGGCGCGCGTGCCGGGGAAGGGCGGGTCGCGCTGGCTGTTCGTCCCGTTGGCCATCTTGAGGCCGCCCATCGGACGTCCGTCGGGGAAGCGCAGCGCGAGGTCGTCGATCGAGTCGCCGCGCCGCAGCTTGATGTACGTCGTCTGGCCCGACGAGAGGTGTCCGCTGCCGGGCATGAGGTTCGCGACGGTCACGCCGCCGGCGCGGGCGCGCGCCACGCTCGCGGCGCGCACGTCGATGCCGTCGTAGCTGCGCACCTCCGGCTGGATCGGCTCCGAGCCGTCGCCGCCCCACGGGTCGCCGATGTGGCTGTGCGTGTCGACGAGTCCGGGCGTGACGACCTTGCCGTGCAGGTCGTGCACCTCGGCGTCGGACGGCACGCTCACCGCGCCGCGCTCGCCCACGGCCACGATGCGTCCGTGCTGGACGAGCAGCGTGCCGTCGTCGATCTCGGGTCCCGAGACGGGGATCACGTGCGCGCCGACGAACGCCGTCGGGCGCTCCTGGGCGACGAGGCGCGGGGCACCGAGCAGCAGCAGCGCGCACAGCGGGACGAGGCGAGTGGTGCGCGCGATGCGCTCTGCGGCGGCGCGCGCGCGACCCGCGCGGCGCCCCGGACGGGACTCGGGCATGACGGACTCCCAGGGAGAGGGCGCCCAGCCTACCGCATCGTCGCGGCGCCCGCGTCCGTCCGGCGCACGCGTGTTCGCGTCGCCGTCCGGCCGTATCGACGACGGGCCGTGCCGCGCCGGGGATGCCGTCCTGTAGACTCGCGCCATGCCGCCCGACGAGCTGTCCGACGACGAACTGCCCGACGCGAGCGTGGTGCTGCCGTGCGCCGAGCTGGCGCCGACGATCACGTTCTTCGTCGAGCGGCTCGGCTTCCGGCTCGACCGCATCTCGCCGGCCGACGACCCGCGCGCGGCCGACCTCTCGGGACACGGCCTGCAACTGCGCCTGCGCCGCGACGCGCACGATCCGCCGGCCACGCTGCACCTGCCGGTCGACCCGCTCGGCGCGTCGCACGACTCGCCGCGCGAACTGCGCGCGCCGAACGGGACGCGCATCGAGTTCGGCGAGGTCGCGCGCGCGTCGTCCCCGGGAGCGCCGTCGCGCGAGATCGTCGTCGATCGCGGCGACGCACCCGGGCGCTGGGTCGCGGGACGCGCCGGCATGCGCTACCGCGATCTCGTCCCCGGACGCGCGGGCGGACGCTTCATCGCCTCGCGCATCCAGGTGCCCGACGGCGGGCCGGTGCCCGACCGCGTGCACTTCCACGCCGTGCGCGCGCAGACGATCTTCTGCGTCCAGGGCTGGGTGCGCGTGGTCTACGAAGACCAGGGCGAGCCGTTCGTGCTCGAGCCGGGCGACCTCGTGCTGCAGCCGCCGGGCATCCGGCACCGCGTGCTCGAGAGCTCGCCGGGACTCGAGGTGCTCGAGTGCGCCTGCCCGGCCGAGCACGACACGCACTTCGACCACGGGCTCGAGCTGCCCACGCGCGTGCTGCGTCCGGCGCGTGACTTCGGCGGACAACGCTTCGTGCGCAGCATCGCGTCCGACGCGACGTGGGACGTGTGCGCGGAGACGGGGCTCGCCTGTCGCGACACGGGCGTCGCCGCCGCGACCGGCGGCGTAGCGGGCGTGCGCGTGCTGCGCGCCGCGCGCGCGGGTCCCGACGCGCATGCGGGCGGCGACGCGCAGCCGATGCGCGCGCCGCGTCCCGACGCGGGCTACCGCTTCCTGCACGTGCTCGGGGGATCGGTCGAGCTCGTGCGCGCCGACGGCGACGCGCTGCGCCTCGCGGGACGCGACAGCGTGCTCGTCCCGCCGGGCGTCCCGTGCGCGCTCGGCGCGGCGAGCGCCGACCTCGAGCTCTTCGAGCTGCGGCTGGACGTCGCCGACTGACGCCCGACGCGGGGTGCGCGAGGTCGTCGGCGGAGCGTGCATCGGGGCGCCGCACGCGTGCCCTGCGCGACGTCCCTCGCGCCGCGCGTCACTCGGGACGCGGA
Organism: Planctomycetota bacterium; assembly: GCA_020638905.1. GTDB lineage: Bacteria > Planctomycetota > B15-G4 > B15-G4 > B15-G4 > JACKHP01. Next base: position 60,270 of record JACKHP010000021.1, on the reverse strand, counting down.
CCCGCCTCGCGCGCCTCGTAGAAGGTCACCAGGTTGCCGTCCGGGTCGCGCACGCCGAACTCGCGCGATCCCCACCACTGGTCGCGCAACGGCGCGTCCGGGTGGACGATGCCGCGCGGCTGCAGCGCGGCGAAGAGCGCGTCGACGCCGCTCACCTGCACGCGGCAGCTCGCCGTCCCCGCGAGGAACGACTCGGCGCCGGACACCACGGGACGGTCGCCCGCGCGTCCGCGCCAGCTCTCGTCGGACGCCTCCCACAGATGCACGCCCGCGGCCCCGCGCCGCAGCACCGCGTAGCCGTCCGCGTGGTGCAGGACGTCGAAGCCGAGCAGGTCGCGCCAGAACGCGACGCTGCGCGCCAGGTCGCTCGCCGGCAGCACGGGTGTCGCCGAGAGCATGCGGACGTCCGGCGCGGGCTCCGCGGTCACGTCGGCGCGCGTCCGTCGCCGGCCACCGAGCGGTACGCGAGCGCGCCGAGCACGCCGCCGACGAGCGGCGCGACCCAGAACAGCCAGAGCTGCTGCAGCGCCCAGCCGTCGGCGAAGAGCGCCACGCCCGTGCTGCGCGCCGGGTTCACCGACGTGTTCGTGACCGGGATGCTCACGAGGTGGATCAGCGTGAGTCCGAGGCCGATGGCGATGGGCGCGAAGCCGGCCGGTGCGCGCGCGTCGGTCGCGCCCAGGATGATCACCAGGAACATCGCGGTCATCACGATCTCGCACACCAGCGCGGCCTGCATCGAGTAGCCGCCCGGCGAGTGCTCGCCGAAGCCGTTGGACGCGAAGCCTCCCGGCGCGAAGCCGGCCTTGCCGCTGGCGATCACGTACAGCACGCCGCCCGCGGCGACGGCGCCGAGCACCTGCGCCACGACGTACGGCACGAGCTGCGACGCGGGAAAGCGTCCGCCGGCCCACAGGCCGACCGACACGGCAGGATTCAGGTGGCAGCCCGAGATGTGCCCGATGGCGTAGGCCATCGTGAGCACGGTCAGACCGAACGCGAGCGCCACGCCCGCGAAGCCGATGCCGAGTCCGGGGAAGGCCGCGGCCAGCACCGCGCTCCCGCATCCCCCGAGCACCAACCAGAACGTCCCCAGGAACTCCGCCGCGTACTTGCGCATTCGTCGCATCTCTCCGCGAGGGCCACATTGCCCTCGGACGGACGAGACACTAGCAACGGCGCAGGGTCGGTACGAGTGCGTCGCACTCGGTCCGGTGGAGTCCGCGGCACCTCGGCGCGCCGTCGAGCTCGCGCCGACACCTCGCGGCGGTGCGCCGCATCGCAGCGCGCCGCGCCGGCCGCCCCGTCGCACGCCCCCACGATCTCCGGAGTCCCAGCCGTGGCTCGCAGTCCCAGTGACGTCGCCTTCACCCCGGCGGTCAAGGCCGTGCAGGACGCCCACGGGTCGCGTGACCAGTACGCGCGCCTCGAGCGGGGCCGCGGCTGGGCGACCGCGATCACGCCCGAGCTGGCCGAGTTCGTGGCCGGGCTCGACGCGTTCTTCCTCGCCACGGCGAGCGCCGCGGGACGCCCCTATGTGCAGCATCGCGGCGGGCCGCGCGGCTTCCTGCGCGTGCTCGACGAGCGGCGCCTGGCGTTCGCCGACTTCGGCGGCAACCGGCAGTACATCAGCGTCGGCAACCTGTCCGAGAACCCGCGCGCCTTCCTGTTCCTCCTCGATCACGAGCACGCGCGGCGGATCAAGCTGTGGGGCAGCGCGCGCGTCGTGGACGACGACCCTGCGCTGCTCGAGCGCCTGCGCGATCCCGCCTACCCGGCGGCGGTCGAGCGGGCCATCGTGTTCACGCTCGAAGCCTGGGACGTGAACTGCCCGCAGCACATCCCCAGGCGGGTGCGGGCCGACGAGGTGGCACCGGTGGTGACGGAGCTGCGGGCGCGCGTGGCCGAGCTTGAGCACCGGCTGCGTGCCGCGGGTCTCGACCCCGGTGGGTCACGGCCCGCGCACTGAGGGTCCGAGCAGGCGTTGCGATCGCCGAGGGCTCAGCGCTTCCCGTCCTCGTGGAACAGGAGTTCGCGCAGCGGCAGGGGACGCTCGCGGTCGTCGGCGCCGAGCAGCACGACGAGGCGCGCGTTGTCGCTCTCGTCGTAGAACTCGACCGTGATCGGGTGGAAGCCCGCCACGAGGTGCGCGTCGCCGGCGCCGGTCCAGCTCGTGTAGCCGGCGTCCTGCCAGTGGTCGACGACCGACGCGTCGCCGACGCGGATGCGCACGCCGTCGTTGGCCACGACGAAGAAGGTGTACGTCGCGGTGGTGGGGACGCGCAGCCAGCCCGTCCAGCGCGCGGAGAAGCGATCGGCGGGGACGCCCGGCGCGGGCGCGTCGCGCTTCCAGTCGAAGTCGAGGTCGGCGTCGACCTGGGTGCGGCGCTCGCGCTCGAAGGCCGTGCCCGCGAAGTACGTGCCGCGCAACCCGGGACGCAGGCCGTCCGGCGGGTCGTCGAGGGGACGCGCCGCGCCGGCGGCGCCCGCGCGCCACGCGAGCTCGAGTTCGCGTCCCCGGGCGTGGGACGGGTCGAGCAGCAGCAGCACGTCGAGGTCGTCGAGCGCGGCCGCCGCGTCGCCGGACGCGTGCTCGCAGAGCGCGAGGTTGAGCAGCGCGTCCAGGTCGCCGGGGAAGAGCTGCAGCGCGCGCGAGCACTCGGCGATGGCCTCGTCGAAGCGTCGGCGTTCGCCCAGCAGGACGCCCAGGTTGCGGTGCGCCTCGGGCAGCTCGGGCAGCTCGCGCACGGCGCGCCGCAGGTCGGCCTCGGCGGCGTCGAGGTCGCCGCGCGCGAGCTCGGTGAAGCCGCGGTTGTGGACGAGCAGCGCGGCGACCTCGCGCGGGCGGAGGTCGCGCAGGTAGAACGAGTCGGCGCGCCAGAGTCCGCCGAGCGAGTCGCGCAGCGCGTCGTCGGAGACGACCTCGCCGCCTCGCAGCAGCTCGAGCGCGATGCGCGTGCTGCCGTCGTCCCAGCGCACGAGCACGTGGTTCGGGAGCGCCACGGCGAAGAGCGGTTCGTCGAGGCGCTGCGCCATCGAGAGCGCGACCACGGCCAGCGAGAGGCAGTAGCCGCGTCGCTCGCGCAGCACGCTGTCGACGTGCAGCGCCTCGGGGTCGTCCACCGCGTCGACGGCCACGAACCGCTCGTCGACGAACAGGACGTCGGCGAACGCCCGCGCGCGCACCGCGGGCGAGGGATCGTCGCCGACGCGCGCGCGCCACAGCGCGACGAGCCGTGCGAGGTGCGTCCGCGCCGCGTCGGCGTCGAGCTCGGGATGGTCGCGCCGGGCGAGCTCGAGCGCCGCCTCGAACAGGTCGACCGGCGCCGGGACGCCGTCGGACGTCGCGGCGGGCGCGTCGAGGGCGGGGACGGCGGGGGCCGCGGCGATCGCGGAGTCACCCGTCGCGCGCGCCGAGGCGACGCGTTCGCCGTCGGGCGTCGGCGGTGCCGCGTCCTGGGCGCAGGCCGCGCCGGACGCACCGGGCAGCGCGAGCGCGAGGGCGAGCAGCAGCCGCGTCGCGCGTGCCGGCGGCACCGAAGACGACGAGCGCGGCGCCGGGGGTCGTCCCGACGTCGCGCTCGTCCGTACGGCGGAAGCGGTCTGCGCGCGACTCAGCGCGTGCCGACCTTCTGCTGCACGAGGGCGGCCTTGATCTCGGCCATCTGCTGCTTCATGGCGGCCAGCTCGGCGTTCAGCCGCTCGACCTCCTTCTTCAGCAGGTAGTTGTCGTAGCGGAGCTGTTCTTCTTCGGTGCGCTCGCGTCCGGCGAACTTCTGGAACTGGTCGTCGGTGAGCACGCCGATCGAGCGCTTCTGGAAGTCGAGCTCGGCCTTCTCGTGCACCGCGCACCCGCGGCCGTCCTCGTGGCAGGCGGCGATCAGGGCGCGCTGTTCCTTCTGGTACTGGAAGACGTCCTTGAGCTGCTCGGTGGTGAGGTCGACCTTCTTGAGCTTCACGATCAGCTTGTCGGTCTGGTCGTAGCAGAACGGGTGGGCGTCGACGTGGGGCACGACGACGAAGCAGGCCAGCAGCACGGCACCGAGCATGAGCAGCTTGCGCATGGATTCCTCCTCCGGTGGACGGGCGCGGGGCCTCCGCGCCCTGGGTCCGCGATCCTACCGGCGATCGCGCGCGCCGTGGTGTGGCGTCGGCGAAGCGCCACGAGACCGCCGTCCGTCGTGGGCGAGACGGTGACCGTCCCGCGCCGCGCGGACGCGGCGCCGTCACATCTCGACGGCCTGGATCACCGTCGGCGTCACGAGCACGATCACGTCGTCGCGCTCGCGCAGGTTGTTCGTGGTGTGGAACAGCCAGCCCAGCACGGGCACGTCGGCCAGCGACGGGAAGGTGCTCTTGAACGCGCCCGAGACCTCGACCACGTTCTCCGGCGCGAACAGGTCGCCTTGCGATTCCTCGAGGTAGCTGTCGGTCGAGGACAGCAGGCCGTCCTTGGCGATGCCGGCGAAGAGACCGAGGATGTCCGTCCCCTCGCCCTCGATGCGCACGACCGCACCCACGAGGGTCTGCGGGTCGGACTTGATCGCGGTGACGCCGGCGTTCACGTCGATCACGGGCGCGGGCAGCCGCCGGTAGGGCTGGAGCACGAGGCTCGACGCGAACGTCTCGCCGTCCTTCTCGGCCTGCTTGCCGACGGCCTTCAGGAACGAATCGAAGAGCCGCCCGCGCTTCGTCACCGCCTTCGAGATGGCCTTGTCGAGCGCCGCGATGAACCGGGTGTCCTCACCGGCGCCGTCGGGCATGAAGCGCGCGGGCACGTCGACGTCGCCGCCCGCGGCGTCCGAGATCGCCTGGGACACGCCGTCGACGGGATTCTGGCGCACCTCGTCCATCCAGAAGCAGTCGGTGCCGAGCTGCTGGCGATACGCCGCGATGCCGGCCTGGACCGCCTCGGCCGTGGTCTGATCGCCCGCGGCACGGGCCTTCTTCACCTGCGCGAGGCTCTGCGCCAGGGCCTTGCTGTCCTGGGCGAGCTGCTTCTTCCCGAACGAGAACTCCTGCTTGAGGCTGGCGCGGAAGTCCTTGAGCAGGTCCTTGGATGCCTCGGCGCGCGTGGGCGCGCTGCCGCGCACGACATCGAGCTCGCTCTCGTCGCCGTCGGTCAGCACCGTGGTGACGGGACCGGCCACGCCCGACGTGAGCTGCAGCGTCGCGCGCAGCGTGCCGAACCCGTCGGCGTCGAGACCCGAGATCGAAGCGGTGTTGCCGTCGGCATCGGTCACGTCGAGGACCGCGTCGCCCACGCCGCGGAAGTCGACGCCGATCGTGGTGATCAGGTCGTCGTCGACGGTGAGGAAGCGCGCGTCGACGACGATCTGCGCACGCTGGGTCAAGGCCGCCAGGGGCGGTCCGCCGCCCGTCAGCACGGGACCGACGACGTCGCGCAGCAGGTCGTCGTGCCCGCGCACCTCGTAGCGCACGTCGGGATCGTAGCCGCTCTTCAGGGCGAGCTTCGTCACGGCGCGTACGAAGCGCGAGTAGCGCTTGGCGAGCTGGGCGTCGGCCTTCGCGAGCGTGGTCTCGGTGCGGGTCTTGAACTGGTCCCACGTCCCGCGGCCGCCGTCGAGGAAGTCGGCCGGGACCTGTCCCGCGAAGTCGAGCAGCAGCGTCGCGCCGTCGGCGGAGAGCGTGGTCGCCGCGGTGCGCGCCGCCGTCGCGTTGGCGGCCGCCGCGATCGCCACCGCGCCGGTGGCCGACTCGAGCGCGGGGATGATCTCCTCGTCGTCCTCGAACGTGACGAACGCGTCGGTCAGCGACGCCTTCGCCGTCGCGAGCGAGGCCTTCACCTCGGCGCGCACGGCCTTCTGCGCGGCCTTCGCGGCGGCACGGAAGGTCTTCTCGATCGACGTGCCGGCCGACGCGGCGGACGCGAGGCAGGCGAGGGACAGCAGGAACGCGGACGCGCGCGTGCGGACGGATGACATGGGAGACCTCCTCGGGCGCCGATCGGCGCCCCGACCCCGCGGGGAAGGGCGAAGTCTAGCAGCCCGAGGTGCGCGTCCAGCGTGGCGTCGGGAGCCGCCCGACGCCCGCGCTCAGGTCACTTCGACGGTGGCCTTCTCGATGGCGAGGCGCTTTTTGGTCTGTCCGCTGCGCGAGCCGGACGCCTCGAGCTTGGCGAGCACGTCCATGCCGCCGACCACGCGGCCGAAGATCGTGTGCTTGCCGTCGAGGTGCGGCGTTGGCACGAAGGTCAGGAAGAACTGGCTGCCGTCGGTGGTGGGGCGTCCGGTGTTCGCCATGCTGAGCAGGCCGGGACGGTCGTGCTTCACCTTCGGGTCGTACTCGCCGTCGTACTGGTATCCCGGGCCGCCGGTGCCGGTGCCGAGCGGGCAGCCGCCCTGGGCCATGAAGCCGTCGATCACGCGGTGGAAGGCGAGTCCGTCGTAGAAGCCAACTTTGGTCAGGAACATCGTGGACGAGACGTGCATCGGCGCGACCTGCGGCAGCAGCTCGATCGCGATCTCGCCCTCGGTGGTGGACAGCTTCCAGGTGTAGGTGCTGCCCGCGTCGAAGGCGAACTTCGGTGGCTTGGGCAGGCGCGTCTTCCAGTTCGGGGCGCTCGTGTCGATGGCCTTCTCGGCCACGAACGCGTCGAGGGCGGAGAGCGCGGGGTCGGACGCGGCTGCGGTCATGGTCTACCTCTCGTCAGGGGACGCGCGCCGTCGCGACGACGCGCCGATGGAAACTGAAGGTGGGGCGCGAGCGTCACGCGGCGGGTGCGACACGCGCCGCGCTCGGCGCGCGTCGCGCGGGTCAGCTCTTCGCGACGCTGATCGTGGCCCGGTCGATGGTGACCTTGCCGGGCTTCATGCCGTCCTTCGGCGTGCCCTTGGCCTCGATCTTGTCGAGCGTGTCCATGCCCTCGACGATCTCGCCGTAGATCGTGTACTTGCCGTTGAGGCTCGGGCTCGGACCGTAGGTCAGGAAGAACTGGCACGAATCGGTGCCGGGACCGCTGTTCGCCGTGCTGAGCAGGCCGCGCCGGTCGTGGCGCACGTCGGGGTCGAACTCGCCGGCGAACTTGTACCCGGGGTTCCCCGTGCCGTCTCCGCGGGGGCACCCGCCCTGCGCCATGAAGCCGCGCACGTTGCGGTGGAAGGTGAGCCCGTCGTAGAAGCCCAGGCGCGTGAGGTAGATCGCGCTGCTCACGTGCATCGGTGCGACCTGCGGCATGAACTTGATCTTGATCGGTCCCTCGCTCGTCTCGAGGTTCCAGAAGTAGTCGGTGCCCGGGGTGAACTCGGCCTGCGGCGGCTTGGCGAGGTTCGTGCGCCACTGTCCGCCGGCGGCCTTGACCGGACCGATGTTCTGCGTCGCGGCGAAGGCGTCGAGCATCGCGATCGCCGGGTCGAGCTCGTCGTGACCGTCGTCCTGCGGGCCACCGCCGCAGGCGGCCACGGGCAGCACGGCGAGGGCGATCGTGAACGCGAGTCGGATCGTGGGACGCATCGTCAGCTCTCCGCGGGAGACGGCCCGTGGACCCCGGGCCGAAGCCGCGCAGGATACCCGGCGGGACGCGTCCGGTTCCAACGCGCCCGCCGGGTCGACGTCTGCGATGCGGTCGGGCGTCTCGCGCCCGGCGCCCCGCGTCAGCCTTGCGTGCTGACCCGCTGGAGCGAGGCTTCGATGCGCGCCTTCTGCGTCGCATCCTGCACGAGCTCGAGCGCGCGGGCGTAGCTCTTGGCCGCGGCCTCCTTCTGGCCGAGCCGTTCGAGCGCGGTGCCGAGGCCGTCGTGCGCGTCCCACGCGTCGGGGTGCTTCTCGGCGTCCATGCCGAAGATCGTGGCTGCGCCCTTGGCGTCGCCGCGCCGCAACAGCTGGCGTCCGTAGGCGGCGAGATCGGACGACGTGGCCACGTCGAACGCCGCCAGCAGCGCCTGCTCGGCCTCGCGTGGCTTGCCCATGCCCTCGAAGAGCTGCGAGCGCGTGCGCAGCATGTCGAACGTCGCACCGCCGGCGGTCTGCGCCGCGGTGTCGACCCACGCCAGCGCCTTGTCGAACGCCACGCCCTTCTGCAGGCACCAGTTCGCCGCGTTCATGTAGCCGTCGGGGAAGAACCCGGCCAGGCCGCGCAGGTACACGTCGTCGATGTACGCCAGCATGACCGCGTTCGTGTCGACGGCGATGTGCATCGGCACCGCGGTCTCGGCCCACACGAGCGAGAGCGTGGCCGAGCTGTCGGTCAGGTCGTCGAAGTCGTACCTCAGCCACTCGGTGGACGGCGCCTCCTCCGGCGTCACGTCGACACGCAGCGCGTCGGCCTCCTCGCGGTAGAAGTAGCTGCCCCACGACTCGTGGTCGCCGTTGAACACGATCGTCCAGCGGTCGGGGCGCGGGATCATGTGCAGGCCGTAGGTGCCGGCCGCCAGCGGCTTGCCCTCGATCGTCACGTCGTGCGAGAACGCGATGGTCGTGTTCTCGTTGGCGCCCGCGCGCCAGAGTTCGCCGTACGGGACGAGGCCGCCGAAGATCGTGCGTCCCTTCACGCCGGGACGGTGGTAGCTCACGGTCACGTCGGTCAGGCCGATGCGCTGGGTGACGCTGGCCGCGGGACTCTCGCGCACGGCCGGCAGCGCGGGGGCCTGCTGCGACGCGGCGGACGCGGCGAGCGACACGGCGCTCAGCAGCGTGCCGACGAGGACGGACGGACTCTTCATTGGACGGGCTCCCACGGGACGGTTCGGCCGGAGCCCGCGAGCCTATCGCGCGCCCTCCTCGCGCGGGATGGCGCGAGCGTGGCGAGCGGTCGGCGGCCTCAGTTCAGCGTGCGGCGCAGGAAGCCGGTGCGGTCGATCCAGCCGGCGCGCACGACCTCGAAGTGCGAGCGCGGCAGGCGCCAGCGCGGGTCGCCGTCGGGCAGCGCGTCGGGCAGGTCCTTCACGTACTGCACGAAGACCTCGGAGAGGAAGCCGAACGCGTAGCGCGGCGTGGCCAGGGTCGAGAGCGTCTCGAGCACCTCGTCGAGCGGCAGGTCGGGCGCGAACAGGTCGGACAGCTCGCGCGCCGGGGAGTCGGCGGCGACGGATGCGTGCAGGCGCTGGTTCGCGATCTCGTACAGCTCGCGTCCCGTCCACTTGAGTTCGGGGACGAGGTTCGACTTGTCGAGCCGCATGCGCCGCAGCTGCTCGGGCGACGCGCTGTGCCAGAGGCTCTCCATCTCGATCGGCAGGAAGAGCTTGAGCGCCAGGCGCGGGAGCTGCAGCAGCTTGATGTCGAGCATGCGCGCCACGAACTCGCGCATGCCCTCGGGGCTGTCGGAGAGCAGCGTGGGCTCGTCGACGCGGTCGACGAGCACGTAGAGTCCCGTGTAGCCGTAGGCGCCGAGCAGGTCGAGGAAGCGCTGCAGCATCGCGTAGCGCGGTGCCTCGGCGGTGCCGTCGGGCAGCGCGAACTCGCCGCGCAGCTCGCGCGAGAGTCCCGTGAGGACGTGCGCGAGCGGCGCCGGATCGTCGGGCAGCACGCGCACCGAGCGCGCCACGTGCGCGGCGTGCTTGGCCGCGAGCCGCGAGCGGACGAGGTGCAGCAGCCACGGACCGACGAGCAGCGCCGCGCCGAGTCCGGTCACGAAGTCGGCGTGGTCGCGCAGCGCGGACACGCGGCCGAGCGCGTCGATCGTGTCGACGAGCTGCGGTGCGAGCAGCAGCGCCGCGCCGACGATCGTCGCCGTCCAGCGCCGGAAGGCCAGCCCGCCGCCCTGTCCGGGGATGCTGCCGCCCAGCTTCTGGCGCAGGCCGCCGAGCGCGTCGCCGACGGTGCGCCGGGTCGCGCGGTAGTACGTCCCCGTGAGCAGCAGCAGGTCGAGCTTCTGCTTGGGAGAGAGATCGAGCGCTCGCTCGCCACCGGCCAGGATGCCGTCGACGAGCTGCGTGACGCCCAGCGAGAGGATCGCGTCGAGGTGGTCGGCGATCTCCCAGCGTCCGACCACGGCGGCCACCGCGGCCTTGCCGCGCTCCTTGCGCGCCACCGTCTTGTGCACCTGCTCGATGAACGGGTTCAGGTCGATGTACTCGACCGTGAACACCCGCGCGTCGGGATGGGCCGCGTCGTGCTCGGCCAGCCGGCGCTTCATCATGAGCCGCAGGCCGCTCTTGCCGCTGCCCTTCTCGCCGAACACGATGCCCGGCGAGGGCGAGCGCGGATCGCCGAAGACGCGGTCGAAGCCCGAGTGCACGGCCCCGAGCGCGATCTGCGAGAGGACGAGGTCCTTGTCGGCGTCCTCGCAGGCGAACGGGTCGCCGGCCAGGCCCCAGTGGGTGCGCCAGGTCTGGGTGAACATCTCGGGTGCCTTCGGGTTCGGATGAGGACGTACCGGGCCGGGTGGGCCCGAACCGGCGACGGTATCCCCCGCCGCGTGGCGACTCCAGCCCGGGGCCCGGGGGGCAAGAGCGTCTCCCCGCGGGAGGTCGGAGGCGATATCCTGCCCCGATGGCCGTGGGCGCCGACATCCGGCGCGCGCGGAACCGATCCCGAAAAGGAGTCCCCCATGCGCCTGACCCTGTCTGCGCTGGCCCTCGTCGTCGTGGCGTATCTCGCCCCGCCGGCCACGGCCCAGCGCATCGGTCTGCCGCCGCCCGAGCTCGAGGCGGTGAAGTGGTACAACGCGCCCGCGTTGCAGCTCGCCGATCTGCGTGAGCGCGCGGTCCTCGTCGAGGTGTTCCGCACCTGGTGAGGCCCCTGCAACGCCCAGGTGCCGACCCTCGCCTCGAAGTTCGAGAAGGAGGCGAAGAAGGGCCTGGTCGTCATCGGCGTGACCGATGAAGACGAAGCGACGGTCGATGCGTGGTTCGAGCGCGTGCGCCCGACCTACCCGATCGCGATCTTGAAGACCGACGAACTCGAGCAGGCCTTCGGCGTGCGCGGGTTCCCCACCTCGGGCGTGATCGCGCCCGACGGCAACCTCGTCTACGCGGGCTCGGCCTACTCGGTCGAGAGCGCGCTCGGCGATGCACTGAAAGAGGCGCGCAAGTCGGCGCTCTTCCCCAAGAAGCTCGACAAGGTCAGGCAGTCGCTGACCGACGGCGAACTCGGGTCGGCGTACGACGACGTCCTGGCGCAGGTGGCCAAGGCCGGCAAGGACGAGGACCTGCTCGCGTGGGGCCAGAAGTTCCAGGCGGCCATCGAGGAGCAGGCGGTCGCGGCTGTCGAACGCGCGAAGGCGCAGGCCGAGGCCGGCCTGGTCTTCCGGGCGGTCTCGACGATCGAGGCCGTCACGTCGGCGAAGACCGACTTCCCCGTCAGCGAGGAGGCCAGGACCTGGCTCGCCGAGCTGAAGGCGACGGACGGCTACGACGACGAGATCAAGGGCGGTCCGATCTACGAGAAGGCGCGCGATGCCGAGAAGGAGCGCGACTATCTCGAGGCGGTCAAGCAGTACAAGGCCGCGATCAAGAAGTTCCCCGAGTCGCGCCTGGCCGAGGCCTCGCGGGAGCGCGCGCAGGAGATCATCGACGCCGGGCTGCCCGGCTACGATCCGAACTGCGGCGACTGCAAGGACGCCAAGGCCGCGTGCAAGAAGCACGCCAAGGACGTCGAGCTCTGACGACCTGACGTCCGTCGGGCGACGGCGGAGGCGCGTCCTCCGCCGTCGCCGCGACCCCGAGGCCGGCCGCCGAGGCACGCCCGCGCGGCATCCGCCCCGTCCGTCGCCCGGGAGCGCGTCCCGCGGGGCGGGGGGGAAGACAGCGCGCCGCGGGCTGCGCTACACTCGGCGGTTCGGTGACCCGCGCGCGATCGTGCCGCGCAGGGCGCCTCCGTCCCGCAGCATCGGGTGACAGCCCATGGGTGTCAGCACCTCCGACATCGCCTTCACGCTCCACGACGTCAGCAAGCACTTCGGCTCGCGCGCGTTGTTCGAGGGCATCACGCTCTCGTTCCTGAAGGGCGCGCGCATCGGCGTGATCGGCCCGAACGGCATGGGCAAGTCGACGCTGCTGCGCATCATGGCCGGCGTCGACAAGGAGTTCGACGGCACGGCGATGATCACGCCCGGCCTGTCGATCGGCTACGTCCAGCAGGAGCCGGTGCTCGACCCCGCGCTGACCGTGATGGAGAACGTCGAGGAGGCCGTGCGTCCGCTGCGCGAGATGGTCAAGAAGTACGAGCAGATCACCGCGCGTCTCGGCGAGGAGCTCTCCGAGGACGAGATGACCGACCTGCTCGAGAAGATGAGCCGGTTGCAGGACGAGATCGACCACAAGGACGCGTGGGAGCTCGACCGTCACATCGAGCAGGCCATGCACGCGCTCTGCCTGCCGCCCGGCGACTCGCCCGTGACGAAGCTGTCGGGCGGCGAGAAGCGTCGCGTCGCGCTCTGTCGCACGCTCATGGAGCACCCCGACATCCTGCTGCTCGACGAGCCCACGAACCACCTCGACGCGCAGACCGTGACGTGGCTCGAGCGCCACATCCAGGAGTACGACGGCACGGTGATCCTGATCACCCACGACCGCTACTTCCTCGACAACGTCGTGAACTGGATGCTCGAGATCGACCGCGGCACGTACCGCGCCTACAAGGGCAACTACAGCGCGTACCTCGAGCAGCGCGAGGAGTTCTACCGGCAGCGCAAGAAGTCCGACGACGAGCGCGGCAAGATGATCCAGCGCGAGCTCGAGTGGATCCGCAAGAACCCCGCCGGCCGCACGGTGAAGAACAAGGCGCGCATCCAGCGCTACGACGACCTCGTCCGCGAGCACCGCAAGACGGTCAAGGACGAGTTCCAGATGCACGTCCCGTTCACCAAGCGCCTGGGCGACAAGGTGCTCGTGCTGCGCGAGGTGACCAAGGGCTTCGGCGGACGCACCCTCATCGACGGACTCTCGTTCGAGATGCCGCCGGGCGCCATCCTCGGCGTGGTGGGCCCGAACGGCACGGGCAAGACGACGCTCATGCGCATGATCGTCGGCCAGGAGCAGCCCGACTCGGGCAGCATCGAGCTGGGCGAGACGGTCGACCTCTGCTACCTCGACCAGAGCCGCGAGCAGCTCGACCCGAAGCACACCGTGTACGAGGAGATCACCGGCGGCACCGAGGTGATCCGCGTCGGCGACGAGGAGCACAACGGCCGCGCCTACGTGTCGCGCTTCAACTTCCGCGGCGCCGAACAGGAGAAGCTCATGGGCACGCTCTCCGGCGGCGAGCGCAACCGTGTGCAGATGGCGAAGATGCTCGCCAAGGGCGGCAACCTGGTGCTGCTCGACGAGCCCACCAACGACCTCGACCTGCCCACCCTGCGCCACCTCGAGGAGGCGCTCATGGAGTTCCCGGGCTGCTGCATCGTGGTCACCCACGACCGCTGGTTCCTCGACCGCGTGGCCACGCACATCCTGGCGTTCGACGTCGAGCTGGGCGTGCACTTCCACCCGGGCAACTACGAGAGCTGGCGCAGCAAGCGCGCCGAGCTGCGCGTCCAGCGCGGCCTGCCGCCCGAGGAGTCGGCCGGCACGCACCGGCGCTTCAGCGGGAGCTGACCCGCGTCGGGCGTGACCTCCCGGAGGTCGGAGCATGGGTTAGACTCGTGCGCGCCGAACCCGGAGGTTCGCGTCGTCCGCCCGCCGAACGGGAAGAGCATGTCCGAGTCGAAGAGCCTGGCCCGCCGGGTGGCGCTGCGCGCCGCGCTCGTGGTCGTCCCGCCGCTGCTGCTCCTCGGGTTGTCCGAGCTCGTCCTGGCCGCGCTGGGATTGGGCGGCGGCGCGTCGCACTCGCTCGGGCGCGGCTTCGACGACCAGGCGGCGTACCTCGTGCCGGATCCCGAGCAGCCGGGGGGATGGGTCACGCAGATCTTCGGCGACCCCTCGTTCGAGGTGCACGTCCCGCCGCGCGACGAGCGCGTGCGCGTGCTGCTCTTCGGCGGCAGCAACACGCAGCTGCTGCCGCAGTGGCGCCTGGGGGAGACCGCCGACGCGCTGGCCGACGACGGACGCCGGTACGAGGTCGTCAACCTCGGGCGCATGGGATACGGGAGCGCGCGCGTGCGCATCCTGCTGCACCAGGCGATGTCGGTGCTCCGTCCCGACGTGGTCGTGATCTACTCGGGGCACAACGAGTTCGTCGAACGCGGATTCGCCACCGAGGTCGAGGCCTCGGGCGGACTGCTGCGCGCGGCGGCCGACGTGTTCTCGAACCTGCGGACGTTCCGGCTCTTCGAGCAGGAGCTGCGTCCGACGCAGCCTCCGCCCGACATCGACCCGGCGCAGGCGGCCTTCGCCGACTTCACGTGGGCCGACGCACAGCCCGTCTTCGCGGCCTACCGCGACAACATCGAGGCCATGTGCAGGCTCTCGCTCGAGGCCGGCGCGCGTGTCGTCCTGTGCACCGTGGTGGGCAACGACTGGTGCCCGCCGCAGGTGTCGGACAGCGGCCTGCCCGCGGCCGAGGCGGCCGAGGTCGAGCAGGTCCTGCGCCAGATCGTGAAGACCTTCCCGGCGCGGTTCTCGCTCTTCCCGGGCGGCGCGGTGACGCGCCTGCGCGTCGGCTTCTGGTTCTCGGGACGGATCCCGGTCGAGTTCCCCGATCCGGTGCTGCGTCCGCTCTCGGGGTTCCTGGCCCACTCGCCCGAGCTGGTCCGCGGGGACGTGCGCTCCGACTCGGTCGAGGGCTGCCTGTGGCCGGCGACGACCACCTGGAACGCGCAGGTGCGCGGCCTGATGACCCTGCTCGAGGCCAACGTCGCCGACGAACCGACCGACGCCGAACGCGCCGCGCTGCAGCAGATCGCCGAGGCCCTCGACGACGTGCTCGCGAAGGCGCCGCACCACGCGCGCGCCCTGTTCCTCGCGGGACAGGTCTCCACGCTGCTCGGCGACGCCTCGCGGGGCGCGCGCCAGCTCGTCGACGCGGCCACGTACGACTGCGCACCCCGGCGCGGCAACCCGACCACGAACGGACTCGTGCGCGAGGTGGCGGAGAGCCTGCCGGAGGTCGTGTTCTACGACGCCGCGTCCGAGTTCGCCGCGGCCTGCCCGGACGGCACCGTCGGCTACGAGGTCATGATGGACGGCTGCCACCTGCAGCCCGGGGCGCGCGTGGCCCTGCTCGACGAGCTGGCCGCGATCGTCGTCTCGCTGCGCTGATCCAGTCCGCCTGATATCCTCCCCCGTGCCCGCACCCGCAGCACGAGCCCCTGCGTCATGAACGACTTCCTGATCTTCCTGAAGGCGAACAAGCGCTGGTGGCTGCCGCCGATCCTGATCTTCTTCGCGCTGCTCGCGTGGATGGCGTGGAAGGCGGCCAACACGCCGAACGACCCGTTCGACTACCGCGGCACCTGACGCGCGAGGTCGATCGTGGCGTCCGGCGGGGGGTGGGTGGCGCCGCTCGTGCGCAAGGCGGCGCTGGCGTGCCTGCCGCTGCTCGTGCTGCTCGGACTGTGCGAGCTCGGGCTGCGCGCCGCCGGCCTCGGTGACCACGCGCAGGATGTCTCGCGCGGCTTCGACGAGCGCGCGCGCTACCTGGTCGCCGATCCCGGACGCCCCGGCGGGTTCCGCACGCGGATGTTTGACGACCCGTCCGCCGAGGTCGTCGTGCCGCCGCGCGACGGACGTGTGCGCGTCCTGCTGTTCGGCGGGAGCAACACGCAGCTCTTCCCCGAGGGCGTGCTGCAGGACCTGCTCGACGGCGACCCGGACGCGGGGCTCGCGCCCGACGAGCGCGCGGGCGACGCGCGCCCGGGCGACCTCCCCGCCCGCGTCGAGGTGATCAACCTCGGACGCGAGGGCTACGGCAGCGAGCGCGTGTCGATCCTGGTCGAGCAGTCCGTGCCGCTGCTCGCGCCGGACGTGGTCGTGATCCACTCGGGACACAACGAGTTCATCGAGTCGGCTTTCGCCGACGAGCTTCGCCGCCGTCGTGCGGGGGCGGCGACCGACGCCGAACGCGTGCTCTCGGGCCTGCGCACGTTCACCGTCCTGCGCGACCTGCTGGCGCCTTCGCCGTCGCCCGAACCCGAGCCGATGCAGCGCGACCCTGCGCAGCGTCCGATGACGCGGGCCGAGACCTCCGCGCACTACGCGCGCTACCGCGAGAACCTGCGCCGCATGCTCGACGTCTGCGAAGGCGCCGGCGCGCGGGTCGTGCTGTGCACGCTGACGGGCAACATGCTCTCGCCGCCCTTCGTGGCGTCGGGTCCCGACGGGCCGCCGGCGGACGTGCTCGCGAGGGTCGAGAAGTTGCGTGGACGTGCGCAGAAGCTCGTGCCCGAGGCACTGCGCGCCGGCATGCGTCCGGCGGTGAGGCTGCGCACGACCCGCTACTACCTGGCGCGCGTGGTCGACCCCGAGCCCTGGACGCCGCCGGCGCCGCGGGTGCTGGGCGGGATCCTGGCCGACGTGCGAGCCACCGCCGGCGAGGGCGCCGACTCCGTCGCCGGCGCGCACTGGCCCGACCCGCGCCTCTGGAACTCCGACGTCCGTGCGGTCGAGGAGGGCTTCGCGCGTTTCTGGCGGCGCGAGGTCGACGAGGCCCTGCACGCCGATCTGCAGCGGGCGCTCGCGCTGCTCGACGAGGCCGCGGCGCTCGCGCCGGACTACGCGCACACGGCGTTCGACCGCGGCCTCGTCCTGTATCTGCTGGGGGAGGACGCGCGCGCCGTCGAGTCGTTGCGCGCGGCGATCTGCGCCGACCGCACGCCGCGCTGCGCGAACGACCTCTCGAACGCCGTCGTGCGCGAGCTGGCCGCCGCCGACCCGCGGGTCGAGCTGCTGGACGTCGACGCGCTCGTGCGGGCATCCTGCCCCGCGGGGCTCGTCGGCTACGACGTGCTCATGGACGTCTGCCACCTGCAGCCCGGCGTGCGCGTGGCGCTCATGCGCGAGCTGGCGCGGGTGATCGGCGCGCGCCTTCCCGAGGAGACACGATGAGCGAGCGGACACCGCGCGTGGCGAGCCTGCTGCCGTCGGCCACCGAGATCGTCTGCGCGCTGGGCCTGGGCGACGCGCTCGTCGGCGTGTCGCACGAGTGCGACTTCCCGCCGCAGGTCGTGGGACGTCCGGTGCTCACGTCGACGACGATGTCGCCCGGCCGCTGCTCGGTCGACATCGACCGCGACGTGCGGCGCCTGCTGCGCGACGCGCTCGCGGTCTACGAGATCGACGTCGACGCGCTCGAGCGGGCGTCCCCCGACGTGATCGTGACCCAGGACCTGTGCGACGTGTGCGCGGTGAGCCGCGGCGACGTGCTCGCGGCGCTGGCGCAGATCGCGCGGCCCGACGTGCGCGTGGTGAACCTGCACCCGCTCACGCTCGACGACGTCCGTGCCGACGTGCTGCGCGTCGGTGCCGCGCTCGACCGCCGCGACGAGGCCGCGCGCGTGGTGGCCGCGATGGACGCACGCCTCGACGCGCTGCGCGCGCGCACGTCCGGGAACGCGCACCGCCCGAACGTGCTCACGCTCGAGTGGCTCGTGCCGCCCATGGTCGGCGGCACCTGGATGCCCGAGCTGGTCGCGATCGCCGGCGGCACGGCGCTCGTCACGAAGGTCGGCGAGCGCGCCCCGACGCTCGACGCCGAGGCGCTGGCCGCGCTCGATCCCGCCCCCGACGTCGTGCTCGTGAAGCCCTGCGGCTTCCCGCTCGAGCGCACGCTCGCCGAGCGCGACGTGCTCGACGCGCTGCTCGCGCCGCTGCCGTGGCCCGCGTTGCGGGACGGCGCCGTGTGGCTCGCCGACGGCAACGCGTTCTTCAACCGTCCGGGGCCGCGGCTGGTCGACTCGGCCGAGATCCTCGCGGCGTGCATCCACCCGGGCCCGTGCGCCGATCTGGCCGAGCGGCACGCGGGTTCGTTCGTGCGCTTCGTCCCGCGCGGGGTGTGACGCGGGACGCGTCGGGCGCGCGCCTCACATGCGTCCGGCGGCCACGCACAGCGGGTCGGCGAACAGCATCCATCCCCCGAGCACCCAGCCCAGCGCCGTGACGGCGCACAGCAGCGTGAGGGCGACGAGCGCGTCGTGCAGGCGCTGGGTCATCGGGCGTGCTCCTTCGGAGATGGCCGGTGCGGGGAGCGTACGGCGCATGGACGTCGGGTCCGTCCGGAACGAGCCGCTGGTTGGGACGTCGCGGGGAGCCGTTTCACGTGTCGGACGCGTGCGGCGCCGCGCGGGGTCGGCGGTGTGCCGTCCGGGCGTCGGCGACTGAAAGGCGCCGTGGGGCGCGCCCACTCATCGCACCGAACCGATCGGGACGTGGGGTCCCGAAGAAAGGAACCGGCCATGTTCGCGCGACTCCTCGAACCCGACGCGCTCTGGTTCAGCGTCCCCGCGCTGTGCGGCAGCGCGATCTTCCTGCTGCGCATCCTGCTCATGTCGTTCGGCGCCGACCACGACGGCGACGTCGCGAGCGACGCGCACCTCGACGTGCACTTCGACACGCACCTCGACGGCGACGGCGCGCCCGAGCTGCACGACCACGGCAGCGACCACGCGTTCACGATCCTCTCGGTGCAGGGCCTCTCGGCTTTCCTGATGGGTTTCGGCTGGGGCGGCGTGGGCGCGCACCTGGGATCGGGCTGGACGCTCGGCGCGAGCGCGCTGCTGGGCGTCGGCACCGGGTTCGGCATGGCGTACCTGCTCGGCTGGCTGCTCGCGCTCGCGATGCAGCTCCAGAGTTCGGGCACGCTGCGCCCCGAGTCGGCGCTGGGTGCGCTGGGCGACGTCTACCTGACCGTCCCCGAGCACGGCGCCGGCAGCGGACAGGTGCGCGTCGTGATCGGCAACCGCATGCGCATCTTCCGCGCCGTCTCGCTCGAGGGCGCGCTGCCGACCTCGTCGCGCGTCCGTGTCGTCTCGGTCGACGACGATCACACGCTGGTCGTGGCCGCCGCCTGAGCGTCCATCACGACCGCACACAGCATCCGTCCACATCGTCCCGGCCCGCAGGGCCGAATCAGGGGGAGCAACCCATGTCGCACGTGTCCCGTCTCGCGCTCGCGCTGCCGGACAGCCAGCTCTTCTGGCTGGGCCTCGCCGGCGCAGCCTTCGTGCTGTTCGTGTTCACCGTCCTGTTCGTCGTCCAGCGCTACAAGCGTTGTCCGAGCAATCGAATCCTGGTCATCTTCGGAAAGGTCGGCAAGCAGCAGGCGGCCCACTGCATCCACGGTGGCGGAGCGTTCGTGTGGCCGCTGATCCAGGACTACGACTACCTCAGCCTCGAGCCGATGGTGATCGAGATCCCGCTGGAGGGCGCGCTCTCGCTCAACAATATCAGGGTCAACGTGCCGTCGACCTTCACCGTCGGTATCGGCACCGACCCGGTGCTCATGAACAACGCCGCCGAGCGACTGCTGGGCCTGGGAGAGAGCAAGATCCGCGACCAGGCGCAGGACATCATCCTGGGTCAGCTGCGTCTGGTGATCGCGACCCTGTCGATCGAGGAGATCAACAAGGACCGCGAGAAGTTCATGTCGCTCATCAACGCGAACGTCGGCGAGGAGGTGAACAAGATCGGCCTCGAGCTGATCAACGTGAACATCCGCGACATCACCGACGAGAGCGGGTACATCGACGCGATCGGCAAGCGCGCCGCGGCCGAGGCGGTGAACCGCGCCAAGGTCGAGGTGGCCGAGCAGGAGAAGGAGGGCGCCACGGGAGAGGCCGTCGCCGTGCGCGAGCAGACCGTCTCGGTGGCGAGGGAGCGCGCGTCCGGCGTCGAGGGGCAGAAGGATGCCGAGCAGAAGCAGCGTATCGCGGTGGCCGCGCTCGAGGCCCAGGCCGTCGAGGGCGAGGTCACGAGTCGGCGCAACATCGAGATCACGAAGGCGCAGCGCGAGGCGGAGATCCGGGCCGCGAGCAAGGTCGCCGAGCAGGAGCAGCGCGTCAAGGTGGCCGAGTCGGAGGCGCTCGCGAAGGAGGGCGAGAACACGTCGGCCGCGCGTGTGGCCGAGTCGAACGCGAAGCTGGCGCAGATCCAGGCCGAGGCGCACCAGCGCGCGGCCGTGGCGTCGGCGCACGCCGAGCAGAGCATCCTCCAGGCACAGCGCGAGCAGGAGCTCGCGCGGCTCGGCAAGGAGCAGCTCGCCCCGCAGGAGATCGAGAAGCAGCGCATCGAGATCGCGGCCGAGGCCGAGGCCGAGAAGCGCCGGCGCGAGGCCCGCGGCGAGGCCGATGCGATCCTCATGCGCTACGAGGCGGAGGCCGAAGGCCTGCGGCGCGTGCTCGAGGCGAAGGCGCAGGGCTACCGCCAGCTCGTCGAGGGGCTGGCCGACCCGTCGGTCGTCCCGACGCTGCTCATGATCGAGAAACTGCCGGAGATCGTGGCCGAGCAGGTCAAGGCCATCTCGGGCGTGAAGATCGACAAGGTCACCGTGTGGGACGGGGGACGCGGCGGCGACGGCAAGACGACGCGTGGCGCCACGGCCGACTTCCTCTCGGGGCTCATCGGCGCGCTGCCGGCGGTGCACGACCTGGCCGAGCAGGCAGGCGTCGAGTTGCCGGCTGCGCTGGGTCGGCTCGCCGAGGCGTCCGCGAACGGACGCGAGGAGCCCCACGGCGCGTAGCGCCGGACGACGCCCGGATCCGCGCGACGCGCGGGTCCGGGCGTCCCGCGTCGAGGAGGTGGAGTCGCCGGACGCGCGCGCGTACTGTGGCGTCCATGCACGCGCACATGATCCTCTACGTCGACGACCAGCGGGCGAGCGCCGTGTTCTACGAGGGCGTGCTCGAGCGCGCGCCGACGCTGGACGTCCCCGGCATGACCGAGTTCACGCTGCGCGACGGGTGCGTGCTGGGGCTCATGCCGGCCGACGGCATCGTACGCCTGCTCGGCTCCGCGCTGCCCGCGCCGACACGCGGCGCGGCGGCGGCCAAGGCCGAGCTGTACCTCGTGGTCGACGACGCGCGGGCCTTCCACGAGCGTGCGCTGCGTCACGGCGCGTACGAGCTCGACCCGCTGCATCCGCGTGATTGGGGACACGACGTCGCGTACAGTCTCGATCGCGACGGACACGTGCTCGCCTTCGCGCAGGAACGAGCGGCGGGTCCCTGACGCGCCCCGGGAGGACCTCCGATGGAACCCGAACAGCTCATCGCCCTGCTCATCGTCGGAGCGGTCGCCGGCTTCCTCGCGGGCAAGCTCATCAAGGGCGGCGGCTTCGGCCTGCTGGGCAACATCGTCGTGGGACTGCTCGGTGCGGCGATCGGCCAGTGGCTGTTCCGTACGCTCGACATCTCGGTCGGCGGCAAGTGGGTCGGACCGATCGTGACCGCCACCGCAGGGGCCGTCGTGCTCTTGTTCGGTGTGCGGCTGATCAAGAAGGCCTGACGTCCGAGTCAGGCCTTCTTCGACGGGCGCGTCGCGTCTCGCTTCGGTGTCGACTTCGCGAACGCGCGCTCGGCCGACCTGCCGATCCAGCGCGCCGAGGTCGTTGCGGACGCCGACAGGCGCCGCGCGACCGCGAGCGCCTCGCGGCGCGCTCCGGCCCTCGAGCCCACGCCGCGCAGCGCCCAAAGCACGCCCTTCCTGACGAAGTTGCGATCGTCGTCCGCCGCCCGCTCGACGAGCGGCAGGAGCGCGACGAGTTCGGCGTCCGCGACGTCGTGCGCGTGCAGCGCGACGCAGGCCAG
The DNA here is from genome assembly GCA_020638905.1 of Planctomycetota bacterium. Lineage (GTDB taxonomy): Bacteria > Planctomycetota > B15-G4 > B15-G4 > B15-G4 > JACKHP01. The sequence goes on along the minus strand of JACKHP010000021.1, from coordinate 38,696 downwards.
CAGCGCGAAGGCCGCGCGCTTCACGAACTCGTCGCTGCTCCTCGCCCAGCGGGGGATGCATCCCGTCGCGTGCGGGACGCGGTCGAAGAGCTTGAAGCAGACGGTGTCGCAGAGGGCCCAGTTGTCGAAGTCGCGGCACCAGCGGTCCATCTGGGCGGGCGTCACGCGCTCCGGCTCGTCGACCAGCGCCGCGACCGTGCGCGCCTCGTACCAGCCGGTCTTCCACAGGGCCTGCGCCAGGGCGTGGTCGCGTCCGAGCGGCTTCGCGAGCTTCAGCATGGCACCCATCGGGACGCCGAACGCCCTGCGCGTGACGATGCCGTAGCGCTCGTGCATCTCGCGCAGCGTCCTTTCACTGCCCGCGGTGCGCAGCGCCTCGACGACCTCGCGTGCGCGCGCGGCGGCCGGTCGTCCGGCGTCGGGCGTCGGCTTCGCGCGTGACGGGGACGTCGACTTCGCGGACGAAGCGGACGCGCGACCCGCCCGCGACGGACGCGCCGCCTTGCGTGCGGGCTTCCTGGATGCGGCGCTCACGGACGTGCGTCGGCGCCGGCCAGGAGGTCGTCGCAGCGTGCGTAGCTGGCGCGCATCCCGTGCTCCATGCCGGACTGCAACGCGCCGTCTCGCGCCTCGCGCGAGGGATACAGCACCGTGATCGTGATCGTCGTGCGTCCGTCGCGCTCGGTGAGCACGAGCGTGCCGTGCTGCTCGCCGGCCTGGGCGTCGCAGCCGAACAGGAAGCGCTCGCTGCGCACGACGCGCTCGGGTCGCACGACCTCCAGGTAGGTGCCGCTCATCGCCATCTCGGCGCCCTGTGCGTCCCGCCAGACGTGCCGGAACGCACCGCCGGGACGCACGTCGTTCTCGCACACGGTCATCGTCCAGCCGGGTGGACCGAGCAGCCAGCGCCGTAGCAGGTCGCAGCGGTGGAGTGCGTCCCAGACGAGTTCGCGGGGGGCGTCGAAGTCGCGCGTGATGAGGATCTCGCGTTCGCCGCGCGGCGTGAGGACGAGGGAATCGGCGAGGCTCATCGGTCAGGGTTCCTGGGTGGGGACGGAGGCCGGCCGTCGCCGGGCTGGAGTTCGGCGAGCAGGGTGTCGAGGCGCGCGAAGTTGGCCGCCCAAGTGGCCCGGCAGGTCTCGGTCCAGGTGGCGACCTGCTCGAGAGGGGCCGGGGCCAGGGTGCAGATCGAGAGCCGACCCCGGCGCTGCTTGCTGACCAGCCCTGCGCGCACGAGGCAGGCGAGGTGCTTGCTGACCGCCTGCTGCGACACCTGGAACAGTCGCACGAGATCGCGCACGGCCGCGGGTCCCGCCGCCAGGCGCTCGAGGATGGCCCGACGAATCGGGTCGGACACGGCGGTCAGGGTCAGTGAGAGATGATCCACAACCTTAGGGTTGTGCAATGCTGACGAATTGTCAAGGGGCTCGGGCGTGGGATCGGGTTCGGGTTCGGGTTCGGGTTCGGGTTCGGGTTCGGGTTCGGGTTCGGGTTCGGGTTCGGGTTCGGGATCGGGTTCGGCTTCGGTTTCGGTGACGCCTGGTCAGCGGTTCCGGATCAGGACGCACGCGCCGATCGGCGCGCCTCTTCCGGCTCCGGGGTCCGTCATGCTGCGCCGTGTCCTCCTCCTTCCTCTTGCTGCGCTCGCGCTGGGCGTCTGCTCGGCCGCGGCGCCGTCCCAGATCTCGATCGCGGGCTACGTCTTCGACGATCACGCCGCACCCGACTTCGTCGTGCTCGAGCCGGGCGCCAGTCCCGAGTTCGCGAGCAGCGCGAGCAACTGCCTGGTGGTCCCCAGCCTGCCGGGGCTCACGCCGGCCGAGAGCGCCTCGCAGATCCTCGGCGACGACGGCGTCGACGGCTGGGTCTTCGGACGCGCGGTGGCGCGCCTCGAGTTCACCGACAACGTGGTGATGAACGGTCCGGGGCCCGACCTGGTCGTGTTCGAGATCGGCGGAGCCGAGTCCTTCGCGCTCTCGATCTTCGTCGAGTCGCTGTGCGAGTGGAGCGACCCGCGCTCGTACATGCCGGTGGCGACGGGCTTCAGCAGCTCGCCCTGCGGGACGGTCCAGGCGATCAACGCCAAGGCCATCGACCTCGCCGACTTCGGCGTGCTGCCGGGGGCCACCGTGCGGCGCGTGCGGATCGACAACAAGGGCGCGCCCGGCGGCGCGGTGGGCGCGGACCTCGCGCTCGTCATGGCGCAGAACTCGCTCTCGACCGGCCCCGCGGCGACGGGCTGCCTGCTGGAGTTCGAGCAAGGCCTCGACGCGGGCTTCGGGACGTACGCGGGCGCGGCCGACACGTGCCTCGCGTCCGACTTCCCGACCACGAACTACGGCGCGGCGGCGCTCGAGTACTCCGACAGCAGCGCCGAGCGCGACCTCCTCATGCGCTTCGACGGCATCGTCGGCGGCGGCCCGGGACAGATCGCGCCGGGCGCGGTGGTCGAGCACGCGTGGCTGACGGTCACGTCCGGTGCGGGCGCCGCGGCGAGCAACGGCACGCACCGCGTGCACCGCGTGCTGCAGCCCTGGAACGCGGCGACGGTGACGTGGGCCAACTCCTTCGGCGGCGACGGGGTCGACGCGGACGGCGTCGAGGCCGAGGCGACGCCGGTGGGCAGCATCCCCGCCATGGCGGCGAACACGTCGGTGCAGGTGGACGTCACCGCCGCGGTGCAGGCCTGGGTCGACGGCGAGCCGAACCGCGGCTTCGTCATCCTGGCCGACACCACCGACGGGCTGGGACTCAACCTGGCCGAGGCGAGCGTGGTCTCGTGGCGTCCCGGGCTGACCGTGCAGGTGCGCGGGACGATCGGTTTCGCCGGCGCGGTGACGGCCTTCGCGCCCACGGTGATCAACGGAGAGCCCTCCGCGTGCAACCTGCTGCCCGAGTTCGCGCTCGGTGCGCCGGACTGGTTCTCGGATCCCACCCCGTGCTGCGCGCCGATCCAGACCACGGTCACGCTCGGCAAGGGCGGAGTGCTGACGCTCGAGTTCCTCGACGTCTCGATCTCGGGCGACGGCACGCCCGAGCCCGACCTGTGGATCTACGAGCGCGGCGGCGACGTCGAGGACACCTACGTCGACGTGAGCGCCGACCTCGTCGCGTGGACGTCGGTGGGCAAGGTGCTGGGCTCGGTCTCGAGCATCGACCTCGACGGCTTCGGCATCGGCCCGCTCGACCTGTTCCGCTACGTGCGGCTCACCGACGATCCGGCCGAGGGAGCGCAGGCCGGGTGCACCGTGGGCGCCGACATCGACTCGGTGGCGGCCCTCGCGCCGAACCCGTGGCTGGACGTGGGCGGCGGCGCGGCCGGCACGCTCGGCGTCCCGCGCTTCACGGCGGCGGGGGCGCTCGTGGGCGGCGACACGGTCGAGTTCCTGCTCACGAACGCCCCGCCCGCTGCGTCGGCCTACTTCGTGCTCGGCGTGAGCGCGCTCTTCGCGCCGTTCAAGGGCGGCGTGCTCGTCCCGAACCCCGACCTCGTGGTGGGCGGCCTGCCCACGGGACCGCTGGGCGTCCTCGGCTTCGGCCTGACGTGGCCCCTCGGCGTGCCCGCCGGGCTGCCGATCTGGATCCAGGATTGGATCCTGGACGCGGGTGCGACCTACGGCTTCGCGGGCAGCAACGGCATCTCGTCGATCACGCGCTGAGCCCGGGGCGCCCGGACGCGCGCCGCGTGGCGCGTGCTCCGGGCGTCCTCGCGCCGAGTCGTCGGGTGGCGCGCGCCGCGCGTCAGTCGCACGCGAGCCGTTCGTCGAGGCGCGCGCGCACGACGGGCCACTCGTCACGCAGGATCGAGAAGTAGACCGAGTCGCGCAGCCAGCCGTCGGGCATCACGAAGTGGTGCCGCAGGATGCCTTCCTGCTGTGCGCCCAGGCGCAGGATGGCCGCGCGGCTGGCCGCGTTGCGTGCGTCGGTCTTGAAGCTCACGCGCAGCGCGCCGAGGTCGTCGAACGCGTGTCCGAGCAGCAGGCGCTTGGCGGCGGTGTTCACGGCCGTGCGTTGCGCCGCCGGCGCGTACCACGTCCAGCCGATCTCGAGCCGGCGGTGGGGACGCACCACGTCGAGGTAGCGTGTCGAACCGACCACGCGTCCGGACGCGGTCTCGCGCACGGCGAACGCGACCACGTCGCCGCGGACGCGGGCGGCGTCGGCCTCGGCGATCCAGGCCAGCACGTCGGCGCGGTCGACGAAGGGACGCCGCGGGAGGTACGTCCAGATCGACGGATCGGCGCCGGCCGCGAGCAGCGCGTCGGCGTGCCCGGGCGCCAGCGGTTCGAGGCGCACCCGGGCGTCCTCGAGCACGACCGGCGCCGGATCGAACGCCGCCGCGCTCATCCCGCGGGCACGTTCGCCGGCGTGTCGAGCAGCGCGTCGCCCGGCAGCTCGAACGGCCAGCGCCGCGGGACGAACTCGTCGTCGTCGAGCACGTCCCAGCCGAAGGTCGAGGTCACGAAGTCGAACAGCTCGACGAAGTCGAGGCCCAGCGAGGCGCCCACGAAGAGCAGGTGGGCGCCGACGTCGACGCGACCCAGCGTGATGGCGGTCGGGCTGCGCGACGTGCGGTAGTCCTGCACCGCGAGCGAGATCATGAAGAGCTGCGACTGGTCGAGGTAGAGCGCCGGATTGTCGCCGCGCGTGAAGCCGGCCACGTCGTGCCCGAGCTGCGCGCGCACGAACTCGCCGCCCAGGAGCGTGCCCGCGCCGGCCTGGTGCCACGCGAAGGCGTAGCCGTAGTCGCTGCCGACGTACGTGCTCTCGTGCAGGTAGCCGAACGCGGTGCCGAACAGCGGCGCGCAGGCGTACACGAACAATCCCGGGACGAGCGACACGCCGACGCCCACGTGCACGGTCTGCGAGAGGTCGCGCACGCGCCCCTCGAGGTAGCTGCACGCCGGCGCGACGGCCAGCGCGCTGCACAGGGCGAGCGGGACGAACGACCGGCGCATGCGCTCACGGGCTCACGAGGGCGGGGTGCGTCCTCCCGGCGAGGGCGCGCGGGCGAGGATGACCGCTCGTCGCGGCGCGAACAAGTCCGCGTCCGGGGCGCGGTGTGCGACCGACGCTGGTGCGGCGCCGGGCCGCGCGTCGCGACGAACTGCGCCTCGCGCGACGCGCCCTCGCGCGGACGCTCCCGGGAACCGATCATCGGCGCGATGCCTCCCGTCCCGCTGCCCGTCGACGACCTGCTGCCGCGCCTGCGCGAGCGGCTCGCCGCGGGGACGTCCCTCGTGCTCACGGCGCCCACCGGCTCGGGCAAGACGACGCGCGTGCCGCCGGCGCTGCTCGACGCGGGCTTCGGCAAGGTGCTCGTGCTCGAGCCGCGGCGCGTGGCGGCCCGGGCGGCCGCGGCGCGCATGGCCGACGAGCGCGGCGGACGGCTCGGCGACGAGGTCGGCTACTCGGTGCGCTTCGACCGGCGCACGTCCCGCGCCACGCGTCTCGAGGTGCTCACCGTGGGACTCTTCGTGCGCCGCCTGCTCGACGACCCGTTCCTCGAGGGCGTGGGCGCCGTGGTCTTCGACGAGTTCCATGAGCGCTCGCTCGACGTCGACCTGGCTTTCGCGATGGTGCGCCGCGTGCGCGAGCAGACCCGCGCCGACCTGCGCGTGGTCGTCATGTCCGCCACGCTCGACGCCGCGCCGATCGCGGCCGCGCTCGGCGACGCGCCGGTGCTCGCGGGCGAGGGACGTCTGTTCCCGGTGGACGTGCAGTACCTGCCGGCGCCGCTCGACCTGCGCCTGCCCGAACTCGTGCGCACGGGCGTGCGCGCCGTGCTCGCGCAGACCCCCGGCGACGTGCTCGTCTTCCTGCCGGGACTGGGCGAGATCAGGGCCTGCGCCGAAGCGCTGGCCGAGCTCGCGCGCGGCGACGAGGTCGACGTCGTCGCGTTGCACGGCGAGCTGCCGCTCGGCGAGCAGGACCGCGCGCTGCGCAAGGGACCGCGCCGGCGCGTCGTGCTGTCCACGAACGTGGCCGAGTCGTCGGTCACCGTCGAGGGCGTGACCGCGGTGGTCGACGGCGGCAAGGCGCGCGTCCTGCGGCACGACCCCGCGTTGGGACTCAACCGTCTCGAGCTCGTGTCGATCTCGCGCCAGAGCGCCGAGCAGCGCGCCGGCCGCGCCGGACGACTCGCGCCCGGCGTCTGCGCGCGCCTCTGGACCCGCGCCGAGCAGCGCTCGCTGCAGGACGCGCCGGCGCCCGAGGTGTGCCGCCTCGACCTGTGCGCCGCGACGCTGCAGCTCCTCGACTGGGGCGAGCGCGATCCGCGCGATTTGCCGTGGCTCGAGCCGCCGCCCGACGCCGCGGTCGAGCGTGCACTGCAGTTGCTGGGCGAACTCGGCGCCCTGCGCGACGGCACGATCACCGCGGCGGGGCGCGCGCTGGCCAAGCTGCCCGTGCATCCGCGGGTGGGGCGGCTCTTGCTCGAGGGACGGGCGCGCGGCGTGGAGCGCGAGGCGTGTCTCGCCGCGGCGCTGCTCGAGGAGCGCGACCCGTTCGGACGCGCGCCGCGCGACGGCGTCGCGTCCCGTTCGGCGAGCGACGTGCTCGACCGCGTCGCGGCGCTCGAGGCCTTCGCCGCGGGACGACGCGCCGAGGGGCACGCCGGACGCCGGCTCGACGCCGGCGCCGCGCGGCGCGTGCTGGCGGTGGCCGATGCGCTCGGCGCGGCGCTCGCCGAAGGTGACGCCGCGTCCGCCGATGCGCCGCACACGACCCGCGACGTGCCGTCGTCCGCCGCGCGCGACGACGACGGCCTGGGACGTCTGTCGTCGCGCGACGAGGCGCTGCTGCGTGCGCTGCTCGCGGCTTTCCCCGACCGGCTCGCGCGGCGACGCGCGCCCGGCGACGAGCGCGTGCTGCTCGTGGGCGGACGCGGCGCGCGGCTCTCCGGTTCGGCCGTGCGCGACGCGGAGCTGCTCGTGTGCGTCGATCTCGACGCCGGCGGCGGAGCCGACGCGCGCGTGAGTCTGGCGTCCGGCGTGCGCCGCGCGTGGCTCGACCCCGACGGCCTCGACGAGTCGGTCGAGCTCGCGTTCGACCCCGAGCGCGAGGCGGTCGGCGCGCGACGGCGCGTGCGCTGGCGCGGGCTGCTGCTCGACGAGGGTCCCGCGCCGCTGCCGGACGCGCACGCGGTGGCGGCCGTGCTGGCCGAGGCCGCGGCCGGCGACCCGGCGCGCGCGCTGCCGTCCGACGAAGGCGACGTCGCGACGCTGCTCGCGCGCCTGCGCTGCCTGTCCGCGTGGATGCCCGAACTCGGCCTGCCGCGCCTCGATCGCGAGGGGCTGCTCGAGCTGCTCCCCGGGCTGTGCGTGGGACGGCGCTCGTTCGCCGAGTTGCGCAAGGCCCCGTGGCGCGACGCGATCCTGGCGCGGCTCGACCATCGCCAGCGCCAGGCGCTCGCGATCCAGGCGCCCGAGCGGCTGGCCGTCCCGAGCGGCAGCCAGATCACGCTGCACTACGAGGAGGGGCGTCCACCGGTTCTGGCCGTGCGCATCCAGGAGCTGTTCGGACTGGCCGAGACGCCGCGCGTGGCCGGGGGTCGGGTGCCGGTGCTGCTGCACCTGTTGGCGCCGAACATGCGTCCGCAGCAGATCACCGACGACCTGGCCGGCTTCTGGGAGCGGACCTATCCGCTCGTGCGCAGGGAATTGCGCGCGCGGTACCCGAAGCACGCCTGGCCGGACGACCCGATCGCGGCGCGGGCCGAGCGCCGTCCGCGCCGCAAGGGCTGAGGCGCAGGGCCCTCGCCCACCACCGCTCGCCGGGCCGGGACGCGATCCGGGCCTCTCCCGACGGCCCGCCGCAAGCCGCTGGGGGGAAAGGGATTGCACGCGCAGGCCGATTCGGCGGCAAGATCGACCGCGTCGGGCCTTTTCACATTGCCCACATCCTGAGAACATGGAAGTTCACCGATACTCGGGCGCGGTGCGTGGACCAGTCCAAGCCTCGCACGGGTTCTCGTCCCCCTCGACCTCTCCCTTCACACCCAAGGATCGCAACCTATGTCCCTTCGCGCGCGCTACCTGGCGCTCCTGATCGCTGGAGCCCTCGCTCCTGCCGCTCTGGCGCAGGACAGCACCGACGCCACGCAGTGTGGCGGCGGCGACACCGTCTCTCCGTGGGCCGACAGCACCGCCCTGGACGGCTCGGAGCAGGTCAACGACTTCGTCGTCGACCTCACCAACTTCCAGACCCGCTGGGGCACGCGCTTCGGCATCGCGCCGATCGTGAAGACGAGCAAGAGCAGCTCGGGGTTCAACTCGAGCGGCCTCTCGTCGCAGTCGATGAGCCGTCTCCAGAAGAGCGGCGTCGACATCTCCGGCAAGAGCTACGGCTACTGGACGGTCCCCGGAACGGGCGTGAACAACACGGCCGCGCACAACAACGCGCCGACGCAGTTCCGCACGACGACGCGCAGCACGCACCAGTTCGGCGTGGCGCTCACCGAGTTCGGCACGACCGATGCCGGTTCGTCGTACAACGGCGTGGTCGGTGGCATCGTGAACTACCGCGAGGAGACGCCCGGCCGCCTCTACGTCGAGCGCGTCATGGCCGCCTCGAACAGCTGCGACATCATCAGCAACGTCTCGCAGTTCGGACTGGGCTCGGTCGACGAGGACGGCAACGTCTTCTTCCGCGCCGACGGGTCGGGAGTGACCGGCGGCTGCGGCCTCACGCCGCTCAACGCCAACCACCTCTACGCGGTGTCGATGGCGCTGCGTGACGCCAACGTCCAGAACGTGCTCAGCAACGACGTGGTCGGCCTGAAGGACCTGGTCGCGGTCGACGAGTTCGTGAGCGCCAGCGCCGACGTGCACCTGACCCCGTCGAGCATGCCCCCGCTGGTCTCGGGCACCGGCCCGTTCGTGCTCACCACGACCTTCGGCACGCCCTCGGCCGCCAACGCGATGTACGTGCGTGGTCCGATCGGCTCGCTGCTCAGCACGGGCATCACGACGTTCCTCGATCCGGGCATCGCCGAGACGCGCGGTGCGGCGAGCTACTCGAGCGACAACTTCGCCATGCTGTCCAGCACGCACGGCATGACGGCCCAGCTGGCCAAGGCCACCGGCGCCACCCTGACGGCGGCCATCAACCTGGTCGGGCTCGACGGCACCGGCAGCAAGACCGGCACCAAGGCGCTCGTCCTGCCCACGTCGATCACGGACAACTCGACCTTCGCGACCACGCTCCTGCCCGCGGGCAGCCTCGAGTTCATGCTCTACGAGAGCCAGGTGGCGTTCCGCGGCGGTGTCGGACAGGCCGCGCTCAAGGTCGACCAGAACGGTGACCTGCTCGTCGCCGCGACCGGCGCGCACCCGAGCAAGAGCGGAAGCAACCACCCGGTCAACATGATCGCGGTGGCCAAGGTCGACCACACCACCGGCTCCACGAGCTGGACGATGGCGGCCTACAACGACGGCACGTTCGGTCCCGGCGGCACGGGCAAGCCGATCCTCGACGGCCCGGGCGGCAGCGTGATCGGCCGCCTCGTCCCGCTGCTCAACGTGACCGGCGGAACGCCGATCGGTCCGTCGATGTCGCCCCCGATGTTCGACTCGGTCGGCAACATCTACTTCCTCTCGGCGCTCGAGATCTTCGATCCGGCCGACTTCGCGGTGGGCCTCGTGCGCGCCGTGTACGACCCGGCCACGTTCAGCTACGAGCTCGACCTCGTGTGCAAGACGGGCGACATCCATCGCGGCGTGAACAGCGACCGCGACTGGCTGCTCACCTTCCTGCAGATCGCCGACAGCAACTCGGTGGCCTCGGGCACGACCTGCTCGCAGAACATCTCCGAGACGGCGTTCGCCGACATGAGCACGACCGGCCTCGACACGGCCGACTCGCGTGCCCTGGGCGGACTCGTGCTGGGTGCCGGCATCATCTACGACACCAACGACGACGGCGACTTCACGACCTGCTTCAACGGCGGCGTCGACGACGACAGCTACAACTCGCTGCTGTACATCGGTCACAAGAGCTGGCCGAGCATCGGCACGGGCATCCCCGGCACGCTGGGCACGCCCGAGCTGGAGATCAACGGTGTGCTCGATCCGTCGTCCACGACGAACATCGAGTTCAACCTCACGAAGATGCGTCCGAACTCGAATGTCTACATCGTGCTCGGATTCAGCCAGATCAACGCCCCGTTCAAGTGCGGAACGCTCATCCCGGCGCCCGACTTCATCTTCCCGGCGCTGCCGACCTTCGCCGGCGACCTGTCGTTCACGCTCCCGTGGAGCGGCGCCCCGGCGAACTTCCCGCTCGTCTGGCAGGCCTGGATCCCGGATCCGGCCGCGATCTGCTTCTTCGCGTCGACCAACGGCGTCTTCACCACCACGCCCTGATCGTCCCGAGCTGACGCGCCGTCCGCGAGGACGGCAGTGACCGGCCCCGGCGCTCGTTCGCGAGCGTCGGGGCCGGTTGCGTTCGCGGGGGGACGAGGCGAGAGCGAAGGCGGAGGCCGAAGGCGGAGGCCGAAGCCGAGGCCCGATGACGCGGAGGCCCGTGGGACGAACCGCGCCACCGGCGCGCCCGCACTGGCCTCGAACCCGATGAAGCCTTAACCTCCCTCCCCGTCCCGAACCCACGGAGAGGGATCGTCCATGCCCGTCCTGCGCGGCCTCCTCGGCCTGCTGTTCTTCTGCGTGGTGGCCTGGCTCATGTCGAGCCACAAGCGCAAGGTCCCCGTGCGCGTCGTGGTCTGGGGCCTGCTGCTCCAGTTCGGACTGGCCTGGGCGCTGCTGCAGACCGAGACAGGGCGCGCGGTCTTCGAGGAGCTGGCCTCCTGGGTCAGCAAGCTCGTGAGCATGGCGTCGCCGGGCGCCGCGATGGTCTTCGGTCCACTGGCCGATCCGTCGACCTCGGGCGGCTTCATCTTCGCCTTCGCCGGCAGCGGCCTGGTCGTGATCATCTTCTTCTCGGCGCTCATGTCGCTGCTCTACCACCTGGGCGTGATGCAGGTCGTGATCTACGTCCTGGCGAAGATCATGTCGGCGCTCATGGGCGTGTCGGGCGCCGAGGCCATGGCCATGGCCGCCAACGTCTTCGTGGGACAGACCGAGGCGCCGCTGGTGGTCAAGCCGTACATCGCCGGCATGACGAACAGCGAGCTCAACGCGATGATGACCGGCGGTTTCGCCACCATCGCCGGCTCGGTGCTCGCGGTCTACATGGGCGTGCTCGGCCCCGAGTACGCGCCGCACCTGCTCACCGCGTCGGTGCTCAGCGCGCCGGCCGCGTTCGTGATCGCGAAGATCGCGCTGCCCGAGACCGAGGTCTCGGTGACCGGCAGCAAGGTCGAGCTGCGCATCGAGCGCACCGCGCACAACCTGATCGAGGCCGCCGCCAACGGCACGACCGACGGCCTCAACCTGTGGCTGAACGTGATGGCCATGCTGATCGCGTTCGTGGCGCTCATCCACCTCATCGACTGGCCCATCGGCTGGATCGGCGAGCACTGGTTCGGCATGCCCGACCTGGGCCTGCAGCGCATCTTCGGCTGGGTCTTCGCGCCCGTCTCGTGGATCATGGGCGTCAACGGCTGGCACGACTGCCAGGTCTTCGGCAGCCTGCTCGGCACCAAGATCGCGGTGAACGAGTTCGTGGCCTACACGCACCTGCACGAGGCCGTCCCCGGCGCGATGGCCAACATCTCCCCCGACCGCGTGTTCGAGTCGGCGCGCAGCGCGAAGATGGCGGCCTACGCCCTGTGCGGCTTCGCGAACTTCTCGTCGATCGGCATCCAGATCGGCGGCATCTCGCCGCTGGCCCCCACGCGCAAGACCGACCTCTCGCGTCTGGCCTTCCGCGCCATGCTGGGCGGCGCCTTCGCCTCGTGGATGACCGCCACGATCGCGGGCATGTTCCTGTAGGACGTCCCCGCTACTCCCAGCGCAGCTCGTCCTGGGGGATCGCGCGCGTCCAGAGCGGGTCGCCGTCGGTCGAGAAGATCGAGAGCGTCAGCACGCGCGCGCCGGGCGGTCCGGCGGCCTCGATCAGGCCGAAGTTGCGCTGCATGACGAGGGTGCCCTCGACGCGGGCGGTGTTGCCGGGATCGAGGTCGCGGTCGACGGGTCCGGCGGTGAGCGGGCTGCAGGTGAACTCGTAGAGCGGGGGACCCGCGTCGCGCTCGAGCTTCAGCAGCTCGCTGTGGTGGCGGTCGCCCGAGAGGAAGAGCACGCCGTCGATGCGACGCGCGTCGAGGGCGGCCAGCAGCGCGTGCTGCTCGGCCGGGAAGTCGCCGAAGCCCTCGAAGTTCACGATCGGGTTGATCATCTGTCCCCCGTTCGCGACGACCTTGAAGGTGGCGCGGCTCGACTGCAGCGCGTCGAGCAGCCACGCCATCTGGCGCTCGCCCAGCATGCGCTTGTCGTCGGTGGGCGGCGCCTCGTTCGGACTGCGCCACGTGCGGTCGTCGAGCAGGAAGAACTCGACGTCGGAGCGCTCGACGCGCCGGTACACGCCCTCGCCCTCGGGGTAGGTCACGTCCGGCCAGTAGTCGAGGAAGGTGCGCCGCGCCGCCGCCGCGAGCGGGAAGCTGCGGTCGCTGTCGTTGGGGCCGTAGTCGTGGTCGTCCCAGATGGCGAGGTGCGCGGTCGTGCCGAGCAGGCGCTGCAGCTCGGGCAGCTCGCGCGTGTGCGCGTAGCGGTGCCGGATGCCGGCTTCGCTCTCCCAGTCGCCGGCGCGCAGGTAGACGTTGTCGCCCAGCCACAGCATGAGGTCGGGGGACGTGTCGGCGATGCGCTCGAAGATCTCGTATCCGCCGCCGTACGGCTTGCCGGGACGGTCGAACGGCGGGTCGTTCACGTACGCGCAGCTCCCCACGGCGACGCGCACGTCGGGCGGCGGCGCGCGGTCGCGCCACGCCGGCTGCGTGCGCAGCGTGAGCGGCCAGGGACGCGTCGCGCGCCGTCCGTCGAGGTACACCTCGTAGACGTAGGTCGTGCCCGGACGCAGTCCCTCGAACGTGACCGACGCGGTGAGGTCGTGCTCCTCGCTCGTGTGCACGGGACGCGACAGGCGCGCGTCGGCCGGATCGTCCACCGGATGGCAGCGCAGCACCACGTCGGCAGGCGCCTTCGTGCGCAGCCACACGCCGCAGGACGTCGTCGTGCTGAAGCTCGGCATCGGCCCCGCGTCGAGCAGCGGATGCGTCGGCAGCGCGTCGTCCGACGCACGCGCGCCGGACGCGCGCCGCGCCTCGTCGCGCGCCGACGCGATCGCGCCGGACGCCGTGGCCGGCGCGGACTCGGCGCACGCGTCGTCGCCGTGCGCGTGCGTGCGCGTGCCGTCCGGCAGCGTGCCGCACGGGTCGAGCGCGGCGAGCCGCGCGTCGAGCCGCGACTGCCCGGCGGACGGTGCGAACGCCGACTCCCACGCGCCGTACATCGGGTTCGGCAGCACGAACCAGTCGCGCCCCCAGTGGACGTCGCGCGCGTCGAAGGCCGCCGCGCGCGTCGCGGCCGAGCCGTTGCCGAGCGCGCTGCTGAAGTCGCCGCCCGCGTCGCCGAGCAGCAGCACGATGCGGTAGCCGGACGCGATCGCCGCGCGGCGCGGTCCCTTGTCGCCCGTGTCCTCGCGGGTGAGCACGGTCTCGACGCCCGGGCGCAGCGGGAAGCCCCAGCCGGCCAGGCAGGCGCGCGTGTCCTCGCGCACGTCGGCGCCGCGGTTCGTGACGTAGAACACCGTCACGCCGAGCTCCTGGGCGCGGCGGCAGAACTCGACGGCGCCGGGCAGCGGCGTGGCCCCGCGCTCGCGACACCACGCCGTCCAGGCGTCGAGGGTGAACGCGCTGCCCGAGCGCAGCAGCCGCGCCTGGAACGGGACGTTGTCGAGCACGGTCTCGTCGACGTCCACGATCACGGCGGCCGGCAGCGCGGCCGCGTCGGAGGGCTGCTCCTCGGCGGCGCGCCAGGTCGGGTCGAGCAGCGCCCGCTCGAGCTGCGCCCGGGCCGCGCGGAACGTCTGCCGGCAGAGCGCCGCGCGCTCGGCGGAGAGCTGCGTCCAGAGCGTCGCGTCGAGCAGCTCGAGCGCCTCGCCGGGGGCGGCGGACGCGGGCGACGGGGGCGCGACCGGTGCCGGCGTCGCGGTCGCGGCGCCCGAGGCCTCCTGCGCCAGCAGCGCGTGGGGCGGCGGGCCCACGAACAGGGCGAGCGCGAGGGCGAGGGGCAGCCGGAGGAGGCGCGGGGGGCGTCCGGCGCGGGGGGCGCGCGGCGCGGAGGCGGGGCGGACGGGCATGGCAGGTCGCTCGCTCGGGGCGTCCCGGCTGGGAGGATTGCCGGGAGACGGGTATCCTATGACGTTCCGCCCGCCGGCCGACGCACGAGCCGCGAACGTCACGCGACGTTCACCGTCCGTTCCCGGTCGTCGGCCCGGACACCGCGACGCGTCCCGAACGCGTCCGTCCTCCCGCCTCTCCCGGGCCCACCCTGATGCGCGCACCCCTCCGTCCCGCCCTCGTCCTCGGTCTGTGCGCCGCGCTCGCGCCGCTGGCCGCCGCCCAGTGGAACCCGTCGTCCGGCCAGTACGGCAAGGAGGACGCGACCGACCTGCGCATCATGACCTGGAACGTCCAGGACGCGATCTGCTCGACGAACGACAAGACGAACGTCTCGCTCTCCGACTGGGACGCGGTGGCGCGCATGATCGCCGCCCTGCGCCCCGACGTGCTCATCCTGCAGGAGTGCGGCGACAACTCGGGCAACGGCACGGGCAGCGGCGTCGACAGCGTGAGCACGCTGACCACCGTGGCCGGCATGCTGCTGCACGGCGGGCTCGACACGTTCCACGGCAGCACGCCGATCACGGCCTGGGTGCAGAAGTACGCGCCGACCTTCGACATGCCGTACATCTTCGCCAGCGCGAGCAACGACGGCTTCAACCGCAACATGATCCTGTCGCGCTACCCGTTCGGCGACGTGAACGGCGACGGCGTGACGCAGGTCTCCGACTTCTTCCAGCTCGCCGACCTGTACTCGCCCGGCAGCAACGGCGGCATCCGCGGCCACATGACCGCCGAGATCGACCTGCCCGACGCGACCTACGCCTGCGACGTGATCGTGGGCAACAGCCACCTCAAGTCGGGCGGCACCGCGGGGGACAAGGCCGACCGGCTCACCGCGGCCAAGAACATCGCCTACTACGTCGACGCCCAGTTCAACGGCCTGGGGACGTCGGGCGCCGACCCGAACAACAAGATCCTCTCGCCCAACCCGACGT
The DNA here is from genome assembly GCA_020638905.1 of Planctomycetota bacterium. Taxonomy (GTDB): domain Bacteria; phylum Planctomycetota; class B15-G4; order B15-G4; family B15-G4; genus JACKHP01. The sequence goes on along the minus strand of JACKHP010000021.1, from coordinate 23,459 downwards.
TGCTGCCCGACGCCCTGACGTTCTTCGTGACCGGCGGCGACCTCAACGAGGACGAGCTCACGAACGGCACGAAGGGCCCCGCCGACTGGATCAGCCAGGCCGCCGGCGGCGCGAACGACGGCACCGACCGCGACCGCACCGACATGACCTACGACGCGTCGACGCAGGTCTTCAGCGGCAGCCGCGCGACGATCGGCTCGAGCGCCAAGTTCGACTACCTCGTCTGGCAGGACAGCATCGCCACGCTGCGGCGCAGCTTCGTGTTCGACTCGGCCGACGTGTTCGGCGGCGGCGGGACGCCCGCGCTGCCGCCCGAGTTCAACGGCTTCCTGATCCCGAGCATCGTCACGTCGTCGGCCTCAGACCACCGGCCGGTGATCCTCGACCTGATCGTGCCCCTGGTGGGCGGACCCTGCAACACGGCCGCCACCGACCTGGGCAACGGCAAGGCCGGCACCGGTGGCCTCGTCCCGCTCTTCACCGTGTGCGGCGAGCTGTCCACCGGCAACACCGCCGACTTCAAGCTCGAGGACGCGCGACCGCTCTCGAACGCGTACCTCGTGCTCTCGTTCGTGGCGGGCTTCCTGCCCTTCCAGGGCGGCGTGCTCGTGCCGCTGCCCGACGTGATCCTCGGACCGGTGCCGACCGACGGCAACGGCGAGATCCTGCTGCCCGGCGTGACCGGCGGCGGCGGCCCGATCGACGTCTACATGCAGTGGGTCGTGCTCGACCCCGGCGCGTACCTCGGCAAGGCGATGTCGAACGGCGAGCAGGTGCACTACCTGCCGTAGCGCGGGGCGGGCGGCCGTCGATCCGGTTCGCGCGCGTCTCGCGTCGTGCGTCGCACAATCCTTCGCTTCCCGGACGCTGCGGGACGCGCGAGGATGCGGCGCATGAGCGATCCGCTGCACGCCACCGCGACCGAGCTCGAGGCCGGGCTCGCGCGCGTGCTCGACTCGCCGCGCGACGGCGGCGAGCTGGCGTTCGTCGTGCGGCGTCCCGCGTTCGACGCGCGCGAGGAGCTCGACGAGGCCGAGCTCTCGCCCGCCGAGGGCGTCGTGGGAGACACGTGGTCGTCGCGTCCGTCGACGCGCACGTCCGACGGCTCGCCGCATCCGGGCCGGCAGCTCACGCTCATGAACGTGCGCGCGGCCGAGCTCCTGGCGCGCGGGCGGACGCGCGTGGCGCTGGCGGGCGACCAGCTCTTCGTCGACCTCGACCTGTCCGAGGACAACCTTCCGCCGGGCACGCGCCTGGCCGTGGGCGACGCGCTGCTCGAGGTGACCGACCAGGCGCACACCGGCTGTGCGAAGTTCGCCGCGCGCTTCGGACAGCCCGCGCTGGCGTTCATCTCGGCGCCCGAGCGCAAGGCGCTGCGCCTGCGCGGCATCTACGCCCGGGTCGTGCGCGCGGGCCGCGTCCGGCGCGGCGACGCGCTGCGCAAGCTCGCGTGAGGTGCGGCGCGCGACTCGCGCGCGGTATGCTGCCGCGATGATCGGCACGAAGATCGCAGGTGGGCCGTCGTCCCGCGTCGCGGCGCTGTTGCTGGGCCTGGCGTGCGTCGTCGGGTGCCAGGGAGAGACGCGCGAGGCGTCCGCGACGCACTCCGCGGGAGACGCCGGCGGCGAGGCGGACACGAGCGGCGGCGCGACGAACGGATCGGCGAGCGCCGGTGAGGCGCAGACCGCGGCGGCGTCCGGATCGGCGACCGCTCCGGACTCCGCCGCGAGCTCCGCCGCGTTGCGCGCGCTCGAGCCGATCGCGCTGCCCGACGTCTCCGGACGCATCGACCACCTCGCCGTCGACCTCGCGGGACGTCGCCTGTTCGTCGCCGCGCTCGGCAACGACACGGTCGAGGTGCTGTCCGTCGACGGACGCGTCGTGCTGCAGACGCTGCGCGGCGTCGACGAGCCCCAGGGCATCGTCTGGCTGCCGACGCGCGGCGAGCTGTGGGTCACCTCCGGCGGGCGGGGGACGTGCGTCGCGTTCGGCGGCGACCCGCTGACCGAGGTCGCGCGCGTCGAGCTGGGTTCCGACGCCGACAACCTGCGCGCGACGTCCGACGGGACGCGCCTGTTCGCCGGCTGCGGCGACGGCGCGGTGGTCGCGATCGACGTGGCCGCGCGCCGCGAGGTCGGACGCTGCGCGCTGCCGGCGCATCCCGAGTCGCTGCAGCTCGAGCGCGAGGGCGGACGCCTGTTCGTGAACGTGCCCGGCGCGCACGCGATCGCGGCCGTCGGCCAGGCCACGCTCTCGGTGCGCGCCTCCTGGACGCCGGGCGCCGGCAGCTCGAACTTCCCCATGGCGCTCGACGAGGGGCGCGGGCGGCTGTACGTCGGGTTGCGCCGTCCGGCCAGCCTCGCGCTGCTCGACGCCGGCTCGGGCGACGTCGTCGCCACGCTCGACGCGGTGGGGGACGTCGACGACCTGTTCCTCGACGAGGCGCGCTCGCGGCTCTACGCCGTGGGCGGAGAGGGCTTCGTCGACGTCTTCGCGCCGCTCGACGCCGGCGTCCCGGCGCGCACCGGGCGCGTGCGCTCGGCGTCCGGAGCGCGCACGGGGCTGTTCGTCCCCGAGTGGGACCGGCTCTTCGTGGCCGCGCCGCGCCTGGGTGGCGAGTCCGCGCGCGTGCTCGTGTTCGAGGCGCGCTGAGGGCCGCGCACGTCCGCGCGGACCCTGGTCGTCCACCCCACATGACGTGGGGACGCCACCGAATCGACGCCCGCCGGGCGGTGCGCCGCGAGCGTCCGAGGCGCATGATGGGACACGACGGAGCGCGCTCGGCAGGGCGCGCCGTCCACCGGCCCCAGGGACCACGCGCGCGGCAGACGCAGCTCGTCCCGTCCCCCGAAGCGAGATGTGATCCATGCGCCCGATGCTCCTCCGCGTGGCGGCCGTGCTGGCCGTCGGACTGCTGACCTCTCGGCCCGCGTGCGCGGGCGACACCGAGGGCGCCGTCAAGGCGTCCGACGCGGCCAAGCCGAAGGTCGTCGAACTCGTGATCGACGGACCCGGCGCCGAAGATCCCAAGCCGCGTCAGCCGTTCGGCAAGACGTCGCGCAACTTCCGGCTCGAGCTCGAGCGCATCCGCGCCATCGCGCACGACGACTCGGTCAAGGCCGTCAAGCTCGAGGTCAAGAGCTCGCCCGGCCTGGCCAAGACGCTCGACCTGCTGGCCGAGCTCGACGCCGTCTCGGCGGCCGGCAAGCCGATCGTCTGCTACACCGAGACGCTCGATCGCAGCACGGCGCTGCTCGCCACCGTGGCCGACCACCTCGTGGTGCCGCCGTCGGGCATGATCGCCCTCGAGGGCATCGCGGCCGAGCTCATGTACTACAAGACCCTGCTCGACAAGCTCGACGTGCACGTCGAGGTGCTGCACGTGGGCGACTTCAAGACCGCCTACGAGAACTTCGCGCACGAGCACATGAGCGAGGGACAGGCAGTCAGCATCGGCGACATCCTCGACGAGTACTACGGCCAGATGCTCTCGATCATCGCCGAGAACCGGAACCTCACGACCGATGCGGTCGAGGCGCTGTTCGGGCAGATCTTCGTCGACCCGAAGGACGCCGCCGCGGCCGGCCTGATCGACGCCGCCGCGTACGAGGACGAGTTCGACGACCAGTTGAGGACGCTCGTCGGCGGCGACTACGAACTCGTGAAGGACTACGGCGACGTCTCCGACGACGACATCCAGAAGGCCCTCGAGAGTCCGCTCGGCCTGTTCCTGGTCATGCAGGAGCTGGTGAACCCGCCCAAGGACGTGGTGCCGCAGGAGCCCTACGTGGGCGTCGTCTACTGCAGCGGCACGATCGTCTCGGGCAAGAGCCAGAGCGACTACCAGGGCAACGTCTCGTCGATGGGCAGCGAGACCATCGTCAAGGCACTGCAGACCGTCGAGGCCGACGACAACTGCAAGGCCGTCGTGCTGCGCGTGAACAGCCCCGGCGGCAGCGCCATGGCGAGCGACATGATCTGGCGCGCGATCGAGAAGGTGAAGCTCAAGAAGCCGGTCATCTCGTCGATGGGCTCGGTGGCCGCCTCGGGCGGCTACTGGATCTCGATGGGCTGCAACACCATCGTCGCCCAGCCGTCGACGTTGACCGGCTCGATCGGCGTGGTCTCGATGCTGCCCGACGTGCACGAGGCGCTCGCGAACCTCGGCGTCAACGTCGAGGTCGTGGCGCGCGGCCCGCACGGCGACCAGCTCAGCCTGCTCAAGAACGGTCCCACGCCGGTGCTGCGCGAGACGATGACGCGCTTCATGCAGGAGACCTACGACGAGTTCATCGAGAAGGTCTCGACCGGCCGCGGCCTGACCCAAGACCGCGTGCGCGAACTCGCCCAGGGCCGCGTCTGGACCGGCCGCCAGGCCGAGGCGGTGGGCCTCGTCGACTCGATCGGTGGCCTGCAGGACGCTCTCGATCTGGCGCGCGTGATGGCCAAGCTGCCCGCCGCCGCGCCCCTGCGCGAACTGCCCGAGGCACCCAACTTCCTCGAGCAGATCCAGGAGACCATGGGCGGCATGGCGATGGCCGCGCAGACCACGCCGCTCGAGGCGATGCTCACCGAGCTCGGCTTCGGCAACGCGGTGGTCACGATGCGCGAGCTGCTCGAGCCGCGCGCGGCACTCGATCCGGAGCGCGTGCAGGCGATCCTGCCGTTCGACTTCGTGGTGCGCTAGAGCACCACGGTGATCGCCGCGGCGTCGGCCGCGGCGATCCGTCGGTGGGGAGCTAGCCTCTTCGGCTTCGGCTTCGGCTTCGGCTTCGGCTTCGGCTTCGGCTTCGGCTTCGGCTTCGGCTTCGATGGGGGCTCGGCGAGCCACATCTGGCGCGGCGCGGCCGCTCGGCGATCGGTCTCGCGGTGATTGCGGCCGGCGTTCCGGAGCGCGCCTCGCGGCGCCGGGCCGCGCGCGTTCTGGTAGTCTGCCGCGTCCCATGCGCTCGATCCCCGACGTCTGCGACGTGACCCTCCTGCGCGGTGCGCGCGCCGGCGCGGACGCGCGTCCCGACCTGCTGCTCGAGGTGGCGCACGGCGCGACGCGCGCGTCCGACTACGACCGCCTCGCGGAGGCGCTGCGCGGTCCCTTTCCCGACGACCTGCGCGCGTTCTTCTTCGTGAACACCGACGTCGGAGCGCCCGACGTCGCGCGGCGCACGGCCGAACTGGTGGTGCAGGCCGACAGCCGGCGCTGCGTGGCGCTCGTCCGCTGCCTCGTCCCGCGCACCTTCGTCGACTGCAACCGGCTGATCGACGCCGACGCGCGCGCCGGCGCGTCCGGTGCGGGCGGGATGACGCCCGGCGTGCACGCCTGGGTGCGCGACCCGGACGACCTCGCGCTGCTCCTCGCGCGCCACCGCGCGTACCAGCAACTCGTCGAGGACGCCTGCGCCCGCGTCTGCGCCGACGGGGGACGGGTGGTCATGGTCCACTCGTACGCACCGCGCTCGGTGGACGTCCCCGTCGACGAGCGCATCGTCGACCACCTGCGCGCGGCGTACGCTCCCGATCGCCTCGCCACCTGGCCGCTGCGCGCGTCCGTCGACCTGATTGCCGACACGCCCGACGGGACGCGCCTCGCCGCGCCCGAACTCGTCGAGCGCGTGTCCGCGCGCTTTTCGTCCGCCGGCTACGACGTCGCGATCGCCGGCACCTACGCGCTGCACCCCGGCACGCTCGGGACGCTCCTCGCCGAGCGTCATCGGGGCCGCACGCTGTGTCTCGAGCTGCGCCGCGATCTCCTCGTGCGCGAGTTCCTGCCGTTCGAGGAGATGCCGGCCGACGACGAGAAGGTGGAGCGCGTGGCGGGGTTGCTGGCCGGGGCGCTCTGAGCCGAGCCGACGCCGCCGTCCGGGGCGGCCTGCCCCCCCGCGACGGGCGCGGCTCCCGGCCTGCTACCATGCACGCCCGATCCGCGGAGCACCGCCGTGACAGGTGTCCTCGACCGGGCGCGCGCTGCGCTCACCGGTCGCTACGAACTCAAGCGCCTGCTCGGCGAAGGCGGCATGGCCGAGGTCTTCCTGGCCGACGACCCGCGGCATGGCCGGCAGGTGGCGGTCAAGGTGCTCAAGCCCGAGCTGGCCGCTCGCCTCGGCAGCGAGCGCTTCCTGCGCGAGGTGCGCCTGGCCGCCGGACTGAGCCACCCGCACGTGCTCCCGCTGCACGACTCGGGCGAGGCCGACGGTCTGCTCTACTCGGTGATGCCCTTCGTCGAGGGCCCGACCCTGGCCGAGCTCCTCGCGCAGAGCGGACCGCTGTCCGTCGAGGAGTCCCTGCGCATCGGCCGCGCCCTCGCCCAGGCCCTGGGCCACGCCCACGCGCACGGCGTGATCCACCGCGACGTCAAGACCGGCAACGTGCTCATGGCCGACGGCGAGCCCATGCTGGCCGACTTCGGCCTGGCGCGCAGCGCCGCGCCCGAGGACGTCGCCTTGACCCAGGTCGGTGACGCCCTGGGCACGCCGCTGACCATGAGCCCCGAGCAGGCCGGCGGCCAGGCCACGGACACCCGCAGCGACGTCTACTCGTTGGGCTGCGTGCTGTTCGAGATGCTCAGCGGCCGGCCGCCGTTCCAGGGGCGCTCCGCGCAGGAGCTGCTCGCGCGTCATCGCGAGGACGCGCCACCCAGGTTGGCCGCGCTGCGAGCGGACACGCCCCCGGCCCTCGACGAGCTCGTCGCCAGGTGTCTGGCCAAGCAGCCCGGCCAGCGCCCCGCCGACGGCAACGCGGTGGCCGCCCAGCTCGACGCGCTGCTGCGCCAGCTGCGCACCGGCAGCGCCCGGGTCGAGGCGGCCCGCGGAGCCCGACGCTGGACCTGGATCGCCGCCGCGCTGGTCGTGGTGCTGGGCGTGGCGCTGGGCTTCGTGCTGCGCGATCGCGCGCGGCGCGCCTGGATCGACGAGCAGGGCCTGCCCGAGCTGCAGGCCGCCAGCGAGGCCGAGGACTGGGAGCGCGCCATGGACCTGGCGCACGAGATCGAGGCCATCGATCCCGAGCACGCACAACTGGCCCAGCTCTGGGACACCTTCTCCGGCACCACCGAGCTGCTCAGCGACCCGCCCGGCGCGCGAGTTTCCCGGCGGCCGCTGTCCGACCCGGACGCCGAATGGATCGTGCTGGGCGACACGCCGCTCGAGCTGCGGCTGCCCCACGGCTTCCATCGCCTGCGCTTCGAGCTCGAGGGCTACCAGCCCACCGAGATCGCGAGCCACTGGTACTACTTGCGCGGGCAGACCACGCGCCTGGCGCCCGAGGGCGAGGGCCAGTCCGGCATGCTGCTGGTGCCCGGTGGTCGCGTGGTGCTCAACATCCCGGGTCTCGACCACCTCGCGGAGGTCGAGCTGGGCAACGCCCTGATGCAGGTGCACGAGGTCACCAACGCCGAGTACGCGCGCTTCATCGAGGCCGGCGGCTACGACGATTCCTCCTACTGGACCGAGCCCTTCGTGCAGGCCGGACGCGAGCTGGACTTCGCCGAGGCCATGGCGCAGTTCGTCGACGCCACGGGCCGGCCGGGTCCCGCCACCTGGGTCGCCGGCGATCACGCCGAGGGCCAGGCCAACCACCCGGTCAGCGGCGTCTCCTGGTACGAGGCCGCGGCGTACTGCGCCTGGAGCGGCCGCTCGCTGCCCACGGTGCACCACTGGAACCGCGCCGCCGAGACGCGCCTCTCGGCGATGGTCGTGCCGCCCAGCAACTTCGACGGTCAGGGCACCGTCGAGGTGGGCAGCCGCGAGGCCATCAGCGCCTTCGGCTTGCACGACCTTGCCGGCAACGTGCGCGAGTGGTGCCTGAACGCCACCAGTGACGGCTTGCGCGCGATCCTGGGCGGCGGCTTCGACGACCTGCCCTACATGTTCAACGACTTCTTCGCCCAGGACCCGTGGGACCGTTCGCCCAGCAACGGCTTCCGCACGGCGTTGCCGCTGGAGCCCTCCGACGCCGCCGTCACCGGCGTGCTCGACGCGCCCTTCCGCGACTTCCGCGCCGAGCAGCCCGCCACCGACGAGGTCTTCGCGGTCTACCGCGGCCTCTACGACTACGACCCGCTGCCCCTGGACGCGACGGTCGAACTGCGCGACGAGGCGCACGACGACTACGTCGCGGAGCGCGTCAGCTACACGCTGCCCTACGGCGACGAGCGCGGTTCGGCCTGGCTCTACCTGCCCAAGCGCGGCACGGGCCCGTTTCCCTGCGTGGTCATCTTCCCGGGCAGCAACGCCATCCACGCCGAGGACAGCAGCGGGTTGCTGCGTCCACGCTTCGCCTGGCTCATGCGCCAGGGCTACGCGGTGCTGCACCCGATCTACCTGGGCACCTACGAGCGCGGCACCGAGCTGGCCTCCGACTACCCCGACGAGAGCCAGCTCTACCGCGACCACGTCATCGCCTGGGGCATGGACGTCCGACGCGCCGTCGACCTGCTCGAGCAGCTCCCCGAGTGCGACGCCTCGCGGCTGGCCTACCTGGGCACGAGCTGGGGCGGCGCCCTGGGTCCGATCCTGCTGGCCATCGAACCGCGCTTCGACGTCGCCGCGCTCTACGTGGCGGGCATGCTGTTCCAGCACTCGCGGCCCGAGGTCGACCAGATCCACTACGTGCCGCGGGTGACCCTGCCGGTGCTCATGCTCAACGGCGCCTACGACCACTTCTTCCCGGTCGAGACCAGCCAGCAACCGCTCTTCGAGCTGCTCGGCACGCCGACCGAACGCAAGAAGTACGTGCTCGCCGAGGGCGGCCACTACGTGCCGCGCGAGATGCTGATCAGCGAGGTGCTGGCCTGGTTCGAGCGCTGGCTCGGCGACTGACGGGACACGGAGCAGCGAGCGTCAGGATTGCCACGGGGCACGGGCGCAACTGTTCGGCTTCGACGGGTGGCGCGCGGCAGAAGAGAGTCGGTGTACGTCCCGGGCGTCCCTCTCCGAAGCGCCCCCGAAGACGACGACCCCGGTCCGCACTCGGCGGGCCGGGGTCGTCGCGGGAGGACGCCAGGGGAGGGGCGTCGCGGTCGCGCACGGAAGGGTGGGGGGCGCGTAAGTGCGCGACCGCAGCAATCAGGGGAGTCGGAGAAGGATGCGAGGGACTTCGGACGGCGTCGATCCGCGGGACGCCGATCGGCTCAGCGTTCGAGCGCCTCGGCGATGGCTTCGACGAGCGCGTTGCTGCCGAACGGCTTGGCGAGCACCGAGCGCGCGCCGAAGAGACGCGCGGCGCGGATGCGTCCGTCGGCGGCGTTCGTGCCGGTGATCGCGATGATCGGGATCTCGGGCCGGTCGAGCACGACGTTCAGGATCAGGTCGACGCCGTCCATGTTGGGCATGAGCAGGTCGGTCACGACCACGTCGGCGCCGTGGTTCTGCAGGATCTCGAGGGCCTCGACGCCGTCCTGCGCGCCGAGCACCTCGTAGCCGGCGAGCTTGAGGTTGCGCGCCAGGCTGCGGCGGCAGGTCGGGTCGTCCTCGACGACGAGCACGCGCGGATTCGCCAGCACCCGCGGCGTCCCGGCGCCGTCGGCGCGCGCGGACTGGTCGGGTGGGGACGAACTTTCCGGGGTGCGGCTGCCCGGAGGCGTCTGGGCGATCTCGGAGGATCGCTCGTCGAGGGAAGCGAGGGGCATGGGATGCCTCTGTCGAGGACGGACGGCGGAGCGGTCCCGCCGGCACTGCACCCCGTCGTCGTCGCGTGTGGGCGACTTGAACCGCGCGCGGGACGATTCGCGGAAGTTCTCGCAACCCCGATGCCCGTGCGGTCGACGCCGCGTGCCTCCCCGCTCGGCGCGGCCCGCGCCGTCCCCCGGACGCTACGCGCCGAACTCGAGATCGAGCGCGGGACTGATCGCCACGCCCAGCGGTGCGCCCGGGTCGGCGTGCGCGCCCTGCAGCAGCAGGTGGAAGCCCGAGAGCGTGTCGTCGTGCGGCACGCCGAACGGGAGCGAGACGCCCGCCGCCGGCAGCGCGAAGGCGACGCTCAGCAGCGGATCGACGTGCAGCGTCCCGCCCTTGAAGGGCAGCGCGACCTCGGTCAGTCCCAGGAAGAGGACGGCGGTCGTCGCGGCCTGCTCGGCGTTGTCGAGGTGCACCAGGAGCGTGGCGCCCAGGTGCGGGTCGAGGTTCGGCAGGAGCTGCGGCACGCCGTGCGTGCCCGCGAGTCCGCTGCCGATCGTCGCCCAGCCGGCGGTGTGTCCCTTGCCGTCGTAGATCTCGACGGCGCCGACCTCGTCCGTCTGGATCACGTTCGGGAACGGCTGGCTGGCGGCCCACTCGTCCGAGCCGTCGAGGTTCACGTCGCCGAGCACGGCCACCGCCGATCCCAGCGATCCCCAGGACACGCCGCCCTTGACCGACCAGACCGTGGACAGGTCGGCCGGCGAGCAGCGGTGCACGACGCCCGGCTCGAGCAGCGTGAAGCCCGAGGTCTCGCCGTCGCCGGGCGCGCCGACGAGCGCGAACGGCTGGCCGTCCACGCGCACCGTGGTCACGTCCCAGCCGAAGTGGTCGCCGTCGTCGTCGCCGACGCGCGCGGTCTGCGCCACGCCGTCGTAGCCGCGGTACAGCGCGACGCGTCCGGCGTCGCCGCTGCCGTAGTACGGCGCGCCGACGAGCACGTCGGGCAGGCCGTTGCCGGTCAGGTCGACGCCTCCGCCCACCGACCAGCCGAAGAGTCCGCCCGCCTGGACGGGACCCTTCGTCGTCCAGACGAGGTTGCCGAGACCGTCGAAGACGTGCACGCGGCCCACGTCGGGCTGGCCCGGCAGGCCGATCTCGTCGCGGTACGGCGAGCCCACCACGAACTCGTCGGGACCGGCTCCGTTCACGTTGCCGATCCAGGCCAGATCGAAGCCCATCTGCTGGCCGGCCTGGTCGCCCTGCGCGACGGACGAGACCGAGATGCTCGTCGCGGTGTAGCGCAACCGCAGCACGCGACCCACGTCGACGAGGGCGCCCGCGTCGTAGCGCGGCGCGCCCATGAGCAGCTCGGGGAGTCCGTCGCCGTCGGAGTCACCGCCGCCCGAGAGCGACCAGCCGGTGTCGTCGTTGAACAGCGACCAGTACGTGTGCAGGTCGGACGCGTGCTCCACGTCCCAGATCGAGACCGGGTCGTAGGAGGTGACGCCCGAGTCGAACGTCGACTGTCCCACCGCCGAGAAGGCGATCTCGACGTAGCCGTCGTTGTTCATGTCGCCCGCGGTGCTCACGGCGTGTCCCACGCGTTGGCCGGGCGAACCGCCGATGAACGTCACGATCGGCGCGCCGTCGCGTCCCGAGCGCAACTCGGCGCGGCCGCGCGCGCCGTCGTAGGCGGGACTTCCCACGAGCAGGTCGCCGACGCCGTCGCCGTTCGCGTCGCCGGCGGTGGCCAGCGCCGATCCGTAGACGTCGTCGATCTGCGCGCCGTCGAGCGTCTCGAGCAGCGTCTGCGCGTGTGTCGAGGCGCAGAAGACCGTGACGGCGAGCGACGCGAGCGCGAGGCGGGGGACGGGACGATCGGCAGGGCGGAGTGCGGCGCGCATCGCGAGGTTCCGGAGGAGGAGCGGCAGGTCCGCCTCCGGAGATCGACGACGCGCGCCGGACGTCCCGCGCCGAATCGGATCGGCGGGCCGCCGCTCAGCCGAGCAGCTCCTCCACGCGCGTCCTGTACGTCGCCTGCGGGATCGCGGGCACGCCGCCGCGGTGCGCGACGCCGTCCTTGACGACCTCGAGCAGGGCGCCGCGCTCGAACGCGCGCGGATCGGCCAGCACGTCCTCGGTGCACAGCAGCAGGTCGGCGCGCTTGCCCGGGACGAGCTCGCCCGCGTCGTCCTGGCCGACGTGCCGGGCGGCGAGGCCGGTGGCCGAGTGCCACGCGGCCAGCGGCGAGAGACCCTCGCGCACGAGCGCGGCGATCTCCTTCCAGTTCTTGCCGTGCATGCCGGGCAGCACGGGGTCGGTGCCGGCCAGGATGGGCAGGCCCGCGGCGAGCGCGCACTGCGTGGCGTGCGCGTGGTGCTCGGCGACCTGCTTGACCTTCTCCATCACGAAGGGCGAGAGGTTCTCGGCGGCGAGCAGCGCGTGCCCGACCCAGCTGGTGGGCGTCACGGTGCAGCCCTTCTCGGCGGCCAGCCCGGCCAGGCGTTCGTCGAGGAACGAGATGTGCTGGATGTCGGACACGCCGTGCCGGATCGCCATCTCGATGCCGCTGCGGCTGTGCGCGTGCGCGGCGACCTTGAGTCCGCGCGCGCCGGCCTCGTCGCAGATCGCTTCGAGCTCGGCCGCGGTGAACTCGCGGTGCTCGAGCCTGTCGCCCGGACTCGCGACGCCGGGACTCGCGCAGATCTTGATCAGGTCGGCGCCGCACGCCGCGACCTCGCGCACGCGCAGCCGGCAGGCCTCGACGCCGTCGACGATGCTCGACGGACGTCCCGGGGCGGCGGGCCACAGACGCGAGAGTTCGCCGTGGCAGCGGTCGGGTCCGCGGAAGTCGGCGTGTCCGCCCGTCGTCGAGAGCATGCAGATCGAGATCTTGAGCCGCGGCCCGATGAGCGCGCCCTCGTCGACGAGGCGCTTCATGAGGTGCGTCGCGCCGCCCACGTCGCGCATCGTCGTGACGCCGCCGTCCACGAGCGTCGTGTGCAGGATCTTCTCGACCCAGATCAGCATCGAGCCCGAGTTCATGCGATCGATCGACGCGCCGTCGATGCCGAGCACCGTCACGTGTCCGTGGCAGTCGACGAGGCCGGGCGTCACGGTGTACGCGCTGCAGTCGACCTCGACGTGCGCGTCGCCGAGCACGAGGCCCGGGTCGTGGGGACGCAACGCGTGCACGCGTCCCGCGTCGAGGAACAGGTCGACGCCGTGATGGACGGCCGACGCATCGGCGGAGGTCCCGTCGTAGAGACGGGCGACGTTCGAGAGCACGAGCACGGGCGGACCTCGGCGGGGGCGAGGGAGACTTGCGGAGGGTCGGATCCTACCCGGCTCGCAGGCGTCCGCCGTGCGTGGCCCCGGATCGTCGGGGGGATCCAGAACGCGGCTTCCGTGTCGGCCAGGGAACGACACGATCCTCGGAAGCTGTGCTCGTCGTCCGCTTTGCCATCTTCCCGGGTCACCCGCTTTGCCGTAGGCTGCGGAACGACCCCGGAATCCGGGACGGCGCGCGGAGCCGATCGCCGCGCGCTTGGCGCTGCCCGAATCGCATCATCGGTGGGGGCGCCGTGCGACGCTTGGGGGAGCTCGCGCGGTGTCCCCCCGTTTCGTTCCCGGCGGCCCGCGGGACGTCCCGCACGGCGGGTCGGCGGCAATCGCGGGCGTCCTTCGCCCGCGAGCCCCGGCGACTCAGAGCCAGCCGGGCCAGGGGCGATCGTTGCGGCGGTAGCGCGGACCCTGGCGTCCGCGGAAGAAGACCGGCACGAACTGGTTGCGCACCTCGTCGTCCGACTCGTCGGGGATCAGGTTGCTCTGTGCCGCGTAGGTGACCTGGTCGGTGCCGCTCACGAGCACGTAGTACCAGGGCTGCTCGCGCGGCGGACGGGTGCGGTTGCTGCGGTACCACGCGTCGCTCGCGCGGCAGCACGGGTCGGCGTGCACGACCACGCCGCGGTAGCCGTAGCGCCGGTGACGCACGATCTGTCCCTCGTCGTAGCGCGGGCCGCCCGGAGCCCGTGGACCGTCGGTCGCGTGCGCTTCGCCCTCGGCGCCGGACGACCGGTCGTCGTGCAGGCCTTCGTCGTGCTCGTCCGCCTCGCGCTCGGAGTGCAGCGCGTCGTGGACGTCGTCCGCCACGTTCGGCGCGTCGTCCCGCGGCGCGTCGTCCCGAGGCGCGTCGCTCGAGCCGCCCGCGTCGTCGGCATCCTGCGCGTCGCCGCCCGAGCGGCCCGGGTCGTCGAGCGCGCGGCGCATGGCGGCGTCGTCGTGGGCCGCGCGCGTGCGTCGCGTCGGACGCCGTCCCCGGCCGCGCGCGGGACGCGCGCGTCGCGGACGCCCGTCGTCGTCGGGCGTGTCGCCGACGGTCGGCTCGCCGCGTCCCGTCGCCGCGTCACCGGATGACGCGCCGTCGTGCGTCGCAGCGCCTCGGCCGTGCGTCGCCGGCTCGAGCGAACGCTGCACCGCAGCCAACAAGGCGGCGCGGACCTCGGCCTCGGGCGGCTGGTCGAGCGTGTCGAGCAGCTCGGGCAGCGCGTCCCCGAACGCGGCCAGCTCGGACAACACCGTGCGACGGATCGTCTCGGACGGATCGTCCCAGAGGCGAAGCAGAGCGGGAAGGTGTCGAGCCTCGGCCACCTGGCGTCTCCTGCGGTGTGTCGGACCGGGGTCGGTCCGTCGTCGTGGTGCGCGGGACGCGCGCGCCCCGGAAAGAGAAGGGTAGACCACTCGCACCTCGGCGAGCAAACCGCCTCGGGGGCCTCGCCGCCCGGCACCCGGTGCGACGCCGTCCCGTGTGCACCTCGCGCCGCGCCGGTCGCTACGATGAGCACTCCCCTCCGAGGAGCCCGCGCCGTGGCCGATCCCGCCGTCAGCAAGGCCATCCACACGACCCTCACGGGACTCGTCGAGCAGCTCGACGCCCACGAACGCGACGAGTTCGACGTCATCGCGAGCGACGGCAAGGTCGATATCGCCTTCGAATCGGGGCTGCGCTTCATCGTCAACCGGCAGGGCGCCGCCGACCAGATCTGGCTCGCCGAGCCGCGCGGGGGCTGGCACTTCGACCTGCGCGAGGGCCGCTGGATCGACGACAAGCGCGGCGTCGAGCTGTTCGAGGAACTCTCGCGCCTGCTCACGGCGCAGCTCGGCGAGGAGTTCCGGCTCGAGGCCTGCTGAGCCGGCCGGAAGGATGCTGCTCGACAAGAGGGCGCCCGGGTCCGCGGACGCCCGCGGCCCGGCCCGGCGGCCGCGAAGATCGGCGGTCGCCCGTCCCCCCGTCGCTCGTGGTGCCATAATCGGAGGGGCCCCGTCCTCGCCGCACCACCTCCGAGACTCCGTCCGTGCGATCGATCCTGCTCATCGCCTGCGCCGGCTGCCTGCTGCTGACGGGCCCGTTGCAGGCCCACGTGCCCCACGACGTCGCGACGGCCATCGCGCTCTCGCCCGACTATCCGGCCGATCCGTTGCTGTTCGGGTCGTTCTCGCTGATCGACACCAAGGTCTTCGGACGCTCGACCGACGCCGGCTTCGAGTGGCACGAGATCGGGAGTCCGATGACGCAGTACGGCGTGTCCGAGTTCGCCATGTCGCCTGCGTTCGGCAGCGACGGCACGGCCTTCGCGGCCACCCAGGGCGGCGGCGTCTACCGCACCCAGGATCGCGGCCTGAGCTGGACGCGGGTCGGCCTCGCCGGCCTCGACGTGGTCGACGTGGCCGTCTCGCCCGCGTTCGCCAGCAACGGCCTCGTGCTGTGCGCCACGACCGTCGGCCTGCAGCGCTCCGACGACGGCGGCGAGACCTGGGCCGCCGTCACGTCGGGCCTGACCGAGACGAACCTGGCCTCGGTCACCTTCACGTCCGACGACCCGGCGGGACTGATCGCGTTCACCGGCGCGATGACCGTGCACCGCAGCGACGACGGCGGCAACACCTGGGTGCCGCTCGAGACGTTCAGCGATCGCATCGTCGAGATCGCCTCGTCACCCACGTACGCCGTCGACGGACGGGTGGCGATGGGCTTCCGCCTCACGGGCGTCTCGCTGAGCGACGACCAGGGCGCGACCTGGACGGCGTCGAACGCGGGACTGACCGACCTGCTGGCGCTCGACGTGGTGTTCGCGCCCACCGGCGAGCTCTTCGTCTCGACGCGCAACGACGGGGTCTTCCGCGCCGACGGCTTCGGCCAGGCGTTCGCGCTGCACATGACCGGCGTCGAGCCGCCCGACAGCACGACCAACGCGCACTACCGGCAGATCCTCGTGTCGCCGCAGTTCGCCGTCGACGGCACGGTCTACCTGGCCTGCACCGAGGGCATCTTCGTCTCGCACGACGGCGGCTTCACCTGGGAGCAGTACGACATCTTCCACCAGCGCATCGAGCCGCGCATCGTGATCTCGCCCGACTTCGCCCACGACGGCGAGGTGTACGTGACCGACAACGGCGGCGGCGTGTTCCTGTGGAAGGAGCCGCGCGGCGACTCGCCGGGGCAGCGTTCCGGCGGCCCGCTCGCGACGACCCAGGCCGCGGCCGGCAAGCCCGCGCCCCCCGGCAACCCCGGGCCCCCCGGTGCACAGGTCCCGTCGGTCACGCCGACCCTCGACGAGGGCTCGTGGGAGGCGCGCTCGAACGGGCTCAACACGCTCTATCCCGACGGCCTCTCGGCCTCGCCGGGCTTCGCCGAGGACGGCACCCTGTTCTACGGCTTCACCGGCATCTACCGCACGAACGACCGCGGTCGCACATGGACCAAGCTCGTCAACCCGGTCGATGTCTCGCGCGATCTCGCCGTCTCGACGAACTTCCCGAACGACTCGCAGGTGATGATCGGCTCGAACGGCACCGGGCTGTTCCTCACGCACGACGCGGGCGACACCTGGGAGGACGTGACCGTGGGCCTGCCTCCGGCGTTCCGCTCGCGGCGCATCGTGTTCTCGCCCAGCTACGCCGTCGACGACACGATCTTCATCGCCTCCTGGGACGACGGCGTGTACGTCTCGCACGACGGCGCGGCGACGTGGAGTCCGGCGAACGTCGGCCTGACCGACATGTCGCTGCAGAGCATGGCGGCCTCGCCCGGCTACTCCCACGACGGCACGCTGCTGGCCGGCACCCGGGGCAGCGGCCTGTTCCGCACCACCGACGGCGGCGCGAGCTGGACGCAGGTCACGGACGGTTTCGACCTGTCCCATCTGCTGGTCGTCTCGGGCGTGGCCTTCTCGCCCGACTTCGTGCACGACCGCACGGCCTGGGTCGTCACGCTCGACGGCAAGGTGTACCGCTCGACCGACGGCGGCGAGTCCTTCACCGAGGTGGGCGAGGGATTCTCCGAGACCGCCGCGCGTGACGTGGCGGCCTCGCCCGACTTCGTGAACGACCGCACGGTGTTCGTCTCGTCGCACGAGGGCCTGTGGCGCTCGCGCGATGCCGGTGCGCACTTCACGCACCTGCAGACCTGGACGCGCGTCGACGACACGCACTACGACATCGTGCCCACGGGCTCGTGGATGCAGGTGAACCTCGACGGCACCACCGGCAAGGGCGTGAGCGGCTCGACCATGGCCGGCGACGCGCGCCGCTTCCGCTTCCTCGGCGACAGGCTGGAGTGGCACGTCATGGCGGCCCCCGACGCGGGCCTGGCCGAGGTGTGGATCGACGACGTCCTCGAGCAGACCGTCGACCTCTACGCACCCACCGACTCCTTCCTGTCCGCGTTCACCCGCACGTGGAGCTCGGTCGGGCTGCACGAGGTGCGCATCGTGGCCACGGGGCTCGCCAATCCGCTGGCCAGCGACGCGCGCGTCTTCGACGACGGGTTCACGGTCTCGCGCTAGAGCTGCGTCGATCTCGCGCGGAAGCGCGTCGATCGGGGTGGCCGCGTGTGGTACGAGAGGCGATCGCCGAGAGGAGATCGCCGCCCGTGACGTCGCGCCCCGACACCTACGACGTCCCCAAGGCGAAGACGGACGCGCTGCGGGCGCTCTTCGACGCGCGGGGTCACACGCCGCGCAGGCTGCCGCAGAACAAGTACGTGGCCTTCGAGGTGCGCACCGACGGCCGCTCGATCTTCACGCTCTACACCTCGGGCAAGCTCGTCGTCTCGCAGCGCGAGGGAGACGCCGAAGGGCTCGTCCTGGCCGACGAGGTGCGCACGCTGCTCGGCGTGCGGCCGGCGACGCGCGCCACGGCGCCGCGCGCCGCGAAGACGTCCGCGCCCGGGCCCGGCGACGTCGCGCCGCGCACGTTGCTCGCCGGCTGCGACGAGACCGGCACGGGCGAGCTGCTGGGGACGACGTTCCTGGGCGGCGCGCTGCTGCGTCCCGCGGTGGTCGAGGCCGCCCACGTGCTGGCGGGACACGTCGAGACCAAGTCGTCGCGCGCGCTCTCGGGCTGGGAGACGCTCGGCGAGCAACTCTCGGCCCTGCGCACCGACGGGCTGGTCGTCGAGGCCTTGTGCGTGCGCAATCCGCTCTTCGACGCGTACAGCAAGAACGACCTGCTCGACCTGGCCTACGTGCGTCTCGTGGGCGACCTGCTCGCCTCGGCCGGACTGCGCGAGGCCGCGCTCGACGACGTCGAGCTCGTGATCGACGACTACGGCGCCAAGTCGCTGCTGCGGCGGGCGGCCGAGTCCTGGCGTGCGCGCGGCGCGCGCGTCGCGCTCGAGACGAAGGCCGACGTGAACCACCTCTCGGCGCGCGTGGCTTCGGTCTACGCGCGCTCGGCGCGGGCGCGCGAGATGTCCGGCCTGCTGGCCGAGGTCGAGGACGGCCCGATCGGCACCGGCAACGCGGGGAATCCGGTGACGCTGCGCTGGGTGCGGCGGCGCGCGCGCGGCGGCGCACCCTGGCCTGCCTTCGTGAAGGCCAGCTTCCGCACGGTGCGTGACCTGGACGGACTCGATCCGGTCACGAAGCGCCCCGTGCCGGCGCCCGAGGCGCTCTTCGACGCGGCCTCGGCGGCCGACTTCGTGGCCGCGCGCCTCGACGTGACGCGTGCGCGCCTGCGCGCCGGCGACGCGCTGCTGCCGAGCGTGCAGCTCGATGCCCGCGGACGCCCGCGCGACCTGCCCGGCGAGTGTCCCGCGCTCGACCTGCTGGCGCTGCTGTTCGGCGGCCTCGTGCTCGACGACGACCTGCCGCTGCCGCTGCTCGACCGCATGCTCGTCCGCGAGGACGGCCTCGCCAGCGGCCAGCGCGTGCTCGTCGGTCCCGAGCCCGACCGCGACGACCCGCGCCTGCTCGCCCTGCTGCGTGCCCACCGCGCCGGCATCGTCGAACTCGTCCCGACCACCGAACGCGACCTCGCCGAACGCGCCCGCGCGCACTCGTCGCTGCGTGTCACGACGGGGGAGTGCGACGGGTTCTTCTTGCGAGTCGTCGGCTGAGGGGACGACTCCACGCGGTTGCTCGCGGGCTGGAGATCCGTGTGTGCGGACACTCCGGGTGCTCGGGGGCGACCGCCCCGCTCAGACAGTCCTCGGCGCCTGCGGCGCCTGCGGAACTCGCTGGGCGATCGCCCCCTGCGCTCCTCCGGTCCGCACACTCGACACGAGTCGCGAGGATCGAGCGCCGGCATGCCCCGCCGACTCGCAGCGTATCGAGTGCAGCGCCGTCGGCGATTCACGCGCGACGGCGCGCCGTCCAGAACCGGCACGCAGTTCGAGGTCGTCAGACTTCGCGATCATGCTCACGCACGAGACTCACCCCCGCGGCGCGCACCACCTGCTTCGAAAGATCTCTTGGCTCGACGCCCCCTCCGAATCGCCGCGAAGCCGCGCGCAGCGCGCTGAGCTTCCTCCCGCTCCGGAATGCGCGCCCCGAGGCACGTGCCCAGCGCGCTGCGAGTTCCGCAGCCGCCGCAGGCGGCGAGGACTGTCCGAAGCTGCGCGATGCTGCGTGACGATGGTCAGTGGGCGCGCACGTAGCGCGTGAAACGCCGCGCGTGCGGAGTGGGCGCCGCGTGACGTCGCCACTTTGCTCGTGTCCGCCGAGCCGTTCATCCTTCCATCTCGCGAAGGGAGCGCCGCGCGGGCAGCGGCGGGCGACGTGGGACGGAGGCCAGGTGTTCCCCACCTGGCCGCAGTCCCACGTCGTCCGCCGCGTCGCGCAATGGGCCGACCTTGCAGTCCCTCCCTACCAGGCTTCCAACAGCCGCTCGCCGAGCAGGTCGGGGAGGTCGTCGGTGTCGAAGATGCGGCGGGCGGCTTCTTCGACGTCGTAGGGAACGCGGCGGAAGGTCACGGCGCGGCCGTCGAACAGGGCGTACGAGGCGTCGCGCACGCCGTCGCGGGGCTGGCCCACCGAGCCGACGTTCACCAGGCACGGACGCCCCTGCGTGTCGAAGCCCTCGGGGACGTCGCAGGGTTCGATCCACGTCATCGTCTCGGGGATCACACCGGGCACGTGGGTGTGGCCGACGAAGCACGGGCGGTCGATGAGGCGGAACGAGTTCGCCAGCTTGGGCGCGTAGTCGCGGCTGCGCGGCAGGTGCTCGAGGGTGTCCTCGCGGAAGAGGTACTCGTCGAGTGGTTGGCTGGGCGAGCCGTGCACGAGCACGAGTTCGTCGTCGTCGATGCGGTGGGGCAGGCGTCCCAGGAAGTCGAGCCCGTCGGACGCGTCGGGTGACGTGTCGAACTGTCGGCGCGTCCACTGGACGGCGGCGCTGGCGAGCGGGTTGAATCCCATCGGACCGACGAGCACGGCGTGTTCGTGGTTGCCCATGATGATCTGGTCGGCCACTTCGCGCACGAGCTCGAGGCACCTCACCGGATCGGCGCCGTAGCCCACGATGTCGCCCAGGCACAGCACGCGGTCGATGCCCGCCGAGCGGGCGTCGCGCAGCACCGCCTCCAGCGCCGGCAGGTTGCCGTGGATGTCGCTGATGATGGCGGTGAGCGCCAAGGCGGCCCCTTTCGTGCGCCCAGGATGCAGGGCCGCGGCGAACGGGTCAACGCACCCGCGCGGTCCGGATCACGAAGTCGGCCAGCAGCGCGGCCACGTCGAGGCCGCTCGCGAGGGCGATCGCGTCGAGTCCCGGACAGGCGTTCACCTCGAGCACGCGGCCGTCGGCGAGCAGGTCGACGCCGGCCACGTCGAGGCCCAGGGCGCGCGCGGAGGCGAGGGCCGTGTCCCGCTCGGCCTCGCCGGGACGCCACGGCTCGATGCGTGCGCCCTGGAAGGCGTTGCCCCGTCCGCCCGAGGCACGCGGGGTGCGCTGCATGCTGGCCACGATCTCGCCGCCCACGACGAACGCGCGCCGGTCGACGCCGCCGCCCACGTAGGGCTGCACGAGCGCCGGACCGGACAACTCGGCGAACGCGCGCGCGCGCCGCAGGGCCCGGGCGGCGTCGAGTCCCACGGTCACGCCGCGGCCGGCGGCGCCGTGGATCGGCTTGACCACGTAGCGTTCGCCTGGCAGGCGATCGAGATCGGGATCGGGCGCGTCGCGGCGCACCACGGCGGTCGGGACCACGGGCACCCCGGCCGCCGCGAGCGCGCCCAGCGACGCGGCCTTGTCG
The DNA here is from genome assembly GCA_020638905.1 of Planctomycetota bacterium. Classification (GTDB taxonomy): domain Bacteria; phylum Planctomycetota; class B15-G4; order B15-G4; family B15-G4; genus JACKHP01. Next base: position 2,318 of record JACKHP010000021.1, on the reverse strand, counting down.
TGCGCGCGCAGCAGCCGGCTGGGACGGTTGATCCAGCGCGCGCCCGCGTCCTCGAGCGGCAACAGCGCGCACAACTCGTCGAGCGGCGTGCCCGACGGCAGCCGCGTGACGAGCACGCGTCGCGCGCCGGCCGGTGCGTCGGGACCCGCGTGGGCCGGCGTGCCGGTGCCTCCGCGGGTGCCTTGGTCGGCGAACTCGGCGGCCAGCTCGGCGGGGCGCCGCGCGCGCGCCGGGGTGCCGGCGCGCGCACACGCGTCGAGCAGCTTGCGCACGCCCGGCGCGTCCGATTGCCGGCAAACGACGACCACCTCAACGGGTATCGTGGACGTCACGTCTCGCCTTCGGTCCGAGGACGCGCCATGTCCGGCGCCTTGCCATCCGCGCTCGCCCTGACCCTGCTCGCGTGTGCCGGGTGCGCCGCCGCGGAGCGGGGATTCTACGCTCCCGTGGGCGCGGCCGAGTCGCCGTCGCTCGTGCACTGGACCGAGGGTCGCCCCGACGAGCTGGTCTTCGAGGTGGCCTGCCAGGGCAGCTACCTGAACCAGGTCGCGGGACGTCCCGCGCGCACGATGCACGTGCAGCTCGAGGTGCTGCGCCCGCGCGAGGGCGCGGTGACGCTCGCGCTCGACGCGCTGCGGCTCACGCTGCAGCCGGCGGACGGAGGCGCGCCGATCGACCTGCTGCCGTCCGAGGCGTGGTGGGGCGACGAGCGCCTCGAGCGCGCGCTGCGCATCCCCGGTTGGAGCCGGCGCGCGTTCGACCTGTTCTTCGACGACCCCGACGCCGAGAGCGCGCCGCCCGCGCTGGCGCGTCTGCGCTGGACGTGGCAGGCCGGCGGCGACACGGGCTACGGCGACTGCCAGTTCCGTCGCATCCCCGCCGGCGGCCCGGGTCAGCCGTCGCTCGACCCGCTGGGCGACGCGGCCTTCGGCTATCGCGACGGTTTCTACATGCCGATCGAGGGCGACCTCGGACCGCGCGCGCTGCAGAAGGGCGTCGAGGTGCGCGAGCACTACGTCTTCCACGATCCCGAAGGCTGGTTCGTCGGCTGGTTCTGATGCGCATCCTGCTGCTCGTCGTCGCGTGCGTGGTGCTGCTGCTCGTGGGGGCGCTGCTGGCGGTCGACCGCCACGCGCCGGAACTCGTGCGCGAGGGACTGGTGCGTCTCGGCTTCGACGACCTGGTCGCCTTCGACGAGGTGCACGCCGACCCGCTCGACGACCGCGTCGTGGTGCGCGGCGGACGGCTGATCGACCCGTCCGGCGGACAGATCGTGGCCCAGGTCGACACGCTCACCGTCGACCTGCCGCCCGGTTGGCGCGAGGGCGAGCTGCCGATGCCGGTCGCGCTGCACGGTCGCGGCGGTCGCGCGGTGCTGCGCTGGGACGCGGCGGGCGAGCAGCTCACCGTCGTCGACGTGCTGGTCGACCTGGTCGAGCGCATCCTGGCGATGCTGCCGCCCGGCGATGAGCACCATCCGCTGCTGCCCATGACCTTCGACGACCTCGACCTCGTCGTGCACGCGCCGAACCACCCGCTCGAGCGGCTCAGCGGCGTGTCGGTCTCGATCCGCGAGCGCAACGCGGTGGTGATCGTGCTCATCCAGCCCGGCCCGGGGCAGGGCGAGGTCGAGCTGGCCTTCGATCACGACGGCTTCCGGCGCTTCGAGGCCCACGGCATGCGGGCCACGCCGACGCTGCTCGGCATCGTCCCCGAGGTGGGCTGGTTCCTGGCCGACGGACTCGCTCCGCACGGCGTGGTCGACGTCGAGGTCACGCACACCGACGAGCTGCTCGTGCGCGGGCGCGTGCACGACGCGTCGTTCGCATCCCCGTACGTGCCCTTCCCGCTGGGGCCGGCGGACGCGTCGTTCGAGGTCGTCGGGGACCGGCTGCGGGTCGACGAGGCGGCGGTCGGCTTCGAGGGCGGTTCGGTGCGCGTCTCGATGCTCGGACCGATCGACGACCTCGACGTGCGGCTCGACGTGGCCCACGCCGCGTTCCGCGAGGAGCTGTTGGGACTCGTGCCGGCCTACGCGCGCATCGAGCGCATCAGGTGCCACGACGGCGGCACGTTCGAGCTGGGCCTCTCGCTGCACGCCGACCTGACCGATCCCGAGGCGCCGCTGTCGATCGACGGGCAAGGCGGCTTCCACATCGAGGCGGTCGACGTGACCGCCATGAGCGAGCAGCCGCTGCACCTGACCGACGTCGTGGGACGCTTCCGCGTCGACGACGAGGGACTCGTGCTGCCCGACGTGTCGGCGCGACTCGCGCGCGGCTCGGTACGCGGTTCGGGCGACGTCTCGGTGGTCACCG
>JACKHP010000020.1 GCA_020638905.1 Planctomycetota bacterium | reverse complement strand
AGAGCATGGACGGCACCGCCGAGGGCGCGTTCCCGCTGTGAACGCGCGGCGCGTCACGTCCGTCGCGCCGTCGGCATCTGTCACCGCATCACGCGCCGTCCGGACGACGGCGCACCGAACGGAGTCCCCATGTCGCAGCAAGCCAAGACCGCCGACGCCGTCGTGATCGGCGCCGGACCCGGTGGCTACGTGGCCGCCATCCGCCTCGCCCAGCTCGGCAAGAAGGTGATCTGCGTCGACCGGGCCGAGATCGGCGGCGTGTGCCTGAACTGGGGCTGCATCCCCAGCAAGGCCATGATCGCGGCCTCGTCGCTCGTCGAGACCATCGGCAAGGCCGACACGATGGGCATCACGGTGACCGGCGTGTCGGTCGACATGGGCCGGCTCAAGAGCTGGAAGGACGGCATCGTCCAGCGGCTCACGGGCGGCATCGCCGAGCTGTTCAAGCGCAACGGGGTCGAGGCGCTGAAGGGCGACGCGACGTTCGTCGACGCCACGACGATCTCGGTCGAGACGGCGCAGGGCGAGGTCGTGGTGCGCACGCAGCAGACGCTGCTGGCCACCGGCGCCAGCGTGGTGCAGCTTCCTGGTCTCGAGATCGACGGCAAGCTCACGCTCTCGGCCAAGGAGGCGCTCGACCTGACCGAGATCCCGAGGCACTTCCTGGTGGTGGGCGGCGGCATCGTGGGCTGCGAGATCGGCACCTACATGGCCAAGCTCGGCGCGCAGGTGACCATCGTCGAGCTGGCCGACGAGATCCTGATGGGGGTCGACCCCGAGCTCGTCAAGGTCGTCGCACGCGGCATGAAGAAGCGCAAGATGACCGTGCTCACGGGCTCGAAGGTGACGAAGCTCGAGAAGAAGGGAGCGTCGGCCGAGGCGGTGATCGTCACGAAGAAGGGCGAGCAGCGCATCCCCGTCGACAAGGTGCTCGTGGCCGTGGGCTTCCGTCCCAACAGCAAGGGACTGGGGCTCGAGAAGGTGGGCGTCGAGCTCGACGCGCGCGGGCACGTGAAGGTCGACGACCAGCTTCGCAGCACGAACAAGGCGATCTTCGCCATCGGAGACCTGATCGGCGCTCCGTACCTCGCGCACAAGGCGAGCAAGGAGGCCATGGTGGCGGCCGAGGTGATGGCCGGGCTCGACGTGACGCTCGACGTGAAGTGCATGCCGTCGGCGATCTTCACCGACCCCGAGATCGCGACGGTCGGACTGAGCGAGCAGCAGGCCCGCGACGCGGGCCACGACGTGCGCACCGGACAGTTCCCGTTCGGCGCCAACGGACGGGCGCTCTCGACGAACCACCCCGACGGCTTCGTGAAGTTCGTGGCCGACGCGAAGGACGACACGCTGCTCGGCGTCCACGTCGTGGGGCACGAGGCGTCCGACCTGATCAGCGAGGCTGCGCTCGCGATCGAGATGGGCGCCACCGTGGCGGACATCGGGCTCACGGTGCACCCGCACCCGACGCTCTCCGAGACGTTCATGGAGGCGGCGCACGTGGTCGAGGGACACGCGATCCACATCTTCGTGCCGCCCGAGAAGGGCGCACCCGGGTCGAAGCCCAGGCCCGCGGCGGCGCACTGAGATGCGCGCGCCGCTGGAGTTCCGCGATCTGGGACGCGTCCCGTACGCGCGGGCCTGGGACGTCCAGCGGGAGCTCGTGGAGTGTCGCCACCGCGGCGGGTGCGGCGACGTCGTGCTGTTCTGCGAGCACGACCCGATCGTCACCACGGGACGTGGCACGCACGAGGGCTTCCTGGTCGACGAGCGCTTCGACGTGGTCGAGGTCGAACGCGGCGGCGAGGCCACCTACCACGGCCCCGGGCAGGTTGTGGCCTATCCGATCGTGAAGCTGGCCGAGGGACGGCGCGACCTGCACGCCTACATGCGGGCGCTCGAGCAGGCCTGCCTCGACGCCCTGGCGATGATCGGGCTGCCCGGCGAGCGCCGCGAGGGCGCCACCGGCGTATGGATCGACTTCGGGCGCCGCAAGCTCGCCTCGATCGGCGTGGCCGCGCGTCGCTGGGTCACCTGGCACGGGCTGGCGCTCAACCTCGATCCCGACCTGTCGCACTTCGAGGCGATCAGGCCGTGCGGTTTCGGCGCCGAGGTCATGACCTCGGTGCGCCGCGAGCTGGGCGACGAGCGCACTCCGACGCGCGAGGTGGTCGTCGACGAACTGGCGCGCGCCCTCGACCGCACGCTGGAGCCCTTCCGCGAACACGAGGACGTCGCGCACGCGGGCGGCGACGGGCTCGCGTACGGAGAGGCGCGATGAGCGACGCCGCGTCGCGCGTCCCGTGGGACGGCCGAGACCACGCGTCGCTGGCGCGCGAGCTCGGGGCCGCGCGCGCGGCGTCCGAGGCACACGCGGTCGAGCGCCTGTCCGAGCTGCTGGGCGTGGTCTTCCGCCTGCGCGACGACGACGGCTGTCCGTGGGACAGGAGCCAGAGCCTCGACTCGATGGTCGCGAACCTGCTCGAGGAGGCGGCCGAGACGGCCGAGGCCGTGGCCGAGCGTGACGACGCGCACGTCACCGAGGAGCTCGGCGACGTGCTCATGAACGTGCTGCTCATGGCGCGCATCGCCGAGCAGGAGCGACGTTTCGACCTGTCCGCCGTGGCGACCGGGATCGCGACCAAGCTCGTGCGCCGGCACGCGCACGTGTTCGGAAACGTGCAGGCCGACGACGCGGACTCCGCGCTGGCCTCGTGGAACGCGAGCAAGGCCAAGGAGCGCGAGGGGCAGGAGAGCGCGCTCCACGGCGTCCCGTCGGGGCTGCCCGCGCTGCTGCTCGCGCTGCGGCTGGGCGAGAAGGCCGCGCGCACCGGCTTCGACTGGCCCGACGCCGCCGGCGCGCTCGACAAGCTGCGCGAAGAGGTCGACGAGCTGGCCGAGGTCAGCCGCGCGGCGAGCCGGGCGACCGGCGCCGGCGAGTCGTCCGCGGGCGACGCGACGTCCGGAGCGGGCGCCCACGAGCGGCTCGAGGACGAGCTCGGCGACGTGCTCTTCGCCGCGGTCAACGTGGCGCGCAAGCACCGGATCGATCCCGAGCTGGCCCTGCGGCGCACGATCGCCAAGTTCCGGCGGCGCTTCGCGCACGTCGAGCGCGGCCTGGGCGCGCGCCTGCACGACGCCACGCTCGACGAGATGGAGGCGCTCTGGCGCCAGGCGGCCCGGGCCGAGTCCGCCGGCGGGAGCTGAACCAGGAGGCTGGCCGTCGGGTCCGGCCTCGACTCCTGATCGCCCGACGCGCACACCGGCGGGTCCCGTCCCCCGACGTCTGAGCATCCCCCCCGGCGCGTTGCTACGATGGATCCCATGCCGCAGACACCGTGGTACGTCGACGCCTTCCGAGCGGATTACCTCGAGGTGTACGCCCATCGCGACGACGCGACGGCGGCCCGCGAGGTCAAGGGCGCGCTCGGTCTGCTGCGCCACGACCCGCGCCGAGGACGTCTGCTCGACCTGGCCTCCGGCGCGGGACGGCACAGCGAGGCCTTCGCGGCCGACGGCTGTCACGTGACCTGCCTCGACCTGTCCGCCGACCTCGTGCAGAGGAGCCGCGCGCGCGGATTGCGCACCGTGCGCGCCGACATGCGCGCGGTCCCGTTCCGCGACTGGTCGTTCGACTCGGTCACGTGCCTGTTCTCGTCGTTCGGCTACTTCGCCGACGACCGCGACCACCAGCGCACCCTCGACGAGATCGCGCGCGTGCTCGTCCCCGGCGGGCGGGCGCTGCTCGACCTGATGGACCGCGAGACGGTCGCGCGCAACCTCGTGCCGCAGAGCGTCGACGTGATCGACACGGCCGTGGTCGAGATCGAGCGCTTCATCGACGCCGAGGCGCGGCGCGTCGAGAAGCACCTGTGCCTCATGCGTCCCGGCGAGGCGCCGCGCCGCTGGCACGAGTCGGTGCGCCTGTTCGACGAGGGCGAGCTGGCTGCCTTCGCGATGCGCGCGGGGCTGCGCTACGAGGCGCAGTACGGCGACTACGACGGACGTCCCCACGCCGAGGGACGCACGCGTCGGCTCGTGCTGCTCGAGAAGCCGCGTTGACCCGCGTCCGCGGGGGGGCGTCCGGAGCGGCGCGATGACCGACACGACGCGGTCGTCGGGGGCGCGTCCGCCGGCGGGCGAGGGGCAGATCGGCGGCATGATCGCGTTGCTCAGCGACGCGAACGAGGAGATCGTGGCGCGTTGCCGCGAGGCGCTCATCGGGGCCGGCGACGGCGCGCGGCCCATGCTGCTCGCGGCGCTGGCGGGGGCGTCCGGCGACGTGCATCGGCTGCTGCGGCGCATCCTGGCCGAGATCGACGGACCCTTCGTCGAACGCGAGGTGCTCCTGATGCTGCGCGGCGAGCCCGACCTCGAGCGCGGGTCGATCCTGCTCGGACGCCTCGTCGACGGCGGACCCGCACCGTCCGGGGTGACCGCCGCGCTCGATGCCATGGCGGTGCGCGTCGACGAGCTGCTCGACGGCCAGCGCGACTCCGAGGCGGTGCTGCGCGCGCTGCGTCGGGTGCTGGTCGACGAGCACGGCCTGCAGGGTGTCCCGTTCCAGCACGCACGCCTGGCCGATGCTCTGCTGCACGGGGTCACGTCGCACCGGCGCGGCATGCCGCTGCCGCTGTGCATCGCCTGGGTGCTCGTGGGACGTCGCCTGGGCGTGCCGATCGTGGGCGTCGGCATGCCGGGCCACATGCTCGTGCGCTACGACCTGCCCGACGGCCTGCTCGTGCTCGACCCGTTCCACTCCGGCCAGACCAGCGACGAGGACTTCTGGAAGCAGTTCCTCGAGATGCAGGGCTTCCCGTCGTCCGACCTGACCGCGCTCGACGCGTCCGACGCCGAGATGCTCGTGCGCACGTTGCGCAACCTGCTCAATCTCGCCGCGCGCGAGCACGAGACGGCGCTCGGCGAACGCTGCCACCGCATTCTGCGCGCGTACTCCGAGCGGGAGGGGTGAGTCCGCTCAACCCCCGTCGAGCAGCGCGAGCGCGCTGGCGTCGAGACCCTGGGCGTCGAGCGCGATGACGCACAGCTCGCGCGCGAGGCGTCCGTAGTCGGGGTCGGCGAGCAGGGGACGCAGTCGCGTCAGCGCCTCGTCGAGCAGGCTGTAGTCGAGGGCCACGATGCCGGTCAGCAGCGCGTCGGCGCGCGCATCGTCGCCGGCGATCTCCTCGGCCGTCGCGAGGACGATGCCGACGAGGCGCGCGCGCTCGGCGTCGAGCGTGCGGAACCAGGCCAGGGCCGGCATGAGCGAGTCGTCGGCCGCGGTGAGCGTCAGCGAGACCGTCGTGCCCGCCAGGACCGTCACGCCGATCGGCGCCTCGAGCGCCCCTGCCGGGACGTCGACGGTCGTCATGTCGAGCCCCAGCTCGACGCCGTGCAGCGCCACCCGCACCGGACGGTCGAGCGCCTCGCGCAGGCGCAGCGTCGTCGGCGGCGCGCGGTACTCGCCGCGCGGTGCCACGAGGGTCGGCGCGTCGAGCGCCTCGGAGCGCTCGTCGGCGGGACGCGCGCGCAGGGCGGCCAGCCGCGAGGCGCGCTGGCCGGCGGTCATCCAGACGTTCGTGACGAGCGGCTCGATCAGGTCGCCTTCGCGCGCGCTCGACAGCAGCTCGAGCGCCCGTTCGGGATCCCCGTCGGCCAGGGCCGCGCGCACGTCGTCGACGTCGAAGTCCTTCCGCAGCAGCGAGAGCGCCAGCACGAGGGCCACGATCGGCAGCGCGAACGGACGCAGCTTCTTCAGCGCCGTGTCGGGGGCGCCGCGCATCGACGGCCTCATCGGGACAGCGCCGAACGCATGGCCGAGAGGGTCTCGGGCGAGGAGCCGCAGCACGCGCCCACGAAGCGTGCGCCGTGTTGGGTGGCCGCCCGGGCGAAGCCGGCCATGACGTTGTCGTCGGAGTGCTCGCGTGCATCGCCCGTGTTGGGCTTCAACCAGCGCAGGGGGGCGGGTGCGCCCTGGGCCAGCTTCAGCACCTCCTGCGGTCCCCGGCAGCAGTTGAGTCCGGACGACACGCCGGGCAGCGCCGCCGCGTGCACGATCTCCAGCACGGCGTGGACGCGGTCGACGTCGTCGTGCCCGCCGTCGGTGCTGCTGGCGCAGATCACGCCGGGCAGGTCCGGCGCCCTTCGCTCGAGCAGGTCGAGCGCGCTCGTGGCGTCGCGCGGCTTGGTGCACGTCTCGAACACGATCAGGTCGACACCCTCGTCGACGAGCTGCTCGACCACCCCCTCGAGCTGCGGATCGCCCACGGCCAGTCCGAAGGCCGCCACGGAGGCGGCCACGCGCAGGCTCTCACCGGCGGCGGCCCGCGCCAGGCGCACGCCGGCCGAGACGGCCTCGCGGCAGCGCGTGTCGCTCAACAGCAGCGCGCTGAACGTGTTCGTCATGAGGATCTGCGCGCCGGCCTCGCGGTGCGCCGCGTGCACGCGGGTCACGAGCTGCGGCGCGTCGAGGTTGGCCAGGACGGTGGGACGGTCGGCGGGCCAGCCCTCGTCGCGCAGACGGCTGCCCATCGCGGCGTCGAGCAGGACCGGCGCGCTCCCCGGGAACAGCTCGTCGAGCTGGGTCATGGATCGGCGGCCTTGCGATCGGACGGCGCGTCGCCCGAGACGCGCGCGGGGCGCATTGTAGCGGACTTCCCCGGTGCGCGTGCGACGTGGACGAGCGGATCGATGGGTCCGGGCGGCGCGCTCAGGACAACGCGGCGATCGCGTCGGCGAGCGCCTTCCAGACCGTCGCGTCGTCTTCGAGGTCGAGCCGCGCGCGCAGGTGGATCAGGGCGCGCGCGTCGCCCTTCTCGCGGAGGGCATCGGCGGCCGCCGCGCGCACCTCGTAGCTCGCGTCGGAGAGCGAGCGGCAGAGCTCGCGGAAGACCACGTCGGGGAAGCGCCAGCCGTCGAGTCCGAGCACGCGCACGGCGGCCGCGCGCACCCAGCGCTCGGGGTCGCTGCGCGCCACGCCGATCACGAACGGCAGCACGCGCGCGTCGCCGATGCTGCCCGCGAGATTCACCAGGTCGCGTCGCAGACGCAGCTGGTCGGTGGCGTGGAAGCGCCGCACGAGCCGGTCGAACACCTCGGGGATGTCGCGCTGAACGAGCGCGGAGAGCGCCGCCGCGCAGACGCCCCCGTTGGGGTCGTCGACCGCCGCGTCGATCAGCAGCAGCACGTCGTCGCCGCCGAGGGTCGCGAGCGCGCCCAGCGCCGCCTGCCGCACGCGCGCGTCGGCGTCGCGGGCGAGGGTCATGAGCGTCGGCACCGAGGCCTCGCGCTGCAGCAGGCCGATGGCCCGCACGGCCGCGGTGCGCACCTCCACGAAGTCGTCGCCCAGCGCCGCCTGGTGCAGCGCCTCGAGCTGCGCCGACGAGACCGAGGCGTCGTCGAGCGTGTCGTCGAACACGTGCCCGTCGCGCGCGAACCACTGCGCCGCCACGAGCCGCGTGACGGGATCGCTCGCGGCGCGCAGCTGACTCGCCCAGCGCTGGGGCGACTGGGCCAGGTGCTCGCGCCCGGGGACGACGCCGTCGGCGTCGAAGCGCACCCAGTCGAGATCGCCCTCTCCCGCGAGACGCAGCGTGGACTCGCGCGTCTCGAACGGCATCGCCGCCCGGTGCTCGACGCCGCCGCGCGACCAGCTCACGGCCACCGCCACGTGGAACACCTCGCGCATGCCGAGTTCGTCCTGGACCTGCTCGACCGTGAGCAGCGGGGTGGACGGATCGTCGGGCGCGCCTGCCACCGTGGCCGCGAAGACCGGGAAGCCCTCGCCGTAGAACCACTCGTCGAAGAAAGGGCCGAGATCGATGCCGAGCTCTTCCTCGAACGAATCGACGAAGTCGGCGGTGACCACGATGCCCCGGGCGTGCTGAGCGGTGTAGTGCCGCAGCGCGCGGTCGAAGGCCTCTGCGCCGATCTGGTTGCGCAGCAGGAAGATCCGCGCCGCGGCACCCTCGTAGGCGTGGGTGTCGAACGTGTCGTCGGGGTCGACGTAGTCGTGCCAGACCGTCGGGCGCGGAGCGTCGGCGTCCTCGTCGGCGGCCTGGCGCTGGTCGGCGATCAGCTCGGCCTGCATGGCCGCGAGTCCGTCGGCGTGCTCCTTCCAGAGCAGCTCGCAGTAGGTGGCCATGCCCTCGTTGAGCCAGACGTCGCCCCACGAGCGGTTCGTGAGCAGGTCGCCGTACCACTGGTGCGCCAGCTCGTGCGCCAGCAGCGTGCCGATGTCGACCTGCGGCTCGGCGTCGCGCGGGTGGATGCCCTCTTCGTAGAGCGTCGTGGCCGAGATGTTCTCCATGCCGCCGGCGGTGAAGTCCTCGACGTAGGTCTGCGCGTATTTGGCGTACGGGTACGGGACGCCGGTGACCTGCTCGAAGAGCGCGATCATGTCGCGTGTGTCGGACGACACGCGCACCGCGTCGTCGAGCAGGCGCGGGTCGGCCAGCACCGGCAGCGGCACTCCCTCGCCGGGCAGCTCGGCGGTCGCGAACCCGCCGGCCACGAGCGTCGTGAGGTAGCTGCTGTGCGGGACGTCCATGCGCCAGGTGTCGGTGCGCCGGCCGTTGCGCTCGTCGCGCAACGTGTCGACCAGCTCGCCCGCGCAGAGCGTCGTGAAGCGGTCGTCGACGGTGATGTGCAGCGTGTGCGTGGCTCGGTCGTTGGGCAGGTCCCAGACCGGCATCCAGTGGCGCGTGTCCTCGGACTGGCCCTGGCTCCAGACCATCCACGGGCGTCCTGGGTCGTCGCCACCGGGGGGGATGAACAGGATGCCGCGCCGCGGGAAGGCCTCGTAGTCGATCACCACGATCTCGGCCGTGCCCGGCGGCAGCGGCTCGGCCAGGTGCACCTTCAGGGTCTGCGCGTCGACGTCGACGGCCAGGTCGCGGCCCTGGCTGTCCCAGGCCTTGCGCACGTCGAGGCCCACGGCGTCGAGGGTGATGTGGTTCACCGGCTCGCCGGGCAGCGCACGGAACTCGATGCCGACCTGTCCCTGCAGGTACCCCGCCTCGTGGTCGAGGTCGACGTGGATCTCGTAGTGCAGCAGGTCGACCTCGGGTTCGCGCCGTTCGACGGGCGTCCAGGGACGCCGGGGGGCGCTCGAGCAGGCGGTCAGCGCGAGCAGGCCGGCCGTCAGCAGCGACATGAGGAGGCCCGCGGGCCGGGCGAGTCCGGAGTGCGTCATGCGCCTTCCGCCTGGGGTGGACGGGGCAGCGGGGGCGCCGTTCGCCTCCCGGCCGAGGAAGCGCAGGATCATGCCAAGCCGGCGCGCGCCGCGTCCACCGACGGAAGGCGGGCCGTCAGCCCCCGGACGGCTCGAGCGTGATCGCGACCGTGTACTCGCGCCAGCCCTTGCCGGTGGGCGCGATGTCGGACAGGTGCATGCGCGCGCGCACGTAGCCGGGCGCCTCGACGAAGACCTCGGCCGCCTCGGGCGGGACGCTCTCGAGCTCGAGCTCGAACTCGCCGTCGTCGTCGCTGTAGGCCGTGTCCTCCCAGTCTTCGAGCACGGTGTACGGACCGCGCAGCACGAAGCGCAGCTCTGCGTCGGGCACCGGTTCGCCCTCCTCGCCCGTGGACGTCACGACGCCCTTGACCGTCACGTAGCCGCCCAGCCGGACGTCGACCGGTCGCCGCGGGTCGGTCACCGGCACGAGCGCCGGTCCGTTCTCCTCGGCGTAGGTGAAGAGCCACAGCCGGTCGGCTCCCGAGGGCACGTCCTCCAGCGAGAAGCTGCCGTCGTCGGCGGTCACGTCCCACGCGTCGCCGTCGTCGAAGGTGGGATGCACGGGCAGCAGGTAGACCTCGACGCCCTCGAGCGGCAGGCCCGACGACGCGTCGTGCACGGTGCCCGTGAGCTCGAGGCTGTCGCCGATGCGGAACTCGAGGTACTTCGACTCGCCCGGGCGCAGGTCGAACGGGCCCTGCACGCTCGTGCGTCCTTCGTCGTCGGTGACGCGCACCAGCAGCCCCTGCGCGGGGATGTCGACGATCGACATCGAGAAGGTGCCGTCCTCGTCGGTGAAGCCGTCCTGGTACTCGTCGACGAAGCCCGCGGCGGTCACCACGACCTCGACGTCGGCCATCTCGATCGGTTCGCCGCTGAGGGCGTCGAGCGCGATGCCCTCGATGCGCGGCGCGCGCGCCACCACGAGTTCGACGCGCACCGGCACGTCGCCCGGCACCACCGCCGCGTCGTGCACGTGGATCGCCGGCACCGTCGACGAGGCCTGGTCGGGGTCGGCCATCGGATCGGGGTCGGTGGCCACCGACCAGCCCGCGCCCAGGGGCTCGTCCCACGCGAACGAGAACTCGCCGTCGTCGTCGGACGTGGTCGTGTCGAGGTAGTCGCCCAGATCGTCGTAGAGCGTCACGTCGATGTCGGGCAGCGCCTTGCCGGCGCCGTCGACCACCTTGCCGTAGACCAGCACCGGCTCTTCGACGGCCTCTTCGCGCGCCTTCTCGAGCGCCGTGTCGCGCTCGGCCACGCCGGGGATGGGCGTCGCGCTGCGGTCGCGCGTGGGCGTGTTCGGCTCGAGCTTCATCGACTTGCCGTCCGGCTGCTCGAGCGTGGGTGCGTCGGGCCCGTCGACGGGACCGTCCGCGTCCTCGTCGAACATGCGCAGCACGAGCAACGCCGCCACCAGGGCGACCACGGCCACGCCCAGGGCCACCCAGGGACGGGACGAGCGCGGTGCGGAAGGGGCCATCGGATCGCCTCCGGAAGGATGCTGTCGCAGGACGGGGACTGGGACGGCGCCAGCATACCGATCCGTCCCGGGCGAAGCGTCGGTGCCGACTCGTCGTGACGGCGTGCGGTCCGTCGGCGCAGCGCGCCGGCGCTCGGCTGCTCGCTGCGCGGGGTCTTCGCCGTGCGCTCCGACGTGTCCTGCCGCCGTCGACGCCGCGGTGTTACAAGGTGGGGGATGCGTGCACGGCCGCCCCAGTCGATCGTCCCCCGGATGCTCCGCGTGCGGGGTGCCGCGTCCGCGGCCGACCCGGACACCGTCACGTTGCCCGCCCCGCAGACGCGCACCGCCCCGGCCCGTCCCTGGAACGTGATCGTCTGGGACGATCCGATCAACCTCATGAGCTACGTGGTCTACGTGTTCCAGAAGCTGTTCGGCTTCAGCGAGGCGGTGGCCAACGAGAAGATGCTGGAGGTGCACAACGAAGGACGCTCGGTGGTGGCGAGCTGCGAGCGCGAGAAGGCCGAGTTCTACGTGACGCGCCTGCACGCGTACGGCCTGCAGGCCACGCTCGAGCAGGTCGCGGGCTGAACGGGGGCCTCCGGCGATGACGAAGCTCGCGCGCGAGAAGGACGACGCCGAGTCCGGCGAGCCGCGCTGGACGCTCACCTTCGAGGCGGTCGAGGCGACGCTGCTGGGCGCGCTCCCGCTGCAGCTCGCGGCGCTGCTGGCCGACCCCGACGGCAACCGGCGCGTGATCGACCGGCTGTTCCCGCCGGCGTACGCCGACCCGGAGCAGCAGCGCGAGCACCGGCAGGTGCTGGGCGAGTCGCTGCTCGAGGCGCGCCGCACGATGCTGTCCGAGGTGACGACGCTGCTCGCGGGCGGCGAACGCAAGAAGAAGGGGACGCTCGCGCTGCGGCTCGGTCCCGCCACGCTCGACCTGCTGCTGCGCTTCTTCAACGACGTGCGGCTCGTGCTGGCCACCGACCTCGGCATCGAGACGAACCTGGGCGAGGAGCGCGTCGATCCGAGCGACCCGGACGCGCCGCGCTACGCGCTGCTCGACTACCTCGGCAACCTCGAGGCGATCCTGGTCGACGCGGCCTCCCGCGAATGACCGCCGAGCAGGCAGGCGACCCGGGAGCGCGCGACGACGTGGGCGAGCGGCTCGCGTCCCAGGTCGAGTGGCTGCGCCTGGCTCTGTTGCACCTCGCGGGACGCGCCGTGCGCGCCCACGCCGAGCTCGACGACCTCGTGCAGGAGACGCTCCTGCGGGCGCTCGGGACGCGCGGAGGGCTGCCGCCGTCCGAGGCGGGCGAGACCGCACTGCGCAGGCTGCTGGCGCACCTCGCGCGGCACGTCGTGGTCGACGTGGCCCGCCGGCTGCGCGCCGACAAGCGCAGCGGACGCGTCGTGCGCCTCTCGCGCGCCGACTGGAGTGCGAGCGGGCTCTCGGACTCGGCCCTGCCTGCCGCGACCGCCGGGCCGTTCACGCGCGCCGCCGCGGCCGACGAGCGGCGCGCGCTCGAGCAGGCGTTCCTGGGCCTGTCGCCCGAACACCGGCGCGTGCTCGGGCTGCGCCGCTTCCTCGGGCTCGACGCGCGCGAGACCGCGCGCCGCATGGGACGCAGCGAGTCCGCGGTGCACTCGCTCTATCGGCGGGCGCTCGCGGCCTGGGCGGACGCGCGCGACGTCCCGTGACGTGGGTCGGGTGGCGGCGTTCGCGTCGGGTGGCGCGGGCCCGCCGCGAAAATCACGGACGCGCGACGAATCGGTCCGGGCGCCACGCCTTGTAAGGTCATGACGACCATGACCGATTCCGAAGCCCGTGACCTCGACGACCTGCTCGACCGTCTCGTGGCCGACTACTCCGACCGCCTGGCGCGCGGCGAGGCGCCCGCGCGCGAGGACGTCCTGGCCCGGGTGCCCGAGGCCCAGCACGCGGCGCTGCGGCGCTGCCTCGACCTGCTCGACGAGGGGCGCGCGTCGTCCCGTCCGGCGCGGCGCGAGCTCGTGCCCGGCAGCGTGCTCGCCGGCTACCGCATCGTCTCGGTGCTGGGACGCGGCGGGATGTCGGTCGTGTACCGCGCCGAGCAGCCCGAGCTGCACCGCAACGTGGCGCTGAAGGTGCTGCGTCCCGGGCTGGCGCTCGAGAGCCGGCACGTCGAACGCTTCCGTCGCGAGGCGCTCGCGGTGGCGCGCCTCGCGCACCCGAACATCGTGCAGATCCATGCCGTGTTCGAGGACGACGGCTTCCACGCCATCGCGATGGAGTGCGTCGACGGTCCGACGCTGGCCGAGGTGCTCGCGCGCCTTCCGGCCCACCGCTCGTGGTCGGCGCAGGACCTGGCCGAGGCCGTGGGCGATCCGGCGCTCGCCCGGCACGACAGCTACGAGCGCGCATTCTGCGCGTTCATGGCGCCGGTGGCGCGCGCGGTGGGCGTGGCACACGACCTGGGCATCGTGCACCGCGACCTCAAGCCGTCGAACATCCTCGTGCACCGCGGCGGGCGTCCGCTCGTGGCCGACTTCGGACTCGCCAAGGGCGACGGCGACCTCGAGCTCTCGCTCTCGGGCGAACCGCTCGGCACGCCGTACTACATGTCGCCCGAGCAGGTGCGCCAGAGCGAGCAGCTCGTCGACGCGCGCAGCGACGTCTACAGCCTGGGCGTGACGCTCTTCGAGGGCCTCTCGGGACGTCGCCCGTTCATCGGGCGTTCGCTGGCCGACATCTTCGACGCCATCCGGCACGGCGCGGCGCCGCAGTTGCGGCGCGTGGCGCCGACGCGCAGCCGCGACGCGGAGGCCGTGGTGGCGCGCGCGATGGCGCGCGATCCGGCGCGGCGCTACCGCTCGGCGCTCGAGCTGGCCACCGACCTGTCCGCGATCGCCGAAGGTCGCGCGACCCAGGCGCGCGCCGACGAGAGTCCGGCGTGGCGACGCGCGCTCGGCGTGCTCGGCAACGCCTTCTTCTCGATGGAGTACGAGTACCGCTCGCACGCCACGCTGTTCGGCCTGCCGCTGCTGCACGTCGACCGCGGCTACGGACCGTCGCCGCGTACCGGCCGCGTGCGCGTGGCCAGGGGCTGGGTCGCCGTGGGACAGGTCGCGGTGGGCGTCTTCGCCTGGGGCGGCGTGGCCGTCGGCGGCGTGTGCCTGGGCGGCGTCAGCGTCGGCGTGCTCGGCATGGGCGGCCTCGCGCTGGGCCTGCTCGTGCTGGGCGGCGTGGCGGCCGGCGGCGTCGTCCACGGCGGCGTCGCGGCGGGCTGGGCCGCGGTGGGTGGCGCGGCCTTCGGACACTACGCCGCGGGCGGCCTGGCGCGCGGCGCGCACGTGCTCTCCGGCGCCGTGCAGGACCCCGCCGCGTGGTCGTTCTTCGAGCACTGGATGCCCTGGGTGACCGACCTGTTCCGCGCGGCCGGAGGCGGCTGAGCGGCCCCGCCCGTCGGACCCGGGTCCCGGCCCGCGTCCAGGGGCGGCCATGACAGGCGCACGCCGCGAGCGCTACGCTGCGCGATCGGCTCGCCGCCCCGGCCGAAGTCCTCCCGTCCCGAGACCGTCCCCATGCCGTACGCCTCCCGCCTGCTCGCGACGCTGCTGGGCGTCGCGCTCGTCGCCGCGCCCGCGCGCGCCGACGACCCGCCGTTCCACGAGACGACGCTGGAGAACGGCGTGCGCGTGCTCGTGGTCGAGGCGCCGGCCGCGAAGAGCCAGGTGTTCCTCACGCTGCTGCCGCTCGGGCTGCTCTCCGACGGCGCGGGCCACACCCAGTGGAGCCACCTGCTCGAGCACTTCATGCTGCGCTCCAGCGAGCCGTCCAACGCGACGTACGACATCGACGGCATCACGGTGAACGGCGAGACGACCGCGCTCGCGCTGCGGCTCGAGAGCCTGGCGCCGCCCGAGCGCTGGCGCGAGGCGCAGCGGCACCACGCCGAGTGGCTGCGCGCCGGAGCGCTGCAGCCGTCCCCCGAACTCGACGCCATGCTCGCGCGCGAGAAGGGCCTCGTGCATCAGGAGGTCATGGGCACGAGCGCGGGCGGCGTGACCCACAAGTGGGCGCTGGCCGCGTGGAACCAGGTCGTGCGCCACGGCGCGACGCACGTGCGCGCGCTCGGCGACGTCGAGCGCGCCACGACCGAGGACGTCATCGCGGCGCTGGCCGACGAGGTCCGTCCCGGACCGGGGGTGCAGCTCGTCTCGGTGGGACCGGCGCCGGCCGACGAGGTGCTGGCCGCCGTCGCCGAGGACTTCGGCGGACTCGTGGCGCGACCGCCGTGGCAGGCGTCCGCGGCCAAGGCCAAGGACCGGCTCGCGGGCCCCGTGCACCTCGAGGCGACCTGGGACGTGCCCGTGCGCCACTACATGGAGTGGTACCGGCTGCCCGACCGCGGCGCACACGACCGCATGGCCGCCGACGCCCTGGCGTTGCTCGTGAACACGCGCATCGGTCAGCGCCAGACGCTGGCGTCGCTGGGCGTGCAGGCGGCGGCCTTCGCCGACCTCGTGGTGCCCGAGGGGCGCTTCCTGCTCGTCTCGGGTCCGCTGCCCGAGGGCGTCACCGTCGAGGACGTGCGCGCCGAGCTCGACAAGCTCTACACCTCGTTCACGCCGAACGAGGCGGCCCAGATGGTGTCCAACATGGGCAGCCAACTCGCCGAGTGGCCCGACTTCGCCGAGATCCGGCGGCTCGCCGAGGAGGAGCCCGAGTACGCCTCGTTGAAGGGCCAGCTCGACATCATCGAGGCGCAGCAGACGCTGTTCCTGCTCTACGCGCGCGACAACATGGGACTCGACATCGAGCAGCTCCCGGGATACGTCTCGCTCACGCCCGAAGAGGTGCTGGGCATGGCCTCCGAGAGCCTGCGGCCCGAACGGCGCTCGTCGCTGCTGCTGCGGCCGGAAGCCGACTGACGCCGATGCACGAGCGCTCGTCCGACGACGTGCGCGAGGAGCACGTGCGTGCGGTGGCCGGGCGTCTGCGCGCCGCGCGTGCGGTGACCGTCCTCACCGGGGCGGGCGTGTCGGCGGCCAGCGGCGTGCCGACGTTCCGCGGGCGCGACGGACTCTGGCGTCGACGGCGCGTCGAGGAGCTCGCCACGCCGGCCGCGTTCGCGCGTGATCCGCGCACGGTCTGGGAGTGGTACGCCGAGCGGCGCGCGGCCGTGGCGCGCTGCGTCCCGAACGCGGCGCACGAGGTGCTGAGCCGCTGGAGTCGCGAGCTGCCGGGTTTCCTGCTCGTGACCCAGAACGTCGACGGGTTGCACGAGCGCGCGGGCACCGCCGACGTCGTGCGCTTCCACGGGTCGCTGTGGGAGGTCGGCTGCTGGGCCGGATGCGCGGGCGTCCCGCGACGCTGGCGCGACGAGCGCGTCGCGTTCGACGACCTGCCG
The DNA here is from genome assembly GCA_020638905.1 of Planctomycetota bacterium. Taxonomy (GTDB): domain Bacteria; phylum Planctomycetota; class B15-G4; order B15-G4; family B15-G4; genus JACKHP01. Next base: position 61,768 of record JACKHP010000020.1, on the reverse strand, counting down.
CCGCGGTGTCCGTCGTGCGGCGCGCCCCTGCGTCCCGGCGTGGTGTGGTTCGGCGAGGCGATCCCGACGGAGGCGCTCGAGCGGCTGGAGCAGGCCCTGGCGTGCGAGCTGTTCCTGGTGGTGGGCACCTCGGCCGTCGTCTACCCGGCGGCCGGACTGCTCGACGCCGCCGCGGCGCGCGGGGCCTTCACCGTCGAGGTGAATCCCTTTGCCACCGACGCGAGCGGGCGCGTCGACCTCGCGCTGCGCGGGCCGGCCGAGGACGTGCTCGCCCGGGTCGACGCGGTGCTGCGCGGCGCCCCTGGCTGACGAAGGGCGCGCGGGGAGGGACGGCGGCCGGGCGCCTCGCACGCGGCCGGGTCGCTGCGTTTGCTACCTTGCCCGTTCCCTCGCGTCGTGTCCCGGAGGTCTGCCCGATGTCCCGTTCCACGCTGCGCGTGCTCGTGCTGGCCGGTCTCTCGCTGTCGCTCGGCGCCTGCGCCGCGCCGGGGACCGCCGGTGATCCCGCCGCCTTCGCCGACGAGAGCGGCGGGGGGGACGCGACGCCGGCGACGTCCGACGAGGGGGCGGCGCAGGATGCGCGCGACGCGGCGGCCGACGTGACCTCGTCGGCGGCGCTGCCGGGCGACGGCCAGGCGTCCGACACGGCGGCCGCGTCGGCGCCGACGATCCTGCCCGCGGTGGCCGGCGCGCCGTTCGCGACGAGCGTCTACTCCGCCAGGCCCTTCGGTCCCGCGCCGGGCTGCGATCTGGGCACCTTCGACATGCTCACCGACCTGGTCGACGAGCGCTACCTGCAGACGTCCGACCCGGCGCGCATGGACCAGCTCGACCAGCTGCTCGACAAGGCCGACATCGCCTGGCTCACGCCCGCGTTCCTGAACGCCTGCATCGGACTCGACATGTCCGTGCGCGAGGACGTCGAGCGCGCGACGGCGCTCACCGAGGGCTGGTACGTGCGGCAGGCGCGCTACAAGCAGGTCGTGCTGGCCGGACGTCCCGACGCGCTGGGTCCGACCGCGGTGCAGGCGCGCCTGGCCACGCTCGACGGCTGGAAGCGCTGGTGGGAGCGCACGATCGAGAAGCCCGAATCGGTCGAGCGCTTCCGTCAGCGCGTGCGCGAGATCCTCGCGGCGCTGCGTACGCTCGAGGCGAGTCGTCCGGCGAGCGACGGCTGAGCGCCGTCGCGCTGGGGGATGACTGCTTGTCGCACGATCCGCTGCTGGTGCTCGCCGGGTTGGTGGTCGCGGGAGTGCTCGCGCAGTGGCTCGCGGGGCGCGTGGGCGTGCCGTCGATCGTGCTGCTGCTCGCGACGGGACTGCTGCTCGGTCCGCTGACGGGCGTGCTGGTGCCGGACGCGCTGTTCGGCTCGGTGCTCGACCCGCTCGTCTCGCTCGCGGTGGCGGTGGTGCTGTTCGAGGGCGGTCTCTCGCTGCGCCTGGCCGAGGCACGCAAGCTCGGCTGGCCGCTGCTGCGGCTCGTGCTCGGCGGACTGGTGGTCTCGTTCGTGCTCACGACGCTGCTCGGGCACGCTCTGGCCGGGCTCTCCTGGCCGGTCGCGGCGGTGGTCGGTGCGATCCTCGTGGTGACCGGTCCGACGGTGATCAAGCCCATGTTGCGCCAGGCACGGCTGGCGCAACGTCCCGCGCGGCTGCTGCGCTGGGAGGGCATCGTGAACGACCCGCTCGGCGCGCTGCTCGCGGTGCTCGTGCTCGAGGGCGTGCTGCTGCACGGCGAACTGCAGCACGCCGGGGTCGCGGCCCCGCTCGCGGCCATGGTGGGACGGGTCGTGCTCGCCGGACTGGGGGGGGCCTTGCTGGGCGGGCTGCTGGGCAAGGCGCTCGAGCGCGGCGCGGTGCCCGAGCACCTCAAGGCGCCGGTGATCCTGGCCGGGGTGCTGCTCGCGTTCGCCGTGGCGGAGCAGGCCTTCCACGAGGCGGGGCTCCTGGCGGTCACGACCATGGGCGTGGTCCTGGCCAACGGGAGCTCGCCCAGTCTCGAGGCCATCCGCCAGTTCAAGGAGACGGTCGCCACCGTGCTCGTGGCGGTCCTGTTCCTGGTGCTCTCGGCGCGCATCGCCCGCGCCGACCTCCTGGCGTTCGATCCCGGGGTGGTCCTCCTCGTGCTCGCGATCCTGTTCGTGGTGCGTCCGCTCACGGTCTGGACGGCGCTGCTCGGCACCGACGTCCCGCGCGCCGAGAAACTGCTCGTGGGCTGGATCGCTCCGCGCGGCATCGTGGCCGCGGCGATGGCGGGCGCGCTCGCGCCGCGGCTCGTCGCGGCCGGCTATCCCGACGCGCGTGCGATGGTGCCGGTGGTCTTCGGCGTGATCGTGCTCTCGGTGGCGTTGCACGGGTTCACGGTGGCGCCGCTGGCGCGTCGCCTCGGGCTCGCGGGACGCAGCGGCGGCGGCGTGCTGGTGCTCGGCGTGAGCGCCTTCTCGCTCGAACTGTGCCGCGCGCTGAAGCAGGCCGGTGTCGACGTGCTGTGCGTCGACGAGTCCTGGCGCTCGGTGAGCCAGGCGCGCCTCGCCGGCCTCGACACCGTGCACGGCGACGTGCTCGAGGAGAGCACGCTCGACGAGCTGCCGCTCGAACGCTTCGACTGGCTGCTCGCCGCGACACGCGACGACGCCTACAACAGCCTGGCCTGCGTGGCCCTGGGCGACCTGTTCGGACGCGACCACGTGCTGCAGCTCACTCCGCGCGCCGAGCCGATCGAGGGCGAGCCGTCGGAGGGACGCGGCGCGCACCTGCAGGGCAGGCGGCCGTGGGGCGAGCCCGGCAGCTTCTCGTCGCTGGCCGCGCGCACCTGGGGCGGACGCCACGTGAAGTCGACCAAGCTCAGCGCCGAGTACGACTGGGACGCCTTCCGGGCCCAGAACGCCGAGGCTGCGGTGCTGTTCGAGATCGACGACGCGCGCGTGCGTCCGCTGGGCCGGGACGAGGAGCCGTCCCCCGAGGGGCGTCTCGTGTGGGTTCCCTGAGGCCGGGCGCGTCCCGCGTCGGCGGTTCGAGCGACCGGTGCGGGGACGCGCGCACGTCGCGCGGCGTCAGGGGCCGTCGCCCGTCGCGCGTGCGTCGCGGTGTGCCTCCCGAAGCGCACCCCCGGGGAGCCTCCCGCCTCCCCGGGGAGCGTGTCGTGCTCAGCCGTCGTGGCTGGCGGGCTCGAGTTCGTCGTCGGCCACGCCCAGCAGGCGGGTCAGGTCGAGCAGTTCGAGCGTCTCGCGCACCGCGTCGGACGCGCGCAGGACGAGCAGCTCGCCGCCCTGCTCGCGCAGCATGCGGCGGCACTTGAGCAGCGCACCCGCGCCGGAGCTGCCGAGGAAGCGCACGCGCAGCAGGTCGAGCTCGAGCCGGCGCGCGCCCTCGGCGATCAGGCTCGCCACGCGCTCGAGGAACGGGTCGCGCACGAACGCGTCGAAGTCGCCGCGCAGCGTGAGCCGCATGAGGTCGTCGAAGCGCTCGATGGTCATCTTCATGGTCTGTCCTCCGGAGAGTCGTTCGGTCGGGGATGTGGCCCTTCATGGTCCGGGGGGACGAGGCGCGGTTGCTGGGAAGACGGCCCGACGGGATTGCGTGGCGGCTCGATGGCGAGCGCGGCCGCGGTCGGCGGCCGGCGCGCGGCGGAGGGGATCTCCGCGCCTGCTACGATCGGGCGCGCGCCCGAAGTCCTCGCGAGCATCGTGGGAGCATGTCGTGAACCGACCGCCGCCGCCCGAGCGTCCCGAGCCCGACGACCTCGACCTGACCGTGCTCATCCAGCGCTCGACGCGCGGCGACGAGCGGGCCGCCGACCAGGTCTTCGCCGCGGTCCACGACGAGCTGCACCACATCGCGCGCGGCAAGATGGCCGGCGAGCGCGCCGACCACACGCTGCAGGCCACCGCGCTCGTGAACGAGGCCTGGCTGCGCCTGCTCCCCAAGGCACCCAGGGACTACGCCGACCGGGGCGAGTTCTTCAAGGCGGCCGCGCGCGTGATGCGGCACGTGCTCGTCGACCACGCGCGTGCCAGGCAGCGCGACAAGCGCGGCGGCAAGCTGCAGCGTCGCGACTTCGAGGTCGTGCTCGAGCACTGGAGCCGCGAGCCCCTCGACGCCGCCCGCGTGATCGACCTGCACGACGCCCTGGCCGTGCTCGAGCGCGTCCAGCCGCGCGCCGCCAGGGCGCTCGAGCTGCATGTCTTCGTCGGGCTCACCGTGGCCGAGACCGCCTCGGTCCTGGACGTGGCCGAGAGCACCGTCGACCTCGACCTGCGCGCCGCGCGCGCCTGGCTGGCGGAGCGCCTGGGCGGGTGAACGGGCACCGCTTTGCCCACCGTCCCCGGGATGGGACGATGCGCGTCCGACGTGACCGGCCCGGTGTGCCCCCGACCGCGGCGGTCCCGTCCCGGAGCGACCGCGGGAACGACGCGTGACCGACGACGACTTCCCCGACACGATCGTCGACGGCGACGCCGGAGAGCCGTGGTCGCCCTCGACGCGCTGCTGCTCGCGCCGATGGCGCGTGCCGACTTCGACCTGAACGTGTTGCGCCTGGGCGTGGTCGCGGTCGGCACGCTGCCCTTCGCGTGGCCGCTCACGTTGCTCGGACAGCGGCTCTTCGGACAGCGGCTCGCGGCGCTGCTGGGCGTGTGGCTGCTCGCGCTGGCCTCCGGTTGCGCGCCGGCTGGGCCGTCCGCGAGCAGTTCCTCGACCAGTTGCAGGGCGCCGACCGCGCGGTGGTCGAGGCGCGCGATCGGTCCCCCCGACCAGGGAACAGGCTTCTGCACCGGTGATCCGGTCCCGGCGACGCCGTGCTGGTCTCCCGCGGATGCGCCTGGCCTCAGCGCTTGCCCCATTCGCAAGCCAGCTCGGGATCGGCGCCCGCCTGGACGAGCACCTCGACCAGGTCGCCGCGGTCGGAGCGTGCCGCGATGTCGCACAGCAGTCGGGTGTAGGGCCGGACCTGCGCGCCCCGGTCGAGGAGCAGGCGCACGAGGTCGTCGTGCCCTCCGGCGACGGCGTGGTGGAGCGGCGTGACGCGCCAGAACGTGTCGTCGTCCTGTTCGCGCGTGACGAGGTCGGGGTCGCTCTCGATGAGCGAGTGCACCACGTCGAACTCGCCGAGGACGCAGGCGGTGTAGACGTCGAGCTGCGCGCCGACGCCGAGCAACGTGCGGGCCAGGTCGTCGCGCCCGCGACGGCGTGCGACCGCGTACGGCGTGAGCAGCACCGCGCACTCGCCGCGGATGCGTCCGGGGACGTCGAAGTCGGCGCCTGTCCCCAGCAGGTGGTTGAGCAGGACCTGCCGGTTCCCGCGCGTGGCCTCCCAGACGAGCGTGCGGTTGTGGCCGAGGCTCTTGGCCTGCCGCAGCGACGGGTCGTGGGTCAGCGCATCGAGGACGGCGTCGAGGTCGCCGCGGCGCGCCTTGCCGAGCAAGGCGTCGAGGCCCGGGCGGCCGCTGTGGCCCTCGCGAGGGAGGAGTTCGTCACCCCAGTCGTTCATCGAGGCTCCCGGAGGGTTGGCGTGCCGCAGCGTGGAAGGCTGCAGGATAGCCGCCGAGGTGCGACGGATTCGAGGGCCGCGCTCGGCCGGTCGCGCCCGCCCCGGACCCTCAGCGCTTCGTCGGCGCCTCTTCGCTCACCGGGACGTCGACCGGTCGCCCGTCGCCGGACGCGTCGTGTCCCTGGGCGTCGTGCCCGTTCGCGCCGCCCTCGCTGGCGCGCTTGCGCGCCGCGTGGATCTCCTGCGCCATGGTCGAGCCGGCCACGCTGCCGTGCATGAGCGGCGTGCCCTCGAACACGTTGAACGGGTCTTCACGCGTGCCGAGCAGCGTCTTGCTGTAGTTGCGGCCGGAGCGCTTGTTGTTCTCGTCCCACTGCTTCTCGCAGGTCTCGAGCAGGCAGAAGCTCTTGTGCTTGATGAACTGCTCGTACATGCGCTTGTGGATGCCGGCCAGCGGCTCGGTGCGCACGTTGCCGTAGATCGCGTGGATGCGGTCGCACGTCATGACGTCGCCGTCGTTCGTGACGTAGAGCTTGTGCGTGCCCGCGGGGCAGCGGTCTTTTCCCGACCAGAAGAGGTTGTCCTCGCGGCAGCGCGGGTGGTAGCGCATCTTCCAGTAGTACTCGGAGTCGACGCCCTCATTCTTGTAGATCATCGGATAGTTGAAGAGCACCGAGAAGTCGTCCTCCTCGGCCATCGCGAAGGCGTGCTCGATGTTCGGACGCTCGGCCTTGATGTTCACCACCGAGAGCGTGACGGAGATGCCCTGCTCGACGCAGTAGCGCGCGAGGTCGCGCTGGAAGCTCTTGAGGTAGTACCCGCCGTAGCTCATCTGGATCGTGGACAGCCCCGCCTGCTTGAGGCGCACGATCTTCTCCTTGGTGAGCAGCGTGCTGTTCGTCACGAGCGAGACGACGACGTCCTTCGGGATCGCGTCGACGACCTCGAAGATGTCCTTGCGCACGAGCGGCTCGCCGCCCGTCACGTTCACGTGGATCAGCCCCAGGTCGCGCGCCTGGCGCGTGATGTCGGCGACCTCTTCGACCGGCATGTGCGGCGGCTTCTTCTGCGCCTTCATGAGGTCTTCGGCGTAGCAGAACTCGCAGTCGAGGTTGCAGATCCAGGTGACCGCGAGCTCGAGCGAGCGCAGGGTGCGGATGCCGGCACGCATCTTGGCCTCGCTGGCGAGGATGCGCATCCCCTGGCCGGGGTTCTTGACGCCGAGCTGGAACTGCTTGAAGGCCTTGCGGAGCATCGGTGTGGAGATTCCTGGTGCCGGGTCCCGGGTGTCGAACTGGGGGGGACGGGACGGGGGAGGCTGAGTCTAACCCATTCTTCGGTCGCGCGGCCCGGGTGGCCGGAGGGCTGTTCTCGGCGGGCAGGGCCCCGCGGGCCGGGATCGCGTCCTTCTCGCGCCGGGATCGTGCGCCGCAGCTCGTGAAGATCGCGCGGGGGAGGTCGTGAGACGCGGGTCATCCGCCGAAGCGCGACGCCCGGGTCGGATGAGTCGAGGCGCGCGCCGCGGTGCGACGGCGCGTGCTCTCCTGGCCGACGCCGCGCAGCTGCACAGGCCACGACGGCACACCCAGAGTCCCCGCCGACGTCTCCTACGTCCCCCAGTCGGAGGACACAGACCCCTTTGTCCACCGGCTGCTCTTCGAGCTGGGGTGCCATGCGCCCCGAGGAGAAGGTCGCCCCGGGGCGTGACCTGTGCCGCTCGGCCCATCTCCTCGCCCTGCGCCGCACGTCGCAGTCACCCCGGTGCGTCGTGCGAAGAGTTCCTACTGCGCCTCGGGCTCGCGGACCGCGTCGAGCGCATCCTGGGCGAGGTCGGCTGAACGCCTACGCGCTCGCCCGACCCTCAGTCGCGGTCGAGGAAGATCACGCCGTCGATCACGCCGAGCTGCAGCGCGTCGTCGGTGGACATGTCGAGCGCGGTGGGGATGCGCCGCTCGGCCCAGACCGCGTCGTGGTTCAGGAAGCGGCCGAGGTAGGCGTTCTCGAGGCGGCGGCAGAGCTCGACGTACTTCTCGTCGGGCGGCGGCATGTAGTCGCCCTGCTCGTCGTCCTGCTCGGGCGGCTCGTCCCAGACCATGCGGTGGATGAGCAGCACCGAGTTCTCGAACGCCGAGCGCACGCCCGTGCCGGCCATGAGGATGATGCAGGCGGCGCTCTGCGCGAAGCCCATGCAGATCGTGTTGACGCGGCAGGGAATGCCGTGCATCGCGTTGATGATCGCGCAGGCCGCCTCGATGTCGCCGCCGGTGCTGTTGATGAGCAGGTCGATCGAGTCGCCCGGATCGCCCTCGGCGAACGAGATGAGCTGGTCGACCACGCGCTCGGCCACGCCGGCGTTGATGTCGCCGAAGAGGAACACGCGGCGCTTGCCGGTGAAGACGCGGTGCCCGGCGGCGGTGGCCCGGGAGGGGTCGGGCGCGCCGGGATCCGGCGTCGGAAAGGAGCGTTCCGTCATGGCCGGAGTGTACCGCACGGGCACCCCGTGACGCCCCTGGGCGTCGTGCGTCCGCAAGCCGACGGGGCGTCCCCGCCCCGCGCCGGACGCGACGCGCGGCCACCGGGGGCGGGCTGCTAACCTGGGGACTTGCCCAGCGTCCTGCGAACCGAGCCCCTCCCGATTCGAGCCGTCCGGCGCCCCGCAGCGGGGTGGCCGGCGTCCGGTCGGAGTGCGTCGGGCGCAGCGATGCGGTGGATGCTGCCGCTCGTCGTCCTGCTCGCGCTGTGCGGCGGCTGCGGCGAGGCGACGGCGCCCCCGTCGGAGGACGGCTTGGCGCCGGTGACCTTCGAGGCGCCGGTGCTCGACGTGCTGACCGAGTTCGGCGCCGGACGCGCCCGCGTCGAGGCCAGCAACGATGCCTATCCGCTCGCGCTCTGGGCGCCCGTCTTCACGCCCGGCGTGGGCCTCGCGTCCGACCAGGACCGGCTCGTGCTGCGCGCCCACGCGCCCAGCGCGTTCACGCTGCGCACGCCGGTGCTCGGTCCGGGCGCGCGGCTCGTCGCGCGCACGATGGTCTACAGCGACGCGCGCAACGATCCCGAGCTGGCCGATCCGGTGCCGCTCGAGTTCCGCATCGCCGTCGACGGCGTCGAGCAGGCGGCGCTCAGCAGCGCGTACGTGCGCGAGCACAAGGAGAACGTCTACGACCAGGTGCTGCGCGAACTCGACGTCGACCTCGCGTCGTACGAGGGCGTGCGGTCACGCTGCGCTTCGCGACGACGCGCGACCGTCCGGTGCCGGAGGGCGTCGTGCGCCCGGAGCCGATCTGGTGGTCGGCCGAGGTGCTCGAGCGGCGGCAGGTGCCGCGGCAGCGGGCGTCGGTCGAGCGTCCTGACCTGCTCGTGCTGTGCGTCGACACCCTCGCCGCGCGGCGCATGTCGCTCGACGGCTACGCGCGCGCGACACGACGCCGGCGCTGGCCGCCTGCTTCGCCGCGCGCGGGACGCTCTTCACCACGGCCAACGCGCCCCTCGAGCTGGACGCTGCTGTCCACCGCGAGCCTGCTCACGGGCTGCCGCCGAACACCCACGGCGTGCTGGGCGATGGCCGCGACTGGCTCATGGACGCGCTCAGCACGTGGCCCGAGCGGCTGCGCGCGGCCGGCATCGCCGGGGCGGCGTTCGCGGGCAACCCGCTCGTCTCGCCCAGCACGAACTTCGACCAGGGCTTCGCGCACTTCGAATCCGACCCCGGCACGGGACTCGGCGACGCCGACGCCGAATCCCTCGACGCGCGCCTGCTCGCGTGGATCGACGGGCAGCCCGCGACGCGCGCGCTGGTTCGCGTACGTGCATCTCATGGACCCGCACGCGCCCTACGGTCCGCCGCGCGGGCGCGAGCGCTGGAGCGAGGGCTACGTCGAGCGGCGTTCGTTCGAGGACACCTGCCCGGCATGCTGCAGCACGGGCAGATCCCGCCGCTCGAGCCCGACGAGCAGGCGCACGTGGGCGACCTGTACGACGCCGAGCTGTCGTACCTCGACGAGTGCTTCGCCGAGCTGCAGGACGCCCTCGACGCGCGCGCGGCCTGCTCGACCGCACGGTGATCGTGCTCGTGGCCGACCACGGCGAGGAACTCTTCGAGCACGGACGGCTCGGACACGGCTACGCGCTCTCCGACGTGATGCTGCACGTGCCGCTCGTGATGGCCGGGCCAGGCGTGCCGCGGGGACGGCGCGTCGAGCGTCCGGTGTCGACGGCGTCGCTCTTCAACACGCTGCTCGTGCTGGCCGGACTCGACCTGGTCGAGGGGGAGCCGCGCCGCCGCTGCTCCTGCTCGACGATCTGCCGGCTCGTCCGGCGCCGGTCTTCTCGCTCACGCGCACGTCGCTCTTCGGTCCCACGGCGATGCTCGTCTCGGCCCGCGCGACGAGCGGGACGCAGGTCGTGCTCGAGGTCGACGAGACGAGCGGCGCCGAGCGCGCGCGCACGTTCTACGACCTGGTCGCCGATCCCGGCGAGCAGCACGCGCTCGACGCGGACGCGCTGCCGCCCGACACCGCGCGCGCCTACGAGCGCCTGGGTGGCCGACGCGCTGCACTGGTACGACGTGACGCGCAAGGCGCGTCCGGCGGGCGAGTCAGGTGGGACGGGCACCGACGACGCGCTGATCCAGCTCAGCTACCTCGAGGGGACGCCAGGCGGGCCCGGCGGGTCGGAACCGCGCGCGACGGCGCGAACGGGGACGGAAGCCCGGCGAGCGCGGAGACGCCGCGCACGCGCACGGCGCCGCGACGACCGGCGATGCCGCGCACGGAGGGACGTCCCCTGACGACGATCCGCGCGACGGAGGCGACGGACGATGAGCTCCACGCCGTCCGTGGTGCGCTTTCTGCCGGGCCGACAGGCTCGTCGAGGGCGAGTGCGCAGCCGCATGTTCGGTGATTGAGCTGCCGGTGGCGGTGGCGCGTCACGGAGGGCGCGTGCACGCCTTCTTCGCGCTCTGCCCGCACCAGCACTACGACCTCTCCGACGGCATCCTCGAGCGCGGCGGCATCGCCTGTCCACAGCACCTGTGGCGCTTCGAGCTCGACGACGGACGCTGCCGCATGGTGCCCGGAGCGCGCATCCCGATCTACGCCGCGCACGAGGAGGACGGCTGGGTCGTGGTCGAGCTGCCGGCGCCGCCTGAGGACTCGCGATGAGCGAGGGTGCGCGCACGACGGACGCGTCCCGAGAGCCAGCCGCGCAGGATGCGTGCGATGTCGTCCCCGCGTCGTTCGAGCTGGCGTGTCGCACGCCCGACGCGTGGGCCGACGTGGCCGCGCGCGACCTGCTCGCGCTGCTCCGACCACGCGCACTGCGAGCTCAAGGCGGCCGCCTCGGCCATGACGCTGCTCAAGCGCAACCCCGATCGCAGGCGGACTCGCGCTGCGGCTCATGCCGCTCGTGCGCGAGGAGACCGAGCACCTGCACCGCGTCCTGCGCGAGCTCGACGCGCGCGGCGGCGGGATCGGCTTCGACCTGCCGAACCCGTACGCGAGCGGGCTGCTCTCGCACGCGCGCTCGAGCGGCCGCGACGGACGCGGCTACCTCGACGCGCTGCTCGTCTCGGCGCTGATCGAGATGCGCAGCCACGAGCGCTTCGTGCGGCTTCGGGCGTGCGCCGCGACCCGTCCGCTGCACAGGCTGTACGACGCGCTGGGCGAGGCCGAGGCGCGCCACGGGACGCTCTTCCTCGCGCTCGCGCTCGAGGCCCACGACGAAGGCAGCGTGCGCGAGCGCTTCGACGAGCTGGCGCGCGTCGAGTCGGCGCTGCTCGACGGGCTCGATCCCGGTCCGCGCGTCCACTCGGGCTGGCGCGGCCTCTGATCGGGCGCGATCACCAGTCGGGCTCGGGATCGACGCCGAGCGCCTCGGCCAGGCGGTTGATCGAGCTGAAGAAGCCCACCACCTGGGCCAGATCGTGGATCGCGCGGTCGTCGAGGCCGTGGGCGCGCAGCGGATCGAGGGCTTCTTCGTCCATCGACTCGGGCACGCGCGCGAGGCGCTCGGCGAACTGCAACATGGCGCGCAGCCGCGGCGTGGGCGCGGCCTCGCTGCCCTGGGCCGCGAAGTCCGCGGCGTAGACCTTGGCGCGCTCGCGCGCGAGGCGCGGGTCACGTGGTTCGGGCAGGGCCCGCACGCCGTCGACCACGCGTCCCGCCAGCAGTTCCGATCGGACCTCGGCACGGAGGTCGCTCTCGTGGGCGCGGATTCAGTAGAAGCAGTCGTTGCTGCGCGAGACGACCACCGCCGTCACCTCGCGCTCGATGCGCGTGAGCGGCGAGGGTCCGAACATGAGTGCGCGATAGAGCCCGATCCAGGCCGCGAGCACCGCGGGGTTGCTGCCCTGGATGCGCAGGATCTGCCAGACCTTGCCGGCGCGCTCGACGGCCTCGCCGTAGACCTCGGCCAGGGGACCGTCCGCGTCGTCGGGCGGGATCGTCTCGATGTACGCCATGCCGCGCAGTCTAGCAGCGCGTCGCGTTCGTGCGCGACGCGCGAGCGAGAGGCGAGGGAGGCGCTGCCGATCCGGTAGACTCGCGCCCGATCGCACGGCGGACGCGGGGCTCGTGGCACGAGGCCGACGAGGAGCGTCCCGGCACGAGAACGGAACCCATGACGACTCCCTGGCGCGCTGGGGCCTGCCTGATCACGGTGGCCCTGCTCACGGCCTGCGGCGGCGACGACGAGCCGGCGACGAACGCTCCCGCGTCGAAGACCGACGCTGCCCAGGGCGGCGCGCCGACGTCCCCGGCGCCGTCCTCGAAGAAGACCTACGACCCCGCCACCGCGGGCAGCATCTCGGGCGTGGTGCGCTTCACCGGCGACGTCCCCGAGCCGAAGTTCCAGGCCATGCTGGGCGAGCCGTGGTGCGCGCAGCAGTGGCCCGACGGAGGCTTCCACCTCGACACGCTGCTCGTCCACGAAGGACGCGTGCAGAACGCCTTCGTGTGGATCGAGTCGGGCCTCGACGGCTACGAGTTCGATCCCCCGACCGAGCCGGTCACGCTCAACCAGCACAACTGCCTCTACGAACCGCGCGTGCTCGGCGTGCAGACCGGACAACCGCTGTGGGCCCACAGCGAGGACCACGTCCTGCACAACGTGCACGTCAAGCCCAAGCGCAACAAGGAGAGCAACCAGTCGCTGCCCTACCCCGACAAGAAGGGCTACCGCGAGTTCGAGTTCAAGCGCCCCGAGGTCATGGTCGAGGTCGTGTGCGACGTGCACGCCTGGATGAAGGGCTGGATCGGCGTGGTCGAGCACCCCTTCTTCGCGGTCACCGGCGAGGACGGCTCGTTCACGCTGGATGGCGTTCCGCCCGGCGAGTACACCGTCGGCGTCTGGCACGAGACCCTCGGCCAGCGCGAGTCGAAGGTGACCGTGGGGGCCAAGCAGGGCACGACCGTCCTGGACGTGAGCTTCTGAGCGACGAGCCGGCCGCGCGTCGAGCGCGGCCGGCGACCCGACGTCCGTGCCGGGCGTCGATGCGCGAGCGCCCTTGTCCCCGCGCGCCACGGCTGCAAGCGCCGCGAGGCGGCCGTCCCCACGGGGGACGACCGCCTCGCTCGCGTTCGGCGCGCGTCTCGCGCACCGAACATCGCGTGGGACGCGCCTACTTGAAGTTCTTGCCCACCGACGGCCCGACCTTGTGGATGAACAGCCACGCCACGGCGAAGCCGATCAGCGTGATGACGACCGCGTTCACCCAGAACGAGCCCATGTCGCTGTTCAGGCTGAACTCGCCCATGTGCTTGCCGGCGCCCATGGCGAACAGCAGCGGGAGCGACAGGTACGTGTTCACGCGCGAGCAGTTCGTGGCCGTCTTGGCCCACTGCGCCTTCTCGGGCGGGTTCTCGCCGGCGATCGTGGCGCGGATGATCTTCTGCTGACGCGGCCAGATCATGAACCACACGTTGAAGGCCATGATCGACCCGTAGACGAAGCCCATGGTGATCCACTGGCCGCGGGTCGTCTCGGTCATCCAGTGCATGGTGCCCTCGGGATCCTGGCGGGCGATCACGCCGTAGGCGTAGGTCACGCCCGACAGCCACGTCACGGCGGCGCCCCAGCGGAACCACCACAGCGTGCGCGGCATGATCTGCGGGATGACCTTCGCGCGCACCTCCGGCTCGAGAGCGTTCGAGAAGGGTCCGTTCATGTAGTTGTAGAACCAGAGCAGACCGATCCAGGTCACGCCGGCCACGAAGTGGATCCAGCGGAGGAGCATGCCGTAGTCCTGAAGGGCTTCCACGAGGGACTCCTTGCGCGAGTGGGGTGCCGTCCGCGCGCGGGACGGCGCGGTCCGGAAGGGCACGATCATGCGCACGTGGCCGCGGGCGGATCAATCGGGCGACGGACGGACGGCTCGTTCTCGCGCGTCCCAGGCGACTCGCAGGTCAACTCGCATGTGGTGCGTCGCCCGCGTTCGCGAGCGGGTCGACGAAGGCGTGCCGTCGCCAGCGCCACGGCGCGTCGACGATCGTCCCGGGACGGGTGGCCGTCGTCGCGAGCTCGAGCGCGGCCAGCAGCACCGTGAGCTGCTGCTCGCGCGCGCCGGGCTCGCCCAGGGTGCGTCCGAAGGGCCAGCGCAGGAACAGTGCGCGCGGCGGACGCACCGCCTCGGTGATCTCGCGCGAGACCGACAGGCACACGGTGGGGATGCCGGCGCGTTCGATGGCGTGGGCGACCAGACCGGTCGTCCGGTGGCACAGGCCTCAGGCGGGGACGAGCAGCACGAGGTCGGCGCGCTGCCGCACGAAGTGCTGCGCGACCGCCGGCGCCGTGCGTTCGACGAGCGCCGCGAGGTGGCGTCCGTCGATGTGTCCCATGAGGCCCACGTGCTCGTCGCACAGCGCGCCCAGGCGTCCCGCGGCCACGAGCTCGCGCGCGCGTGCCACGGGATACACCACGTTGCGGTCGAGCAGCGCGGCCGTCGTGTCGTACGTCTCGTGCGCGATCGCCAGGCGCTCCTCGGGCACGTCGACGGGCAGCGGGCGCCACCCCGGATCGCCGTCGGGATCGGCGGTGTCGAACGGGAGCTGTCCTTCGACGTACACGCCGCCGGACGTGACGAGTCCGAGGCGCGCGCGCGCGAGCGGCAGCGTGAACGGCGCGAACGGCACCGAACGCGTCGTCTCGATCGGGTGGCGCCGCAGCCACCACCGCGTGAGCGACGGGAAGCGCGCGTAGAGCTTCGTGACCAGCTTGCGGAGCGAGCCCATGGCGGTGCGTCCCTCTACTTCAGCGGGGCGTCGTTGAGCGTCCAGTCGTAGTCGAGCCATTCGACGTCGAGGTCGTCGGCGTGCTCGTCGATGTACGCCACCGCCGCCTCGGGCGCGTGGCCCCTGACGAAGCCGAGCACGCTGCCGCCACCCGTCTCGAAGTCGTCCTCGAACCAGTCGAACAGCTTCGAGAGGTAGACGTTGTAGTCCTTGCCGCCGAAGAACCCGCTCTCGGTGGCGGTGCGCAGCCCCTTCTTCGGGTCGGACAGGAAGCGTCGCACGGCGTCGTCGAGCTGCTCGTCGAGCCGCTCGGCCACGTACGCCTCGGCGCGCAGGTCGGGGCAGCTCTTGCTCGCGCACACGATCGCGAAGTGGATGCGCGGTTCGCCCATCTTGCGCAGGATCTCGTGCTCGATCTGGTCGAGGCTGAGCTTGCGTCCGGCGGCGCGCCAGCGCACGTCCGTCCAGCGCTTGCCGCTCGGGATGTCCTTGATCGACTCGATCGTGCCCCAGCGTTCGAGGATGAGCTCGAGCGTGAACGCGTTGTAGGCGTCGATCCAGAAGGCCAGCGTCTCGTCGCGCGTGGCCTTCGAGAGCGAATAGTCGGCCAGTGCCGCGCGGTAGTCGGCCAGCGTCTCGCGATCCTTCAGCAGGCCCGCGTAGTCGACCACCCCGTCGTGCACGTGTGCGCGCAACAGCCCGTCGAGGATCACGTGGGGCCAGGGCACCTCGGGACGGGCCGGCGCGTCGTCGCCGTCGGCCCCGCGTGCGAGCGGCAGGGCGGCGGCCAGCAGCGCGACGAGAAGCGCGAGCGGGAGCAGGGCGGACTTCATCGGGATCTCCGGTCCGGGACGATCGGGGCGCCGGGCGCGATCCGGCGCGTCCCCGATCATGCCCCGGGACGCCGGTCGGATGGCACTCCTTCGTCGGAGGGCGCGGCCCGCGACCGGATTGCTAACCTGTCGCCCCGCGCGCGCCGGCGGCGGGGCCGCGCGACGCGAAGCGTCCCGTCGTCCGCCTCGATGGAGCCTGAGAGACCCGTGTCCGAACTCGTGCGCTGTGAGACCGAGGGCCACCTGGCCTGGGTCACCCTCGACCGTCCCGAGGTGATGAACGCCCTCAGCTACGACACCTTGCTCGCGCTGCGCGAGGTGACGGCGGGCCTGCGCGCCGATTCCCACGTGCGCGCGGTGTGCTTCACCGGCTCCGGCGAGAAGGCCTTCTGCGCGGGGGCCGACCTCAAGGAGCGCGTGTCCTTCACGGAGGAGCGCACGCGCGCCTTCGTGGCGCTCATCGGCGACACCTTCTCCGACATCGCCGCGCTGCCTCAGCCCACCGTCGCGGCGCTCAACGGCGTGGCCTTCGGCGGTGGCCTCGAGCTCGCGTTGGCGTGTGACATGCGCGTGGCGCGCGAGGGCGTCAAGCTCGGCCTCACCGAGACCTCGCTGGCGATCATCCCTGGGGCGGGGGGGACGCAGCGCCTGCCCGCCGTGGTCGGACCGGCTCGCGCGAAGGAACTCGTCCTGGCCGCGCGTCGCATCGACGCCCAGGAGGCGCTGCGTATCGGATTGGTGAACGCGGTGGCCCCGGCCGACGGCCTGCTCGACGTCGTGCGCGAGCTCGTCAGCGCGATCGCCGCCTGCGGTCCGCTGGCCGTGCGCGCCGCGAAGGAGGCCATCGACCTCGCGTCCGCCGGTGGCTCGCTCTCCGACAACCTGCGCAAGGAGCGCGAACTCTACCTCGAGCGCGTGCTCCCCTCGCAGGACCGGCTCGAGGCCCTGGCCGCCTTCCGCGACAAGCGCAAGCCGGAGTTCCGGGGGGAGTGACTGCAAGGTCGGCCCTTGGCGCGACGCGGCGCTCCCTTCGCGAGATGGAAGGATGAACTGCTTGGCGGACACGAGCAGAGTGGCGACGTGACGCGGCGCCCACCCCGCACGCGCGGCGTTTCGGGCCGCGGTGTGCGCGCCCGCTGACCATCGTCACGCAGCATCGCGCAGCTTCGAACAGTCCTCGCCGCCTGCGGCGGCTGCGGAACTCGCAGCGCGCTGGGAACGTGCCTCGGGGCGCGCATTCCGGTGCGGGAGGAAGCTCAGCGCGCTGCGCGCGGCTTCGCGGCGAATCGGAGAGCTTCGCGAGTCATCATCTCTTTCGAAGCAGGTGGTGCGCGCCGCCGGGGTGAGCCTCGTGCGTGAGCATGATCGCGAAGGCTGACGACATGGAGTTGCGTACCGGCTCGGGACGGCGCGCCGTTGCGCGCGATTCGCCGACGGCGCTGCGGCCGAATCCGCTGCGAGTCGGCGGGGCATGCCGGCGCGTCGTTCACGCGCCCGGCATCGAGCGTGCGGACCGGAGGAGCGCAGGGGGCGATCGCCCAGCGAGTTCCGCAGGCGCCGCAGGCGCCGAGGACTGCTCGAGCGGGGCGGTCGCCCCCGAGCACCCGGAGTGTCCGCACACACGGATCTCCAGCAAGCGAGCACTCGCGTGGAGTCGCCCCCCGCAACTCGCCGACACCGAACCGCCGACCGCCGTCGGACCTAGTTCAGCGGCTTGCTCGTCGCCACCTTGCCGAGGAACAGCGCGCTCGGGTCGCCGAAGATGAGCGTGCCCTTGGCGCGCTTGGGGACGAAGAACCCGCTCTTCTTCTCGTACTTGCCGCTCACGCCGACCGAGAGCGAGAGCAGGCCGGGCGCGGCCGGGTCCTGCGACGTCCAGGCGCCGAGGTAGTCGCGCTGCTTGTCGCCGTCGGGGCCGAGGGTCAGCTGCGCGGGGAGCACGAACCAGGTGTGGCCGAGCACGTCGACGAGTTCGTCGGATGTCGACGGGTCGTCGTCGAGCGCGAGCATGAGCGGACCGGACGGCGTCACCGAGAGCACGCCGGTCTGCTTCTGCGAGCCGATCGAGTCGGCCGCGACGACGAGCGTCCCGCGCAGCTTCACGGGGAAGCGCACCGGCGACCAGACGAGTCCGAAGCCGGTGTCGAGATCGCCCCCGAACGTGTCGAGCACGTCGTCGTGCTGCACGTCGAGGACGACGACCAGGTCGTCGCCGCGCGAGAGCACGCACAGGTGTCCCTCGGGATCGAACGCCAGGCCGCAGGGTGCGTCGAGCGCGCCGAGGCCGAGTTCGTCGACGAGTTCGCCGCCGGCGTCGAAGACGAGCACGCTGTCTCCCACGCTGGACGCGACGTAGAGAAGTCCGTCGGAGCCGAGGGCCAGGCCGCCGGCTCCCGCGAGTTCGGAGTCCGCGCCCACCTCGCGCACGAAGTCGCCGGACGCGTCGTACTCGGCCACCGAGTCCCCCGCGCCGCAGGCGACGAAGAGGTGCCCGTCACGGCCGAACGCGAGGTCGAGCGGGTTCGCGAGGTCACCCGGCGCGCCGACCGTCCCGAGCGCGGCGCCGTCGTCGGGCGAGAGGATGCGCACGAGTCCCGCACCTCCGTCACCCACGTAGAGCCTGCCGTCGGGACCGAAGGCCACGCCGCGCGGCATGACGAGGTCCGCGTCGGCACCGAGGGTGGCCTGCAGGACGCCGCTGCCGTCGAAGACGAGCACGCGTCCTGTGCCCCACGAGGCGACGTACAGTCGTCCGTCGGGACCGAAGGCGGCGCCCGAGGGCACCGAGAGCTGCGAGTCGGCGCCGACTTCGGCCACCTGCTTGCCGGACGGGTCGAAGGCCAGCACCGAGTCGGTGCCCTGCGAGCAGACGAACAGGCGGTGCGCGGGGAACTCGCCGGCCGCGACCGAGGCGGCCAGCGTGGCCAGGGCGAGGGCCGTCGCAGGGAATCTCATGGTGTCGTCCTCGGGGAGCCCGGGCTCCCGGGGCAGGGGGTGGTCTCCCCTCCCATCGGCAATGCATTCGCGAAACCTGATGCATGACGGGATTCGGGTGTCGCGGTCCTGCGTGGGGCCTTCGCGCGGCCCGGGCCGAGGAACGGCGCGAGCCGGACACGGAGCGGGTCGGGGCTCGGCCGGGTGCGGAGCGGGTCGTCTGTCGGCGCGGGTCGACGGTGGCGCGGGTCGACGGGATGGCGCGGGTCGACGGGATGGCGCGGGTCGACGGGACGGCGCGGGTGACCCTGAAACGGCCGCGGGCCGGCCGGGTCGCGCCGCGTTGGCGCCGTCCCGGCCGGCCCGCGGGGGGTCGGCAGCCTGTCTCGGCTCAGAAGATGTAGGACAGGCCCAGGTACCAGGCGTAGTCCCAGGGCACCGCACCGGCGCCGGGGTCGGAGTCGTACTTGTTGTCGACGCCGATCTTGAGGTTCCAGGGGTTGCCCTTGCCGTCCGGGTTGAGCGCGGTCACGTAGTGCGCGTTCGCGATGCCGTGGTAGCCCTGCTCCTCGAGGTTCGGATAGACCTCGACGGTGGCCTCGAAGCGCGAGTCGGAATCGATGTCGAGACGATAGTCGCCGCCCACGACCGCCTCGGCGTTCCAGCTGTTGTCGGTCGAACCGGACTTCCTCTCGGCGCCGAGACCGGCGCGGAACAGCAGCGACTCGTTCTCTTCGTCGATCACCGGGTAGCCGGCGCCGACCGCCACCGCCGTGCGGCTCGAGTAGGAGGTGAACGCGTCGGCCTCGTAGGTCGCCTGTGCGAAGGGACGCCACTTCGTCTCGGTCAGCAGCCACTCACGCCGGACGCGCGCCGTCTTGTTGTTCGTGTTGGTCTGCGAGACGCTCGAGTCGGCGGGCTGGGCGCGACCCCACTTGTAGACGAGTTCGAGGGTGTCGATGGTGTCCTTGTCCTCGCCGCGCAGCGAGAAGGCCGAACGCACGGCCTCGGTGTCGGAGTTGCCGCCTGTCCCGTTGGCCGAGATGTCGATCGCACCCGACCACTGCTTGCCCTCGGGCTTCTTCTCGGTGGCGGTCTCGACCACGGCGGCCTCCTCCGCCGGCGCCGCGGCCGGGTTGGCGGGCGCCTCGCTCACGCCACCGAGCTGCACCGGCTCGACGATCGACGCGCGCGCGATGGTCAGCTCACCCAGCAGCGGGTGCGCGACGCGCACGGTGTAGAGGTTCGACTCGAGCAACTGCGCGGTGAACGTCTCGCCGCTCGTCAGCGTGAACGTGATGTCGGCACCGACGTCGGTCGCGGTCTGCGCGACGACGCCGCCGCAGAGTGCCGCCGAGGCCAGGATGAGAGCGCGAAGCATGGGAGGCATCCGAAGAGGAAACGGAGCGGGGTGGCGGGGCGCCGAGGCGTCCCGTCCGCAGGCAGCGGGAACGGTGAGGTCGCGCGCCGTCGCTGGACGGGCGCGTCGTCGGCGCTCGGGGGTGGGCGGGTCGGCACGCGAAGGGACGATGCACTCCCCGCATCCCGGCCCGAGCGCATCCGCGAGCGCCGAACCGACAAGAGGCTAGGGATCGGAGGCGCTGCGTCAACGACCTGCTCGCCGGACGGAACGGCGCGGGTCGATGTGCGGCCGGTCCCTGGAAGCGGCCCGACCGCCCC
This sequence comes from Planctomycetota bacterium, assembly GCA_020638905.1. Classification (GTDB taxonomy): domain Bacteria; phylum Planctomycetota; class B15-G4; order B15-G4; family B15-G4; genus JACKHP01. The sequence continues at coordinate 41,610 of JACKHP010000020.1, read as the reverse complement.
GTGGCGTCCGTGACGACGTCGAGCGTCCCCGCTGGACCGACCCGTGCGAGCGGTATCATCGGCGCCGTCGGACGGATCGGCGATCCGCGGGGTCGCTCCGTCCTGCTCATCCCGCGGCTCGTCCCGAGTCGCAAGCCCCAAGGGGAGTTGACAAGGACCATGCAGGTCTCCCGGTTCATGACCCGTCATCCCGTGACGGTGGCCCCGGACGCATCCGTCGAGGAGGCCGTGCGCCTCATGGAGACGCATGGGTACCGTCACCTCCCGGTGCAGTCCGACGGCACCTACGTGGGTGTCGTCTCCGACCGCGATCTGCCGCTGGGCACGGGCGGACACGCGCTGGGGAGCCCCGGCGAGGGCGTGTGCGTGCGCGACGTGATGAGCTCGCCGGTCGTCACGGTGGCCGGCGACGAGCGCGGCCCGGTGGCCGCCGCGCGCATGGTCGAGCAGGCGCTGGGTGCGCTGCCGGTGCTGCTCGACGGGCATCCTGCGGGCATCATCACCGAGACGAACCTGGTGGCCGCGTTCCGCGACCTGTGCCGTGACCCGGCCCACGCCGACGAGGTGGACGCCGACGTCGAGGCCGTCATGCGCCAGCCCACGGTGGTGCTCGCGCCGCAGCAGTCGCTCGAAGAGGCGCTCGCGCTGTGCACCGACTGGCGGCTGCGCCACATCCCCGTGATGGTCGAGGACGACCTCGTGGGCATGATCTCCGATCGCGACATCCGCGTCGGCGTCGGGCGGGCGCGCGTGGCGAGCGCGCTGGCCGCGTCGCGCGGCGAGGCCGCGCCGGCCGTGCCGACCGTGGGCGAGGTCATGGCACGCGAGTTCAACGTGGTCGACCCGCGCGATCCGGTCTCGCACGCGGTCTCGCTGATGCTCGGCTCGCACGTCTCGGCGCTGCCGGTGGTGGTCGACGACATGCTGCTCGGTGTGCTCACGCGCACCGACGTGCTCGAGCACTACGCGGGCGTGGCCTGAAACCGGGGCCGCGCCGATCCCAACGTCTGCGTCGTCCTCCGCCCCGCACCCGCACTGGAGCCGCCTCGTGGACCACGCCTCGAACGATCTCGCCGACTTCCCCGCGAGCCGCGACGGCGATCGTCCGCTGCCCGAGTCGCCAGCCGACCGTTGGTGGGGCATGGCGGCCCACATGGCCGCGCTGGTGAGCCTCCCCCTGGCGAGCGTCGTCGGTCCGCTCGCGGTCTGCATCGGACGCCGCGAGAACCGCTTCATCGCCGAGGAGGCGCGTGCCGCGCTCAACTTCCAGCTCACGATGCTGCTGCTCTACGCCGCGTCGGTGCCGTTCTTCGTGCTGATCGTGACCTGGTGGATCGGGGCGCTGATGTGGTGGTGCATCGGCCTGATGAACTTCCTGTTCGTGCTGGTGGCCGGGCTGCGCTCGCTCTCGGGCAACGGCTATCGCTACCCGTTCGGGCTCGAGCCGGTCGAGCCGCGGCACCTCGAGTGGCTGGCGCGCAAGCTCGAGGGCTGACCTCCGCTCAGATGCCCTTGAGCCGTCCCACGGGGTGCAGCTTGCCGGCCAGCGGGGTCGCGTAGGTGACGAACGCCTGCGTGATGTCGTTGCCGCGCTTGTTCACGAAGGCGCGCGGCATCGACTTGGTGAAGCGCGCCACCTGGTCGAGCGGCGCGAGGGCCGTCCTGCAGCGGTAGGACTTGCCGGGCGCCCGCTCGAGCACGACCGTGCCCGATTCGTGCGTGCGCGAGTAGCGCACGGCGTCGCGTCCGACCATGCGCGCCTCCTTGGCGTCGCGCTCGCTCACGCAACCGGCGAACGAGCGTTGCAGGTAGCCGAACGTGTCGGCGCGCACGCGCGTCCCCGGCAGGGCCTGCTTGACGCGCGCGGCCAGCCAGTCGCCCAGCGCGCCCGAGCCCGAGAGCTGGACGTTGCCGTGCGCGTCGTGCTCCGCGGACGTCGCGATGCGCTCGGCGAGCGTCACCCCGGACGCGTCGTGCACGCCCTCGCTGACCGCGACCAGGCAGCGTCCGCGGCGGGCGTACACGTCGGCCACGTCGTCGAGGAAGCGCTGCTCGTCGAAGGCCACCTCGGGCACGTAGACGAGGTGCGGACCGTCGTCGGCGTGGCGGCGTCCCAGCACCGAGGCCGCGGTCAGGAAGCCCGCGTGCCGTCCCATGACGATGTCGATCTTGATGCCGGGCAGCGAGCGGTTGTCGAGGTCGTCTCCCAGGAACGCCTGGGCCACGAACTTCGCCGCGCTGCCGTAGCCCGGGCAGTGGTCGGTGACACGCAGGTCGTTGTCGATCGTCTTCGGCACGTGGATGACGCGCAGCTCGTGCCCGACGGAGCGCGAGGTCTCGAGCAGGATGTTGGCCGTCTCGGCCGAATCGTTGCCGCCGATGTAGAACACGAAGCGGATGTCGCGCTTGCGGAAGGTCTCGAACATCGCGAGGCACTCCTCGCGCGTCGGCTTCTTGCGCACCGACCCGAGGGCCGCGGCCGGCGTCCCGGCGACCTTCTCGAGGACGGCCTTGCCCTGGGTGTCGAGCCGCACCAGGTCGTCGGCCAGGATGCCCTTCACGCCGTGCCGGGCGCCGAAGACCTTGTCGATGTGGGCCGCCCCGACGGCCGCCTCGACGATGCCCACGAGCGACTGGTTGATGACCACCGTGGGTCCGCCCGACTGCCCGATGAGCGCGTGTCCGACCGAGCGCTTCCGGGTGGGGGACGACGTGCGACGGGGCGGGGACTTGCGCGCGGCCATGGGCTCACTCCGGGGGGCTGGGTCGAGGGAGTGCCCGTGATACGGCTCCCGGTCGGGCAAGTCCACCTGCTGGAGGGCGAACGCCGGAGTGCGTGCCGGGTCGTGGGCCGAACGGGGGCAGTCGCGCATTGCGGCGTCGAGCGGTTTGACACCCCGATGGCGGACGTTTAGCTTGGGCCGCCCCTCGCGCCCCGAGCCGTCGCCGCCGGCAGCGTGTCACCAGGCCGCGTCCCTGACCGGCGGCCCCAGGATCCCTGTCATGAGCAAGCCTCGCTGGATCGACGGAGGTGTCTTCAAGAACCTCCGCGCCGCCACCCGTTCCCGAAAGCTGGCGGTCATCGTCGGCCCCAAGCACGGGACCGCCGACGTCTCGTCGCGCAAGGCGTTGCGCGAGGCGCTGGGTGACGGCGACCGGCAGACGCTGGCCGACGATCCGCGATTCGCGAGCGGTGCCGACGGCGGACTGGCGATGCTCTTCCGCCTGCGGCAGCCGGGAATCATCACGACCGCCGTGAGCGACGCGCTCGACGCGTCCGTCCCCAAAGACCTGGCCGAAGAGGCGCCGCCGCGGGTGTTCGACGCCGACAGCAAGGGACTCAAGGGCGCGTACGACCGCAAGGACCCCTTCATCGTGCGGCTGTGCGGTTCGGTGAAGCGTCCCGCGGGACTCGTGCTCACGACCAAGGACCGCAAGGCGCTGACCACGCCCGACAGCCGCTACCAGGCCTTCCTGCGTGAGACCTTCAAGCGCACGGTGCTGTTCACCGGCTTCGAGCTGGGCGACCCCGACCTCACCGAGCTGCTCGAGGACGTCTCGCGCGTGTTCAACGGGCACGTCCCGCCGAACATGGTGCTCATCCCGGCAGGCTCGGCCGACCCGGCCGCGGCGCTGCGCGCGAGCATGCACTACGGCATGTCGATGCTCGAGTTCCCGGCCGACCTCTCGGCCAGCAAGGCGCTCGAGCAGCTCGCCGGGCTGCTCGAGGAACTCGAGGTCCCCAAGCCGGCCACCGGCAATCCGCCGCCCGGCTTCAGCGAGCTCGACGAGGCCATGCGCGCCGGCGTCGACCCGAACGACGCGACGGCCCTGGCCGATTTCGGCCTCGGCGAGAGTTCGTCGTGGACGCCCATCGCCGCCGGACGTGACGCGTCCCGCGACGCGGCCGCCGCGGTGGTCGACTTCGTGCTGGGCGACGCGCCCGAGAACAAGGTGCCGATGGCGCTCGTCAAGGCGCGCTCCGGCGAGGGCAAGACGACGCTGCTGCGGCGCATCGCCTGGGACCTGTCGTCCCGCGGGACCAAGGGCCTGCGCGTCTTCTGGCGCGAGATCGGCACCGGACTTCCCGACGGCTACGTGCCGGCCGAGGCCGACGACGCGCGCGCCGTGTTCGTCGTCGACGGAGGTGAGCAGCTCACGAACCTGCCGGTGCTGCTGCGCAGTCTCGCGGCGCACGGCGGCGGCAAGGCGCGTTTCGTCGTGGCCGCCGACGCCGACGCGTGGGACCGCTCGGGACTCGACCACCGCGTGCGCCCGCACGTCGAGCGTCACGACGTGACGCTGGCGGCGCCGTCGGCCGACGAGTCGGCGCGTCTGGCCGAGGCGCTGTCCGCCGCCGGTCGCCTGCCTGCCGGCAAGGATGCGGCCACGGCCGCCGCCGAGCTGCAGTCGGCCGACGGTCCGCTGCTCGACCGGCTCGTGCTGGTGCGCACGGGGTCGTCCCTCGTCGATCGCCTGCAGGCCGACGTCGTGGCGCTCGAGGAGCGCCCGGACGCGGCGCTGCTCAAGCGCGCGTTCCTGGCGGTGGCGCTCGTGCATCAGCACGGCATGTCGCTCGGACGTGGCCATCTCTCGCGCCTCGTCGAGGTCGACGAGCCCGAGCTCGACGAGAAGGTCATGATTCCGCTCGGCGGCGCCCTGGCGACCACGCGCACCGGTGCGTTCCGCACCCACCATCCGCTCGTGGCCGCGACGGCCGTGCGCGTCCTGGCTCCCGAAGAGGGGCCGCGCGACGCGCTCATGATCGACATGCTCAAGACCCTCGGGACGGGCAGCGTCGACGACCCGACCGTCTTCCACCTGCCGTCCGAGCTGATCCGCGCCCGTCGCGGCGAGCCGATGGCTCCGCTCGTGCTCGGCAAGTTCTTCGAGGCCGGAGAAGAGTCGGCGCGCAACGACGTCCACTTCTGGTTCGACCGCGGGCGTTTCGAGACCGGTTTCTCGCGCTGGACCGAGGCCCTGGCGGCCTTCGACCAGGCGCTCTGGCGCCAGCCCGGCGACGCGGCCGAGCGCGAGCACAACGCCGTCGTGCAGGCGAACCGCGCGCGTTGCCTCCTGGCGCTGACGCGCAAGAAGGAGGCGCTCGAGGCGGTCGACGAGGGCCTGCGCTTCTCGCCTGGCCACGCCGAGCTCCTGCGGCTGCAGGAGAAGCTCGGCGGACGCCGACGTGGCCCCGGTGGTCCGGGCGGCCCCGGCGGACGCGGTGGCCCGCGCGGCGGCGGACGCGGTGGTCGTCCCGGAGGCGGGGGTCGACCGGGCGGGGGCGGACGTCCCGGCGGCCCGGCGGGCGCGCGTCAGGGCGGAGCCGGTGGCGGACGCGGTGGACCGGGCGGCGGACGTGGAGGACCGGGCGGCGGGCGTCCCGGCGGCCCGTCGCGTCCGGGCGGCGGCCGCGCCTGACGGACGTCGGGCGAGCGCGTGGACATCGCGCCGCCCGCGTGGCAGCTCGTGGTCGGCACGGAGATCGCGCCGACCGGTCTTCGGGTCAGACCGAGAACGAGCTGCCGCAGCCGCAGGTGCCCGACGCGTTGGGGTTGTTGAACACGAAGCCCCGCTTGTTCACGTCGTCGTTGAAGTCGAGCACGGTGTTGTCGAGGTAGGGCTGCGCCTCGCCGTCGAGGGCCACCTTGAGGCCGTGGAACTCGGACACGACGTCACCGTCCTTGACGTCGCTGTCGAAGGTCATGACGTACGAGAAGCCGCTGCAGCCGCCGCCCGAGACGCCGAGGCGCAGGTAGGTGCCCTGTGCCAGGCCCTGCTCGTCCATGATGCGGCGGACCTCGGAGGCCGCGCTCTCGGTGAGGGTGATCATCGCGGAAGTCCTACGGGATCTGGGGATGGTGAGAGAGGTCGCGCGCCGGGGAGCGCCGTCCAGCGTCCAGTCTAGCAGCCGGACGGGCGGCGGCCCCCGATCGAGGCGCGGCTCGGGACGCCTCGGGCGCCCTTCGTCCGATCGACGGGGTTCTTCTCGGCCCGGAGCATGTCGCCCGGGGTCGTCGGCGCGCTCAGCGCCGGGAGATGCGGGAGACCTCGCTGGCCTCGAAACGACGCTGGGTCTCGCTGTCGGGATCGATGATGACGCCGCGCTGCTGGATCGAGTTGTAGAGCATGCCGCCGCGGATGACCTCGCCGTCCTTGAAGAACAGGGTCGCGATCTCGCCCGGCTCGAGGCTGTCGAGCTTCGCGCACAATTCGAGGGTGGTCATCATCTGTCTCCTGATCGAGCGGAACCGGATGTCCCGCTCGCCGCCAACGTCGTTCGCCGGAGGCCACGCGGGCCTCCGACCCCTCCCTCCGACCACGGTTTTCCGAGCGCGGGGGAAGAGGGCGATCATAGCAAGGGTCTCGGGACCTGGCCAGTGGAGGCTGCCGTGGCAAGTCCGGTCAGGACGCCAGGCCCGGTTCGTGGATCACCGACCGATACGCCGCCCGGAGCCCGTCCGAGAGCTCGCCGCGGTCGTCCGATGGGTCTCGGCGAACGCCGAGAGGATGCCGGAAAGCCTGCCGCAGCAGGGCGCGGGGCTTCAGGGTGATCCCGTCGCGTCACGGCGGGGCGGCGAGGTGCGGTCCCGGGTCGCCGCAGACCCGCGGAAGGGGGTCCCCGAGGGAGGGCCACCCCCCGGATCGGGCCTCGGAAGGAATGGTGACCCCCGGCAGCTGCGATCGGGCTCCGGGGCTTGCCCTTGCGCGCCCGGCCGGGGACGCGATATCACGACGCCATGTTCGAACTCAGCCGCAGACTGGAGTTCTCGGCGGCGCACCGGTTGTGGTGCGATCGTCTCTCCGACGACGAGAACCGCCGGCTGTATGGTCCGTGCGCCAACCTGCACGGGCACAACTACGTGCTCGACGTGACCGTGCGCGGCGACGTCGATCCCGTGACCGGCATGGTGATGGATCTGAACGTCATCGCCCAGGTGCTCGACGAGGTGCTGTTCCGCGCCATCGACCACCGCAACCTCGAGTCCGACGTGCCCTGGCTGGCCGGCAAGGTGACCACCGCCGAGAACGTGGTGGCCGCGATGTGGGAGCAGCTCCGACCGCATCTCGGCCCGGGCCTGCACCGCATGCGACTCTACGAGTCGCCGCAGAACTTCGTCGACTACAGCGGTCCCGGGGCGGCCTGAGGGAAAGGGCCGGCAGGCTGCGTCGGCTCGGAGCCACGCGCCCCGCTCGCTCGGGGTGAACCGGGCGCTCGCGCCGCGCCGTGGCCGGTCAGCAGTCGTCGGGCCAGCCGGCCAGCAGGTCCTCGCCCAGGGGCTCGGTTCCCTCGGCTCCGTCCTTGCTCACGTAGCCGAGGGCCGTCAGGTTCTCGACCTGCTCGAGCGAGTCGAGCTGGGTCGTGCCGCCCGCGTCGATGCTGTCGAGCGCGTCGCGGCGGGCCATCGCCTCGGCGATCTTGGTCTTCAGTCGCTCGCGTGCCGCGGGGAAGAAGGTGCCCCCGGGCTGGCAGGCGAGGTCGTCGTGCTCACCGGGGTCCTGCCTGAGGTCGAAGGCGGTCAGCGTCCCCCCGGACGGACGGCTGTGGAAGGTGACCGCGCTGTCGGGCGCGCGCAGGGTCGCGTCGTATTCTCCGTCGGGCAGGAACATCACGCGCTCGGAGAACACCGGCAGGTTGCGCGTGCGATGGGACGTCATCGCAGGGACCAGCGACTCGCCCTGCATCGGGGCCGCGTCGAAGGTCTCCGGTCCGCCGACTGCCAGCAGCTCGAGCAGCGTGGGCATCACGTCGATCAACGCGGCCTGTCCGCTCACGCGGGTGCCGCCCAGGCGCCCGCCCGGCAGGCGCACCAGCAGCGGGACGTGCAGGTGTTCGCGGTAGAGCTGGTCGTGTTCGAAGTCGCCGTGCTCGAAGAACTCCTCGCCGTGGTCGGCGAGCAGCACGACGATGGTGTCCTCGAAGAAGCCCTCGCGCCGCATGTGCTCGAACAGCTTGCCGAGCACGTCGTCGGCGTAGGCGATCTCGCCGTCGTACAGGTCCGACAGGTACGCGGCCTCGGCCGGACCGAACGACTCCTTGCCGTCCCAGAAGGCGACCGCGCCGGGTTGGTCGTCCCTGGGGTTCATCGCGCTCCACTGCTTGCGGAACGGGAGGTCGATGAGCGCCTCGACGCGCGGCGTGAGCGTGGGGTTCGTGCCACGCACGAAGCGCTCGAGGAAGGGGCGCGGAGGCAGGTACGGCCCGTGCACCTGGTAGGTGTGCAGGAACAGGAAGCCCGGGCTGCCCGACCCGCGGATCTCGGCCAGGCGCTGCCGCGCGCGTTGCGCCATGTCGGAGATGTCGACCGGGGCGGACTCGAAGCGCCGCTGGAAGCCCTTGGCGAAGCCCATCGCCGGGTTCAGGTTCGCGCCGCCGCAGAAGGCCGCGTTCCAGTAGCCGTTGCGCGTCAGCACCTGCGCGATGGACAGCCGGTTGTCGGCCAGCACGGGGCTCTCGAGGCCGAGCCGTGCCGACTGGTTGCGCACCTTGTGCACCGTGGGGAGCTGCGACGTCAGCATGCTCATGTGCGACGACGCGGTCTTGCACGAGTTGCTGTAGACGTCCTCGAACAGCACCGCCTCGGACGCGAAGGCGTCGAGGTTCGGCGTCGTGCCGCGGTCGTATCCGTAGGCGCCCAGGCGGTCGGCGCGCAGGGTGTCGATCGAGATCAGCACGAGGTTCGCGCCCGAGAACTCGAGACCGTCCGGCCAGCGATCGGACGCGCGCTCGACGTCCGTCGCCGCGGACGGCGCTCCCGCGTCGGGACCGTCGGCCGGGGCATCGCCCGGTCCGCAGGCCGCGAGCAGCAGCAGCGCCGCGAGGACGCCGGCCCTCATGCTCCGCCGCGGCCGCCGAGGAACAGGCCGAGCAGCAGGACAGCCGCGAGGGCCAGGCTGCCGGTCACCTGCAGCGTGTCCCAGGGCTCCTCGTAGTCGGTGGGCAGGTCGGACTCGCCCTTCGGCGCCGCCGGCCGCGTGCGCGACAGCTCCTGCGGCATCTCGAGCGTCTTGAGCGACTCGAGGAAGTCGGGTCGCATCACGTCCCAGTCGGTGGCCAGCGCCTGGAAGTAGACCTGCGCGTACGTGTTCGGCGGGCTGGGGAAGTAGGCCACCATCGCGCGCATGACCGTGCCGTCGCTGCGCTCGCGGGTGCCCTCGGCGAGCATGCCCACGAGATAGCCCTGGCCGACGCTCAGGCCCTCCTGGCTGTCGACCTTCAGGCCCACCTGGGTCTCGACGAACTGCTTGAAGATCTCGGCCTTGGTGAACGGCAGGCCGCGGGGATTCTCCTCGACCAGCAGGCGCGCCGAGCGGTCGCGACCGGTCAGGTCGGACCACAGGTACGCGTGCCGGAAGATCGCGTTCTCGGGCATCGGGTCGGGACGCGTCACGTTGAACTGCTCGGGCGTGCTGCCGAAGACCTGGGCTGCCTCGTCGTGCGCGACCGGAAGCATGCCCGCGGGCGGCGTGAAGGTCAGCTCGAAGTCGGCGTCGCGCAGGGTCGGGGGCCCGCTCGCGGGCGGGGCCTGCTGGCCGAGCAGCGGCAACGCGAGCAGGAGCAGGGCGAGAGCCGGGCCGTCCAGGCGCATGGCGGGCTGTCCGTCGGGGAGGGGTGGGGTCGGATCATCGACCCCCAGCGGGGCCGGTCATGATAGTGAAACGCGGCGCGACCTCCCAGGTCGGGCCGGACGGGCGTGGCGTGCCGATTGCTAGGATGGCGCGCCCTGACATGAACGCCTGGCTCTCCATCCTCGTCGCCTACGCGGCCGGCTGCGTGTCGTTTGCCCTGATCGTGGCGCGCGCGCACCGGGTCGACATCCGCAGCCTCGGCAGCGGCAATCCGGGCGCGACCAACGTGGGACGGGTGCTGGGACGTGGCTGGGGCGCGCTCGTGCTGCTGCTCGACGTCGCCAAGGGGCTCGTCCCGGCCCTGCTGCTCAGCGCGCCCGCGGCCGACCTCGGGCTCTCCGGCGCCCCGTCCTGGGTCGTCGACGCCGAGGGGCGTTCGCTCGTCGCTGCGGCCGCGGTGCTCGGGCACGTCTGGCCCGTGACCGAGCGCTTCCGCGGCGGCAAGGGCGTGGCGACCTACCTGGGCGCCGTGATCGGCCTCGACCCGCTGCTGGGCCTGGCGGGCATCGTGGTGCACCTCGTGGTCAAGAAGGGACTGCGCGTCGTCTCGCTCGCCAGCGTGTGCCTCGCCTGGGCCGTCCCGGTCACACAGCTCGTGCTGCGAGAGACCTCGCCCGAGCGGCTGCACCTGCGCGACGGAACGCTCGTGCTGGCGTTGCTGGCCGCGGTGATCACGGTGCGTCACCGCTCGAACTTCGCGCGTCTGCGCGCCGGGACCGAGAGTCGTTACGATGAGCACGTCCCGCCGCCCGGGACGACTCACCACGAGAGGACGTGATGGAAAACGTGGCCGTGCTCGGCGACGGTGCCTGGGGCACCGCGCTGTCGATGGTGCTCGCGGAGCGGGGCGCCTCCGTGATCCAGTGGGCGCACTCGCGCCAGGTCGCCGAGGTCATGCAGGGGACGCGCGAGAACCGGCGCTACCTGCCGGGCTTCAAGCTGCCCGACGCGGTGGCGATCTCCGACGATCCCGGCTTCTTCGAGCACGCCGACCTGATCGTGTGTGCGGTGCCGAGCCGCTACCTGCGCGAGGTGCTGACGCACCTCTCCGAGCACCTGCGCAAGGGACGCCCGATCATCTCGGCCACCAAGGGCCTCGAGTTCCCGACGCTCATGCGTCCGACGCAGATCCTCGCCGAGGTGACCGGCGCGCGTCCGATGGCGGTGCTGTCGGGTCCGTCCCACGCCGAAGAGGTCGCGGCTCGCATGCCGACGGCGGTGGTCGCGGCCTCCGACGATCCCGGCCTGGCCCTGCGCGTCCAGGATCTCTTCACCACCGAGCGCTTCCGGGTGTACACGTCCGAGGACCCGCTCGGCGTCGAGCTGGGCGGCGCGCTCAAGAACGTGCTCTCGATCGCGGGCGGCATGGTCGACGGCCTGGGCTTCGGCGACAACACGAAGGCCGCGTTGCTGACCCGCGGGCAGGCCGAGATGTCGCGCCTGGGAGCGGCCCTCGGCGGACGTCCCGAGACGTTCCACGGGTTGACGGGCATGGGAGACCTCGTCGTCTCGTGCGTCTCGCGCCACGGCCGCAACCGCTACGTGGGCGAGCAGGTGGGACGCGGTCTGCAGCTCGACGAGGTGCTGCCGATGATCCCCGGGGTGCCCGAGGGCGTGGTCACGGTCAAGGCGGTCATGGAGCTGGCGCGCGAGCACGGCGTCGACATGCCGATCTGCCGCGAGATCCACGAGGTGCTGTACGCCGGGAAGGACCCGATGATCGCGGTGCGCGACCTCATGACGCGCCAGCAGAAGGACGAGATCGTGGTCTGACGCTCGGACGGGCGCGTCCCGCGCGCGCGGGGCGCCCGGGCGCCGTGCCGCTCAGCGGTCGGCGGCTTCGCGGGCGGTTGCGGCGGCCTCGTCGTCCGGCGCGGCCGGGACGTCCGCAGCGTTCGAGGTGGCGCTCGACGCGCTCGCACGACCCGGGTGCTCCCACGCGGTCCAGTCCCTGAACGCCTCGCGCTGCGCCTCGCTCAGTCCGGTGACGGGTTCGAGCCTCCACTGCGCGAGACGCACCTGCCGGGGGACGATCGCGAGGGTGCGCAGCGTCTGCCCGCGGAAGAACGTCAGCGTCACCGGGCCACGCGTGCGGTCGAGCCGGTCCTGCAGGGTGGAGGCGCTGACGCGCATGTCGTCGACGGCCAGCAGCAGGTCGTCGTGGTTCAGGCCGGCGCCGAACGCCGGCCCGTCCTCCGAGACCGCCGAGACGCGACACAGGCCGTGCGAGTCCTCGACCGAGATGCCGAGGGACGGCGCGAGCAGGAATCCCTCGTCGTCCTCGGGCAGGTCGCGCTCGCTCTTCTGGGGAGTGACCGCCAGGCGCAGTCCGACCCAGGCCAGATCGGGGTCGGGGTCGAGCTCGACGGTGCCGTCGACGTAGGCGTCGAAGAACGCCGACAGATCGCTGCCGGCCACCTCGGACGCGAGCCCGCGCATGGCGCCCGGCGGGAACCCCACGCCGCGCTCGGTGTAGCGCGTCCAGCCCAGGCGCAGTGCGTCGGCGAGGGAGGCGCGTCCGTCGGTGAGGCGCCGGATGCGCAGGTCGAGCATGAGCGACACGAGCGCGCCCTTGCTGTAGTACGAGACGGTGGAGTTCGCGCTGTTCTCGTCGGGCCGGTAGAACTTGATCCACGCGTCGAGCGACGAGCGCACCAGGCTCGAACGGCGACCGCCCGGCCGCTCGGCCTCGGCGCGGAAGGCGTCGGCGCGCGCCGCGAGGTAGTCGTCGACCTTGTCGGCGAAGCCCGCGCGCAGCGTGCAGAGGTCGTCGTAGTACGACGTGATGCCCTCGGCGACCCACAGGTCGGGCGTGTAGTTCTCGCGGTCGTAGTCGAAGGGCCCCAGGGCCTCGGGGCGGAAGCGCTTCACGTTCCAGGCGTGGAAGTACTCGTGCGCCACGAGCGACAGGAAGCGCCGGTACTTGTCGGGCTTCTCCACGTCCCAGGCCGACGTCATGCAGACGCTCGAGTCCTTGTGTTCGAGTCCGCCGCCGCCGGAGTCGGTGAACTCCATCAGGAACGTGTACGACGGGAACGGCAGGAAGCCGAAGACCTCTGAGACCTCGCGCGTGATCGACTTGACGTCGGCGGCCAGGTCGTCGGGGCGCAGGTCGGTCCGTCCGGCCATGACCACGCGGTGCGTCACGTCGTCGAGGGTGAACTCGGTCGAGACGTGCGGGCCGAGCTCGAACGGGGTGTCGACGAGCGCGTCGTAGTCGGGCAGCAGGAATCCGTCGCCGTCGGCGGGAGCGGCGGTGAACGCGTGCCATCCGGCGGGCAGCTCGAACGAGACGGCGTGCGGCACCGCGAGGTGCCCGTCCCGCCACAGGAAGGTGGCCGCGGGCGAGAGGAAGGCGTGGTCGGCGTCGACGTGATTGGTACGCACCGAGCGCTCGTTGGCGTAGAGCGTGTAGTCGACGTGCAGGGACGACGCACCGCCGGTGGTGACGCGCCAGGTGTTCTTGTCGACCTTCGTCACCGCGAGCCCGCGTCCCGCGTCGTCGGACGCCGAGAGGTCGAGCACGTTGCGCGCGAACTCGCGCACGAGGTAGCTGCCGGGCGTCCAGACCGGCATCGAGACGTCGACGGTCGGCTCGGTCACGTCGTCGAGCGTCATGCGTACGTCGACGCGGTGGGCGGAGTGCTGGGGCAGGCGCACGTGGTAGCGGATCACCGTGTCGTCCTCGGGTGGCCGCGCCGCGACGGCGGGGCGGGGGATCGCCAGCGACAGGAGCAGGCCTGCCGCGATCGACAGCCTGGCCCGCGCGCGGGCGGTCGCGATGGGGTCTCGGAGCATCATGGAGGTGGGCGCGACGATAGGTGTGGCGCGCGGATCATGCAAGCCGTCCGGCTCAGCGGACGTAGCCCAGCGCGCGCAGCTCGGCGTCGTGCGTGGACATGTCGACGCGCGCGCGCTCGGCCAGTCCGGACCCGGATTCGCGGCGCCGCTCGGCGAGGTCGAGCAATCGCGCGGCCTCGTCGCGGTGCGCGTCCGTCAGGTCGTGCGCGCCGCCGGGATCGTCGACGAGGTCGCGCAGCGAGGACGTCCCGTCGGCCTCGAGCACGAGCAGCAACCGGCCGTGCAGCACGCCCTGGCGCGGCACGGCGCCCACGTTGTAGCGGCCCGAGATCGCGATCGGACGCCCGTCGCCGACGGACTCGCCGTGCAGCCGCGGCACGAGCGACGTCCCCGCGAGCGGGCCGGGGAGGGCGCGCAGCGCGCACAGCTCGACGAGCGTCTGCGTCACGTCGACGGTGCACGCGGGCGAGTCGTCGACGCCGGGGGCCACGTCCGGTCCGGCGAACACCATCGGGATGTGGAGGTTCTCCTCGTCGAGCTGGTAGCCGTGCCCGAAGTGTCCGTGTTCGCCGAGGGCCTCGCCGTGGTCGGAGAGCAGCACCACGAGCATCTGCGGGTCGTGAGCCGCGCGGCGCAGGATGTCGGCCAGGTCGTCGTCGACGGTGGAGAGGTTCGCGCGGTAGAGCGTCTCGATGCGCGCGCGCTCGTCGTCGGTGGCCCCGTCGGGCAGGCGCGAGTCGGCGCGCATCAGGTCGTCGTCGCGCGGATCGCTGCCGAGCGGCTCGCCCGGCGCGAGGGACGCCAGCGCGAGCGGGCTCGGGTCGTAGGGCGAGTGCGGCCGCCGGACGTGCAGGTACAGGAACCAGCGCTCGTCGGCGTGGGCGTCCATCCAGCGGGCGGTGTCGCCGAAGGCCGTGTAGGGATGGGGGCCGGCGGTGATCGAGTAGTAGTGGTAGTCGTCGAAGCCGTGGTCGAGGCCGTGCACCGACGAGGCGTAGATGTTCTGCACGAACGCGCCCGTGTGGTAGCCGGCCTCGCGGAAGCGCTCGGGCAGCAGCGTGAGCGAGTCGTCGACCACGTGCTGGTTGGTGACCACGCCGTGCGACTCCTGGAGCTGGCCCGTGAAGAGCGAGACGGTCGACGGGAGCGTCCACGTGTTGTTCGAGTAGGCGCGCGAGAAGCGCCGTCCGCGCGCGGCCAGCGCGTCGATGTGCGGGGTGAGGCCCTCGGGGCCCGACTCGCACGAGAGGTGGTGCGCGTGGGCCGCGTCGATCACCAGCACCAGCACCCGCGGAGGCGGTGCGGAGGCGGGTCGCCCGCAACCGAGGCACGTCGCCGCCGCCAGTGACGCGAGGACCGTCGCCGCGCGTCGCAGGACGGCACGCGTCGCGGCGCGTAGCGCGTGCCGGCGGCGCGGCACGCGGCCGCGCACCGCACGTCCGGCCGCGCCGGGGAGGCTCACGCGTCCTCGGCGCCGGGCACGCCCTCGTCGGCCCGCAGGTCTTCGCAGACCGCGCGGATGTCGTCGGGGATCGGCAACGTCTCGAACGTGTCGAGGTCGATCACGACCACCGTGCCGCGCGCCTCGACCGACGGCGTCTGCTCGTCGCCGTTGAAGCCCCGGTAGCGGAACGTGATCGAGCTGCGTCCAAGCGCGACCACGTCGAGGCGCAGGCGCATCGGCTCGCCGAAGCGGAACGGCCGCCGGAAGTCGGTCGTGATCGAGACCGTCGGGAAGCCCAGGCACCGGTCGGTCAGGATCGACATGTACGGCACGCCGAGGCGCTCGCCGAACATGTCCTCGAAGACCGCGTGGAAGTTCTCGAAGAAGCGCGGGTAGAACATGATCCCCGCGTAGTCGACCTGGCCGAAGCGCACGGGCAGGACGGTCTCGTAGGCGGCCAAGCGATCGTCTCCGGCTACTCGCGGTCCTTCGACTCTTCGAACCAGGCCATCTGGATCGCCTCGAGGATCTTCTCGCCGCTCTTCTTCGGGTCGCCGACGAAGCCGGGCAGCGCCACGACCCACGCGTGCAGGTCGGTGAAGCGCACCGAGAGCGGGTCGACGTCGGGATGCGCGTCGGCGAGCCGGAACCCGATCTCCTCGGTGTCGGTCCAGGTGATCTCGTCCATGGTCTCCTCCGCGGCGCGGACGACCATCCTACGACGGCAGGCGGCCGAGTTCCTTGTTCAACTCGGCCTTGATGGCCGCGCCGATGGCCTCGTCGGCCAGCGCCTGGGTCTTCTCGCCGAACGCGTCGCAGGCCTTCGAGAGCGCCTTGGCGTCGTCGCCGTGCGAGAGCCGCTCGAGTTCGGCGATGCACGAGTGCAGGTCGTCGCGCTGGGCGTCGGTGAAGGGCATCTCGGGCATGGCCAGGACGCGCTTCGTCCCGACGACGAGGTTGTGTGCCTTGTTGCGCAGCTCGACGAGCTCGCGGTGCGCGAAGTCCTCCCGCGCCTTGGCGATCGATTCGCGGATGATGCCCTTGACCTCGTCGCGCGTGAGCCCGTGGCTGGGGACGACGTCGATCGACGCCTCGGCGCCGCTGCGCTGCTCCTTCGCCGTCACGGTCAGGACGCCGTCGGCGTCGACCAGGAAGGTCACCTCGACGCGCGGCAGGCCGGCCGGCATGGGAGGGAAGCCGCGCAGCTTGAACGCGCCCAGCTTGCGGCAGTCGCGCACGAGCTCGCGCTCGCCCTGGAAGACGTTGATGTCGATCGCGGTCTGGTCGTCGACCGAGGTCGAGAACATCTCCTTCGCGCGGCACGGCACGGTCGAGTTGCGCGTGACGAGCTTGGCGAACGCGCCGCCCACGGTCTCGATGCCGAGCGAGAGCGGGATCACGTCGAGCAGCAGCAGGTCGCGGTTGCCGCCGGCCAGCACGCTGGCCTGGATCGCCGCGCCGAGCGCCACCACGCGGTCGGGATCGAGCTCGGTGTGCGGCGTGCGTCCGAAGGTCTCCTCGACCATGCGTCGCACGAGCGGGATGCGCGTCGAACCGCCCACGAGCACCACCTCGTCGACGTCGCCGGTCGAGATCTTCGCGTCGGCCAGGGCGGCCTTGCAGCAGGCGATCGTCTCGTCGAGCCGGGCGCGGATCAGGTCCTCGAACTCGGCGCGCGTGAGCGTGAAGCGGAACGGTTCGCCCGCGTCGAGCTCGATCTCGAGCGTGCTGGTCTCGCCCGCGGAGAGCTCGACCTTCATGCTCTCGGCCGAGAGCCGGATCTGCTGCAGCGCCTGCGGGTGCACCTTGAGGTCGTAGCCGGTCTTGGCGGCCACGAGCTCGAGGATGCGGTCGATGATCGCGTTGTCGAAGTCGTCGCCGCCCAGGTGCGTGTCGCCGGAGGTGGACGCGACCTTGTAGACGCCCTGGGTGATCTTGAGTACCGAGACGTCGAAGGTGCCGCCGCCCAGGTCGTAGACCACGACGGTGCCCTCGCGGGAGGTGTCGAGGCCGTAGGCGAGCGCCGCGGCGGTGGGCTCGTTCACGATGCGCAGCGCGGTCAGTCCCGCGATGCGGGCGGCGTCGCGCGTGGCCTGCCGCTGCGCGTCGTCGAAGTACGCCGGGACGGTGATGACCGCCTTCTCGACCGTGCGCCCGAGCGCGGCCTCGGCCACCTGCTTGACCTCGGTCAGCACCATGGCCGAGATCTCCTGTGGCGTGTAGAGCCGTCCGTCGACCGACACGCGGGCCAGGTCGGTCGCGCCGTCGGTCGTCACCTCGTACGCGAGCCGCGGCAGCTCGGCGGCCACGTCGGACAGTCCGCGTCCCATGAGGCGCTTGACCGAATGGATCGTACGGCGCGGGTTCGTGACCGACATGGCGCGCGCCTTGCTGCCGACGACGCGGGCCCCGCCGTCGAGGAACGACACCACCGACGGGATGAGGGCCCGTCCGTCGGCGTCGTGCAGGATGCGCGGGCCTTCCTTGCCGACCACGGCCGCGAGCGAGTTCGTGGTGCCGAGGTCGATGCCGATGACGATGTCGCTGGTCTGGTCTGGGTCGGTCATCTCTGTGTGTCGCGGAGGATGCGGCGGTAGACCCGGGCCTGGTGCAGCAGGGTCGCGATCTTGTCGGTGTTCCACAGCGTCAGGGGACGGCTCGGGACGCCGCCGGCGCCGTTCCCGTGGGCCTGCTGGGCGGCGATGCGCTCCATCGTGTGACGGCAGGCCATCGTGACGTTCTTCATCCGCTCGTCGATCTCGTCCTTGGCGAGCGAGGCGATGCGCTCGATCGTCGCCCGGCAGCCGCGCGTGCGCGCGTCCTCGAGCTCCTCGGACAGTTCCATCGCCTCCATGAGGAAGTCGGGGGCGAGGGTCTTGTGCTTCTCGAGCGCGTCGGGATCGAGCAGCGAGAGCAGGTACTCGTGACGGCGCTGCTCGTCGAGCAGCGTCGTGTAGGCCTCGTTGAGCTTCGCGCTCAGTTCGACGGCCGCGAACTGGCTGTCGGCGTCGGTGCCGCCGTGGTGGTCGGGGTGCAGCGCGCGTGACAGCCGGATGTAGCGAGCCTCGGCGTCGGCGGCGTCGAACGGCACGAGCGGGTCGATGCCCAGGCGGGTGAAGTGGTTGGCGTGCGCGGGCTCGTCGAGCACGCTGCCGCAGACCAGGCACACGAGCGTGCTCCCCGGCGACGGTGCGCCGCAGGACGGGCACGGCGGGACGTGGCCGACGAGGTCGAGGCCCGTCATCGCGTCAGATCGAGAACGAGGAGCCGCAGCCGCAGGTCCCGCTCGCCAGGGGGTTGGTGAAGGTGAAGCCGCGGTCCATGAGGCCGTCGTTGAAGTCGATCGTCGTGCCGGCCATGTAGAACTCGCTCTTCATGTCGACCACCACACGGATGCCGTGCTGGACGGTCTCGACGTCGAACTCGTCGGCCGGATGCGAGTCGATGTCGAGCTGGTACTCGAACCCCGAGCAGCCACCGCCCTTGACCGAGATGCGCATGCCCGTGTCCTCGGGCAGGCCCTTGCGCGACAGGACGTGCCGGAACTCCTTCGCGGCGCGCTCGGTGATCTGCACGGACTCGTCACCGCCGGTCTCGGTCGTGTCGGTCGTGCTGCTGACGTCGGTGCTCATGATGGTGTCGTGTGCGGGGGGGGCGGGGCGGGACGGCGGGCTCAGCCCTTGGCCGGCTCCTCGGCCGGCACGAGGCCGTTCTTGCGGCGGTAGTCCTCGAGCGCCGCCTTGATGGCGTCCTCGGCGAGCACCGAACAGTGGATCTTGACCGGCGGGAGCGAGAGCTCCTCGACGATGTCGGTGTTCTTGATCTGGAGCGCCTCGTCGACGGTCTTGCCCTTGACCCACTCGGTGGCCAGGCTCGAGCTCGCGATGGCCGAGCCGCAGCCGAAGGTCTTGAACTTGGCGTCCTCGATGACGCCCGCGTCGTTGACCTTGATCTGCAGCTTCATCACGTCGCCGCACTCGGGGGCGCCGACGACGCCGGTGCCGACGTGCTTGTCGTCCTTGTTCAGGCTCCCGACGTTGCGGGGATGCTCGTAGTGGTCGAGGACCTTGTCGCTGTAGGCCATGGGGGCTTCCTGTGACTGCGTCTGGGTGGGGATGTGCGGGTGGGGACGGGGACGGGTGGGGGCGCGGGGCGGCTAGTGGGCCTGCCAGTTGACCTTGCTGAGGTCGACGCCTTCCTGGGCCATCTCGTAGAGCGGCGACATCTCGCGCAGCCTGCGGACGGTCTTGACGATGGTGTCGGCGGCGCGGTCGACCTCGTCCTCGGTGGTGAAGCGTCCGACCGAGAACCGGATCGACGAGTGCGCCAGCTCGTCGCCGACGCCCAGGGCGCGCAGCACGTACGACGGCTCGAGGCTGGCCGAAGTGCAGGCCGAGCCCGACGAGACGGCCACGTCGGGGATGCCCATGATGAGCGACTCGCCCTCGACGTACGCGAACGAGACGTTGATCGTGGTCGGCAGACGGTGCTCGGCGTCGCCGTTCAGGGCGCAGTGGTCGAGTTGCGACAGCAGGCGCTGCTCGAGCCGGTCGCGCAACGCGCGGTAGCGGGCCTGGTCGGCGTCGAAGTCGGCCTTGGCGATGCGGCAGGCCTCGCCCAGCCCGACGATGCCGGGGACGTTGAGCGTGCCCGAGCGCATGCCGCGCTCGTGTCCGCCGCCGTGCATCTGCGGCGCGAGGCGCACGCGCGGGTTGCGGCTGCGGACGTACAACGCGCCGACACCCTTGGGTCCGTAGATCTTGTGTCCGGACAGGCTCAGCATGTCGATGTTCATGGCCTCGACATCGAGCGCGATCTTGGCCACGGCCTGGGTCGCGTCCGTGTGGAACCAGACGCCCTTGGCGCGCGCCACGGCGGCGATCTCGGCCACCGGGTGGATGGTGCCGATCTCGTTGTTGGCGGTCATGATCGAGACGAGCACGGTGTCGTCGCGCATGGCGCCCGCGACCTGTTCGGGCGTCACGAGGCCGTGCTTGTCGACCTCGAGCCAGGTCACGTCCGCGATCCCCTTGTTCTCGAGGTACTTGCACGAGTCGAGGATCGCCTTGTGCTCGGTGACGCACGTGATCACGTGGCGTCCCTTCTTGGCGAGCATCTCGACGGTGCCCTTGATCGCGAGGTTGTCCGACTCGGTCGCGCCGCTGGTGAAGATGATCTCCTTCGCCTTGGCGCCGATCAGCGCGGCGACGTGTTCGCGGGCCTGTTCGACGGCCTCTTCCGCCGCCCAGCCGAACGCGTGGCTGCGGCTGGCGGCGTTGCCGTAGCGCTCGCAGAAGTAGGGGAGCATCGCGTCGAGGACCCGCGGGTCCATGCGCGTGGTGGCGTTGTTGTCGAGGTAGATGTGGGCGGACATTCGGTCAGGGCGACGCCGGGAGGGGGTCGGATTCTTTGATGAGCTGCGCCAGCGTGATGCCGTCGAGCAGCTCGACGATGCGCCGGTTCACGGCGCGCATGGGACTCTTCGAGAGGCACACGTCCTCGTACTCGCAGGACGTCAGCACGGACGACGCGACGCACTCGGTGAGCTGCACCGGGCCTTCGATGACGCGCAGCACGTCGAGCAGCGAGACGGCCGAGGGATCGCACACGAGCCGGTACCCGCCGCTCACGCCGCGACGCGATTCGAGCAGTCCCGCCTCGCGGAACGACTTGAGCAGGTTGGCGACGACGGTCTTGGGCATGTGGTACGTGTCCGCGAGCTCGGCAGCGCTGGCCAGGTCGCCCTCGTGCCGGGCGAAGTGCCCCAGCAGCAGGACCCCGTAGTCGGCCATCTTCGAGAAGCGGATCATCGGTCTTCGGACGGGTCTTGGGGACGGGGCTCGGGCGCTGGCCGGAACCGGACGCTCGACGGGTGTCGAATATAGGTGTTGATCGCTCCTCTATGCAATCGGAAAAAGAGGACGGGAACAGTACCCTATTTCGCCGGGACGGGGGCGTGGCAGGGGGGCAAGGCGGGCAGGCTGCGTGCTGGCCGGAGGCGGGCCGAGTTGCCACAATCCGCCGCTCGCGCCTCGACGCGATCGCACCGAGTCCGTCGACCGGAACCGCCCATGCCGCTCAGGAAAGCCGCCCCGAACGCGCGCGCCGTGCTCACCATCGAGGGAGCCTGCGCCCGTCCCACGGGCTTCTCGCTGCACGACCTGCAGACCGTGCACGACTACTACCAGGTCCCCGACGTCTCGAAGATCGACGAGCGCCTGACGGGCAAGGCGGTGCGGCTGCGCAAGCTGATCGACATGGTCGGCCCCGACTTCCACTGCAAGTACCTGACCGTCCACAGCGAGGACGGCGCCTATTCGATCTGCCTGCCGCTCGAAGACACCTCGCGTTCGGCGCTCGTGATCTACGAGGTCAAGAAGGGCACGCCGCTCGGCCGCGAGCAGGGCGGACCGGTGCGCTTCGTGATCCCGTACCACCCCGACAAGTGCACCAGCGTCAAAGGCGCGGTGCGCATGGTCGTGAGCGAGGAGCCGGGTCCCGACTCGCGCCCGTCCGACCCGGTCGAGCACGAGAAGCTGCACGCGGCCCAGGCGTCCAAGAAGGCCTGAGGACGCGGCGGCGCCGCGGGAGCCCGCGCGTCAGGCGAACAGCGGCAGCGGCTCGGGACGAAACGCCAGCACCGCCTCGACGTCGACGCCGAGCCACTCGAGCAGCGTGGCGTACACGCGCCGGAAGTCGCACGTCGTGGGAACGTCGCCGTCCTCGTGCGCGAGGTCGGGGCGGCTGCCCAGAAGTCCTCCGCGCAGCGGGGCGCCGCACAGCAGGACCGGCGCGCCGGCGCCGTGATCGGTGCCCTGCGACGCGTTCTCCGCCACGCGCCGTCCGAACTCCGAGAAGACGAGCACGGTCACGCGCTCGGCGTCGCCCTGGGCGCGCAGTCGCGCGTCGAAGCCGGCCAGCGCGTCCCCGAGCTCGCGCAGCAGGTCGGCGTGCGTGTCGGCCTGGCGCGCGTGGGTGTCGAAGCCGCCGTGCGTCAGGTACAGGACGCGCGCGCCGAGGCGCGCGCCGAGCACGCGCGCGGCCAGGTCGAAGGCCCGTCCCAGGGCGCCGCCGGGCAGGTCGCCGGCGCGCGGCAGGCGCTCGAGCCGACGCGCGCAGCCGAAGGCCGCCTCGTAGGCCGCCGCGAGGAAGGCCGCCTCGCCGCTGCGTCCCGCGGGATCGGTGAGCGCGGTCTGCCACGAGCGCGCCGCCGTGGACGATCCGTCGCCGACGGGCGAGAGCAGCAGGTCGCCGACCTTCTCGATCGCCGGCGCCTGGGACGCCGCGCCGGCCAGTGCCAGCGGCAGGTCGCGTCCGCCGAGGCGCGCCACGGGCAGCGCGCCGCCGCGCGCGAAGCCGTCGGCGAAGGCGCCGATCCAGCCGCGCGACGGCGGCGTCTCGGCGAGCGACGCCGTGTGCCAGATCTCCATCGCGCGGAAGTGGCTGCGATCGGGGACGGGCAGGCCCACGCCCTGCACGACGGTCAGGCGTCCCTCGTCCCACAGCGGCTCGAGGGCCGCGAGCGCGGGGTGCAGGCCGGTGTGGTCGTCGAGCCGCACGAGCCTGGCCGGGTCGAGCGCCAGCACGGGACGCGCGCGGTGATAGCGGTCGTCACCGTACGGGACGACGGTGTTGAGTCCGTCGTTGGCGCCGGTGAGCTGCACGACCACGAGCACGCGCTCGTCGTCGGCGGCGGACGCGTGCCACGCCCGACCGAACGCGGGCAGCGCGCGCAGCACGGGCAGCGCCGCGGCGGCGCGCAGCAGGTCGCGGCGGGACGGCTCGTGGCGCCTCATGCGAGCTGGTACTCCGGCAGCGCGAGCAGCGTCGCCCGCACGAGGTCGGCCTGCCCGGCGTGGGGACGCAGCGCGTCGATCACCGCGGGCGGCGCGCGTCCCTCGAGCAGCAGGTCGTGGAGGTGCTCGAGCGGCGGGCGATCGTCGTCGTCCGGCGGCTCGGGATGGCGCACGCCGAGCTCGCCGCCGTCGCCGGCCAGCGCGGCGGCGAGGTTCGCGCGCCCGACGAGGGTGGCGGCCGAGAGCCATGCGCGCTGTCCGTCCCAGCCCTTGACGCTGGGCGGTGCGTACAGCGACTGGCCGAGCGCCTCGACGGTGCGCGCCAGGAAGCGTGCGTCGACGCTGCAGCCCAGTGCGCGCACGGCGCCCACCGCGAGCTGCACCGGTGACTTGACCAGCGAGAGACGGCTGGACGCGTCGTAGAACAGCCGCGACCCGAGCAGCTCGCGCAGGAACGCGAGCACGTCCAGCTGCAGCTCGGCGAAGCGCGCGCCGAGCGCGTCGAGCAGCGAGGCGTCGAGCACGGGACGCACGAACGCGCGCGCCAGCTTGCCCGCCACGAAGCGCGCGCACGACGGATGCGAGACGCACGCGTCGACCACGTCGCCGCCGTCGAGCGCGCCGCTGCGGCCGAGCAGCGTCTTTTTGCCGTCGTCGTGCTCGCCCGGCACGAAGCGGAAGCGTCCGTCGCGCTCCTGCCAGCCGCTGAACGCGCGCGCCGCCTCGAGCACGTCGTGCTCGTCGTACGCGCCCTTCCCCAGCGTGAACAGCTCCATCAGCTCGCGCGCCAGGTTCTCGTTGGGATGGTGGCGGCGGTTCGCGTTGCCGTCGAGCCAGACGATCATCGCCGGGTCCTTGCAGACGGCGAGCACGAGCGCGTCGAGGCGTCCCGAGCCGAGCGAGCGGAAGGTGTCGACCTGGTCCTCGAGCAGCCGCACCCGTCCGACCTTGGCCACCGACGTGGCGAAGTGACCGTGCCAGAAGAGCGCCAGCGCCTCGCGGAAGGGATGCTCGTCGTCGAGCATGCGCCGCAGCCAGCTCGCCTGGGCGGTCTCCAGGTCGTCGAGCGCGCGCAGCGTGGCCAGCAGGCGCAGGGTGAGCGCGAAGTCGCCGCTCGGCTCCGGGTCCGCGAGCAGCTCGTCGAGCGCGGCGGACGGGCCGAGTCCGAGCACGTGCGCGCGCCGGGCCAGCGTGCCGCCGAAGCTCGTGCGGCGCAGCAGGTGCGCCGCGGCGCGCGCGTCCCACGGGCCGTCGACGTCGGGACGGAACGGTTCGAGCGCGCGCTCGGCCGCGGCTCGCGCGACGGACGTCACCGCGTCGCGTCCGCGAAGCGCAGCGCGAGCCGCAGCGCGAGACGTCCGTCGGCGAGTTCGGCGTCGACCTGCGCGCCGTCGAACAGGCCCAGGATCGCGAGCAGTCCGTCGACGCGGGCCACGGCCGCGCGCGGGTCGAGTCCGTCGTCGAGCATGGCCTGGGCCACGAGCACGTCGTGGTCGTCCTCGGCCAGCCGGCGCAGCAGGCCCGCGTCGACGGACGCGTACAGGTTCTCGGAGCGATCGACGCCGCGTCCGGAGCGGAGCGACCCGATCAGGCCGCGCACCTGCTCGACCGACGTGCCGAACAGCAGCCGTCCCTCGCACATCGCCAGGGCGGGACGCAGGTTGTAGTCGGAGGGCAGCGGGTCGCCCGTGGCTTGGCCGGCCGCGTCGCCGGACAGCAGGCGTCCGTAGCGGATCGGCACGTCGCCGGCCAGCGCCACGTCGAGCAGGAACGGCGGCTCACCGTCCTTGGCGCGCTCGGTGTTCACCACGCCGAGGAAGGTCTGGAACGCCACCTCGAGCCGCGGACGGAAGCTCGCCTCGTCGTCGACCGGCGCCACCAGGCAGACGGCCGGCAGGCGCACCGCGGGGACGTCGTCGGTGTCGGCGAAGTCGAGCACGTCGACCACCAGCGCCAGCTCGGGACCGAGGTGCGCGAAGACGTCCTCGGCCAGCGACGCGCCGGAGAAGAAGAGTCCCATCGTGCCGTCGAACTTGGCCAGCTTGGGCTGGCTCTCCTCGTCGAGCAGCTCCTCGCGGTGGCGCCACCAGTCGGACAGGTCACGTCGTGCGAAGAGCACGCCCAGGGTCGAGTCGGTGACCGGGACGCGCCGCGCGCCCGCGTCGGGCGGGGCGTACGCGCGCGGCATGTCGTCGCCTGCCGGCGCGTCGGCCGACAGGCGCAGGGAGTCCGCGTCGAGGGCGAGCGAAGCGTGCACCACGACGCCCGGCTCGAGCGCGTGCAGCAGGGGACCGAGCAGCAGGCTGGCGCCGGGCGCGGCGGCGGGCACGCCCAGCTTCTTCGGAGCGCGCTCGAGGCGTCGGACGTCCTTGTCGCGCAGCAATCCCGGGTGGAACTCGAGCTCGGCGCGCGCCCCGGCGTCGGGGTCGTGGACGAGCGGCGGCGCGAGGCCGTCGTCGAGCAGCGCGTCGACGGCGTCGGCCAGCAGGTCGTCGTCGCCCGCGAGCAGCAGCACGTCGGCCACCGCGGCGACCACCCAGTCGCGCGCCACGCGCGTGTACGACACGTCGCGGTAGCTGCCGTCCGAGAGCTCGGCGCCGGCCAGCGCCGCGAGCTGCAGCGCCTGGCGCAACTGCTCCCGCGCGGCGTCTGCGTCCCTCGGGCGCGACGCGAGGAGCCACGCGCGTCGTCCGGCCGTGGCGTCGGACAGGCGCGAGCGGCGTCCCACCGCGAAGAGGCCCGCGGCGACCTCGCCGTCGAGCAGCGTGCGCGCCGTGGGCAGCAGGTCGCCTCCCAGCCCGGTGCGCAGGCGGTCGAGTCCGTCGCGGGCGTCGTCGGGCAGGGGCAGCGCGGCCAGGGGACCGTCGCCGAGCGCGTCGAGCAGCGCTCCGCCCGACGGCACGTCGAGCACGAACACGCGTCCCTCGTGGGGGAGCAGCGCGAGCAGCGTGGCCGAGCCGTCGCCGGACGGCAGGATCGCGGTGAGCGCGAGCAGCAGCGCGCCGAGGACCGAGGTGGGCATGGGGACACCGTGCGGGATCGGACGGGTTCCCCGCAACCGTCAGGGGCCGAGGGGGTTCCGCGCCGGCAGCCAGGGATTGGTGCGCCGCGGCCCCTTCCAGACGGTTGTGGGATCGCCGGCGATGAGGTTGTCGAGGTTGATCAGGCGTTCGACGATCTCGGCGGACGTGGCCTCGGCGCCGACGTCGAGGCTGATCTGGTACTGCTCGCGCAGCGAGTCGCGCGCGGCCTCGGGGTCCTCGTCGAGCAGCGCGATCTCGTAGACCACCGAGAGCCCGTCCCAGGTGGCGTCGAGGTCGCGCACCTGGCGGCCCATGCGCACGGCCTCGTCCATCGTGACGCGTGCGTCCATGCGCATGTCGTGCACCGACTGGATGCGTCCGATGGTGGCCAGGGCGGAGGCTTCGGAGCGCACGTCTCCGAGCTCGCGGGCGTCCTGGAGGGCGCGCTCGAGCGGCGTGAGCGCCGCCAGGAACTCGTCGTCGGACTCGGCCGACTGCAGGATCGCCAGGGCCTCGTCGAGGTGCATCTTGCGTTCGTCGGAGAGCTCGCGCTGCTCCGGTGTCCAGTCGAGCACCGCCTCGACCCAGCCCGCGAAGTCGGAGTCGCCGATGCCCAGGTCGGCCAGCAGCGCCACGCGCCTCAGCTTCGACTCGAGGTCGGCGATCTGCGGCGCGAGCAGCGGGTCGGGCTTCTGGGCGTTCTTGTCGACCAGCTTGCGGCGGTCGACCAGCAGCCGCTCGACGTAGTCGAGCACGTCCCACTGGCGCTCGCCCATGGCGGTCGCCAGCTCGTCGGTGCGCCCCGAGTCGAAGAGCAGGTCGAACAGGTCGCGCGATTCGAGGTCGGCCTCGACCTCGACGCCGAACTGCTTGACCTCCTCGTCGAGGGCCACGTCGCGCGGGTCCTTCTCGGCGTCACGCGGGTCGGCCTCCTGCCGCGGGTCCTTCTCGTAGCGCGGGTCGGTCTCGGGATACTGCGACCACGCGGAGGACGAGAGGGCGAGCAGGGCGAGTGACGCGAGCAGGCGGGTGCGGTGCATCGGCGGGACTCGATCAGGGTGCGGGGGAGAGCCGTCCGCGACGGTAGCCGTCGGCGGCCACCTCGAATTCTCGGAATCCGGCGGCCCGGACCACGCGCGCGAATTCGGGTGCGGTCGACGCCAGGCGCAGCTTGGGGACGTCCTCGGCGTCGACCTCGAGGCTGACCGTCCCGTCGAGGTGGCGCGCGCGCACCTGCCGGAAGCCCAGCGACCGCAAGTGGCGCTCGACCGCGTCGACCGCCGCCAGCCGCTCGGGCGTGACGCGCGTGCCGTGGGGCAGGCGCGAGGCCAGGCAGGCCAGCGCCGGCTTGTCCCAGTTCGGGAGACCGAGGGCACGCGCCACGGCGCGCACGGCCCGCTTGTCGAGGCCGCACTCGAGCAGCGGCGAGAAGACGCCGGCCTCGTCGGCGGCCCGCAGGCCGGGACGCACGTCGCCCAGGTCGTCGCGGTTCGTCCCGTTCAGGATCGCGGCCAGCCCCTGCTCGCGCGCGACGCGCCGACAGACCGCGTAGAGCTCTGTCTTGCAGTGGAAGCAGCGGTCGGGCGGATTGCTCGCGTAGCCTTCGACCGCGAGCTCGTGCGTCTCGACGAAGCGCAGGCGTGCGCCGAGCGCGTCGGCCAGCCGCCGCGCGTCGTCGGCCTCTGCGGGCGCCACCGCCGGGGCGATGCCCGTCACGCCCAGGGCGCGCTCACCGAGCACGTCGTGGGCGATCTTGAGCACGAGCGTGCTGTCGACGCCGGCCGAGAAGGCCACCGCGGCCGAGCCGTGCGCAGCCACGTTGGCGTGCAGCGCGTCGATGAGCTGGCTCGTCTCGAGGGACACCTTGCGCTCGCGTCGGGAAGAAGACGGACGCACGGACGCGCCCGGGTGCGCGTCGCCGTCCCGTCCGCCGAGTCTACCGCGGGGCGTCGTCCTTGGCCCGTGGCGTGCCCGCGCCGTGGGGCGTGCCGGCCGCGAGCGCCGCGGCGAGCACCTCCTTGACCGGGACGCCGTGGGCACGCGCGGCCCGGGCGCAGTCTTCGTACTCGGGCGAGGCGTTCACGAGCTCGCCGCCCAGCAGTCCGAGCTTCAGCCGCACGTCGCCGTACGTCGTGGGGACCGTCACGAAGCGGCGCTCGAGCTCGGTGCGCCGCACGTCGTGGCTGCGCACGCCGAGGGTGGTCGTGCCGCGCAGGACGATGGTCGTGAGCACGCCCTCGAGCTCGGGCCGGCAGAGCACCGAGAGCAGCGTCCCGGGACGTCCCTTCTTCATCTGCAGCGCGGCCAGGGAGACGTCGAGCGCGCCCGCCGCGAAGAGGTCTTCGGCGACCTGGCCGTAGAGGCGCGGATCCATGTCGTCGATCGAGGCCTCGATCACCACCGCGTCGGCGCGACGCGGCTCGTCGCGCGACGCGAGCACGCCGGCCAGCACGCGCAGGATGTTGGGACGGTCGGGCAGCTCGGCCGTGCCGAGGCCCGCGCCGGTGCCGGTGAGCGTCATGCGCGGCAGCGGCCGCGCGTGTCCGTCGCAGAGCGAGGCGAGCAGCGCGGCGCCCGTGGGCGTGACCGTCTCGAGGGTGCCGGGGACGGGCAGCAGCTCGAATCCCACGAGCAGGCGCGCGGTGGCCGGCGCGGGCAGCGGCATGACGCCGTGCGCGGCGGAGACCGTCCCCTCGCAGACGGGCACGCGGCTGCACGAGAACGACGTCGCGTCGTGCAGGTCGAGCAGGATCGCCGCCGAGACGATGTCGACGATCGAGTCCATCGCACCCACCTCGTGGAAGTGCACGTCGTCGACCGCGCAGCCGTGCACGTGCGCCTCGGCCACGGCCAGCCGGTGGAAGGCGTCGAGCGCGCGTTCGCGGGCGCGCGGGGCGAGGTCGGCCTCGTCGAGCAGCGCCCGGATGATCTGCCACGTGCGGTGGGGCGGCTTCGTCTCGGGCGCGACGGAGAACGTCGTGCCGGCCATGCCGCCCTTCCATTCGCGGGCAGCGGAGACGTCGCTGGAGGGCAGGCCGCTGCGCAGCAGGCGCGCGCGCAGCTCGTCGAGCGGGATGCCCAGGTCGAGCAGCGCGGCCACGGTCATGTCGCCCGCGATGCCGCCCACGAGGTCGAGGTGGAGGTGCGTCATGCGCGTGATTGTGGCAGGCGCGCAGGGGCGCGTGCGAGGGGCGACGACGTGGCGCCCGCGTCGTCCTACTGCACGGTGCCGGCGATCGCGTTGCTCGCGGACCAGCCCGCGGGGCCGAGCGGGTCCTGGATCCAGTCCTGGATGTACACGTGCAGCCCCGAGGGGGCGTCGACGGGCAGGCTCGAGGCCAGCACGATCTGTCCCGCCGGGTCGGTGGAGGCGAGCAGCAGCGCGCCGGGTGGCGTGAAGTCGGGCACCATGATGCCGCCCTTGAACGGCAGGTCGAAGGTCCCGAAGCCGAGCACGACCACCGTGGTGGCCGACTCGAGCGCGCCGCTCAACGTGACCGAGAAGGTGCCGCCGGGATCGAAGAACCCGCCGCCCTTCAGGAGCGGCTCGCCGTGCGTGCCCGCGAGTGCCTGGCCGAAGTCGAGCCACGACCAGACCAGGGTCGTCGCGGCCTGGCTGAGCGTGTCGAACGAGGCCTGTTCGGAGGCCGACAGGTGGGCGTGCTTCGTGAGGTCGTCGAGCTCGAACGGGTCGGCGAGCAGGTCGTAGAACTCGACGAAGCGCGGCTCGAAGGGGATCTTGTCCTGCAGGAAGCGCTGGACCAGCTTGTAGCGGCCGTCGCGCAGGGCGCGGTCCCAGACGGGGTGGAGCTCGAAGCCGTCGGGCGCGAAGTACTCGGCGTACGCCCACGGCCGGATGGACGGCAGGGCGGGCTGCGCGAGGTAGGGCAGCATGCTGACCGAGTCGATCGCGGTCGCGTGCGGGACGCCGACGAAGTCGGCCACGGTGGCGAAGATGTCGGTCGTGTCCACCAGCGCGTCGCAGACCGCGCCCTGCACCACGCCGGGCCCCGCGATGATCAACGGCACGTTGATGCCGCCCTCGAAGATCGTGCCCTTGGCGTGCTCGGGGACGAAGGGAGCCGTGGTGGCGACCTTCGAGGTGCCGTTGTCGCCCACGAAGATCACGAGCGTGTCGGCCAGCACGGCCGGGGCGATGCTGTCGAAGAGCCGACCCAGCTCGGTGTCCATGGCCTCGATCATCGCCTTGGTGTGGATCGGGATGTTCGATCCCACGTCCGTCGGGAGCGTGAAGGTGTGCAGCTCGGGCGGCGGCTTGTGCACCGGTCCGTGCGGTGCGTTGAGCGCGAGGTAGAGGAACCAGGGGCCGGAGTCGCCGCCGATCAGCGTGAGCGCGTCGTCGATGGTGTCGGTGGTGGCGTACTTCGTGGTCTCGTGGAACGTGCCGTCGACGCTCTTGATCCAGTCGAAGTAGGTCTCGCCCAGGGTCTGCTGCAGGCTGCCCGTCGAACCCCAGTGCAGGTCGAAGCCCTGATCGAGCGGGTTCAGGAACGGCTCGACGTCGTTGTCGAGGTGCCACTTGCCGAGCGCCCACTTCGCGTACGTCGGCGGGAGCGCCTCGGCGATGGTGACCTCCTCGTTCTTGAGCCACGGAGGATCGAGATACGTCGGAGGACCGCCGCCGACCCCGGTCCGCAGCGCGTAGCGCCCGCTCAGGATCGACGCGCGCGTGGTCGTGCAGACCGGGTTGCTCCAGCAGTTGCGGAACAGGACGCCCTCGCTCGCGAGCTGGTCGAGCCGCGGCGTGTGTCCCGGGTCGGGGTGTTCGCCGTAGGCGGCGACACGGTCGACGCCCAGGTCGTCGGCGACGATCACGAGCACGTTCTGCGCGGCGGCCGCGGGGCGCGGCAGGAGGGCGGCGAACAGCAGGCACAGCGGCACGACACGGATCACGAGGTCACTCCCGGGTCCGCTCGATCCGCCCCCCGACGACGCGGAACCCACACGGTGAAGCTAGGAGCAATCCGGGGATCGGTCAATCCGATTCCGATCCCGGCGCGCCGTCGACGGACGTCCGGAACCGGTTCACGGAGGCCTGCGTGGGGTGTCGCCCCCATGCGGCGAACGCCGGTCGATCGCCCGCGAGGAGCGATCCGGCGCGGGACTTCGGTATCTTCTGCGCCTCCTCCCGTGATGGACATGCGATGACCCGCGCCCCCGTGCTCATCGACGCGACGCTGCTCGACGACCTCGCCTCGCGCGCCTCCGACACCGCCCGTCGGCGGCTCAACCTGAACTTCCACACGCCGCAGGCCGAGGTGGCGAACCGGCTGCTCAACGCGGTCGAGCCGGGCAGCTACATCGCGCCGCACCGGCACGCCGACCCGACCAAGGACGAGACGATGGTCGTGGTGCGCGGACGCTTCGGCATCCTCTTCTTCGACGAGGCGGGCGAGGTCACGCGCACGGCCACGCTCGGTGCGCGCGACGACGCGCTGGGCGTCGACATCCCGCACGGGACGTACCACGCACTCGTGGCGCTCGAGCCGGGCTCGATCTTCTTCGAGGCCAAGGCGGGTCCGTACCTCCCGCTCGGCGAGCACGAGCGCGCGCCCTGGGCACCGAAGGAGGGCGACGCCGAGGCGCCGGCGTATCTCGCGCGACTCGAGGCGCACTTCGCATAGGCTGGGCGGCGCCGGAGCGCGGCGCGCCACCGCCCGATCGAGGGTCCCTTGCCGACCGCAGCCGCAGCCACTCCGCCGACGCAGCGACGCACGGGGACCCTGGGGACGTTCGGCGGGGTGTTCACGCCGAGCATCCTCACGATCCTCGGCATCATCCTGTTCATGCGGTTGGGGTTCGTCGTGGGCTCGGCGGGCCTGCCGCGCGCGCTGGCGATCATCCTGGTCGCGAACGGCGTCTCGATCCTGACGAGCACGTCGCTGGCCGCCGTGGCGACGAACATCCGCGTCAAGGGCGGCGGCGACTACTACATCATCTCGCGCACCCTGGGCGTCGAGTTCGGGGGACCGCTCGGAGTCGTGCTGTACCTCGCGCAGTCGATCTCGGTCGCGTTCTACGCCATCGGTTTCGCCGAGGCGGTGATCGACATGTCGGGCGGCGCGCCGTGGACCACGCCGTACATCGCCCTCGGCGCCGTGCTCGTCCTGTTCGTCTTCGCCTGGATCGGCGCCGACGCCGCGACGAAGCTGCAGTACCTCATCATGGTGTCGCTCGGACTGGCGCTCGTGGCGGTCTTCGTGGGCGGCTTCGAGCACTTCGACGGTGCGCGCTTCTCCGGCAACATGAACGCCTCGGGCGACCTGCCGTTCTGGACCGTGTTCGCGATCTTCTTCCCGGCGGTCACGGGCTTCACCCAGGGCGTCGCCATGTCCGGCGACCTCGCGAACCCGAGCCAGAGCATCACCCGCGGGACGTTCGCGGCCGTGTTCCTCTCGGCGACGATCTACGTCGTGCTGGCGCTCGTGCTCGCGGGCAGCGTCGACGGCCCGCGGCTCGTCTCCGACTACGGCGTCCTGCGCGACGTCGCCTCGTCGGCGTGGCTCGTGAACCTGGGCGTGGTCGCGGCCACGCTCAGTTCGGCGCTGGCCTCGCTCATGGGCGCGCCGCGCATCCTGCAGTCGCTGGCGCGCGACCGGGTCTTCCCCGGGCTGAAGCCGTTCGCCCAGGGGCACGGCGAGTCGTCCAACCCGCGGCGCGGCATCCTGCTCTCGCTGGGGCTCGCGATCGCGACGATCTCGCTGGGCGACCTGAACGTCGTCGCGCCGGTGGTCTCGATGTTCTTCCTGATCTCGTACGGCCTGCTCAACTACGCGACCTACGCCGAGGCGCGCGGCAACAGCCCGTCGTTCCGTCCGCGCTTCCGCTGGTTCGACCGGCGTCTCAGCCTGATCGGCTGCATCGGCTGCCTCGGCGCGATGGTGGCCATCAACCCGACCGCCGCGGCGATCTCGATCGTGGTGCTGTTCGCGCTGCACCAGTACCTCTCGAACCGCACGACGGGCATGGCGCGCTGGGCCGACAGCTCGCGCGGCCACCGGCTCGCGACCGTGCGCCAGCAGCTCCTGCTCTCGCGCAGCGGCATCGAGCACGCGCGCGACTGGCGTCCCGTGATCCTGGCCTTCTCCGACGACCCGCAGCGTCGGCAGCGCATCCTGCGCTTCGCCTCGTGGATCGAGGCGGGCACCGGGTTCACGACCGTGGTGCGCCTGCTGGCCGGCGACGACCCGCGCACGCGCAAGGCGCGCGGTCAGGCCGAGACCGACCTGCGGGCCGAGATCGAGCGCGGCGGCTTCGACGCCTTCGCGCTGGTGGCCGCCATGCCCGACCTCGACACGGGCTTCCCGACCCTCGTGCAGGCCCACGGACTGGGACCGATCCGCGCGAACATGATCCTGCTGAACTGGTTCGACGGCGACGTGCTCGAGGACGCCCGCCTGCGCTCCTACGGACGCCCGCTGCGCGCGGCCCTGCGCCTGCAGCGCAGCGTCGTGATCCTGGAGGCCACCGAGGACGAGCTCCTGGCCATCGACGCGCGCCCGAAGCGCGAGCGCCGCATCGACGTGTGGTTCCTGGGCGACGCGACCTCGCGGCTGATGATCCTGCTGGCGCACCTCATGACGCGTCACGACGACTGGGAGGACTCGGACGTCCGGCTGCTGGCGCCGCTGGTCGAGGGCCAGGACCGCGCGGCGCTCACCGCCGAGCTCGAGGCGACCCTCGAGGACTGGCGCGTCGACATGCACGTCGAGGTCGTCGAGACCTGGGACCACGCGTCGGTGGTCTCGATCTCGGGCGACGCCGGCGCGGTGCTGCTGCCGCTCGCGATGCGCGGCGAGACGCCGTCGTGTCCGTTCTCCGACGATCTCGAGGGATTGCTCGACGAGCTGCCGCTCACGGCCCTCGTGCTCGCCGCGCAGGACATCGACCTCGAGGCGGAGCCCGAGTCGGGCGTCTACGCCGAGCGCGTGGCCGCCGAGGAGACCGCCGACGAGAAGGAGCGCCGCTCGACGCTCGTGGGCAAGGAGGCCGAACGTTCGGCGGCCGCTGCGGCCGAGGCCGTGGCCAGGCTCGAGGCCGCCGTGGCCAAGGGCGTCGACGAGGAGAAGCTCGCCGAGCTGCGCCGGGTGGTCGAGGAGTCCGCCGAGGTCGCCGAGCGCGATCGCCGCCGGGCGCTCAAGGCGCAGGTCGTGGCCGAGAGCGCCGAGCGCGAGTCGGCCGAGATCTCGGGCGAGCACCTGCCGGAGGCCGAGAAGGTCGAACCCGAACCCGAAGCCGAACCCGAAGCCGAAGCCGAAGCCGAAGCCGACGCCGACGCCGACGCCGACGAGCGGACGTCGACCGACGGACCATCCACCGCGTCGAGTTGAGCGGGCCCGGGGCAGGCCCTCGGCTCGTTGGGTCGAGGCGCCGCCTACGCGGTGGCGCCTTCGTCGCGTTGCGCATCGGCGGCGTCGCGCGCGCGCGCCGCCGCGTGCGTGATGCGCGAGGCCGCGCAGGCCGCGCCGAAGCCGTTGTCGATGTTCACCACCGTGACGCCGGACGCGCACGAGTTGAGCATCGCGAGCAGCGCGGCGAGTCCACCGTAGCTCGCGCCGTAGCCCACGCTCGTCGGCACCGCGATCACCGGACACGCGACGAGCCCGCCGACCACCGACGGCAGCGCGCCCTCCATGCCTGCCACGACGATCACGGCCCGCGCGCGGCGCAGCACGTCGAGCTTCGCGAGCGTGCGGTGGAGGCCCGCCACGCCCACGTCGACCACGCGCTCGACGCGGTTGCCGAGCACCTCGGCGGTGCGCGCCGCTTCCTCGGCGACCGGCAGGTCGGACGTGCCCGCGCAGGCCACGACGATCGTGCCGTCGCCGGTCACGGGGAAGGGACCGTCGTTCCAGCGCCAGGTGCGCGAGAGTGCGTCGTAGTCGCCCGCGACCGCGTGTGCCTCGAGCCGCTCGCGACACGCGTCGTAGCGATCCTGCGAGAGCCGCGTCACGAGCACGGGATGTCCGCGCGCGCGCAGCCGATCGACGATCAGCGCGATCTCGTCGGGTCGCTTGCCCTCGCCGTAGACCACCTCGGGCATGCCGTTGCGCAGCACGCGGTGGTGGTCGAGGTTCGCGAAGCCCAGGTCTTCGCCGGGCAGCGAGGCGAGCGACTCGAGCGCGGAGGCGACGTCGGTGCGCCCCGCAGCGAGTTCCTCGAGAACGCGTCGGATGGCGTCGTGCATGGCGGGCAGTGTACGCGGCGGTGCCGGGACGCGTCAGCGGGGCGGGAACACGGTCTCGTGCTCGCCCTCGGTGACGGTGATCTCGGGGTGGTCGTCCTCGCCGAACAGCTCGAGTTCGATGGACCGGTCGTCCTCGCCCTCGGTGCGTTCCAGCGTGAGGCGGAACGGCCCCAGGTCCGTGACGGCCTGACCGCCTCCCTCGAACGCCTGCGTCGCGAAGAGGCCGCTGGTGCGGAGACCGGTCCACCACTCGCCGCGGCTCACCCGCACCTGGGCCTGCGGGAGCTCTTCGGTGGCGCCGACCAGCAGTTCGGTCCCGTCCCCGAAGAACGAGCGCAGCGATGGCAGCGACGTCGGCACGGGTTCGGCGTGGAAGGTCGGTCGGACGGGGATCGTGGGCGCCGCGAGTGCGGCGCGCGTCACGCCCTGCTCGTCGACCACGACGAGCTTGCGCGTGACGACCTCGTCCTGCACGTCGTCGGCGAACGAGGTGAGCAGCACGAGGGGCCAGGGCAGCACGAGAAGCAGGACGAGCCGGCGCAGGCGGGCCACCTCGCGGGAGAGCGCGCTCATTGACGATTCGAGCTCGGACACGGGTCGCCTCCTGTGCGGGCTGCCGCCGGACGACAAGGCCTGCGGACGCGGGAAGGCGCCGTCCAACGGGCGCCTCGGGTCGAGCGGAGCCTTCGAGACCCTGCTTGCCGTGGTCGCGCGCCGCCACCCGCGGCGGCGCGCGTCAGCGGCCTCAACCGAACGAGATGCCCTGCGCGAGCGGCAGGTCGTTCGTGAAGTTGATCGTGCAGGTCTGGCGGCGCATGTAGGCCTTCCAGCTGTCGCTGCCGGCCTCGCGGCCGCCGCCGGTCTCCTTCTCGCCGCCGAACGCGCCGCCGATCTCGGCGCCGCTCGTGCCGATGTTCACGTTCGCGATGCCGCAGTCGCTGCCGGCGCACGAGAGGAAGCGTTCGGCCGACTGCAGTCGCGTGGTGAAGACCGCCGACGACAGGCCTTGCGGGACGTCGTTCTGCAGCGCGATGGCGTGGTCGAGGTCGTCGACCTTCACGAGGTAGAGCAGCGGCGCGAAGGTCTCTTCCTTCAGCAGCGGGAAGTCGGACGGGACCTGGGCGATGGTCGGCTGCACCCAGAAGCCGCCCTCGAGTCCGGCCGGCGCCTCGGTCGTGCCGCCGCACAGGATCTTGCCGCCGTGCGCCTTCACGGCCGCCACGGCGTCGTTCATCGCGGCCAGCGCGCGCGGGTTGATCAGCGGACCCATGAGCGTGCCGGCCGCGAGCGGGTCGCCCACGCGCACCTGGGCGTAGGCCTTCACCAGCCGTTCGGTGAAGGCGTCGGCGATTGAGTGGTGCAGCAGCACGCGGCGCGTCGTCGTGCAGCGCTGGCCCGCCGTGCCCACGGCGCCGAAGAGCACGGCCGAGAGGGCCAGGTCGAGGTCGGCGTCGTCCATCACGAGCAGCGCGTTGTTGCCGCCCAACTCGAGCAGCGCGCGGCCGAGGCGCCGGCCGACGACCTCGCCCACGCGGCGTCCCATGCGCGTGCTGCCGGTGGCCGAGATGAGCGGCAGGCGCTTGTCGGCCAGCATCGCCTCGCCGACCGGGTCGGGCGGCGCGACGATCGTGTTGAACACGCCGCCGAAGCCGTCGGGCTCCATGACCTCGTTCACGATGCGCTGGACGGCCAGCGCGCACAACGGCGTGTCGTGCGACGGCTTCCAGATCATCGTGTCGCCGCAGACGGCGGCGATGAACGCGTTCCACGACCAGACGGCCACGGGGAAGTTGAAGGCGCTGATGATCCCGATCGGTCCGAGCGGGTGCCACTGCTCGTACATGCGGTGCCCGGGACGCTCGCTGTGCATCGTCTTGCCGTAGAGCTGACGCGACAGGCCCACCGCGAAGTCGGCGATGTCGATCATCTCCTGCACCTCGCCCTCGCCCTCGGCGCGGATCTTGCCCATCTCGAGCGTCACGAGCGCGCCCAGGTCGGCCTTCTTGGCGCGCAGCGCGTCGCCGCAGCGGCGCACGTACTCGCCGCGCTTCGGCGCCGGCAGCGCCCGCCAGCGCAGGAAGGCCTCCTCGGCGGCGGTCACGCAGGCCTCGTAGTCGTCGCGTCCTCCGGCGGTGATGCGGCCCAGGACCTTGCCCGTGGTGGGGTTGACCGAGTCGGTCACCTCGCCGGAGGGGGACGCGATCCAGCGACCGGCGTACACGCCCGACACGGGGCCCTTGCTGACGTCGAGACCGAGGCGGCTGAGGATGTCCTGCATGGCGATGTGCATCCCGTGCGTGGAGTTCGGGGGCGCGGTCGTCGGGTGCCGGGACTCGTCGCCCGGCGGGCCGCGTCGAACCGGGGAGCATACCAACGGGCACGTGCGTCGCGCTCGCGTCCGGCGGGGCTATCCTGGGCGCCCTGCCCGTGTCCCGTCGTCCGCCGGAGTCCCGTCGTCCCATGTCCGAGCCGATGAACCGCGCGCTGCGGACGACGACGGGAGCCCTCCTGCTCGGGCTGCTCGCGGCCTGCGCCGCGTCCGAGCCCGAGGCCGCGGTCGACACGCCGTACGGGACGGCGCGCGCCGCGCAGGCCGGCGACGCCGAGCGCCTGGCGCTCATGCTGCTCGACCTGGGTCCGCGGGTGCGCGCGCTGCTGCCCGACACGCTCGACCGTCCCACCGAGGTCTGGCTGGACGACTTCGCCGGCGACGTCGACCTCGACGAACGTCCGGGGCTGGTGGGCTTCACGACCCTCGGCCAGGGGCGCATCCGCATCCGCGCCGACCGGCTGGGACTCGACGCCGACTTCGTCCTGGCGCACGAACTCGTGCACGCGTTGCTGGGCGAGAGCTGGGCGCCGCTCCCGGCGATCCTCAAGGAGGGGCTCTGCGACACGCTCGCCGCGCGGCTCTCGCCCGAGGCCGGTGCCCGCGTGCGCGGTGTGCGGCTGCTCTCGGCCGGACACGGCTGGGCCGGCATGCAGGTCGAGATCTCGACCTTCGAGCCCGGCCTGCGCACGCGTCGTGCCGAGGAGCTGCCGTTCCAGGACGCCGACGCGCCGCCGCCGTTCGACGCGCTGGGCGTGGCGGGCGCGGGCATCCACCTGCACGACCCGCTCGAGCACCAGGACGCGTACTACGGATACGGCATGCTGGTCGTCGAGCGCATCGTCGACCGCGTGGGCTTCTCCGGGCTGCACGAGCTGTGCCTGGCCGCCGCGTCGCTGGGCGAGGATTCGGTCCCGCCCGAGTGGCTGCTGGCCACGGCCGAGCTCGACCACGATCCCCGCACGTGGCGCGACGCGATCCTCGAGCGGCAGGGACTGCCCGAGCTGACCGCCGTGGTCGAGCAGCTCGCCGAGCCGCTCGCGCAGTGGGTCGCGTCGGCGTACCGGCACCGCTTCCCCGGACGCGACGCGTCCGACTTCCTCGAGCAGGCCTTGCCGACGCTCGGCTGGCGCGGCGGACGGGTCAAGGCCGCGCTCGCCACGGCGCCCGGGTTCCGCAGCGCGCTCGAGAGCGCGTGGCGCGCGAGCGGGCCGTCGGTGCTGCGTCCCGGCGAGGGCTGGTGGATCCAGGACCACACCGGCGTGACGCTGACCGACCTGCGCGCTCCGTCCGCCGACGAGCCTTGGTACACGGTCAACCGCGTGCGCATCGGACAGCCGCCGCGCAGCGACACGCTCGAGCTGCCGGCCGACTTCGAACCCGAGCAGGTGCTCGGCGTCGTCCATCTGCGCCAGCGCGCGTCGGGCCTCGAGGTCTCGGCGTTGCATCCCCTGGGACTGGCCGACTTCCGCGTCGAGCTCGACGGTGTCGTGGTGGCCGACCTGCAGCGCGGGCTCGACGTGAGCGTCACCTCGGTCGACGGCTGGACCGTGGTCTCGACGTTGCTCGCGGGCCGTCGGCTCGACGAGGTCGAACTCTTCGCGCCGGACGCCGACCTCGTCGTCTCGTTGCGCGCGCGCGACGAGGACGCACACGAGCAGTCGTTCCCGCTGCGGACCTCCCGCCGACGCTGAGCGCGACGGCGTCGTCCGCCGGGTGCACGCCTTCGCGCGTCGCCCCGGAAAAGGGACTGCCTCCGGTGGACCCCGAATCTTCCACCGGAGGCATCCTCACGGTCCTGATGCGGATCGGTCGGACTTCCGTGGAGCGGGCCGCCGCGAGCCGGGATGGGCTGAGTTTGGCTCGAGCTGGGTCGACCCGTCCGACATTCCCCGAACGGATGCCTGGAAGTCGTTCCGTGACCAGAACGAAGCCCACGCTACCCCTCCTCCGTGAAGAGCGCGGGAAGCCGCTGTGGCGAAAGAGTGACCCGTCCCGCGGCGAGCCTCACCGGTGACGAGGGATCCGCACGCGAGCGCGCGGCGTCGTGCGTGCACGGCCCCCGCGCCCCGTGCGGGGACTGGCAACACGGGCTGCGAGCGCCGACACTGTGAGCATGAGCACGATCCGCAACATCCTCGTCGTCGAGGACGACGCCGACATCGCCAACCTGCTGGCGATGCACCTCGAGAAGGAAGGCTACGAGACGACGCACGCGCCCGACGGCCGCAAGGCCATCGCGTTGTTCGACGCGGGCACGTACGACCTCGTGATGCTCGACCTCATGCTGCCGCACGTCGACGGCATGGACGTCTGCCGGCACATCCGCAACAGCGAGCGCTACGTGCCCGTGATGATGCTCACGGCCAAGTCCGAGGACGCGAACAAGGTCGCGGGTCTCGAGATCGGCGCAGACGACTACATCACCAAGCCCTTCTCGGTGGCCGAGGTGCTGGCCCGCGTCAAGGCGCTCGGGCGCCGCGTCGAGATGCTCACGCGTCTCGACGAGCCGGGCGAGAAGATGCTGCGCTTCGGCGACCTCGAGATCCACGTCGACAAGCGCATCGTCACGCGCCACGGTGAAGACCTCAAGCTCACGCAGAAGGAGTTCGAGATCCTGCGCATCCTGGCGCTCACGCCGGGGCGGCCGTACTCGCGGCGCTCGCTGTGCGAGAAGGCCGGCGTCGAGAGCTTCGACGGCACCGACCGTACGATCGACACGCACATCAAGCGCCTGCGCGCCAAGATCGAGGACAACCGGAACCGTCCCGAGTACGTGCTCACCGTCTGGGGCTTCGGCTACAAGTTCAGCGACAAGTTCGTGTGAGCGACGAGGTGTCGGTCGACCGTCCGCCGGTGCTGCGCAGCCTGCTCGTCCCGGTGGCCGTGGCCGCGGCGCTCGGTCCGCTGCTCGCCGAGTGGATCGCGCACTCGCTGGGCGACACCATCGGCACGGTGGCGGCGCACGCCCTGGCGGTGGCGGTGCCCACGGCGCTCGTGGGCGCGCTGCTGTGGGTGCTCGTGCTGCGGCGCATCCGGCGCCTGAACCGCGCGCTGCGCGAGGTCGCCGCGGGCGACCTGCACCGCCACCTGCGCAGCCGCGCGTCCGACGAGATCGGCGAGCTGACGCACAGCCTGAACGACCTGATCCGCACGCTGCGCACGAACTACGACGACCTCAAGAAGAACGACGAGCTGCGCCGACGGCTCATCGCGAACGTCAGCCACGAGCTGCGCACGCCGCTCACCTCGATGCAGGGCTACCTCGAGACGGCCAAGCTGGCCGGTCCCGAGAGCCCCGACCTGGCCAAGAACCTCGAGGTCTGCCATCGCGAGACGCGACGCCTCACACGTTTGGTGAAAGACCTGTTCGAGCTGAGCAAGCTCGACACGCACCAGCTCGAGTTCCACTTCGAGACGGTCTCGCTCGTCGAGCTGGCCGACCAGGTCGGACTGGCCTTCGAGCAGCGCATGGCCGACAAGAAGATCGTCTTCGAGACCGAGCTGCCCGAGCACGACCCGCTCGAGGTGACCGCCGACGGCAACCGCCTGGGCCAGGTCATCACGAACCTGCTCGGCAACGCGTCGGTCTTCACGCCCGAGGGCGGGCGCGTCGTGCTCTCGTGCGAGCGGGTGGGCGAGCAGGCCGTCTGCCGTGTGTCCGACACCGGCATCGGCATCGGCGAGAAGGACCTGCCGCACATCTTCGAGAGCTTCTTCCACCTCGAGAAGTCGCGCACGCGCAACCTCGGCGGCACGGGACTCGGGCTCGCCATCTGCAAGGCCATCGTGGCCGAGCATGGCGGCACGATGCACGTCGAGAGCCGGGTGGGCGAGGGCACCACGTTCTCGTTCAGGGTCGCCCTGGCACACCCGTTCGACGAGGGCGAGGAGCGCGGCGCGCGCCACGCATCCTGAGCCGGCCCGTCGGGGACGGGCGGCGAGCGTCGCGGCGACGCGCGCCGCGACGCCCCCCCGGAGTCCGACGGGGCGCCGGTCCCGGAGGCGCGCAGGGCGCGCCCTCGGTCGGCTCCCGCAGGAGGT
The DNA here is from genome assembly GCA_020638905.1 of Planctomycetota bacterium. Taxonomy (GTDB): domain Bacteria; phylum Planctomycetota; class B15-G4; order B15-G4; family B15-G4; genus JACKHP01. Next base: position 335 of record JACKHP010000020.1, on the reverse strand, counting down.
CAGCCGGCGTTCGCCTTCTCGGCTTCGAGCGCCGTCCTGACGTCGGCGAACTCGGTGCGCGCCTGCTGCGCGAGCAGGTCGGCGCCGTGCAGGTCTCCCGAACGACCGAGCATCTCGAGCTTCTTGCACAGCTCCGAGAGCTCGAGCGCTCCGAGCTGTGCGCAGCTCGATTTCAGCGCGTGCGCGTTCTGCTCGGTGCCGTGAGCGTCGCCGCACTCGACGGCCTTCCACAACTCGTCGAGGCGGTTCGGGGTGTCCTCGAGGAAGATGTCGATCAGCTCGCCGAGCACCTCGGGGCCGTACTCGCGCAACTCGTCCAGGGCGGACGCGTCGAT
>JACKHP010000002.1 GCA_020638905.1 Planctomycetota bacterium | reverse complement strand
GTGGCGGGCGAGCGGCTGGCGGTCGACCGGGGTCCGAGCGGCGTGCACACGAGCGAGGAGATCCTGGTCACCGACGAGTCGGGACGCCTCGCGTTGCCGCGCCATCTCTCGCGCACCGCGCTCGCGCTCGCCTCGCCCGGGCTCGGCATCGTCGACGAACGCGTCGACGGCCTGCCGCCGCGCACGTTCGACGGCTGGGCCGAGCTGCCCGGCGACGCGCGCGAGTTCGTCCTGCACGTCGACTCGCCGGGACGGGTGCGCGGCGTGGCGCTCGACGCGCTGCACGGCGAGCCGGTCGACGACGGCCTGGCGCGCCTGCTCGCGCCCGGCGACGACGGCAACTGGCGCACGGTCGACACGACGCGCCTGCGCGCCGACGGCACGTTCGAGCTGCGCTGCGAGCCTTCGTTCAAGGGCTGGACGCTGACCGTCCAGCTCGATGCCCCGGGCTTCGCGTCGCTCGAGGCACCCGTGTTCGTCGAGCCCGCGATCGACGCGTGGGACGAACCGCTGCCGTTCGTGCTGGCCAAGGTGCCGGGCGCGCTCACGATCGAGATCGGCTTCGCGGGTTCGGCGAGCTGGCGCCTCGCGCGCGGGTTCCCGGCCGAGGCTCCCGCGCGCGACGACGTCGACGACGAGGCGTCCGACGGTGCGTCACGCGTGGCGAACGGCGCGCGGCTGCGCGCGTGGATCTCCACCGTGCCCGGGATCCTCGGCAGGGAAGGCGATGCGTTGCCGGAGTCGTACCGGCTCGTGCGCGACGAGTGGGTCTCGACCCAGGCGCCGCTCACGCTGCGCACGATGGAGCCGTCCGACCACTGGCTCGCGCTGCTGCTCGAGCAGGTCGACGACGCGGGGACGCCGCGCTACGCGACCTGGGGTCCGCGCACGATCGGGGACGCGGCGCAGTCGCGGGTGCACCTCGTCCCGCGTCCGCCGCGCTCGATCGAGGTCGACGTGACCGGCCTGCGCGAGGACCGGCGCTACTTCCTCGGCCGCACCACGTGGCATCCGTGGGTCGACGACGCGCTGTCCGACTACGTCTGGGTCTCCGACGGCGGACGCACCGAGCGCACGCTCGACGTGCCGCTGGCCGGCGGGGCCTCGACGTTCCTCGACCTGCGCCTCGATCGCGGACCCGTGTCGGCGTCGCTCGCGAGCCTGCTCGACTGGCTGCCGCCGTTCGACGCGCTGCCCGAGCGCGTGCGCCTCGCCGCGCCGGCGACGTACTCCGTCCAGGGACACGTGACCTGGTACACCGACGCCGACTGGCCCGACACCGCGGTCGCGCTGCTCGGCGAGCCGGTCGACGAGGGCCGTTCCGACGCGCTCGGCGAGCACGACTGGTGCACGCGTCCCGGCAAGGACGGCAGCTATCGCTTCGAGGACGTGCCCGAGGGCGACTACCTGTTCGTGCTCTACCGGCCCGCCGGCGACGAAGGCGTCGAGGTGCTCGGCCAGCGTCCCGTGTCCGTGCGCGAGAACCTGTTCCAGCTCGAGATCTGGCCCGAGACCGAGAGCAGCCGCGGACGGATCGTCATCGCGCGCTGACGCCGGGTGCGGCGTGCCTGCTATCGTGTCCGCCCGGGAGGGCGCGCATGACGCAGATCGATCGCTTCGAGTCGGTGTTCCGCGCCGCGGACAAGCCGGTCTTCCGGTACGAGGCGCTGCGCTACGGGCGCGTGCTGCTGGTCACCGACCTCGCGCACGACGAGGCCGAGCGTGTGCTCGGACGCGTGCGTCCGTTCCTCGCGGCGATCGACGGCGACGACGTGGCGTGGGCGACGGTCACCGGCGACCGCTTCGCGGACGTGGGCACGCTCGTCGACGTCGTCGAACGCGCCGAGCCCGACCTGATCGTGACCTGGCGCCACCTGCACGGCGACGCGTGGCGCTTCCCCTACGGCCTGGGGACGTACCTCGAGGTGCTCACGCAGCACACCCGTCCGCCGGTGCTCGTCCTGCCACACCCGCGCGACCGCGCCTTGCCGCACGCACTCGTGGACACCGACCGGGTGCTCGCCATCACCGGCGAGCTGGCCGGCGACGGCCGCCTCGTGAACACGGCCTTCGCGTTCACGCGCCCCGGCGGCACCTGCTGGCTGACCCACGTCGAGGACGCGGCCACGTTCGAGCGCTACATGCGCGAGATCGCGAAGATCCCCGAGATCGACACCGAGACCGCGCGCGGGCTGCTCGCGGCCCGCCTGCTCCACGACGCCGAGGACTACGTCGTGCGCTGTCGCGAGGGCGCCGCCGAGGCCGGCCTCGACCTGCGCGTCGAGGGCATCGTGCGCTTCGGCGCCCGCGTCGCCGAGTACGAGCGCCTGGTCGTCGAGCACGAGGCCGACCTGCTCGTGATGAACACGAGGGACGACGACCAGCTCGCGATGAACGGGCGCGTCCATCCCCTCGCGGTGCAGCTGCGCGCCGTCCCGCTGCTGATGCTGTGACGATGCCCGCGTCGACCACGCTGCTCGCCGTCGCCGACGGACTGCACCACGCCGAGACCTTCGACAAGCTGCTCTTCTCGCTGCTGCTCGCGGCGATGATCGCCTGCCTCGCGCTCGAAGAGAAGCTGCACGCGCGCAAGTCGGTGATCGTCTCGTCGTTCGCGGTGGTCGTGCTGCTGCTCGGCGCCGTGCGCGACCTGCTGCCCTTCGAGGCGATGGACCTGCACGTCGGCGCCGACACGATCCACCTGCCGATCTACGTGCCGGCCATCGACTGGAGCGTGATCGCGATCATCCTCGGATCGTCGCTGTTCGTCGACGTGACGAGCCGCTCGGGGCTGTTCACCTGGCTCGCGATCCGGCTCACGAAGCTCTCGGGCGGCGACCCGCTGCGGCTCTTGTGGGCCTACGGGCTGATGACGGTGCTGTTCTCGGCCGTGCTCAACAACGTCACGGCGATGATCATCGTCGGCTCGCTCACGGCCGTCTCGCTCGAACGTCTCGGACGCAAGGACAAGCTGCTCGGCTTCCTGCTCGTCGAAGGGCTGCTCACGAACGTCGGCGGGCTGCTCACGCTCATCTCGTCGGTGCCGAACATCATCGTCGGCAACGCGGCCGGGATCTCGTTCGTCGACTTCTTCCTCGCCGCGGGGCCCTACGTGGCGGTGGCCACGGTGGGCACGATCGCGCTGGGCGCGAAGCTGTTCGACGTCCGCAAGCTGGAGGACGTCGCCGCGCGCCGCGCGGCGGCCGAGACCGTCGCCGGTTTCGACGAGCGCGACGGCATCGAGTCGCCCGGCTTCTTCTGGTTCGGCGCGACGATGACGGTGGCGTTCATCGTCGCCATCGCCACCGCGTCGGTGACGCCCGTGGTGAAGGACCTGGGGATGGGCTTCGTCGCGCTGGCCTTCGCCGCGATCATGCTCGTGCGCTACAAGGCCACCGCCGAGCGCTTCTACCAGGCCCTCGACTGGGACCTGCTCGCGTTCTTCGTGTGCCTGTTCGTCGTGATCAACGTGATGGAGCACGCGCAGGTGCTGGCCGTGATCGGCGACGCGCTGCGGCCCGTGATCGGCCTCGGACCGAACGCGGGGCCGGGCGCGCTGCTCGGGGCGTCGGCGCTGGCCAGCTCGGTGACCGACAACATCCCCCTGGCGGCGATGCTGTCGAAGATCCTGGCCGGCATGGGGCACGGCGGGCAGGGCGTCGACCCGCGCCTGTGGTGGTCGGTGATCTTCGGCGCGAACCTGGGCGGCAACCTCACGCCGATCGGGTCGGCGTCCACGCTCGTGGCGGTGACCATCGTCCACAGGCACGGACTGCGGCTCTCGTTCGCGGACTTCGTGCGCAAGGCCGCGCCGTTCGCGCTGCTGCAGCTCGCGCTGGCCGTCGGGTACGTGCTGCTCGTCCTGTGAGCGGTGCCCGGCGTCGGGCGGGCGCGTCCACCGCGGGTCCGGCGTGCCGCGCCGGCGTCACGGCTGCGTGCCCGAGATTCCGTTGCTGGCGACGTATCCGAACGGTCCGACGTCGGCGACCCAGCCCTGGAGCCAGAGCGTCAACGGTCCGGGGAGACCCGCGGGCCACGGGAAGCCGAACGCGGCGAGCTCGGCACCGAACTGGGACGACGAGGGCTGGGACGCGTGGGTCACGAGCGCGTGCAGCAGCGCGTGTCCGGAGGCTCCCGAGACGATCCGCACCGACCACCGACGTGCTGCCGTCGGGCTTGCCCTGCGGCGTCCAGCTCCTCCTCGGGACCCCGACGCTGCCCGCGTCTCAGGGGCCATCCTAGACCAGCCGGCCACGCGGGCGGGGTGATCGGTGTCCCGGCGGGCCCGCGACGGGCCCGACGTCGATCCGTACACTGCGCGCATCCGTCCCCCGATCGCTGCACAGGACCCCGCCATGCCCGACCGTCCCTACTCGCCGGTGCGCGCGCCCCGCGGAACCCAGCGCACGGCCAAGAGCTGGTTGACCGAAGCGCCGCTGCGCATGCTCATGAACAACCTCGATCCCGAGGTCGCCGAAGACCCGGCGCGGCTCGTGGTCTACGGCGGCTCGGGCAAGGCCGCGCGCACGTGGAACGACTTCGACGCGATCTGCGCCGCGCTGCGCCGGCTCGAGGACGACGAGACGCTGTTGATGCAGTCGGGACGCCCGGTGGGCGTGTTCAAGACGCATCCCGACGCGCCGCGCGTGCTCATCGCGAACAGCAACCTCGTGCCGCACTGGGCCACGTGGGACGTGTTCGACGCCCTCGAGAAGCAGGGCCTGATCATGTTCGGCCAGATGACGGCCGGCAGTTGGATCTACATCGGCAGCCAGGGCATCGTCCAGGGCACGTACGAGACCTTCGCGGCGGCGGGTCGACGCCACTTCGACGGTTCGCTCGAGGGACGACTCGTGGTCTCCGGCGGACTGGGCGGCATGGGCGGCGCGCAGCCGCTCGCGGCGGTCATGGCCGGCGCGTGCTTCCTCGCGGCCGACGTCGACCCGGCGCGCATCGAGAAGCGCCTCGCCACGCGCTACATCGACGCGATGACCGAAGACCTCGACGAGGCCATCGACCGGGCGCTGGCCTGGAAGGCCGCGCGCGAGGCGAAGTCGATCGGCTGGGTCGGCAACCAGGTCGACCTGCTCGCGCGGATGCTCGAGCGCGGCGTCGTCCCCGACGTGCTCACCGACCAGACGAGTGCGCACGATCCGGTGAACGGCTACGTGCCCACGGGTCTCTCGCTCGAGGAGGCCGTGGCGTTGCGCGCGCGCGACCGCGAGGCCTACCGCGCGCGCTCGCTCGACACGATGGTCACGCACGTCGCGCACATGCGCGCGCTGCAGGACGCGGGCGCGATCACCTTCGACTACGGCAACAACCTGCGCGGCTTCGCGACCGAGCGCGGCAGCACCGACGCGTTCCGCATCCCCGGGTTCGTGCCCGAGTACATCCGTCCGCTGTTCTGCGAGGGCAAGGGACCGTTCCGCTGGGCCGCGCTCTCGGGCGATCCGGCCGACATCGCCGTCACCGACGACGCGGTGCAGCGGCTCTTCCCGCACGATCTGCCGCTCATGCGCTGGATCCGCATGGCCCAGGAGCGCATCGCGTTCCAGGGCCTGCCGGCGCGCATCTGCTGGCTGGGCTACGGCGACCGCGCCAAGCTCGGCCTCGAGATCAACCGGCTCGTGGCGTCCGGCGCGATCAAGGCACCGATCGTCATCGGACGCGACCACCTCGACTGCGGTTCGGTGGCGTCCCCGAACCGCGAGACCGAGGGCATGCGCGACGGCACCGACGCGATCTCCGACTGGGCGCTGCTCAACGCGCTGCTCAACACCGCGTCGGGCGCGACGTGGGTCTCCTTCCACCACGGTGGTGGCGTCGGCATGGGCTACAGCCAGCACGCGGGACAGGTGATCGTCGCCGACGGCAGCGAGGCCGCAGCGCGCCGGCTCGAGCGCGTGCTCACGAACGATCCCGGCACGGGCGTCATGCGCCACGCGCACGCGGGATACGACGAGGCGCTGGCCTGCGCGCGCGAGAAGGGCCTCGACCTGCCCGGCATCACCACCTGACGGTCGCTCGGCGCTCGCAGGCCGGGGAGCTTCGACGCGGCGCGCGGAACGCGCGTGCACACGGCGTCCGGGCTTGGTGCAATCGTCCGAGGCGATCCACAACAAGGGCGCCGCGCGGGGGGGCGTGCCGGCAGCGCGTCGTCGACGTCCCGCGCTGGACACCCTGCACGGGAGCGAGCCATGACCACGTCCGAGGACTTCGAGCGCGAGTTCGCGAGGAGCCGTCCACCCGGCGGTGGCCCCGGGCGCAGGTCGCGCGTGCTCATGGGCTGCGCCGTCGTCGTCCTGCTGGCGGGCTTCGTGATCGTGATGGTCACCGGGCAGGGCGGTTTCGTCGAGGTCAAGGACACGCAGGTCGCGGTCGTCGTGAACTACCTCTCGGGCCACGCGGAGATCGTGCGCGACCCCGGGTACCGGTTCTTCGCCCCGTTCGTCGAACAGGCCTTCCTGTTCGACAAGAGCATCCAGGAGTTCGTCATGTCGGGCGATCGCGACATCGACTCGAACCACGTGTCGAAGCTCACGGTGCGTGCCAACGACGGCAGCAACTTCTGGTTCGACGAGGTCCGCATCCAGTACGAGATCCAGCCGGGGGAGAGCGACCTCGTCCTGAGCGACTCGGGCAGCAGCGAGTCGTTCAAGCAGGACTGGGTGCGCGCCTTCGCGCGCTCGATCCTGCGCGACGAGTTCGGCCGCTTCTCGGCGTCCGAGGTGGCCGATCCCACGAACTACAACGAGGCCACGCTCGCGGCGCGGCAGCGGCTCAATGATGCCCTCCTCCCGCACGGGATCGACGTCGTCCAGATCATCACGCCCAAGCCGAAGTTCGACCCGGAGTACGAGCAGGCGATCGAGGATCGCAAGGTGGCCAACCAGGAGGTCGAGCGCATCAAGGCGCGCGCCGAGCAGCTCGTCCAGGAGCGCGAGCGGCGGCTGGCCGAGATCGAGTCGGAGAAGGCCGTCGCGTACGAGACGCTCAAGGGCACGCTCGAGGCCGAGCGGATCGCCGCCGAGCAGGACCAGGTGCGCGTCCAGCGCTCGGCCGACGCGTACAAGACGCGGCTCGTGGGCGAGGGGCAGGCGTCGCTCGCGGCGATGACCGAACAGGCGCGCGCCGCTCGCGAGAAGGCGCTCAAGGAGTCCGAGGGACTGAAGGCCATCACCGAGGCGCTCGAGGCGCAGGGAGAGGTCCTGGTGCGCGAGCGGCTGGCCGAGCGGCTCGGCGACGTCGAGTTCACGCTCGTCCCGTACACGCGGGACGCCACGCCCGCGCGCCTCGAGGTCGAGACCGCGGCCGCCGCCGCCGCCGGATCGGGAGGGAACTGACGTGTCGCGCACGATCGGAGTCGTCGCCGGACTGGTGGTCGCGTTCGCCGTGCTCTCGGTCGCGCTCTTCGTGCGCGTCAAGCCGATGGACATCGGCGTGCGCCAGGCGCTGCTCGGGGGCGGAGGCCTCACGAAGCACGACTTCACCACCGGCACCTACTGGGGCATCACCGGCGTCCACCGCTGGAACTTCCTCCCGCGGCGCACGCACTTCCTGCACTTCTGCGAGTCGAAGCCCGTCTCGGGAGGCGACGTGATCGGCAGCCTGACCGAGCGCGGTGCCGAGACGACGCGCTTCTATCCGCCGATGGAGCTGCGCACGAAGGACAACAACCAGACGACGATCGACGTGACGGTGCCGTTCCGCATCAAGGAGGGCGAGGCCTGGATGATCGTCGACCTCGGACTGCGCTCCAGCTACTACGAGCGCGTCAAGTCGACCGTCGAGAACGTGCTGCGCGCCCAGCTGAGCCAGCTCAGCAGCGAGGACCTGCAGGACACCGACAAGCGCCTCAAGCGCACCGCCGAGGTGCTGCCGATGCTGAACGACGAGCTGGCCGGGTTCCACGTCGTGGCCGAGTCGCTGCTCATCCGGCGTGTGGCGTTCCCGCCGGACTACGAGGCGAAGCTGCAGGCCAAGCAGCTGCTCACGCAGCAGGCGCTGCTCGACGGGGCGCTGGCGCTGCAGGCCGAGCAGGAGCAGGTCACCAACTCGATCGAGCAGCAGATCGGCGCGGCGATCAAGGCCAAGAGCGCGCAGTGGGACAAGAAGCTCCAGGAGCTCGAGAGCGAGTACGAGGTCACCATCGCGGGCATCCGGGCCGAGACGATGACCTACGAGAGCCGGGTCAAGGCCGAGGGCGACGCCGAGAAGGTCTCGCTCGAGGCCGAGGGACAGCTCGCCATCGACCGCGCCCAGGCGCTGCGCGACCAGTTGCGCAACGAGATCCTGAACACCCGCGGCGGACGCATCTGGCTCGCGCTCGAGGCGGCCGGCAACCTGAACGTCCCGAAGGTCACCCTCAACAGCAACGACCCGCGCGTGCCGCTCGTGATCGACCTGGCCGAGCTGGCCGGCCTGCTCGTCGGATCGCCCGCGGTCGGCGGCGCACCCGCCGCGGACGGAGGAGGCGACGGCTGACGACGCACGGAGGCTGTGGTACGACGGTCGCCTCCCGCCGAGGTGCCGCCATGACCCGCCCGTCCCGTCGTCATCTGCTGGCCTCCGGTCTCGCCGCGCTCGGCGCGGCCTCGGTGCCGCCGTTCGCGGCGGCGCGTGCGGTGTCCGACGACGACGCGTCCGCCGACGGCCTGCCGGGACGCACGCCGCACACGCGCTTCGCGCTCAACCTCGAGATGTGGTACGGCGCGCTGCCCTTCGGCGAGCGCATCGAGCGCGCCGCGGCGCTGGGCTTCCCGGCCGTCGAGTTCTGGCCCTGGCAGGGGAAGGACCTCGACGACATCGGGCGGCGCTGCCGCGAGCACGGACTGGCGGTGGGGCAGTTCACCGCGTGGGGCTTCCGTCCGGGGCTCAACGATCCGGCGAACCACACGGCGTTCGTCGAGGCGATCAAGCAGGGGTGTGACGTCGCGCACCGGCTCGGCGCCGAGGTCATGACCGTGGTGGGAGGCGACGACCAGCCCGGCATGACGCAGGCCGAGATGCACGCGCACATCGTCGACGGCCTGCGCCTGGCCGCCCCCGTCGCCGAGGACGCCGGCGTGACGCTGGCGCTCGAGCCGATGAACATCCGCGTCGACCACAAGGGCCACTGCCTGTACGGCAGCCCGCCGGCGCTCGCCATCTGCCGCGCGGTCGCTTCGCCGCGCGTGAAGATCATGTGGGACCTCTACCACATGCAGGTCAGCGAGGGAGACCTGTGCGGACGGCTGCGTGACGGCTTCGACCAGATCGCCTACGTGCAACTCGCCGACACGCCCGGTCGCCACGAGCCGGGCACCGGCGAGATCCACTACCCGCGCGTGCTGCGCCAGCTCTTCGAGCTCGGCTACCGCGGCTTCGTGGGCCTCGAGTGCAGCCCGTCGGTGCCCGAGGACGAAGCCGCGCACCGCGTGGCCCTCGCCGACCGCTGGTAGTCGCCGCCTGCGCCGCCGCGTGCGCCCGGGCGGTGCGTGGGCGGGTCGCCCGCGGGCCGCACGGGATGGCGTGCGTCCTCCTGCGGAGCGTTCAGCGCGCGGCGCGCAGCACGTGGCACTCGGCCGGCAGGTGCAGGCCGTCGTCGCGTTCGAACGTCGCGGCCTGCTCGCCGAGCCACGCGCGTGCGGCTTCGAGCACGTCGTCGGAGAGGTCGGCGGCCAGCTCGGCGATGCGTCCCGAGATCTCGCGTTGGGCGTCGAGCAACCCGGAGGCGCTCACCCCCGGGAGCCGCAGCGCGAAGGGGACGGTCACCGAGGTCGGCTCGGAGAACCCCGCCTCGCGCGCGTGACCGAGCAGCGACTCGACGTCCGCGAACTCGAACACCGTGCGTGTGCCCGGCGGGGGATCGGGAACCGCCACGCCCGCGGCCGCGAGCGCGCGCGTGCAGAGCGTGAAGTACGGGTTCCTGTCCTTGCGTCCCCAGACGACGAGCACGGCGCGTCCGCCGGGACGCAACACGCGTCGCATCTCGGACAGTCCCGCGCGCGGGTCGTCGAAGAACATCGCACCGAATCGGCACGTGAGTCCGCCGAAGGTCGCGTCCGCGAAGGGCAACGACTCGGCCGCCGCGGCGGCCGCGCGCACTGGACGTCCCGCGGCGCGCGCGAGCAGGCCCGAGAGCATGTCGGCCGAGCCGTCGACCGACACGACGCGGCCGTCGGGCGCCACGCGCAGCGCGAGCTCCAGGGACGGATCGCCGGTGCCGGCGGCCACGTCGAGCAGGTGTTCGCCGGCGCCGGGGGCCAGCGCCTCGAGCAGGGCTTCGGTGGCCGGACGGGTCATGGTGGCGATGCGCTCGGCGTGTCGCGTCCAGCCGTCGGCGGCACGCGCCCAGACCGACCGCACGGAAGGGGGTATGCTCATGCCTCGCTCTCCGAGCGGTCGAAACCCTCCAGGGGCTTTGTCCAGGCCCTGGCGATTTTCAGGTCTGCTGATGCAGCGATATTCACGGCAAGTCTCATGGCGCTTCGTAAACACTTGTGTGGCAACATGTTACGTAAGCGCTCCATGCATTGACAGTTCAAAACATCTCAGAGTAGACTTCTCCGATACGTGTCGGATCGGAAGCCGTGGACGCGGCCGCAGCCGACGCGCAGTCCTCCTTCTCCCCAACGTTCCCGCCCGCACCACTGAGGTCCGCATGGCTTCCAATCGCCCTCGCTTCCTGCCCGTCGCCGCCATGGCGTGCTTCGCGGCCACCATGGCTCCCGCGGTTCTCGCGCAGGCCGACACTCCGATGCCCAACCCGCCGGAGTTCCCCTTCGAGAACCCGATGCTCACCGACCAGGACGTGCTCGGTAAGTTCCTGTTCTGGGAAGAGCAGATCAGCACCGACAACACCATGGCCTGCGGCACCTGCCACATCCATGAAGCGGGCGGCGCCGATCCGCGCGCGGTGAACAAGCCGCACCCGGGTCCCGACGGCATCTTCGGCACCGACGACGACATCGCGGGTTCGCGCGGCATCGTGCGCCAGGACGCGGCGGCCGGACAGTTCGTGCACTCCGACATCTTCGGTTCGGGAGTGCAGTCCACCAACCGCAAGGCGCCCACGGCGATCAACGCGCCGTACTTCAACCAGCTCTTCTGGGACGGTCGCGCCACCGAGGCCTACACCGATCCGCAGAGCGGTCTTGTCGAGATCGGCTACCTCGGCGCGCTGGAGAGCCAGGCCGCGGGTCCGCCCGTGTCCGACGTCGAGATGGGCGGCGTGAACCGCACCTGGGACGCGATCACCGCCAAGCTGGCCGACGTGACCCCGATGGCCCTGGCCACCAACCTGCCGGCCGAGATGCTCGACTTCCTGGCCGACAACCCGACCTACCCCGACATGTTCGAGGCGGTCTACGGCGACCCGACCATCACGTCGAAGCGCGTCATGTTCGCCATCGGCAACTACGAGCGCACCTTGATCTCCGACGAGACGGTCCTCGACGCCTTCCTGAAGGGTGAGATCCAGGACTTCACCGGCTACGACCCGAAGATGCAGGCGGGCTTCGAGCTGTTCCAGGGCAACGCGAACTGCGCGGCCTGCCACGTGCTGCCCTTCACGATGGACAACGACTTCCACAACGTCGGTGTCCGTCCCGATGCCGAAGACCACGGTCGCTTCGACGTCACCGGCGACCCGGCCGACATGGGCCGCTTCAAGACGCCGAACATCCGCAACGCCAAGCTGCGCACTCCGCTCTTCCACAACGGTGCGGCGGCTTCGGTGCCGGACCTGATCGACTTCTACAGCCGTGGCGGCGACTTCGACGACGGCAACCTCGACCCGAACCTGCTCGTGCTCGACCTGACCCAGGACGAGAAGGACGCGCTGATCTTCTTCATCGAGGAAGGCCTGACCGACCCGCGCGTCGAGGCCGGGACGTTCCCGTTCAACCGTCCGACGCTGCACAGCGAGCTGCCCCCGCTCAACACGACCTACGGCGTGGCGAGCGCCGACGGCAACGGAGGCTTCGCCCAGGTCATCGACACGCACCCGGCGAACCTCGGCAACGGCGACTTCCTGCTCGGCGTGAGCGATGCGGTCCCGAACACGGGCGCGGTGCTGGTCTTCGCGTTCGACGACGACCCGGCCGGCACGCCCTACCCGGATCCGCGTTTCCCGGTGCCCGTCAACGTCGATCTCGGCACGATCTTGCTGACCGCTGCCATGACGACGGACGCCGACGGCATCGCGACGTACAACCTGCCCATCCCGAAGAACCCGGTCCTCTCGGGCTTCCTGGTCTACGGGCAGTGGTTCATCGCCGACCCGACGGCCCTCGCCACGGGCGGCGTGTACGGCACCGAGGGCGTCGCGATCACGATCCTCTGATCTGATCCGACACTCCCCTCCGAGTCGGTACGGGCGTCGCGACCTCGGTCGCGGCGCCCGTACGCATTTGGGGGGTGGGGCTGCAAGGTCGGGCGGTGGGGCTGCAAGGTCGGCCGAGTGCGCGACGCGTCGGGCGACGTGGGACTGCGGCCAGGTGGGGGAACACCTGGCCTCCGTCCCACATCGCCCGCCGCTGCTCGCGCGGCGCTCCCTTCGCGAGATGAAAGGATGAACGGCTCGGCGGACGCGAGCAAAGTGGCGGCGTGACGCGGCGCCCACGTCGCACGCGCGGCGCTTCGGGGCGTTGCGTGCGCGCCCGCTGACGATCGTCACGCAGCAGCGCGCAGCTTCGGACAGTCCTCGCCGCCTGCGGCGGCTGCGGAACTCGCAGCGCGCTGGGCATGTGCCTCGGAGCGCGCCATCACGCGCATCGAGTGAGGCGTCGTCGCGAATGTTGCGCGAGCTCGAGTAGCCGAACCCGAAGCCGAAGCCGAAGCCGAAGCCGAAGCCGAAGCCGACTCCGCAGTCGCAGCCGATACCGAACCCGACGAACGCTCAGCCCCCCGAGCGACGAGCGCAGCGAGTCGCAGCAACGCGCACCCACGTACTCCGCCGCGGCGTCGCTCGCGCAGCGAGCGCGTCGCTTCGTTCTCTCGACGCGCTCCCCTCGCGCGCCCCGAGGATCTTGCCGTCGGCGGGGGCGAGTTCCGCAGCGGCCCGCAGGGCCGCGAGGACTGTTCGAGCCCCCGTCGACCGCGAGCCCCGCCCCTGCGGGCGCGCCCACCGCGCGTGATCCGCCGACCGCACTCGATGCTGCCCCAAGCGCCGCACCCCGTGCTCGACGACGTCATCCGCCGACGCTCATTCCCTCACCCGACTCCGCATGCGCGGACCAAGACGCGCGCAGGGTCCAGTGCCCGGCGACCTCCGCAGGGGCGTCGCCGCAGGCGGCGTCCCCGAGGACCGGAGCCGGGCGCTGGAACCCGAGCACGTCGCCGGGCCGCGCACGAGGCTCGTCCAACACCCTCGCCCCTCGCGTGCGTCTGTGCCATGCTCGCCGCGTCGTGCGCCCCCAACTTCCGCGGAGTCCGTCCATGGGACGTCCGTTGCTCGCCCTCGCATCCGGACTGCTGCTCGCCACGTCGTGCGGGGAGGGGGCGAAGTCTCCGGGGGTGCCTCCCACCGACTACAACCTGGTGCTGCTCTCGATCGACACGTTGCGTGCCGATCGCCTGGGCACGTACGGCAACGACGACTGGAACTCGTCTCCCTCGCCGTCGATCGACGGGCTGGCCGAGCGTGGGGTGCTGTTCGAGACGGCCTTCGCGGCGCGCGGCCAGACCCACCCGTCGATCTCGGCCATGATCACGGGCAAGTACCCGATCACCACGGGGCTGCGCGAGAACGGGTATCCGCTGGCGCACGAGCACGCGACGCTCTTCGAGCGGCTGCACGACGCGGGCTGGCAGACCGGCGTGTTCATCGCGAACTTCGAGGTCGACGATCCGGTCGAGTCCTGGGTGGCGCGCGGCGCCGACGTGAAGTCCGACGGCTACGCCGGACGGCGCGTGCTCGAGGCGCGCATGGAGAGCCGCTTCCAGCACGTGTGGGACGACCGCGTCGAGAAGGCGGCGAGCGATTACCTGCAGGGCGTCGACCGCACGCGGCCGTTCGCGATGTGGGTGCACTTCTACGACGTCCACAAGCCGTACAACCCGCAGCCAGAGGACCAGCACTTCGGACCCACCGACGGCGTGCCCGAGGCGATCGTCGCGCCGGGCCCCGACTCGTCGGCCTCGCTCGAGCAGTTCCTGGGGCAGATCACGCTCGGCGACCGACCCGTGCCGGCGACCGAGTTGCAGCGCATCCTCGGACTGTACGACGGCGGAGTGGCCGGCACCGATCGGCGCGTGGGGCGGCTGCTGGCTCAGCTCGAGCAGCTCGGCGAGCTCGACTCGACGTACGTCGTCCTCACCGCCGACCACGGCGAGGAGCTGTTCGACCACAACCGGTACTTCTATCACGGCGCGTCGGTCTACGACGGCGTGGTGCGCATCCCGCTGGTGATCGAGGGGCCTGGCCTGCCCGCCGGACGGCGCGTGCCGGCGCACGTGCAGAACGTCGACATCGTGCCCACGGTGCTCGACCTGCTCGGCGTGCCCGGCGACGACTCGCTCGAAGGCCATTCCCTGGCACCCCTGCTGCGCGGCGAGACCGAGCAGGCGCCCGCGCCGTACGCGTTCATCGAGTGGCAGGACCTCATCACCTGCGTCGTCGACGCCCGCTACAAGCTCGTCTACAACCCGCAGGGGACGCACCCGCGCAAGTCGCCGTACGACGTCGCGCCGGGGCGCGGCTTCGAGATCGCGTGCCTCGAGGGCTACGACCTGCAGGCCGATCCGCACGAGCAGGTCGACCTGCTGGCCGACCTCGACGTGGGTGCCGTGAGCGCGCCCGAGCGCCTGCCGCCCGAGTTCCGCGGGCACGTGGCGGCGTTGCGGGACTTCCTGGCCGACCCCGATCACCAGAAGCCGTTCGACCTCGACGCGGTGAGCGACGTGACCGCCGAACGCCTGCGCCAGATCGGATACGTGGCCACCGGACGGGTGGCCGGTGGCCGCAGGGACTCGATGCAGGTGGGTTGCTACTGAGGCGCGCGTCCCGCGCTCAGAAGAGCAGCTGCCAGCCGGCCAGGTCGCACTGCGTCACGAAGTGGACGAACGCGTCGAGGGTGCGTGCGGTGCGCGTGCCGTCGTCGGACTGCCAGCCGTTGTCGTTGCGGTCGAGGTCGAGGGCGAAGCGGCGCTCGGGATCGACCACGACGGACACCATGGGCGCAGAGGACTCGTGGCGCACGATGTGGTACCCGCCGCGTCCGTCCCAGGTCTCGCGCTGGACGGACCCGTCGGCGAAGCGCGCCTCGATCTCGACCGGCGCTTCGATCTCGCCCTTCTGGCGCACGACGTAGCGCGAGATCCACAACGGCGGCGCGGCGTGCGTCGCGGCGTCGGCGTTCGCGTCGGCGTTCGCGCCGGCGTCGTCCGCGATCGCGTCGTCGCCCCGTGTCGCGTCGCCCTCGCCGGGGATCGGCGGCGCGCCGGATCCGTCGGCGTGGGCTGCGTCCACGACGGCGTCGTCGGACGCGCGGTGTCCCGGGAAGGGCGTCTCGAACACCGCGCCCCACCAGCGCTCCCAGAACGGGCGCGACGGACGCGCGGGCTTCTCCTCGGCGGCCACGAAGTCGAACGGGTCGCCCGGGTGCCGCTGTGGACGGAAGCCGACCAGCGGAGCCTGCTCGACGCTGCGCACCTCCTCGACGGCGAAGTCGACGGTGCCGTTCGTCCGCACGAGCTGCTCGAAGAGCGTGCGCGCAGGACGTCCGCCCTCGGCCTCGACGAGCGAGAGGAAGTCGTCGGCGGTGGGGTGCCGGAAGGCGAACGACTCGACGTAGCGGCGCATGAGGCGGTCCATGCCGTCGCGGCCGAGGTGACGCTCGAGCGTCGCCATCGCGAGCCCGGTCTTGCTGTAGACGATCGGGCCGTAGCCGCGCGTGAAGTCGCGCGAGGGTGCCGAGAGCGGACGCACCTTCGCGACGTCGGCGTAGCGCGCCTTCTCCCAGGCGACGCGGTCGACACCCATGTCGTCGAGCGCCAGCGACCGCACGCCGGGGAAGCCGAAGCCCAGCAGGCTGCGCGACGAGCGGAACGGACTCTCGCTCCATCCCACGACCTGCGCCGGGTCGAGCCATCCCGAGCCGAAGAACGACCCGTTCGCCACGCCGCAGGCCAGGTCGCGACGCAGGAACGTGAGTGCGCCGACACGTCCGGGCGACGGACGCCAGGCGTCCATGAAGCGGTTCGTCGACCAGGTGTTGATGCCCTCGTCGAGCCAGGCCTCGTCGACCTCGTCGCTGGCCATGACGCCGTACCAGTACTGGTGCCCGAACTCGTGCGCCGTGACGCCTGCCGGGTCTTCGGAGAGGTCGACGAGCGACGCGAGGTGGTTGGGCTGGTTCTGGCTGATCGTGAACAGCATGGGGTACTCCATGCCGCCGCCCTGGCCGAAGGGCAGGCCGTCGATCACGAGGCGCGGCCACGGGTACGGCATCCACCACTCGGCGGAGCGGTCGAGGCACGTCAGCACGACGTCGAGCACGAGGTCGGCCTTCGGCAGCGCGTACGGCTGGCACAGGTAGACCACGGGGATCTTGCGGCCGTCGGGCGCCGTCCACTCGCGCTCGATGCGCTGGAACGCGGGGTCGGCGGTGAACGCGAAGTCGTGCACGTCGGTGGCGAGGTAGCGCCGCGTCTGCATGCCGTCGCCGCGCGCCACCAGCTCGTGCGGGACGCCGGTGGCCTCGAGCTCGACCGGGTGCTCGTCGATCGTCGTCGGCCAGGTGAACGTCACGTCGTAGCTGCCGAAGTCGGCGAAGAACTCGCCGGTGCTCCAGAAGGGACGGTTCCGCCAGCCGCCCGCGTCGTGCGCACAGAACTTCGGGAACCACTGCATGCCGTCGAGGTGCAGTCCGGTCATCCCCATGCGCGCCACGGTGCGCGGGAAGCGCGTGGTGAAGTCGATCTCGAGCGTCACCTGTCCGCCGGGCGGGACGGGCGCGGGCAGCCGCACGTGCATGAGCGACGCATCGCGTCCGTCGCCCACGTCGCGCTCGTCGCCGGCGATGCTGACCGCGTCGCCCAGCTCGGCGCCCTCGAGCCGCACCGAGCGGATCTCGATGCCGCCGCCGTCGGCCTCGCCGCGCTCGGCGACCGCGTCGCCGTTGCGTCCGAGCAGCGCGGACTCGCGCATGTAGATCGTCCGGTCGTTGGAGAACGCCGCCGCGTAGAGGTGCATCCACAGGTCGGGGACGGGCGCGTCGGTGGTGTTCACGAAGGTCGCGCGCTGGCGCGCGTCGGCCGTGTGCCCGGCGAGGTCGAGGGTCACGTCCATCGCGTAGCGATTGCGCAGCTCGGGACGCCGCGGCGTCGCGGCCGGCACGAACGCGGGCGCGTCGAGGGCGGCGGGTCGTGCCGGGGGAGGCGGCGCGGAGGCGTCCTGCGCGAGGGGTGCGGCAACCGCGGGCTCGGCGGAGGCCGCCGCGAGCGTGGCGGGCGGCGCGGGGGCGGCGGTCGTCGCGACCGGCAGCGCGGGCGCGGCGGTCGCGGCGTCGGCCGGGGTCTCTCCGCGGAACGCGAGCAGCACGCCCGCGGATGCGACCACGAACAGCAGCGCCGCACCACCCGCCGCGGCCACGCCCTGTCCGAGCGGGTCGACGTCGGACGGGCCGATCGGGTCGACGGGCGCGCCGTCGGACGGACGCAGCAGCGGCCACAGGCGCACGTCGACCGCGGCACGGTAGACGAGCGCGGCCTGCACGAGCAGCAGCGTCACCTGGAACAGCAGCAGCATGCGCCACTCGAGGCGCACGCCCGGCAGCCATCCGTCGTTCGCCAGCAGCGCGTCGGACGCCACGAGGTGCGCCCAGCCCACGAGCAGAAGCGGCAAGAGCGACAGGATCGAGGCCGTCCCCACCGCGAGCGGGTGACGCAGCACCGACGCCAGCGCGCGCAGCCACGTGAGCGGGACGAAGCGTTCGCCGCCCAGCACGACGCGCAGACGCGCCACGCGATGCGCGGTGAGCAGCGCCCCGGCCGCCAGCACGACGAGCGCCGACCTCGCCGTCATCGTCCAGCCCAGCAACCCGGCGGACGCGTCGCGCACGCCCTCGGTGAACGAGCGGGTGATCCAGCCCGAGAGCGCGTCGCTGCCGAACGAGAGGCCCCACAGCGCGAGCAGCGTGGTGGCGAGCAGCCAGAAGGCGCGATGTCCGTGGCGTCCGCAGCCGGCCAGCAGGCCGGGGCCGCCTCGTCGCGACGTGAGCTGCGTGAGCACGCCCATGGCCAGGATCGACGAGAGCAGCACGAACGGCAGCGCGGCCGTGCGCACGCCGCGCAGCGTGGCGTCGAGCGTCGGGGCGTGCGTGTTCTCGAAGTCGACCAGCACCTCGTCGTCGAAGGACGTGAGCGCCGTGGACGCCAGCGGGTTGTGCGCCACCGTCGTGTCGATCGCGTCGAAGAGCGGCGCGACGAGGACGAGCGCGACGGCCGCGTTCACGAGCCACAGCAGGAACACCAGCCGGGGTTGCGCGAGGGTGCTTCCGACGGCGCCGAAGAGCGCGGAGAAGGCGGTCTTCATGTCTTGCTGTCCTGGAGCGAGAGCGAGAATTCGGCGAGCTTGGGCACGAGGGCGAACAGCTTCTGGCGGTGCCGACGCTCGCCCAGGACCTCGATCAGCAGGTGCACGCGCTTCTCGGGTGCGATGGCCTGCATGAGTTCGACGCGTTGTTCGGGGTCGAGGTCGAGTCCGACGGCGATGCGATCGACCAGGCCTCCCGGCTGGAACCCCGTCGTCACGTCGCACACGAGCTTGCCGCCCAGCCGCTCGCTGAGCCCCTCGAGCAGCGCGCGCCGCAGGCGGTACGCGATGGCCGGGTGGTCTTCGTCGTCGGGGTGCAGGCGCACGAGCGCCTGACGGTAGGGTTCGCCGCCGGCCTCGGCCGTGATCTCGCCGCGCACGATGCCGTGCAGCACGATGTCGCTCGTGCCGTCGGCGTTGAGCTTGTCCTTCACGAGCCGGCCGATGCCGACCACGGGATGGATCGGCGGGTTGCCGAGCGCCTCGACCGGCCAGCCCGTGGCGAGGGTCGCCATGGCGATCATGCGGTCGCCCTTGCGCACGACCTCGAGCATGCGCCGGTAGCGCGGCTCGAAGACGTGGAGCGGGAGGAGTTGTCCCGGCAGCAGGGCCCCGAAGGGCAACGGGAAGAGCGGGGACCTGCCGACGAGATCGTTCACCGCACCACTCTATCAAGAGCGTGCTCGTCGACGGTGGCGAGGGCGCGGCGGGGTGCCGGCCGTCGAGCGGTGCCCAAATCGCGCGGGCACCGCGGACTCGGCTACACGCCGATCTTCGGGCAGTCGTCGCGCAGCGGGCAGCGTGCGCAGTCGGGCTTGCGCGCGGGGCAGAGCGTGCGTCCGAGGCGGATGATGCGGTGGCTGAAGGCGATCCACTGGTCCTTCGGGACGAGCGCCATGAGGTCGCGCTCGACCTTGACCGGGTCGCTCTCCTCGGTGAGTCCGAGGCGCTTCGTGATGCGATTCACGTGGGTGTCGACGACGACGCCGTCGGCCAGTCCGAAGCACTCGCCGCGCACGACGTTGGCCGTCTTGCGCGCCACGCCCGGCAGCGTCAGCAGCTCGTCCATGTCGCGCGGGACCTCGCCGCCGTAGACCTCGTCGAGGCGCCTGGCCATGCCGATCAGGTTCTTGGCCTTGTTGCGGAAGAACCCGGTCGAGTGGATCACCTCCTCGACGTCGGCCTGGTCGGCGGCGGCCAGCTCGGCCGGGCTCGGCCAGCGTGCGAAGAGCTGCGGCGTGACCATGTTCACGCGCTCGTCGGTGCACTGGGCCGAGAGGATCGTGGCCGCCACGAGCTCGAACGGGTTGGCGTGCTCGAGCGCGCAACGCGGGTGCGGATCGTGCCGCGCGAGCGTCTCGACGACGCGCCGCACGCGTTCGGGGTCGATCTTCGCCCGGCGCCGCGCGGCCTTCTTCGCGGCGGCCTTGCGCGGCGCCGGCTTCTTCTTCGCGGCGGCCGCCTTGGACGCGGCCTTCTTCGCCACGCGCTTCGGCGTCGCGCGCCCGTCCCGCGCCGGCGCCGGACTCACGAGGGGCGCGCGTCCGCGAGCACGCGCGCGAGCAGCCGCGCGTCGTCGGTCATCTCGGGATGGAACGTGGCCGCCCAGACGTTGCCGTGGCGTACGAGCACCGGCAGTCCGCCGTGCTCGAGCACGACCTCGACGTCGGGTCCGGCCTCGCGCACGATCGGCGCGCGGATGAACACGAGCTCGATGCCGGCGAGGTCGCCCGCGTCGTCCGCAGCGTGCGCCACGAACGAATCGAGCTGGCGTCCGTAGGCGTTGCGCTCGACGGTCACGTCGAGCACTCCCAGCGAGGGCTGCTCGGGACCGGTCACGCGCGTCGCGAGCAGGATCGCGCCCGCGCACGTCCCGAAGACGGGACGCCCCGACGCGCAGAAGTCGACGATGGCCGCGTCGAGCCCCTCGGCCCGCAGGAACTTGAGCATCGTGGTCGACTCGCCGCCCGGCAGCAGCAGCGCGTCGCATCCCTGCAGGTGCTCGCGACGCTTCACGAAGCGCGGGACGTGTCCGAGCGCGCGCACCGAGCGCGCGTGCGCCTCGCTGTCGCCCTGCACCGCGAGCACGCCCACCACGAGCTGCGACCGTGAGCGCTCGCCGTCCCGCGAGCGTGGTGCGGGCCCGCCGTCCACGATGCGCCGCGCCTCGTCGACCGCCGCCACGGCTACCAGCCCCGGGTCTGGAGCATCTCGCTCGGGTCGAGCTTGTCGAGGTCGAGGCCGACCATCGGCGCCTTGACGACCTGGCGGCAGGCGTCGAGCACGCGCTCGGGGTCGTCCCAGTGCGTGGTGGCCTGCACGATCGCCTTGGCGAACGTCTCGGGATCCTCGCTCTTGAAGATGCCCGAGCCGACGAAGACCGCCTCGGCACCGAGCGACATCATGAGCGACGCGTCGGCCGGCGTGGCCACGCCGCCCGCGGCGAAGTTCGGGACGGGCAGCCTGCCGTCGCGCGCCACGATGCGCACGAGCTCGTACGGCGCGCCCAGTTCCTTGGCCTGGGCCATGAGCTCTTCCTCGCCGAGCACCGTGAGACGGCGGATGTCGCCCACGACCTGGCGCATGTGGCGCACGGCCTCGACGATGTTGCCCGAGCCGGCCTCGCCCTTCGTACGGATCATCGCCGCGCCCTCGCCGACGCGCCGCAGCGCCTCGCCCAGGTTGCGCGCGCCGCACACGAACGGCACGTCGAACGCGTGCTTGTCGATGTGGTGCTTGTCGTCGGCCGGCGTGAGCACCTCGGACTCGTCGATGTAGTCGACGCCGAGCTGCTGCAGGACGCGCGCCTCGGCGAAGTGTCCGATGCGCGCCTTGGCCATGACCGGGATCGAGACGGTCTTCATGATCGACTCGATGATGTCGATGCGCGCCATGCGCGCCACGCCGCCGTCGCGCCGGATGTCGGACGGCACGCGCTCGAGCGCCATGACCGCGCACGCACCCGAGGCCTCGGCGATCTGCGCCTGCTCGACGGTGGTCACGTCCATGATCACGCCGCCCTTGAGCATCTCGGCGAGGCCGGTCTTGAGGCGGATGGGAGTGGCGGACTCGGACATCGGGGGTCTCCTGCGGTGCCGCGCGAAGCGATGGGGGAGCGAAGCGCTCCAGGGCGCGGCCGACGGCCGGATGATAGCCGAGCGACCCGCCGACGGACAGGCGGGCGGGGCCTCCGCAGGCCCGCGTCGACGACGATCTTGTCGAGCGCACAATGCCCGTCGCAGCGCCGCCGGGAGCCCGTCCGTCGCGCGTGGGGCGAACGTCCCGCTTGGCTGCGGCGTGATCCCGTGTGCGCGTCGGGCATCAGCCGCCGGTTGCAACGGGGTCGTTCACCGGACGACGACGTGCCGCGGGGCCGCGGTGCGGGTCATGGGCCAAGTGGTGCGTCGACCCCGGCGCGATCTCGGCGGGCGCCGGCAGACGCGTCCGTCGCAGGGCGACGGCGAGCACCAGGGAGCAGAGCACCATGGATGAAGTGCGTACGGGTCCGTCCTGCGTCGAGGTCAGGCACGCGCTGTGCCGGCTCGCGGTGGGCGAGCGGCTGCGGGCGCGTGGACGGGAGTTCGCGCGCCACGTGCGCGGCTGCGACGAGTGCGATGCCTTCGTCGACGAGCTGGCGCTCGTGCGGCGCTGGCTCGACGCGCACGTCGCGCCGCGCGACCTGCGCGTCCCGCCGCGCGAACTCGAACGCCGCGCGCGGCTCGCGCTGGCGGGCGAACTCGCGGCGCGCCTGGCGCGCGACCTGCTCGCCGTGAGCCGCGGCCGGGACCCGCGTCCGCCGGCCGAGAGGCGTCGCGACGTCGAGCGCCTGCACCTGCTGCGCGCCGAGGCATGGCTGCGCACCGCGTCCGGTTGTCCGACGTCGACGTGGCTGGCGGCGCGTGCCGTGCTGGCGTTCGGGCGCGAGGAGCGGCCCGGGCAGGCCCTCGAACTCGCCGCACGGCTCGATCCGCACGGCCTCGACGTGGGGCTGGCGTGGCTCGGCCAGCTCGTGCGCGTGGGTTGCGAGCGCGAGGCGAACCGCGTGGCCGAGCGCCTGCTCGCCGACGTCCACGGATGAGTCGGCGCGGCGCGAGGGGGCACGAGCCGCCGATCGTGGCGACCGCAGTCGTCGAGTCCGCCGATCGGAGCGATCGTCCGCGGATGGATGCACGGGATGTTATCCCGCAGCGCCCCGGGCGTCAGCGATCCGAGCGCCGGGCGGGACCCCGGCGATCCGGAGTGACGCACAGCATGGTTCGTCACGCGAAGAGGTGAGGTGACGGGACCCCGCGGCGAACGGCCGCGGGGTCCCGTCTTTGTTCGGGTTCGGGTTCGGGCACGCGGGTGCGGGCGTGCGTGTTCGACGGCCGTCCGTATCCTGTCAGCGATGGATCCCTCGCGCGTGGCGTCGTACGACTTCGAGCACCCGCCCGAGGCGGTGGCGCAGGTGCCGGCGCCGCGGCGCGAGCAGGCTCGGCTGCTGTTCGTCCGGCGCGGGTTCGCCGACGGCGCGCGAGCCGACACCGACGCCGGAGAGCAGGGGCGCGGCGGCGGGGATGCGAGCGCCGAGGCGGGCGCGGAGGCGTCGTCGGGCCTGCGCGAGGGGCGCATCCCCGATCTGCTCGGCGTGCTGCGTGCGGGCGACCTGCTCGTGCTCAACGAGACCTGGGTGCCACCGGCGCGGCTCGCGGCGCACCGGACTGCGACGGGCGGCAAGGTCTCGGTGCTCGTGCTCGCGGCGACGGCGCGCGCCGCCACGGTGCTGCTCGGCACGCGCGGGACGATCGGCGCCGGCGAGACGCTCGACGTCCAGGGCGACACGTGGCGCGTCGAGGCGGTGCTCGGCGAGGGACGCTTCGCCGTCGCCGTCGTCCGCGGACGCGACGTACCCGCGCTCATGGCGGACGCGGGACGCATGCCGCTGCCGCCGTACATCGAGCGTGCCGAGGACGGCGACCCGCGCGACGTCCTCGATCGCGAGCGCTACCAGACGACGTTCGCGCGCGGCCCGACCGCGGCGGGCGGCGAGGGTGCGTCCCGCGACCCCGTCGGCGCGAACCCGGACGCGTTCGGCGAGGCCGGAGCGCCCCTCGGCACCGCGGCCGCCGCGCCCACCGCGGGACTGCACCTCACGCCGGCGCTGCTCGACGCGGCCCGGGCGCGCGGCGTCGAGGTCGCGCGGCTGCGGCTCGACGTGGGAGAGGGCACGTTCCGTCCGATGCGCGGCGAGACGCTCGACGAGCACGTCATGCACGAGGAGCGCTACGCGATCCCCGACGCGGTGGCCGAGGCCTACGCGGCGACGCGCGCCCGCGGAGGACGCGTGATCGCCGTCGGAACGACGAGCGTGCGCGCGCTCGAATCGGCCGTCTCCGACGACGGACGGACGCTGCACGCTGGGCCCGGCGCGACGCGGCTCTTCATCCGACCCGGCTACCGCTTCCGCGCGGTCGACGCGCTGCTCACGAACTTCCACCAGCCGCGCTCGACGTTGCTCGTGCTCGTCTCGGCCTTCGCCGGCGCCGAGACGATCCGACGCGCCTACGCGCACGCGGTGGCTGCCGGCTTCCGCCTGTTCAGCTACGGCGACGCGATGTGGTTGGGGGACGTCTGAGGTCTCGCTCCGCCGCGGCGCTCTGCGAGGCGCAAGCGGGTGCGCCCACCGCTCCGAAGTGACCGCCGCCCGATCGCGGGATAGGCTGACCGGACGCCTGCCGTGTCCAGCAACGGGAGCCCTCGCGATGAAGTTCCTGCTCGCCGCCTGCCTGCTCGCGCTGGGGTGCAGCGCGCCCGCGGCGTCCTCGCCGTCTGCGACGGAGCCGGTCGCCGCCGCGCGCCTGACCCTCGACGAGCTCGTCTGGTCCGACGACGCGCGCCTGCAACCCGGCCTGCGCCGCCACTTCGACGGCGAGCGCGTGCTGTTGCTCGCCCACGTCGCCGAGTGGGACGGCTTCCCCGCGCTCAAGGCGTTCACCGCGGCGGCCGACCGCCGGTTCACCCTCCAGGCGCCCGGCCATCCGCCGGTCCAGGCCGTGACCGGAACCGGCGGGCTCACCTCGGCCGACGGACGCGTGCGCTTCGTGTCCCTGTGGATCACGGACGTCGAGGCCCTCGATCGCTCGACGACGTACACCGTCGTGCCGCGCAACGAGGTCGCCGAGCACCGTTGGATCGTGACCGCGACCGTCCCGCCGCTCATGACGGTGAGCGACGAGGGCTGACGCACCGGCCCGCCCCCGTCGCCCGCGCGCGGGCGGACCGGTATCGTGTGCGGCATGGCGAAGTCGAAGGCGTCCAGGTCGGGCAGGTCCGCGCAGCAACCGGAGGCCGAGGCTCCGTCGTCCGACGATCTCGAGCGTGCGCGCGCCCGCGTCGACGAGCTCACGCGGCAGATCCGGCGCCACGACGACCTCTACTACGCGAAGGACGCGCCGGAGATCTCCGACGCCGAGTACGACGCGCTCGTGCGCGAGCTCGCGGCGGTCGAGACGGCGCATCCCGAGCTGCTGTCGCCCGACTCGCCGACGCAACGCGTGGGCGGCCGTCCCGTCGAGGGCCTCGTGTCGGTCGAGCATCGCCAGCCGATGCTCTCGCTCGCGAACACCTACTCGCGCGAGGAGGTGCTCGAATGGCTCGAGTCGATCACCGCGTACCTGGGCGGCGACGACCCGCTGCGATTCTCGATCGAGCCCAAGCTCGACGGCGTGGCGCTCGAGATCGTCTACGAGCAGGGTGAGCTCGTGCGCGCCGTGACCCGCGGCGACGGGAAGGTCGGCGACGACGTGACGCACAACGTGGTCACGATCCGGTCGGTGCCACGCAGGCTGAAGACGAAGAAGCCGCCGGCGCTGCTCGAGGTGCGCGGCGAGGTGATCATGACCCACGCCAGCTTCCGCGCGGTGAACGCCGAGCGCGATTCGGCCGGCGAGGAACCGTTCGTGAACCCGCGCAACCTCGCGTCGGGCACGCTCAAGATGCTCGACCCGCAGCAGGTGCGGAAGCGTCCGCTCGACTTCGTCGCGTACGGCTTCGGCGCCACCGAGGGCTTCGCTGCGACGAGCCACGGCGAGGCGATCGCGACGATCGCGTCGTGGGGACTGCCGACGTCGGGCGAGCTCGCCACGCTGGGCGACATCGAGAGCGTCCTCGCGCACTACGATGCGCTGCAGGCGAAGCGCAACGGGCTGCCCTTCGACGTCGACGGGACGGTCATCAAGGTCGACGACTTCGCGCTCCAGAGGCGCCTCGGCGTGCGCAGCAAGTCGCCGCGCTGGGCGATCGCGTTCAAGTTCCCGGCGCAGCAGGTCACGTCGGTGGTCGAGCGCATCGAGATCCAGGTCGGACGCACCGGAGCGCTCACGCCGAAGGCCGTCATCCGTCCCGTGTACGTGGGCGGCGTGACGGTCGAGAACGTGACGCTGCACAACAAGGACGAGATCGAGCGCCTGGGCGTGAAGGTCGGTGCGCGCGTGCTCGTCGAGCGTGCGGGCGACGTGATCCCCAAGATCGTGGCGGTCACCGAGGCGGGCGACGGCGAGCCGTTCGCGATGCCGGAGCGTTGCCCGGTGTGCGGGACGCCCGTCGTCGACGACGAAGAAGAGGTCGTCGTGCGCTGCCCGAACCCGCTCTGTCCGGCGGTGTTCAAGCGGCGGCTCGAGCACTTCGTCTCGCGCGGCGCGCTCGACATCGAGGGCATGGGATCGAAGCTCATCGAGTCGCTGTGCGAGACGGGGCTCGTCCGGCGCCTGTCCGACGTGTTCGCGCTCGAGAAGGAGGCGCTCGCCGCGCTGCCGCGCATGGGCGAGCTCTCGGCGCAGAACGTGCTCGACGGCGTCGAGGCGGCGAAGACGCGCAGCTTCGCGCGCTTCCTCTACGCGCTCGGCATCCGCCACGTGGGCGAGACCGTCGCCGCGCTCGTGGCCGACCGCTGGACGTCGCTCGACGCACTGCGCGCCGTGACCGCCGACGCGCTGCAAGACGTCGCCGCCATCGGTCCCGCGGTGGCCGAGAGCCTGCTCGGGTGGCTGGCCGACGAGCGCGAGCAGGCCGACGTCGACCGCATGCTCGCGCTCGGTCTCGCGCCGACCGCGCCGGTCGTCGCGCGCGCCGGCGAGGGCGTCCTCGCGGGACGCAGCTTCCTGTTCACCGGCGCGCTCGCCGAGCTCTCGCGACGCGAGGCGAACGAGCTCGTGAAGGCCCACGGCGGCAAGCTGCTGTCCGGCGTGAGCAGCAACCTCGACGTGCTCGTGGTGGGCGACAAGCCCGGCAGCAAGCTCAAGAAGGCCAACGAGCTGGGCGTGCAGGTCATGACCGAGGCCGAGTTCCTCGAGCTGGTGCGGGGCGGCTGACGATGGACGCCACGCCATCCCCCGACTTCGCCGCGCTCGGCCTCGAGCCCGTGCTGCTCGCGGTGGTCGCCGAGCTCGGCTTCGCGCAGCCCACGCCGGTGCAGATCGAGAGCATCCCCGCGCTGCTCGCGGGACGCGACGTGATCGGACAGTCGAAGACCGGCAGCGGCAAGACGGCCGCGTTCGTGCTGCCGATCCTGCAGGGCGTCGCGCTCGACGCGCGCGCGCCCCAGGCGCTCGTCCTGTGTCCCACGCGCGAGCTGTGCGCGCAGGTGGCGCGCGAGGTGCGCAAGCTGGGACGCCGCCACTCCGGGCTCGCGGTGCTCGAGCTCGCCGGCGGACAGCCGATCGGTCCCCAGCTCGCGGCGCTCGAGCGCGGCGTGCACGTCGTGGTCGGCACGCCCGGCCGCGTGCTCGACCATCTCGGCCGGGGGACGTTGCCGGTCGCCGCCGTCGCGACGGTCGTGCTCGACGAGGCCGACCGCATGCTCGACATGGGCTTCGGCGCGGACGTCGAGAAGATCCTGCGCGCGTTGCCGTCCGAGCGGCGCACGGCGCTCTTCTCGGCCACGCTGCCGCGCGGCGTGCGCGCCCTCGGACGCACCTTCCAGCGCGACGCGCTGCCGGTCACGATCGACGCGCCCGAGCAGGCCACGCGCCAGATCCGCCAGGTGTGCGTGGCAGCCGAGGCAGACGAGGCGTTCGACGCGCTGTGCTGGGTGCTGCAGCGCTTCCCGCACGAGTCGGCGCTGATCTTCTGCAACTTCAAGGCCAGCGTGCTCGAGCTCGTGCGCAGGCTCGCGGCCGCCGGCATCCACGCCGGACGCTTCGACGGCGACCTCGACCAGTTCCATCGCGACCAGGTGCTGGCGATGTTCCGCAACCAGAGCGTGCGCCTGCTCGTGGCGACCGACGTGGCGGGACGCGGCCTCGACGTCGAAGGCCTCGACCTCGTCGTGAACTACGAGCTCCCGCAGCAGCCCGACGTGTACGTCCATCGCATCGGGCGCACGGGACGGGCGGGACAGCCCGGCCTCGCGGTCTCGCTCGCGACGTCCGCGCAGGCCGGCCGCCTGCGCACGCTCGAGGAGGCCGCCGGCGTGACGATGGAGACGCTCGCGCGCGACGCGCGCACGTCCGGCGCGCGGCGCGTGTCCGAGGCGCTGCGCCGTCCGCCGTCGATGGAGACCGTGCTCATCTCCGGCGGACGCAAGGACAAGGTGCGCGCGGGCGACATCCTCGGCGCGCTCACCGGCGAGGCCGGCGGACTGGCCGGCGCCGACATCGGGCGCATCGAGATCCAGGACCGCCTGTCGTACGTGGCGGTGGCGCGCGGCGTCGCGCAGCACGCCGTCCAGCAGCTCAACCGCGGACGCATCAAGGGCCGGCGTTTCAAGGCCTCGCTCGTCGGCGACGCGCGCTGAGGTCCGCATGAGCGACGAGCAACCGAAGAACCCGCTGCACGGCATAACGCTCGAGGCGCTCGTGACCGAGCTCGTCGAGCGCCGCGGCTGGGACGACCTCGCCGCGCGCATCGACATCCGCTGCTTCAAGGTCGACCCGAGCATCGCCTCGACGCTCAAGTTCCTGCGCCGGACGCCGTGGGCGCGCACCAAGGTCGAGCGGCTCTACCTCGCCGACCTGCGCCGGCGGGAACGCGGCGCGCGCTGACCGGCGGGTCCGGCGCCGGCCTACTCGAGCTCGCCCAGCTTGATGTCCCACTCGGCGCGCGCGACGTCGAGTTCGTCCTGCGCGCGCTCGAGCAGTTCCCAGTCGGCGTCGAGGGCGAGGCGCTTCTTCTTCGCGTCGGCGGCCAGCTTGCCGATGTCGCCGGCGCGGCCCTCGGCGGCGGCCTCGGACATCTCCTCGTCGAGTTCGTCGATCTGGCGCTCGAGGCGCTCGATGCGTGCCTCGATCACGTCGACCTTCGTCTTCAGCGCCGCGGTGGCCTTGGTGCGCGCGGCCACGATCTCGGCGCGCGCCTTGCGCAGGTCTTTTCCCACGGGCTTCGGCCCGCCGGACGGCTTGCGCGGCGCCTCGTCGGACTCGCTCCGCCAGCCGACGCGCTCGAGGAAGTCGCGGTAGCCGCTCTCGAAGAGCGTGGCCTTGCCGCCGTCGAACACGACCAGCCGCGTGGCGAGCCGCTCGAGGATCATCTCGCTGTGCGTCACGAGCAGCACCGCGCCGGGGAAGGCGTCGACCGCGTCGAGCAGCGCCTCGATCGACGGCATGTCGAGGTGGTTCGTGGGCTCGTCGAGCAGCAGCAGGTTCGCGGGACTGACCAGCAGCTTGCCCAGCAGCACGCGGCTGCGTTCGCCGCCGGACAGCACCGAGACCGTCTTCAGCGCCGCGTCGCCCGAGAACATGAGCATGCCCGCCAGCGTGCGCACGACGGTGCGCGAGTTGTCGGGCTGCACGGCCAGGATCTCCTCCTCGACCGTGTTCTGCGGATGCAGCCGGTCGATGTTCGTCTGGCCGAAGTACGCGATCTGCGTGTTCGGGTTGAGCTTGATCGTGCCGGCGCGCGGCTGCAGCTCGCCCGCGAGCAGGTTGAGCAGCGTCGTCTTGCCCTTGCCGTTGGGACCGATGATCGCGACGCGGTCGCCCTTCTCGAGCGCGAACGAGAGCCCCTCCATGAGCGGCGGACCGTCGTCGAAGCCGAACGCGAGGTCGTCGACGGACATCATCACCGTCGCGTGGAACGGCGCGGGGTTGAAGCGGAAGTCGAGGTCGCGCTCGGTCTCGAGCTCGTCCATGCGGCCGCGCTTGTCGAGCAGCTTCTGGCGCGACTTGACGAGCGTCGCCTTCGAGGCCTTGGCGCGGAAGCGTTCGATGAAGCGTTCGT
This sequence comes from Planctomycetota bacterium, assembly GCA_020638905.1. Classification (GTDB taxonomy): domain Bacteria; phylum Planctomycetota; class B15-G4; order B15-G4; family B15-G4; genus JACKHP01. The sequence continues at coordinate 297,522 of JACKHP010000002.1, read as the reverse complement.
CTTGCCTGCGCTTCTTCTCCTCGTTCTGGCGCGTGTTCTCGTACACCTCTTCTTCGGTCGCGACCTGTTCGAGCAGCTTGTCGACCGTGCCCTCCATGCGCCGCAGCTTGCTGCGGTGCACGAGCATCGTGTGCGTGCAGACCGAGTCCATGAAGGCCCGGTCGTGGGTGATCAGGATCATCTCGTTCGGCCAGCCGCGCAGGAAGCGCGTGAGCCAGCGCACCGAGGTGATGTCGAGGTAGTTCGTGGGCTCGTCGAGCAGCAGCAGGTTCGGCTCCTCGACGAGCACGCGCGCGAGGTTGACGCGGATCTGGTACCCGCCCGAGAAGTGGTGCGCGTGGCGCAGCAGGTCGTCGCGCGTGAAGCCCAGGCCCATGAGCGCGGCTTCGGCGCGGTACGCCTCGTGCTCACGGTGCTTCAGCCCCTTGCAGACCTCGTCGAGGATGGTCGGCTCGTCGAAGCGCAGGTGCTGGCTGAGATGCCCGATCCTGTACTGCTTGGGCAGCACGATGCTGCCGTCGTCCTCGTGCTCCTCGCCGAGCAGGATGCGGAACAGCGTCGACTTGCCGTAGCCGTTGCGGCCGATGAGTCCCAGCCGCTCGCCGGGCGTCATCACGAACGACGCGTCGTCGAAGAGCACCTGCTCGCCGTACGACTTGCTGAGGCCCTGGACGGAGATCATGGCGGTTCGAGCGGGGTGGGGGACGGCGACGCGCGGCGTCCGGCGGATGGCGCGGCGACGCCTCGCGGGCGGAACCGCGGATCATCCGGTCCAGCCGCGCGAGGCGCAAGGCGCGCACCGCGCGAGGACGTCGGCGTCCACGCGACCCGAAGGCCCGCGGTGGACGTGAGACCTTCCGCCGCCGATCCGGATCTGCACGCCTTCGCCTCCCACCCGCCCCGCATCCGGAGTCCGACCGTGAACGTCCTCGCCCTCGCCCTGCTCTCCGTCCTCCCGGCTGCAGCGCCGGACGCATCGCAGATCCTCGTCGTGCCGGGGCCCGGCATGCCCACGATCCAGGCGGCGATCGATCTCGCCACGCCCGGCACCACGATCGTGGTCAAGTCGGGGACCTACGTCGAGTCGCTCGTGCTCGACGGCCTCGTCGACGTCACGCTGCGCGCCAAGGGCAAGGTCGTCGTGCGTCCCGGGGCGTTCGACGACGGCATCGTCGTCGTCGACTCGACGGGCGTGCGGCTCGAGAAGCTGCGCGTCGAGGACGCCGGCCTGCGCGGCGTGCTCGTCGACGGCTGCAGCGACGTGACGCTCTTCCGCTGCCGGGTGACGCGCAGCGGCGACGACGGCATCCGCGTCGACGACGCCACGGGCGTCGTGATCGAGCGCTGCCGTGTCGACGACGCGGGCGCCGACGGCATCAGTCTCGCGGCCGGACTCGGTCCCGCGGTGCACGACTCGCTCGTGCTGCGCTGCCTCGTCGACCACCCCGCCGGGGACGGCGTGATCGTGCACGGCGACGGCAACCGCGTCGAGCGCACGACGGTGCGCGCCTGCGGCGACGACGGCCTGCAGGTCGACTCGGTGGGACAGGGGTCCGACGACGTCTTCGTGCGCAACCGCGTGCTCGCGTGCGGCGACGACGGACTGCTCGCCTACGGCACGGGACAGCACTTCGAGCGCAACGTCGTGCGATACGCGTCCGGCCATGCGGCCGCCGCCGCGGGTTCGGCGCACACGTTCGAGGACAACCGCTTCGTGAAGCCCGGACTCGACGGCCTGCTCAGCCAGGCCGACGGCTGCAACTTCCTGCGCAACCGCATCACGTCCCCCGGCAGCGACGGCATCGACCTCGAGTGCGACGGCTGCCTCGTCGAGGACAACCGCGTCTCGCACGCCGGCGACGACGGCTTCGAGGTCGAGGGCGTGGGGCACGTGCTGATCGGCAACCGCGCCACGAAGAGCGTCTTCTTCGACCTGTTCGACACGTCCGGCGCCGGCGACAACACCTACGAGGACAACCACTTCCCCGTCGCGTTCCCTTGACGCGTCGGCGGGACGCGGTCGACACGCGGGCCCGGCGTTCGCAGGCTCCGGGGGAGCCGATCGTGATCGTGCCCGACGCCGGGCCCTCAGCGCACGGGCAGCAGCACCCGGAACGTGCTCCCCTCGCGCGGCGCGCTGCGCACGTCGATCGTCCCGCCGTGGAGTTCGACGGCCATGCGGCAGAACACGAGGCCGAGCCCCGCGTCGCGCGCCTGGCGGAAGGTCTGTCCGCGCGCGCGTCCGAAGCGCTGGAACAACCGCGGGATCTCCTCGGGTGGGATGCCTTCGCCGGTGTCGGTCACGGCGAGTTCGCATTCGCCCGCGGGACGGGGCGCGACTCGCACCTCGACCCGTCCGCCGGGAGGCGTGTGCTTGATCGCGTTCGAGACGAGGTTCTCGAGCACGCGCGCCACGAGCGAGCCGTCGACCTCGGCTTCGTACGGGGCCGAGGGCGCCGACGCACCGAGGTCGACGTTCCCGGCCATCGCCAGCGGACGGAACGCGTCGACCGTGCGCCGCGCCAGGGCTGCCACGTCGATCGACGTGCGGTGGAGCTCGAGCGCGCCGGCCTCCATGCGCATCACGTCGACGAGGTTGTCGGTGAGCGCGAGCACACGCTGCAACGACCCGTCGGCCTGCCGCAACTGCTCGTGCGCGTCGGAAGAGAGCTGCGGATCGTCGGCCAGCATGTCGAGCGTGAGCCGCGTCGTGGTGAGCGGGCTGCGCAGGTCGTGGACCAGCATGCCGGTCAGGCGGTCCTTGAGGTCCTGGAGCGCGAGCGCGGCCATGTGGTGCCGACGCACGTGCGCGAAGGCGAGGAACGCGACGACGAACACGAGCGCCGCGCACGGCACGGCCATGGTGAGGATCGCGCGTTTCAGCGCGTAGGCCGGCGCGAGCACGACGTCGACCGGCTGGGCGGCCATGACCGCCCAGCCGAGCGACTCCACGGGCGCGTAGCCGACGAAGCGCTCGCGTCCGTCGGCGGGGTCTGCGTCGGTGAACGAGCCCTGCTCTCCCGAGAGCAGCCGCGTCGCGAGCGCGTCCGGCAGCGGATGGATCGTGTCACCCTCGTCGAAGCGCTCGCGCGCGACGGCGGCGTGCCCGTGCTGGTCGACCAACGTGATTGCGCCGTCCACGCCCGGCGCGCTGTCGGCGAGGCGCTGCGCGAGTTCGTGCATCGTGTACTGCGCGACGAGGTAGCCGAGCAGGCCGTCGTCGCCGACGATCGGCGTCGTCACCGCGATGATGTCCCAACGCGGAGCGGCAGCGCGCCGGTAGACCTCGGACACGTAGGTCGCGCCGCGGGACGACACGCCCCGGTACCAGTCGCGGTCGGCGAAGCTCTTGCCGATGACCTGGGGGTCGTGCGGCCAGTCGTAGAGCTCGACGCCCTCGGGGGACGTGACGAAGACGCGGTCGAAGGCCGGGTTCGTCTCCACGAAGGCGTGCAGCAGTTCGCGCACGGCGTCGGCGTCGCCGGCCTGCAGCGCGCCGTGCAGCGCCTCTCTCGCGGCCTGCGACTCCACGAAGCGCTGAAATCCCTCGAAGAGCGCGTCGACGACCTCGGCCGCGAGCCGGGCCGAGTTGCCGTTGGCGTCGACGGCCTGGGCCTCGAGCGTGTCGTGCGCCTGGATCTCGACGGCCGCGGTGAACGTGCCCACGGGCAGCGCGAGCGCGACCAGCAGCACGAGCGCGAGGCGGCGTCGTGACCGTACGATCCACGGCAGGTTGGAGGACTCGTCCGGGGACATCCGGAGGCTCCCGTTCCGATCTCGGGAGACCAGCAGACACCCGTGGGCGTTCGCCTGCAAGGGCGTCTCCACGTGATCGCGGGTTCTGGAATCACTGCGGTCAACCCACGCGACCGACGCTTGAAGCGCAGCGCGGTGAGTCGATACTCCGTGTGGAGGCGAGGCATGAAGACGATCTTGCTCGTGGACGACGACGACGACGCGCGCCGTTCGATGCGACGCGTGCTCGAGTCGTCCTACGAGGTCCACGAGGCGCGCGACGGACGACTGGGCTTCGAGCGCTTCCGCGAGGTCTCACCCGACCTCGTGGTCTGCGATCTCGTCATGCCCGACGTCGAAGGCATCGAACTCATCCGAAAGCTGGTCGCGGCCCGGCCGTCGGTGCGCATCATCGCGGTGAGCGGCAGCCCGCACGCTTCGGGCGGTCACTACCTCGAGATGGCCGCGGTCCTGGGGGCGACCCGCGTGCTGCCCAAGCCGTTCGACGCCCACACGCTGCTCGACACCGTGCGCGAACTCGTCGGCTGACGCGGGCCTGACGCCTGGCACCGGACGAGGCTGGCCTCGCTCCGCGCCGAGCGCGACGATACGCGGCATGTCCGCGCTGCTCTCCCGTCCCATGCCCGACCCGGCCAAGGCCCACGGCGCGTGGGTCTACCTCGTGGTCTCGATCCTGGCCGGCGCGCTCTCGGTGGCGGGACAAGGCTTCGTCCCCGCGCTCTTCGCGGGACTCGGCTACGCGGGCATCTTCCTGCTCGCGAGCGCGGGCGCGCTGCACCCGCGGCCGGCGTGGCGTCGGCGCGCCGCGTGGGGACTGCTGCTCGCGGCCGGCGCGCCGTTGCTCGCGCTGCGCTCGGGAGGCGATCCGAACTTCTTCGCCTACGCGCTCGTGGCCGCGTTCCCCGCGGGCGCCGCGGTCTGGTTCGCGCAGCGCGACGGCTTCATGTCGCCGATCGCCCTGTGCTTCGCGGTGGCGGCGCTCGTCGTGGCCGCGCCTTCGGCCGCCTGCGCCGGCGGCGGCACGGCCCGCGAGGGCTGGCTGCTCGGCATCCTGCTCACGCCGTTCTTCGTCTGGCGCACCTGGCACATCCGCGTCGCCCTCGCCCGCCACAAGGGCTGGACGCGCGCCGACCTGCGTCGCCAGGGACTGCGCGAGGCGCTCCTCGCCGTGCTCTGGACGGCCGGCGCGGTGGTCGCGATCCACGTCCTGCCGCGCGGGGTCTGAAGCGAGGCGTCCGCAGCCGCGCGCTTCGGCTTCGGCTTCGGCTTCGGCTTCGGCTTCGGCTTCGGCTTCGGCTTCGGCTTCGGCTTCGGCTTCGGCTTCGGCTTCGGCTTCGGCTTCGGCTTCGGCTTCGGCTTCGGCTTCGCGCACCCGATCCGCGAGGCAAGAGATCGCCCGACGGACCATCCCAGGTCCTCCGATCGGGCTTCACCGGCACGCGCGCCGCGGCCGATAGCGCTGCGGGGGACGGTCCGTCCCGCGGTCCTCGCCCCCGCGTGCGGCGGCGCACCGCCTCGCCCGAGTGGCGGGATCGTGCGCAGCGGCATAAGATGACCTGCCCTTCGTCCCCCCCAGGAGCGCCCGTGTGAAGATCGAGATCACCTACTGCGCGGTGTGAAACTACGAGCCTCGAGCCGTCGGTCTGGCGGAGGAGCTGCTCAAGAAGCACAAGCGCGCGATCGAGGAGCTGCGGCTGGTCCCCAGCGACGGCGGCGTCTTCGAGGTGGTGAAGAACGGCAAGCTCATCTTCAGCAAGCGCCAGGTGAAGCGTTTCCCCGAGGACGGCGAGGTCGCCGCGATCCTGTCGGGGAACCGCGAGCCCGCGTTGGGCGACCCGCCGAGCTGAGCCGCGCCGCGACGTACACGACGCATCCCAGAGCCACACCGTGAACAAGCCGAAAGTCGTCCTCTTCCTGCCGTCGCGCGTCGATCCCGAGATCGGCGACCTGCCTTCGGCCGACCTGCTGCCGCTCGAACTCGTGCACATCGCGCCGGGCGCCGAGCTGGCCGGCTACGAGGTCGTGATCATCGACGCGATGACCGAGCCCGACTACCTCGAGCAGGTGCTCGCGGCGTGCGAGGGCGCGATGGCGTTCGGCAGCTCGTGCATCCTCGGCTACCAGGTCTGGGACGGCGCGAAGGTCGCGATGGCGGTGCGCGAGCGCTTCCCGAAGATGCCGATCGTGTGGGGCGGATGGTTCCCGTCGGCGATCCCCGAGCTGTACCTCGCGAGCGACATCTGCGACGCGGTCGTGCACGGGCAGGGCGAGCTGGCCTTCGTCGACGTGCTCGACGCCTGGAAGTCCGAGGGCCGCGGCGCCGACCTGTCTGCCGTCGAAGGCCTCGTGATCAAGAAGGACGGCGCCGTGTTCTGGACGCCGCACCGCGAGGCCGTGCACCTCGACAAGCTGCCCGAGCCGTCCTTCCACCTGATCGACGTGCAGAAGTACTACGCGCTCCAGAAGCGCACCGCGCAGTTCGGCAACCGCGTGCGCAACAGGCTGCCGCCGCCGCACCACCTGCAGGGCCGCCCGTTCCGCGGCTTCAGCTACTTCTCGTCGTTCGGCTGCCCCGAGCCGTGCGCGTTCTGCTGCAGCCCCGAGATCGCCGGACGCCGCTGGCTCGCGCTCGACGCGAACGTGCTCGTCGACCGCCTCAAGGTGATCCACGACAAGGATCCCTTCGACGTGCTGCGCTTCCAGGACGCCAACTTCGGCGTGAGCAAGAAGCGCATGGTCGACTTCTGCCAGGCGCTGCTCGACAAGGGCCTGAACATCAACTGGAACGGCACGATCGAGATCAAGCAGATCACCCAGTACGACTGGGACACGCTGCATCTCATGAAGCGTTCCGGCAACCACCTCATGTGGTTCGGCGCCGAGGCCGCCACCTGGGAGACGCAGCAGCTCATCCGCAAGCGCATCCAGGAAGGCATGACCGACGAGGCCATGTCGCGCATGCACCAGCTCGACATCAAGTCGGGTCTCACGTACATCATCGGCTACCCCGGTGAACCGGTCGAGTCGATGTACGACACGATCCACCAGGCCGCCGAGATGAAGACCAAGTATCCGAGCTGCTCGGTCGAGGTCTTCCCGTACCGGCCGATCCCCGGCAGCGAGTTCTGGCAGCCGTCGATCGACGACAACGGCTATCCCGTGCCCGAGAACTTCGAGCAGTGGGGCCGCTTCTTCGACTACAAGTTCAACTCGTGGTGGGGGCCGATCCCGGCCGAGGTGCAGAAGGTCTGGTCGCGCTTCACGCAGATGGCGCCCTGGTTCGACGGCATCGCCGGCGGCAAGGGACCGATCTCGCTGCTGCTGCGCAAGTCGGCCGGCGTGCGCCTGCGTCGCCGCCTGTGGAAGGCGCCCGTCGAGTTCCAGGCGTTCGATCTCATCCGCCGCTCGATGGGCCCGGTCAGCCGCTACATCTGAGGGGCGCGGGGGCGTGGTCCCGGCTCACCGGGCCCGGCACGCTCTGACGGGCCCGGATGCGCGATCGACCGATGCCGCTCGGCTCCTCGGCCGGCGACGCGTTCGACGCCGTGTCACAGTCGCGCGCGGTGCCCATGATGTTGGCACATGCCCAGCCGGTTTCCGTCACACCGGCGCGTTGACGCGATATTGGCGGGTTCCGGCAGAGAAGCAGAGCGGAGGGAGCCCGCATGAAGTGCGTCATCGCCGTCCTGGTCAGCGTCGTGCTCGTGTCATCCGTCGCGCGGTCGCAGGCCGTAGATCATCCCCTCCTCGGTCACGCGAGCTTCGTCGTCGACGCCGACGCCAAGGACCTCGCCACCGTCGATCTCGAAGGCGACGGTGTCCCCGAGATCGTCGTGGTCCTGGGGGGCTCGCGACGTGTGGTCGTCCACCGCGGCGACGGGACGCAGGTCGCGAGCGTCGACCTGGCGTTCGCGCCCGCGCACGTCGAGGGTCTCGATGCCGACGGCGACGGACGACTCGACGTCGTCGTCACCGCCGTGGTCACGGGCGAGGTGCAGGTGCTGCTCGGCGCCGGCGACGGCTCGCTTGCGCCGCAACCGGCTTTCTTCGCGGAGCCGCAGTCGAACACGCTCGCGGTGGGCGACCTCGACGGCGACGGGCACGTCGACCTGCTGCTGGCCCATCCCAACGGGGTGATCGGTCCCCGGCTCGAGGCGTTCCTCGGGGTGGGCGACGGTACGTTCGGGCCGAGCCTAGGCTCTCTTCCCGACCCGTCGGCCGTCCTCGCGGACGTCAGGCCGGTGCTCGTCGACCTCGACGAGGACGGTGCCCTCGACGTCGTGCTGGGGACGCTCAAAGAGGTCTTCGTCCTGGGAGGCGACGGCGCGGGCAGGTTCACGCCCGAATGGTCGTCACCCACCGGCAACGCGCGGGTGTGCGGCCTGGCTGCCGCCGAGGTCACGGACGACGATCACGTCGACCTCGTCGTCGGCTGGAACACCGGCTCGGTGTTCCTGGGCTTCACGACGACGGTGGGTGTGTTCGCCGGCAACGGCTCGCTCGAGCCCGATCCGATCGCGCTTCTCGCGCCGGGTCTCTCGTCCGACGATGCCTCGAAGGGCGGGTTCGTGTTTGTCGGCGACGCCACCGCTGACGGCCTGCCCGACGTGCAGCTGGTGGCGCCCGGCGCGACGGTGTACCTGCGCGGCGTGGGCGGCGCCGCCTTCGAGCCTTGGGACCTCTCGGTCAGCGTAGCCGGCGTCGCGCCGTCCGGTCTTCCCCTGCCCGCCGCGCGCAGCGCCGACGTGGACGGCGACGGTGTCGCCGAACTCGTCGTCCTTCGGCGCGATCTCCTCGCCGCCGCAAACGACCCATACCGAGTGCTCCTGCGCCACGTCCCGCCCGACGGCGACGATGGCGCCCTGCCGCTCGAGGCGGAGCAGATCCCGTCCGACCAGTCCGGGGCGACACTGCTGGCCGGCGATCTGAACGGCGACGGACTCGACGACCCCGTCGCCGTGACGAGCCCTGGCCTCTTCGCCACCTCGGTCTGGCGCTGGTTGTCGCAGCCCGACGGGACCTTCAACGCGCAGCCCGCGCTTCCACTGGACGTGTCGACGGCCCAGGCTCTCGTCGACGTGACGGGCGACGGCGTGCTCGATCTCGTCGCCCTGCTCCAGGGTGAACAGTCCGACCCGGCGGCGGTCGAAGTGCTCGCGGGTGCGGGCGACGGCAGCTTCGCGCCACTGCTCGTGGCTCCCCTCGACGCGACCGACTACCTCCTCGACTTCGGCGACGTGGATGGCGACGGGTCGCTCGATCTCGTCGCGGGGGCGTACACCTCCTTCGGCGGCGGGTTCCAGGTCGCCGTCGGCCCGAGCTTCGACGCCCTGCCGGCGACGCCCGCGAACCTCGTCGCCCTCGTTCTGGACGACCTCGATCTCGACGGCGTGCTCGACCTGCTCACCCTCGACGACGGAGCCGCGACGCTGGCCTGCGCCTCGGCGACGGCGCGGGCGGCTTCGGCGCGCCGATCGACTCGCCGGTGCCACCCGGCTCCGACCTGCTCGCCACGGTCGATCGCAACGGTGACGGACGGCCCGAAGTGATCACCGCGGGCGACGACCTCACGCTGCTCGGCGGCGACGCGGGCGGCTTCGTCGTGAAGGCCACGTTCCCGCTCGGCTTCGAGGCGCGCGGTGTCGTGGTCGACGAGCTCGATGGTGACGGCCTGCCGGACGTGCTCGCGTGGAGCGCCGCGACGGCGTTCCTGCCCGGCTCGGCCACATCGCCGGAGATCGACAGCGCCGAGTGGAATTTCTACCAAGGCGTCGTGGCCGGCGAGTTCAGCCACTCACCGGGACGCGAGCTCGCGTGCCTCTCGCGCCGCCAGCTCGGGTTCGCCGTCCAGCGTCAGCTCGAGGTGCGCACACTCCGTCCCACGCAGCCCTGGGTCGGGCTCGGCGGCTCGTTCGGCGGCGACGGCCAGCGCCCGCGCCTCGCGGCCCGCGGCGGGCGCCTGACCGGCGACGCCGCCCATCTCTGGCTCTCACGCGGTACGCCGGGGACCACGGCGTTCCTGGTGCTGGGCGCGTCGCGCCTCGATGCTCCGTTCCTCGGCGGAACGCTCGTCCCGACGCCGACGCGCATCCTCCCCGTCGCGCTCGATTCCGCGGGCTCGGCGAGCCTCGCGTTCGGGTGGCCCGCCCATCTCGTGGGCCGTCCCACCTGCTGGCAGGCGTGGATGCCCGACGCGACGCAACCTCAGGGCTTCAGGGCGAGCAACGCGCTCGAGGCGTTCGTCCCGTAGGACGGTGTCCCGCGCAGGACGTTCAATCCGTGGTGGCGACGGTCTCGCCCCGGCGCGGCGATCTCCGCCGACACGGCCCCGGGACGACCGGATTCCCGCGGGACCTCCGGTCCCGCGTCCGGATCACCTCTGTCCCGCCCGCACCGAGGCTCCCCCCGGCGGACGGGACTCTCCACCTCCTCCCGGGACCCCATCGCCATGTCCTTCGCCCCGTCGCTGTCCTCGCTGCGCGCCCTGTCGATCGCCGCGGCGTTCGTCGTCCCGTCGTCCGTGGCGCTCGGCCAGGCGCCGAACGTGGGAGACCTGTGGCTGCTCGACCCGACCGTCCAGGGGCCGAGCAGCAGCTCCGGCGCGCTCGTGAAGTACGACCCGTCGACCGGGACGGGCGCGATGGTCGTCGACACCTTCACGACGCCGCAGCAGACGCAGTCGCTGGCCTACGACCGCACCCGCGGCGGCGTGGTGTTCGTCGGGAGCATCGTCGACGTGTTCCAGCCGATCCATCTCTGGCTGTGCGACGACGGCGGCTCGCTCACCGACCTCGGACTCGTGAGCCAGCCGTTCCACTGCATCACTCCCGCGCCCGACGGCAAGATCTACGGACGCGCCACCGGCGGCGGCTTCGTCAACGGACGCGTCTGGTACACGCTCGGCGACGGCCTGCTCCACGAGCTGCTCGACGAGAGCGGCGCCGCGCCGTTCACGTTCGAGCCCGGCGGCTTCGTCGACTACCGACTGCTCGCGTTCCACGAGGCCACGCGTTCGCTCGTCATGGTGTCCGGATCGGGCTCGCCGGCGTGCGGCGGCGGCATTTCCACCGGCATCGTCGTGAAGCGCGTCACGCTCTCGGCAGACGGCACGCGCGCCGTGGGTCCCATCGACTGCGCCGAGTTCGAGGTCTCGTCGAGCGGCGAGTCGCCCGTCGGCATCAGCGAACTGCCCGACGGCGACCTGCTCGTCGTCGTCGACACGAACAGCAACGCCACCGAGCCGCGCGCGCTGCGCATCCATCCGCAGACCCTCGCGATCTCGGTCTTCGCGAGCAACGGCGGCTACACCGGCGCCGCGGCGACGAACGGCGGCACATGGTCGTCGGCGCTCGGGAAGTGCGCGCTGCTCGACACGTTCGCGGACGACCTGCGCCTCTACGCCGACGGCGACTCGGGACCCGGCACGCTGCTCGGCGTGACGCTGCCGACGGGGGCGTCCGGCGGATCGGGCGAGACCGCGACGCTCGTCGAGATCGACGCGCCGGCGTGCACGGGCACCTTCGAGGCGTACGACACGGGACTCGCAGGCAGCGGCGGCTACGAGCCGGTGCTCGCGGGCACCGGCTGTCCCGAGCCGGGTGCCACCGTCTTCGTGCACGTGAGCGGCGCGCGCGGCGGCAGCCAGGCCGCGATCTTCGCCGGCTTCTCGTCGTCGGCGCTGCCCTTCAAGGGTGGACTCCTGCTCGTCGCGCCCGTCCTGCTCACCGTGCCGTTCACCACGAGCGGCACGCCGGGCGAGGCGGGCGTGGGCGAGCAGCTCATCCCGTTCCCGCTGCCGGTCTCGGGCGTCAGCGGCGTGAGCCTGTACATGCAGGGCGCGGTGGCCGACCCCGCGGCGACGTGGGGCGTCGCGCTGACCGCGGGCCTCGCCATGACCATCGGCTGAAGCGCCCGCTCCGCGCGCGGGATGCGGCGACGACACGCGCCCGCGCGCGGACGACCTTCGACGACGCGTCGTCGCGGCTACGCGTCGAGCGCGGCGAGGCACGCGCGCGTCGCCGCGCCGACGTCGCGCGCGTCGAGGATGGCCGCGCCGATCGCGGCGCGCGTGCAGCCCGCATCGCGCACGAGGTGCAGCGTCCCGGGCGAGAGTCCGCCGATGGCGAAGATCGGCAGCGCGGGGAAGGCGCGCACGCATTCAGCGAGCTCGGCCGGGTCGGCGCGCGTCGTGCCGTCCTTCGTGGACGTCGGCGCCATCGCGCCGAAGCCGACGTGGTCGGCGCCGGCCGCGATCGCGCGCGCGATCTCGTCGCGCGCGCGAGTCGACGTCCCGAGCAGGAGCGCGTCGCCCAGCGCGGAGCGCGCCGCCCGCAACCCGGCGGCGATCGCCTCGGCCGACGGCGGCGCGGTGGAGCCGGTGTCCGTCGCCGCGGACGGGGCGCCGGGCGCGGCGGAGGGGGCGCCTGCCGCCGCGAGGGCGGCGGCGTCCTCGCGGCCGAGGTGCAGGCCGTCCGCGAGCGGCGTGCCGTCCGGGCCGAAGACCGCCGCGAGGTCGTCGTTCACGACGAGCAGGACGTCGTCCGGCAGCAGGCCGCGGGCCAGCGCGAGGGCCGCCCGCCGGGCCTCGATCGCACAGCCCTTGAGCCGCAGCTGGACGACCCCGACGCCGGCCTCGCCCGCCTCCCGGATCGCCCGCCAGAACGGCGTCCCCGGCGCGGGAGCGGTGGGGCCGTCGGCGCTCGCGACGAGGTAGAGCCGCGCCCGGCGCAGGCGATCGAGACGCGAGGCTGTCATTTCGGCACCGTCGGTGGGGCGGGAGCGCGGCGGAGGACAGGTCATTCTGGCAGGCGCACCGCCGCGGCGCACGTCCCGAGGGCCCCATCCGGCGGGAGGTTCGTCTTCGCCTCGCACCCTGCCGCGGCAGTTCGCGGGAATGGCGAGCAGGCGCGCAGCCCGTTCGAGGCGGCGCCGTGGGCCGGATCGGGGTCCGCGCTCCGGTCCGGGGGAGCTGTCATCCCGACGCTCCGGCCCTCGCCGGGGTCTCTGGCGGCCATTGGCACTGGGTTTGCTGTCAGAGCGCGCCGGAGACCGTTCGCCCGCAGGATGCCCCGGCCAGTGTCCACTCGCCCCCAGACCCGCCGCCTCACCGTGCTCATCGGCGACGACGACGTCGCCGTGCGCGGTTCGGTCGTCGAACTCGTGGCGCCGTTCGGGTTCCGGGTGCTCACCGCGGGGTGCGGGGCCGAGGCCTTGCGCCAGCTCCTGTGCGAACCGGTCGACTTCTCGATCCTCGATTTCGAGATGCCCGACATGACCGGGGTCGAGGTCGTCCAGCGATACCTGGCCGGCGCCTTCATCGGCGGACCGTCGGGCCCCGCGCGCCACACCCCGCGCCGGGCGCTGCCCATCATCTTCATGTCGGCCAATCCCGAGCGCGCCGTGCGCGCGGCGTGCGAGTCGGTCGGCACCACGTTCCTCGACAAGCCGATCTCCGCCGACCGGCTGCAACGTGCCGTCGGCCTCCTGCTCCAGGAACACCTGCGACTCACCTGAGGCGCGATGCGCAGTGCGCGTCGCCGCCGCGACCCAACCCATCCCAACCCACGACGGAAGAGAGTCTCATCGCAATGGCTACGAAGACCGCCAAGACGACCAAGGTCAACATCACCCCGATGGGCGACAACGTGCTCGTGCAGCGCCTCGAGGCCGAGTCGGTCACCGCGGGCGGCATCGTGCTGCCCGAGTCGGCCAAGGAGAAGCCGCGCGAGGGCACCGTGATCGCCGTCGGCGACGGACGCGTGCTCGACGACGGCACCCGCCGCAAGATGCAGGTCAAGGCCGGCGACCGCATCATCTTCTCGTCGTACGCCGGGACCGAGATCGAGGTCGGTGGCAACGAGTACCTGATCGTGCGTGAGGACGAGATCCTCGCCGTGGTCGGCTGACGCGCGTCGCGCGCTCGCCCGCCACCCGCACATCCATCCCGAACCAACCCGAGACAAGAGAGACACATGGCTGCCAAGAAGATCGCCTACGACGTCGAGGCGCGCGACCTGATCCGGTCGGGCGTCAACAAGCTCGCGCGTGCCGTCAAGGTCACGCTGGGCCCGCGCGGACGCAACGTCGTCCTGCAGCGCTCGTTCGGATCGCCCACCGTCACCAAGGACGGCGTGACGGTCGCGAAGGAGATCGAGCTCGAGGATCCCTACGAGAACATGGGCGCCCAGATGGTCAAGGAGGTCGCCTCCAAGACCAGCGACGTGGCCGGTGACGGCACCACGACGGCGACCGTGCTGGCCGAGGCCATCTTCGAGCAGGGCCTGAAGGTCGTGACCGCAGGCGCCAGCCCGCTGCAGCTCAAGCGCGGCATCGAGAAGGCCGTCGACGCCATCGTCGCCGAGATCGCGAAGAAGTCGGTCACGGTCAAGACCCGCAAGGACATCAAGCAGGTCGCGACCATCGCCGCGAACAGCGACGACGAGATCGGCGAGCGCATCGCCGACGCCATGGAGCGCGTGGGCAAGGACGGCGTGATCACCGTCGAGGAGGGCAAGAGCCTCGCCACCGAGATCGAGTGGGTCGAGGGCATGCAGTTCGACAAGGGCTACCTCTCGCCGCACTTCGTGACCAACCTCGAGAAGATGGAGTGCGAGCTCGAGGACCCGTACATCCTCGTGCACGAGAAGAAGATCTCGAGCATCAAGGACATGCTCCCGCTGCTCGAGAAGGTGGCCAAGTCGGGCCGCCCGCTCGTGGTCATCGCCGAGGACATGGAGGGCGAGGCCCTCGCGACCCTCGTGGTGAACAAGCTGCGCGGCATCTTCCATGCGTGCGCCGTGAAGGCGCCGGGCTTCGGCGACCGTCGCAAGGCCATGCTGCAGGACATCGCCGTCCTGACCGGCGGCCAGGCGGTCATGGAGGACCTCGGCATCAACCTCGAGACGGCCGACATCTCGATCCTGGGCAAGGCCAAGCGCGTGGTCATCGGCAAGGACGAGACCACCATCATCGAGGGTGCCGGCAAGAAGGCCGACATCCAGGCGCGCATCGCGCAGATCCGCGCCGAGATGGAGCGCACCACGTCGGACTACGACAAGGAGAAGCTCCAGGAGCGTCTCGCGAAGCTCGCCGGCGGCGTGGCCCAGATCAACGTGGGCGCGGCCACCGAGGTCGAGATGAAGGAGAAGAAGGCCCGCGTCGAGGACGCGCTGCACGCGACGCGCGCGGCCGTCGAGGAGGGCATCCTGCCCGGCGGCGGGACGGCACTCGTGAAGCTGCGCTCGGTGCTCGACAAGGTCCAGACCGTCGGTGACGAGAAGCTCGGCGTCGACATCATCCGTCGCGCGATCACGCTGCCCTGCTGGCAGATCGCGAAGAACGCGGGCTTCGAGCCGTCGATCGTGGTCAACCAGGTCACCGAGGCGAAGGCCTTCACGATGGGCTTCGACGCCGCGAAGGGAGAGATGGTCGACATGATCGAGGCCGGCATCCTCGATCCGGCCAAGGTCACGCGCTCGGCGCTGCAGAACGCGGCGTCGGTGGCGTCGCTGCTGCTCACGACCGACGCGCTGATCGCCGAGATCCCCGAGAAGAAGGCGTCGACCCCGCCCGGCGGCGGCATGGACGACATGTACTGACCGGACGACGCGAGTCGTCCGACCGCGGCGCCGACCTCGCGTCGGCGCCGCGGAATCCGAGCCCGGTGCACGCGCGAGCGTGCACCGGGCTCGTCGTGTCTCGGGGAGCGCGGCGCCTCGGTACGCGTCGGCCGCGCCCACGGGACGCGAGCGTGCCGTGCCTCGCTCGTCCGGCGACGGAGCCGGTCAGCGTGTGCCGAGCCGCCGCACCGGACGGAACCCGACGTAGCAGGTCTGCGTGTCCTTCTCGATGCGGCCCCGTGCGGTCGAGCGGCAGTTCGAGACGGTCGAGCTGAAGTCGCCGCCGCGCACGACCTTGTCCGGGTCGTCGCCGAGCACCGGACCGCCATCGCCCGGTGCGTCGCTGTAGTCGCCGCGGTAGACGTCCTCGCACCACTCGTAGACGTTGCCGAGCACGTCGTAGAGACCGAACGCATTGGCCTGTTTCGAGGCGACCGGATGCGTGGCGGCCCGCGCGCTGGGGTGGGCCACGCCCGTCCAGCCGCTGCTGTCGAGTCCGCCCGGATCGTCGACGCCGCTGTTGCCGCCGTAGACGGCGACCGGGTCGAGCGCGTCGGAGTCGCGGTCGCCGAGCTGGGTGATCCCTCCCCACGGTGTGGGCGTCGTCGTGCCGGCGCGGCAGAGGTACTCCCACTCGGCCTCGGTGGGGAGCGACAGGTCGAATCGATCGCAGAATCCGTGTGCGTCGTCCCACGAGACGTGCTCGACGGGACGGTCGTCGCCCAGGCCGCCGAAGTACGACGGGTTCGAACCCATCGCACGCGTCCACTGGCCCTGGGTGACCTCTGTGCGCGCCACGAGCATCGGTGCGATCGTGACCTCGTGCGCCGGACCCTCGTCGGACGAGTGACCCGGCGAGCCGGGCTGCGAGCCCATCTCGTACGTCCCGCCGGGGACGAGCACGAACTCGAGTCCGCTGGACGGCTGCGTGTAGACCGCGACGAAGTGCGACGCGTCGCCGCCGGACTCCCAGCGCACCTCCGAGAGCTCGAGGTCGGTGAACGCCGCGGGCCAGCGACGCTCGGCCAGTCGCCGGACGCGCTCGACGCCTTCGAGGTCGAGCTCGGCGTAGCGCGCGCGGTCGAAGAGTCCGTTCTGGTCGGCCATCCAGCGCCAGACGTCGGCGTCGATCTTGCCCGAGAGCAGGCCGCCGGACTTGCCGCCGTCGCCTTCCGCTCCCTTGCCGGAGCCGTCGTCGAGCTCGAGTGACTCGTACACTCCCTTGCCGTCGCCGCTCACGTCGTCGGAGTCGCTCTCGTCGAGCTCGAGCAGGTTCTGGATCAGGCGCGTGCGTGCCGCGGCCGTGTCGATCTCGCCCGGCAGCTCGATCACGGGACGGAAGCCCACCGTGCGCGCGGCCTCGTCGGGCTGCACGGCGTTGCGGCTGGCTGCGCGACAGTCGCCGGCGATCGAAGACCACGACCCGCCGCGCGACACGCCGATGTCACCCTCCCAGGTGTTCGAGCACAGCTCCCAGACGTTGCCGAGCACGTCGTACAGTCCGAACGCGTTGGGCGCCTTGCCGGCCACGGCGTGCGTCCCGGCGAAGGCGTGCGGGTGGATCTGCGCGACCCACGACGAGCTGTCGGAGCCGCCCGGGTAGTCGACGCCGCTGTTGCCGCCGAACCAGGCCAGCGCATCGACCTCGGGCGAGTCGTTGTCGCCGCGCACCGTGATCGGTCCGCTCGGCAGCGGCGTCGTGCTGCCCGCGCGGCAGGCGAACTCCCAGCGGAACTCGGTCGGCAGCTCGAAGCCGGAGCGCGCGCAGAACTCACGCGCCCGGGTCGGCGTGATCGACTCGACGGGAGCGTCGAGCGGCGCCTCGGAGAACCACGACGGGTCGTCGCCCATGACGGCGCGCCACTGCGCACGGGTGACCTCGGTGCGTGCCGCCAGGAACGGCGTGACGGTGGTGGACGTGGGCGAGCTCTCGTGGTCGCGGCGCGCCGGCTCGTCGGGTCCGCTGCCGCGGAGGAACGTCCCGCCGGGCAGCAGCACGAACTCGAGCCCCGTCGGGGGGTGGCGGTAGATCGCCACGGCGAAGGCGTTGCTCCCGCACGCGAAGCGCTCGACGCGCAGGAACGCCAGGTGCGCGAAGACGTCGGGCCAGCGCTGTTCGGCCGCGCGCCGCACGGCGTCCACACCCGTCGCGTCGAGACGCGCGTAGTCGCGCAGGTCGCCCAGGGCCAGCAGGCGCTCGGTGCGACGCCCCTCCCAGTCGTCCTCCTGGGCCCGGAAGCGGCCGGCCAGCTCGTCGATCGTGGTGTCGTGCGGGAGCTCGGGCGCCGCGAGCAGGCTGGCGATGCGGTCGGTCACCACGCGGTCGAGGGCGTGGGCCGCGACGTACTCGGCCAACGCGTCGGAGAGCGCGCCGGCCGCCTCGCGCTCGGCGCCGGCCTTCACGTGCCGGTCGAAGAGCTGGTTGCGCAGCGCGGCGAGCTGCGGGGTGATCTGCGAGCGGTACTGCTCGTTGCAGCCGGACGCCAGCGCCGTCTCGAACGACGCGAGCGCGTCCTCGAGGGCGCCCGCGCCGAGCTGTTCGAGCGCGGCGGTGTACGCGCGCCGGCAGGCGGGCGTGATGTCTTCGCGTTCGATGCGTTCGCGCCACGACTGCACGCCGGGGACGCCCTTGCCGGCCAGCACCGTCACGAGCGCCGAGACGTTGTCCCACGAGCCGTCGCCCAGCGCCTGCTCGTAGAAGTGCCCGATCCACTCGTCGTGGACGCGCGCGAGCTGGTCGTCGAGACCGGGTTGCGCGGGATCGAGTTCGCGCGCGCGCTCGAGGCGCGCCGCGGCGTCGCCGTAGCGCCGCTCGGCGTGGTGCCCGCGCGCGCTGGCCAGCAGCCACGAGACGAGCACGCTGCGCACGCGGCCGTCCTCGACCAGCCCGGGGACGTCGAGCTGTTCGATGGCCTCGTCGAGCCGGCCCGTCTCCTGGAGGTCGGAGGCCGTGCTCATGGCGTCGGCCACGCGCAGCTCGTGGCGCAGCTCCTCGGCGCGTGCCCGGGCGTCGGGCACGACGCGTCCCTGCGCGAGCAGCGTGTCGAGGTCGCGGCGTGCCTTGCCGTACGCGCCCTGGTCGCTGAACACGTGCACCGTGCCGTAGAACGAGAAGCCGTTGCGGTCGGTGAAGTCGGACGAGCCCAGCGAGTCGAAGTCGAAGCGTACGTCGATCAGGTCGCCCACGACGACGGCCTGGGTCCCGCCGCCGACCTCGACCGCGCCGCGCGCCGAGACGACGCTGGCGCCGAACTCGAGCACGCGCACGCGCGTCCCGTCGACGTCGACCACCGACGAGGGCATGGTGGACATGTCGAACGTGCGTCGCCGGGCCTCCTCTCCGTTCACGTCGATCACGAGGGCGCGTTCGCCGGTGACCGCGGGCACCTTGAGGAGGAACGCGCCGGAGCCGTCGACGACGGTCGACGTGACGTGCCAACCGTCGCGCAGCCCGGGGAATCCGCCGGTGACCGCCACGCGCGCCACGCCCGTGCCCTCGAGCCGCACCGAACCCGAGAGCGCCACGAACTCGGGCGCCAGCGGCACGGTGAGCGTCCCGCCGGCCTGGGCGCGGTCGAGCGGGATCGTCTCGGCGCGCCAGAAGTAGCCGTCGGCGCGCACCATGAGCGCGTAGCCCTCGGGGCTGCGCGCGAGCCCGGTGAAGGTGGCCGGCGCCGTGCGCTCGAGCGCGTTGAGGCGCACCTGCGCGCCCGCGATCTCGGCCTGGGTGAAGCGATCGACGACGCGCACGGTGAGCGCGATGTCGTCGTGGTCGACGAGCGTCACGTCGTGCGCGCCGGTGGGGATCTCGGGCTCGACCCGTCCGCCGGACTGCCGCAGGACCTCGGCGCGCGCGTTCTCGAGCGCGCGCAGCAGGCTGACCTTGGCGGAGCGCGCGCCGGCCAGCGCGCGCTGCAGGGCGCGCGTCCAGAGCGGCTCGGTGGTGGCTCCGCCGGGCGCCGGACTGCCGAGCGGCGCCGAGAAGGCCTCGACGTCGAGCACCGGCACGTGGTCGCGGATGCGTCCCGGCGAACCGAGGCTGTCCTGGCGACAGGCGTCGAGCAGCATCGACGTGGTGAGCTCGCCGCCCGCGTCGTCGACGCGCGTGCGCGCCTGGGCGATCCAGCCCACGAGCTGGTCGTAGGGCAGCGCCGACGGGTCGCTCGACGTCGTCTCGGCGCGGCTGCGGTAGGTGAGCAGCGTCTCGCGTCCGCTGCCGTCGTTGAAGCCGTGGCCTACCCACAGTACGAGCAGGTGGTTGTCGGGACCGGACAGGTCGGCGGTCAGCGACGCGATCTCGTCCTGCACGATGTCGGGATGCACGCGGTCGCCGGTCACGAGCGAGACGCGGTCGAAGCCCAGGCGCTCGTCGAGCAGCGTGTCCCGCAGGTCGGAGAGCAGCGGAGAGACCTTGCCCAGGTCGAGCAGCGGTTCGTCGCGGTAGCGGTCGGCGCCCACGAGCAGCGCGCGCCGCCTGCCCCCGGAGGTCGCGGGGGCGGCGCCCCACGCGAGCGCGCCGTGCTCGACGTGCAGCGCCGCCAGGTCGGCGCTGGGGGGCGGGGCCGGATTGGCCGAGGCGCCCTGGCCGTCGGCGGGAGAGCCCCCAGGGACCGAGGTGGGCGCCGACGGGGAGGACGTGCCGCCGGGGGCCGGGCCGAGGCTCGAGCGCGGTCCGTCGGCGTCGGAGACGCAGGCGAACAGCGCGAGCAGGACGAGCAGGGCGGTCGGGGCGGACGGGCGGCGCATGGGCGACCTCCTTCGAGCGGCCAGGAGCGGCTGCATCATCCGTCGGACGGAGCCGCACGTCACCTGGAGGTCGGGATCCTGGGCGGATTGGCCGCCCGCGCCTGGTGGCCCCCGGCGCCCGGCCCCTCACCGGACCGTCATGCCCTTCCCCTCGGTCCGCAGGTTTTCGTAGGCTACCCGACGCAACCGTCCCCGGGACGAAAAGTGTGCACCCGGAGACAGGCTCCGCGCGAAGTCGCGCGGCCCTCCTTCCGTCCTCCGCGAGGTCTCCCATGCTCCGCAAGACCACCGTGTCCACCTTCCTCGCCGCCGTCGTGATCGGCGGAATGAGCCTGGCCGCCGACGAGCCCACGGCCGCCCCCGTCGCGCCCGCCGCCCAGCCGGCGACGTCCACGGTCCCCGCCAAGGAGGCCGCGCCCGTGGCCGCCGGTCGCGTCGCGGGCGTCGTGCACTTCAAGGGCGAGCGTCCGAAGGAGGACGCGGTCGACCTGAACGCCGACCCGGTCTGCGCCGGCCTGCATCCCGACGGGCTGCACCGGACGCACATCGACGTCGACGACAAGGGCGGTCTGGCCGACTGCTTCGTGTTCCTGACCGACGCGCCCGACGCCAAGTACGCGACGCCCGACGAGCCCGTCGAGCTCGACCAGGAGGGCTGCACGTACCACCCGCAGGTCTTCGGCATCATGAAGAAGCAGACGCTGAAGATCGTCAACAGCGACGCCACGCTGCACAACATCCACGCGGTGCCGCGCACGAACAAGGAGTTCAACACCGCCATGCCGACGAAGGGCGGGTCGGTCGAGAAGGAGTTCAAGAAGGCCGAGGAGGCCATCCAGATCAAGTGCGACGTGCACCCCTGGATGATGACCTACGCCTTCTCGATGGAGCACCCGTTCTTCGCGTCCACCGCTGCCGACGGCAGCTTCTCGTTCTCGACCGAGGGCCTGCCCGACGGCGAGTACACCGTCAAGATCTGGCACCGCGTGCTCGGCGAGGCGACCGAGAAGGTGAAGGTCGAGGGCGGCAACGGCAAGCTCGAGCACACGTTCGAGCGCAAGTGAGCCGTCGCGGCGTGCGACGCGCGTCCCTCGCGATGCGCGTCGCGCGCTGGCGCAAGCCCGCATGAGGAGCAGCACGCCGTCCGTCGCGCGACGTCGATCGGGCGTGGCCCTCGCCGCGCTCACGGTGCTGCTCGTGTTCGCGGGCGCCGAGGTCAAGAGCCGCGAGGCGGGACTGTCCGTCCCCGACTGGCCGCTCTCGTACGGCAAGCTCTGGCCGAACATGGTCGGCGGCGTGTTCTACGAGCACGGACACCGCACGATCGCGGCCACGATCGGCCTCCTCACGGTGCTGCTCGCCGTGTGGACGCAACGCACCGAGTCCCGGGCGTGGGTGCGTCGGCTCGCGTGGACGGCCGTCGGCGTCGTCTGCCTGCAGGGCCTGCTGGGCGGTCTCACGGTGCGCTACAAGCTGCCGCCGTGGCTCTCGGCCTCGCACGGCACGCTGGCGCAGGTCTTCCTGTGCACGGTGACCGCGCTGGCGTACGCCTGCTCGCGCGAGTTCGCCGACGCGCCGGCGCGCTTCGCGGAGCTGCGCGCCGGGCGAACCCGCGCCTTGCGGGCCGCGCTCGTCGCGGTCGCCGCGATCTTCGTGCAGCTCCTGCTCGGCGCGTGGATGCGACACAACGAGGCCGGCCTGGCCGTCCCGTTCTTCCCCGTGTCGGCCGACGGGTCGTTGCTTCCCGAGCACGTCGACCGGCTGGTGTGGATCCACATGGCGCACCGCACGTTCGCGATCGTCGTCTTCGCGCTCGTGTGGCGCGCGGCGCTGATCGTGCCGCGCCGGCTGCCGCACCTGCTCGACCACGCGTCGTGGCTGGCGGGGCTCGTGTTCGTCCAGGGCGTGCTCGGCGCGTCCGTCGTGTGGACGGGCAAGCAGCCGATCGTGACGTCGCTGCACGTGGCCAACGGCGCCGCCCTGCTCGCCACCGCGTTCCTGTTCTCGCTGCGCTGCGCGCGCGTCCCGCGTGACGAACGGCCGGGCGTTCCCGAGCCGGCGCCCGCGCCGTGGGGCGAGGCGGCCTGACGTGGCCGCCGCGCCGCTCGACCGCGAGGGACTGGCCGCGCTGCTGCGTCCGCGCATCGCGCTGCTCGTGCTCGTCACGTGCGCGGCGGGCTACGCGCTCGAGCGTCCCGCCGACTGGAGCGCGCTGCCCTGGGCGCTGCTCGGCACGCTGCTCGTCTCGGCCGCCGGCACCGCGCTCAACCACTGGCTCGAGCGCGACACCGACGCGCGCATGGAGCGCACGAAGAACCGTCCGCTGGTGACCGGCGCGCTCACGTCGGCCCAGGTCGTCGGCTTCGGACTGACCGCGCTGGTCGCGGGCCTGGCCGTCGCGATCGCCGGCGCCGGCTGGATGGCCGCGCTGCTGCTGGCCTGCGCGTCGCTCACGTACCTCGCGATCTACACGCCGCTCAAGCGGCGCACGTCCACGAACACGTGGGTCGGGGCGATCCCCGGGGCGCTGCCGCTCGTGGTGGGCGCGGCCGCCGCGGCGCCCCTCGCCGGCCCCGGACTGCTGGCCTGGACGGCCTTCGGCCTGATCTTCCTCTGGCAGCTCCCGCACTTCTTCGCCATCGCGTCGATGTACCGCGACGAGTACAGCAGGGGCGGCCTGCGCATGCTGTCCGGCGACGACCCCGAAGACCGCATGCTGCGCTGGACGATGCCGATGCAGGTCATGTCGGTGGTGCTCGTCTCGGCGCTGCCCGTGCTGGCGGGACAGGCGCGCGCGCTGTACGGCTTCGTGGCGCTCGTCCTCGGGCTGCTGTTCCTCGTCTCCGCGCTGGGATTCTTCCGGCAACCCGACCGGCGCGGCGCGCGACGCGTGGTGGTGGCGTCGGTGCTCTACCTGCCGCTGGTGCTGGCGTCACTCGTCGTCGACGTGGCCTGCCGTCCCGCCGCGGCGGCCGTCGCGGACGTCGACGAGGGCGTCGCGTGCGAGCACTGCGCGGACGGCGCGACGACGTCCGGCGCGCTGCACGCCGACACCGACGCGGCGTGTGCCGCGTGCGCCACGCCGTCCCGACGCGCGGCGCCGCTCGCGGACGCGGTGCACCACGTCCTGCCGCAGCCCGCCGACGGCAGCGGGCTGCCGTCGTACGGCGAGCTGCCCGAGTTCGCGCTGACCGCCGACGACGGACGTCCCTTCACGCGCGGCGACATGCTGGGCGACGTGTGGCTGGTCGACTTCATCTACACGCGCTGCGCCGGCCAGTGCGTCGACATGGCGAAGTCCTACGCCGCACTCGCGGGCGAGGGACTGCCCGCACGCCTGCTCTCGATCACCGTCGACGCCGCGCACGACGACGCCGCGACGCTCGCCGCGTACCGCGCCCGGCAGGGCGGCGCGCTGGCCGACGACGACGCGTGGCGCCTGCTCACCGGCGATCCCGAGGCCATCGCGGCCCTGGCGCGCGACGGCTTCCGCCTGCCGGTGGGGGGCGAGGCGCCCGAGGTCGAGGGCCTGCCGCAGCTCTTCCACAGCGGACGCTTCGCGCTCGTCGACGGCGAGGGTCGCGTGCGCGGCACGTACGAGCCGGCCGACGCGCTGCAGCTCGCCGAGCTGCGCGACGACGTGCGCGCGCTGGCCGCCGCACGCGATGCGTCCGGCGCACATCCCGAGACCGCAACCCACGAGGAGGACGGACGATGAGCACGCGCTCCCGCACGACTGGTCCCACGCGCCCCGCGGCGCGTCCCGACGCGGGCGCGCGTCCGGCGCTCGTCGCGGGTGCGCTCGCGCTCGCGGCGCTGCTCGCCGGCTGCACGTCGAAGGCCGAGCCCTCCGAGGCCAGGGCCGACGACGCGGCCGCGCCCGCCGCGTGCTGCGAGCTGCCCGAGGAGCACCTCGACGATGCGGCGTCGGGCACGATCCTGGCCGACGGCGAGCACGGCGCGGCCGCCCAGAAGGCCGCGTCCCGGGACGACGACGACGAGGCGGACGAAGACGACGACGACGCCGAGGTCGCCCGGCTGGCGGCGTTCTTCGGCGCCGACGAAGGTCCGGCGCAGGTCGACGACGGCACGGGACTGCCCGTCCACGGTCTGCTGCCCGACTTCGAGCTCGTGGACGACGACGGCAAGGCGTTCACGCGGGCCGACATGCGCGGCCAGGTGTGGGTGGTCGACTTCATCTTCACGCGCTGCTCGGGTCCGTGTCCCGAGATGTCGTCGATCTTCGCGCAGCTCGCGCGCGAGGGACTGGCCGCCAAGCTGCTCTCGATCACCGTCGACCCCGGGTACGACGAACCCGGCGTGCTCGCCGGCTACCGCAAGCGGTACGGCACCGGCAAGGAACAGTGGCGGCTGCTCACCGGGACGTCCGACGGCATCCAGAGCCTGGCCGACAGCGGCTTCAAGCTGCCGGTCAACGCCCGCGGCACCGAGGTGGCCGGCATGCCGCCCATGTTCCACAGCGGACGCTTCGCGCTCGTCGACGCCGAGGGCCGCGTGCGCGGATACTACGCGTACAACGACCAGGCCAAGCTGCGCGAGCTGAAGGACGACGCGCAGAAGCTCGCGGCGCTCGCGGCGCAGTGAGTCGTCCCGCGCTGCACGCGCTGCTGAACGGCACGGCGGCGCTGCTGCTCGCCGCGGGTTGGTGCGCGATCAGGGGTTGGCCTCCGATCGCCCGCGGCGGACGCAACGAGGCGCTGCACAAGCGTCTCATGCTCGCGGCGTTCGCGGTTTCGACGGTCTTCCTGGTCTCGTACCTGCAGTACCACGCCACGACCGAGTCGGTGAAGTTCCAGGGCGAGGGCTGGCTGCGCACGCTCTACTTCGCGGTCCTGATCCCGCACGTCGTGCTGGCCGGACTCATGGTGCCGTTCATCGTCTGGCTGCTCGTCGCCGCGCTGCGCGGCGATCTCGCGCGCCACAAGCAGGTCGCGCGCATCACGCTGCCCGTGTGGCTGTACGTCTCGGTCACCGGCGTGCTCGTGTACGTGCTGCTCTACAGAGTGGGCGGGGCGACCTGACGAAGGCCCGACACTTGGCTTGACGGTTCGTCGGAACGGGCATAGCCTTGCTCGTACCGGGCAGCCCGGGTGACTGGGGAAGTCACCGACCTCGAGGAGAAGAGATCGTGAAGCCGTTGGCGCTGGCCATGCTCGTCGTGTGGTGCTCATCGACATCCGCGCAGGTCCCCCCCTGAGTACTACGCCTGTCAGGCGGACTGCGTGCTCGACAATCCTGATCCGCACCCCACAGGACCCACCGGATTCCCGCTCGACTGCGAGAGCGTGGCGGATCCCGCGCACGACGCGGACTGCAAGACCAACGATCACTTCGGCTCGAAGATCACGAGCCATGACGTGAACAGCGATGGCTACGTCGATCTTGTCGTCGGCGGGCTCAACGAGCCGGATTCGGTGGAGACGCGTGGGGAGCTCTGGGTCTTCCTGGGTACGGGTGCCGGGATCGACCCCCAACTATGTGTTCCTGGGTGAGCGCTTCTGATGTGGTACCTCGTCGTCGTCACCCTGGTGGCCGCCCTCGCGCAGGTCGCCCCGTCCCAGACCGAACTGCCTGATCACTGGACGTTCGTGCAGAACGTCGGTCAGTGGGACGACGACCTCCTCGCCGCCGCGGGCATGCGGGGCGGTGCGATCCAGGTCCGGCGCGACGGACTCTGGCTCGCGTGGTCGGACGCCGAGGTTCCGGGGCTCGTGCGGGTCGGGCTCGGGACGAGCGGCCTCGAGTCGGTGACCGTGATCGGAGAGGTCGTTCCGGTCAATCTCTACGGGCCTGGCGCGCTGCGGATGGAGGCCGTGCCATCAGCGAGCACGATCGAGGCCGTCTCGGTCGACGGCACGGTTCTCCGGTTGACGACGGGCACGAACGGTGTCGGCTTCACGCTGCGGCGCGGCACCCCGATCGAAGGTGTGCGTTGCACGCCGATCGCGTTGCAGGGCGTGTCTTCGACGAGTTGTTCGGACGCCGGCCTGTCGTGCCAAGCCGGCAGCGGGTCGCTCCGCTTGTCGATCCGCTCGGCGCGAATCGACGGAAACCCGGTGGCCTTCACCGTCCGGGACACGGATGAGAATCCGGCGGTCGATGTCCCCGGCTGGCGGGGCAAGAGTCCCCTCACGCTCGAGGGAGATCTCGTATGGTCGACGTTTCTGGGAGGGAGCGCTTCCGATACTCTCACCGATCTGGAAGTGCTCGAGGACGGCACGGTGTTGCTGACAGGTGGCACCCAGTCGCTCGATTTCCCCACGACGCGCGACGCGGCTTTTCCGACCGCCGGTCTCGGCCTGTTCAGTGCCTTCCTGTCCAGACTCTCGGCCGACGGGGCCTCGCTTCTGTACTCAACGTATCTGACCCACGACGACTCTTCGAACGCGCTCGCCGGCAGGCTGGCCGTCGAGGGCACGGTCAAGGCGGCGATCATCGGCTACACCAAGATCGTGTCGCTGCCGACCACGCCCAACGCGATGCAGCCGGCCTACGCGGGCGGAGCCTATGACGGCTTCATCGCCGAGTTCGACCTCTCGACCGGTGCACTCGATTACCTGTCCTACCTCGGCGCCGCCGGGTCCGACGTCATCAATCGCGGGCTCTACACAGCCGCAGGACTGATCGCCGTTGCTGGCAAGTCGAACTCTGCAGACTACCCCGTCACGTCGGCAGTGATCCAAGAAACCAAGTCGCAGTTCTTCGACGCGGTCGTGACCCTCGTCGACACGAGCCGAGCGCCGCAGGACCAAGTCGTCGCGTCCACGTTCCTGGGGGGAGTGTCCGCAGGTGACGAGATCAACCGGATCAGGCCGGGTCCCGAGGGCGACTTCGTCGTGGCGGGATTCCTGTCGCCGACCTACCCGATCCCGCCGGGAGGCTACGATCCGGGACCCTGGACCTCTCCTGGCGACGCCCCCTTCGTCGGCCGGATCTCCGCGGATCTCACGCAGTTCACGAACGCGACGCTGCTCCAGACCACCCCGCTCGACATCGCGCTCGCCGGCCTGGGCGAGGTGGCCTTCTGCGGTCACGGCGGGCCGTCGGCACCGCCGACAACGCCCGGGGCCTACGACCAGTCCTACAACGGCGGACAGACCGATGGCTACGTCGGGGTGCTCTCGCCGAACCTCGACGCGCTCGAGTGGGGCACCTACCTCGGCGGCTCCGAGCACGACGATCCGTACGCGATCGCGATTGACGATCTGGGGACGGTCATCGTGGGCGGCAACACCCGGTCGCCGGACTTCCCGACGACCCCCGGCGCGCTGGACGGCGACTTCAGCGGCGGGATCGGCGATCCCTGGGCGGCCGTCCTGACGAACCACGGCGCGACGCTGAGCTACTGCACGTTCATCGGTGGGTCGACGAACTCGGCGGGCTTCATCTTCGACGTGGCGACACTGGGCGGGGGAGACTTCGTCGTCGGAGGCAAGTCGGCGTCGGCCGACCAACCCTCGACGCCCGGTGCGTACGACGAAGATTGGAACCAGATCTTCGTCTCCCACTTCGCGGTCGACATCACGTGGACCTCGCTCGGCTCCGGGCTTGCGGGCTCCTCGGGCATCCCGAGCCTGACCGGAGAGGGCGGGCTCACCGCCGGCGAGACGACGACCCTCGTGATCCAGCGCGCCAAGGCGCTCTCGAGCGCGTGGCTCGTGATCGGTCTCGGCAAGCTCGCGGCGCCCTTCAAGCAGGGCGTCCTCGTGCCGAGTCCCGATCTCGTGCTCGGCGGCATCCCGATCGACGCGACGGGCAAGGCGACGCTCTCGTTCGTGTGGCCGGCCGGACTTCCCGCGGGCCTTGCCACCTATCACCAGGTCTGGATCAGCGACCCCGCGGCAGCGGCGGGACTGTCCGCGACGAACGGCTTGCAGGCGCTCACTCCGTGAGGCCATGAGGCGTTTCGCGCAGTGACACTGCGCGTGCCCTCCACTCACGGACTTGTCAGCGGCAACGCGACGGACGCGAGCCTATCTTCGGGCGCGTGTGGCGGATCCAGACCGTCGCATGGCACTCCACGGAGTGACCCCTGCGCTCGAGTGGAGCGTCGAACCTCTCCGGCTCTCCCCCCCTTGTCCGGGTTTCGACGTTCCATCGAAGGGCGGGGCCGTCGATCGACGGCCCCGCCCTCTTTCGTTCGGGGTGGGACGACGCGGATCCGCCGAGCCGCCGCGCGCCGAAGCCGATCCGGATCTCGAAGCCGATCGGGCGTGTCGTGCTCGCGGCTCGTTCGAATCGGACGCCGTCCGCCGTGCGCGGCGGACGTATCGTGGGTCTGCCGTGCATCGCGATCCCGCCCGACCGCCGGTGACCGTCGCGCAAGACGCCGAGCGGCGGACGACCCGCTCCGCGTCCCCCGCCCGGCGTCGCGCGGGCCGCCCGCATCCCGCACCCGCCGCCGGAACTTCACGGGATTGCTCTTGCGGCCCGGCCGCCCGCGGTCGTATATGTGAATAACTTACTTGCTATGCGCATAATGCGCATATGCAGATCGCCTCCCCGCCGGACCTCCTCCATGAGCACCGTGGTCCTCGCCTTCTCGGGCGGCCTCGACACCTCGTTCTGCGCCGGCTGGCTCGTGCACGAACTCGGCCACGAGGTGGTCACCGTGTGCGTCGACACGGGCGGCTTCGACGCCGCCGGGCTCGACGGCATCCGCGCGCGGGCGCTGGCCTGCGGCGCGAGCGAGCACTACACCGTCGACGCGCGTCAGGTCGTGTGGGACCGCTTCGTGTCGTACCTCGTGATGGGCGACGTGCTGCGCGGCGGCGTGTATCCCGTGTCGGTGGCGGCCGAGCGCACGGCCCAGGCCGAGGCGGTCGTGCGCGTGGCGCGCGAGGTGCACGCGACGGCCATCGCCCACGGCTCGACCGGCGCCGGCAACGACCAGATCCGCTTCGACGGGGCGCTCGCGGCGCTGGCGCCCGACCTGCAGATCCTCGCGCCGGTGCGCGAGCTGCACCTCTCGCGCCAGGCCGAGCGCGACTGGCTCGTCGCGCGCGGAGTCCCGGTGTCCGACGCGACCGTCGGCTACTCGCTCAACGCGGGACTGTTCGGCACGACCATCGGCGGACGCGAGACCCACGACCCTTGGACGGTCCCGCCCGAGTCTGTCTACGCGGCCACGGCCAACCCCGAGACGAACGCGCTCCCGCCCGAGGAACTCGTGCTCGGCTTCGAGCAGGGACGCGCCGTCTCGCTGGACGGCGAGCGCCTCGCGGGCCCCGAACTCGTCGCCGCGCTCAATGCGCGCGCCGGAGCCCACGGCTTCGGACGCGGCATCCACCTCGGCGACACGATCCTGGGCGTCAAGGGACGCGTCGTGTTCGAGGCACCCGGTCCGCTCGTGCTCGTCAAGGCGCACCGCGAGCTGTCGAAGCTCGTGCTCACCAAGTGGCAGGCGCACTGGATGCGCCAGGCCGGCGACTTCTGGGGCATGCTGCTGCACGAAGGCTGCTACCACGATCCCGTGCTGCGCGACCTCGAGGCGCTGCTCGAGTCGAGCAACCGGCTCGTGGCGGGCGAAGCGCGCGTGCGGCTCGCGGCCGGCACGGCCGAGGTCGTCGGCGTGCGCTCTCCGCACTCGCTCATGGACGCCGCCACCGCCGTCTACGGCGAGAGCGCCTCCGCCTGGACCGGCGCCGAGGCCGCGGGCTTCGGCAAGATCCACGCCATGCCGGCCGTGCTCGCGGGACGTCGCGACCTCGCGGCCCGCGAGCGCGCCGCGTCCGCCGGTGCGGGCTCGCCCGCCGAGGGCGGCGCGACGTCGGCCGCCTCCGCCGACGCCTCCGCGTCGCGCTCGTCTCCGTCCGGCCGCGCGCCGGGCAACCCGCCGTCCTCCTCCGCCTCGATGCAGGGAGAGTCCTGATGAAGATCCGTCCGCACAAGGTCGGCAGCGTCGTCTCGCGCGTGGGACTCGGTCCCGAGGTCGAGGTCTCGCGCCTCGTCGAGGCGAAGAGCGGCCAGGTGCTCGTGGTGCGCGCGCTCGAGGAGAAGCGCGTCTACGACGTGATCGAGCTCACCACGGGACGCATGGCGCACGTGAGCCAGGGCGACGTGCTCGTGGGCGCCCTCGGACGGCGCGACGCCCTGCGCGGCTTCGTCGGGCGCGTCCCGACGTCGATCAAGGCCGGCGACGTGCTGCACATCCTCAACCTGGGCGGCGTGCTGGGCGAGGCCGTCTCCGAGAACAAGGACGTCGGCCACCCGCTGCGCGTCGAGGTGCTCGGCATGGCCACGCGCAACGGACGCGGCCTGAACATCGCCGACTTCGCGCTGCCCGTCCCCCCGGACGACGTCGAGGTGCCGCCGGTGATCGCGATCTCGGGCACCTGCATGAACGCCGGCAAGACGTCGGCGGCGTGCGAGCTCGTGACGCACCTCACCGCGCGCGGCTACGCGGTCGGCGGCGTGAAGCTCACCGGCGTCGCCGCCCAGCGCGACACGCTCAACATGGCCGACCACGGCGCCCAGATCGTGCTCAGCTTCATGGACGTCGGCCTGCCCAGCACCGCCGGCATGACCGACGTGGCGCCCGTGGCGCGGCACGTGCTGCGCGCGGCGGCCCAGGCGGCACCCGACCTCGACGTGATCATCGCCGAGATGGGCGACGGCATCATCGGCAGCTACGGCGTGGCGTCGATCCTCGAGGACGAGGGATTCGCCGCCCTCGTGGCGTCGCACGTGCTGTGCGCCACCGACCTCGTGGCGGCCTGGGGCGGCGTCGAGTGGTTCACGCGACGCGGGCTCACGGTCGACGTCGTGGCCGGGCCGGCCACCGACAACGCGGTGGGCATGGCGTACCTGCGCGACGAACTCGGCATCGCGGCCGCGAACGCGCGCACCGACGGCGTGCTGCTCACCGACCTCGTCGAAGACGCCACCTTCGGACGCGTGCTGGCCGCGCGCGAAGCCGACTCGACCGCGCGCCTGCGCGGCGACGAAGGCTCGCCGACGACCGCCCGCGACGCGGCGACGGGTGGCGCACGCGATGCGTCCGGCGGGATGACGTCGGAGGGCGGTGCATGATCCGCACCGCCCTCGTCGGCGGCACGGGCTACGGCGGCATGGAGCTGCTGCGGCTCTCGCTGCTGCATCCCGAGCTCGAGATCGCGACGGTCACGAGCCGCACGAGCAAGGGCGCGGTGGTCGACGTGCATCCCGGTCTGCGCGGGCTCACCGAGCTGTCGTTCGTCGACGCCTCGGCCGACGACCTGGCGGAGACGCACGACCTGCTCGTGTTCGCGACGCCGCACGGCGTGGCCGCGTCCGAGATCGGGCCGTTGCTCGAGCGTCATCCCGACGTGCGCGTGATCGACCTCTCGGGCGACCACCGCCTGCGCGACGCCGACGAGTACGCGCGTCACTACGGCAAGGCGCACGCTCATCCCGAGGCGCTCGAGAAGGCCGTCTACGGGCTGCCCGAGTGTGGCGCGCGCGGCGCCGTGCGCGGCGCGCGGCTCGTGGCGAACCCCGGCTGCCATGCCAGCGCGACGTTGCTCGCGCTCTGGCCGCTCGTGCGCGAGGGCCTGGTCACGGGACGTCCCGCGGTGGCCAGCGTGACCGGGTCTTCGGGCTCGGGCAGCGCTCCCGGCAAGGGCACGCACCACCCCGAGCGCTTCGCGAGCTTCAAGGCCTACAAGCCGCTCGACCACCAGCACGTGCCCGAGATCGAACAGCACCTGCGCGGCGTGGCGCCGGCCTTCGACGGCGTCGACTTCGTCCCGCACTCGGCGCCCTTCTCGCGCGGCATCGCGGTGACCGCCTTCGTGCCGGTCAAGCGCGGACGCGAGCGCGAGGCCGTGCAGGTGCTGCGCTCGACCTACGAGGACGAGGTCTTCGTGCGGCTCGTGCCCGGCACGCCCGAGGTGCGCGCCGTGGCCGGCAGCAACTTCGCCGACGTCGCCGCCGTCGCGGGGACGGGCACGGTGTGCGTCTTCGTGACGATCGACAACCTCGTCAAGGGCATGGCCGGCACGGCCGTGCAGAACGCGAACCTCATGTTCGGTCTCGACGAGACGACCGGACTGCGCCACGCGGCCCTCGGGCCGTGACGGAGGACGTCCCCATGGACGCATCGGCATCGCATCGTCCGTCGTCGGGTCGCGATTCGTCGCAGGATCGCGCGCGGGCGTCACACGCGACGGGCGCGTCGCGCGATTCCCGGCCCGAGGCGCTCGCCGCCCTGGCCGACGAGCTCATGCAGCGCGAGGACCACTGGCAGCTCGCGACCTACTCCAAGATCCCGCTGGTGCTCGTCGAGGGGCGTGGCTGCTGGGTCACCGACGTGCAGGGCCGGCGCTTCCTCGACCTCTACGGAGGACACTGCGTCGCGTCGGTGGGGCACTGTCATCCGCGCCTCGTGCAGGCCGTGCAGGACCAGGCCGCGCGCCTGCTGTTCTACAGCAACGCGGTCTACAGCGACGTACGCGCCGAGGCTGCCGAGAAGGTCGCCTCGCTCGCGCCCGAGGGACTGCGGCGCGTCTTCTTCTGCAACAGCGGCAGCGAGGCGAACGAGACCGCGCTCAAGATCGCGCGTCGTCACACCGGCCGTCGCCGGATCGTCGCCATGCGCGAGGGCTTCCACGGACGCACGCTGGGCAGCCTCGCCGTGACCGGACTGCCCGGATACCTCGACCCGTCGTGGCCGGTGCCGACCGACGACACGACGTGGGTGCCCTACGGCGACGTCGAGGCCCTCGACGCCGCGCTCGGTGACGACGTGGCCGCGGTGCTGCTCGAGCCGATCCCGTCGATGGGCGGGGTGCAGGTGGCGGCGCCGGGGTACTTCGAGCGCCTGCGCGAGTCGTGCGGCGCGCGGGGAGCGCTGCTCGTGTTCGACGAGGTGCAGACCGGCTTCGGACGCACCGGGACGCCGTTCTTCGGCGAGGGCGTGGGTGTCGTCCCCGACCTCATCACGGCGGCCAAGGGTGCCGCGGGCGGCGTGCCCGCCGGCGTGGTCTTCGTGCGCGAGGACGTCGCGGCCGGCATCGGCAGCGGTGAACAAGGCACGACCTTCGGCGGGGGACCGCTCGCGTGCGCGGCGTTGGCCGCGACCGCCGACATCCTGCGCGACGAAGGGCTGTGCGCGAACGCCGCCGCGCAGGGCGCGTGGCTGACCGACGAGCTGCTGCGCGTGCCGGGCGTGCGGGCCGTCCATGGACGGGGCCTGCTGCTGGGCGTCGACCTCGACCGCGACGCGAAGCCGGTGATCGCGGCGTTGCGCGAGGCCGGCATCCTCGTGGGCTCGTCGAAGCCGAAGGCGCAGATGCGCCTGCTGCCGCCGCTCGTGCTGGAGCGCGAGGAGGCGGGCCTGTTCGTCGACGCGTTGCGGGCGATCCTCACGTGAGCGCCGCGACGAGGGGGGCGGGTGCGCAGCCCGACGAGCGCGCCACGCGCGCTGCGAGCGGCGGGCGCGACGCACCCGGCGCGGGTGGGAGGGCGTGCGGAGACCCGGCGGTCGGCGCGACCCGCGCGCGGCTCGGCCCCGCGCCGCGCGTGACGGTGGCGACCGACGCGGCGCTCGCCGCGCGCTCGCTGCTCGTCCAGCGCGACCTCGACGACGCCGCCTGGGACGCGCTGCTCGCGGCGTCCGAGTTGCTCGCGGGCGACCGGGGACGGCGTCCGCTGCTGGCCGGCCTGCGCTTCGCGATGCTCTTCCTCGCGCCGTCGCTGCGCACGCGCACCGCGTTCGAGGTGGCCTGCCACGACCTCGGTGCCCACGCCGTCCCGCTGCAGCCCGGCGAGGGCAGCTGGACCCTCGAACACCGCGACGGCGTCGTCATGGACGGCGCCGCGGCCGAGCACCTGCGCGAGGCCGTGGGCGTGCTCGCGCGCATGGTCGACGGCATCGGACTGCGCGCCTTCGCGGGACTGCGCGACGCGGCCGACGACCTGGCCGAGCCGGTGCTCGCGGCGGCGGCGCGCGCGTCCGGCGTCCCGTTGCTGAACCTCGAGTCGGCGCTCGACCATCCGCACCAGGCGTTGGCCGACGCGCTCACGTTGCGTCGCCAGGTCGGCGAGCGCTGCAAGGTCGTCGTGACCTGGGCGCCGCACGTGCGTCCGCTGCCGATGGCCGTGCCGGCGGCCGCCGTGCAGGCCTTCGCGCGCGAGGGACACGACGTCGTGCTGGCCCATCCCGAGGGCTTCGAACTGCCCGACGCCGTGCTCGACGCGGCCCGCGCCTCGGCCGCCCGGCGCGGCGGGACGTTCACGGTCACGCACGACCGCGAGGCCGCCTTCGAGGGCGCGCGCGTCGTGTACGCCAAGGCCTGGGGCAGCGCGCGACACTACGGCGAGCCTGCCGAGGTGGCGTCCGCCGCGGTGCGGCGTCCCGGGTGGATGGTGCGCGAACGCGACCTGCAGCGCGGCGACCGCGCGTTCTTCATGCACTGCCTGCCGGTGCGCCGCAACGTGGTCGTCGAGGACGCGTTGCTCGACGGCCCGCGCTCGCTCGTGTTCGAGCAGGCAGCCGCGCGCCTCGACGTCCAGCGTGCGACACTCTGTCGCGCGGCCGGCGTCGACCCCGCCTCGCAGGAGCCCTCGTGATGAAGCACATCAGCATCCTCAAGCAGGCGCTGCCCTACATCCGCCGGCACAAGGGACGCACGATGGTGATCAAGCTGGGCGGCGAGCTGGCAGCCCAGGACGACGCGCTGCGTTCGCTCGCACAGGACCTCTCGCTCGTGGTGCACGTCGGCATCCGCGCCTGCATCGTGCACGGCGGCGGTCCGCAGGCGACCGAGATGTCGAAGCGCCTCGGCCTGCAGCCGGTCATGGTCGAGGGACGCCGCGTGACCGACCGCGAGACCCTCGACGTGGCCAAGATGGTCTTCGCGGGACAGGTGAACCTCGACATCCTCTCGGCCCTGCGCGCCCAGGGCGTGGCGGCGGTCGGCCTCTCGGGCGTCGACGGCGACGTGATCCACGCGGTGCGCCGCAGTCCGGTCGAGGTGCGCGACTCCGAGAGCGGGCGCGTCTCGATGGTCGACTACGGACACGTGGGCGACGTCGTCGACGTCCAGCCGCGGCTGCTCTCGCTGCTCATGGACAACGGCTACGTGCCGGTCATCTCGTCGCTCGCCAGCGACGAGGAGGGCAACGTGCTCAACATCAACGCCGACACGGTCTCGTCGGTGCTGGCCCGCGCGCTCGGCGCGTACAAGCTCATCTCGCTCACGACCGTGCCCGGCGTGCTCGTCGACGCGAACGACCCGGCGACGCTCATCCCGTACCTGAGCCCGGTGCAGGCGCGCGAGGCGGTGGCCAGCGGCGTCGTGCGCGGCGGAATGAAGCCGAAGGTCATGTCGCTCGTCGAGGCCGTCGAAGGCGGGGTCGAGCGCGCGCACATCCTCTCGGGGCTCGACGAGGGCGCGATGCTGCTCGAGCTGTTCACGCGCGACGGTTGCGGGACGCTGATCGCGACCGAGGCGCACGCGCCGCGTCCGGCGGAGGTCACGCCGCCGGGCGGCAAGGTCGATGCCCGTGCCGCCCGCAAGCGCGAGCGCAAGCAGACCGAGGGAGGTGTCGCGTGAGCGTTCGGTCGTCGCGCGCACCCTCCGGGCAGGCGGCGGTCGAGCTGCTGCAAGAGATGGTGCGCATCCCCTCGGTGTCGGGTGAAGAGGAGACGTGCCGCGACGCGCTGGCCGACTGGCTGCGCGGGCGCGGGGTGTCGGTGACCGTCTCGGGACGCAACGTGTTGGCCGAGGTCGTCGGCACCGCGTCCGCCCCTCCGGGGGTCACGCGACGGGGACTGCTGCTCTGCTCGCACATCGACGTCGTCCCCGTGGGCCCCGGCTGGACGCACGACCCGTGGTCGGGCGAGATCGCCGACGGACGCCTGCTCGGTCGCGGCAGCAACGACGCCAAGTCGAGCGTCGCCGCGATGGCCGCCGTGGCCGCCGCGCTCGATCCCGCAGCCTTCGCGGGACGCCTCGTGCTGGCGCTCGTGTGCGACGAGGAGACCGGCGGCGAGGGCATCGAGGCCTGCGTGCACGAGCTGCCGCCGGTCGACGCGTGCGTCGTCGGCGAGCCGACCGAACTCGACGTGTGTCCCGGGCAGCGCGGCCTGCTGCGCGCGTCGGTGATCGCCCACGGCCGCAGCGCCCACGCCTCCCGTCCGTGGGAGGGACGCAACGCGGTCGACCTCGCGGCGCGCGACGTGCTCGCGATCCACGCGCTCGACCTGGGCGTGAGCGACCGGCTGCTCGGGCCTCCCACGCTGCAGTGCACCGTCGTGCACGGCGGCACGCGTCCGAACGTGCTGCCCGGCGAGTGCGTCGTGCAGCTCGACGGACGTCCCACGCCCGATTGCGACAACGAGCGCATGCTGGCGTTGCTGCGCGGTGTCGTGGGCCGCGAGAGCGAGGTCGTCGTGCACAGCGAGCGCTTCCACCCGGTGCGCATCGGCGTCGACGCCGAGATCGTGCGCGTGGCGAAGGCCGCGAGCCCGACCGGCCGCGTGCGCGGGTTCGGCGGCGTGTCCGACCTCTTCCACCTGCGGCACGTCCCCGGCGTGGTCATGGGTCCGGGGACGAGCAAGGCCAGCCACGCGCCCGACGAGTGGGTCGCGCTCGAGCAGGTGCACGCCGCGGTGACCGCCTACGACGCCATCGCGCGCAGGTTCCTCGGCGTGCACGAGGCGGCGGGCGCCGGAGAGGCGTCGGACGAGACCGAGGCGGAGGCCGCGTCGTGAGCGACGGGCACGAGAGCCAGCCCGAGCGCGACGACGCGGCTCCGGCGACGACCGAGGGTCGGTCGGCGACGTCCGGCGCGGACGGTGCGCGCGACGCGTCGGTCGACGGCGCCGCGTTGCTGCGCGGACGTTTCGCCGGCGGCGTGCATCCCGCGCTCGACGCGATCAACCGCTCGCTGCCCTTCGACCGCCGTCTGTGGAGGCAGGACATCGCCGGCAGCCGCGCGCACGTGCGCATGCTGGGCGCCACGGGCATCCTGCCCAAGGACGCGGTGGCGAACATCCTGCGCGGGCTCGGTCTCGTCGAGCGCGAGTTCGCCGAAGGCCGCTTCGTCGAGCACCCCGGCGACGAGGACGTCCACATGGCGGTCGAGCGCCGGCTCACCGAGCTCGTGGGCGACGACGGCAAGCGCCTGCACGCCGCGCGCAGCCGCAACGACCAGGTGGCCACCGACTTGCGGCTGTGGCTGCGCGACGCGTCCCTCGAGCTCGTCGAGGACGTGCGCGTCGTCCAGCGTCGGCTGCTCGACCTCGTGGCGCGGGACGGCGAGGCGATCCTGCCGTACTACACGCACCTTCAGCGGGCCCAGCCGGTGCTGCTCGGCCACGCGCTCCTGGCGTGGGTCGAGATGCTCGAGAGCGACGCGCGCGGACTGGCCCGCACGCCGCGCGAGTGCCCGCTCGGCGCCGGCGCGGGGACGGGCACGACGTTCCCCATCGACCGCGAGATGACGGCGCGCGAGCTGGGCTTCGAGGCACCCTCGCCCAACAGTCTCGAGGCGGTCTCGTCGCGCCGCGACGCGTGCGAGCTCGCGTTCGCGATGGCCTGCTGCGCCACGACGCTCTCGCGCCTCGGCGCCGATCTCGTGCTGTGGTGCGGCCGCGAGTACGGCTTCGCGCGCCTGGGGGACGCGGTCTCGACAGGCAGCTCGATCATGCCGCAGAAGCGCAACCCCGACGGCGCCGAGCTGCTGCGCGCCAAGGCGGTGCGCGTCTCGAGCGCGCTCGCCGCGCTGCTCGAGCTCCAGCGCGGGCTGCCGCTCGGGTATCACAAGGATCTGCAGGAGGACAAACCCGCGCTGTTCGACGCGTACGACACGCTGCGCCAGATGCTCGCGGTGACCGACGCGATGCTGGCCGACGTGCGCTTCGACGCAGCGGCCATGCGCGCCGCGGTCGACGACCCGTCCGGCTACCTGCTCGCGACCGAGATCGCCGACTGGCTCGTGGTGCGTGGCGTCTCGTTCCGCGAGGCCCACGAAGCCACGGGACGCCTCGTGCGCGAGGCCGAGTCGCGGGGCGTCGATCTCGTGGCGCTGCCCGACGACGTCCTGCGCGCGGCGCACCCGGCGCTCGACCCGTCGGTGCGCGCGGCGCTCACGTCCGATGCCGCGGTGGCCGCGCGCCGGGCGATCGGCGGGACGGCGCCGGAGAACGTACGCGCGCAGCTCGTCGC
Source organism: Planctomycetota bacterium (assembly GCA_020638905.1). GTDB lineage: Bacteria > Planctomycetota > B15-G4 > B15-G4 > B15-G4 > JACKHP01. Next base: position 259,229 of record JACKHP010000002.1, on the reverse strand, counting down.
CTGGCGCGCGCGCATCGGTTAGCGCTCGCAGTTCCGACGTTCCCGGCGCGCGGAGGCTCGCGCCACGCCGCCGATCGACACCTCGCACGCCACGTTCTATGGTGGACCGCGTCCGCGCGAGGAGCTGGGCCGAGGGGATCCCGCCATGTCGAACTCGCCGCGGTCGCGCGTGGTGTGGGTCGTGCTCGCGTCGTGCGCGGTCGTGGCCTGGGTCGTGTGGGTCGCGTTCGCCGCACAGGAGCCGAACGAGGGCGCCCGCATCGATCCGTCGGCTGCGATCGCGGAGACGTCGCACGACGACGGGCGCGCATCGTCACTCGACGACGCGTCGTCCGTCGTGCGCGAGCCGGTGAAGCTCGAGGCCGTCTCGCCCGAGCCGCGCTCGGCTCCGTCCGCCGTCGCGTCCGACGGCCTGGCCGTCACGGGACGCGTCGTGGGCGCGCTCGGCGAGCCGGAGCCGGGTGCCTCGCTGTGGCTCGTGCGCGCCGATCCGTCGCAGCGTGTCCAGTTGCGCGAGCCCACCGCGCGGACCCATGACGACGGACGCTTCGCGATCGCACTCGCGCCGGGCACGCTCGAGGGCTTCGGCGCCGCGCTCCTGCTGGCCGGCTCGACGTCCCCGAGCGGCGGCTTCGTGGCCGCCGACCTGGGGTTGCTGCACCCGGGGACGCGTGCGTTCGACGACCTCGCGCTCGTCCCCGGCGGCTCGATCGCGGGACGCCTCGTGACCGCCGACGGCGCGCCCGTCGCGGGGCGCACGGTGGCGGTCGACGACTGCGCGCTGCGGCTCGACCGTCCCCCGCTGAGCGGCGCGCTCGCGTCGGTGCCGGCGGACTTCGTCGTCGCGTGCGCCGGCGAGTTCGCGCGCGGCAGCACGTCGACCGCGAGCTGGGACGACGGCGCGTTCGTCCTGGGCGGGTTGCTCCCGGGGACGTACGACCTGCGGCTGGGAGCGCTCGCGGAACAACCCGAGGCGCTGCGCGCGATCGACCTCGCTCCCGCCGAGCGGCGCGACCTGGGCGCGATCGTGCTGCCCGACGAGCAGGCGCTCGCCGGCGTGGTCGTCGACGCCGACGGACGTCCCGTGTCGCAGGCGAGCGTGGGCGCGCTGCTCCTGCGTCCGTTCGACGGTCGCCTGGCCGACGTGACCGGCCGGGACGTGGGGCTCTGGGCGTTCGCCGACGACGCGGGGCGCTTCCGTTTCGCGCCGGTGGTCCCCGGCGAGTGGCAGGTCGGCGCGCAGGCGGCCGGCTTCGTCTGGACGCGCGCGGACGTCGCGTCGCCGTCCGAGGACCTCGTGCTCGTGCTCCGTCCGGGCGGCAGCGTGCAGCTCGTCGTGCGCGATGCGCCGAGCGGCGCGAGCATCCCCGACGCGATCCTCGACGCATCCTTGCCCGACGTCGAGGGACGCCGCCTGCTCGCCCCGAACGGCGCGCTCGTCCTGCGCGACGACCCGACGCTGGCCGTGAGTGGCGTGTACGTCGTCGACGGCGTCGATGCCTTCGGGGCGCGCGTGCGTGTGCGTGCGCCGGGCCACTCGCCGGCGCTCGTCGACGTGCCGCCGCTCGCCGAGGGCGACGTGCTCTCGCTCACGGTCGACCTGGCCCCGGTCCTGCGTCTCACCGGGCGCGTCGAGGACGATCTCGGGCATGCGCTCGAGCAGGCGGTGGTGCAGTGCGCGCCCGACGACACGGCGACCTTCGGCGGCACGCAGGCTGCGCGCACCGACGCCGAGGGCGCCTTCGCGCTCGAGGTCCCGCGCACGACGCTGCGCGTGTGGGTCGCCGGGCCGGGGCCGGAGTTGCTCTCGACGCCGACCGCGAGCTACGACGCGACGGCAGCGGTCGACGAGGTCGTGCTGCTCGCGCGGCTCACGCGTTCCGCGTCGCTGAGCGGGCTCGTGGTGGACGCCCAGGGCACGCCGGTCGCGGGCGTCCCGGTGCACTGGTTCCCACGCGCGGCGGCGGTCGCGCAGGTCGACGATCCCGCGCGACGCGCCGACATCACGCTCGCGTCGTCGGACCGCGGACGTCCGGGCAGCGCGCGCAGCGACCCCGACGGACGCTTCGCGGCGCGCGGCCTGCTGCCCGGCGCCTGCCTCGTGCTCGCCACGGACGCACCGGCCGACGCGCTGCCAGACCTGCTCGAATCGACGCAGGCCTCGCGCGACGGCGAGGCGGCTGCGCTCCCTCGCGGGGTCGAGCGCGTCGAACTGCGCGCCGGCGAGGACGCGTCGGTGCGGGTGTCGCTGCTGCGCGCGCCGAGCGTCACGGGACGCGTGCGGGTGGCCGGACGCGCACACGTCGAGGGCAGCGTGGCGCTCGTGCCGAGGGGCGTGCGCACGCGTGCCGCGCGCGGAGCGGTCCTGGTCGACGGCGAGTTCCGCTTCGACGACGTGGCCCCCGGCGACGCGTGGCTCGTGGCGTCCGTCGAGGGCGTGCCGTCCGTGCGGGGACGGGCGCTGCACGTCGAGGTCGACCGCGACCAGGACGTCGTGCTCACGATCGTCGGCGAATCGCTGCACGGGCGCGTCGTCGAACGGGCGAGCGGGCGTCCGGTCGAAGGCGTCCGGGTGTGGATCGACCCGATCTCGACCGACGACGCCGTGGCCGATCCGCTCGCCGTACCGAGCGACGTCCTGTCGCGCATCGGGCCAGCCGAGTCCTTCCGTCGCCCGGAGATCACGAGCGGTGCCGACGGCGGCTTCGTCCTCGCGGGCCTGTCGGGAGGACGCCTCCGTCTCCGTGCGAACGGCGGCGCCTGGCTCTCGGCAGGCTCCGTCAGCACCGACGTGCCCGCGGCGCTCGGGAGCGAACCGATCGACGTGCCGGTCGAACGCGGCGCGACGGTGCGCGGCCGCGTGTCCCTCCCCGGCCAGATCGCCTGGCCGAAGGGCGCCGACGTCGAGGTCGACCTGCTGAGCGTCGACCGCGGCGGGGTCGCCGCGGCCCGGCGCATCGACGGCCCCGAGTACGCCTTCGAAGGTCTCCTGGCGGGGACGTACGTCGTCAAGCTGCGCGACATGCGGAACGGTGGCTACGACGTCGCCGAATCCGAGGTGTTCACGGTCGTGCGCGGGGCGGAGGTCTTCGTCGACGTGACGTGGGACGACGGCTGACGTGTCGGCGGATCGTCGGCGGTCGCCCGGATCTCCCGATCGCCCGCACCTTCGCGGCACGCCTCGGCGCAGGCGCGGACGAGCGTCGTCCAGACATCGGATCGCGCGGTTGTGTCGCGTTCGCGTGCTGCCCGGGCCGGCGCGTCGCGGCCCGTCCCCCGCTGGACGCACTCCCCCGCCGCCCGCTTAGAATGCGCGGCCCATGTCCAGTGCCCAACCCGACCTCTCGCGCCTGCGCATCGAGCGCGCTCCGTCCCGCGGGTCGGGCACCGGCCGCGGGGGATGGATCGCGTTCGTGCTGCTGCTGCTCGCGTCCGGCGCCTACGTTGCGTGGCGCGAGGGCCTGATCGCGCGCGACGAGCGCCCGCGCGTGAGCCTCGGACGGGTCGAGCGCTCCGAGCAGGTCGTGGCGCGCTCGGGCACCTCGGCGAACGGCTACATCGTGGCCCGCAAGCGCGCGGCGCTCTCGACCGACATCCAGGGCCGCATCGTCGAACTGCTCGTGCAGGAAGGCGATCGCGTCGTCGAGGGACAGCTCGTGGCGCGCCTCGACACGCGCCAGCTCGAGGCGTCGGCGGCGCAGGCGAAGGCCGATCTCGTCCAGGCCCAGGCGGCGGCCGAACTCGCGCGGCTCGACCGTGAGCGCTACGCGAGCCTGCTGCCGACGGGCGACGTCGACGAGTCGCTCTACGACAGCGCGCGCCTGCAGTACGACGAGGCGCTGGCGTCCATCGCGTCGATCGACGCGCGGCTGCGCGAGATCGAGGTCATGCTCGACAAGAGCAAGGTCTACGCGCCGTTCGCCGGCGTCATCACGGCCAAGAACGCCGAGGTGGGCGAGGTCGTCTCGGCGCTCGGCAGCAGCGGACCGGACAGCCGCGGCGCCGTGGCCACGCTGGTCGACTTCGACACCCTCGAGGTGCAGGTCGAGCTGGCCCAGACGTCGCTCGGCGCGGCGATCGTCGGCTCGTCGGCCGACGTGTACCTCGACGCCTTCCCCGAGCACGCCTACCCGGGACGCGTGCGCCAGATCTGGCCCACGGCGAACCGGCAGAAGGCCACGGTCGAGGTGCGCGTCGAGTTCCTCGAGCGCGACGAGCGCATCCTGCCCGAGATGGGCGTGCGGGTCGTGTTCCACGATCGCGACACGGCTCCGCGCGAGGCCGGCGCGCCGTCGAAGGTGCTCGTGCCCGAGGCGGCCCTCGTGCGCGACGGCGACGTCGCGTCGGTGTTCGTGCTCGAGGGGACGCACGTGACGCGCCGCGCGGTCGATCCGTCCGGCGACGCGTCGGGCGGACTCGTGCCGGTGGCCTCGGGCCTGTCCGGGGGCGAGCGCGTGGTGCTCGCGCCGCCGCCCGGCCTCGCCGACGGCGCCGAGGTCGTCACCGGGGACGACACGTGAGCGCGCGCGAGATCCGCTCGGCGACCCGCGCGACCGACGCGCCGTCCGGCGCCCGGTGCACGCGCGACGAGATCGGTATCGACACGAGGCGACGGCCCGCGGAGGAACAGCAGCCATGAGCGCGATCATCGAGATGCGCGGGATCAGCAAGACCTATCGCCGCGGCGGCGAGGTGCTCAAGGTGCTCGACGAGGTCGACCTGACCGTCGAGGCCGGCGACTTCGTGGCGCTCATGGGGCCGTCCGGCTCGGGCAAGTCGACGATCCTGAACCTCGTGGGCGGGCTCGACCGACCCGACGGCTACGGCAAGGGCCAGGCGGGCGGAAAGATCCTCGTGGCGGGTCTCGACGTGACGGCCATGTCCGACCGCGAACTGCCCAACTGGCGCGCGCGGCACATCGGCTTCGTGTTCCAGGCGTTCAACCTCGTGCCGGTGCTCACGGCGTACGAGAACGTCCTGCTGCCGCTGCTGCTCACGCCGCTCGACCGCGCGCAGCGCAAGAAGCAGGCCGAGTTCGCGCTCGAGGTCGTGGGACTGGCCGACCGGATGCACCATCGTCCGCGTCAGCTCTCGGGCGGCCAGGAGCAGCGTGTGGCCATCGCGCGCGCCATCGCCACCGATCCCGACATCGTGCTGGCCGACGAGCCCACGGGCGATCTCGACCGCGCCTCCGCCGACGCCGTGATGGACCTGCTCGAGCGGCTCAACACCGAGATGGGCAAGACGTTCATGGTGGTCACGCACGATCCGATGGTGGGCGAGCGCGCACGGCGGACGATGCACGTCGACAAGGGCCTGCTCGTCGACGGGCTGCCGGCTCCGCACGGCGCGACCGCGGGCGGAGCGCCCGCGTGAGGACGCCCTGGTCGCTCGTCCCGCGCCATCTGCGCACGCACTGGGTCCGCAGCGGGCTCACGGTGGCGGCGCTCGTGCTGGCGTTGTTCCTGTTCTGCACGGTGCGCTCGGTCGTGACGACGCTCGACTCGGCGGTCACGTCGGCTGCGAACAACAGGCTCTTCGTGCAGTCGGCGGTGTCGCTCTACGTCGACATGCCGGTCGACTACCGCGACAAGATCGCACAGGTCGACGGCGTCCAGTCCGTGACCTACTTCCAGTGGTTCGGCGGCTACTACGAGGACGAGAAGAACTTCTTCGCACAGTTCGCCGTCGACCACCACGTGTTCTTCGACATGTACCGCAAGGACATCCGCATCGTCGAAGGTCCGGGCGGCGTGACCGGCGAGGCGGCGTGGGACGCCGCCGTGAAGGCGATGGACTCCGACCGCCGCGCGTGCCTGGTCGGCACGGGCCTCGTGCGCGAGTTCGGCTGGAAGGTCGGCCAGACGATCCCGATCGTGCCCAAGATCTTCGTCAAGAGCGACGGCAGCTCCTGGGACATGAACATCGTCGGCGTCTACGAGCCGACCAAGTCGAACGTCGACGACCGCACCATCTGGTTCCGCTGGGACTACCTGTTCGAGACCATGACCGCCGAAGGTCGCGGCTTCGACGGGACGGGCGCGTACGCGGTGAACATGGAGCCCGGCGCCGACGCGGCGCGGGTCATCGCCGACATCGATGCGCTCTTCGCGAACGGTCCGCAGCGCACCAAGACCACGACCGAGGCGGCCTTCCAGGCGACCTTCGTGGCGATGATGGGCAACGTCCCCGTCTTCATGGGGACGATCGGCGGCGCGATCGTGTTCGCCGTGCTGTTCTCGGTGGTCAACACGATGCTCATGGCCGCGCGGCAGCGCGAGCACGAGACGGGCATCCTCAAGGCCCTCGGCTTCCGCGACGGCGTGCTCGTGCGCCTCGTGCTGGTCGAGTCGCTCGTGCTGAGCGGCCTGGGCGGCGGCCTCGGCCTGCTGCTCGCCAAGATCAGCGAGGAAGGTCTGCGACACGTTTTCGGCGTGATGCTTCCCGGCTACGCGGTCGAGTGGCGCACGCTGGGACTGGGCGCGCTGCTCACGCTGGCGGTGGGCGTGGTGTCGGCCGTCGCGCCCGCGCTGACCCTCGCGCGCCTGCGTCCCGTCGACGCCCTGCGGAGCGAAGGCTGATGCTTCCCCTGCGCTACTCGCTGCGCAACGTGCTCGTGCGGCGCGCGTCCGCGTCGCTCACCGTGCTCGGCATCGGACTCACGGTGGCCGTGTTCGCCGGCGTGATCGCGCTGCGTGACGGCTTCGAATCGGTCTACACCGTGGGCGGCGACCCCGACGTGGCGATCTACCTGCGGCCGGGCGCCGGCTCGGAAGGCGAGTCGGGCATCCCACGCGAGCAGGCCGAGATCCTGGTCAAGGAGAGGCCCGAGATCGCACGCGACGCCCAGGGTCGACCGCTCGCGGCGATGGAGACCTTCCTCGCGGTCTACATGGAGATGATCGACGGCGGCCTGACGAACGTGCCGCTGCGCGGCATCCAGCCCATGTCGATCGAGCTCATGGGCGACCACGTGCAGCTCGCCGAGGGACGCTGGCTCGAGTTCGGGACCGACGAGGTCGTCGTGGGCAAGCCGCTCACCGCGCGCATGAAGGGCGCCACCGTGGGCGACACGATCACGCTCAACCTGACTCCCTTCAAGGTGGTCGGCGTCTTCGAGCACGACGGATCCCAGGCGGGCGAAGTGTGGGGCGACGTCGAACGCATGATGGAGGCGCTCGATCGCCCGTTCTTCCAGCGCGTGGTGGCGCGGGTGAAACCGGGGACCGACTTCGAGGCGCTCGCGAAGCAGCTCGCGAACGACGTGCGCACGCCGATGAAGGTGCAGTCGGAGACCGCCTACCTCTCGGCACAGACCGGGGCTCTGGGCGGTGCGTTGCAGTTCCTGGCCGGCTTCCTGACGCTCATCATGGGCGCCTCGGCGGTGCTCGGCGCGACGAACACGATGCTGGCCTCCGTGGCCTCACGCACCCACGAGATCGGCGTGCTGCTGGCCGTGGGCTACGGTCGCGCCTCGATCTTCTTCACGTTCCTGTTCGAGGCGGCGCTGATGGGCCTCCTCGGCGGCGTGGTCGGCGTGCTGCTCGTGCTGCCGTTCGACGGCCTCGGGACGGGCATGATGAACTTCCAGACGTTCACCGACGTGTCGTTCGCGTTCCGCGTCACGCCCGTCTCTGTGGCGATCTCGTTTACGCTGGCCTTCGTACTGGGTCTCGTGGGCGGCGCGTTGCCCGCGTGGCGCGCCTCCCGCCAGCGGCCGGTCGAGGCCCTGCGCGCGCTCTGACGACGCGCGGGGAAGCCACGCGTCGACTCAGCCGTCGGACACGGCCACGAGCGACGTCGCGAGCTCGAGGTCGTGGTGCGTCGCGAACAGGCGCTGGACGTCGTCGCGGTCGACCTCGTCGAGGGTCAGCACGCGCGCGGCGAGCGCGCCGGGCGCGCGTCCCGCACCGACCCACAGGATGCCCTGGAGTCGCGCCTGCTGCTGCGTGAGGTAGTTCGAGAGCCGATCGAGGGTCGGCGCGCTCACGTCGAGCACGCTGCTCACGCCGAGCGTGGTGCGAGCCTCGGCCTCGGCCAGGATGGCGAAGTCGTCGTCGCTGCCGACGTCGTTCGTGAGCAGCGCGAAGCGCGCGCGGTCGAGGTCCTCGAAGAGCGCTTCGACCGCCGGACGCAGCCCTGACGAGTCCTTCACGTCGTCGATCACGAGCAGCGTGTGCGGCTGTCCGCGGTGGCCGGCAAGTTGCGCGGCGACCGCGGCCGCGGGCGTGGCAGCCACCGACGACACGATGCCGGACGAGTTCGTGCCGCCCGAAGCCGACGCCGGCGTGGCACGGTCCGCGCTCGCGCCGGACGCCGTTGCGCCGGCGGCGCGCGCGTCCCCGGAGCGGCTCACGGCACGCCCCGGGTCGGGGAGCGTCGGGCTGCGGGTCGTGGGCGCCGCGGGACGCGGAGACGGCGGCGAGAACTCGTGGCGTCCTGTGATCTCGGCCCAGGTGTCCGCCACGCCGCCGCCGTGCGAGAACCCGTCGGTGCGCACGAACAGGAACGCCACCAGTGCGGACGCGGCCATGGTGAAGAGCAGGCCGGCGGCGGCACCCCAGCGCAGCCCTTCGCGTGTCGAGTCGTCGCCCGGACGACCCGCGGGCACGCTCGCGCCGGGCGGGGGCGATGTGTGCACGTCGCGCAGTCGCGGCCCGGCCTCGATCGCGTCGGGACCGAAGGAGGAGGCTGCCGCAGCGGTCGTCCCCGCGGCCTCCGCACCGGCCCGCATCGAGGGCAGGTTCGCCGGCGCGAACGCGAACGGGTCGGACGCGGTCATGAGCGCGCGCAGGTCGGCCAGCATCTCGAGCGAGCTCTCGTAGCGCTTGCCCATGTCGGCCATCGCGCGCCGCACGATCCAGCGCAGCGCCTCGGGGCACCGGCGGGAGATCTGCGACAGGCTGCCGTGCGCGGGGAACGAGTTCTCGATCATCGAGTAGAGCACCGCACCCGCACCGTAGATGTCGAACTTGACGCCGTCGACCTCGTGCACCTTCACCCCTCGCAGCGCGAGCCGCACGAGTTCCGGGTCGCGGAAGTACTCGGTGCCGTGCGTGGTGAGCGTCATCGCCGAGCGCAGCGGCGTGATGAGGCCGAGGTCGACCAGGTGCACGCGTCCCTCGGAGACGATGATGTTGCTCGGCTTGATGTCCTTGTGCCACAGCCCGTGGCTGTGGAAGCGGTGCATGATCTGCAGCAGGTCTGCGCCGTACGACATGACCTTCTGCACCTGGCGCGGACCGAGTCCGTCGGGCCCCGCCTCGTCGTGCAGGCGCTGCGTGGCGACCGTGAGGTCGTCTCCCGGCACGTAGGGCATCACGTAGTGGAAGCGGCTCTGGGTGAGGTCGTGCTCGAGCACCAGGCCGAGCTGACGCGCGGCCTCGAGGGCGCGGCTCTCACGCACGATCTGCGGCATCGTCGAGCCCTCGCCCAGCGAGAACGACTTGATCACCACGCGCCGCGGGACGGCCATCCCCGAGCGCGCGAGGAGCGCGCGCCGGTCGTCGTCGGGCTCGGCCAGGAACAGCCGCGCGCCCGATCCGCCGGACGGCAGCGATCCCACGACGCGGTAGCCGGGGAAGGCGTCGCTGCGCGGGCGGGGTGCGTCGGGGCCCGGCGCCCGGGCGATGACCTCGGGCAGCCGACGTTCGATGCCGTCGGTGAGGCCGTGCAGTCCGAAGAGCCGCGCGGCGTGCCCGATGGCCAGTCGGTACGCGGCGGACGCCACGCCGGCGGCCTCGCGCTCGAGCGCCCGTCCGAAGTGGTTCGCGCGCGACCAGCGTCCGAGGGCCACGTTGAGCACGATGGCCGGGACGAAGCAGGCCGCCGTGATGCCGCCGCCGACCAGGCGCATCGCGTCACGCAGCATGCCGCCGACGAACGCCCCGAGGCGTCCCACGATCGTGCCCACGGCGCGGAAGCCCTGGGAGAGCGCCCAGCCGACGCCCATGAGGAGCTTGACCACCAGCCAGACGCCGAAGAACGTCGCGACGACGACCAGCAGGAATTCGAGCGGCTGTGCGAGACTCATGACCGGGAGTCGCCTGCGGAAGGGAGTGGGCCCCGAACGGACCCGCTCAGTCGACCTTGGCCGCCTCGTCCGCCCGACGCAACGCCATCTGGCGGTGGTAGATGTCGGCGATCGCCTCGTCGAAGAGCGCGTCGGCCGCCTTGCTGGGATTGGGGTCGATGCCGTTTCTGGCGGCCTCGTCGTACTCGTCCTGGGTGAACGAGTACTTGCTCATGACCTCGCCGATGCGCTGGCGCAGGAGCTCGCGGACCTTCTGCAGGCGGCGTGTGACCGTCGGCTCGCTCATGCCGATCATCTCGGCCACTTCCTTGCCGCTCTTCCCGTCGAAGACGCGCATGCGATAGACCGAGAACTCGATCAGGTCGCACTCGCGCTCGACGAGCCTGATGGCCGCCTCGACCTTGGCGTCGAAGACCGACTGCTCGAAGCGCGAGTCGGGGGACGCACCCTTGTGGGCGCCTCCCCAGGCCTCGTCGAACTCGACGGGGCGCTTGCCGCCGCCGCGCTTGAGCGCCATGCGCCGATCGATCTCGCCGCCCAGCGTGTGCTTGGCGATGGCCAGCAGCCAGGTCGAGAAGCGCGCCCCCTTGTTGGGGTCGTGCCGGTCGATGGCGTCGGAGAGTGCGGCCAGCGTCTCCTGGCTGAGGTCCTGGACGGTCTCGAAGCCGATGCGGCCACGACCCCACTTGTGGAGCTGGGCGCGCAGGATCGGTCCGAACGTCTCCCAGAGTTCGAACCAGGCCGCGGGGTCGCGGGCCCTGAGACGTCCGATGAAGCCGGTGGTGAGGTTGCTGAGCATGCGTCCTCCCATCTTATGGGATCGTCCGGAGCGGCGGACAGGGTGCCCCGGATTCGTCACCGGGCGGGCGTCGAAATCGACCCCGGCGAATCCCAAAGACCGCGCCGTTGCCCACCTCCCCGGGCGGCGCAGAGACGTTCCACTCCTCTCAGTACGGGAACCAGACCCATGGTCGGAATCATCAAGACCCTCCTGCGCGTGGGCGTCATCACGACGGCCTGCGCCGGCACCGCCGTCCTGGTCGCGGGACCCGAGCGCGCGGGTGCCCTCCTGCACCAGGCCCACGAGAAGGTGCTCAGTGCGATCGACTCGTCCATCGAAGACCCGGTGGCCCTGCGTGCCCAGCTGCGCGAACTCGAGGCCCAGTATCCCGAGCGCATCACCCAGGTGCGCGGCGACCTGGCCGAGCTGACCGAGCAGATGCGCCAGCTGCAGCGCGAACGCGACATCTCCGACCGCGTCGTGGCCCTGGCCGACCGCGACCTCGGCATGCTCGAGCCGCTGCTCTCCGACGCCGCGGCGGCATCGGTTCAGACGGCCTCGGCCCGGCCGGGCATCGGGAGCATCGTGAGCGTGCGCTTCGACGACCGGACCTACACCCTCGACCAGGCGTCCACGCGGGCCAACCAGATCCGGCAGACCAAGGTGGCCTACGCGAACCGGGCGGCCGACGCGGCGCACGATCTCGTGTACCTCCAGCAGCAGTCCGAGCAGATGGGACAGCTGCTCGACCAGCTCGAGACCGAGCGCGCTCAGTTCCAGGCGCAGCTCTGGCAGCTCGACCGCCAGGTCGACGCCATCGCCCGCAACGAGAAGCTGATCGACATGCTGGGCGAGCGCAAGAAGACCATCGAGCAGCTCTCGGGCTTCCAGGTGGCCAGCCTCGACCAGATGGTCGCGCGTCTCGCCGAGGTGCGAGTGCGCCAGCAGGCCGAGCTCGACACGCTCACCGACGTGGGCCAGCAGGTGGCCTACGAGGACGTGGCGCGCATGCAGCTCGAGACCGAGTCGGGCACGATCGGCGGCGGCCAGGCCGCGGCCGACGACGTCCAGACCCTCGTCTATCGTTCCACGGACGGCGCTGCCCCGAAGCTTCGCTGACGGGCGCTCCCCACGACGACGGGCGCTGTCCGTGACGGGCGCCCCCGCGACCGGCCGGTTCGCGGGGGCGTCCGTTTTTCGTAGGACGGGGCGCGCCGCGTGCGCGCGCTCAGCGGGCGCCGTGTGCGGCCGGTCCCTCGACCGCGGCGCGGAAGTCGTCGGGGATCGGGATCGCGCTCGACTGGTCGGTGAAGACCATGATCGTGAGCGCCTCGGCGCAGGGCAGGCCCTGGCCGAGATCTTCGTCGTCGTGCGCGACGCGCGATTCGAGCGGCAGCGTGTGCCCGTCCCAGCGCCGCAGCACCTGGTGGAAGCGCACGCTCGAGCGGCCCAGCGCCGCGACCCGCGTCACGAGGCGCGCGCACTCGCCGGTGACCAGCGGACGGCGGAAGTCGACCTCGGTGCGCGCGACGACGAACCACTCGCGCCGCGCCGCGAAGCCGTCGTAGCTGAAGCCCTGGGACAGCAGCCAGTCGAGGCGACCCTGCTCGAACCATCCGAGGTAGACGCCGTTGTTGAGGTGCGCGTACGAGTCGGCCTCGTACGAGCGGACACAGAACGACGAGAGCACCGCGGGACCCATGGCGGCGATTCTAGCAACCTGCCGATGGAGTCGACCGTGCCGGCGCCGGCCCCGCGCGCCGGATCCGTTCGGCGGGCCGCGACCGACCGGGCTCGGGGGGACTTTCCAGGCGACGCCTTGGCGTCGAGCGCGGGCTTCGCGTAGAACGGTGGCCCCGATCCCCCGTCCGGTCGCACAGCCTTGAACTTCCGCACCACGAAGCTCGACGGCGTGATCCTCGTCGAGCCCGACGTCCACCGCGACGCACGCGGCTTCTTCATCGAGACGTACCACGCCGAGAAGTACCGCGCGGGCGGCATCGACGCCGACTTCGTGCAGCACAACCACAGCAGGTCGGTGCGCGGCACGCTGCGCGGCCTGCACGCCCAGTGGCGCCGTCCACAGGGGAAGCTCGTGCGCTGTCTCTCGGGCGCGATCTTCGACGTGGCCGCCGACATGCGCATCGGCTCGCCGACGCGCTGCACGTGGGTGGGGGTCACGCTCGACAGCGAGAGCCATCATCAGCTCTACGTCCCGCCGGGGTACCTGCACGGATTCGTGGTGCTGAGCGAGGTGGCCGAGGTCGAGTACAAGTGCACCGACCTGTACGACCCCGGCTACGAGCTCGGCATCCGCTGGGACGACCCCGAGATCGGGGTCGAGTGGCCCATCGACCCGTCCGACGTGCTGCTGTCGGCGAAGGACCAGGTGGCCCCGCTGCTGAGGGACGCGCCGCGCGAGCAGCTCCCCGTGTGGGCGTCGCGAAGCTGATCGGCGCCTGCCCGCAGACGCGCCGCGCCGAGCCGTCCGAGCCGGCCGCCTGCCGTCCAGCGGCGTGCGTCCTCTCGTCGGGTTGCTAATCTGGGGGGCTCGCCGGACGGTTCCCTTCGCCGGGTCGCGTCCCACGGAGGTCGTCATGGAATTCAAGCAGTTCTACCTGGGCTGCCTGGCGCACGCGTCGTACCTCGTGGGCGATGCGGGAGAGTGCGCGATCGTCGATCCGCAGCGCGACGTCGAGGGCTACATCGACGAGGCGGCGAAGCGCGGCCTCGTCATCAAGCACGTGATCGAGACCCATCTGCACGCCGATTTCGTCTCGGGACACGTCGAGCTCGCCCGCCGCACCGGCGCGACGATCCACATCGGGGCCAAGGCCGGCGCCGCGTTCGAGCATCACGCGGTGCACGATGGCGACGAGATCGTCATGGGCGCCGTGGTGCTGCGCTTCCTCGAGACGCCCGGGCACACGCCCGAGGGCGTGTGCGTGCTCGTCTTCGACAGGACGCGCGGCGATCAGCCGGCGTGCGTGCTCACGGGCGACACGCTCTTCATCGGCGACGTGGGGCGTCCCGACCTGGTGGGCAGCAAGGGCCATACGGCGGCCGAGATGGCCGGGCTCATGTACGACAGCCTGCACGACAAGCTCATGACGCTGCCCGACGACGTCGAGGTCTATCCCGCCCACGGCGCGGGCTCCGCCTGCGGACGCAACATCAGCGCCGAGCTCTCGTCGACGATCGGTCGCCAGAAGGAGCTCAATCACGCGCTGCAGCCCATGACGCGCGACGAGTTCGTCGAGCGCATGACCACCGGACTCGAGCCGCCGCCGCGCTACTTCCCGCACTCGGCCGAGCTGAACCGGCAGGGGGCACCGTCGCTCGGCGACCTGCCGCGGCCTCCCGCGCTCAACCCCGACGCGCTCGAGCGCGCCGTGCACGCCGGCGCGCGCGTCCTCGACGTGCGCACCCAGGACGCATTCGCCTCGGGACACGTCCCCGGCGCGTTGAACATACCGCTCGGCGGCAACTTCGCGTCGTGGGCCGGGACGCTGCTCGACGCCGAGCAACCGCTCGTGCTCGTGGCCGAATCCGACGCGGCGCTCGCCGAGGCGATCGTGCGCCTCGCGCGTGTGGGCATGCAGACGCTGGCCGGCTTCCTGTCGGGAGGCATCACGTCGTGGGAGGTCGACGGCCGGGTCGTGCGCCACCACCCGCGCATCGACGTCGATGAGCTCGCCCGACGCATGGCCGAGGACGGCGATCTCGTGGTGCTCGACGTGCGTCGTGTCGGCGAACACGTGGCGGGACACGTCCCCGGTGCGGTGAACGTCCCGCTGCACGAGCTCGAGGCACGCGTCGGAGAGCTCGATCCGTCGCGTCCGACGGCCGTCATCTGCGCGTCGGGCTACCGCTCGAGCGTGGCCTGCGGCTTCCTCGAGCGCGCGGGGCTGGTGAACCTCGTCGACGTGCGCGACGGCACGAACGGCTGGATCGCCTCCGGGCATCCCGTCGAGGCGGCGGCCCCGGTGGGCTGAGGAGGCCTCCCGTGTGCACCGTCACGTTCCTCCCGCGGCCGGGCGGCGGCTACCTGCTCGGCACGAACCGCGACGAACGCCCGTCGCGCGGGCTCGGACGTCCACCGGTCGAGCAGGTCGTCGACGGTCGACGCGTGCTGCATCCCGTCGACGCCGACGCGGGCGGGACGTGGGTGGCCGTCGACGAGCGCGGCGCGACGTTGTGCATCCTGAACGGAGACCGTGAACCGGCGGCGCCTGCGCCCGACGACCCGCCCAGCCGCGGCGTGCTGGTGCTCGAGCTCGCGCGCGACGCGCGTCGCGCGGCGGTGCTCGACGAGCTCGAACGGCGTGCGCGCCGCGGCGCCCTGCGTCAGCGTCCGTTCAAGCTCGTGCTGGCCGAGCCCGGCGACGCAGTCCGTCCCGCCGCGTCGAGCGTGATCACCTGGGACGGACGGGACCTCGGACGCGACGACGCACCCGGAGCGCGCGTGGTGGTCTCGAGCACGTTCGAGACCGACGCGGTCACGGCCTTCCGCGAGGCGCTCTTCGCCGACTTCCTGCGCGCGCTCGACGAGGCCGACGCACGCGGCGTGGCGGCGCCTGCGCGGGCCCTCGCCACGTGGCACGCCGCGCACCGTCCCGAGGCCGTGGACGGCGACGCGTACTCGGTCTGCATGCACCGCGACGACGCGGGCACCGTGAGTTCGACCCAGGTCGAGGTCGGCGAGCGGCGCGTCGCACTGTCCTACCGTCAGGGCGCACCGTGTCGCGCGGCGCCGACGGTCACCCTGGCTCTCGTGCGCGCACCGGCTCCGCTGGCCGGCTGACGAGGCGTCCGTCAGCCGTCGCCGTCCGTCGCGGGCGCTTCGGACGGCCGTGGCGTCCGGCCGAGGATCACGGCCTCCACCGTCCGCAGCGACGGCTCGTCGTCGGAACGCTGCAGCGTGTGCACGAGCAGCACGTCCGAGATCCCGTCGCCGTCGAGGTCGGTCACGATCACGTCGGGCTCGTGCTCGCCGAACACGGTCGGCGCCTCGAGCGCGGGCGGGACGTCGCGGTCCAGCGCGCGCAGCATGCGCTGGATGCCCGACGCGCCCTCGACCAGGTCGTCGACCGAGACGTCGTACGACTTGCGCAAGACCTGGCCCTCGGGCGCGTCGTCGCGTCGGCGCAGGAAGGACGAGAGCCCGGTCAGTCCGCTCTCGTCGACGGCGGTCAGCAGCGCGTCGCGCATGTCGCCGCGGTCGGTGCCCAGCCCGTCGCGGGGCAGCGCGTCGCGCCAGAAGCGCAGTCGGCCGTCCTCGTAGACGACCGCGTCGTCGAGCAGCCCGTCGGGGTCGAGGCACGCGTGGTGCGGTTTCGCGCCGTTGTCGGACTTCAGCCTGGCGCGCACGCCGACGCGCACGGCGCTGTCGTGGTCGTCGATGTCGATCAGCGACGGCAGCTCGAGGTTCACCTGGACGACGCTCATGGCCTTGCGGTCGAAGTGCCCGCCACGGTTGCGGTAGCTGTACACCTCGAGCGTGGTCTCCGAGTCCATCACGGCCATGCGCACGAGCTCGCCCAGCGTGATGTCCTCGAGGCGCAGGATGTGCAGCTCGGGCAGCGGGTCGCCGACGGTGTCGAAGAACGCGTACAGCAGCAGGTTGCCGCTGGACGGCAAAACGTCGTCGGGGTTCCGGTCGATGCCGCCGCGCGAGCCGCCCATCCAGATCAGCAGCGTGCTGCCCTGCTGGATCACGAGGTCGTTCGGGGGCACGCCGTCGAGGTCGGCCAGGCGCCACGTCACGAGCGCCGACATGTTGCGCGTCAGGTCGAAGAAGTCGATCTGCTCGAGCTCGACCTCGTCGCGGAAGCGCTGCAGGTCGAGCCTCCACGTCGGTCGGGTCGGCAGCTCGGGGTCGGCGATGTGGAACAGCACGCGGTCGCTCGTCTCGGACAGCAGGTCGAGCCGTCCGTCGCCGTCGACGTCGCGCATGTGGAACCACGGGATCGTCACGTCCTGGCGGAAGCGCGAGTCGAGGCTGTCGGGGTTGCCGACCGAGGTCTCGACGCGGCTCTCGAAGGCCACGTCGATGGGCGCCGAGAGGCCGTCGGGCTGCGAGCGGAAGATGTGGAACAGGCCCGGCCCGGGGATGACCAGGTCCTCGGGCGGCGACCCGTCGACGTCCTGCACGAACGGCACGCGGTGGACGCCGCGCGGCAGGGCCGCGCCGAGGTCGTCGCGCAGCGTGGTCGGTTCGCCGAAGCCGTCGGCGCCGAGGACGTAGCGCCGCAGCGTGCGTCCGCCGCTCACCACGAGCACCTCGGTGGCGCCGTCGCGGTCGAGGTCGCCCAGGTCGAAGGCCACGTCGGCGTCGTCCCACACGAGCTTCGCGTCGGGAGTCTCGGGATAGGTGCGGTCGGCTCCCAGGCGCCAGACGGCGAGGGACTCCGCGGAGATGCTCACGAGGTCCTGGTCGCCGTCGCCGTCGAGGTCGGCCAGCCACAGCGGCGAGTCGTCGGCCGGCAGCCTGGCCAGCGAGTCGGCCGCCACGCGCAGCTCCTGCGCCAAGAGCGACGACGCCAGCGCGAGCACCGCGCAGCACGATCGCACGTTCATCGCGCACCTCCCGGACGCCGCGAGAGCAGCACCGTGACCCGGTCGCCTCGCGAGGTCAGCACGTCACCGAGCCCGTCGCCGTTCACGTCGCCCACCTCGAGCACACGGAACGAACCCACGCGCGGGAACGTCTTCCACGGGGTCGCGTCGAGCGACCACGTCACGCCGCCGAAGAACCCCGTCTCGCGCCGCAGCCGGCGGATCGACACGTTGCCCTCGAGGTCGACGTCGACCTGGTCGTGGATCCCGTCGCCGTCGCAGTCGCAGCCGAGGTCGCTGCGGCCCACGGCGTCGCCCAGTTCGGCGAAGTCGAGCGAGGCGTGCGATTCGACGTCGGGCTTGCGGGCGAAGCGTCCGTCGTCGCCGCCGCGGAAGACGAGCAGCGTGGTCTCGATCTTCGGGTTCGTCGAACGGATCAGCTCGAGCTGCGACGGGCTCTCCGCCTTCTCGAGCACCAGGTCGGGGCGTCCGTCTCCGTCGACGTCGGTGACCTGGACGTCGGCCCACGCGGCTTCGACCCGGCGCAGGTCGTCGGCCACGGCCGGCAGCAGGCGCCGTCCGTCGTTGCGCAGCACGAGCACGTCGTGGACGCGGTTGCCGAGCAGGTCGTCGCGCGCCGCGCGCAGGTGCAGCACGACGTCGACGTCGCCGTCGGCGTCGACGTCGACCAGGTCGACGTCGCGTCGGCCGCCCTCCTCGACCGCCATCGAGTCGGGGAAGGTCTCGATGCGCGTGGGCACGGCGGGCAGGCCGTCGGGGCCCGCGAGGTAGACGCGCAGGTCGTCGCGCATGACGAGCATGTCGAGCCGTCCGTCGCCGTCGACGTCGGCCAGCGCCGGAGCGCGCGTGCTCACGTCGTCCTCGAGGAAGCTGCGCACGGAGAGCTTGTCGCCGTAGCCGAACAGGTTGCTCGTGAGCTCGAGCGCCGCGGACAGCAGCGCGTCGCGCTCGGGGTCGTCGGGCGGGCCGCCGCCGACGCGCACCGCCGGACGCCCGTCGCTGAAGTCGGCGAGCCGCTCGATGTAGCGCGGCGCGCCGGGTGCCCGCTCGGCGTCGGGTGGAGCCGGTCCCCAGATGCGGAAGCCGCCGGCCTCGGGCAGCAGCAGGTGGTCACCGCCTGCGTGCGGCAGCACGTACTCCCAGTAGGGCAGCGCCTGCGGATCGGGGACGTCGTAGAGCAGCTCGGCGCCGACGAGCCGCTCGATGTTGTCCTTGTAGCCGCGCTTCGTCGGCGAGTAGGCCCAGGCCCCGTCGCGCGTGAGGAAGACCAGCTCGCGCCCCGGGTCGTCGCGCACCTCGGCCACGCCGAACGCCACGATGTCGTCGAGCACCTGGACGGTGGTGGCCGGCTCGATCGCGAAGAGCCCGTCGGCACCGCCGGGGCGGACCGTGATCACGCGCCGTCGCGTGGCGCGCTCGAGCACCGCGAGCAGCAGATCGAGCCGCCCGTCGCCGTCGACGTCGACGGTCTGCGCGGTGAGCAGCTCGCCGGGCACGCTGAAGCCCTGCTCGACGTAGGTCACCTCGGCGGACGGCGCGAGCAGCGCCGCGATCGGGAGCAGCGCGGGCGCGATCACGTCCCCAGCTCGCCTTCGCCGGTGGCCCACGAGAGCAGGTCGAAGCCGAACAGCTCGAACAGCACCCAGCGCGTCTCGCGGCGGTCGCGCTGGTACTGGAGCAGCTCGAAGACCCACAGGTCGAGCAGCGAGAAGCGCGCGCGGCTGCCGTCCGGCTCGGCGTCCCAGGAAGCCAGGAAGAGCGCGTTCCAGCCGGTCACGCGGGTGGGCGGCTCGGCCAGCTCGATCTCGACCGGCACGACTTGCGTCGCGTCGGGACGGCGCACGTCGAGCACGACCTCGTCGCCGGGGACGTGTGCGGCGAAGCGTCGCAGCAGCGCGCGGTCGCCGTGCACCGGCTCGCCGTCGATCGCGGTCACGACGCTGCCCACGGGCACGTCGGCGCGTGCGAGCGGTCCGTCGGGATGGGAGGCCACGAGGCGCACGCCGTCGGGTGCCGCGGCCCAGCTCGCGAGGCTGCGGCTGCGGTCGACGCGGTAGGCCAGCTCGACCTGCGTGCCGGGGTCGCGTCCGCCGGCCAGCGCGAGCGTCACGTCGAAGACCGTGTCGAGCCGACGCACCGAGATCGTCGTCTCGTCGCCGGGACGCCGCGCGGCGACCAGCGCGTCGAGCGCGTCGGGATCCTCGACGGCCGCGCCGTCGACGGCCAGCACCACGTCTCCCTGCCGGAAGCCGGCCTTCTCGGCCGGCGAGTTGCGCACCACGCTCAGCACCCGCGCCCCGGGATCGAACGACAGGTCGAGCAGCGAGCCCGAGGCGTTCTCCTCGGTCTCGAGGCCCAGGAACGCGTCGCCCGACGCCGGCACCTCCCACGCCAGGGCCTCGGGCAGGGGGTCGGGGATGCTCCCGACGGGAACGCTGCTGCACGCGACCGTGAGCAGCAGCGACGGCAGGCACGCGAGCCAGGTTCTCACAGGCGTCTCCGGGCGAGGACGGCGCACGCGCCCAGCAGCAGCGCGAGCGCCCAGACCGAGGGCACGACCACGTTCATCGCCAGCAGCTCGTCGCGGTAGCCCGCGTCGACGTAGCCACGCGCGGCGCCGGCCATCTCCTTCATGCACGAGTCGTCGACGAACGAGGGCGAAAAGGTCGCGAACACGAGGTAGCGCGCCTCTCCCATGAGGCCCTTGAACAGGTCGAAGCCGAGCAGCGTGACCAGGGTGGTCGAGACCGCCCCCACGGCGCTGCGGAAGCACGCAGAGACGAAGAGGCCGTACATCCACGTGGCGAGCAGCGGGGGGAGCGTGAGCAGCGCGGCCTGCAGGAGTCCCGCGTCGAGGTCCTCGACGCTGGCGAGCGACACGCCGCGCACCACGAGCGGACCGAACGGGAAGAGCGCGCGGGCGCAGCACCAGGCCGCGCCGCCGGTCACGAGCAGCGTCACGAGCAGCACCGGGACACCGAGCAGCGCGCGTCCCAGGACGAGGGCCGTACGCGACGCGCTGCGCGTGGACGCCAGCCGCAGCACGCCGCCGCCCAGGTCGCCCGCCAGGCCGCGCGCGGCGAGCACCGCCAGCACGACCACCGTCAGCTTGAGTCCCACGAGCCAGCCGTCGACCAGCGGGCCGTAGCCATTCTCGGGCACGAACGCCGGCGGGTCGCCGCCGTCGGCGAGGATCACCCGCGCCCGGCGCGCGTGGTCGAAGGCCTGCGCGGCCCAGGTCACCCAGACCCAGCTCGCCGACGCGAGTCCGAGCAGCACGAGCGACACCAGCGCCGGACGCCGGCGCGCGAGCCGGTAGCCCTCGGCGCGCAGGACCCGCAGCGTGCCCGTCATGCGCGCTCCTTCGCGCCGTGGGCTTCGACGAGGTCCTCGAACACGTCGAGCAGGCCCACGTGGCGCGGCGCGAGGCGCGAGACCTCGCAGCCCGCGTCGAGCAGCGCGCGGTTCACCGCGCCGGGCAGCGCGCCTTCGAGGCGCAGCGCGAAGCGTCCCGCGGGGGATGGGTCGCCGGACGGATCGCGCGCGCCGCCCGCGTTCGCGCCGCCGGGCGTCGCCCGGTCTGCGTCGTCGTCGCGTGCCACGTCGGACGCGAGCGTCACGCCGGGCAGCGCGGCCAGCACCTCGCGTGCGCGTTGCGCGGGCGAGGCGTCCACGAGCAGCCGGTCGTGCCGCGGACCCACGAGGTCGCCCAGCGGGGCGGCGCGCACCACGCGCCCCTCGACGACGATGGCGACGTGCGTGACGATGCGCTCCATCTCGTGCAGCCGGTGGCTGGACGCGACGATCGTCAGCCCCTCGTCGCGCAGCGCGACGAACAGACGCAGCATCGAGCGCACGCCCATCGTGTCGAGCCCGGAGAGCGGCTCGTCGAGCACGAGCAGCTCGGGACGTCCCACGAGGGCGCGCGCGATCGAGACGCGCCGGTGCTGGCCGAGCGAGAGAGCGCCCACGCGCCGCGACGCGTACTCGGACATGCCCACCAGCTCGAGCAGCTCGTCGTCGGAGCGTCCGCCCGCGTGGCCCAGCAATCTGCGCGCGTAGGCCATGTTCTGGCGCACGGTCAACCCGGGTACGAGCGTGGGCGCGTCGAACACCACCGCCACGCGGCCGAGGGTCTCGTGGATGCGCGCCGAGGGCACTCCCAGGACCTCGACGCGACCGCCGTCGGGGCGCAGCAGGCCCAGGGCGCAGCCGAGGGTGGTCGTCTTGCCGGAGCCGTTGGGTCCGAGCAGCCCGAAGAGCTGACCGGGCTCGACCGAGAGCGAGACGTCGCGCACCGCCACGGTGCGTCCGTAACGCTTGTGCAGGTTCTCGATGCGCAGGACGGTCATGGACCGCGAGCGTAGCAGTCTCGCGCCCGCGCGTCCGCGCGCGATCGCGGCGGGTGCGTGTCGGTACGCACCGGCGGCGATACGATGGGCCCGCCGCATCGGGCGCGGACGGATCCCTCGCGTCCCGGGAGACAGCCGTGCCTGCCCTGGTCTGGATCCTCTCCGTCGCGCTGCTCCTGCCGTCGCTCCGCGCGGGCGACGACTGGGACGGCTACGGCGCGTGGGCCTTCCCGTCGCTCGACGGACGGCTGCGGCTCACGATCTGGGTCGAGGACGAGCGTCCGCGCTGGCGGCTCGAGGCCGTGGCGCGCGACGGTCCCGACGAGATGCGCACGGCGCTGCGCGAGGGCGAGCTCGAGGCGCCGCCGGTCGACGCCGCGGTGCTGACGGACGGGCGGGTGGTGCTCTTCGAGCGCTACGGCGGCGAGGGACGCGGCGCGCTGCTCACGGTGCTCGGGCGCGACGGCGCGGTCGAGCGCGTCCTCGACCACCGCGCCGTGTTCGGTGACGCCTGGGACGCGCTGCGCGACCGGCGTCCGTACTGGCGCGACTTCTGGGTCGACGAGCTGCGCGGCGAGATCGTGCTCGTCGACGCCACGAACACGCTCTGGGCCGTCGACCTCGAGACCGCCGCGGTCGAGACGCTCGCGCCGCCGCCCGGGTTCGACGCCTCGCTCGGCTGGGGCCACTGGACCCAGCGCCTGTTCTCGATGGAGCGCGCCCTCGACGCCGGTTGGGACGGTCCCGCGCGCTTCGCGCCGGCGGTCCTCGTGGCGTCCGAGCAGCCGCTGCTGTGGCGCATCGCGGCGGCCGCCTGCTGCGCGCGCGCGGGCCTCGCGCTGCCCGAGATCCGCGAGGTCTTCGACCTGGGCATCGCGTCCGAGCGGTCCGTCGACCGCTGGAGTGCCTGGTCCGATCTGGCGCCGGCCATCGGTCCGGTGCTGATCCCCGAGATGGTCGCGCGCCTGCAGACCTGCGACGACCGCGAGCTCGAGATGCTGATCGAGGGGCTGGGGGCGATGGGGGACGAGGCCGCGCCCGACCTGGTCGACGCGCTGCTGGCCGGGCCGCCCGATTCCACGGCGGAGGCTCGCCTGGCGCGGGCCCTGTGGGCCGTCCAGCCGGCCGACGGGCCGGGCACGCTGCCCGGCGACGGGGCCTGGATCGCCTCGGTGCGGCGGGTCCGGGAGCGGCTGGAGTCCCGCCCCGAGCTGGCCGCCGCGCTCTCGGTCGAGGATCTGCTGGCGCTCGATCCGGCGGCGCTGCTGCTGGTCTGCACGGCGCGCGCGCGGCGTCCCCGGCCCGAGGACGCGCCGCTGTTGTCCAGGGTCGCGGCCCGCCTGGCCGAGCTGCCGGTACCCGATCCCGACGACCCGCGGGGGCCCTGGCTGCGGCTGCTCGAAGACCGGCTGGCGCGCGCCCTGCGGGCCTGCCGGGCGAACGGGGCGGATCCGGAGGCCGGCGCGGGTGGCTCCGACCGGGGTCCGGGGGGATGACTGGCAGCGCAGGACGAAGGCTCGTACCTGCTTTCCAAGGGTGTCCCTCGTTCGCTAGGATCGCGCCCGATTGCGTCCTGCCCCCGGAGAACGCCGTACCGTGACCAGCGAAGAGCGCGCCCCGCCGCCCGACGCAGACCCGGCCCTGCCGCCGGGTCCCGCACCGGAAGGCGACGCGATCTACGACGAGGAGCCGGAGCAGCACGTGCCCGGTTCGTTCCTGTCGGCGCTGCCGCAGTTCTTCGTCTTCCCCGCCATCCTGGTGGCCACGCTGCTCGGCGTGTACCTCGTGCTGCGCATGCTGTGGGGCGCCGAGTCCGACAGCGCCGCCGAGTTGCTGCAGCAGGTGCGCACGGCCGGTCCGCACGAGCGTTGGCAGGTGCTGCACACGTTGGCCGACGGGCTGCGGCGCAAGACCCTCGACCTCGAGCAGGTGCCGTCCGCCGACCTGGCCGACCTGTACGAGAACTACGCCGACGAGGGTCGCGACGCCGAAGAGCGCGCCACGCTGCGCGGCTACCTGCTGCAGATCGTGGCCCACAAGCACGACCCGTCACTCACGCATCTCGCCCTCGAGGCGCTCGACGACCCCGACGCGCAGGTGCGCAACAACGCGCTGATCGCCCTGGCGATCATGCGTGATCCGGCGGCGCTGGAGGCCGCGCGGCACGAGCTCGAGGCCGGCACCGACGACGAGCGCCTGCTGGCGCTGGGCGTCCTCGGCAACCTCGAGGGGCCGGACGCGCGCGACGTCCTGGCGGGGCTGCTGCGCGACCACGACACGATCGTGGCCCGCAACGCCGTGCTGCTGCTCGCCCGGGCGGGCGACGCGCGCGCCACGCCGTTCCTGCTGCACATGCTCGAGCGCGACAGCTATGCCGGAGACGTCCAGCTCGACGGCACGCTGCGCGACGTACAAGACGAGTCCTCGCGCCGCTCGGTGCGCGACGCCGCGGTCGAGAGCTTCCTGGTGGCGGCCTGCCAGGCGGCGGCGGCCCTGGGCGATGCCGCGGCGGTCCCGTTGCTCAGGGACTTGCGCGAGGGCGACCTGCCGTTGAAAGTGAAATCGGCCGCGATCGATGCCTTGCACGATCTCGGCGCCGCCTCGGAGAGCTGACGAACGATGGCCACCTCAGAAGCGTCCCAGCAAGCGACCTACGGCAACAACCCGGCGCGCGACCCGAACCGCCGCGATCCGTCGCGTCGCAAGGTCATGGGGACGCTCGTCGCCGGTTGGGGTCTCTTCCTGCTGGCTGCGCATGCCGGCCTGCTCGGCATGGTCCGCTACCTGTTCCCCAACGTGCTCTACGAGCCGCCGGCAACGTTCAAGGCCGGCCCGCCGTCCAACTACGGCCTGGGTGTCGACGAGACGTACAAGGAGAGCTACGGCACCTGGCTCGTGCGCGTCGAGAGCGATCCGCTCTCCGGGCGCGACGGCATCCCGGGCATGTACGCGCTCAGCACGATCTGCACGCACCTCGGCTGCATCCCGAACTGGCAGCCGGCCGCGAACAAGTTCAAGTGCCCGTGCCACGGCAGCGGCTACCGCATGAGCGGCATGAACTTCGAGGGTCCCGCGCCGCGTCCGCTCGAGCGCTGGCGCATCGTGCTGGCCACGGACGGCCAGATCCTCGTCGACAAGAACCAGAAGTACCAGTGGGAGAAGGGGCAGTGGATCAGCCCCGAGGCCTACCTGAAGGTCTGACCCCACACCGTCCACGTCGCCGACCGACGACAGGCGCCCACGGAGGAGTGCAGCTTTGGGCTTGATGCAGAAGATCGCGGAAACCCAGGTCTGGAGATCGATCTTCAGGCACGGCTACCCGAACACCCCTCGCAACCGCGCGCTTGCCGCGCTGTCGAACATCTTCCTCCACCTTCACCCGGTGAAGGCACGCAAGAGCGGCATCAAGCTGTCGTTCACGTGGTGCATGGGCGGGATCACGTTCTTCCTGTTCCTGCTCGAGACGATCACCGGCGTGCTGTTGATGTTCTACTACCGGCCGACGATCGAGTACGCCTACAACGACATCATCGCGCTGCGCGAGCACGTCCCGCTGGGCATCATGCGCGAGCTGCACCGCTGGGGCGCGCACATGATGGTGCTCGCGGTGTGGCTGCACATGCTGCGCGTGTTCCTCACCGGCAGCTACAAGCCGCCGCGCGAGTTCAACTGGAACATCGGCGTGATCCTGCTGCTGCTCACGCTGCTGCTCTCGTTCACCGGCTACCTGCTGCCCTGGGACCAGCTCGCGATCTGGGCCATCACGGTCGGCAGCAACATGGCCCGCGCGCACCCGCTGATCGGAAACGAAGGACCCGGCGCGAGCCTGCTCGCGGTGGGCGACGTGGCGCTGGTGACACCGTCCAGCGACATACGGTTCGGGTTGTTAGCAGGGCGATTCGTGGGAGCCGCGGCGCTGCTGAGGTTCTACGTCCTGCACTGCGTGGCGCTGCCCCTGGCGGCCGGCCTGTTCATGGCCATCCACTTCTGGCGCGTCCGCAAGGACGGCGGCATCTCGGGACCCATGTAAGGAATCGCCGTGGAAGCCTTCGAGTCCATCTTCAACGCGATCGCGTCGCCCGAGGTCGTGATCCTCGTCTCGACCGCGGTGTTCTTCCTCTACATCGTGCGCATGCGCACGATGATGCAGCCCAAGGTCGCCTTCGGCGTCATGGGCCTGCTCGCGGCGTTCCTCGTGGTCGGGTCGAACAACCACGAGTTCTTCATGATCATCACGAAGGGCGACAACATGCCCATCCTGATCATGATGTTCTCGGTGATGTTCTTCCTCTGGCTGGCCTTCCGCCAGGCGACCATCAACGACATGCGCCTCGAGAAGGGCGAGCCTCCGACCGAGGCGCTCGACAGCAACAAGAAGGTGCTGGTCTGGCCCGACCTCGTGTACAGCGAGTTCCTGGTCACGGTCATCCTGTCGGCGATCTTCATCCTGTGGAGCGTCGCGGTCGAGGCGCCCATCGAGGAGCCGGCCAGCGGCACGCGCGCGCCGAACCCGGCCAAGGCGCCGTGGTACTTCCTCGGACTGCAGGAGATGCTCGTCTACTTCGACCCGTGGCTCGCGGGCGTGGTGCTGCCCGGCCTGATCGTGGTCGGCCTGATGGCCATCCCTTACATCGACACGAACCCGAAGGGCAACGGGTACTACACGTTCAAGGAGCGCAAGTTCGCGATCACGATGTTCCTGTTCGGCTTCCTGATCATGTGGGTCGTGCTCGTCATCATGGGCACGTTCCTGCGCGGCCCGAACTGGAACTTCTTCGGTCCGTTCGAGTTCTGGGACCCGCACAAGATCGAAGCGCTCGTGAACGTGAACCTGTCCGAGTTCTTCTGGGTCAAGTGGCTCGACACGCGCCTGCCCGACAACCCGCTCGTGCGCGAGCTGCCGGGCATCCTGCTCATCGCGGGATACTTCGTGATCATGCCCGCGCTGCTGGCGAAGACCCTGCTCAAGAAGTTCTTCCACGAGATGGGCTTCGCCCGCTACAGCGTGCTCGCGATGCTGCTGCTCTGCATGGCCTCGCTGCCCATCAAGATGATCCTGCGGTGGACGGTGAACCTGAAGTACCTGGTGGCCATCCCCGAGTGGTTCTTCAACATCTGATGTCGGCCTCCCTCCGACCCACGACCTTCAGGACCCCCTCGAAGACGGAACCGAGATGAGCGATCCCAAGGACAAGGCGGCCATGATCGCGGCCATCAAGAAGCGCATGGCCGAGGGCGGTGCCAAGCCCGCAGCCGGTGCCGGCGAGAAGGCCGGCGACGCTGCGGGCGGAGCTGCGGGCGGCGAAGCTGCGTCCGCGGGTTCGGGCGAGCAGGACGTCAAGGACCGCATCGCCGCGCTGCGCGCCAAGATGGACGCGGGCAAGGGCAAGCCGGCCGCGACGGGCGGCGGCGAGCCGGCCAAGAAGGCGCCGGCGAAGAAGCCGTCCGCCGCGAACGTGTACCCGGTGCAGCCGGTGAACGCCAAGACGTTCGGCGACGAGCGGCTCTACGGCGCGAACACGCTCAACGTCTGGTTCGTCGTGGGCGGCCTCGTGCTCACCGTCGCCACGCTGCTCATGTGGCGCCGCGACTGGGACCGCGACTGGAAGCAGTGGCAGGAGATCTTCCGTCAGCGCGAGATCGAGCGCATGCAGGGCGAGGTGGCCGCGCTCGACGCCGCCGTCGACCCGCAGGAGAAAGAAGACCTCGAGCGGCAGCTCACCGCGAAGCAGGCCGAGCTCGACGCGCGCAACGCCGACATCGAGCTGCTGGAGGAGGCCGCGCGCGAGGCCGAGGGCGTCTACTACGGCGCGAACCAGGCCTACCAGATCATGAAGTCGCAGTACGACGCGATGCGCTACGAGTACGAGGAGTACCGCCTCGCGCACGCCGACGACACGGCGTACCTCGACTCTTCGAAAGCCGAACTGCTCGAGAAGCAGGAGGCCGTCGCATCGCTCCTGCGGCGAGCCGACGACACCAACCAGGACATGCTGCACAAGCAGGCGGCGCTCAAGGAGGCGCGGGGCGCGGTCACCGAGATCGAACGCGAACTGGCCGACCTGACCGCCGCGCGCGACCGCGTCGAGCTGGCCCTGTCGAAGATCGGCCCGGGCATCTTCAACGACTACGTCCGCAACCTGCCGCTGGTCGACATGCTGGCGCCGACCTTGAAGGTCGACAAGATCGTCGTCGACAAGCTCAAGGACAACTACAACTTCATGTACGTCAACCGCGTCGACATGTGCATCACGTGTCACGTGGCCATCGACAAGCCGGCCTACGCGAACTGGGATCCGGACGGCAGCCGCACGAACGAGGTGGGCACCTCGGGCGAGCGCGTGCTCAACGCGCACCCGCGCCTCGACCTGTTCGTGTCGGACAGCAGCCCTCACCCCATGGGCAAGTTCGGATGCACCGTGTGCCACATGGGACGTGGCCAGGCGGTGGAGTTCGAGCGCACGTTCCACACGCCGGCGGCCGACCAGTTCGAGACCGCCGACGAGAAGGAGGCGCGCTGGGTGGCCGACTTCGGGTACGACCCCGAGCGCCACTACTGGGACTGGCCGATGGTGCCGTCCGACCAGATCTACTCGTCGTGCTGGCAGTGCCACGACCAGCAGCAGCGGCTCGACGGCGTGCCCGAGTACAACGCGTCGCGCAAGCTGGTCGAGAACCTGGGTTGCTACGGCTGCCACAAGATCCAGGGCCTCGAATACCTGCGCAAGCCGGGTCCCGACCTGACGAACGTGGCCGCCAAGGTCGACGAGAGCTGGGTGCGGCGCTGGATCATGTCGCCGCGCTCGTTCCGTCCGTCGACGCGCATGCCGCACTTCTGGAACCAGTCGAACACGGGTGCGCAGGGCGACGAGCTGTCGGTGAACGCCGACCGCGAGTGGCTGAACCAGAGCGACGCATACGTCGACGACTGGCGCGCGCGCAACGAGACCGAGGCGCGCGCCGTGGCGGCGTACGTGTACGACCTCTCCAAGCGCGAGCTGTCCAAGGGCAGCTTCGAGATGCTTGCTACGCCGACCGCACAGGGCGACGCCGAGCACGGCAAGCAGCTCTTCCACGACCGCGGCTGCCTGGGCTGCCACAGCCTGCAGAACGAGGGTTGGACCGAGAACACGCACGGTCCCGAGCTGTCGGCCATCGGCGTGAAGGTCTCGCCGCAGTGGCTCTTCAACTGGATCCTCGACCCGAAGAAGTACTTCCCGACGACGATCATGCCCAACCTGCGCCTCAGCGAGGCCGAGGCCTGGGACATCACCGCCTTCCTCATGCAGCAGCGCACCGAGACCGAGAAGTGGAAGGCGCTCGAGGAGCCGCAGGAGAAGCCGTCGATCCTCGAGCAGATCGCGGTCGAGAACCTCGCCTCGGTGGCCGGTGACAGCTGGGCCGAGCAGCAGGTGGCCCAGATGAAGGCCGACGGCGGCGAACGCGCGCTCGAGCTGTTCGTGGGACAGAAGACGTTCGAGCGCAACGGCTGCTCGGGCTGCCACCTCGTCCCCGACCACTACGACGACGCGGGCATCGGCACCGAGCTCACGAAGGAGGCGCTGAAGGAGATCACGAAGTTCGACTTCGGCTTCGAGGGCAGCCACGCGAACCCGGAGGCCATCGGGCACTCGCTGCGCGACTGGTTCACCGCCAAGCTGACCGATCCGCGCGTCTTCGACCGCATCCCGATGGTCGAGGACGGACCCGACGGGCAGCCGGCCGTCGTGCGCTACGAGCAGAAGGTCAAGGTGCCGGGCGACAAGCTCAAGATGCCCAACTTCGGCCTGAAGCCCGACGAGGTGGAGCTCGTGGTGCAGTTCCTGCTCGGTCTGCGTGCCGACGGGATCGACCCGTCGATGAAGCGCAGCCTCGACACCGACGAGAAGACGATCGAGCGCGGCAGCCGCCTCATCACCGAGTACAACTGCACGGGCTGCCACCGCGTGGGACAGTACTCGTCGACCGTGGCGGTCGAGGGCGACGACCTCGACGCGAAGATCTCGTCGCTCGAGTCGTTCGTCGACGACGAGGCGTTCACCTACGACGTGTGGATGGCGGAGCCTCTGAAGTCCGGCGGCCAGACGCTGTTCGCGTCGCACGACTGGCTCTCCGACGAGTTCTACGACCCGTCCGCCGAGGAGGACGTCGACCTCTACGAGTGGTTCGAGGACGCACCCGCCGAGCGGCCGATCCCCGACGAGCTGCACGTCTACGGCGTGGGCGAGGGCGGCATGGGCCGCTACATCGAGTCGAAGGCCTACCGTCCGCCGACGCTGCGCATGGAGGGCGCGAAGGTCAAGCCCGACTGGCTGTTCGAGTTCCTGCTGGCGCCGTACACCGTGCGCAACCACGTCGAGGTGCGCATGCCGACCTTCGGTCTGACGACCGACGAGTCGCTGGCCATCGTGCGCTGGTTCAACGCCCAGGCCGACCAGCCGTGGCCGTTCGAGGTCGACAAGGCCAAGGCGATCGACCAGGAGCTGCTCGACGAGGGCCACGAGCTGTTCACCGCGACGTTCCGCTGCAACAGCTGCCACCCGGCCGGCGGCGAACTCCCGAGCAACCCCGACAAGGCCAACTGGGGTCCCGACCTGTCGATGGCCAAGGACCGCCTCAAGGTGCAGTGGATCCACGACTGGATCACCGACCCGCCGCGGTTCGCGCCCGGCACGAAGATGCCGAACTTCCTCGGCGAGTACTCCGACGGCGAGTACGACTCGCCCTACGAGGACGAGGTCGACCTGCACGGCGAGAAGGTGCCCGACTGGAAGCGCAAGCTCGAGTCGCTCGTGCAGTACCTCGAGCACATGAACGCCGCGTCCGAGTGACGACGGGCAGTCCGGGGCGCCGGCCCGTCGGGCCGGCGCCGCTCCCCGCCACGGTGCTCACGGGCTTCCTGGGGGCGGGCAAGACCACCCTCCTCAACCGCATCCTGACCGGTTCGCACGGGCGGCGCATCGCCGTCGTGGTGAACGAGTTCGGCGACGTGGGCATCGACCGCGGACTCGTCGTCGACACGCAGGAAGAGGTCTACGAGTTCAACAACGGGTGCCTGTGCTGCACCTTCCGGGTCGACCTGGTCGAGACCCTGCGCAGGTTGCTCGACGGGCGCCGTCCACCCGACGCGATCGTGGTCGAGACCACCGGACTGGCCTCGCCCACTCCCGTGGTGCAGAGCTTCTTCGTCGACGAGGCGGTGCGCCGGCAGGTGCGCCTCGATGCCGTCGTGACCCTCGTCGACGCACGCCACGTCGAGCTGCACCTCGACGGCTCGTCGGTGGCGCGGGCACAGATCGCGTGCGCGGACGTCCTGCTGCTGAACAAGATCGATCTCGTCGACGACGCCGACGTCGCGCGCGTCACCAAACGCCTGCGTGGCATGAACGCGCTCGCGGAGGTCCATCCCTGCCGGCAGGCCGACGTGCCGCTCGCCGCGGTGCTCGACGTGCGCGGCTTCGACCTCGACGCGACGCTGCTGCGCGGCGCGGCTGTGGGAGGCGGGGGCGAGCCCGTCCACGAGGGCGACGTCACGTCGGTGGCGATCGACGAGGCGGGCGCGCTCGACCCCGAGACGACCACCATGTGGCTGCGCTTCCTGGCCGCGCGTCGCGGGCAGGACCTCTACCGCATGAAGGGCATCCTCGACCTGGCCGGACGCGACGCGCGCACGGTCTTCCACGGCGTGCACACGCTCTTCGAGGCGCGCGTCGACCGCGCGTGGCGACCCGGCGAGGAGCGCCGCAACCGGCTCGTCTTCATCGGACGCCACCTCGACGCGGCCGAGTTGCGGCGCGGCTTCAAGGCCTGCCGCGCCTGAGACGCGAGCCGGCGCGCGGTCGAGCGCGTGCGGCCTGCGGTCACGGCGCGGCGAGGGCTTCCTCGAGGGTCAGCGCGACGATCGCCGTCGAGTAGACGCGTCCCCCGGCGCTGCCCCAGGGGCCCACGGGATCCCACGAACCGGCCTTGCAGCCGTCGTGGACCTGGTGCTCGACGAGCTGGTCCATCGACTGCGACCAGGTCTTCCAGCGTTCGGAGTCCGAGCGCGCCATGACGGCCGTGGCGAGCATCCAGTAGTAGTGGTCGACGCGGCCCGGCTCCTCGTCGGTCCAGACGACGGGCGTCCGCGCGAGCAGGGCGAAGGCCTTCTCGAGGACGATCTCGTCGACGAACTCGCGTTCGGGATCGGCCTGCAGCCGGGCCAGCGTC
The DNA here is from genome assembly GCA_020638905.1 of Planctomycetota bacterium. GTDB lineage: Bacteria > Planctomycetota > B15-G4 > B15-G4 > B15-G4 > JACKHP01. The sequence goes on along the minus strand of JACKHP010000002.1, from coordinate 227,275 downwards.
GCGGCCGCGGTCATCGACTCGGTCTCGTCACCGAGGAAGACGTCCACGAGCCCCGGCAGACGGCTGGGGCCGCCGCCGCGCTCGACGTATCCCGTGCGCCCGACGACGGGATCGGTGAGGTCGTCGAGCACGAGCAGGCCGTCGCGGATGGCCTCGTCGGCCTCGACCAGGCCCAGGTCGCGCGCTCGCGCGAGCACGCGCACGGCCCAGCCCGTCACCGAGGCGTCGTTCGGGTAGACGATCATGGTGTCCTGCGTCGGGTCGAGGTAGCGCCAGCCGGCGCCCGGGTTGCGCAGCGCGAGCACGCACGCGAGGGCGCGGTCGAGCGCCTCGCGCAGACCCGTCCATGACTCGGCGGTGCCGGCCGCGTCGGCGTGGGCCCAGGCCTCGAGCAGCGCGAGCGTGGTGAGCAGGTGGTCGTACGTGCCGTTCGTGAAGCCCGACGCGAAGAGCCCGTGTTCGTCCTGGACCTCGAGCAGCGCGCGCAGTCCGCGCCGGACGGCGAAGCGATGCGTCCCGCTGTCGAGGTCCTGGCCGTCGCCGAGCAGGACGAGCAGCGCGAGCGCGGACACGCCGACGCGGTAGGTGGCGCGGGTGCCTGCGTCGCAGTCGCCGCGGGTGCACTGGGTGTCCTCGAGGGTCGGATCCCACCACCCTTCGCGGGACTGGTGCGCGACGAGCCAGCGCTCGGCGGCGCCGAGCGCCTGACGCACGCCCGCTTCCGAGAAGCCCGACGAACTCGCTCCCTTGCGGCCCGACCTGCGCGCACGTGTCCGGGCGCGGGACTTCGGAGCGGGCGGATCGGCCGAGTCCTCGAACCACTCGCGGTAGAGCGCCCAGGCCGCGTAGTCGACCGACCACGGCGACGTCCCCGGGCGGTGGGCGTCGTAGACGTCGAGCGCGGCGTCGATCCGGCCCTTCGCACACAGCTCGCGCATCGCCTCGAGCTGCGCGTCCTGGACCCGGCGCTCGGCGCTCGCGCGCACGAGTTGCACGAGGCTGCCCGGTCCGCCGTCGGCCGCGCGCGCCACGGCGCTCGCGGGGTGCGACGCGACGAGCGCGGCGAGTGCGTCGTCGAGTGTCGCGAGCCGATCGACGGCCTCGTCGAACGGCGCCGCGGACTTCCGGGGAGGGTCGGCACGCAGCGCGTCGGCCGACGCGAGCAGCGCGTCGAGCGCGTCGAGTTCGCGCGCGCGCTCGGCCGCGGCCGCCGCGGCACGCTCCGGTGCGAGGGCGCGTGCCAGGCTGGCGGTGGCGACGACCCACGCGGCGTCGGGAGCGAGGGCTCGCAGCGTCGAGACCGCGTCGCGCAGCCGTCCCGCGCGGGCCCACTCGTGGGCCAGCATCGCCGCCAGGCCGAGGTCGCGCCGCAGCCGGGCATCCCCGGGCGCGTACGTCGGGAGAGCGGCGAGCTCGCGGCGCACGCCGACCCACGGCGCGTCTTCGGCGAGGGCCTGCTCGGCGGGCAGCGCCGAGAGTTCGAGCCAGCCCACGAACGCGTCGAGTTCGTCGGCCGGCAGCGACGCCACGAGTCCCGGCGGGACGACCCGGGCCCGGCCGGACGCTTCGCGCAGGGAGAGCAGCGCCTGGGTGCCGTCGATGAAACGCGCGTGTCCGGTCGCCGCGTCGTCGGCCTCGTACGCCGCGCGCGCCTGGTCGAGCAGGGTGCGCGCCGTGCGGACGTGGGTGTCGACTGCGGCCGTCGCGTCCTCTTCGGTGGACGGCGCGGGCGGCGCCGGCGAGTTCACGAGCGCGAGCAGCCCATCGAGGCGCGCGGCCACGTCGACGTCGCCGCGCGACTCGCAGGCCTCCGCGTACGCGGAGAGCGCGGATGCGGGCGCGTCCTCCGGCGCGAGGACCTGCGCCGCGAGCAACGCCGCACCGAGCCCCGTCACGCCGGTCTCCCAGGGGCGCTCGACGCGTTCGGGGCGCGGCGGCTGCTCGAGTTCGAGCGCGGAGAGGTCGGGCACGAGTCCCGCGTGCGCCGCGTCGGACACGAGCCCGGAGAGCGCGCGCTCGAAGGCCGGGTCGCGTCGCAGCGTCCCGAGCACGGCGACGGCCTCGGCCAGGAGCGCGGTCCCGTCCGCGACGTCGCCGGCCCGGGCGCGCGCGGCCGCCGCCCGGGCGAGCGCGGTGGCGCGCAGGGGACGAGTGCGCGCGACGCCCTCGAGCCACTGCGCCAGCGGCGCGACGTGATCGATCGCGCCGGCGACCTCGGCGATCTCGATCAGCGGCGTCTCGAGGCTCGCCAGGTTGCGCTCGTGCATGAGCGTGGTGCGGCACGTGTCGAGGGTGCCGTCCACGAGCTGCTGCGCGGCCTCGTGCTGACCGAGGGCGTCGCGCGCCCGGGCCACGGCGAGCCGCGTCTCGAACGTCGGGCCGTTCTCGAGCGCGGACGACTCGGCCTCGGCCACGTCGACGAGCGCGGCGGCCACCGCCGCGCGATCGCCGGAGTCGAGAGCCGCGTCGACCGCGTCCCAGCCGACGTCCTGGGCGCGCGTGCACGGGACGAACAGCATCGCAGCCGCGAGCCGCAGCGCCAGCGGGCTCGGTCGTCGCATCGTCGGCGCCGGGTGCGAGTGCGCCTGCGTCGTGCCGTCGTGCATGTGGACCCTCCCCGGGATCCTGTGCATGCGCGTCGACGTCGGGCGGACCCCCGACCGCGATGGTAGCCCAGGGAGGTCGCGGCGAGAGCCCGGCGTATCGCGCGGTATCGTGGCCGCTTCCCCGGTCCGGAGTCCGCCGATGCGCCGCGTCATGTCCGCCGTCCGTCCGTTCGCGTGGCTGGCAGCGGGTGGACTGCTCGCCGCGCTCGCCGCCGCGACGTCCGCACAGGACACGGTCTCCGCGGCCGACGCCGCGACGTCCGCGGACGACGTGCTCGCCGCGCCGCGCGTCGACGAGGCGGGCGTGCTGCGGCCGGCGCGCTGGCTGACGCTCGAGGCGGTCGACGAGACGGGACGTCGCCCGTTCCGTCCCGACGCGGTGGTGGCGCGCTTCCTGCTCGATCCGTCCGCCGCGCCGCCGCGGGCGGGCGAGACGCTGATCGGCGAGCGCGGCGAGGAGCAGGCGTGGACGGCGCGTGATGCCCGCGATGACGGGGGACCGGGCGGCGGCGTCGCGTGGGCCTACGCGGCGCTCGACGGCGACGGGGCGCGCGTCCTGCTGTTGCATCTGGCGGGGGCCTCGACCGCGTGGGTGAACGGCGAGCCGTTCGTCGGCGACGTGTATCGCTTCGGCGTCGACGGCGTGCCCGTCGCGCTGCGCGTCGGACGCAACGACGTGTACGTGACGGGCATCCGCGGCGCGTTCGCGCTGGACTTCGTCCCGGTCGTCGACGCGCTCGTGCTCTCGTCGCGCGAGGTCACGGCGCCCGACCTGGTCCAGGGTGCGAGCGACGTCGGGCCCGCCGGCGTGCTCGCGCTGGCCACGTCGACGCGCCGCATCGCGAGCCTGCGTCTCGTGTGCGCCGGCGACGCGCTCTTCCGTCCGCTCGACCTGACGTTGCCGGGATTGCCGCCGCTGGGCGTGCGGCAACTCGGCGTGCCGCTCGCGCTGCGCGAGGGCGTCCGTGTCCCCGACGACGCCGACCGCTGGACGCTGCCGATCGAGGTCCGCGCCACGTTCGGCGACGCCGGGTCCGACGTCCCGCACGCCGCGAACGGCGCCGCCGAGATCGCCGTCGCGCGCTTCGACCTCGTCCTGCGCGTCGTCCCGCCCGACGTCCCGCGCCGCGTCACGTTCGTCTCGCAGATCGACGGCTCGGTGCAGTTCTACGCGCTGCGTCCGCCGCAGGGTGCCCCCGAAGCCGACACCGCACCGCGCACGCCGCACCTCGTGCTCTCGCTGCACGGCGCGGGCGTCGACGCGCTGGCCCAGGCGCGCTGCTACGCGCCGCGTCCCGACCGCTGGATCGTGGCGCCGACGAACCGGCGTCCGTTCGGCTTCGACTGGCAGGACTGGGGACGCGCCGACGCGTACGAGGCGCTCGCCGACGCGCTGCCGCGCACGGGCGTCGACCGGCACCGCGTGGCACTGGCCGGCCACTCGATGGGCGGACACGGCGCGTGGCACCTCGCCGCGAACGACGCCGACGGCTTCTCGGCCGTGGCGCCCAGCGCCGGGTGGATGGGCTTCGACAGCTACGGCGGGCGTCCCGAAGGCGAACTCGCCGCGCTCTGGCAGGCCGCCGACGGCCCGTCGCGCACGCTCGACCTGATCGACGATCTCGCGCAGATGCCGGTCTTCGTGCTGCACGGCGAGGCCGACGACAACGTCCCGCCGAGCGAGGCCGAGCTGATGCTCTCGGCGTTGCGTGACGCGGGGGCGCAGCCGCTCTCGCACTTCCAGCCCGGGGCCGGCCACTGGTGGGACGGCGACGCGTCGCCCGGCACCGACTGCCTCGACTGGCCGGAGATGGTCGAGCTGCTCGCGGCGTCGTCCATCCCCGACGATCCCGACGCGCTGGCGTTCACGACCTGGGGACCGGGAGTCGACGCGCGCCACCACTGGGTCTCGGTCGAGCAGGTGCTGCATCCCGGGGCGGTGGCCCACGTCGAGGGCGCGTGGGACGCGTCCGGTGCGGCGTCGTTGAGCACGACGAACGTGCGTCGGCTCGCGCTCGCGCCGCGCGCCGGAACACGCGCTGCGGTCGCTCGCACTCGACGGCGAGGACGTGCGTCCCGGGGCGGCGCTGGCCGACGGGTCGCATGCGTTCGTGCGCGACGCGTCGGGATGGCACGCGGCCGGACCGCTGCGCGCGGGCGAGATGCGTCCCGATCGCTGCGGACCGTTCAAGCGCGCGTTCGACCGGCGCTTCGTGCTCGTGCCCGGGACGTCCGGCACGCCCGACGAGACGGCGACGCTCGCGGCCCGCGCGCGCTACGACGCGCAGGTCTGGCAGTACCGCGGCAACGGACGGGCCGAGATCGCGTCCGACGTCGCGTTCCTCGCCGGCGACTACGCGGGACGCGACGTGATCCTGTACGGCAACGCCGACACGAACGCCGCCTGGGAGCGCGTGGTCGGGGACGACGCGCCGCTGCGCGCCGAGCGGGGCGCGATCACGCTGGGCGGACGCACGTTCGAGGGCGACGACCTGGGCGCGCTGTGCGTCCGTCCGCGGGCCGACGACGGAGACGCGCTCGTGGGCGTGCTGGCCGACAGCGGCGTGCCCGGCGCGCGCACGGGCTTCGTGCTGCCGCTCTTCGTCTCGGGGGTCGGATTCACCGACTGGATCGTGTGGAACGCCTCGATCCTCGGGACGGGCGACGGCGGCGTGCTCGCCGCGGGCTGGTTCGACGCGTCCTGGGAGGTGGTCGAGGCGTTCGTGCGCGGGTAGGCCGGTCGTCCGCTCGCGGGGCGCGGGGTATGCTCGGGACCCACCACGTCCCGCACCCCGAGGGCCCTGCCATGTTCCGCTCCGCCCTGATCTCGATCGTCCTGTTCGCCCCGTTCGCCGCGTCGCAGCAGGTGCTCGACGTCTCCACGCACGAGCTCGCGCCGGGGCTCGAGGTCGTCGTGTCCGTGGCCGACATGGGACCCAAGACGCCGCGCGTGCGGCTCGTGCCCGAGCAGGGCAAGGCCCGCAAGCTGAAGGTCGTGGCTCACGACGACGGTTCGGTGACCGCGCTGCTGCGCCGGGCGCCCGCCGGGAGCTACGCGCTCGAGGTGCGTCCGCGCGGGTTGGGGGGTGCCGCGCCGGTGATCTGGGACGGCCCGGTCGACGTGCGGCTGCCGCAGCTGCTCGGCGTCGTCCCCTCGACGGTCGAACCGGGCGGCTGCGTGTTCCTCACCGGCAAGTGGTTCGGGACGATCAAGGGACGCGTGCGCGTCGGTGGCAAGCGTGTCTCGATCGCGTCCTGGGGTCCGCTCGACGCACCGCTGGCCGACGGCTCGACCGACCTGGTCACGATCTGCCTGCCGAAGTCGCTCGGCGAGGGCACCTGGGACGTCGACGTCTGGACGCGCGCCGGCAAGGTCACCTTCCCCGGTGCGGTCACCGTGGCGCTGCCCGACGGCGACCCGGGCGACGGCGACGGGCCGCCGGTGAAGACGGGCAAGGTGATCATGACCGCAGACCTCGACGGCGATGCCTGGACGTCCGACCACAAGTCGGTGCGCTACGAGGTGGCGACGCTCGACGGCGAGCCGGTCACCGAGGTGCTCGCCGTGAAGGGCGACGGCCCCGAGTTCTTCCGCTTCACGCTGCCGTTCGGAGCCCAGTTCAAGGACACCGGCACGTTCAGCGGCGACGATCTGCTGCGCTTCCGCTTCCAGGTCGGACTGGGCGACGACGCACTGGTCTACGAGCGCGTCCACCCGGGCGACGCGACGGTCGAGATCGTGAGCACGAAGCAGGGCAAGAAGGCCAAGCTCTCGGGACTCGTCGACGGGACCCTGCGCCGGCTCGACGCCGACGGCCATCCCACCGGGCCGCTGCTCGAGGTGACCGACGGCATGTTCACCGCCGAGATCGGCGACATCGACGCGTTGCTCGACTGACGCGCGGCGCGCCCGCGACGGCGGTGCTCGGCGGGGGCGCCGGTCGTCCGGACGCCCCGCGGCGGCCGAAACGCGGGTGGATGTGCGCGCGTCCCGCGGAGGTAGACTCGCGGCCGCGACGGGCGGCGAGCGCTGCGGGGCATCCGACCCGCCGTCCCGCGTCGCGCGGGGGCATCCGATGGACTCGATCTTCGACGCCGAGGGACGTCGGGCGCTGCTCGCGCGCCTCGACGCGCTGCGTCCCGACACGCCCCGGCAGTGGGGCACGATGACGCCGGCGCAGGCGCTGGCGCACCTCGTCCCGCCGCTCGAGGTCGCGGTGGGCGAGCGCACGCTGCCGCGCAGCCTGATCGGCGTGTTCCTCGGCCGCCTCGTGCTGAAGCGCGCGCTCTCCGACAAGCCGTGGGGGCACGGCATGCCCACCGACGCGTCCTTCGTCGTGAGCGACGAGCGCGACTTCGAGAGCGAGCGCGAGCGCGTCGCGCTGCTCCTCGAACGCTTCGGCACGGGTGGCCCGTCCGGCATCACACAGGGTGCGCATCCCTTCTTCGGGCGCATGACGCCCGAGCAGTGGGACCGCCTGCAGTGGAAGCACGTCGACCACCACCTGCGCCAGTTCGGGGCGTGACGCCGATGACCCTGACCGAACGCGTCCAGCGTGCCCTGGACGACCTGCAACGCGACGGCGTGCTGAGCGACGCGCAGCGCGCGGCCGTGGCCGAGCGCCTGGCCGCCGAGCTCCCTGCGCGCGGCGACCGCGTGGCGACCTTCGTGCGCATCGTGGCCATGCTCGGCGCGCTGCTGGTGGGCGCCGGCATCCTGCTCTTCTTCGCCGCGAACTGGGAGGAGATGGGCAAGCCGTTCAAGCTCGCGCTCATCTTCGCCCTGTTCCTGGGCGTGCACCACTTCGGCTTCGCGCTGGCCGAGCAGCCGGGACGTTCGCCCGCGCTGGGCCGCGCGCTCACCGCGCTGGGCGTGCTGCTCTTCGGCGGCGCGATCGGGCTGATCGCGCAGATCTACCACCTCTCGTCCGACTACCCGTGGGCGCTGCTGCTGTGGTGGACGACGAGCGTCCCGTTCGTGCTGCTCACGCGCTCGCGCGCGGTGACCACCGCGGTGCTCGGACTGTTCCTGCTGTGGCTCGGCTGGCACGCCGGCTGGCGTCTCGATCGCGCCGGGACCCAGGGCGACGAGCGCTGGCTGGTGGCCCTCGCGACGCTCGGCATGTGCACCGGCGCGCTGCTGCGCGGACTCTCGCTCGTGCTGCGCGGCTCGCGCTTCGCCGCCTGCGAGCAGCCGCCGCGCCTGCTCGCCGCGCCGTGCGTCCTGGGCGGCATGTACGCGCTCTCGTTCGGCGACGTGTTCCACCTGCACGAGGGCTCGCCGCTCCCGCTGCACGTGTTCGAGACGCCGCTCGCGGTGGGCGTGCCGGCCGTCGTCCTGCTGGCGTTCGCCGCACGCCGCGCGGCAGACCGGGTCGAGGCCGCCGTGGGGGCCGGCTCGCTGCTCGCCGCCGCGCTCTTCGCCTGGTGGATGTCGGTGGCGCCCGAGTCGGTGCACCTGGTCGCGAACGCGTCGCTGTTCGTGGCGCTGCTCGTGCTCATCGCCGTGGGCGTCAAGCGCAACGCGCCGTCGTCGATCAACTACGGCATCCTGGGCTTCCTGGGACTCGTCGTGACGCGCTACGTCGAGTACGTCGGGTCGGAGATGAACCCGTTCCTGGCGTTCATCTTCGGAGGGGTCGTGCTGCTCGCGATGGGCACCTGGCTCGAGCGCAAGCGTCGCGGCTGGATCGCCGCCGCGGAGGGTGCCTCGTGAGCCGTCGCCGCCTGCTCTTCCTGCTCGCGCTCGTCCCGCAGCTGCTCGTGCTCGGGACGATGATCGTGCGCGCCGAGACGACGCTGCGCGACGGTGTGGCGTGCGACTTCGAGGTGGCCGCGTTCGATCCCGTCGACCTGCTTTCGGGGCGCCACGTCGTGACGCGCCTCGCCGTGCAGCGCGTCGACCGCTCCCTCGTCGCGTGGACGCCCGACGAGATCCGCGAGGGCGACGTGCTCTTCGCGCTCGTCGATCCGACGGTGACGCCCGCGCAGGTCATCGCGCTCACGCCGTTCGAGCCGGAGCCCGGCACGATCTTCCTGCGCGGCGAGGTGACCTGGGTCGGCGACGAGATCCTGAACCTCGACTACGGCCTCGAACGCTTCTTCATCCCCGCCGACGGCGTCGACCCGAGCACGTGGTGGGACGCCGATCTGGGCCGCCGTCCCGAGCTGTTGCTGCGCGTGCGTCTGCGCGACGGCGCGGCCACGACCGAAGAGCTGTTCGTCGACGGCGTCCCGTACGCCGAGTGGAACGAGGCGCATCGCGAGGGGTGAGACGAGGGGGCGTCGCGGGGCGGGAGGCGCCCCCGGCCGCGGCGGCGTCCCGCGCCGCGCTACACCGCCTCGCCCTCGACCCCGTCGAGGATGCGCCGGTACACGTCGTAGCGCTCCTCTGCGATCTCGCCCGCGTCGACCGCGGTGCGCACGGCGCAGCCGGGCTCGGTGCGGTGCAGGCAGTCGTTGAACTTGCAGGCGTCCGGCAGCTCGCCGAAGCCGGTGAACAGTCGCGCGAGGTCGGCGGGACGCACGTCCTCCAGGCCGAACTCGCGCATGCCGGGGCTGTCGACCATCCAGCCGCCCGAGTCGAGCGGGACGAGCCGCACCTGGGTCGTCGTGTGGCGTCCGCGCCCGTGGTAGGACGTCACGGAACCGGTGGCGCGCAGGGCCTGGGGCGCGATCACGTTGAGCAGCGACGTCTTGCCGACGCCGCTGTGGCCCACGAGCAGGTTCACGCCCTGGGCGAGCAGCTCGCGCAACGCGTCGGTGCCCTCGCCGGTCACGGTGCTCGTGGCGATCACGTGCATGTCGTCCTCGATCCACGGACGGGCGACGTCGCGCGTCACCGTGCCCCCGCGGTCGCCGGGACGCGCCTCGGTGCCCTCGAGGTCGACCTTGTTGAGCACGAGCACGGGCTCGATGCCCTGCATGTGCGCGGCCACCACGAGCCGGTCGACGAGGCCCGCGCGGAACGGCGGGTCGAGCAGCGCGGCCACGATCACGATGCGGTCGAGGTTCGCCGCGATGACCTGCACGGGCGGATCCTTGCCCGAGCGCGCGCTCGTGTGCGTGCGTCCCTGGCCGCTGAAGCGCCCCGCGGGCTGGTGGCGCGCGAGGCGGTTGGCGCGCTCGTCGACCGACTCGACCACGCCCTCGGTGCCGCTCTCGAGCTTGACCTGCACGCGGTCGCCGACCGCCACGGGACGCGTCTCGCCGCGCTCGGCCGCCCACAGGTTGCCGCGCAGCGTGCAGCGCAGGACGCCCTTGCCTTCGACGAACACGGTCACCGAGCGAGAGCCCACGCTCGTCACGAGGCCTCGCTCGCTCACGGGAGCGATCTCGCCACGCGTGCCTACCGGCGCCGCCGCGGTCGCACGAAGCCCTGCAGCGTGCGCGTGTACTGCGGGGCCGCGGGCGGCTTCGGCGCGTCGTCCTCGGGTTCGTCGACGCGGTGCACGAAGTCGTCGTAGCGCCCGGTGGGGATGTCCTTGTTGATCAGCTTCTCGATCGACGTGAGGAACTCGCCGTCGTCGCGCGTCACGAAGGTCACCGCGCGTCCCGTCTTGCCCATGCGCGCCGTGCGTCCGATGCGGTGCACGTAGTCTTCGGGGTTCTCGGGGATGTCGTAGTTGATGACGTGGCTCACGTCGTCGATGTCGATGCCGCGCGCCGCCACGTCGGTGGCGATCAGGAAGTGGAACGCGCCCTCGCGGAAGTCGGCCAGGATGCGCTCGCGCTTCTTCTGCGGCAGGCCGCTGTGCATCTCGCGCGCCTCGATGCCCTTCTTCTGCAGGCGCATCGCGAGCCGGTCGGCGCCGATCTTGGTGCGCGTGAAGATGATCGAGCGATCGGGCTGCTCGCGCTTGAGCACCTCGACGAGCAGGTCGAGTTTCAGCTGCTGATCGACCGCGAAGACCGTCTGGTCGACCTCGTCGACGGTCATCTTGTCCGGCGCCAGGAAGACCTTGGCCGGGTCGTTCATGTACTTGTGGGCGAGGTCGAGCACCTCGTCGGAGAGCGTGGCCGAGAACAGGAAGGTCTGCCGGCGCCCGGTGGCGTAGCGCATGATCTTCGCGATGTCCTCGCGGAAGCCGAGGTCGAACATGCGGTCGGCCTCGTCGAGCACGAGCACGTCGAGCCCCTCGATCGACAGCGTGCGCCGTCCGAGGTGGTCGAGCAGGCGGCCGGGAGTGGCCGCGATGATCGTCGCGCCGCGGTCGATGCCGTCGAGCTGGCGCTTCATCGAGTCGCCGCCGTAGACCGCGAGCGAGCGCACTCCGAGGTGCTTGCCGAGACGCCTCGCCTCTTCGGTGACCTGCATGGCGAGCTCGCGCGTCGGGACGACCACCAGCACGCGCGGCGGCGCGCCGTCGGTGAGGCGCTGGAGCGACGGCACGAGGTACGCGGCGGTCTTGCCGGTGCCGGTGCGCGCCTGGCCGATCACGTCGCGTCCCTCGAGGGCGAACGGCAGCGTGCGCGCCTGGATCGGCGACGGCGTGCGGTAGCCCGAGTCGGCGATGGCCTGCACGAGCTCGTCCTTCAGCTCGAACTCGGCGAAGGCGCACTCGGAGACCGGGATGGCGTTGGCCTCGTCGTCGACGGGGGCGCGGGGCGCGCGCGGCTCGTCGTCGTCGGACGACTTCGGGCGTGGGGCGTCGCCCTTGCGCGGGCGCCGCGGGCCGCCCCGCGAACGGGATCCGCCCGATTGTCGCGAACCCCCGGAGGACGAGCGCGACGAGGAGCGCGCGGACGAGGAGCGTCGGCTGCCGCCGCGCGAGGAACCTTGGTCGGGATGGCTGTCTGTCATGCGTCTCCTGCCGGACCGCGATGCGCCGTGCGCTCGCCGTCGTCGGACGGGCGTCCCGATCGGGTGCGCCCCGGCCCGATCGGGCGTGGGACGGGACGGGCCTCGCGGGGCCCATGCGACGCCGGGAAGCTGCCCGGAGAGCGCGGTCCTTCGGGATATGCTGAGGTCTCCCCGGCCCGGATGCGAGACGTGGATCTGCTCATTGCCCGCATTGTACTGGCTCTGGCCGTGATCCTGGGCATGCCGAAACCGGCCGCCGCGTCCACCGTCGAGCGCCTCGACCTGCCCCAGGTCACGTCCCGCGCCGAGCAGATCGTGCGCGGACGGGTGCTTTCGACCACCGCCGAGCGCCTGGCCGAAGGGGTCATCGTGACCCGCGTCGAGTTCCTGGTCTCGGACGCGCTGCGCGGGGCCGGGGCCGGCGAACGGCTGGTCTTCCGCGTGCCCGGGGGCGAGGTGGGCGACGAGGGCCTGCGCATCCCGGGCATGCCGCGCTTCACCGCCGACGACGAGCTCGTGCTGTTCCTCACACGGCCCACGGCGCTCGGCGTGCGCGTCCCCGTGGGGCTGGGACAGGGCGTGCTGCGCCTGCGCCGGGACGCGGCCGGCGTGCTGCGCGTCGAGCGCGACCTGGGCGGCGTCGATCTCGTCGATCCGGCCGACGGCGAGCCCGCCGATCCCCAGGCGCTGCCGTCCGACGCCTGGGACGTCCTGCGGCCGCTGCTCGCGCGGCTCGTGGCCGACGACGACGCGCGTCGGGCCGCCGCGCGCGACGAGGCGCCCGCGCCCGAGGACGCCGATCGATGAGCGTGCGCCGGGCCCGCGCGCTGCTCGCGGTCGCCGTGCTGCTCGCCGTCGCGGGCGGCGCGGCCGCGTCGCTGCGCATCTTCACGTCCAAGGGCGTCGCCGTGCGCTGGAAGACGTCGACGCTCGAGTTCGTGGTGCAGGCCGACGGCTCGGACGACCTGCCCGGCGACGACGACGACCTCGCGGTGCGGCGCGCGTTCGCCGCCTGGGCCGACGAGCCGGCCGTCCCGTTGCTGCTCGTCGAGGACGCTGCGCCCGACTCGCGCGCGCGCACCGACTGGCCGTCCGACGACCTGCACAGCGTGATCTTCGCCGAGGACGGCGACGACCTGCTGTTCCCCGAGGGCTCCGGCTTCGTGGCGGTCACGCCGCTGCAGTACGTGGTCTCGAGCGGCAAGCTGCTCGACGCCGACATCGTGCTCAACGGCCGCGACGTCCACTTCGCCACGGCGCCCGCGGCGAACGCGTTCGACGTGCGCGCCATCGTGACGCACGAGGTAGGACACCTGCTCGGGCTCGACCACTCGGCCCAGGGCAGCGCGACCATGACGCCGTACGCGCACCCGGGCTTCGTGCTGCCGCGCACGCTGTCCGACGACGAGCGCGCGGGTCTCGTCTCGCTCGGCGGCGACGACGGACGCGGACGCCTCGTCGGCAGCGTGCTGCGCGCCGCGTCCGGCTCGCCGGTCTCGGGCGCCCACGTCTGGGCGCGGTCGTCCGCCGACGGACGGCTGGCGAGCGCCGCGCTCACCGACGCCGACGGAGCGTACGAGCTGCGCGCCCTCGCGCCGGGGTCGTACGTGCTCGCGGTGGCGCCGCTCGACGGTCCGCTCACCGTGCCGGCCATCACCGCGGGCACCGGACTGCCGCCCTTCGAGACCGACTTCCTGCCGCTCGCGGCCTCGGCCTTCGCGTACACGCTCGTCGGCGACGAGACCGTCGCGGCCGCGCCGCTCGTGGTGGGCGACGACGTGAGCCTGCGCATCGGCGCGCCGTTCACCGCGCGCGTCGTGCATCCCGGCGAGACGGTCCCGCTCGTGGTGACGGTGCAGAGCTTCGTCGCCCCGGGATCGGTCGTGTTCGCCGGCGCGGGCGACGCGCTGGTCGTGGGCGAGGTCGAGTTCGTGCCCGCGACGGGGCGGCTGCTGTTCGACGTGACCGCGGCGGACGACGCGCCGCCGGGCGCGTACGATCTCGTGGTCCACAGCGCGGCGGGCGGCCTGGCCCTGGCCGCGGGACTGCTCGAGGTCGCGCCTGCGCTGCCCGTCCCCAGCGCGCTGCAGCCGGCCTGCGGACCGGCCTCGGGCGGCGTGCTCGCGACGCTCTTCGGCAGCTCGCTCGACGGCGTGGTCGAGGCCACGCTGGGCGGCGTCGTCGTGCCGGAGCTGCTGGCCGACGCGAGCCTGCTCGATCTCGTCACGCCCGCCACGTCCCCGGGCTCGCTCGAGCTGCTGCTGCTGACGAGCGCCGGCGAGGAGCTGCGGCTGCCCGAGGCGTACGAAGCGCGTCCCGCGGCCGTGCCGCAGATCGGTTCGCTCTTCCCCGCGGCGGGCAGCAGCTCCGGCGGGACGCAGCTCGTGCTGCTGGGCGGAGGATTCGACGCCGACACGCTCGTGTTCCTGGGCGGCGTGCCGGCGCCGACGACGCTCGTCGACGCGACGCGCCTCGACGTGCTCGCGCCCGCGCTCCCGCCGGGTGCCCACGCGCTGCGCGTCGAGCACGCGGGTTGCGCGGCGATGGCATCCGAACAGGCCGACGCCTATCACGCCGTCGCGGGCGACGATCCGCTGCTCGTCGACGCGACGCCGGCGCTCGTGGCGCACACGGGCGGCGAACTCGTCACGCTGCTCGGCGCGGGCTTCGTCGAGGGATCCACCGTCGAGCTGGGCGCGAGCACGCTCGACGGGAGCGGCGGCGTGCCCGTCCCGACCGAATACGTCGATGCGTCGACGCTGCGCTTCGTCACGCCGCCGGCACCTCTCGGCGCCGCCTCGCTGCTCGTGCGCCTGCCCGACGGACGCGTCGCGGAGCTGCCCGACGCGCTCACGGTGATCGCCCTGCTCGACGGCAAGGACAAGCTGCTGGGAGACCTCGCCCCGCAGGACGAGGACCTGGTCTTCGTCGACCTCGTGGCGGGCACGCGCCTCTCGGCGACCCTGCGTCGGCGCGGCGAGGGTTCGCTCGTGCCCGTGCTCGCGCTGCGCGCTCCCGGCGGCGAGACGCTCGTCAGCACCGACGCGAACGACCCGGCCTTCGACCCGGTGCTCACGAGCAGCAGCTCCAAGCGCGCCAAGCTGTCGGGCGTGGTCGTCGAACGGTCGGGACGCCACGCGCTCGCGCTGGGCGGCGCCGACGGCAGCGCCGGCGGCTACCGCCTCACGCTCTCCGAGAAGCTGCCGCCGATCGCGAAGGGCCTGAAGCTCCCGGGCGGATCGCCGGCACCCGGACCGGGCGGCATCGCGCTCGACCTCGAGGTCAAGGCGGGCTCCCTGCTCTCGGGCAAGCTCGTCGGCAAGCAGGGCCTGCAGATCGTGCTCGTCTCGCTCGAAGGTCCGCAGGGCGTGCTGCTGAGCGGCGACGAGACGGGCGCGCTGTCCGGCGCGCCGGAGCTGGTCGCGGCGGTCACGCGCAGCGCCGACGGGAGCCGGCTCGTGTTCAAGAAGCTCCCGCTGGTCGAGTTCGGGGCGTACACGCTGACCCTCGGCGCCGTCCCCGGCAGCGACGGCACGCTGGGCGGCAAGCTCTCGGTCAAGGCGCCCCAGACGAAGCTCGTGCTCGAGGAATGAGCCGGTCGCCTCGGCGATCACCTTGCACCGCCGCGCGCCCGTGGTCCGACGCGAAGTCCACGGGGGCCTGGCGCAGGCCGGGCATCCGGGCGCGCGCGTCGCGTGTCCGAACCGCCGCCTTCGGTCGGCGGACGGTCTCCGCTCGGACGGGATCCGCCTTGGCGGGATGCGTCCTCGCGCAGAACTGCTCCGGTGGAATGAAACCGTCGTGTCGACTGCACGACCCGTTGCGTCGAGCGCGCGAGCGTCCTAGCGTGATGGCGGGGCAGGGCAGCCGTGCGCAGCCGCAGATCAGTGAGGGGACGCCATTGGACGCATTCGTCGACACCTTCCACGACAGCCTCGGTCGCTGTCTCGCCGAGCCGCACTTCCTCGACCGCTTCTACGAGCGCTTCCTGGCCTCGTCGGAGGAGGTGTCGCGGCTCTTCCAGGCGACCGACTTCGAGAAGCAGCGGCGCATGCTGAAGGCCTCCTTCTACCTCATCATGCTGGCGTCGCAGGGATCGCTCGAGGGTCTCAAGCACCTCGAGCAGATCGCCGAGCGCCACAGTCGGCGCGCCCTCGACGTGCCGCCGGTGCACTACGAGGCGTGGCTGCGCTGCCTGCTCGAGACCGTGCGCGAGTTCGATCCGATGTTCAAGCCCGAGGTCGAGGCGGCCTGGAGGCGCATGATGGAGCCCGGCATCGCGCTCATGGTGAAGCGCTACGAGCAACCCGTGGGCGATTCCGGCTCCGGACGGTGACGGACCTCGCCGAGCCGGCCCGGGACGAGAGCGTTCCCGGTTGAGCACCCGCGCGACGTAGAATCGGGGCGGGACGGCGCGGAGTTGCCGTCCGTCCCGCACGCCTCGGGAGATCTCCCTGGTGAACGCGCTCGTGCACACGCTGGTGGTGGGCGGGCTCGTGTGGGGTCTCGGCCTCGGCACGAACTCGGGACGCGTGGCCCGCGGCGAGGCGGCCGCCTACGTCTGGACGGTGCTCTTCGCGTACGTGGCGACGCTCGTGGCGCTGGCCGCGCGCCGGCACCGCTCGCTGGGGCATCCGCTGCACGCCACGGCGGCAGAGCGCGTGCGACGCGGCGCGCGCCTCGTGCGCGAGATCGCCTTCCCGTCGCTGGGCGCGGTGCTGCTGCTGGCCATCGGGATCCCCGCCCTGGGCGCCGGCGACTTCGGCATCGACCAGGATCCCGCGCTCACGATCGGAGTGCTCGTCATGCCGTGGCTGCTGCCGCTCGTGGCGGCGCCGTTCGTGATCGGGGCCTTCTCCGTGCGCGTGCGCACGCTGCTGCGCGTCCCGCCGCCGCCCGACGTCGTGCCGCCGTCGCCGCGGGCGTACGTGCTCGCGCTGCTGCCGATGCTCCTGCCCGCGGTCGCGCTGGCCTGGCTCTACCACGCCCCCGTGCCGGACGAGCTGGTGGGACGCGTCGAGGGCAAGGGACTGGCCGGCATCCTCTTCCTGCAGCTCGAGACGCTGGCGTTGCCGGCGGCGCTCGTGGTGGCCTGCGCGCTCGACGCGTCCGACGGGAGCCGCGCGCGCTTCCCGTACCCGGCCTACGTGGTGGGCATCTCGCTCTTCTCGCTCGCCGTGGCCTCGCTCGTCCCGGTGGTCGTCGGGGCCGGCTCGACGCTCGCGCACACCGTCGTGGTCGACGGCGAGAGTCGCGTCGAGCCGCTCGAGGTCGACTTCATCCTGCGCGGAGCGGCGGCGATGCTGCTCGCCTGCTCGCTGGCCAGCGGCGGCATGCTGTGGCTCATGGGACGGGCGCGCGCGCGTCCCGCGGGTTGAGCGCGCGCCCGTCGCGTCACGTCCCGGGCGGGTCGCCGCCGGTCATCGGGACGAAGCGCACCAGCTCGAGCATGCGCTGCACGACGCTGCCGTCGGCGCGCTTCTCGACCAGCAGGAGGTGCTGCGTCTCGTCGCGCGGACCCACCGGCAGGCACAGCCGTCCTCCGGGCGCGAGCTGTTCGACGAGCGCCGGCGGGACGACGTCGGGAGCCGCGGCCACCACGATCGCGTCGAAGGGTGCGTGCTCCGGCCAACCCGCCCAGCCGTCGCCGGTCGTCGAGACGACGCGCCCGTAGCCGGCCGCGTCGAGGGACGCGCGTGCGGTCCGCGCCAGCTCGTCGACGATCTCGATCGTGAAGACGTGCGGCGTGAGCTCGGCCAGCACGGCGGCCTGGTAGCCCGAGCCGGTGCCCACGTCGAGCACGCGTTCGCCGTCCTGCACGTCGACCGCCGCGGTCATGCGCGCCACGATGTACGGCTGGCTGATCGTCTGTCCCGCGCCGAGGGGCAGCGGCGAGTCGTCGTACGCGAAGGGCCGCATCTCCTCGGGGACGAACGCGTGCCGCGGCACGCGCCGCATCGCCTCGAGCACGCGCGGGTCGCGGATGCCGCGTTCCTCGACCTGCTGCGCGACCATCGCGGCGCGTTCGTCGGCCCGCGCGCCACTGTCGTCGTCGGGACGGCTGCCGTTCGCGCAGGCCATGGTCGCGATCGCGAGGAGGAGCGGGGACGCACGCTGCACGGGACTCTCCCGTCGGTCGCGGTCACGCGCCGCAACGGACCGCGTCACGTCGATTCTAGCAGCGTGGCGCGGGGCACAGGCTGCGCACGATCGCGTACCATGCGTCCCCCGCGGACGCAGCCCGCGGGACGCGCCGCACGCGACGGAGACCCTCGGCGAACCATGCACCTCTCGGGCGGAGTCCAGCTCGGCTACTGCACGAACGTGCACGCGTACAGCGACGTCGCGGGCATGCTCGACGCGCTCGAGCGGTTCACCGCGCCGTTGCGCGCGCGGCTCGTGGCCGGTGGCGCGCTCGACGCCGACGCGACGCTCGGCGTGGGACTCTGGTTCCCCGCGCCGGTGGCGCGCGCGCTGGCCGACGACGCGCGTCCGCTGGCCGACGCGCTGGCGCGTCTGCGTCTGCACGCGTTCACGGTGAACGCCTTCCCGCAGGGCGCGTTCCACGGCGAACGCGTGAAGGACGACGTGTTCCGTCCGGCGTGGGACGACCCGACGCGCGTCGCGTACACGCTGGACTGCGCGCGCGCGCTCGCCGCGCTGCTGCCGCCGGGCGTCGACGGTTCGATCAGCACCCACACCGGCGCGTACAAGGGCTGGGGACCGGACGCCTGCGATCCCGCGCGGCTGGCCGCGGGGCTGCTGCGCGCCGCCGACGGCCTGGCCGAGCTCGAGCGCGCGACCGGGCGTCGCATCGTGCTCGCGCTCGAGCCCGAGCCGTTCGCGTCGGTCGAGACCACCGACGAGGCGCTGGCCTTCTTCGGCGAGCACCTGCATCCCGCCGGCGAGGCGGCGCGCACGCACCTCGGCCTGTGCTACGACGCGTGCCACCAGGCCGTCCAGCACGAGGACATGGCCGCGTCGGTGGCCGCGTTGCGCGCCGCCGGCATCGCCCTCGCGAAGGTGCAGATCTCGTCGGCGATCGTGTTGCCCGACCCGGCGCGCGACCGCGCGCTGCTCGAACCGTTCGCGCGCGACCGCTGGTTCCACCAGGTCGTGCTGCGCGCGCGCGACGGGACGCTGCGCCGGCTGCCCGACCTTCCCGACGCGCTCACCGACGTCGAGGCGGCGCGAGCCGCCGCGTGGCGCGTGCACTACCACGTGCCGGTCTTCGCCGATCCGCTCGACGACGCGGGACGGCTGCGCACCACGCGCGACGACCTCTCGCGCCTGCTCGACGTCGTGGCCGATCCGGCCGTGACCACGCACCTCGAGCTCGAGACCTACACCTGGGACGCGATCCCCGCCGCCCGACGGGCCGCCCTGGGTGCGACCGACCTGGTCGACGGCCTGGCTGCCGAGTTCGCCTGGGTGCTCGGGCATCCGGCCGTGGCCCGGCTGCGGGCGGCGACCGGCTCGCGGGGCTAGCACCTGAGTCGCGCATCCGTTGCGGACGAAGAGGCCCTCCGGCGCTCGGGACCGCGCAGGTGCGGTGTCACCGCATGGCGTTCCCGGGCTAATCGGCGCACCGTCCGGTTGACGAAGAGTCCTCCGAGACGGACAACCCTGGGTCCGGCCCCAGGGCGCGGTTCGCTCCTCCCGACAAGGTGCCCGCATGGTCCTCGTTGCTCCCGTCCTGCTCGCGCTGACCGCGCTCCTGCCGCCTTCGGGTGACGACGTCGTCGCGGCGCGTGAAGCGCTGCTCGCGGCGGCTTTCCCGTCCGGCGTGCCGGCCGAGCTCGACCCGCGCGGTCCGGGGTCGTCCGAGAAGTTCCGCCTGGTGCTCGAGAGCGACCTGTTCCTCTCGGCCGAGGTGGGACCGTTCGACGTGTACGTCTGCAAGCGCGACGGCTTCGCGAAGGAGCGCGACGCGCAGAAGACGCTCGACGCCGCGGTGAAGGGTCTCGAGCCCGTGGCGAAGGTCATGGCGCGCGTGTTCGACGGTCCGCCGGGGCTCGTCTCGGGACGCCGCCACCCGATCGTGCTCGCGTCCGCCGACGCCAAGAAGAAGGAGGCGTCGTTCGACGGCCTCGTGGCGCTGCTCGACTGGGCCGAGGACGACGGTTCGGGCTGGAAACAGGGCGGCAACCCGATCTGGACACCGCTGCTGCGCGCCGACGTGACGGTGCGCACATGGGACACGCAGCTCTTCAACCTGGCCCACGAGAGCGTGGCCAAGCAGCTCAACACCTTCCTGTCGCACGGGCTCGGGTACTACACGGTCGCGCACCTCGTGGCGCGCCTGCTCAACCAGGGCGCGTGGGGCATGGTGCCGCCGTGGCTCGCGCAGGGTCTCACCGACGAGCTCGACATCGCGTCGTTCGGCGAGGCCTGGGTGGGCGGCGAGTGGTTCACGGTGCAGACGCCGGGCTGGGTCCGGCCGGGGTGGTCGGGCTTCGTGCCGCAGGGCATGAGTCCGCCTCCGCCGGTCACGGGGCCGCCGGCCGACCTCGCCACGACGGTCACGAAGGGCGGCGACTCCTGGCAGCGGCGCGACTTCTCGACCGAGCGCCACTGGGACAACCTGGTGGCCGACCGCAAGACCGTGGCTCCCGCCAGCTTCCGCTTCATGGCCGAGCACGAGAGCTTCCTGCCGCGTGACCGCGCCCTGGCGCGTTGCCTGCTGCACCTGCTCGTCGAGGTGGCGCCGCCGCCGGGCCGTCCCGGACTCGTCGAGTTGCTCGACGAGCTGCCGACGACGCCGCCCAGCGGCATGCCCGACGCCGATCCGCTCACGGTCGTGGTCGACAAGGTGCTCGGCGGCGTGCCCGCCGTCGACGACTTCGAGGCGCTGCCGCTGAGCGAGGTGGCCGAGCGCATCGGACGCCCCGAGATCGCGCGCCGTGCGACCGAGCTCGGCGCGTCCGGCATGCTGGCGCTCTCCGACCATCGCGAGCAGGCGCTCTGGCTCTACCGCCAGCCCCTCGACCAGATCGGCTGGGACGCGCGGCGCGAGCTGTTCGACCTGATCCTGACCGCCGAGTACTACCAGCAGCTCGCCGAGTGGAAGCTGCTCGGAGACGCCCTCGACCAGGCTTGCGAGCGTGCCTTCGAGGCCAGCAAGAAGTACCCCGCGAAGGAACACGACCGCGAGAAGGTCGCCGAGGCCTTCTGGAAGGGCGTCACGAACTGAGCCCGTCGCTCCGCTCGTGCGCGGGCACGTGAGGTCGCACCGCTTTGCGCGGGAGCGGGCCGCGGCGTAGAGTCCGCAGGTTCGCGCGCGGGTCGCGCGCGGTCGCCTCGCGGAGGGATGCAGCGTGTCGCCGAACGACGAAGGGTCCGCGTCGCGCGACGCCGGGGCCGGAGCGCAGCGCGGGTCGACTCCCGACGCTGCGGGCGACGCCGAACTGCTCGCGCGTGCGCCCGGGACGCCGGGCGACGCGGCCGATCTCGACCTGTCGCCGGCGCAGATGTCGGCCTTCGGACAGCGCGTGCTCGAGCGTGCCGTGGCGCACCTGTCCGGCGTCGAGCGCATGCCGGTCTGCGGGGACGTCGACGCCGAGGACCTGTGCCGCGCGCTCGTCGAGCCGCGCGCGCCCGAGGCGGGACGTCCGCTCGACGAGCTGCTCGACCCGCTCTTCGACGAGTGGATCCCGCGCTCGTTCACCACGATCTCGCCGGGGTACATGGCGTACGTCCCCGGCGGCGGACTCTTCGCGGCGGCGCTGGCCGACCTGCTGAGCGACGCGACGAACCGCTACACGGGCATCCGGGCCGCGGCGCCGGCGCTCGTCCAGCTCGAGGCGAACGTGCTCGACTGGCTCGTCGACTGGATGGGCTACCCGCCCACGGCGCGCGGGCTGCTCACCACCGGCGGCAGCCAGGCCAACTTCTCGGCCCTCGTCGCGGCGCGCGAGGCGAAGCTCGGCGAGCACCTGCGCGAGGGCGTGCTGTACGTCTCGACCCAGGTGCACCACTGCGTCACCAAGGCCGCGCGTCTGGCCGGCATCCTGCCCGATCGCGTGCGCGCGGTGGACGTCGACGCGGCGTACCGTCTCGACCTCGCCGACCTGGCGCGCAAGGTGGCCGCCGATCGCGCCGCCGGCCTGCGCCCGTTCTGCGTGGTCTCGTCGGCCGGGACGACGAACACCGGCGCCGTCGATCCGCTGCGCGCGCTCGCGGCCTTCTGCGCCGAGCACGACCTCTGGCACCACTGCGACGGCGCATACGGCGCGTTCTTCCACGTCGTGCCGGAACTGCGCGAGCTGCTCGACGGCCTGCCGCTCACCGACTCGCTCACCCTCGATCCGCACAAGGGCCTGTTCCTGCCGTACGGGACGGGGGCGCTGCTCGTGCGCGACGGCGAGGCCCTGCGCGCCGCGCACGCGGCCACGGCCGGCTACCTGCCGTCACCGAGCGACGACCTGTACGATCCGAGCCAGTACGGTCCCGAGCTCTCGCGCGACTTCAGGGGATTGCGCGTGTGGCTGCCGGTGAAGCTGCACGGCGCCGGCGCGTTCGTCGCCGCGCTGCGCGAGAAGCGCGCGCTGGCCGTCGACGCCCACCGCCGCATCGCAGCGCTGCCCGGCGTCGTGATCGATGCACCGCCCCAGCTCTCGCTGTTCGCCTTCCACCTCACGTGGTCGGGCGCGACGCGCGAGCAGGAAGACGCCGCCACCGCCGAGCTGTGCGCGCGCGTCACGCGCAGGGGACGCGTCATGATCACCGGCTGCCAGGCCGGCGGGCGCTTCCTGGCGCGCGTCTGCGTGCTGTGCTTCCGGACGCGCGCGCGGCACGTCGACGCGTGCGTCGAAGACGTCGCCGAGGCGGCGGCGGCGATCGTCGCCGAGCGCGGCTGAGCACGGCGTGCGTGCGACGGCCGGCGAGCGGGGCGAGGCCCGGAACGCTCCGCCGAGCCTTCCGGGCGGCTCGCGGTCGCCACGCCGGACGCACCACGGGGCGAGGCGCGCGTCGCGCACCCCGCCCCGTGGTGGTCAACTCGTGGTCCGTCCCCTCACGGAGTGATCATCTGCACGGCGTTCGACATCGAGAAGCCAGCAGGCGCGATCGGGTCGACCATGATGTCCTGCATCCAGATGCCGAAGCCCGAGAGCCCCGGATCGTTGGGCCACGCCACGGGGAAGACGAGCGTGCCCGTCGGTCCGGTCGGCACGCCCAGGATGACGTCCGGGCTCGGGACGAGCACCCCACCCTTGAACGGCAACGCGATCTCGGCCACGCCGAGCACCACGAAGGCGACGCTGCTCGGCACCGCTCCGAAGAGGCCGAAGCCCGCCACCGTCCCGCCGACCAGGGTGCCCGAGACGACGAGCTTCGGCGGGAGGCCGCCGGTACCTGCCAGGCCGCGGCCCTCGTCGAGGGTCGGCAGCGGGCTGGCCTGCGGCATGGCGAGCGTCAGGCTGGGGATGCCGTCGACCACGAGTCGGTGCGAGACACCGCCCGAGACGAAGCCCGTGGGCGCGCTCGGCGAGAGCGTGACCATGTCGGCGAGCACGCTGAACGCGCTGCCGTAGACGATCACCTCGGGCAGACAGCAGGTCGTGCGGGGAGGGTTCCAGACGTACTCGGTCTTGTAGGTGACCTCGCCGCCGTCCACGACCTTGAAGGCCTCGCCGTTCGGGATCCCACTCGCGGAATACACGGGCACGCCCAGATGCGAGACGAGCAGGTCGAACGTCCCGGAGCCGAGCGGCGAGAAGTCGATGCTCACGACGTGCTCGCCGGCGAGCTTCAGGACCGACTGCTCGAAGAGCAGGTGGTCGTCGACGCCGTCGAGGGTCCCGTAGGTGGTCAGCGTGCGCGAGGTGGACTCGACGAGCGGTGCGTCGAGCGTGAAGGCGTCGAAGGCGGCCTCGGAGAAGGAGAACGTGATGCCCGAGGTCGGCCCGTCGAGGTTCGTGGCGACCAGATTGCCCGACGAGGCGTCGAGCAGCGTGTCGGTGGGCAGAGGCCCGCCTTCGTAGGTACCCACGAACGCATCGCCGACCGGGATCGCCTCGGCGTCGATGTACATCGCCTGGTTCGACAGGACCTGGACCTCGTCGACACCCTCGATGGGGTTGTTCGGGATCATCCAGACCGAGTCGATGTACCACTTGGTGCCGTTCAGGTCGTAGCAGTAGCGGTCGCACAACTCGAGGAACGTGAACTTCGTCAGGAGCTCGCACATGCAGACGGTGACGATCTCGCCGTTGCAGGTGACGGGGCCGCCGCCCCCTCCTCCGCCGGGCCCGCCGCCGGTGATCTTGCCCGCGCCGCCCGCCGCCGCGAAGGCCGAGACGGGGATGACCTCTTCGTGCACCAGCCGGTCGCCGTCGCGGAGTTGCAGGGTGTACGAGGTCGCGCCCAGGCCGCTGAAGTCCGGAGTGACGAGCACGTCGTTGCCCACGACCTCGGTCCGTAGCGAGGCGAGCACCACCGGCGTCGGACCCGAGTTGTCGACCATGCGCGTCTCGATGTACCGACCGTCGTCGATCATCGTGGTGAGTCCAGTCTCGGCCTGGAACCCGATCTCGAGTCCCTCGGCGCCGAGCAGGTCGATGCTCACGCCCTCGGGCTGACCGGGCGTTCCGTTGCCGATGGTCCAGGTCGGGGCCGAGTAGCTCGCCGTGGCGTTGGCGGTCAAGGTGTGCGGAAGGCCGTGGATGTCGAGCGGGGCGCCCAGGAACTGCGGCTGGCTGCCGCGTGCCGGAACTCCGGATCTCGTCGCCACGGTCTGTGCACCGACGGGCTGCGCGACGAGGTCGGCGGCTTGGGCCGTCGCCGCCGTGCCGAGGGCCAGCACGGCCACCATTCTGGGGATCCACCGCATGGTCATGACACTGTCTCCGTCTCGGGCCTGGGGATGTTGCCGCGCCGGTCGGCGTCGGGGACGACCGTCGTCGAGCTGCCCGCTCGTGGCGTCGTGCCGGGCGTTCCCGTGGCATGGGGCCATTCGTGGTGTCCCGCGGGACTGGGACACCAAATCCGCGGCGCGAAGGGACTGGCGGTAGACTGGGCGCTTTGGCCCGCCCGGGACCCACCTCCGACTGTCATGTCTTCGCGACGACCCGGTGATCGGCTGGCCGACGGCGACGGAGCTCCCGAACCAGAGCGGGCGCGCGCCGTGTCGGGCGTGCGTCCCCGCGGCGACGACACGAACGAGATCGTGCGTGGGGTACGGGCCGGCGACGCCGAGCGCTTCACCGAGCTCTACGAGCGCGTGGCGCCGGCGCTCTTCGCCTGGCTGCATCTGCGGCTCTCGGCGTCCGCGCGGCGGCGACTCGACGCCGAAGACGTGGTGCAGGAGATCTGGCTGCGCGCGCTGCGGGCCTTCCCGCGCTTCGATCCCGAGCGCGGGTCGTTCCGGGGCTGGATCTTCCAGGTGGCGAAGTACGAGCTGCTCGACACGTTCCGCGAGCTCGCGAGCGAGGCGGGAGCCGCGCACGAGCTCGCGTGCGACGCGACGGCTGCTCCCGGTGCGGCCGCCGCTCCCGACGGTCTGCGGCGTCCCGACAAGGAGCGTCTGTCGCAGGTGCCCGATCGGGTCACGTCGTTCACGCGCCGGCTCGCGCGCGACGAGGACCTGCGCCTGCTGCTCGACCACGTCGGGACGCTGCCGCGCGACGACCACGCGCTCGTCGTGACCTGCGGGCTCGAGGGACGTCCCGCGTCGGAGGCCGCGGTTCTGCTCGGACTGTCGCACGAGGCCGCGCGCAAGCGCTGGCTGCGCCTGCGCGAGAGCCTGCGCGAACGCGCCTGGGTGCAGGCGCTCTTCGCCGACGCGGGCTGAGCGGCGCGGGACGCGCCCCCGAACCGCGGCGCGATGCACGGGCCCCGCGGGCTCAGCGTGCGGTGGGTGCGGCGGGCGACTCGGCGAGCGGCGACACCACCGGACGGCGTGCGCGGGCGACGGCGGCCGGGTCGGTGGGCCAGATGCGCAGCGTCCCGTCGATCGAGGCGGTCAGGAACGACTTGCCGTCGGGCGCGAAGTGCGCGCAGGTCACGGAGCCCGCGTGACCTCCCACCGACGCGCGCGGCGACATGTCGGAGGCGTCCCACACGACGGTCGTGCCGTCGATCGACGAGGCCAGCGCGAGGCTGCCGTCGCGCGAGACGTCGAAGGTCAGCGGGCGTCCGACGAGCGGCGGCTCGACGGGCAGGTGTGCGAGCGGCTCGCGGACATGCACGCCGACGGCAGGTGACCACTTCGCCATGAAGAACACGCGGTCGTCGTCGAGCCACAACGCGCCGCCGATGCGCGCCCAGGGACCGTCGGCGTGCGTCAGCGTCCCCGACGGCAGGGCGTAGTCGCGCACCAGCCCGTCCTCGGTGCAGGTCAACAGGCCACGGCCGTCCCGGTGGAAGAGCACGGCGAAGACGCGCACCTCGGTCTCGTAGGCCGTGGGCAGCCAGTCGTCGAAGACGTGCAGGCAGGTGCCGTTGGAGAGGTCCCACAGGCGCACGCTGCGATCGGCCGCGCCGCTCGCGAGGCGCGTGCCGTCGGGCGAGACGTCGATGCAGACGATCTCCGCGGTGTGTCCGACGAGCTCCGTCCACGAGCGCAGGTCGTCGGCCCCCGCGAGGAGCAGGCGTGCGCCCGACGCGACGACGATCCGCGCGCCGTCGCCGAGCACGCGCAGCACGTGCACCGGCGCGTCGCCCACGCGCAGACGTGCGAGGCAGCGTTCCTGGCCTGCGTCGTAGAGACGGCACACGCCGTCGTCCGAGCCCACGATCAGGCGTCGGTCGTCGACCCAGGTCGTGACGAGCGCGGCTCCCGGCGCGTCGGCGAGCCGCGCCAACGGCGGCCCTCCGCGCACGTCGTGGACGAGCGTCACGCCGGACGTGTCGGCGCTGGCGACGCGCGTGCCGTCGGGGGAGAACGCCGCCGACATCACCGGCGCGTCGTGTCCGAGCAGGCGCGGGATGCCCGCGTCTCCTCCGACGCGCACGATGACCGTCACGCGGCTGTAGCGCACGACGAGCCGAGCGTCCGAGCCGAGCCAACGCGTCGAGAGGACGTGGCCGCTCGTCGAACGCACGCAGGCGAGCTGACGCCCGTCCGCGGTGTCCCACACGCGCGCGGTGCCGTCGGACGAGGCGCTGGCCAGGCGCCTCCCGTCGGGGCTCCAGTCGACGCCCATCACGGGCCGCGCCTCGTGCCCGAGAGGCTCGAGCCGCAGCGCGCCGTCGGCCACGTCGAAGATGCGGACTCCGCCCGAGCGGGCGAATCCCGGTTCGCCCGGGTCGAACGCGGTGGCGAGCCGCTCGCCCGCGGGGTCGAAGGCCAGGTCGGTCACGGCGCCCGGGTGCTCCATCACGGCCTGGCAGCGTCCGCTCGCGACGTCCCACAGACGCGCGGTGCCGTCGTCGGACGCGCTCGCGAGCAGCCGTCCGTCGGGAGAGAAGCGGACGACGGTCACGCGCAGGGTGTGACCGGCGAGCGCCGCCATCGGACGTCGCGCGTCGACGTCCCAGAGGCGCACGATCGGGTCGGGTCGGTCGGGGAGATCCGGTCGCTCGCGCACCCAGCTCACGAGCAGGTGGCCGTCGGGCGAGAACGCGAGGCCGCAGGGCGGACCGAGCGAGCCCTCGAGCGACGCGAGATGACTCCCGTCGGCCGCGTCCCACAGGTGGATGCGATCGTCGTCGCCGCCGCTCGCCAGCAGGCGTTCGTCGGGCGAGAACGCCAGCGAGCGCACGGCGTCGGGCGTCGCGCCGAGCGTGAGCGCCGGCCGCGTGCCGTCGGCCCCGAAGACGAGGATGCGTCCGTCGTCGAGTCCCGCTGCGACGAACGACGCACGGTCGGACACGGCGACGCAGCGTGACATGGCCGGCAACGCGAAGTCGATCTGTCGTCGTCCGTCGGGCAGCGTGAGCGAGAACAGCCGGCGCGAATCGGTCACCGAGGCGAGCACCGTCCGGCCGGCGTCGTAGTCGAGGGTGTATCCGACGCGCGGCGTCTCGATCACGCGCTCGACCTGCTGGTCGGCCAGGGCGCGGTAGAGCGCCGTGCGGCTGTGCACGCCGGGCTCGAGCTCGTCCGACGCGATCGCGAGGTCGAGTGCCTTCACGGGGTCGCGCTCCATCATCGCGAGCGCGGACGCCGCGAGCGCGCGGCTCTCGGCCAGGCGCAGCGCGTCGCGTGTGCGCGCGCCCTCGGACGCGAGGCGCGCCAGGGCCACCGCGAGTCCGGTCGAGCCCACGACGAGCAGCAGCAGCGCCATGGCCAGCACCGGGTTGCGCTGCGACCAGCGCCGCGTGCGCAGCAGCGCGCTCGAAGGACGCGCGCGGATCGGCCGCCGCTCGCGCACGCGGCGCAGCTCCTCGGCCAGATCGAGCGCGGTGGCGTAACGTCGTCGGACGTCGCGCTCGAGCGCGGAGTCGAGCACCACGTCGAGATCGCGAGGCAGGATGCGGTTGCGCGCGCTCGCGCGTGTCGGCGGTTCCTCGCAGATGGCGTGTTCGAGCTGGCGCTGACTGGGCGCGGCGAACGGACGTCGTCCCGTGAGGCACTCGTGCAGGGTGACGCCCAGCGACCAGACGTCGGTGCGCCGGTCGACCGCGTCGGGCGCCTGTCCCAGCTGCTCGGGGGACATGTACGCCGGCGTCCCGAACAGGTCGCCGGTGCGCGTGAGCGCGGGCCCCGGCTCGTCGAGCGGACGGGCGAGGCCGAAGTCGAGCAGCACCGGGCGTCCGTCGTCGCCGTAGACGATGTTCCCCGGCTTGACGTCGCGGTGGACGATGTCCGCCTCGTGCGCGACGTGCAGCGCGCGCGCCGCGTCCTCGAAGAAGGCCAGCACGCGCTCGAGCTGCTCGCGGTCGCGGGGCGGGCAGGTGAGCGGCGCGGCGGCGCCGTCGATGATCTCGGCCAGCGTCGGCCCGGGGACGTAGCGCATGGCGACGAACGGTGGATCGGCGTCGAGGTGCGCGCGGAACACCGTGCAGATGCCCGGGTGATCGAGCTGGGCGAGGATGCCCACCTCGCGCTCGAGGCGCGCGCGCTGGGTCGGCGACGGACGTCCCAGCGTCGAACGCACGACCTTGAGCGCCACGGGACGGCGCAGCGCGACGTCCTCGGCGAGGTAGACGGTGCCCTGGCCGCCGCGGCCGAGCTCGCGCAGTACGCGATAGCCTTCGAGCGCGGGCAGGTCCGCGGCCCGTCCCGCCACCGACGGACGCTCGCTCAGCGCGGCGTACTCGCGCGCCACGAGGTCCTCGTGGCCGGGGAAGCGCGCCGCGTAGTGGGCCAGCTCGCGCGGCGTGCCGTGCGCGGCGTCGGCCAGGTAGAACTGGAGGAAGTCCGCGAGGCAGGCGGCCTGCTCCAGTTCGTCCGCGTCCATGAAGACTCCGAGCGCGGGCTCGCGCCGCGGGATGCCCTCACCCGCCGGGGTGCTCCGCCCGCCGGCGCGACGTCGGCGCGCCGGCGGGCGACTCGGCTCTAGCCGAGGATCTGCGTCAGCATGGCGTCGACGTACTCCTCGACCTCGCCCTCGATGGCCTTGGCCTTCGTCGCGAGCTCGATCGCGTGCGCGTGGTCGTCGAGCGGACCCTCGCACCACATGGCCGCCATGGCCGCCATGCTCTTGACCTCGCCGGCGTCGTGGAACTTGCCGAGCTCGAGCAGCGACTCGATCTCCTTGATCGCGGCGCGGGCGGTGACGTCGTCGCGCACGACCGAGACCTGCGCCTTGACGACCTGTTCGAGCAGGCCGAGCTCGTTCTTCGGGTCCATCGCGCGGGCGCTCGCGCGGGCGGCGTCATCGGCCTGACCCGAGCGCAGCAGCGCCTCGAGGGCCGAGAGCTTCAGGCCGGCCGTGTTCTCGGGGTCGAGCTTCAGCGCCTCCGCCGCGATCGAGGCCACGATGCTCACGCCGGGGCTCTCGGCGTCCATGTCGGCCAGCATGCCGACGGCCTTCTCGACCACCGGCGTCTTGTCGGTCGCCGAGGCGTAGTCCTTCTGCAGCTTCTCGAGCTCGACGAGCAGGGCCTTGCCCTTCGTCGTCGTCGCGCGCAGGTCGTCGATGTACTTCTCGGGGCCGCCTTCCTGGTAGCCCATGCGGCCGAAGACGACGCCGTCGGTGTTCATGAGCAGGCAGGTGGGGAAGCCCTGGATGCCGTACTTCGCCTGCAGCTCGTCGTTGCGCTCGGGGTTCGGCACCGCGGCCTTGGCCTCGTCGCTGTTCGGGAAGTCGAGCGCGACGAGCACGAAGTGCTCCTGCGCGCCGGTGAGGAAGGTGTCGTACTGGAAGACCTCGTCGTGCAGGCGGTGGCACCAGATGCACCAGTCGGAGCCGGTGAAGTCGACGAACAGGTCCTTGCCCTGTTCCTTCGCGACGGCGACGGCTTCGTCGAAGTCGGCGTGCCAGACGCCCGCGTCGTCGACGACCGGGGCCGCGAAGGCGGCGACCGTCGAGGCGAGGGACAGGACCGCGGTCAGCAGGACGGTCTTCATGATTCGTGTTCCGTGGAGGGATTCGTGCGGGCACCGCGGATCGGTGCCACCGCTCGAGGCGTGCCCGTCGGACTGTGTGTCGGGCCGGGAGATGCGCGCCGGTGAAGGTCGCGGAGAGGACCTCGAAGATAAGCGATGCGACGGTCGCCGGGAAAGCGCCCCGGGCCGCCGGCGGGGACGAGAGCGTCGGATCGAGGGCCGGAAGGCGCCGGGTCGGCCCCGCGCCTCCGGGCGGACGCCGGGACGGCCTCGGGCGTCGCACTCGGGCGGTCCGGAGCTCTCGCTCCTCGCACCGGATCCGCGTTCCGGGACGGGCGCGCGTCCGGTCCTACTTCGGTGGCGGGGGACGCTCGTCGTCGTCGGCCAGCAGCCAGGCCGTCGAGAACACGAGCCGCGCGGTGCGCGTGATCTTGTCGACGTCGAGCAGGTCGACGGTGTCGCGCCAGGTGTGGTAGTCGGGGTTCTTCGAGATCGGGAGCTGCTCGAAGAAGAACAGCACCGGCACGCCGGCCTGGTGGAACGGGAAGTGGTCGCTGCGCTCGAACAGGTCCTGGCCCTGGCGCACGACGATCTTGGTGATCTTGCACGGCAGCAGCTTGCGCGCCTGCTCGAGCAGCTTCTCGAGGCCCGGGTTCTCGTGGATGCCGAGCACGCACACCTCTTTCGCCTCGCCGCGACCGACCATGTCCATGTTGAGCATGGCGACCATCTGCGAGACGGGCACGGGCGGCTTGTCGACGAACGCACGGCTGCCGAGCAGGCCGTCCTCCTCGGCGCCGAACGCGCACACGAGCAGCGAGCGTCGCGGGGACGCCTGCGCCAGCGCGGCCGCCACCTCGAGCAGCGCCGACACGCCGGACGCGTTGTCGTCGGCGCCGAACCCGATGCGTCCGCGCACGTCGACGCCGACGTGGTCGAGGTGCGCGCCGAGCACGACGTACTCGTCGGACAGCGCCGGGTCGCTGCCCGCGAAGATCGCCGCCACGTTCGGGATGGACACGTCCTCGTCGCGCACCGCCGAGCGCAGGTGCACGGATCTTCCCGTCTCGAGTGGACGCGGCGGCTTCGCCTTGGCGTCGGCGTCGGCCACGAAGGCCAGCGGGTCGCTGCCGAGCAGCCGCGCGGCCGCCGCCGGCGTGATCTCGAGCGCCGGGACGGGCATGAGCGGCGGGATCGGCATGCGCTCGGTGGCCCACGTCGCCCACGTGTGCCGGAAGCCGAGCGGCGCGTCGTCCGGCGCATCGCCCCTGCCGCGCGCGACGCCGTCCACGTCGGCCGGCGGCGGACGACGCACGACGAGCACGCCCGCGGCCTTCGCGTCGGCGAGCGCCGCGATCTTCGTGTACAGGTCTGCGGCCGCGGTGACTTCGGGTCCCTCGAATTTCTTGCGGTGGCGCGGTTCGCCCGACACGATCACCGCCACCTTGCCCGACAGGTTGCCGGGGATGTCGTCGTAGCGCTCGCCGCCGTCGTCGATGCCGAAGCCGATCAGCACGGCCTCGCCCTCGGCCTCGCCGAGCGCGTGCGCCACGGGCACGAAGTCGACGTCGAGCGCGTAGCTCTCGCCGCCGTTGTCGTCGCGCGTCTCGAGCAGGCACTGCTCGGCGTCGGGCGTCGGGAGCGAGCGCGTGAACGGCAGCACGAACGCGCCGTCGCGACCCGCGCCGGTGTAGCCCGCTGCCTGCAGCCGTTCGGCCACGTGCTCGGCGGCGCGCGAGAGGCCCGCGCTGGGCGAGTCGCGGCCTTCCATCGTGGCCGACGCGAG
The DNA here is from genome assembly GCA_020638905.1 of Planctomycetota bacterium. GTDB lineage: Bacteria > Planctomycetota > B15-G4 > B15-G4 > B15-G4 > JACKHP01. Next base: position 195,644 of record JACKHP010000002.1, on the reverse strand, counting down.
CAGCGAGAGTTCGGCCAGCACGTCGTGTTCGTCGATGGTCTCGAAGGCCGTGGAGACGGCAGCCGGCACGCCGGGTTCGGTCGTCGTCCGCGCCGTCGACGGGAACGCGAGGACGCCCGCGAGCAGCAGTCCCGCGACGAGGGCGAGCCGCGCGCGTCCGTCGGCGAGCAGGTCTTCGGCGTGGGTCACGGGACGGGTCCTCTGCGTGCGCGGGGTCGGATGCAGGCGCGCACGAGCATACCCGGCGTCCCGCGCGGCGGGGATGTCGCTCGTTCGCGCGGCGTCGGCGGGTCCTCGCGGGGCGGTCGCGGCGAGCGCGCGGTGCGCGCCCTCACTCGCGCTCGAGCACCGCGATCACGTTCAGCGCTCCGGTCGCGCCGGGCGTCGCCGCGGGGAAGGCGATCGTGCGCGGCAGGCAGCCGTCGGCCTCGACCTCGAGGTCCTGCGCCTCGCGCGACGCGAAGAGCCGCACCGCGGGCTGCTGCGCGTTCGGTGTCTCGGCGTCGCCGTCGGACGTCCAGCCGTCGTCGCCACGCCACAGGCGGACGATGCGCGGGTGCTGGCCGGCCACGCGCAGCACGAGCAGCACGGTGCCCTGGGGAGGATGCAACGCGCCGCCCAGCAGGAGCCCGCGCACGCGCTCGCGCTCGGTCTCGGGCACGAGCGGATCGAGTTCGAGCGGTGCGTCGGTGGCGAAGACGCCCACGGCGAGTTCGCGCCACGCGTCCGGCAGGTCGCCGTCGGGGACGACGACGAGCAACTCGTCCGGTTGCGGGAGCGTGAGGTCGAGCGGGAGGGAGTACGTCGCCGACGCGGGCACGCCGTCGGCGCGCACGTCGAGGCGCGCACGGCGCGCGGGCAAGACCTCGAACGTCGCGCGTCCCTCGTCGTCGCTGGACGTGGACCAGAGCACGGCCTCGATCGGCTTCGGCGAGCCGGGCTGCGCGTCGGGATCGACGACCTGCACCCGGGCGTCGACCACCGGACGTCCCGCGGCGTCGACCACGCGCACGGCGAGCGGCGCCGCGAGTGGATCGAGCGCGATGTCGCATTCGACGGTCACGCCGCTCTCGAACGTGACCGGCGCGAGCGCGCGCGGCAGGTGCTCGGGCGCGCTCGCGCGCACGAAGCCCACGCCCGACTCGACGTCGTCGACGGTGAAGCGTCCCGCGGCGTCGGAGAAGGAGTGCGATGGGCCGACGGCGCCGCCGCCCCCCGTCGGACGCATGATCGACACGTCGAACACGTCGAGAGGCGCGCCGCTCACGGCGTCGCGCACGGTTCCGGTCACGGTCGCGCGCGGGGCCGACGTGCCGTCGAGCACGAGACGCAGGTCGTCGACGCCCGACGGCGTCTCGATCGTGGTCTGCTGCTCGGGATGCTGCGGGTCGCGCGCCGTGACGCGGAACGTCCCCGCGTAGAGGCGCGCGAACGCGAAGCGTCCGTCGGCGTCGCTCGTCGTGCGCGAGAGGCCCGCGACGCGTTCCCACGTGCGCGGTGGGACGACGGTCACGTCGCGCATGAGGCGGTCGCCCTCGAGCTCGAGAGCGACTCCGGCGAGCGGCGCGCCGTCGGCCGACTCGACCCGTCCGGCGAGCACGCGCTCGGGCTCGAGCCGCAGCTCGACGCGTCCGCGGTGCGGCACCTCGATCGGCTCGGCGCCGAGCAGCGCGAGCCCCTCGGCCGACACGAGCAGGTACGTCTCGCCGTCGCCCAGCGCGTCGAGCGTGAACGACCCGCCGTCGGACGTGACCGCCTCGCGCGGCGCGCCGTGCGGCTGGAAGGCGCGCACGCGCGCGCCCGGCACGCCCAGTCCCGAGGGCCCCAGCACGCGGCCCTCGAGCGACTCGCCGCGCGTGAGCACGACGAGCACCGGTTCGTCGACCGACTCGAGCGTGACGTGCGCGACGGGGTAGGCGGGATGGCGGGCCTCGACGTCGTGCAAGCGGGTGTCGGCGATGGCGTCGACGACGAAGCGTCCGTCGGCGTCGGTGGTGCGCTCCTCGGCGGGCGGACCGGTGCGCAGCAGCGCGGTGCCGAGGCGTGTGCGGTCGAGGAACACGAGTGCCGAGACGCGCACCGTCGCGTCGGCCACGGGCAGACCGTCCTCGTCGACCACGCGGCCCGCGATCGCGACCGGACGCGTGATCACGAGCCGCAGCCCGTCGACGCGTCCGCCGGCGGGGATCTCGCCGCTCAGGCACGCGCCCTCGACGAAGCCGGGCGCCGCCGCGACGAGGCACATCGCGTCGGACGCGAGCTCGAGCGCGAAGCGTCCCTCGTCGTCGCACGTCGCGCGCGCGTCGGGCTCGGGACGCTCGCGCGACGTGCGCAGTCCCGCGTCGCGCCAGGCCAGCACGTCCGCGCGGGGCACCGGCGCGTCGTGCTCGTCGACGACCACGCCCGCGAGCGTCGTCGCCGCACGGGTCGTCGCATCGTCGGGGGTCTCGTGCTGCGCGAGCGCGTCGGCGTCGCCGGACGCCGGCGCGCCACCGGCGGGCACCACGACCGGCGTCGCCGTGCGCGACGTCGCGTCGAGGTCCATCGGGACGCGGGCGGTGTGCGCGTCGGGACGGCTCAGGTCGATCGCGTCGTCGGACGCGGGTTCGTCGGCCCAGAACACGCCCACGACGACGGCCACGAGCACCGCCAGCAACGGCCAGATCACGCGACGCATCGACTCGTCCTCCTCGGCCCGAAATCCCCGGGATGCGGCGCGGACCGAAGATCCTCGCGCGTGCCGATCCGCCCTCGCCCAGACGGTGCGCATTCTGCAATGACGCGCGATCGTCCGCCAGGGCGAGGAGCTGCTGCCGCGGCGTTCGGTCGCGCACCGGCACGTGGCGCACCTGCGGACGCGTTCAGTCGCGTTCTAGCACCACGCACACCTGCGGCGTCGAGACCTCGCCCGGAGGCACGGCGGCGAGACCGACGTGACGCGTCCGGCAGCCGTCGGCCTCGACGACGAGTTCCTGCGCCGCGCGCGTGATCAGCATGCGCACGACCGGCGGGCCCTCGCGACGATCGGGGAGCGGCTCGGCGTCGCCATCGGCCATCCAGCCGACCTGCGCGAGCTGCACGAGGCGCGCGCGGCGTTCGACGCCGTCGGCGCCGCGGAGGGCGAGCGTGACGGGGACGTCGGGCAACGCGAGCGATCCGTCGTCGAGCGCGGCCAGCGCGTCGGCCGCGGCATCGGCGTCGAGCGCGTCGATCTCCGGTGCCGCGCCGGCGTGCGTCGCGACGAGGATCGTGACCGCGACCTCGCGCCAGCCGTCGGGCGTGCTCGGGTCGGGTACGACCACGAGCCGCTCGGACGCCGCGCCCGGCGCGTCCAACGTCGTCGAGAACAGGTGCTCGAGCGGGACGCCGCGGAACGCGACCACGAGGTTCAGCGGCGTCGGGGGGAGGTCGTCGAACGCGGCGCGTCCCGCCTCGTCGCTCTTCGTGTGCGCGAGCGGACGCACGCGTCGCGCGGCGAGCATCGACGGCGAGACGTCGGTGTCGGCGTCGAACAGCGCCAGCTCGGCACCGGCGAGGTCACGTCCGCGCGCGTCGACCACGTGCAGCGCGAGGCGGCGCGCGGGCTGCAGCTCCACGTCGACCGTGTTCTCTCCGGGGACGAGTCGCAGCTCGAGCGAGGCCGGAGCCCAGCCGTCGGATGTGACGACCAGTCGCGCGGCGCCGATCGGCAGGTCGTCGACGGCGAAGCGTCCCCCCGCGTCGCCGAACGTGCGCTCGACGGGAGGTGCGTCGGGCATCGTGGCCTGGACGCGCAGTGTGAAGTCGTCGAGCGGCGTGCCGTCGGACGCGTCGCGCACCGCGCCGACGAGCCGCGCGCGCGGTCCGCCGAGCGGGTCGAGCACGAGCGCGAGGTCGTCGACGTCGACCGGCGAGACGCGCACCGCCTCGACCGGCGGACGGCTCCTGTCGCGCACGCTCACGCGGAAGCGGGCGTCGTCGAGTCCGCCGAAGCGGAAGCGTCCGTCGGCGTCGGTGCGCACCTTCGTCTCGAGCGCGCGCGTGTCGTGCGCCAGGGCACCGACGCCCGGAGGCTCGCGGCGCAGCACGACGAGCAGGTCGGGTCGTGGCGTGCCGTCGGGCGACAGGACCCGTCCTGCGAGGACGTGCTCGGGCTGGAGCGCGAGCTCGAGCGGTCCCTCGTCACGCGGGACGGCCAGCGCGTCGCGCGCCAGGAGCGCGCAGCCTGGTCCGGCGACGAGCAGGTCGGCGTCGCCCGCGACGAGTCCCGTGAGCGTGAACGCGCCGTCGGCGGCGGACGTCGCGACGCACTCGTGCTCGTCCTGGTACGCGGACACGCGCGCACCGGACAGGCCTTCGCCGTCGGGGCCGAGCACGCGGCCTGCGAGCGTGAGTCCGGCGTCCAGCACGAGCACCGGAGGCGTGTCGGACGCCGTCCAGGCCACGTCGAGCGGCGCGTGCGCGGGACTCTCGACGTGCACGCGGTACGGGACGAACGCGAGCTCGTCGACGTGGTATGCGCCCGACGCGTCGGTGAAGCCGTGGCGCGTGCCGAACGCGCGCGGACGCCACCCGGCGTCGTCGTCGGGCGCGCCCGTCGCACTCGACTCGGACGACGCGCGTTCGACGTCCACCTCGTGCACGAAGTCGACCAGAGCGCGTTCGACGGGACGTCCCTGCGCGTCGTGCACGACGCCGTCGAGCGCGAGGCCGCGCGAGGCCACGAGACGCACGTCGCGCGGCGGCGCAAAGGCGCGCGCGACGCCTTCGGCGCCGAGGGTCACCACGTGCGTGGGCGGCAGGAACGCGGCCAGCGTGAACTCGCCCTCCGGCAGCGCGAGCGCGAAGCGTCCCAGGGCGTCGGCCTGCGCGCGGACGTGCGGCGGGACGAGCTGCCCGACCTCGCCGATCGCGTGGGACGTCCACGCCCAGAGCCAGGCGAGGGGCAGCGGGTCGCCGCGCTCGTCGAGCACGACGCCCTCGATCGTCACCGATCCGCGCGGGACGGCGGCGACGGCGGCGTGCGACGCCGGCGCGTCGGGTGCGGCGGGGGATGCGCCGGCGAGGGCGTCGCCGTCGGGCGCGAGCGGGCGCGGCACACGCAGCTCGTCCGTCGGCGGGAGCCGCATCGGCGCGACGAGCGCGTCGCGTCCCGGTGGCGCGAGGCCGGGATGCGCGTCGGGCGCCGGTTCGCGGGACGTCCAGACGAGGATCCCGGCGACTGCGAGCGCGGCGACGACGAGTGCGAAGACGATCCGGCGCGGCACCGTCAGGCCCTCCCGGGCTCTCCTCAGGGACGCCACGAGGCAATCCCTTTCCTCGGACATCGTAGTCGGCGGCGATCGGCTTGTGCGAGGCTGCGTCGCCGCGTGCTCGCGGAGCGGGCGCTCGCTACAATCCCCGGTCCTCCGGCGGCGGCGTGCCCGGAGCCCACTTCACCCCGTCGAGCGAAGACCCATGTCCGAGAAGGTGAACGAGCTCAGGCAGCGCAGCGAGGAGGCCCTGCGCGGCGGCGGAGAGAAGCGCGTCGCGGCGCAGCACGAGAAGGGCAAGCTCACCGCGCGCGAGCGCCTCGACCTGCTGCTCGACGAGGGCAGCTTCCAGGAGTACGGGCGGCTGCGGCGCGGCAACATCACCGCGTTCGGCTACGAGCCGGCGTACACCGACGGCGTGATCACCGGCTTCGGCACGATCGACGGACGTCCCGTGGCCGCCTTCAGCCAGGACTTCACCATCAGCGGCGGATCGCTGGGCGAGGCCCACGCGCAGAAGATGGTCGCGCTCATGGAGAAGGCGCTGAAGATCGGCGTCCCCGTGGTGGGCCTGAACGACAGCGGCGGCGCGCGCATCCAGGAGGGCGTGGTGAGCCTCGGCGGCTACGCCGACATCTTCCTGCAGAACACGCTGGCGAGCGGCGTCATCCCGCAGCTCTCGGCGATCATGGGACCGTGCGCGGGCGGCGCGGTCTACAGCCCGGCGATCACCGACTTCATCGTGATGGTCGAGGGCACCTCGTACATGTTCGTGACCGGCCCGAACGTGGTGAAGACGGTCACGCACGAGGAGGTCACGTCCGAAGAGCTGGGAGGCGCGCGCACGCACACGTCGAAGAGCGGCGTGGCGCACTTCCGGGCGCGCAACGACGCCGAGTGCCTGTCGCTGCTGCGCAGGCTCATGGGCTACCTGTCGCTCAACAACAGAGAAGACCCGCCGCGCGTCGAGTGCCGCGACGACCCGGCGCGCGCCGACGAGTCGCTCGACACGCTCGTGCCCGAGAACCCGAACAAGCCGTACGATATCCGCGACGTGATCACGCGCGTGGTCGACGACGGCGAGTACCTCGAGGTGCATCCCGACTTCGCCGGCAACATCTCGGTGGGTTTCGCGCGTCTCGACGGTCGCACGGTGGGCATCGTGGCGAACAACCCGATGGTGCTCGCGGGCGTGCTCGACATCGACAGCAGCGACAAGGGCGCGCGCTTCGTGCGCTTCTGCGACTGCTTCAACATCCCGATCGTCACGTTCGAAGACGTCCCCGGCTTCCTGCCCGGCACGAGCCAGGAGTACGGCGGCATCATCCGCCACGGCGCCAAGCTGCTCTACGCGTACTGCGAGGCCACGGTGCCGAAGCTGACCGTGATCTGCCGCAAGGCCTACGGCGGCGCGTACGACGTCATGTCGTCCAAGCACATCCGCGGCGACCTCAACATCGCCTGGCCCACGGCCGAGATCGCGGTCATGGGCGCCAAGGGCGCGGTCGAGATCATCTTCCGCAAGGAGATCGCGGCGGCGTCCGACAAGCAGGCCGAGTTCGACCGGCTCGTGAAGGACTACGAGCACAACTTCGCCAATCCCTACGAGGCCGCCGCACGCGGCTACGTCGACGCGATCATCGAGCCGCGCCAGACGCGCGCCAAGCTCATCGCGGGCCTGCGGTTGCTCGAGACGAAGCGCGATCGCAATCCGCCGCGCAAGCACGGGAACATCCCGTTGTAGGGGGCGGGGGCGGGACGGACCTTGACCCTGACGGCCTCCGGCGCGAACGTGGGGCCATGAAGCGCGCCGACGTGATCGCCCGTCTCGAGGCTCACCGCGAGGACATCCGCGCACGCTTCGGAGTCGACGCCCTGTTCCTCTTCGGGTCGGCCGCGCGCGACGAGGCGTGCGAAGCGAGCGATGTCGACCTGCTCGTGAGGTTCTCCGGTCCCGCGACGTTCAGTGGCTTCATGGGGCTCAAGTTCGAGCTCGAGGGTCTGCTCGGCTGTCCGGTCGACCTCGTCACGGAGCGCGCGCTGCGTGACCGGCTCCGTCCCTCGATCGAGCGGGACGCGATCCGTGTCGCGTGACGTCCGGTTGTGGCTCGAGGACATGCAATCCGCATGCGATCGCATCTCCGAGTACGTGCGCGACGTCGACGAAGCTGGCTTCGTCGCCGACGGCAAGACGTTCGACGCCGTCGTGAGGAACTTGGAGATCCTGGGAGAAGCCGCCAAGCGCGTTCCGGCCGAGGTCCGCAGTCTCGCACCCGATGTCGCCTGGCGCGACATCGCCGCGATGCGTGACGTCCTGGCGCACGCCTACTTCGGTGTCGACGCGCAGATCCTGTGGGACGCGATCACGACGCATGTTCCACGGGTGCGAGCCCGGGTGGCCGAGCTGCTCGATCGGCTCTGAGTCGGGCCCTGTCGGTCGACCCACTCGATGCGATCGACCCGATGGGATGGCGCTGGCCTGACGCCTCGAGCCGGGTCCCGACTCAAAGCGTGCGCTCGGGTGTCCCAGGCGAGGGGACGCGGGGCGATGCTCCGTCCATCGCGGCGCGGGGCGCGCCGTGTCGCGCCAAGCGGTCGCGCAGCTCGAGCGTGAACCAGCCGCTCGCGAAGCAGCCGAGGGCGATCTCCTTCCAGGCGACCTTCAGGACGGCCAGCGCGCCGAGCCATGACGTGAGGAGGTCCCGGCCGGGCGGTTCGCGATCGGGGACACAAACGAGCAGGCCGACGCACAGCGCGGTGAAGACGGCCGCCCAGAGCGCGCGAGTCGTGGTGCGAGTTGCGGGCCCGACGCGTCGCTCGCGTCGGCGCCACTCGAACATGGCCAGCGAGGCCGTCCCGAGGAACAGCAGCAGCACTGGACCTGAGGTCAGGAAGAAGGCACCGAAAAGGAACACGATCGAATTGCCGCCGGTGCTGCTCTCGAACACGCCTCGACTCCCGGGGTCGAGGGTCATGGCGAGACCGTTCAGCGCCATCGAGAGGAAGGCCGCGAACGGCGGGCCGAGCAGGTAGGCCACGAGCGGCCACGTCACGAGGTCGCGGAAGAGCCAGGGCTGCACGAGCCGTCCGTCGGGCGCGGGAGACTCGCGCCCGACACGCGGGCCATAGCCGAGGAACTTCCGCTCGCACCAGGCCTGGGTGAGGAAGCCGCCGCAGGCGAGTCCGCAGTAGAAGCTCAACCAGGGAGATCGCTCGCCCGACGCGATGAGCCAGAGGAACAGGATGCCATGCAGCAGCCCGAGCACGACCCACCGCCTCGGGCGTGGTGTGTACGCGTGAGACGCGCTCAAGGGACGTCGAACTCCAGCGCCTCGCGCGGGACGTGCGCGTCGAGCACGGGCTCGTAGGTCGTGATCTGCGTGGTCGGGTACTGTCCGCCGTGCGGGCCGTTCAGCGCGTAGTCCTGATCGATGCGCACGAGCAGCAGCGTGGTCTCGTCGATCCAGAGCGTGACGCGGCGGTCGGCCAGCCCCGTGCCGGCGATGCGCAAGCACTCGTGCTCGCCGAGGCGTGCGTCCTCGAGGCGCGCGACGTCGGTGAGGGCCAGCAGCGGCGGACTCGGCAGCCCCGGGATGAGCAGGTTGGGCAGCGTGATCGACGTGCCGCCCGAGACGCCGGCTGCCGCGGCGAGGGCGACCTCCAGATTGCGCGCCTTGGGCGCGTCCGCAAGGCTCCACCACGAACGTACCTCGCCGTCGCTCGACCAGATCACGTAGCGGGCACCGGCGATGAACGGGCCCTGGTCGACGAACTCGAAGAGCAGGCGATCGGGCCGCGCGAACGCGGTGGCGAACTGCTTGCGCCGCTGGATCTTGCGCCCGTCTTCGCGCATCGAGGTCACGATCGAGCCGCGGTCCTGGTAGCTGGAGCAGAAGGCGTACACGTGCTTCATCGCGCGCACGATCGTCTCGGGCGTCGCGCCGTCGGGCAGCGGGCGGCCGAGCACGAGGCGCTCCCACTCGGCGAGGTCGGCGGGATCGACGCGCCACACGGCGCGCGCGTCGTCGACGAGGACGTATCCGCCGTAGGAGCTCGCGGCGAGCCTGTGCGTGCCGTCGGCGAGGTCGGCCAGCACGAGCACGCCGCCCTTCCACAGGAAGGGCTCGCCCTTCGGCGCGGGTGCCGAGCGCGAGAGGATGTCGCGGAACCAGGCGACGTTCACCGGCGTCGCGTGCGCCGCGGCGGGCGCGTCGGTCGACGCGTAGAGGTGCTGGCGGCCGTCGACGGTCGCGACGCGCACGGCGCGCACGGCGGTCCAGTCGACGGACTGCGCGCTCGCCGCGGGCAGCAGCGCGAGGACGAGCACGATCAGAGGTGCGATCATGCGCGTGCCTCCTTCACTCGCCCTTGCGGTGCCAGGCGTCGAACGGCTGGTTGTTGAAGTCGCCGCCGATGAAGAGCAGGTCGGCTGCCGAGGCGTGTCCGGGCGCGATGGAGAGGATGAACGACTCGGCGTCGCCGTAAGGGTCGCCGTCCCGCTCGCGGAAGTACACGAGGTGCGGGTTGCCGTTCATCTCGATGAGCACGAACGGATGCTCCTTCTCCTTGCGCGTCATGATGCCCGCCATGAAGATCGACTTGCCGTCGAGGGCCTTCTCGATCTCGGCGGGGACGTGCGAGGCGATCTCGGGTGCGCTACGGAAGGCGAGCACGTCGGCCGACTCCTTCGGCTCGCGGCCGCGCAGGCGGGCGGTCAGTTCGGCGTCGCGCACCCACTCGCCGACGAGCCGGCTGGCCACGACGTTCTCCTTGTCGGGCGCGACCTTCAGCTCGGGGGCGGCGAGCCAGGCCGAGATGGCCAAGGCAAGGGTGACGATCGGGGCGAGCTTCATGGGCGGCATCCTTCGGGATGGGGCGGGCACCGCGCGGAGCGTGCGGTGCGGTATCCGGCTCGGCATGCGCCGTTTCGCGGCGCGAGCGGCCAGGACACTCGAGGGCGGGCGGCGTGACCGAGATCCGGTCTCGGCCGGTCGCTCGCGTGCGCGTGCTGCCGTCCCGCTTCGCCCACCCGAGACCGCTCGGAGCGCTGCAGTCCAACATCGGCCCCGGGCCGGTCGGGCGCACCCGCCTCGCTCGGCGCGCGCGGCTGCGAGAGCGTGGCGCAGTGCGGGCCGCTGCCGCCGTCCCAGGTGAAGGCCGCGGCGTGGACGAAGCGGATCGTGCGCCCGGGGAAGGCGTCCTCGAGCGTGCGGCGCACCTCGTCCTGTACGGTGGCGGGCGTGCCGTCCTCGACGAAGCTGGGGACGAGCACCAGGTCGTTGGCGATGACGAGGTTGAGGTAGCTGGCCGAGGCCACGTAGATCACCTCGTCGCCCGCGCGGCGTCCCTCGGACGCGGGGAAGAGCGCTTCATCGCGCGCACGATCGTCTCGGGCGTCGCGCCGTCGGGCAGCGGGCGTAAGAGCACGAGGCGCTCCCACTCGGCGAGGTCGGCGGGATCGACGCGCCACACGGCGCGCGCGTCGTCGACGAGGACGTATCCGCCGTACGCGCTCGCGGCGAGCCTGCGCGTGCCGTCGGCGAGGTCGGCCAGCACGAGCACGCCGCCCTTCCACAGGAAGTGCGAGTCGCTTGGCGCGCGCACGGCGCGCACGGCGGTCCAGTCGACGGTCTGCGCGCTCGCCGCGGGCAGCGCGAGGACGATCATCAGCAGCGGGGCGATCATGCGCGGGCCTCCTCCGAAGACGGGCTGGATGCGGATGCCAGGGATCATGCGGGGACGTCCGAGCCTGGATGGTTCCGCACGGCGCCATGCGCCGTCGCGCGTCGGGAGCGGTCACGCATCTCGAGCGCGGCCCATCCGCCGCCCACGCCGGCGATCGCGACGAACACCCAGCCGACACGCAGCAGGGCGAGCAGGTCGAGCAGAAAGCCGATGAAGCCGTAGCCCTGGGACTTCGGGAAGGGCACGAAGGTCAGCATGCCGAGCAGGACGGCCGTGGTCGCCGCCGCCCAGACGGCCCGCAGCCACGTGCCACGCGTCCGATCGACGAACTGCTCGAGCATCCGCCAGCTCGTGACGCCCGCGAGGGCCACGAAGAACAGCAGGAGTCCCACCGGCGGCACGAGCGCGAGGGCGAGTGCCGGCAGTCCCATGAACGGCAGGCCCAGGACGGGATCGGACGGCAGCGGGATGCCGGGCAGCGCGAGCGCCGCGATCCGGAACACGATCATCGCGACGACCACGCACAGCGGGCCGAGCACCATGGCCATGAGCGCCCAATGCACGTCGTCGCCGAAGCCCGGCGACGCGGCCTCCGGCTCGCGGGCCGGGATGCTCGCCGGACTTCCGGTCGGTCGACCGCCGTTCGTCATCTCTTGCACCTCCTCGTCTGCGGTCATTGTGACACGCCTTCGGAGGCCCATGCGCCGGACGACCCCCCGCGTGGACGGATTCGTCCCCGGGCAGGGCGCACGCGTCGGTCAGGCGGGCCCCGAGAGGTCGCGCTCCAGCGCCGCTCGATCCCAGCGGGCCAGGTCGGCGGCGGCCTCGTAGGTGCTCTGCAGGAAGTCCAGCAGCGCGTCGTCCGGCGAGGACGCCGTGCGCACCGCGTCGTACGGCAGCAGGAACTCGCCCAGGTCCTCGGAGAAGAAGGCGTCGGACGGCGCGACCCGCGCCTGCGCGAACTCCTCGGGCGCGGGGTACGCGTACGAGTAGAAGCACGGGGAGTCGACGCCGCCGCCGCCGGGCCAGAAGCCCGCGCTGCTCACCTCGTGCGAGTAGGCCTCGCGCGCCGCCCAGTCGGGGAAGTTCGGCACGCCGCCGGGGTGCGCCGGCGCCTCGCGTCCCGAGAAGCGCGTCACGGCGAGGTCGAAGCTGCCCCAGAAGAAGTGCACCGGGCTGCACTTGCCGATGAAGCGCGCGCGGAACTCCTTGAACACGCGCTCGACCTGCACGAGCGCGCGCCAGAAGCGCGTGGCGATCTCGGGGTCGTAGGCGCGCATCGCGACGTCCCGTTCGAAGGGCACCGCGTCGGGGATCTCGCACGGCATGCTGCGGATCGGCACGTGCAGGTCGAGCGCGGCGAGTTCTTCGCGCACGCGGCGGTGGAAGTCGGCCACCGAACACGGTTCGAGCGCGAACGCGCGCCGTCCGCCGTCGGTCGTCTCGATCACGAGCCGGTGCTCGAGCAGGTCGAAGTCGACCGCGAACGACCGCCCGCCGTAGGGGACGAGCGTCGTGCCGAGTCCGCGCGCGGTGACGTACAGCGGGACGTGCCACGAGTGATTCGTCCAAGGCGTGCGCGCCAGGCGCAGCTTGCCGACGACCTGGGTCCACAGGTGCAGCGCGCCGGCCGTCGCCGAGAGTGCCTCGAAAGGCAGCGCGGGCCAGTCGGCGCTGCGGGATCGATCGGGAGTTCTCATCGCAAGGCTCCGGGACGTGCCGCGCGCGGCGGACCGGCGCCCAGTCTAGCGCGCGTCCCGCGACCCTCGGCGCGCGCGCGGCTGCGAGAGCGTGGCGCAGTGCGGCCCGCCGCCGTCCCAGGTGAAGGCCGCGGCGTGGACGAAGCGGATCGTGCGCCCGGCGAAGGCGTCCTCGAGCGTGCGACGCACCTCGTCCTGCACGGCGGCGGGCGTGCCGTCCTCGACGAAGCTGGGGACGAGCACGAGGTCGTTCGCGATGACGAGGTTGAGGTAGCTGGCCGAGGCCACGTGGATCACCTCGTCACCGGCGCGGCGTCCTTCGGACGCGGGGAAGAGCGCCTCGTTCCAGAGGCTCGTCGTGTCCTCGCGTGGCGCGAGCACGACCTTGCGCTCGAGCACGCTCGGCAGCGGGACGTCGACGATGCGGAACGGACGCCCGTCCTGGTCGGTGGCCGCGGCGAGGATCGCGCGGTTGTGCAGCATGCGCTCGCGGTCGATGCGGTCGATCGGGTGCTCGGCCGCACGCTGCGCGTCGACCGACGCGAGCAGGATCGTGTGCGCGTCGGCGAAGCGCACGAACTCGTCGGTGTGTCCGTCGGCGCCCATCCCCACGTACGGGCCGTCGAGGGTCGACATCTCGAGCGGATCCTGCGCGAGGCCCTCGGCCAGCCAGATGACCTTGGTGATGCCGGGGACGTCGAGCAGCACGCGCTCGATCTCGTCCCGCGTGCGCCCGGGGTTGCGCTCGAGCGCGAGGGGTTCGCTGATGAGCAGCACGCCCCGGCCGTTCACCTCGAACGCGGCGTTCTCGAGGAACAACGGGCACGCGACCGCGGCGGCCCCGCAGGCCCGCGCGATCGAGCGGTCGAGCGCGTCCCGCGACGCGTCGACGAAGGTCAGGCACTGCGCGAGCGCGTCCGGATCGTCGGCGTACAGCCGCTCGCACCAGCCCGGCACGCCGTACTGGTTCCACGCCAGGTCGAGCACGGCGAGCGCGCCCTCGTCGTCCACGAGGAAGGCCGCGCCGTCGCGCAGGAACAGTGTCGCCTGCGGATCGACCGCGAAGCCGATCGCGTCGACGGCGATGCCGGCGTCCGACAGGGCCGCGCGCGTCTTCTCCAGCGACTCGTCGTCGGGCAGCAGCATCTCGAGCCGCACGTGCGGCATGAGCGCCTCGGCCATCTCGGCCGCGATCGCCATGAACTCGGGGTCGTCGGGCTGGGGACTCATTCAGACCGCGTCCTGCGGTTCGAACTCGGCCGGTTGGCGCAGCGTCCTCGTCGCGTCGGCGGCCGGCGCGGCGCACGCCGCCAGCGTGAGCAGCCCCACGCACGCGGCGCCGCGCGTCCGCTGCGAACCCGCACGGGACGGACGGAGGTGGCGATGGGTCATGGCGGCCTCGCGGGCACGGGACGGGTCGTCGCGCGACGCGACGGAGCGCCGGCTCGTGCCCGAGGTCCCAGCGTGCGCTCCGAGCGGGTCGGCGCGCGCCTGGATTCCCGCCTGATCCGGTTCGGCGGACGCGTGTCACGCGTCGTCGCCGCTCATCGCAGCAGCAGGCTCACGCAGCATCCGATGAGGGCCAGGATCAGGATCGAGTCCGTGGTGCGCTCGCGTCGCAGCGCCTGCTTGTGCCGCACCCGCTCGTCGACGGTGTCGCGGATCCGGCGCAACGCGTCCTCGGGGTCCGATCCGATGCGGATGGGCCTCACCTCGGGGAGCCACGCCGGCAGCGGCGGCGAGCCGGGCAGCAGGAGGGGCAGCACCGTCACCCCGTGCTCGAGGGCGCGCGACAGCTCCCGCTCGACCCGGATCCTGCGCGCGGCGCGTGGCGACCAGACGAGCAGCACGAGGTCGTCGTCGCGGATCGTGACGTCGACGGCGGGCACGGCGTCGTGCCCGGTGGGCCGCTCGGTCGCGGCGAGGTCGACGCGCGAACCGGGGACGCTGCGCGCGGCCTCGGCGACCCGTCGCGCCGACTCGAGATCTTCGAGCGCGTGGCTGACGAACGTGCAGTGCAGGCGGCGTCGGCTCTTGCAGTCGGCCCTGGCCTCGGCGGTCAGCTTCATGGTGGCGTCCCTCGGTGCGTCCGCATCGTCGACGCGACGTCGGCGCCGTTCAACGTGCGGCGTCGACGGCTGAACGAACCGTGTGATCGACGAGGGCGTCGCTCGCGGCGACGCGGGACGTCCGTCGTCCGCTACGCCTCGGGCAGCTCGACCGTCACCGTGAAGCGTCCGTCGCCGGCGCGCGCGGCGATCGTCCCGCCCAGGCGTTCGACGATGCGCTGGCAGAGGGTGAGGCCGAGGCCCGCGTGGCCGCCGGTGCCGGTGCGCGACGCGTCGGCGCGCCAGAAGGCGTCGAACGCGCGGGCGGCGTCGTCGGACGTCACCTGCGCCGCCGGGTTCGAGACCTCGACGCGCAGCGCGCCCGACGCGGTGCGCGCGGCGCGCACCGCGAGCGTCCCGCCGGGGTCGCCGTGGGCCACGGCGTTCTGCAGCAGGTTGCCGAGCACGCGCTCGACGAGCGGGACGTCGACGCGCGCCTGCCGCGCGTCGTCCGCCACGTCGGGCACGAACTCGAGGTCGACGGCGCGCGCCGCGTCCTCGTACGGACCGAACGCGCGGCGCAGCAGCGCGTCGACGTCGACGAGCTCCGGCGCGCGTCCCGCGGGCCCTGCGCGGGAGAGGTCGAGCAGCGTCTCGACCATGCCGTGCATGAGCACCACGATCTCGAGGCACTGGCGCGCCGACGCGGCGTAGTCTTCGGGCGAACGCTTGCGCAGCAGCGCCACCTCGAGCGTGGCGCGCAGGCCGGCCAGCGGCGTGCGCAGCTCGTGCGCGGCGTGGTCGGTGAAGGCCTGTTCGCGCGCGAACGCGTCGCGCAGCCTCTCCATGAGACCGTTGAGCTGGTCGACCACGGGGGCGAGCTCGACCGGCGCGCCGGGCAGCTCGATGCGCCGGTCGAGGCGCGTGGCGTCGACCTCGCCGATCTGCGTGCGCAACGCCACGAGCGGGCGCAGGCCGCCGTGCACGACCCAGACCACGATCAGCGCGCAGCCCGTGGCCGACATGAGCCACGCCAGCGCGAGCATGCGCCGCAGGTGCCGCAGGGTGGACGTGACCGAGTCGACGTCCTGGGCCACCACGAGCTCGGCGCTCTCGGCGCCGCGCTCGCCCTGCCGTTCGCCGCGGCGACGTCCCCGGCCGCGCCCGAAGTCGGCGTCGGCCTCGGCGTCGGGATCGCGGCCGGCGTCGGCTTCGGGACCGGCCTCGGAATCGGCTTCGGGATCGGCTTCGGGATCGGCTTCGGCGCTGGCACCTGGAGCGGCATCGGCTTCGGCACCCGCGCCGGCCTCGCGTGAATCGCGCGCCGCGTCCGTGTCGCTCCCATCCCGCCCGTCGCGCGGCTCGTCGTCGAACGGCAACCGATCCCAGTCGTCGCGCGGCGGCGGCCACGGCGGACGCTCGCCGTCGGGGCCCATGAGCTCGCGCAGCGCCCGGCGCGGCAGCCGGAAGGGCGGCTCCGGCGGACGGTCGGCGCGGAAGTCGACGTGCAGCGCGGCCGCGCGCGCGGGACGTCCGTCGGGCAGGGTCACGTCGTAGTGCTCGACCGCGTCGCCCACGGACGCGTGCTCGGGCAGTCCGGTGTCGCCCAGCTCCTCCGAGCGCGCGACCGTCCCGTCGGAGAGCCTCGCCTCGTAGAGCACGTCGGAGCGGCGCGTCGGGTCGGTGAGCGGGTACTCGTCGAAGTCGCGCGGGACGCCCTGGTGCTCGCGGCGCACGAGCTGGAAGACGATCGACTCGGCCGTGGCGTTCGCCACCGTGTCGAGTCCGCGGTCGACCTCGAGCACGAGGCGGTCGCGCACCGCGACGTAGAGCGCCGCGCCGCCCGCGGCGAGGAAGAGCGTGATGCCCAGCATCGCGCCGAGCACGAGCCGCCTGCGCATCGACCTCATGGCGGCGTCTCGGCCACGATGTATCCCTCGCCGCGCTTGGTGTGGATCAGACGCGGCACGCCGTCGGGTTCGATCTTCTTGCGCAGGTAGCCGATGTAGACGTCGACCACGTTGCTCTTGACCTCGGTCAGGTCGTCGTAGAGGTGCTCCCAGATCTGCGTGCGCGTCACGAGCCGTCCCGTGCGCATGACCAGGAACTCGAGCAGCGCGTACTCGCGTGCGGTGAGCTCGACGCGCTCGCCGGCGAGCTTCACCGCATGGCTCGCGGTGTCGACCTCGAGCGGGCCGACGGTCAGCACCGGCGTGCGCGTCTCGTAGCGACGGCGGACGAGCGCGCGCACGCGCGCCAGCAGCTCGTCCATCGCGAAGGGCTTGACGAGGTAGTCGTCGGCGCCCAGGTCGAGGCCGTGCACGCGGTCGTCGACGCCGTCGCGCGCGGTGAGCAGCAGGATCGGACACGCGCGCCCGTCCTTGCGCAGCCGCTGGACGACGCCGAAGCCGTCGAGCTTCGGCAGCATCACGTCGAGCACCACCGCGTCGTAGTCGTTCACGCTGGCCTGGAAGACGCCGTCCTCGCCGTTCTTGGCGGTGTCGACCGAGTAGCCCTCCTCGCGCAGCGCCGTGGCGACGGCGTTGCGGACGGGGTCGTAGTCCTCGACGACGAGCAGGCGCATGGTGATCGGTGGCGGGGGACGGGACGCACCGCGGCACTCGCGGACACGTCCCGAGTCTATCGTCCGGCGGGGTCGGCGACCTCGATGCGGTGCGTCGCGCTCACGCGCCTCTCATGTGTCGAGCGGCGCTCCGGCCGATGCGCCGGAGCGGGGCGTCGCGGACGCGAACGGAGCGATGCGACGCATGGCGGCCATTCTCCCGGGGAGTGCGTGGAGTCCACGGCCGGCCGCCGGTTCCGTCGACCGCGATGCGCGGTCCCCCCCGAACGCAGCGCGGGCCCGGGGAACCGCCTCGATCCCCGGGCCCGCGTGCCGCGCGCGACGAGTCACGCGCGTCCGTCGCGCGCGGACGACCGTCGCCGGCCGCCCGCGCGCGCGAGCCGTCCTACGGCTCGTACGACATGCCGTCGATGTTCGCCGACGTGCTGATGCCGAGCGCCGAGAGGTCGAGCACGTTGCTCGCCGAGCCCGACGTCGCCGAGCCGAACGTGCCGGCGAAGCGTCCCACGTCTTCTCCCTCGCCCGCGCCGCCGGCGGCGCTCCAGGTCGAGACCGTCGAGAAGAGCAGGTCGACACCCGCGTCGAAGGCCACCGCGTCGAGGTCCTCGTTCGAGGACGTGTTGAAGCCCACGTCGCTGCCGTCGAACTCCATCGACCAGGTGCCCGACGTCGCGGAGCCGTACGCCGACGCGGCGAAGAACAACAGGTCTTCGTCCTGGATGCCGGACACGCCGGGCACCGAGCCGCCGCCGAGCAACGAGATCGCCAGGCCGCCGCCGGGGAACTCGTAGACGCCGTCGATGTCCTCGTTGCTCGTGGTGAGGCCGACGTCGCTGCCGTCGAAGACGAACGAGAAGCTGCCCGCCGTGGTGGATCCCACCGAGGTCGGCGAGAAGATGATCAGGTCGCTGTCCTCGACCGTGGTGCCCGACGGACCGCCCGTCAGGCCCGGCACGCTGAACGTCGCGCTGTCGAACGACATCACGATCGACCCGTCGGACAGGATGTGGAACGCGTTCACGTCCGTCCCGCCGAGGCCCACGTCGCTGCCGTCGAAGTACCACGCCCACGTGCCGGTCGACGGCGTGTACGAGACGATGTCCTCGTCGGCCACCGAGCCCAGCCCGGGGACCGTGGTTGTCGCCGCGAAGGAGACGTAGTAGGTCTCGCCACCGCCCGTGACCGGCGGGCTCACCGTGACGTAGCCCGTCTTCGTCTCCGGGTCGGAGCCGCCCGGTCCCGTGACGGTGAGCGAGACGTCGTAGGTGCCGGCGGTGGTGTAGGTGTGCGACGGGTTCGTCGCGTTCGAGGTGCCGCCGTCGCCGAACGTCCAGGCCCAGGTGCTGATCGTGCCGCTGGACAGGTCGCTGAAGTTCACGAGCAGCGGCGCTGTGCCGCTCGTGGGCGAGCCGATGAAGTTCGCCACGGGCGCCGACGGGCCGCCGCCGCCCGACTCGGTGAGCGTGCCCGTGATCACGAGGGCGCAGCCCTGTCCCACGGAGTAGTTGCCCGCACCGGGGTCGACGGTGGCCGTCCACGCGCCGGTGGCGGGGCTGTTCACGATGACGCACTCGACGTTGTTGAGCGTGTCGGCCGAGCCGCCCGTGATCGAGACGCCCGTCGACGTGTTGAACACGTTGCCGCGGTACGTCGCGCCGCCGGGCGCCGTGACGATCAGGTCGAGGTCGTTGACGAGCTTCTTGCCGGTGCCGGTGCTGCCGGGCTCGTCCGTCCAGGCCAGGGTGACCTTGAGCGGCTGGCTCGCGCTGTCGACGTTGAAGGTCTTGACCAGGTTCGTCGACGACGCGCCCGAGAATCCGCCCGCACCGCCGGGCATGTCGACCACGATCAGGTCGCGCGGACCGAGGCCGCCGAGCACCGAGAGCAGGTTCGGCTCGCCCCATCCCTGGTAGTTGCCGGGATAGACGCCGTCGAGGTTGGCGCCCGTGAGCCGGTGGCCGGCGTTCACGAGCATGGCCTTCATGAGTGCCGCCGAGGCGCTTGTGAGCGGGTCGTTGCCCGGGTAGCGTCCCTCGGTGAAGTACTGGTGGACGAGCGCGCCCGCGCCGGCCATCGTCGGCGACGAGAAGCTCGTGCCGGCCGTGTACTGGTACGCGCACGAGGCGCCGCTCGTCCCGTTCGTGTTGGGCAGGATGAGCAGCGACTGGACGCCGCCGGCGCGCGGGGCGTCGTCGGTGCCGGGCGCCATGACGTCGGGCTTGCGCGCGCCGTCGAAGCGCGGTCCGGTGCTCGAGAAGCTGGCCCGGTTCTCGGGCTGCAGGACGTCGTCGCTCGCGCCCACGGCGAGCGCGTTCTTGACCACCGCCTGGGACGTGAGCTTGTTGCTGCCCGCGCCGTCGTTGCCGGCCGCCATGCACTGCAGCATGCCCTGGTGGTCGAATCCCTTCGTGTCGTGGACGACCGAGGTCTGCGTGTAGGTGTTGTTCGACTCGGCCAGGCCGACGCTGTGGTTCGTGGTGCACACGCCGGCGTTGGCCATGTTCGTGAGCGTCAGCCCCATGTTCGTCGGGAACTCGCCGGGCGATTCCCAGCGGAACGTGTTGGCGCTGTCCATGACCGGGGTCAGATAGAGCTGCGCCTCGTGCGCGATGCCGGGACCGAGCAGGCCCGAGTAGTTCGTCGGCGCCCAGCTCTCCCAGTTGTCGACGTCGTGCTCCCACCACTTCGTGTCGTTGTCGCCGTAGAAGTCGGCGGCCGCCGCGCCGGCCACGCCGACGCCGTGCTCGTTCGTGTCGACGCCCTGCAGCGTCGCCCCGCCGAGGATGTCGGCGCGCGGGATCTTCATGTTCACGCCGCCCGATCCCACCGAGCCGAGCAGCACGCGGGCCAGGTTCGGCAGCGCGAATCCGTAGTTGCTGATGGCCAGGTCGGGGTAGCCGAAGCCGCACCCGGCCGTGCCCGTGTTGTTCCAGTCGAAGGACGTGTCGACGATGCCGATGAGCTGGCCCTGGCCCTGCAGGTCGTGCGTCAGCCAGAGCGGGAAGTTCGCGGCGGTCACGATCGGCGAGTCGGCTCCGTCGTCCACGGCGAGCACGCGGTTCTGCAGCTTGCCGCCGCCCGAGAGGTCGTAGACCGCGAGTCCGTCGCCGGTCTCCTGCAGCGTGCGCACGCCCTCGACGAGCGCGAGCGACGTGACGCGCTGCGGCGCCACGTCGACGATCAGGTAGTGGACGTCGTACGTCTGCGCGCCGCGGATGAAGACCTCGTCGACGAGGCTCGCGCCGAGACGCGACAGCTCGCGGGCCACGCGCGTCGCGTCGGCGCCGGGCACGAGGTCGACGTCGAGCCGGTAGAACGCGCGTCCCTTGCGCTCGGCGCTCGTGAGCGGGACGCTGCCGATGGTCGGGTCGAGCTTGTAGCCGGGCTGGTAGCGTCCGACGAAGTCGACGCGCTCGGAGGCCTCGAGCCGCTCGAACGTGTCGAGGTCGTCGACGTACGCCACGAGCGCGTCGTTCGGGACGTACCAGCGCGCCAGCTCGCTGCCGTCGTCGCGCCGGATCGCGCCGGTCAGGTCGTCGAGCAGCGCCTTGTCGCGCTCGGTGAGCGCGTCGGCGAAGTGCACCACGAACCATCCCGCCTCGAACGTGCCGTCGGCGCGCAGCAGGGGCTTGGCGAGCGCTGCGGGCAGGGCCGGTTCATCGTCGATGGTGAAGACCGCGCTGCCCGCGTGGACGAGCCGCGGCGTGTCCTCGTCCTCGACGCCCTCGGCCACGAAGGGCGGCAGGACGTCGTGGGGATACCAGGACAGGTCCTGCACGATCTCGCCCGGCGCGGGCGGACCCGCGAGCGGACGGATGGGGTGGACCTGGGAGCTCGCCGCCGCCGCCAGCAGGACGAGCGAGAGGGTCGACGCAAGGGTCGAGGGTGCCATGCAGCCTCCGAAACGAATGCCGGAATGAGTGCCCACTGCACGGGACCGGCTCGGCGGTCCCGCGGAACACCGGACGGAGTTCGACCCCCCGATCGAAGACGCTGCCCGGCGTCGGCGGAGAAGGTACACCCGTCCCGCGCGTTGGGAAGTGGGCATGTGCACGCGGAACGTGATTCATTTCGTTCGGCCGCGAAGCACCTCGGGCCGCATCGGCGGGGACCGATGGTTCAGTCCGCGGCACGTCGCGCGCACAATGGGCGCGCGGCCACACCGGATCTCGAAGGACTCCCCGTGAACGATCAGCAACTCGAGGCGATGCTGCGCGCCACGTTCGACGACAAGAACCTCTCGCGCAGCGAACGCGGCGCGATGCGGGGGGCGCTCGGCGAGCTCGACCCGCGCGGGCTCGACGTCGTGCGTGCCAAGGCGTTCGCGCTCGTGCGCGAACACCTCGAGCGCGGCTCCGACGTCGAGGCCCTCGAGTGGCTCGAGGGTGTGGTCAAGGCGCTCGACCAGCGTCCGCAGGCCGTCGTCACGCACGACTCGATGGCCTGCTTCGCACCCGGCGCGGCGTGCCTCGACCAGATCGTGGCACTCACCCGCGGCGCGCGCGCGACGATCGACGTGTGCGTGTTCACGATCACGGACGACCGCATCGCGGGCGCGCTCGCCGCCGCCCATCAGCGCGGCGTGACGGTGCGCATCGTGACCGACGACGAGAAGGCGCAGGACCTGGGCAGCGACATCGCGAGCCTGCACCGGGCCGGCATCCCCGTCGTGACCGACGAAGGCGCCGACCACATGCACCACAAGTTCGCGATCTTCGACGCGCGTCGGCTCCTCACCGGCAGCTTCAACTGGACGCGCAGCGCGTCCGAGCGCAACCTCGAGAACTTCGTGGTCACGAACGATCCGGGGCTGCTGCGCGCGTTCCAGCGCGAGTTCGACCGGCTGTGGACGGAGCTTCCGCGGATGTGAGCGCGCCGCCGGACGCCCGTCACTCGCCGGGCAGGCGCACCTCGAAGTCGTCGAAGTCGGTGACCGCGTCGGCCTTCGTCCACAGGCCGATGCGGCCGCGCCGCAGGTACGTGTCGTAGCTCACCACCGGCTCGCCGCCGTCGAGGGACGCGCGGATCTCGGCGCCCTCGGCGCGCAGCTCGAGCGTGTGCCAGCCGTCGTCGAACGTGTGCAGGCCGATGGCGCCGGGCAGCGTGCGGCGCACGCCGTCGACCACGCGGAACAGGCGCAGGTCGCCCTCGCCCGCGTTCGCGCGCGCCACGAGGTAGTTGCCCGGATCGCGGTAGCGCATGACGATGCCCGCCGCGCGGTCGACCACGCCGCTCACCAGCCGGAAGCGCACGCTCGCCACGGCGTCCGACCAGACCCCTTCGCGCACGAGCGCCATCGGGAAGCGGATGCTGGTCCTGTCCTGCGACGCCTGGCGCAGGTGCGTGCCGTCGGCGTCGCTCACGATGCGCCAGTCGGGCATCGCGCCCGTGCCGGCCAGCACCGATTCGAACTCCGGCGGCAGCGCGTGCGCGCCCTCGAAGTCGAACGCGAGCGGACGCGGCGGGGTCGGCGCCGGCCCAAACAGCTCGGGGAACTGCTCCTCCTCGTCCTCGTCCTCGGCGGGACGCGTGCCGAGCGCGCCGCGCAACACGAGCGGCTGCCCGTCGCGCACGACGTGCAGCTCGACCGGCGTGCCCGCGCCGCGCAGGCGGATGGCCTTGCCGAGCGTGGCCTTCGACGTCGTCGCGTCGTCACCGAGCGCGAGCAGGACGTCGCCCGCACGCAGTCCCGCGGCCTCGGCGCAGGTGTCCTCGTAGACGACCTTCACGAGCATGCCGGGGCGTCCGTCGTCGAACGGGTCGGCGTCGACGCCGAGGTACGGGATGGGCAGCACGTCCTCGAGCAGCAGGCGTGCGGCGAGGTGCGCGCGCCACGCGGTCTCGTCGATCTGCGCGTCCATGCGCGCGAGCAGCTTCAGCCGCAGCACCGCGGGGTCGTCGGGATCGGCGTCGACGAGCGCGGCCCCGCCGGGGGCCGAGGCGGTGCTGCTGGTCTCCTGCGCGCCGGCGACGGACGCGAGCATGCAAACGGACGTGACGGACAGCGCGGCGACGAGGGCGCGACGAAGCATGGCGACTCTCCGGGAGCGGGTGCGGACCTGCGACGAGCGTCGGTCACCGACGCGGGGTCGCGCAACGCCGAACCGTGCCCGGCGGGTCGGGGACTCCTCCCGCGCGTGCTGCGCGGGGCGTCCGGCTTCCCGCGCGCGGCGTCGTCCGGGGCCCGCACGCTCGCGCGGCGGCCTCGCGACAGCTCAGCGTCCGAAGGCCAGGATCGCCGTGCCGGCCACGGCCAGCACGGCACCCAGGACGGCGCGCAGGCTCACGCGCTCGCCGTACAGCCGGCGCGCGAGGGGCAGCACGAAGACCGGCGAGAGCGCGAGCAGCGTGAGCGCGACCCCGAGCGGCGTGAGGTCGAAGGCCACGAGCGAGAGCCACACGCCGAGCACCGGACCGAAGACCGTGGCCGCCAGGGTCAGCACGACGCCGCGCGCGGTCTCGCCCGGCAGGACGACCGGCTTGCGACGCCGCAGCGAGTGGATCGCGAGCAGCGGCAGCATGCCGAGCGTGCCGAAGATCATGCGCACGTAGGTGGCGTGCAGCGGGTCGACGTGCTCGCCGCCGAGCGGACCGTGTCCCATGCCGCGCTTGGCGAGGAAGGCGCCGGTGGCCTGCAGCGCCGCGGCCCCGAACGCGAGCACGAGGCCGCGCACGAGCACCGCGCGCGGCACGTCGGGCTTCTCGCTCGCCGCGGGGCGTTCGCGGATGACCCACGCCACGCCGGCGAGGGTGATCGTCACGCCGAGCAGCGCGAGGCGTCCCGGCAGCTCGTCGAGCAGCGTCGCGCCGAGCACGAGTCCGAAGAGCGGCGCCGTGGTGGTCTCGACGAGCACGACGCGCCGCGGTCCGATGAGCACGAACGCGAGGAACAGCGCCTGGTCGCAGAGCGTGAGCCCGACGACTCCCGAGACGGCCAGATCGACGAGCTGGGCACGCGGCAGCGTGGGGAAGAGCGTGCCGGTCGAGGCCACGTAGACCGTGCCGAGCATGATCACCGCGAGTCCCAGTCGCAGCGCGTTCACGCGCGTCGCGCCCAGGCGCAGTCCGGCCGAGGTGAACAGGATCGACGTGAGCGCCCAGAACGCCGACGTGGTCACGCCGGCCAGCGGTCCGAGCACGGCGTCGGGGATCATCGGGCGTTCGCGGACCGGCGAGGGCGGGACGCGCGCCGCGCACCGGACATGCGGTGCATGCGCGCGAGCGCCGCATGCTAGCCGAAGCGGACGCCCGCGCGCTCGTGTTCGTCCGTGAGCGGCTCGGCGCGCCCGCCCAGGTGCTCGGCCAGGAAGCGTTCACCCTCGGCCCAGAACGACTCCCAGCTCTCGGGACGGCGGTAGTCGTGCGGCTCGTCGGGGTAGACGAGGTACGGCACGTCGCGTCCGGCCTCGCGCAACGCGGCCACGAACGCGTCGGACTGCGACTGCGGCGTGCGCTCGTCGAGTCCGCCGTGGGTCACGAGCAGCGGCGCGCGGATCTGCGCGACGAGGCTCTGCGGCGAGGCGCGCCAGAGCGCGGCGCGTCCCTCGGGCGTGACCGCTTCGCCGACGCGCTCGCGCCACAGGCGGCTGCCTCCCATGGCCTCGATGCCCTGCACGAACGAGACGAGGTCGTAGACGCCGTACATCGCGAGTCCGCAGGCGAAGACGTCGGGCGTGCTCGCCATGGCCTCGGTCACGGCGTACGCGCCGTACGACCAGCCCCAGCACGCGAGCCTCTGGGGGTCGGACACGCCGGTGTCGACGGCCCACGCCACCGCATCGAGCAGGTCGGTGCGCATCACGCCGTCCCAGGCGGCGTTGCCGGAGTCCATGAAGGCCCGGCCGTAGCCGCCCGCGCCGCGGAAGTCGACACGCATCACCGCGTAGCCGCGGTTCGCGAGGAGCTGGAAGCTGCGGTTCGTGAACCACGAGTTCCACTCGCCGCCGACCCACGGGCCGCCGTGCACGTAGAAGATCGTGGGCAGCGGCCGCTCGGGACGTCCGTCGCCGTCGGCGTCGCTGCCGGGCGGCAGGTAGACGTGTCCGGGGACGAGCGTGCCGTCGCGCGTCGCGTAGCTGACCGCGCGCCGCCCGGCGAGCAGCACGCCGTCGAGCTGCGGCTGCTCGGAGACGAGGTGCGTCGCGCGTCCGCTCGCGCGGTCGTAGACGAAGCACTCGAGCGGACCTCCGTCGAGCGACCGCACGAGCCAGCGCGCGTCGTCGGCGCTGCGTCCGGCGAAGCTCGTCTCGCCGGGGATCGCCGTGGCGAGGCGCTCGAAGTCGCGCGCCAGGGACGGGTCGAGCAGCGTGCGGCGCAGGCGTCCGAAGTACGAGACGACGGCCTGGACGCTGCCGTCGGCGGCGATCGTCGCGCCCGCGGGCAGCACGTCGGCCAGCGGATCGTCGGCCAGCAGCGTCTCGGCGCCGCTCTCGACGTCGATGGCGAAGAGCGCCGAGCGGTCGCGTCCGAGGTCGTGCACGGCGTAGAGAGTGCGTCCGTCGGACGAGACCGAGAGCGGGCCCGAGACGCGCGCCGACGCCCAGTCGCAGTGCCCGTGCGAGACCCAGCCGGCGGACGTGCAGCGCATGAGCGTGGCCTCGCCGCGCTCGTCGGGACACCACGCGGCGCGCGGTCTGCGCCGTCCGTCGACGAGCAGCACGGCGGTCTCGGCGGGGACGTCGAGTGCGCGCGCGGGCGTCGGCGCGTCGTCGGCGCCGGACGCGGGCAGCGTGATCTCGTAGGCGCCGTCGTCGGTGAGCACGACGCACGTGTCGTCCGGCGTCGGCTGGCGCGCGTCCAGCGAGAGCGGCGAGCCCGGACGCGGCGAGAGATCGCCAAGCGCGGCGGACGCATCGGGCGACGGTTTCGTCCCGGACGGGTCGAGCAGCACGAGACGGTCGCCGCCGGCGGGCGCCGCGGCGACCACGAGCAGGCGTCCGTCGGCAGTGAAGCGGTACGCGCGCGGCGCGTCGACGTCGCAGGCGCGCGCGGCCTCGGGCTGCGAGACGTCCGCCACGCGCAGCTCGACGCCGCGGTCACCGGAGGCCAGCCACGCCGCGTGGCGCCCGTCGGGGGCGAGCGACACGCTCCACGCCGACGGCTCCGCGAAGAGCGCGTGCCGGGGGACGAGCGGCGCGACGTCGGGTGTCGCGGCGTGCGATGCGACGTGTCGCGACGCGGGATGCTCCAAGGCGACGTCCTGGGCGGGACACACCGAGGCGAACGAGAGCACGCCCGCGAGCGCGAGCGACGGGACGGATGACGACGACATGCGACGGCCTCGCGGAGCGGAGGTGGATTCCGCCGTCACGGTAGGCGTGGGCGCGCGTCGCGGGGTGCGGCGTTTCGACGACGCGCGCCGTGCTCGCGCGGCGTCCCGACACGGCAATGCACGCCACGGTGCGATCTCGCCCCGCGACGCGCGCGCGTGTCTTCACGGGGCGCGGCGCGCGCGAGGCACGCCGCGCCCCGAGTCCGCGGACGCGTCAACGCGCGGGCGGGGACACCTCGCGCACCACGGCGCCGTACTCGTCGCTCAGCACGAGCAGCGCGAACGACGCCTCGTCGCCGGGGGCGCCCGAGACCGACGCGTAGTCGAAGCGTCCCCGCAGGTCGGTGTAGCCGTCCTTGTGGAAGTGCACGTCGCCGTCGGCCGTTCGCGCGTAGACCTTGACGTAGGCCTTGGACAACGGCTCGCCCGTGCCCGCGTGCAGCACCTGGAGCTGTCCGTACGACTCGAACACGCGCACGTCGAGGGCGTTGCTGTACGACGGCGCGCGCCGCACGACGCCCCCGCCGCGGGCCTCGACGAGCACGTTGCGGCTGGCGAAGGCCTCGGGCAGGTCGAGGGTCAGCGGCTCGTCGTCCTCGGACAGCTCGACCTCGCGCACCTCGTTGGGACGGATCGACGAGAACGCCGTGCCGCCCTGCTGCACGAACGGGCGGCTCGAGAACAGCAGCTCGACGTCCATGGCGTAGAAGCGCAGCTCGCACGTCTCGAGGTTCCGGTGACGCAGCACGATCTCGCCCCCGGAGACCTCGAGCTCGAGCGAGGGCTCGCCGGCCGCGAGCGACGTGAGCGACCCGGAGCGGTCGCCCGGCGAACCCGGCGCCACCTCTCCGCCGGCGGCCTCGTCGAGCTGGGCCAGCACGTCGCGGAAGCGCTCGCGCCAGCGCGGCACGGGATGGTCGCGGTACGGCTCGGCCAGCGCGCGCGCGCGGCCGGGGTCGTCCGAGCAGAAGTCGAGCCACGCCTCGGCGTAGTCGTACTGCAGGCGCGTGGTGATCTTCGTCGGGTCGACGCGGGCGAATGCGGCCAGTGCGTCCTCGATGCGGTCCTGCAGCACCATGTAGTAGGTCACCTGGAGCCAGTCGGAGTCGGTCAGGTGTGCGCGGTGCGCGAGGGCGTCGAGCAGCTCGTCGTACTGCGCGGCGAGGGCCTCGTTCGCGATGCGACGCTGCCCGGCGAAGGCGTGCGCCCGGGCGTTCACGAGCGGCTCGAACTCGACGTGCTCGTAGTCGCCCGACGTGATGCGGTCGACCGAGAGCAGCGGCGAGTCGAGCACCGCGCCGCAGCCGCGCACGAAGTCCGGCGTCGACGCGAGCAGCTCGCGCACCGCGACCGGGTCGCCGTGCAGCATGCCGTACGTCCAGAGCACGCGCGAGAAGACGTGCCGCCCGCGCAGCAGCGCGAGGACGTCCTCGAACGCGGAGCGGTCGCGCATGCGCCAGGCGATGCGCGAGAGGTCGAGACGCTGGAGGTTCGCGCTCCCGAGGTACGCGAGCACGTCGCCGATGGAACCCTGCTGCGAGACGTGTTCCCACGAGGCCTTGTCGACGACGGTGGGCGAGGCGACCACGTGCAGCTCGCGCGGCTCGGCGGCGGCCACGAGACGTCCGTCGCGGGAGACCTGCGCGGGGAACATGCGCTGGTCGCCGGCGGCGGGGAAGTAGAACGCGTTCTCGACGGTGCGCGTCCCGAACGGCGGCAGCTCGAGCGTGAGCGTGCGTGTGGCGCGCGAGCCCGACAGCGGCATCGACCCGCGCGGGATCTGGAGCAGCAGCTCGACGCGCAGCGGCGACGAGGTCGGGTTCGTGAGCACGACCTGGCTGCCGTACGCTGTGTCGACCAGGAACTCGCCGCGCACGAAGACGTCGAGGCGGCGGCCGCCGTCCCAGGCGTAGCGCGAGTCGGCGCGGAAGACGTCCTGGCTCACGAGCAGCGGGGGCGCGGCGGGATCGCGCGCGGCCGGCGCGAGCTCCTCGAGCACGAGCAGCGCGGGACCGGCGGTGCGCAGCGTGATGCGCTGTCCGTCGCGGATCGGCTCGAGCGGCTCGGCCTCGAACGGCAGGTCGAGCACGGCCAGCGCGAGCAGCACCTCGTTCAGGCTGCCGCTGGCCTCGAGCAGGTGCGTCGACACGAACGGACGCCGTCCCTGCGCGGCCGCGAGGTCGAGCCAGAAACCGTTGACCGGCACGAGCTCTCCGTCGGCCCGGGCGCGCGGGACGTGCCAGTACTCGTTCTCGACCCAGGCGCGCGTGGCGTCGAGGTCGGAGTAGCGGGTGCGCACGATCTGCCGCCCGAGCACGTCCTTGGCCTTCTTCTCGAGCTGGTCACGATCGGCGCCGGCCGCCCGCGCGCGCCCGCTGAGCATCGCGGGGCCGTCGGACGGCGCGAACTCCTCGCCGAGGTAGCCCAGCGCCTCCAGCGACGCGGTCGTCGCCTCGTCGCGCGACTGGGCCAGCATGCCGCCCAGCGCGCCGCCCGCCAGCGCGCGGCCGCGCAGCGCGGCGTCGAACAGGAAGCGTTCGCGCTCGGGATCGGGCGGCTGCAGCTCGAGCGACTCGCGCAGCTCGCGCGCGATGCTCTCCGCCGCGTCGGGCAGGCGGCGCGCGAGCAGCGCGCGTTCGGCCGCGTTGAGCCGCGCGTACGCCGCGGGCGCGAGCCACGCCGACAGGTCGTCGTCGAGCAGCCAGTGGTCGAGGAAGGTGCGGTGCAGCGCGTTCGCCAGGTACGGACGCACGACCTCGTCGAAGAACGGACGGTCCTTCTCGTGCAGGAAGAGGTGCAGCTCGTGGCAGGCGTAGCGTCCGTAGAGCTCGAGCTTGCGCTCCTTCGTGAGCTTCGGCCACTCGAGCAGGAACGCGAACTGCGACAGCTCGGGGTCGCCGCTCACGCCCTGCAGCAGCCGGAAGGCCGCGCCGAGCGAGTCGTGCAGCGCGACCTGGGCCGTCGACGCGTCCTCGATCGTGACGCTCGCGCCGGGCTCGAGCACCTGCATCCGCCGCTGGCCGCTCGTGGGACGCGAGGGATCGAGTCCCGGGAAGAGCCGTCGCTCGCGCCGCACGAGCGGGCGCTCGGGCAGCACGAGCGACGTCGAGACCGTGCTCTCGTCGTCGAGCGCGACGACCTGCACGAGGTGTCCGCCGCCGAGCGAGGCGCGCGGCACGCGCAGCACGCCGTCGGCGTCGGGACGCAGGTCGGCCAGCAGCACGCCGGGCTCGCCCAGGAAGTCGAGGTTCGCGAAGGCGTGCGGCGGCGCGCCCGCCTCGGACGGCGGAGCCGCCGGTCCGCGCAGCGACGCGCCGGACCCGCTGCTTCTCGCGCTGCGGGCACCCGCGCTGCCGCTGTAGCCGAGGGCGTCGTTCGGCGTGGGGGCCTCCTCGAGCGCCCAGGGCGAGAGCAGCAGCGACGGACGACGCAGCATGTTGCCCGGGAAGATGCTGCGGAAGCGGCGCTCGAGGATGTAGCGGTACTCGGAGCCGAGCCGGCGTCCGGCTGCGTAGCCGACCGAGCCCTTGGGCGTGTCGGGCGTCGACGGCCAGGGTGCGAGGTCGAGCGCGAGGAAGTCGAACGGCCGATACGCGGGCGTCCAGCGCGAGGACGACACGATCACGCGCGCGTCGGCGCGGGCGTTCGCGAGCCGCACCACGAGGTCGTCCCCGTCGACCGTTGCCGACGCGATGGAGAGCGGCGCCGGCGAGAGTTCGAGCGTGCGGTCGCGTCCGAAGACGTGGCCGTCGTGCACGTCGCCCGCGGTGATGCGCACGTCGATGTGCTCCCGATCGCCGTGCAGCACGAGCAGGTAGTCGCCGGCCGGGAGGTCGCGCAGCTCGAGCATGCCGTCGACGAGCGCCAGGTGCTGGAAGCGGTCGGTGTGGTACTCGCCGTCGCGCAGCTCGATGAGCGACGCGAGCGAGCGGTCGAGCTTCGGCATGCGTCCGTCGCGGGGCGGCAGGGTCACGCGCAGCGGACGGGTCGCCACGCCCTGCAGGCGACGCGGGTGCGTGGCGTGCTCGCGGTCGAGCGTCCAGAGGTCGCCGTCGGAGCCGTCGTCGCGCACGCGCAGCGACTCGATCTCGTCGAGCGCGCCGAGCGTCACGCGTCCCCGGGCGTCGGTCTTCAGCGAGACCTCGACGGCATCGGTGAAGTCGCGCGGCTGCAGCACGAGGCGCTGCGCGCGGTCGGCGAGCGGCTCTCCGTTCTTGCCCAGCACGTCGAGCGTCCAGCCCAGGGCCGTGCGCGAGAGCAGGCGCTGCGAGGTGCGCGGACCACGATCGATGCCGTTCACGGGGAACGTCTCCTCGGACGAGACCAGCGCGACCGGCTCGCCGTCGACCATGCGCTGCACCTTGCCGCCGAGCGAGACGGAGAGCTGCACCAGGCCTTCGGGCACCGGGATCTCATACACGAGGTCGGCGCCGTCGACCGGCTGCACGGGGACGTCGTCGGTCGAGCGCACGCCGTCGAGGTCGGTCGTCACCACGTGCAGCATCGGGTCGTCGAGCAGCGCCAGGCTGACCGGCACGCCGTCGAGCTCGAGCGACGGACGCAGCACGATGCGCGCCGTGCGTCCCGCGAGCAGGCTCTCGCGCTCGACGAACGTCCCGGCGCGCAGGGCGTAGTCCTCGCCGTCGAGCGCGAGGTGCGCGAGGCTAGCGAAGTCGCCGCGCCGCAGGACGAGGTCGCGCTGCCCGGGCGACGCCGAGTAGGGCACCACGATCTCGCCGTCGGCGTCGGGACGGTACTCGACGCCGTCCATCCACGCGCGGGTGTCCGAGAGCTTGCGTCCGCCCTCGTCGAACACGGTCAGCGCGTGTCCCGCGGCCGAGCGCCGCTCTGTGAAGCGCAGCACGCCCTTGCGCACCACGGCGCGGCTCGAGACGCCGTTGCCGATGAACTCGATCACCCACACGCCCGGGTGGTCGAGGGCGGGGAACTCGAAGTGCCGCCGCACGCGTCGGGCGGGCGGGTCGTCGTACGCGACGACGCGCTCGTCGTGCGCCACGAGCCCGTCGAGCGCCAGCGACGCGTCGACCTCGCGTCCCGTCTCGCTGTACACGTTGAAGGTGTCGATCTCGAACACCTTGACCAGCAGCGTGGGGACGTTCTTCACGTCGACGTCGAGCGCCACGACGTCGGTGACCGCGAAGCGCTGGGGCTCCGTGGGCGGGAAGGAGATCTCGACCTGCTGCTCGATCTTCTCGTAGGCGGCCGGGTCGTCGAGCAGCGCGTACCAGCGCTCGGCGTCGCCCAGGCCGTTCACGATCTTCGTCTCGGCCAGCACGCGCGTCAGGAAATCGTCGTCGAGGTACGGCGCGTACGCGTCGATCGAGTCCTCGATCACGAACATGTGCGCGAGCTCGTCGCGCACGAGCGGCGTCTCGTCGCCGATCACGTCGAAGCCCGTCGGGAACTCGGCGTCGAGGCTGGCCGGCTCGTGCCCGGCGCGGCGCGCGTCGTCGAGCAGCTTCGGGTCGACCTGGGCGCCGCGACGCGGCAGGCGCAGGTACGCCAGGAAACGGTCGCGGTCGTAGACGCCCTTGCGGCGGTCGTGGTCGAGGCGGTGGTACAGCACGTGCGCGCGGAACGCGTCCATGCCGGACGGCAGGCGCTGGGCCCACGACCAGAGCCGGTCGAGGTACGCCTCGCGCACCGCCGGGTCGTGGTCCCAGTCGACGCCGTCGGGCGGCAGCAGGCGCTTCACGACCTCGTCGACGAACGCCTCGTCGCCCAGCAGCGCGGGACGGATGCGCGCGCACTCCTCGAGCTGCGCCATGAGCATCTTCCGGTGGACGGGCAGCGAGCCGAACCCGCGCGAGAGCTTGTGGTCGAGGTCGCGCACCACGAGCGCGGGGAGGTTCGAGACGTCGGGCAGGTCGAGGCGCGAGAGCAGCGCGTGCAACTGGTCGCCGTCGAGGGCCTCGCCCACGAACGCGGGCAGCGCCTGGTCGCGCACGTGGCCGAGCGGTGCACCGCCGGCAGCCAGCGCCGCGCGTACGAGCGTGTCGCGCGAGACGAGCGTGGGGTCGAGGCTCGTGGGCAGGTCGGGGATCTCGCCCGGCAGCTCGCGGCGGTGCGAGAAGTCGGCGTGCAGCTCGCGCTCCAGGTACTGGTAGGTCGTCTCGGGGCGGGTCGCGAACGAGATCAGCGCCTGGCGGCGCTCGATCTCCTTCCAGCGCGCGGTCTCGCCGGACCGCTTGCGCCAGGCCTCGAGCAACGGCGCGACCTCGTCGAGCCGGCCCTCGCCCTGGAGCTGCAGGCAGCGGAAGTACGACGCGTCGTCGGTGCCGGGCAGCATGCGCTCGAGCACCGCGTCGCGGTCGGTCGAGAGGGCGAAGTCCTCGAGGGTGCCGAGCGAATCGTCCTGGGCGGACGCGAGGGCGACGCAGGTCAGCACGAACGCCACGACGAGCGATCGGCGGGCCTCTCCCGGCGCGGCCGACGCGCGCGGAGGAAGGGCTGCGGCGCGCGAGGCGCAGGACGGACGACGGCGCGAGTGCTGCATGGCGGATTCTCTCGGCGGGCGGCGGGCGGCGGGCGGCGGTGGGGCGCGGGACGGCTCGGGCGCGGCCGGTCCGGCTCTCCCACGACGTGCTTCCGCCCGCTCCCTTATGACATGGGCGGCACGAGGTTGCGCAAGACGCACTTCGGCGCACGATCGGAGCGTCGGAGCCGGTGGGCTGCGTCCCGTGCGCGCTCGGACGACGGTGCGTCGCCGGGTACGATGCCCGCCCCCCTGCGAGCGGAGCGAGGATGTGTCCGAGATCATCGCGACGATCGACGTGGCGCGCACGCCGGAAGACGTGTTCGCGTACCTCGTCGACCCGTCCCACGCGCCCGAGTGGACGAGCGGACTCGTCTCGCGCGAGATCGTGACGCCGCCGCCGCTGGGCGTGGGCTCGCGCTGGCGCGAATCGCGCCGCGTGGCGGGCATGTCCCACGAGGTCGAGGTCGAGGTCACGCGGCACGAGCCGCCCGGTCCCGGTCGCGCGCCGCCCTACGTGCACGGCGGACGGGGCGAGACGCTGGGCGTCGAGGCGCGCTTCGTCGTCACGGTCGACGCGCTCGACGACGGCGGCAGCCGCGTCACGCTCGGTGCGTCGATCGAGGGTCGCTCGATGTTCGGACGTCCGCTGGCGAGCCGGTTGCGGCGTGCGGCCGAGGAGGAGGGCGACCGTCCGCTGCGACGCCTCAAGCAGGCGCTCGAGGGGAGCGGCCGGTCGTGACGCGGCCACGCAGGCTCGAGCGCGGCGAGGTGGAGTCCTGGCTCGCGACGCACGCCGCCTGGACGCTGCGCGACGGCTCGCTGCACCGCGAGTTCGTGTTCGACGACTTCGTCGGCGCCTTCGGCTTCATGGCCAAGGTCGCCGTGCTGGCCGAGCGCCTCGGTCATCATCCCGACTGGAGCAACGGCTACGCGCGCGTGGTGATCGACCTCACGACGCACGACGTCGGGGGCCTGACCGCGCTCGACCTGGCCCTGGCCGAGGCGATCGACGCCTGCTGAACCGATCGCGGTCCCGTCGAGCGACGTCGTCGGGTGATGCCCTCACGGGGGGCGCGCGCGCACGCCGCGGCGGCCGGGCGCCTTTTCTGGGGCGCGTCGATCGGGCAGGATACGACGCTCGCGCGCGGCGACGCCCATGACCCGACCCAGCCTCTCCGTCTGCATCATCACCTACAACCAGGTGGGGTTCCTGCCGTTCGTGCTGGCCAACGTCGAGGGGCTGGCCGACGAGATCGTCGTGCTCGACAGCTTCAGCACCGACGGCACGGCCGAGCTCGCCGCCGCGCACCCGAAGGTGCGCTTCTCGCAGCGTCCGTTCACCGACTTCGGGTCGCAGAAGAACGCGCTCTTCGAGCTGGCCCAGGGCGACTGGATCCTCAACGTCGACCAGGACGAGCTGCTCGGCGACACGCTGCGCGCGGCCGTCCCGCGGCTCGTCGCGGCGGCGCGCGTCACGCACTACAAGCTGCCGCGCTACTGGGTGCTCTCGGGTCCGCCGTGGCGCTACGTCGACTCGGAGGCGCACACGCCCGACTGGTGCCTGCGCCTGTTCCGCAACCAGCCGCAGTTCCGTTACGCGAGCGACCAGGTCGTGCACCACCACTTCCCGCGCGAGGGCCGCGGGACGGGCAAGAAGTGGCCGGACGGGCACATCTTCCACTTCGACTTCGTGCTGAAGGACCGCGCCCAGCGCGTCGCCAAGTACGAGGAGTACATGCGTCGCGATCCGCGCAGCGCGAACACGCACCGCATGGAGCTCTACGAGGAACACGACTTCCGCTGCCGCGCCTGCAAGGAACCGCTCACCGTTCCCGGCCTCGCCGAGGGCTGGTGGCGGACGGCGCGGCTCGCGTCGTCCGACGCGTAGCGGAGAACTCGATCAGGCGTCGAGGTCGCAGCCGGCGGCGGCGGCCTGGCCGCGGAACTCGGCCTCGGTGAGCACGGTCGGCTCGCCGCCGCAGTCGACGAACGTCGGCCGCAGCCCGGTGCGCGCGCACCAGCGCAGCCAGTCGGAGATCAGCACGCCGGTGCGGCGCGCATCCTCGAGGAAGCGCACGTTGTGCCGCAGGACGCGGTCTTCACGCTTCTTGGTGATGCCCTGGCGGCGCTTCTCGAGGCGTTCGCGCAGGAGCTTCGGATCGGTCCACAGGAAGATGCTCGGGGCCGTCGTCGGGTGCGAGCGCACGACGTCGAGGGTCGGGTCGCGGTCGAAGCTGACCTTCATGATCGGGCTGCCGCGCATGATGTCGTAGTGGAACAGCATGGCGGGGACATGCGGCTCGGTCTGCTGCGCGAGCAGGCGCGGGCCCGAGAACGTCCACGCGGGGGCGCGGTCCATGCCGAGCTGCGTGCGCAGCTCGGGCAGCTCGCCGCCGATGAGGCGCTGCGAGAGGGTCGACTTGCCGGAGCCGGGCAGGCCGGCGACGACCGCGAGGTGGTCGATGCGGCGCTTCCAGACCACGACCAGGTAGCGGTCGCGGAACGGCGAGCGCAGCGTGTCGACGCGCGCCACGTCGCCGCGGTGGTGCAGCAGCATGTTCTCGAGGGCGCCCTGGCTGATGTAGTGGAAGCCGTAGGCGCGCTTCGAGTCGCCCTTGCCGACCACCGTGAGCGGCTGGTCCTTGATCAGCGGATAGAGCGCCGCGCGCGCGGGGTTGCGGGGCCACAGCAGGCCCTGCATGACGGCCGTCCAGGTGCCGGCCATCTCGAGCACGAGGCGTTCCTTGGTCGCGCGGAGCAGCCGGTCGAGGGCCGCCACCGGGTCGTAGACGTGGTGCAGGACGTTCAGGCACAGCACCGTGTCGAAGCGTCCCGGGAGCTCGTCGTGCTCGAGGTCGCAGCGGTGGAACTCGACGGGCAACCCGAGGCACTCGGCCAGGCCGCGCGCCTGGCGCAGGCGGTCGGGGTTGATGTCGATGCCGACCGCGCGTGCGGCGCCGCGGCGCAGGGCCTCGTGCTCGAAGAAGCCGAGGAAGCAGCCGATGTCGAGCAGCGACTTGCCGTCCATGCGCTCGGGCAGGATGCGCTCGGCGGTCTCGCGTCGGTCTTCGCCGTCGGTGGACAGCCCGTAGGGCAGCTCGATGCGCTGGTACTTCGGCTTCTCGCGCTCGAGGAACTCGACGAGCTGCTCCCGCGTCCAGCGCGCGCGGGGCTCGCCGGCTTCGCTCCGACGTCCGTCCTCGGACGGCTGGGCACGGGTGGGGACGGCGTCGGTCATCGGGTGCTCCGGGATTCGCCCTCGGCCAGGAGGGCGGCGAGTTGCTGCTCGTCGGCGAGGGTGCGGTAGGCCTCGTCGCGCGCGTCGACGAGCCGGTAGCGCACGCCGTGTTGCCGCAGGAAGGCCAGCCAGTCGCGGTACAGCGCGAGCAGGTCGACCTGCCGCACGATGGCATCCCAGCGGGCGCTGCGGTATCCCTCGTCCTGCGAACGCAGGGGCTCCTGGGCCCGCCGACGGCGGATGCGCTCGAGCAGCTCGGCGCGCGGCACGACGAGCACGCTGGCCTCCTTGACGGCGGGCGTGGCGAGGATCTCCTCGAGCCGGCGGTCGATCGAGAACGGCCCGCGCAGGCGCCCGCGCACCCGGCGCATGCGGCGCCGAAGGCGTCCCGAGAACGACTCGTCGCCCTCGAGCACGATCTTGTCGAAGGGCCGCAGCAGGTTGTAGTGGACCAGGAACCGTCCGCCGAGCTCGATCGCGGCCCGGGCTCCTTTGTCGGGCAGCAGCACGGCTTCGCCCTGGTCGACGTGCCGTGCGATGAAGACCGACTTGCCGGCGCACGTCGGTCCGCTCACGAGGTGCAGCGTGGCGCCCGCGGTCGCGGGAGCCGGCCGGGCGTCCGCGCTCGCGCGTGCGTCGGACGCGGCGCGTGTACCGGACGCCGCCGGCGTGGCCCACGGCTCGCGCACCGACTCGAGGTACTCCCACGTCGTGCGACAGCTCTCGGGCAGCTCGGTGTCGAGCTGCTTGCCGTGGTCGAGCTCGGCGCTCACGAAGTCGCGCAGTCGCTCTTCGTCG
This sequence comes from Planctomycetota bacterium, assembly GCA_020638905.1. Taxonomy (GTDB): domain Bacteria; phylum Planctomycetota; class B15-G4; order B15-G4; family B15-G4; genus JACKHP01. The sequence continues at coordinate 158,590 of JACKHP010000002.1, read as the reverse complement.
GGACGCAGTCCGAGCCGTTCGGCGACGCGCACGACCGTGGCGCAGTAGCGCTCGGGATCGCTCAGGTCGAAGGCCACGATCGGGAACGGCCGCGCGCGGTGGCGCGCCACGAGGGCCGCGTTGTAGCGCAGCCACAGGGCATGGGCCTGCTCGGCCGGCATCTGGTTGCGGTGCGCGAGCGACGCGGCGACCGCGGCCGGATGACGGTAGGTGCCCACGAGCGCGGGCTCGCCGGCGGCCTCGATCCAGGCGTCGAGCACGAGCAGCGCGCGCGGATCCTTGAGACCGCACGGCGGACGACGCGAGAGCTCGCCCACGAGCGCGCGCATCGCGGCGCGCTGCGCGTCGTCGACCGCGATCTGCGGCGGCGGATCGGACCACGTCCCGCCGTTGGCCTGCAGGATCTGGTCGTCGAGCAGGCGCGCCGGGTCGTACTCGTGGTTGCCCTTGGCGTTGTAGCGGTCGGAGCGTCCGACCTCGCCCAGGTACACCCCGCAGCGCTCCATCGCCCCCGCGAGGCAGCTCGTGCCGCTCCGGTGCATGCCGAGGACGAGGAGGAAGGCCGGAGGGGACACGGGCGCGATGATATCGAGGGCCCCGGCGCGGGTCGACTCGACTTCCGCCCGGGGATGCGGGGGCGGAGAGGTGCGTCCGCGACCCGCGCGTGCGCGGCCCGATTTGACTTCCGCGCGGCATGGGGTTGTCTGTGGATGCGACGCGAGTCGCGGACAACTCCTCTGGAGACTCCCCGAGAGTTCGGCGCCTCGTGAGGGCGCCTCGGTCGCCGCCGGAAACCGGCGACCGGCGGAATGAGACCGAGCCTTCGACCCAGCGGCCCGCGGATCGTGCAGGATCCGCGGGCCGCGCTCGTTCCGGCGGGGAACCCTGACGGCGACGCGTGCGGGGGCGTCCCGACGCGGGCCACGCGCCGACCGCGCTACGGCGTCACGCCGCGCAGGCCGGTGCTGGCCGAGAAGCCCGCCGGGCCGGCCGCGTCGACGATCCAGTACTGCACGTGGAAGGCCGTCGACGACGGCACGCCCGCGCCGAAGGTTGAGGCGAGCGTGATGCCACCCGCGCCGTCGGTCACGAAGCCCGGCACGATCAGGTCGGGCGCGGGCACGAGCGACCCGCCCTTGAAGGGCGTCGTGAGGTTCGACAGCCCGAGGATGAAGTACGCCGGAGCGCCTGCGCGCGCGCCCGAGAGCTCGATCGTGAACGGCGAGCCCGCGACGAGGTCGCCCGTCCCGCTCAGCGTCGGCACGCCGGCGAGTCCGGCCAGGCCGTGCCCCTCCTCGAGCCAGGTGGGGGCGTCGAGGTCGAGCAGGTAGGCGGCGCCCGCGTCGCCGAGGTGCCCCGTGCTGGCGTCGTCGCTCGAGGCGCCGATGAGCACGCGCGTGCCGTCGACGTCGACGGCGTTGCCGAGGCGGTCGAAGTGCGTGGCGTCGGGCGCGGTGTACTTGGCGAGCTGCGCGAAGGTCGCGGCGTCGAAGAGGTACGCCGAGCCGCTCTCGATGGCCGCGCCGTCGTCGCGCTCGGCTCCCACCACGGCGAGGTCGCCCGAGAGCGCGACCGAGCGTCCGAACCACTGGCCGGCCGTGCCGTCGGCGGGCAGCAGCTTGGCGAGCTGCGCCCCGCTGGACGCGTCGAACAGGTAGGCGGCGCCCGAGCTGTTGCCCTGGGCGTCGTCGAACATCGCTCCCACGAGCACCTTGCCGTCGGAGACCGCCACCGAGAAGCCGAAGTACTGGGTCTGGGACGCGTCGTCGGCCACGAGCTCGTGCAGCAGGTCGCCGGTGGACGCGTCGAAGACGTAGACCTTGCCCCCGTCGAGCACGGCGTCGTCGGAGAACAGCGCGCTCACCACGGCGAGGTCGCCGTCGAGCGCCACCGCGTGTCCGAACCAGTCGCCCGCGGCGCCGTCGTCGGGCAGCAGCTTCAGGAGCTCGGCTCCGGTGGACGCGTCGAACAGGTACGCCGAGCCCGAGTTCGCCCCGGAATCGTCGTCGGCCCAGGCGCCGACCAGCACGCGTCCGCTGCTCACGGCCACCGCCGAGCCGAAGTGGTCGGCGGGCGCGCCGTCGCCGGCCTCGAGCACGTGCAGGAGCTGCGCGGTGGACGCGTCGAAGAGGTGCACCTCGCCGTGCGCGAAGCCGTCGATCTTGAACGGCGCGCCCACGGCGGCCACGTCGCCGTCGAGGGCCACCGAGGTGCCGAAGACCCAGCCGTTCGTGAACGGTCCGGGCAAAAGCTTCGCCTGCTGCACGCCCGAGAGGTCGAAGAGGTACGCCGAGCCCGAGCTGCCCTGTCCCGGCTCGCTCGCGTCGAGGGGCGCGCCGACGAGCATGTGCGTGCCGTCGATGGCCACCGACGAGCCGAAGAAGTCGAGCGGCGTGGCGTCGTCGGCGCGGATCTTGAGGTCGGCCTCGCCCGCGAAGGCGGGGACGGTGAGCGCGGCGAGCAACGGCACGACGGCGCAGGGGATCGGGCGCATCGTCAGTCTCCTCGGTGGTGGGATCCTTCCTCGGCGGACGCCGGGCCGGCGCCACCCTTCGCCCGCAGTGTACGGGACCTTCGCGTTCGGGGCGGATCGGAGCGGCCGGGCCGCGTCGGGCCGCGGTCGGCGTCCCACGCCGACGTGGCGCGATCACCGGCATGCTGCGGTGCGCGGCGACGGGCGCGACCGGCCGCGCGTCAGCCGTCCGTGCGTCGGAAGAGCGAGCGCTCGTCGCCGAACGCCCGCGCGACGCGCACGATCGCGGCGGTGGCGACGAGCGCCTCGCGCAGCGGGACGGCCCACGGTCCCCGCGTGGCGCGTTCGAAGCCCGCCCGCGCCGCGGCGAGCACCTCGGCCGCGTCGGCCGTCGGGGCGCCGTCCGTCGTGGTCGCCGCGCGTGCGTCGTCCCCGTCGTCCAGCGGATCGTCGGGCAGCGCGTCGTAGTACGCGCGGTGCTCGGTGGTCGGCGCGAGCACGCGGCGCAGCCCGTGCGGTGCGAGCAGCGCGGCCTGCAGCCGGTGGCAGGCGTGCTCGGCGGACAGGTCGCGTTCGCTGCGGTTGTCGAGTCCGAAGTCGGGCAGCGCGAGCGACGCCTCTCCCTGGACGAGCGCGTGGCACAGCTCGTGCAGCACGAACTGCGCCAGCGAGTCGTCGGCGTCGAAGTGCTCGGGCGTCGAGAGCGTGAGCGTCCCCGCGCCGTCGTACGACGCGAAGACCTCGGCGCTGCGCACCACGCGCAGCCCGCAGCGCGCGGCTGTGGCGAGCCAGACCTCGTCGAGCGGGTCGCGGTAGCGGGCGTCGATCGTGCGTTCGGGCATCGGCTATCCCGCGTCGCGCGCGCCGGGAGCCTCGAGCGGCGGGAGCTCGGCGGGCTCGGTCTCGTCGAGGCGTGCCAGGTCGATGCCCACGGGTTCGCCGGCCTCGGTCGTCTCGAAGATGCGCCGGAAGCGCGCACCCCACTTCACTTCCCACGGCTTGTACGAGGTGCGCGCGTGGACGACCTGTCCCGTCGACTCGTCGGTGGCCGAGAGCAGCACGAGGAACTCGGCGTCGACGCGCGTCATGTGGTCGGAGTCCCAGCGCGCCATGGGGCTCTCGTCGTCGAGCGCGTGCACGACCGTCCAGCTCAGCGGCAGGAAGAGCGTGCGGTCGAGCTCGAGCCGCGGACGCGCGAAGCGCCGCGCGGGACCGTCGGGCGTCTGCTCGAGCCATCCCACGACCACGTCGACGTGGATGTCGAAGAGCTGCGCCTTGCGCAGGTTCGCGAGGCGGAACATGAACGCGCGCCCGCCCCGGTGCGGCGCGACGACCGCGTCGGCGCTGAAGCGCACCCGCGTCGTGGGACGCACCGCGCGCGCGAAGATGAGTCCCGTGGCGAGCGCCACCCACAGCAGGCCCACGAGCGACTCGAGGAAGACCGTCACGTTCGCGCCGGTCGAGACGGGCGTGATGCCGCCGTAGCCGATGGTCGCGAAGGTCTGCACGCTGAAGTCGAACGCGTCGAGCGTGCTCGGGACGCCGCCGTCGGCGAGCTGCAGCGCGCCCGGTCCGCAGGCGACGTACACGCCGGCGAAACCCAGGTTGATCGCGAGGTAGCTGAGCGCCACCGCGCCCAGGAAGCGCGGCCACGTCGTGGTGAGCAGCACGTGCACGAGGCTCAGCGACGTCCAGAAGCCGAGGCCCCGGCGGTGGACGTTGAAGCTGCCCGAACGGTTCAGCAGCCGGTGGCGCGAGCGTCCGCCGACGACGCTGCCGAAGCCGATCTCGGGTTCGGGCTCGCTCGGTGACGGTGCGTGCCGCGCATCCTGCGCGGGCTCGGGCGGCGCGCCGGACGATGCGCCGGACGTCGGTTCGGGCACGGGCCCCTGGGGCGCGGTGGGCGTAGGCTCGCGGGGCTCGTCGGGCATGCGCGCGAGTCTAGCGACCCGCGGCCCTCCCGCGATCGGGGCGCCTCGGGTACCCTGGAGCGCGGAAGGGTCGGCACGCCCGGCGGCCCGGTCGGGTCCCGAGTCCGATGAGAACAAGGAGGTCCGCGATGACGTCCCGAAACGTGATCGTCGCCCTGATCGTGGTGCTCTCGTTCGGCGCGCGTGCGGGCGCCGCGGTCGACTTCACGACCGCGACGCCGAGCGGCGTGCAGGCGCACACCGTCGCGTTCCAGAACCTCACCACGGGCTCGATCGTGAGCTGGCAGTGGGACTTCGGCGACGGCGGCACCTCGAGCAAGAAGAACCCGACGCACACCTACATGGAGGTCGGGTCGTACACGGTCTCGCTCCAGGCCCTCGGGTTCGGTGGCGCCGGCGGGACCGAGACGAAGGTCGGCTACATCGTCGTCACGCCGGCCAGCCTGACGGCCGACTTCACGACCTCCGCGACCTCGGGCGTCGTGCCGCTCACGGTCGACTTCGCGGGCACGGCGTCCGGCACCGGCAACATCACCGACTGGACATGGGACTTCGGGGACGGCCACACCGCGAGCGGCCAGGACGTCCAGCACGCGTTCAAGAGCTCGGGCCTGTTCACGGTGGCGCTCACGGTCTGGGCCGGCGAGCCGATCGTCACCGAGACGAAGGTCGACCTCGTCGACGTGACGCCGCTCGACATGCAGGCGTCGTTCACGGCCACGCCGATCTCGGGCTACGCGCCGCTCGCGGTGCAGTTCACCGACACGTCCACCGGCCCGCACAACCACTGGAGCTGGGTCTTCGACGACGGCCCGACGCCGTGGTGGGCCTCGCTCCAGAACCCGGTGAACACGTACACGGTGCCCGGGGTCTACGACGTCACGCTCACGATCGGCCAGGTCGGCGTGGAGGACAGCGCGACGGTCACGCTGCCGGGCGCGATCACGGTGCTCGACCCCGAACTCACGCCGGGCGTCGAGGCCTTCCCGCGCGGCGGGCTGTCGCCGCTCACCGTGACCCTCACCGACACGTCGTCGGCGCTCGTGCCGTTCACGCGTGACCTCGACTTCGGCGACCTCTCGCCGCACACGGCGCTGCCGACGTCGACGCACGTCTACACGGGCACGCGTCCGTTCACGCCGGTGCAGACGCTCACGACGATCCCCGGGCCGAACACGGCGTCGTTCGACCTCGTGAACGGGGTCGAGTGCGTCGAGCCCGAGGTGGCCACGTTCACGAGCTTCGGAGAGCCCGAGCTCGGGTACCTGGGCGCTCCCGTGGGACGGCTCGCCACGGGCGACTTCAGCGGGGACGGACTGCCCGACCTGGCCGTCGAGCCGCTGGTCACCGCCGGTCCGATCGCGGTCTACGTGCAGCAGGGCGGCTCGTTCTCCGTCGCGCCGCAGACCTTCCAGCCGGCCGCGACGAGCGGCTACTTCAGGAACGTCGCGGGCGCGGCGGACATGGACGAGGACGGCGAACTCGACCTCGTGCTCACGCCGCGCATCTGGACGCACGGCATCGGCATCTACCGCGGAAACGGCGCGGGCGGCTTCTCGCTCGCGTCCGAGAAGCCGCTGCCCGGGTCGCTCTCGCAGGGCTCCACCTGGGGCGCCCTGCTCGACGTCGACGAGGACGGCCACATCGACGTCGTGGTCGGCGCCGACGACGTCCTGCGCGTCGGCTTCGGCACCGGACACGGCGGCATCGCGTCGTTCTCGGCGCCCGGCGAGACGCTGGCCTTCCAGGAGTTCCCCGAGGTCGTCGACCTCGACCACGACGGGCACGCCGACCTCGTGGGACTCACCGACACGGGCGAGGTGCGCTCGCTGCGCGGCACGGGCGCGGGCTTCGCGCCGTCGACGGCGCACGTCTTCGGCGCGTCGAGCGAGGGCGCGTCGTTCGACGCCGGGGACGTGACCGGCGACGGATTCGTCGACCTCGTCGTCCACGACGGAGGCGACCTGCTCGTCGCGCAGGGGACGGGCGCCGGCTTCTCGGCCTTCGTCCCGCACGCGCTGGCGTTCGCGATCGATGCGCCGTTCGTGCTCGGCGACCTCGACGGCGACGGGGACGCCGACATGCTCTCGTCGTCGGGGCGCGACCTGCGCGCCACGCGCTTCGCCTCCGACGGATCGCCCGCGTTCTCGTCGGGCCTGCAGCGTCATGCGTCCGCCGAGTCGGCCGAGCAGCACGTGCTGCTCGACCTCGACGCCGACGGCGACCTCGACCTGCTCACACGCTACGTGAAGGTCGGCGAGCAGAAGTTCGTGACCGTCCACCGCAACCTGGGCGTGATCGGACGCTGGGTCGACATCGGCGGCGAGATGACCGGCGTCGCCGGCACGTTGCACTTCGAGGGCGCGGGCGAGTTGCGCGGCGGCACGCCGGTCACGTTCACGCTCAGCGGGGCGCAGCCGTCCTCGCCGGCGTACTTCGTGATCGGACTCTCCGAGGTGCTGCAGCCGTTCAAGGGCGGCGTGCTCGTGCCGTCGGTCGACGTGGTGGTCGGGCTGCCGACCGACGCGCTGGGCGGCTTCGCGCTGCAGACGATCTGGCCGAGCGGCGTCCCGGCGACGACGCCGAGCTGGTACCAGACCTGGGTCAGCGAGGGCGGGACGCTCGCCGGTTCGAACGGCGTGCTCGCGATCGCGGCCGACTGATGCGCGGCGCAGCGCGCCGCGTATCGCCACGACACGCCGCGCGCCCCACGACGCCCGGCCTTGCGCAGCCGACTTCGCACGAGCCAGCATGGGACGTCCCCGAGGGAGCCCGATGTCGAAGCTCGCACGCACCGCGCAGGGCCTGCTGCTGCTCGCCCTGTCCGGCTGCGGGCAGGACGCGACCGGACCGCGCGCGACGCCGGGCGATCCGGGCGCGCCCACGGCGGCCACCGCCGTCCCCTCGGACGCGACGACCGTCCCGAACTCCGCTCCGCCGCCCGCGCCGACCTCCTTCGTGACCGACGCCTGGAGCGGCGCGCCGGTCGCGTCGTCGGCCGGCGACGGCTACGTCGGGCGCGCGGCGTGCGCCGGGTGCCACGCCGACGAGACCGCGCGCTGGCTCGGCTCCGACCACGACCTGGCCATGCAGGAGGTCGACGGGCAGAGCGTGCTGGGCGACTTCGACGACGCGACGCTCACGCACTTCGGCGTCACGTCCACCTTCTTCCGGCGCGACGGGCGGCCGATGGTGCGCACCGACGGGCCGGACGGCGAGCCGGCCGAGTACGAGATCGCCTACGCGTTCGGCTTCGAGCCGCTGCAGCAGTACCTGATCCGGTTCCCCGGGGGACGTCTGCAGACCCTCGGCCTGTGCTGGGACTCGCGCCCCGCCGAGCTGGGCGGGCAGCGCTGGTTCCCGCTGCATCCCGATGAGCCGGTGCCGCACGACGACCCGCTGCACTGGACCGGCCGCCTCGCGACCTGGAACGCCATGTGCGCCGAGTGCCACTCGACGAACCTGCGCCGCAACTACCGCGCGGACGATCGCAGCTACCGCACGACGTACTCCGAGATCGACGTGGCGTGCGAAGCCTGTCACGGTCCCGGCGCCGAGCACGTGGAGTGGGCGCGCGCCGCCGCCGCGGCAGCCGAGACCGGAACCGACGCCGAGCCCGACACCCACATGGCCGTCTCGCTGCACGGCCTGCGCTCCGACCCGTCCGACGGCGGCTGGGTGTTCGACGACGGACGCCCGACCGTGCGCTGGGACGGGCCGCCGCGCCCGCGCGAGGAGATCACGACCTGCTCGCCGTGCCACGCGCGGCGGGCCGGGTTGCGTGACGAGCCCGACGCGGGGCGCGCGCTGCTCGACGGGTACCGTCCCGCGCTGCTGACCGAGCCGCTCTACCACGTCGACGGGCAGATCCTCGACGAGGTCTACGTGTACGGGTCGTTCGTGCAGAGCCGCATGTTCGCGGCCGGCGTGACGTGCAGCGACTGCCACGATCCCCACGGACTCGACCCGTACGTCGACGGCAACGGACTGTGCCTGCGTTGCCACGCCGCCGAGCACTTCGACGCGCCGACGCATCATCACCACGAGCAGGGCGGCGAGGCGGCGCGCTGCGTGGCGTGCCACATGCCGACGACGACCTACATGGTCGTGGACGCGCGGCGCGACCACAGCCTGCGCGTCCCGCGCCCCGACCTGAGCGTCGCGCTCGGCACGCCGAACGCGTGCAACGGATGCCACGCCGATCGTCCCGCCGCATGGGCCGCCGAGGCCGTCGTGCGCTGGTACGGCGAGCAGGCGACGCAACGTCCGACGCCCGCGCGCGCGCTCGCCGCCGGACGCGCGCAGTCACCCGGCGCCGAGAGCACGCTCGTGGCGCTGGTCGACGACGCCGCGACGCCGGGCATCGTGCGCGCCACGGCGCTCTCCCTGCTGGCCGAGCTGCTCACGCCCGACGGGCTGCCGGCCGTCGTCGACGCGCTGCGGGACGACGATGCGCTCGTGCGTCTCGCCGCCGTCGACGCCACCGACGTGCTGCCGCTGGAGATGCGCGCGGGTCTGCTCGCGCCGTCGCTCGCCGATCCGCTGCTCGCGGTGCGCATCCAGGCCGCCTTCGAGCTCGCGGGCCTGAGCGGCCGGCAGGACGTGCCCGGCCTCGCGCAGGCGCTCGACGAGTACCTCGCGGCACAGCGCTGCCAGGCCGACTGGCCCGAGGCGCAGTTGAACCTGGGCCTCGTGCACGCCGCGACGGGCGAGCTCGACCTGGCCGTCGCCGCCGATCGCGAGGCGCTCGCGCTCGAACCGCGCTTCGTGCCGGCGTCGGTGAACCTCGCCGACGTGCTGCGCGCCCAGGGTCGCGACGACCAGGGACGCGAGGTGCTCGAGCGGGCCTTGGCGCTCTCGCCCGACGATCCCATGCTGCACCACACGCTGGGCCTGCTGCTCGTGCGCGTCGAGGGCGCCGAGGCGGCGCTGCCCGAGCTGGCGCGGGCCTGCGAACTCGATCCCGACCGGGCGCGCTTCGCCTACGTGTACGCCGTGGCCCTGCACGGACTCGGACGCCTCGAGCACGGCCTGGGCGTGGTGCTCGAGGCGCTCGACCGGCATCCCGCCGACACCGACCTGCTGTACCTGCTCGCCACGCTGCAGCGCGATCTGGGGGACGCCGACGCGGCCCTCGCGACCGCGCGTCGACTGCTCGCGCTCGACCCGCGCTCGCGCGAGGCGTCGGGTCTCGTCGCCGAGCTGGAGCGCGGCGCGCGCTGAGGCGCCGCGCGGAGTCGCGCGACCCGAGTGCGGCGCGCCCGGGTCGCGTCCGCGCGACGCACGCGCGCGGCGTCCAAGGACGCGTCCGGTCGACGTCGGGGATGCGTCGATGGGCCCCTTCCGTCCGTCTCGCGCGCCACGTCGGTGCGGCAGGCGCCGGCGTCCCAGGAGATCCCGATGTCCACGTCTCGTGTCGTCCCGCGGCTGGCGGTCCTCGCCGGCGCCGTCCTGTGCTTCGCCTCGCCACACGCTCGGGCGGGCGACGACCCCGCACCGCTGCGCCTCGCCCTGCTGCAGAAGATGGACGCGCAGATCCACGCGCGGGCGGCGCGGGCGCACATCGAGGCGCGCCTGCTGCTCGACGAGACGATGCCGATCGCGTTCCTCGGCATGGTCGCGGAGGACGACGGCGGCGCGGCGCCGCGCGTGACGCAGATCTATCGCGGCTCGGGCGCCGCGGGCGTGGGCCTGGCTGTCGACGACCGCATCCTCGCGCTGGGCGGCGTCCCCACGCCGACGAAGCAGGCGCTCTACCGGACGATCCGCACCTTCCAGCCGGCCGAGACGGTCGACCTGCGCATCCTGCGCGACGGCCAGGAGCAGGTGCTGCACCCGGTGCTCGGCCGGCGCTGGGAGGAGGACGAGGAGGACGCCGAGCAGTACGCCGACATCCCGCTGCCGGCGTTCTCGTCCCGCGGGCTGCCGACGACGCTCGACTTCGATCTCGAAGCCGACGGCGCGCCGCCCGCGGGCATCACGCAGGCGCTCGGCGGCGTCGGTCGCGATCCGGCGTGGATCGTCCGGCGCGACGGCGAACGGGGCGTGTTGCGGCAGGGCGCGCCGGACACGATCGGCCTGCACTTCCCGATGGCCCTCGCCGAGGGCGTCGATGCCGACGACGTCGTGGCGCGCGTGCGCTTCCGGCTCGTCGAGGGCGCGCAGGACCGCTGCGCCGGCATCATGCTCCACTGGCAGGGACCCGACGACTACATCGTCGCGCGCGCGAACGCGGTCGAAGGCGACCTGCGCATCTTCCGCACGGTCGACGGCCTGCGCCGCACGCTGCCCGGCGCGGTGGCCCAGGTCTCGATCGACGACGACGCCTGGCACACGCTCGAGTTCCGGGTCGAGGGTCCGCTCTTCACGGCGGTGCTGGACGACTCGGTGCAGGTCAGCGGCTACGACACCTTCTTCGCCCACGGCGGCGTGGGCCTGTGGACGAAGGCGGACGCGGTGACAGACTTCGACGGCTTCGAGATGTCCGCGCCCGTCCCCTGAGCGCCGCGACGAAGAGGCTCGGCGCGCGCGGCGATCACACCGACGGTCGAGCGTGGACGCCGCGCGCGTCGCGTCGGACGGTCACGGCGTGACGTCGACCCAGTGCAGGTCCGTCAGGTCGACGCGGTAGATGTCGGGTCCCAGGCCGATGCCTTCGACCTGGGTCGAGTGGACGGCGATGCGGTGCGGCGCGTAGAGCGGCACGATCAGCACCTGCTCGTCCATGCGCTCCTGGATCTGCGCGTAGACCGGCAGGCAGTCGTTCTCGTCGGGGATCCGCAGCGTCTGCTCGACGAGTTCCCGGAGCACCGGATCGACGCGCGACTCGGGGCGCGGCTCGTCCTCGTTGTGGTTCTCGAACGGTCCCCAGCGCGCGACCAGCGTGAGCTGAGGATCGTACGGCAGGCCGTGGGTGATCTCGACGCACAGGTCGGCCGTCTCGGCGATGCGGCGCACCTCGCGGTTGGCGGCGCTGCGCACCTCGCCGGACTCGGTCGTGAGCGGACGGATGGTGCCCACCTCGCCCGGGTCGTCGAGATCGGCGTGCGCTTCGAAGCTCACGACCTCGACGTCGAAGCCGTGCGCCCTGAGCTGGTCGGCGACCGCGTCCGCGGTGCGGTGCGCGCGGCCCGTCAGACGGCCGGCCGCGATGCGCAGCGGGATGCGCGGGCCGCCGAGGGGTGGTGCCGGCCGCAGGATCGTCGGCGGATCCGGCCAGATCTCGACCGCCGGCGCCGCCCAGGTCAGGCAAGGATCGGCGCGGCCGCCCTCGACCTCCTGGATCAGGGCGTCGCGGTCGATGGCCGCGGCGATGCGGCGCCGGACGTCGAGATCGGCCGTCGGACCGTCGAGCATGCGGAACGACAGGTAGACCACCGACGAGCCGGGCACCTGCTGCACGACGAAGTCGGGATCCTGCTCGAGTTCGTCCAGCCGGGCGGCGGGGAGATCCTCGTCCCAACCGCTCACGAAGACCTCGAGGTCGCCGCGCGCCAGCGCATCGAGCGCTTCGACGTCGCGCTCCGGGGCGAAGGTGTCGCGAGGGTAGGGATGCACCTCGACGAGCGGACCGTCGGTCTCGCGCCCGAGACTCCACGACCCGTCGTCCTGCGCTCCGACGAAGTGGAACGGGCCGCTCCCCATCGGTCGCTGGAACTCGCCCTCCCAGTCGCGTGCGCCCGGACCCACGATCGAGCACGGGTTGACGGCGGCCAGGTCGGCGAGCAGCGGATACGGCTGGTCGAGGCGGATCGAGAACGCGCGCTCGGACTCGACGTCGATGCTCTCGATGTGCCGGTTGGCCAGCAGCCAGTCGTGCTCGGGCAGTCCGACCCAGCGTCGGAAGTGCGTGCGCACGGCCTCGGCGGTGACCGGCGTCCCGTCCTGGAACGTCGCGTCGGGACGCAGCTCGAAGTGGAACGTGCGGCCGCCGTCGTCGATGCGCCAGTGCGCGAGCGCGGGTTCGAGGCGCCCGTCGGGCCCGCGTCCCACGAGCGTCTCGTAGATCAGCGTCTTCGTCTCGAAGCCGCCGAGGTAGCGCAGCGGCGTGATCCGGTCGGCGGACCCGGCCCGCGCACGCAGGGCGACCCGGATCGGCGGCTGGACGTCGTCCTGCGCCGGCGCGGAACCCGGCAGCACCAGGATCGAGGCGGCGAGGGTCACGAGCTGCGGCAGGGAGGTTGCGAGGCGCTGCATGGGTTCGACTCCGTGTCGGTGGGTCGGGTCGAGCGACGGGCCGTCCGCGTCCGAGCCCGGCACGACGTGGGGATGGTGCTCGCCGTCGAGGTCAGGTCCCGGCGACTCGCACGGCGAGCGTGTCGTCGGTCGCGTCGTCGTCCCGCGGCCGCGGCGTCGGGTCGGGATCGGTGGCGACGTCGCCCATCCCGTAGCCCGGCGGACGCGCGAGCAGCACGATGCGTCCGCCGTAGCCCGAGCAGATGACCTCGTCGGTGGCGTTGCGTCCGTCGAGCTCGGCCACCGAGAGCCAGTGGCCCTTGTCGCGGTCGACGAAGATCGTCTCGACCTGCCACGGCTGTCCGGGATGCCGCCAGAGGTGCTGCAGCTTGTGCGAGTAGCCGAACACGATCACCGACTCGACCGTCGGGTCCTCGTCGAAGCGTCCGGCGGCGACGCCGCGCAGACCCATCGGTCCGGCGTAGACCGGCTCGCGCGCCCAGGTGCTGTCGGCACGTTCCTCGAGTCGCACGAGCAGGCCGTCGTCGCGCGTGGCGTAGAGCACGTTCGGCAGGCCGGGCTGCGGCTTGCGCAGCGCGATGCGTCCGAAGCCCATGGGCTCGTCGGTGACCACGCGTTCGTCGAGGCCGTCCGCCGTCATGCGCAGCAGGAGCACCTGCCCGGGACGCGTGGCGCACGCGATCCAGGGCGCGTCGCCGTCGGCGGCCGGCAGCGTCACGGCCTGGCGCACGCGTCCGCGGAGCTGCGCGACGAAGGTGCGCGACCACTCGGCGCCGGCGGACGCGGGCGGACGCACGTCCCACACCTGGCCGGAGCGCGTGAAGAGCAGCATCTCGTTGCCGGGGCGCGACGGCAGCAGGTCGCCCGCCACCGTCGTGTGGATCTCCTCGGCACCGAGGCGCGCCACGACGCGCACGTCGAAGACGAGGTCGGCGTCGGCGTGCAGTTCGTAGAGCCGTCCGTTCTGTCCGCCGGTGTAGATCTCGGCGCCCTCGTACTGCGGGTCGAGATCGACCTCGGAGAACGAGCCGAGCCACTTGCCGTCGAGCGTCGTCTGGGTCGGCGTCCAGCGGCCGCTGTACGACGAGAGGATCGTGCAGCGGCCCTTGTCGTCGAGCCCGTAGACCTCGGGCGCGCCGAAGCGCTCGAAGGGCTTGGCCGTGCCGACGGTCCAGATGCCGACGTCGCTCTCGTAGACGAGCGACGCGTCCCACTCGCCGCGGGACGGCAGCGGCATCTCGCCGTCGGTGGGCTTCGTCACCCACGGGACCTGCTGCGCGCGCAGTGAGCACGCGAGCGTGAGCAGGCCCGCGAGCACGGCCAGCGACGTCGCACGAGGCGTGCGACGTGGACTCGTGGAGGCGTGAGGCACCCCGGGCCGCGTCGGAGCGTCAACTCCGGCACGGCCCGGCTGGCCCACGCCCCGGGGGGCGTGGGGGCGAGTCATGGGTGCGTGGCCAGGAAATCGACGCGCACGGTCGCGGTCTGGGAGACGTGCATGAGGCCCGTCGCGTCGCGCGTGAGGCCCTCGGCGTAGAGCATCACGCCCGGCACGTCGGCCGCGAACGGCGAGAGCGGGACGAGCAGGCTCGCTACGTTGCCCGGCACGAAGACGAGCAGCGGCACGGGCGAGAGCGTGAAGAACTTCGCCGTCGGCTGGTCGAGCGCGAAGCCCAGCACGAGCGCCGTGCTCGCAGCCGGCGTCTCCATCGAGAAGGTCACGAGGTCGTCGGTCTGCACGAACGTCGCACCCGACGCGTCGAGCATCTTCGGGCTCACCGAGAGGTACGGTTCGACCGGCAGATCGACCGGTTGCGCGTCGACGAACGGGGTGCCGGGCAGCGTCCCGGCGCCGCCGAGCACGAGCGCGTCGCCGAGGTCGATCGAGCCCGAGACGTCGACGCCGTCGCCGGCCGTGCCGACGCCCGCCGCGGAGCCGCCCACGATCGTCGAGTCCCCGTCGATGCGCAGCGTCACCGGCTGCGGGAAGGTCCCGTCGACGACGGCGTCGGCGCCCGAGACGAAGGCGCCCGTGCCGCCGAGCTTGCCGTCCCCGCCGTGGATGCGCGCGTTCGAGAGACGTGCGCGCGTGCCGCCCGCGAGGCGCAGCGCGGAGTAGGCCGGGAGTCCCGTGTCGGGGTCGGCGTCGGCGCCGTCGATCGAGCTGTCGACGATCTCGACCGTGTTCTTCGGGCCGCCCACGGACATCGTCGAACCGAGGAAGCCCTGTCCCGCCGAGGGCTCGACGCGGCTGTTGGCGAGCAGCAGGGAGAAGCCGTCGGCGGCTCCTCCGCCGAGGAACACGCCGCCCTTGATGATCATGCCGTCGAGCACGAGCACGCCCGGCGGGAGCTCGTTGCCGGTCACGGCGAGATACCCGGGCGTCGCCGTCGAGGCCTGGAGCGTCATGTTCGAGAGCGTGGAGTCGTACCCGATGCTCGGATCGCTCACGTGGTAGTCGACCCGGGCGACGACGACGTCTCCCGGGTCGTTGCCCATCCCGTGCACGTGCACGCCCTTGTTGAACTGGAAGGCCGGGTAGCTGCCGGGCATGACGAGGATGCGGTCGCCGGGACGCGCGGACGCCATGGCGGCGTCGATCGTGGCGTAGGGCGAGCCGCCGCCGACGACGAGGTCGGCCGCCGACGCGGACGCGACCGCGGCGCACAGGAACGAAGCGACGAGCACGGGATGGGAACGCATGGCACTTGCTCCGGGACGGAGGATCAGAGGGACAGGAACTCGGTCGTGGTCGTCCAGCCCGCGGGCAGTCCCATGACGAGGTTGCCCGCCGGGACGAAGACCCCCAGCTCGGCCAGCGCGTTGTAGCCGGTGGCCTGCACGTGGATCTCGTCCCCGAACGCGGACGTCATCGTCACGCCGATCACGCCGAGGTCCTGGACGAAGAGGTTGAAGGCCGCCTTGCGCGCACCGAAGTCGTCGGGCACCGGCTTGGTGGGTCCGGTGACGTCGAGGAACGAAGGCTGGAAGATCGCGCGGAAGTCGGGGATGTCGGCGTCCTGCGTGAGCACGCCGACCTGCTTCTGGCCCACGTCGCCGAACGGCACGCTCGTGATCGACGCGACGCCGTCGTGGAACGCGCCGCCGTAGAACGAGAGTCCGTCGAGCAAGCCCGCGAACTGCGGGAAGCGCGGACGGTAGGCCGAGCCGAGCAGGATCGACTGGTTCGGGAAGGTGTCGTTGGGGACGATCGTGCGCGGTCCCGTGAAGTGGTCGACGGGGGCGAGGTCGGGCACGTCGAGCACCTCGAGGCCGGGCACGCCGGGGTTCGGCGCGCCGGGGAACCAGCTCGTCGCGGCGTAGACGCGCGAACCGTCGCGGCTCCACACGGGCCGGTCCATGCCCTTCGTCGAGATGCGGCCGCCGAGCGGATCGGGCACCGACAGCAGTCCGTCGGGGAAGGCGCCGAGCGGATGGAGCGGCGAGTAGATGATGTTCACGCGCTCGCCGCCGTCGGCCGGGTCGAAGACGAAGGGCGGTCCGAAGCTCGTCTCGAACGCGACGCGTCCGTCGCTCACGGTCGGGATCGAGAAGGGCTCGCCGCACGTGTCCGAGCAGAGCAGCGTCGACGTCGCCGCGGACGACGTCCCGAGCATGCGCACGACGCCCACCGCCGCACCCTTCACGAAGAAGGTCCCCGGCGAGGGCTCGCGCAGGAGCACGTACGCGTAGGCGTTCGTCCCGTCGCTCACCACCGCGACCTCTTCGGAACCGGCCGCGGGCACCCACTCCTTGCCGGGCGCGCCGGGGACGGCCCCGAAGAGCCCCGACTCGGACGTGCCGGCGTCGTTCCAGGCCAGCCAGCCGCCGCGCACGACGTCGCCCGAGCCGTCGAACTCGCAGGTGCCCATGATCCACCAGGGCGCGCCGTTGCGCAGGAACCGCGTCGGGTTCGTGGTGGGGCTCGCCAGGCCGGTCGAGATGGTGGACGTGACCTGCATCTGCGGTCCCGGGATCTGGAGCGAGACCGCGTACACCGCGTCGGTGGTCGGGACGTGCAGGGTGAGCGTGTCGGCGTCGAAGCCGATGCGGTTCACGTACGCCGAAGGGCTGCCGGGGAGCGTGAGCGTCGCCGGCGAGAGCGGCGTGAGCGTGCCCGGGGTGAGGTCGCTGAAGCCGCGCAGGGTCGTGTTCCCGAGGCCGTCGTCCTCGGCGGCGAAGACCATCGCGAGTTCGGGCACCATGAGCACGTCGTAGCCGGCGGGGTTGCCGGTCGGGACGAGCGTCGAGCTGGGCGGGAAGCCGCCGCGTCCGTCGACGAGGTGCAGCGCGCCGTTGCCCACCGCATCGCCCATCGGAGTGACCAGGATGAATGCCGGCGCATAGCCGATGGCCGTCTCGGTGGCGCCCAGCGTCCGGCGTCGATGCGCCCAGCGCGAGGGCACGGCCGCGACCGGCGCACCGAGCGCGATCGGCGCAGGCGAGAGCGCGGGCGAGATCTGGTAGAGCTGCGACATGCCCGTCGGCGACGTGGCGTAGACGAGGTCGAGACCGAAGTGCCCCGAGAGCGGTTCGTCCTGCGCGTGGGTCGGGGGAGCGACGAGCGTGAAGGCGGCGCAGAGCGCTGCGGGCAGCAGGGTCCGGACGGACCGGTGGCGTGCAGTCATGGAGTGAGAACCCGGCGGAGTGGTCGAGGAACTGCCCGCGGCCGCGAGACGGGTGGCGCGCAACGAACGACCGTCCGTGAGAGGACGCGCCGATCCCGAATTGCAGCAGGTCTTTCGCGTCGCGTGGGAACTATCCTGCGTGCATCGCTCGGCGCGTCCGCTGCGGTGGACGGCGTCACGCGGTACGCTCGATCGCGCATGCACGACCACGAACTCCACACGCCGGCCGGGGGCGTCCCGATCAAGGCCTGGACGCACGGCGTGGCTGTCGAGGACGTCGCGCGCCGGCAGCTCGACAACCTCGCGCGGCTGCCGATCGTCGGGCCGTGGGTGGCCGTCATGCCCGACGTCCACTGGGGCATGGGCGCCACCGTCGGATCGGTCGTGCCGACGCGACACGCGATCATCCCCGCGGCGGTGGGCGTCGACATCGGCTGCGGCATGCTCGCGGCGCGCACCGACCTCGACGCGGCGCGGCTGCCGGACGATCTCGCCGCGCTGCGCCGAGCCGTCGAGAAGGCCGTCCCGCACGGTCGCACCGACCAGGGCGGCAAGCGCGACGAGGGCTGCTGGGGACGTCCGCCGGCGCGCGTCGAGGACGCGTGGCGCAAGCTGCGCCCCGGCTGGGAGCGCATCGTGGCCGGGCAGCCGAAGCTCGATCGCGGCAAGCACGTCGAGCAGCTCGGCACGCTCGGCACCGGCAACCACTTCATCGAGCTCTGCCTCGACGAGTCCGACGCCTTCTGGATCGTGCTGCACAGCGGCTCGCGCGGTCCCGGGAACCGCATCGGCACGCACTTCGTCGACCTCGCGAAGAAGGACATGAAGTCGCACCTCGCCGACCTGCCCGACGCCGACCTCGCGTACCTGAACGAGGGCAGCCCGCACTTCGACGAGTACGTCCACGCGGTCGGGTGGGCGCAGGACTACGCGAAGACGAACCGGCGGCTCATGTTCGAGGCCGTCGTCGAGGCGCTGCGCGGCGTGAAGGGGATGCCGCGTCTCGCCGTCGACGCGGGCGTGGTCGACTGCCACCACAACTACGTCCGGCGCGAGACGCACTTCGGCGAGGAGCTGCTCGTGACGCGCAAGGGCGCCGTGCGCGCCGGACTCGGCGAGCTCGGCATCGTCCCCGGGTCGATGGGCGCGCATTCGTTCATCGTGCGCGGCAAGGGGTGCGCCGAGTCGTTCGAGAGCTGCAGCCACGGCGCCGGCCGTGCCATGTCGCGCGGCGAGGCGAAGCGCCGCTTCACCCTCGACGACCACACGCGCGCCACCGCCGGCGTCGAGTGCCGGAAGGACGCCGCCGTGCTCGACGAGACGCCCGGCGCGTACAAGCCGATCGAGGCGGTGATGGCGGCGCAGCGCGAGCTGATCGACGTCGTCCACACGCTGCGGCAGGTGGTCTGCATCAAGGGGTGAACGAGGAGGACGATCGCATGGCGAAGAAGAGCGGCGGATGCTGCGTGGTCGCGGTGGTCGTGCTCATGCTGCTCGGCGGCGGGGCGCTGTTCTTCGTGCGCGAGGTGGCGCACGGCGATCCCGCGGGCTGGATCACGGGCTGGGTGAACGAGATCGGGGCGTCGACGCTCGACATCCGCGTCGAGTCGCTCGAGCGCGACGAGCAGGGACGCTTCGCCGTGGCGCTGCGCTTCGTCCCGCGCGACGACTGGACCTGCGCCGCGTTCACCCTGCGGCGCGTGCGCCTGCGCTCGGACGCCGTGGGCTACGTCGACGCGCGCGTGCTCGATCCGCCGCCGTCGAGCCCGGGACGCGAGCCGTTCACGGTGCACGTGCTCTCCGACCCGATGCCCGACGTCGACGACCTGTGGGCCGACCTCGACCTGCACGTCGTGAGCAAGAGCGGTCACACGCGCCACGACATGTCCTGGACGTGGCAGCAGGTGCTGCGCGGTCCGCACGCGCACGCGGGCCCGCGCGACGACGCGTCGGGCGAGCCCGGTCCGGACGCGCCGCCCGACGCGCCGAAAAGCACGTCGGGGCCCGACGCGGGCGACGACGGTGGACGCTGAGCGCGCGGAGCGTCCGTAGGCGTCAGTCGAGATCGCGCGCGTCGAAGCGCCACAGCGCGATCGCGCTCGCGACGAGCGCCACGGCCAGCAGCACCGAGACCTCGCGCAGCGGCCAGGTGCCCTCCATCGCCGAACGCACCGGCACGAACCAGCGGAACGGACTGAGCACGCCCCAGTCGGCGAGCGCGGGCCAGAACTTGGACGAGGCGTCGAGCAGGTAGAGCGCGAGCACGAGCGCGACCGCGCGCGCGACGGCCTGGCCCCGGCGCCGCGACTCGACCGCCAGCAGGAGCGTGATCGCGCCGAGCGCGAGGAGCAGCGCCGAGAGGCCCAGCGCGCACGGCGCGTAGCGCGTCCAGGGCAGCTCGTCGGTCATCTCGACCCGCGCGAGGCCCAGCGCCGCGCCGAGCAGCAGCGCGAGCGGCAGGACGCACGCGACGAGCGCCACGAGCAGCAGGCACGCGAGCAGGTAGCGCCGGCGCGAGAGCGGGCGCGCGAGGAACAGGTCGAGCAGTCCCGACTCGCGCTCGCCGGCGGGCAGCGTGGCGACGAGCACGATCACGCCGATGCATGCCGCGTACGGCACGGGGTCGAGGAACGCCGCGGCGACGAGCGCGGGGAACGAGACCGGGCCGACCTGCGACGTGACGACGTCCTGGACGACCTGCGGCAGCATGCGGAAGAGCTGCGCGAGGCCCGGCCCCTTCTCGAACGCCTCGGCCACGTGGATCGCGAGGAACTCGAAGCCCGCGAGCCCCGCGAACGTGATCGCGAGCAGCCTGCCGAGCAGGCGCACCTGCCGGCGCAGGAGCGCGCCGATCACGGGGCCGGCTCCGAGGTGCGCGTGCTGCGCACACCCGGCGCGACACGGGACGGCGTGCGCGACGCGTCCTCGGCGTCCGCCGCGCTGCCGTCGTACAAGTGGGCGAAGGCGTCCTCGAGCTCGGCCTCGGGGAACACGAGCTCGAGCGGCGGCGTGCGCGCGAGCGCCGCGAGCAACGGACCGAGCTCGGCGCCCACGCGCAGCACGACGCGTCCGCCGTCGCGCTCCAGCACCGCGACGCCCGGCGCGCGCAGCACGTCGTCGGGAGGCGCGGCGTCGAAGCGCAGCGTCATGCGGCGCGGCAGCGCGGCGCGCATCGTCGCGATGCGCTCGACGACCACGAGGCGTCCTTGGCGCAGGATGGCGGCGCGCGCGCAGGTGCGCTCGACCTCCGAGAGCACGTGCGACGAGTGGAACACCGTGCGCCCGCGGCGTCCCGTGTCGTCGAGCAGCTCGAAGAAGGCCTCGCGCACGAGCGGGTCGAGTCCGCCGGTCGGCTCGTCGAGCACGAGCAGCTCGGGATCGTGCTGGAACGCGGCCACGAGTCCCATCTTCTGGCGCGTGCCGCGCGAGGCCTCGCGCACCGGCCGTGCCAGGTCGCGCGCGTCGAGCAGCAGCCGCTCGCACAGCTCGGCGCGGCGCCGCGCATCGCCGGGCGGCGCGCCCCGTCCGCGCAGGGCGTCGAGCACGTCGAGCATCGCGCTGCCGGACAGGCGCGGGTCGAGCACCAGGTCGCCCGGCAGGTAGCCGATGCGCGCGCGCACCGCGGGATCGCGCGGCGGGCGTCCGAAGAGCAGCGCCTCGCCCGACGTGGGCCGGATGAGGTCGAGCAGCAGCCGGATCGTGGTCGTCTTGCCGGCGCCGTTCGGTCCCAGGAAGCCGAACACCTCGCCGGCCTCGACCGAGAGGTCGAGCGCGTCGAGGGCCAGCGTCGCACCGTAGCGCTTGGTGAGCCCGCGGGTGTGCAGGACGGGATTCGGCATGCGCCGACATGCTACTTGCGCGGAGCCCCGCGGCGCACACCGGTCCTGCGCGGCCTTGCGGCCCCGCGGCCCACGACCGACGATGGGCGTCGGCGAGCGGCGCCGGGGTCGCCGACGGCGACGCGCGAGGTGCCGCCCGGCCACGCCCAGGGGGCTTCGAGACCATGAGACTGCACGTCGGCACGAGCGGCTACAGCTACAAGGAGTGGCGCGGTGTCTTCTATCCGCTCGAGCTGCCTCCGGCGCAGATGCTGACGTTCTATGCGCACCGCTTCTCCACGGTCGAGATCAACAACACCTTCTACCGCATGCCGAAGCGCTCGGTGATCGAGGAGTGGGCGCGCGAGGTGCCCGACGACTTCCGCTTCGTGATCAAGGCCAGCCGCCGCATCACGCACATCAAGCGCCTCAAGGACGTCGGCGAGGAGGTCGGCTACCTGCTCGACGCCGTCGCGGGGCTGGGCGACAAGCTCGGACTGCTGCTGTTCCAGCTCCCGCCGAACATGAAGCGCGACGACGCGCGCCTCGACGCGTTCCTCGACCTGCTGCCCGAGACGACCGGCGCAGCGCTCGAGGTGCGCCACGAGAGCTGGCTCGACGACGAGGTCCATGCACGCCTGCGCGCGCACGGCCTG
Organism: Planctomycetota bacterium; assembly: GCA_020638905.1. Classification (GTDB taxonomy): domain Bacteria; phylum Planctomycetota; class B15-G4; order B15-G4; family B15-G4; genus JACKHP01. The sequence goes on along the minus strand of JACKHP010000002.1, from coordinate 136,888 downwards.
GCGCTCGTGGCCGCCGACGTCGACGAAGGACTCGTCGTCCCGCTCGTGAAGACCGCGCCGTTCGCGTACCTGCGCCTGCGCAAGAACGAGTACGACGACGCCGAACTGATCGCCTGGCGCGACCGTCTGGCCGCGGGCGGCTTCGACGAGGCCTGGGTCTTCTTCAAGCACGAGGACGAAGGCAAGGGCCCCGAGCTCGCGCGCGCCATGCTCGATCTCGGCGTCGCGTGACGCGAAGGACGAACTCGCTACGGGCCCGTGTACTCGCTCACCCAGTGACCGAGGTTGGCCGCGTTGAACTGCTCGACGGGTTGGGATTGGACGGTCTCGAAGACGCCGTCGAGGTCGGCGTCGAGCAACACGATCACCTGCTGCGGGAGCGGGACCAGCGACGAGGCCACCCAGGGCGACTCCCAGCGGCTGAAGATCACGAAGCCCTGGTCGGTGCGCCCCGCGTGCAGGCCGCGATGATCTGCGAGATCGGGCTGTTGCAGCTCGGTCAGCAGCGGCGCGGCTTGCAGCGCCCCTGTCTGCAGGTCGAGCGTGTGGATCGCGCGCGGCGTGGCCAGGTCGAGCAGGTACAGCTCGTCGGTGAACGGATTGCACGCAGCGCACGCGGTGAGCGGAAGCGAGTCTGAAGCCGCGACGATCTCCCGGTCGATCGTCGGGCCAGCCATGGTCGCGATGATCGCGCCGCCCGGCGTGAGGGTCTCGGCGATCGCGATGTTCTTCAGGGTCCACTCTTCGACGATGACCTTCGAGCTGCGCGGCGACCAGCCCACGACGTAGATGCGATCGGACCTGCCGGCGCGTACGCAGACGCTCGTGGGGAGGAAGGCGACGTCGTGCGTGGTCGTCTTGCGCCCCTTGCCCCCGGCGGAGGTCTTGAAGATCCACTCGATCTCCACCTGGGGGTCCGCGTCGCCGTTGCGGAAGGTGATGCGTCCCTCGATCGAGTCGCCCGGGTCGCTGGTGGGGACGTGCAGCACGTCGGCGCAGCTGTGCGCCCAGGCCCTCACCGTCAGCCCGGACGGCAACGGGTTCTGCGACGGTCCCTGCGCGACGGATGCGCCGACCAGCACGAGCACGATTCCCGCGAGGACGGATCCTCTGCGCGCCCGACCCGCAGCCGATGCGAACGCGCACGCGCGCGGGAGCCTCGACGACAGGTGAGACGCATGTCCGCGCCGGGTTCCGATCCGGTCCATGCGACGACCCTCCTTCCGGTGGCGGAGTCTAGGTGGGTTCGGCGCGACGCGCAAGACAGGTCGCTGGAACAAGCGTTCAGTCGATCCGAGCGACGTGCCCCGCGAAGACCCACGTCTGCAGACTCGCGTCGACGCGCCCGTCGACGGCGTACATGCGGAACGACTGCCGGACGTCGCGCAGCAGCGCGTCGAACACGGGACCGCCGCGCGGGACGTAGCTGCTGCTGCGGACGCGTCCCGCGAAGGTGTCCCAGTCGAGGTGCTGGGGGTTCTCGAGGCACACCGGCTCGAGTTCGCCGCGGGCGAAGAAGCGCTCGACGTTCTCGAGACCGTGCGAGCGGGACGAGAGGCGCGCGTACTCGTCGACGTGCCGGCAGAGCAGCGCCTCGTACTCGCGCAGGAACGGAGTGCACGCGTGGCCGTCGCGGCGCGTGCGCGAGTTCCAGACGAGCACGACCCGTCCGCCGGGACGCAGGATGCGCGCGAACTCGCGTCGCGCCGCCTCGACGTCGAACCAGTGGAAGGCCTGGCCGGCGGTCACGACGTCGACGCACGCGTCGCTCAGTCCCGTGCGTTCGGCGGTGCCGGCGACCTGCGCGAAGAGCGGCGCGTCGCCGAGCACGTGGGCGGCCGAGGCGCGCATGGACGTGTTGGGTTCGACGCCGATCACGCGCATGCCCGCGGTGAGCAGGATCTCGGCCAGCTTGCCGGTACCGCAGCCCACGTCGGCCACGACGAGAGGACGCCGCGCGCCGGGCGTGTCGGCGTGCGGGACCGACACGCCTTCGACCGCGGCACCCGCGCGGGTCACGATCTCCGCCACCTTGGCCGGGTAGCCGGGACGGTGGCGATCGTAGTCGTCGACGCGATCGTCGAAGCGGCGCACGCTGTCGAGGTCGGACATGTCCCGATCGTACGCCGCGCGCACCGCGCGCAGGCCGCGGGATGTCGCGGGAGGTCGCGGCGTGCGCGTCGTCGAGGCGCGGCGCGATCGCCCGCGCCGACGCGAGACGCCTCAGAACGCGGCCGACAAGACCGTCATCGCGGTGGGGCTGCTCAGTCGCGCCGCGCCGCCGCCCGCGGGAAGCAGGAAGCACTGGCCGTACGCCTCCAGCGATTCGAGCGGGAACGACGTGAGATCCCAGCCCACGAACGGGACCTCGAACACGCCGTCGGGCGCCGTGACCGTCGCCACGAACACGGGTCCCACGAACGGGACGCCGAGCGCGAACACGCCCTGCTTCCCGAGCAGCGGGACGTAGCCCGGCGCGAAGCCGAAGAAGAGTCCGATCGTGTCGCCCTGCTCGCCCTCGTAGCGGACCGAGGTCAGCTCGCCCTCGCGCACCGGCGAGCCGACGACCAGCGAGCGCGCCGTGCCGGGCCAGGTGTACAGCAGGTCGCCGCCGGTCACCGACTCGTCGGCTCCGGACGGAGCGACTCCGCCGCCGTCGAGCAGGCCTCCCGTCCCGCCGTCGAACGACGTCTCGAGGATCGTGAGCAGCGTGCCGCCGTCGAGCACGAGACCCGCTCCGCCCTGGCACTCGGACGCGAACGCCGGCGCGCAGGGTTGTCCGCCGGGTCCGCCGGTGACGGTCACGCCCGCGAGCACGAGCGACGCGTCGACGGCGTGCAGTCCGGGTCCGCCGGGCGCCCCCTCGTCGGAGTGGCCGTACCCGCCGCGCCCGCCGACGAGCTGGCTCTCGTGCAGCGTGAGCGCGGACGCGGCGACGCGCAGCGCGGGACCGCCGCGCTGCGAATCGTGGCACGCCAGCACCGCCACCTCGTCGTCGGCGCCGTGACCGCCCTCGAGCGTCGAGCGCAGGACCGTCACGGCCGCGCAGCCGCTCACGTCGAGCGCGGCGTAGCCCTCCTCGCACAGGAGCGCGAAGCCGAAGCCGCCGGACCCGACGAGGCGGCAGTCCTCGATCCAGACCGTGCCGTCGACGTCGGCGCACGACATGGCGGGCGTCACGCTCCCCGTGATCTCGAGGCCGCGCACCACGAAGAAGCCGTCGGACGGCAGGTTGACGACCTCGATCCCCTTCGAGGTCTTCGGCCGCGTCGGACCGTCGCCGATCACCACGAGCGACTTGCCATCCACGACGATCGCATCGACCTCGCCGGACCCGTAGGAGCCCGACTTCACGAGCAGCGTGTCGCCAGACGCCGCGGCGGCCACCGCCGCATTCAGGCTGGTGAAGTCGCCGCCGCCGGCCTTGTCGACGACGATCACCTGCTGGGCGGCCGCGAGCGGCGTCAGGCCGGCGAGCGCAGCGGTCACGAGGGTCCGGCGAACGCGGGCGTGCATCGTCTCTCCTCTTCTCTGTGCGGGCAGGATCGCGTGCCGGCCGCGGAGAACGATCCGCGGCGCGGGACGTGGCGGCGAGTCTATGGGCATCCGGGGCGGCCGGATACCCTCGGAGTCGCATCCCCCGTCATCTGCCCGACGCAGGTCGCGGCCCGCGGATGCGGCCAAGTCCGCATGGAACGCTCCGGCCGAGTGCGTACGATGGGGGGTCTTCCCGAGCGTGCAGAACACCCCGCACACGGCGGGCACGCCGCGCCGGATCGATCCCCAGGAGCACCGACATGGAACGCGTGACGGACGTGATGACCGCCGTCGTGGACGCCGCCTCTCCCGCCGACAGCCTGACCCGCGTGGCCCACGTGCTGTGGGAGCGCGACTGCGGCGTGGTGCCGGTGCTCGACGTCGACGGTCGTCCGCTGGGCATGCTGACCGACCGCGATGCGTGCATGGCGTCCTTCATGAGCGGCCGGCCGCTGCACGAGATCGCGGTCAGCGACGTGCTCCCGGAGCGTGAGGTGGTCACGATCGCGGCCGACGCCTCGCTCGACGCGGCGCACGAGCTCATGCGCGTGCACCAGGTGCGCCGCCTGCCGGTGGTCGACGCGGCGGGCGTGTGCGTCGGGGTGCTCTCGCTGGCCGACCTGGCCCAGGTGCCGGGCGGCAAGGCGAGTGCGGCCGACCGGCGCCGACGCGCCGAGGCCGTGGGGACGACGCTGACCGCCGTCGTGCGTCCGCACCACACGCCGCTGGTGGCCGCGCTCCCCACGAGTGCCGCGAAGGCCTCGGGAGGCAAGCGCGCCGCACCGAAGAAGGCTGCGTCGTCGGGCACCGCGAAACAGGGCGGCTCGGCGAAGGCGTCCGGCGCGCGGGGCAAGCCGGCCCTGGGCCGCGGACTCGGCAAGGGCCAGTCCGCCGGAGGATGAGGCCGGCCGGCGGCGCGCGGCGGGCGAGGGCGTCGCGCGCGCCGGAACTGGCCGCCGCACCGCCCGGCGGCATATCATCCCGCACCCGGCGCGCGCCGCGCGCGCGGGCTCCGTCCCGAACCCCGTCGAGAGTCCTCGGATGCCTTCCGTCCGACCGATCCGCAAGGTCCTCGTGGCGAACCGCGGCGAGATCGCGCTGCGCGTCATGCGCACCTGCCGCGAGATGGGCATCCCCACGGTGGCGGTCTTCAGCGACGCCGACCGCTCCGCGATCCACGTGCGCGCGGCGCAGGAGGCGGTCAGGCTCGGACCGGCGCCGTCGGCGCAGAGCTACCTGTGCGGCGACAAGATCCTGGCGGCGGCGAAGGCCACCGGTGCCGACGCGATCCATCCCGGCTTCGGCTTCCTGTCCGAGAACGCGGGCTTCGCGCGCGCGGTGCGCGACGCGGGGCTGATCTTCATCGGACCCACGGCCGAGTCGATGGAGGCCATGGGCGACAAGATCGAGGCGCGGCGGCACATGGTCGCGGCGGGCGTGCCGGTCGTCCCGGGCATGACCGATCCGGTGAGCGACCCCGAGGTGCTCAAGGTCGAGGCCGCGCGCATCGGCTACCCGGTCATGATCAAGGCCTCGGCCGGCGGTGGAGGCAAGGGCATCCGCATCGCGCGCGACGAGCCGTCGCTGCTGACGGGCGCCAAGCGCGCGGCGAGCGAGGCGCAGACGGCGTTCGGCAACCCGGCCGTGTACATCGAGAAGTACCTCGAGGAGCCGCGGCACGTCGAGGTGCAGGTGTTCGGCGACGAGCACGGCAACGTGGTGCACGTGGGCGAGCGCGAGTGCTCGGTGCAGCGTCGCCACCAGAAGGTGGTCGAGGAGCGTCCGTCGGTCATCGTCGATGACGCGATGCGACATGCCATGGGCGAGGCGGCGGTCAAGGCGGCCCGTTCGATCGGCTACGTGAACGCCGGCACGCTCGAGTTCATGGTCGACAAGCACAGGAACTTCTACGTGCTCGAGATGAACACGCGCCTGCAGGTCGAGCACCCGATCACCGAGCTCACCAGCGGCATCGACCTCGTGCGCTGGCAGCTGCTGGTGGCCATGGGCCATCCGCTGCCGATGACCCAGGACGAGATCGTGCACGAGGGCCACGCGATCGAGTGCCGGCTCTACGCCGAGGACGCCGACCACGGCTTCCTGCCCGCCACGGGACGCGTGACGCGCCTCGAGATGCCGGCCGGTCCCGGGGTGCGCGTCGACTCGGGCCTGTTCACCGGCATGGAGGTCGGGCTGCACTACGATCCCATGCTGGCCAAGATCTCGGTGCACGCGCCCACGCGCGAGCAGGCCATCGAGCGCATGTCGCGCGCGCTCTCCGAGGTCACGGTCACCGGCGTGACGACGAACCTCTCGTTCCTGCGGCGCGTGCTGCAGAGCGAGCCTTTCCGCAGCGGACGCTACGACACGGCCACGGTCGAGTCGCGTCCGGAGGTGTTCGCGCCGCAGATGAACGAGCAGCGCAGCCGGCACGTGGCCGTGCTCGCCGCGACGATGGCCCACGTCCTGCGGCAGCGGCGCGGCTTCGGTGACCGGCGCGACGCCGGCGCCGGACGCCGCGCGTCAGACGCGCGGGCGAACGCCTCGCGCTGGGTCGACGCGTTCCGTCCCGGAGGTGCCCCGTGAAGTACCACGTGCTCATCGAGGACGACCACCACGAGGTCAGCGTCGAACGCGAGGGCGGCGGCTACCGCGTGAGGCTCGGCGACGAGAGCTGGCTCGTCGACGTCGCCAAGCTCGAGGACGGCGCGGCGTACTCGCTGCTGCTCGACCGGCGCTCGGTCGACGTGAGCGTCGACGAGCGCGGCGACGCGCTGGCGCTCATGGTCTCGGGACGCCGCTACGACACCGAGGTGCTCGGCGAGCGCGAGTGGCTGGCACGCAGCATCCAGGCCGCCGACGACGTGGGCGAGACGGTGGTGCGCGCGGTCATGACCGGCATCGTGAACCAGGTGCTCGTGCAGCCGGGCGACGCGGTGACCAAGGGCCAGGTGCTCTTCATCCTCGAGGCGATGAAGATGGAGAACGAGGCCAAGGCCGGCGCCGACGGGACGGTCAGCAAGGTGCACGTGGCCGCGGGCGCGACGGTGAACCTGGGCGACGTGATCGTCGAGCTCGCGTGAGCGCCGACGGCCAGGGCGCGTCCGGCGACGCCCGGCACCGGCGCGTCGCCGACGGGGCGTGCGGTCCGGCCGACGCCACGCTCGCCGCGCAGCACGGACGTCCGAAGGCCGGCCACGTCGCGGGCCTGCTCGGCCTGTGCGCCATCCCGCTCTTCATGCGGCTGCTCTCGCAGTACGCGGCCTTCACCGACGGCTTCTACGCGCACTCGGCGCTCATGCTGACGCGCGGCTACCAGCCGTACACCGACTTCACGCAGGTCGCCTTCCCGGTGCTCGAGGGACTGCTCGCGCTGGCGCTCGCGGCGTTCGGCACGAGCCTGCTCGTGGTCGAGCTGTTCAACCGCGTGGCCGTGCTGGCCGTGGCCTTCGTGCTGTTCCTCGTGGGTCGTCGGCTGCAGTCGGGCTGGGCCGGCGCGCTCGCCGCGCTCACGTGGTCGTGGTCGACGTGGGTCGTCCACCACAACCTGTTCGAGCGCGAGACGTTCGTGGCGCTCGGGACCTCGATCGCGCTGCTGCTCTACGTGCGCAGCGACGTGCTCGACTGGCGCCGCGCGGCGATGGTGGCCTGGGCGCTCGTGATCGCCTTCACGCTCAAGATCACCGCGGTCATGGCGGCCGCGGCGCTCTGCCTGCACCTGCTGCTGCGGCGTCGTCCGCGCGAGATGGCGCGCCTCGGCGTCGCGTACGCCGTGGGACTGGCCGCGGTCACCGGCGCGGCGTACGAGCTGTGGGGACGTCCCTTCCTGTGGCAGGTGTTCGTGTTCGGCTTCTTCCGCAACGCGCGCCACGACCTGCTCGGCAACCTGCAGGCCTTCGCCGGCATGGTCGATCCCACGCTGTTCCTCGGGCTCGTGGGACTCGTCGCGTGGGGCCTGCCGCGCCTGCGCGAACGCGGCGGCGCGCTCGTGCTGCTGCTGGCCGCCGACGCGCTCTACGGACTCGTGATCAGTCCCACGCTGTGGGACCACAACATGATCAACTTCGCGCCGGCCGCGGCGCTGCTGGCCGGCCTGTGGATCGACCGCGGCATGTCCGGCAAGGGCTGGACGCCCGTCGCGCTGCCCGCGGCGCTCGCCTTCGGACTCGCGCTCTTCGCGCTGCTGCGCTTCGGTCCCGGCGACCCCACGCTGCGCGTGCTCGACGTGCGCTTCGGCTTCGCCGGCGGACGCGAACGCTCGGAGATCGCCGAGCTGGCGTCGTTCGTGCGCGCGCACAGCGCCGCCGACGACGTGATCGAGTGCAGCGAACCGTGGGTCGCGTTCGCCGCCGACCGCACCAAGCTCGTGCGCTACTGGGACCTCCAGCCGGTGGCGATGGGCGTCGAGGCCAGCCTGGCCGCCGACGGGCTGGCGGCCACCTTCGCCAAGCGCCAGGACGTGCTGCTGGTCGACGCGGGACGTCCCGCGTACGACCCGCGCATCGACGCGCTGGCCGACAAGTACGTCGCGCGCCTGCTGGCCTGCGGACTGCGCTGGGTGCGTCCGCTGCTGCTCGACGCGATCGGCAGGCACGAGGTCGCGCTCGTGCTCGAGCCGTACCTCGACGGACTCGAGATGCTGACCCCCGCCGACCTGCGCGCCGCGGGCTACGAGCGCTTCGAGGAGCGCGGCCTGTCGGGATGGCGTCCGGCGGACGGGGTGACGCATCCGGTGTTGCACGCGATCTACGCGCGGTAGGGCGCTCGGGACGAATCCGAGACTCGATCCACATGCCATCGAAGAAGAAGTTCGACGTCGAAGTCGCCCGGCGCAAGGCCCGGGACGTGTTCTGGGCCAAGGGCTACGAGGCCGCCTCGATGGAGGACCTGCTCGGCGCCATGGGCATCAGCCGCGGCAGCTTCTACGACACGTTCGGCAGCAAGCAGGGTCTGTACGTCGCGGTCCTCCGGCAGTACGACGAGACCAACCGCCGCGAGGTCCAAGCCCGGCTGCGTGACACGCTCGGCCCGCGCGAGGCGATCCGCGGTCTGTTCGCCGCGGTGCGTGCGGAGGCGGTCGGCAAGCGCGGCGGGCGGGGGTGCTTCCTGGCGAATGCGGCGCTCGAACTGACTTCGTCGCGGCGCGCGGCGGCGAACGTCGTCCGCAGGGCGTTCACCGAGACCGAGGCCTTCTTCCAGGACCGCATACGCGCAGGACAGGCGTCGGGCGAGATCGAGCCGGAGATCGATCCGAAGGCCACGGCGTGCACGCTGCTCGGACTGCTGCTCGGGATGCGCGTCCTCGCGCGCACCGGGGTGCCCGACGAGGTGTTCGGCGCGATCGTCGAGCAGGTCGAGAGACTCGTGTAACCCGGGCTCGGCGGGCCGCATCTGTCCGGTCGCGTCTGGAACGATTGGTCCAGACATGCGATCATCCCGAACCGAGGAGGCCTCGCCCATGGCGATCCCCAGCTTTTCCGTGCCCGTCCAGTCCCCGAAGACCGCCGCCGCGGCGGCCGCCCCGATGCTCGCAGCGGCCGAGGGCAAGCTCGGTTTCGTGCCCAACCTGTTCGGAGTGATGGCCAACGCGCCGTCCTTGCTCGAGGGCTACCTCGCGCTCTCGAGCGTCTTCGACAAGACCTCGCTCAGCCCGACGGAGCGCCAGGTCGTGCTGCTCGCGACGAGCTTCGAGAACGGATGCGCGTACTGCATGGCCGCGCACACGGCCATCGCCGGCATGCAGAAGGTGGACGCTGCCGTCGTGGAGGCCCTGCGCGATGGCACGCCGATCGCCGAGCCGAAGCTCGAGGCCCTGCGCGGGTTCACCGCCGACGTCGTGCGCTCGCGGGGTTGGCCGTCGCAGGCCGCACGCGAGCGCTTCCTGGCGACCGGGTACACGCCGGTCCACGCTCTCGAAGTCGTGCTCGGTGTGGGCATGAAGACGCTCTCGAACTACGCCAACCACATCGTCGGCACGCCCCTCGACGCGGCCTTCGAGGCGGCCCGTTGGACGACGCCCGCCTCGCCCGCGAGTTGCTGCGCGCAGTGATCGACCTGTCCGCGGCCCGCGAGCCTCCGTGCGCGCGGGCCGCGGACCCGAGAAGCACTCATGATCGGAGTGACCCGTGGCGCGCGCACCGGACTCCCGTGCGGTGCCCGCGGGGCGGGAACCCTGACGTCCTGATGGATCCGCCCGCCCCGCGAGACCCCGCGAAGTGAGATCCCTGGCGCGCGCGCTCACGTGGTCGGGCTGCCTGGGCTGCCTGCTCGGCGGCATCCTGTCCTGCCAACTCGTCCCGCGCGACCGGACCCTCGTGACGCCTCCGCCAGCGTCGATCGACAGCGGGGCGGCGCCAATCGCGACACTGCGCGTCGGCACGTTCAACATCCACGATCTGTACCTCGCGTCGTCCGACCGGCCCGAGCGCATGCGGGCCATCGCGGACCTGCTGATCGACACGCAGATCCAGGTCGCCGGCATCCAGGAAGCGTTCGTCGCGAGCGATCGCGAGGTCCTCTTCGCCAGGCTCGGCGACCAGCTCCCGTACCACGCCTACTTCGACTACGGGCCCGTCGGGAGCGGCCTGTTGATCGTGAGCGCGTTCCCGATCGTGGCCACGTCGATGCAGCCGTTCGAGGCGCGCGGCAAGTGGTACAAGCCCTGGCACGGCGACTGGTGGGCCGGCAAGGGCGTCGCGTCGGCGACCCTGGCATGTCCGGGCCTGGACGTGGTCCTCATGGACGTGCACGCGCACGCGCAGCACGACTTCGAGGATGACGACGAGTACCTCGACGTCAGGACACGCCAGATGGTCGAGATCGCCTCACGCGTCGAGGAGGCGGCCCGGGGAGACGCGCTGGCGTTCCTGGTGGGCGACCTGAACTGCGGGCCGGGCGACTCCGAGTACGAGCATCTGTCGACGGCGCCGCTCGTGCATCTGCTCGGTGCCGTGATCGACCACATCTTCGTCGTCCCGAACCGCAGGGTGGAGGTCGAGCTCCGCGACGCGCACGAGCCCCTGCCGATCCGCGTGCATCGGGACGGTGTGCTGGAGCTCAGCGATCACGACCTGATGTGGTGCGACGTGGCTCTCACCCTGCGCTGAGGGATGCTTCCGGGTGATCCCGTCCTGCCACGACACGGATCGTCTGGACGGCGCGGTCTCGCGGACCGGCACCAAGGATCCCCAGGGGTGATCGCGCCGTCGCGCGATGCGCTCGGCCGCTACTCGAGGACCGACCGGATCGCCGCGGTCGCGGCCCAGCCCTCGGGTCCGCCCGGGTCGACGATCCAGGTCTGGATCCAGAGCGGGATGGCGGGCGCGTCGGGCCACGTGAGCGCGACGTCGAACTTGCCGCCGCTCGTGCCGAAGGGTCCCACGAGCACGTCGGGGTCCGGGACGAGCACGCCGCCCTGGAAGGGCGCCTCGAGCGGGCTCAGGCCGATCACGAGGAAGGCGATGCTGTGCTCGAACAGGCGGTCGAAGTTGAGCGCGATCTGCTGCCCCGGGACCATCGGCCCGCGGACGTCCATGAGCGGGTCGCCGTGCAGGCCCGCGAGCGCGGTGCCGTCGAGCGTGGCCCACAGGTTGACCGACGACCAGACCTCGACCCGGCTCGCGAGCGAGTCGCCGACGAGCAGCTCGGGGTATCCGTCCAGGTTGAGGTCGCCGAGGCCCGAGACGCTCTGGGCGTAGCCGTCCGTGCTGAACGGGTCTGCGTCGCCGGTGAGCTGGAAGACGATCTCGCCGGTCTCTCCGGAGAACACACGCGCGTAGCCCACCGGGTTGAAGATCGTGCCGGGCGCGGCGACGAGCAGGTCGTCGTACGCGTCGGCGGTCACGTCGCCGATGCCCGAGAGCGAGGCGCCGAAGCGCTGCAGGGGTCCGTCGCCGTGGAAGGTGTGCAGCGTGTGCCCGTTCTTGCCCGAGTAGACCTTGACCGCTCCGTCGGACGGGAACCCGAAGCTGTCGTCGGGCGCGCCGGCCATGTAGTCCATGTAGCCGTCGGCGTCGACGTCGCGTGCCTCGGACGTCGTGGCACCCAGATGCGTGAGCAGCTCGAGGTGCGACTGGAGCGTCTGCGGCAGGACGTCGTCCGACAGCCAGCGGCCCGAGAACAGGATCACCTTGGGCGTGCCGAGGATCGTGCGCGGCGCGCCGACGACCATGTCGTTCCAGCCGTCGAGGTTGGCGTCGCCGATGCCCGCGATCGACTGGCCGAACGAGCCGTTCGGCGTGAGGTAGACGAGCTCGCGCAGGACCGCGAGCGTCTTGCCCGAGTAGATCGTGACGTAGCCGTTGTCGCCGTCCTCGTTCGTGGGCTGGTCGGCGCCGACGGCGAAGTCGAGGAACCCGTCGAGGTCGAGGTCGCCCAGGGCCTCGAGGGCCACGCCGAAACGGTCGCCCCGCTCGTGGCCCGTGAGGTCGACGAGCGGCAGTCCCGTCTTGCCGGAGAAGACGCGCACCTTGCCGCGCGCGTCGTCGAAGCCGCAGGCTCCCACGGCCACGTCGCGGACGCCGTCGCCGTTCGCGTCGCCGACGCCCGACACCGAGCAGCCGAACTGCTCGCCCGCGCGGTCGCCCTGCCACTCCGCGAGCAGTCCCAGGTCGGCCCCCGAGAGGACGCGCACGTAGCCGAGGTCGCTCGTGCTCGGCGCGCCCACGAGGATGTCCGGGATGCCGTCGTCGTCGAGGTCGCCGGCGCGCGCCACGGTGGCGGCCCACGTGCCCTCGAGCAGCGGATTGCCGCCGGTGTCGAACATCTCGACCTGCGCCGCGGCTCCGGCCGCGAGGCCGAGCAGCGCGCACAGAGCGCCGAGCGACGCACGCGAGGCCAGCGGCGGACGTCGCGTGCCGTGCGGCGGGCGCCTTGCGTGACGGACGGACCGGTTGCGGTGATGCGGGACCATGGCTGCCCTCCTGCGGATGATCGGCCGGATGTTCGGCGCCCCGCCCCCTCGAGCGTGGGCTCCCCGGACCCACACTAATCGCAATCGTGCGAATCGGGGGGCCGCATCCTGGCGCGACCGCGGCTGTCGTCCCCGCGGGGACGCTCCCGGCACCGGGCACGAGCGCCCCGGCCCTGCCGCGGCGCGTCGCGCGGGTGCGTCAGCCCTGTGTCGACGTGTCCGCGGGCACCACCGCGTCGTCGCCTCCCAGGTCGAACTCGGGGACGTGCTCGGCGTGCAGCCACTCGGCCAGCGTGTCCGACGCCTCGGCGCCGGCGAGCTCGGCCACGACGGCCTCGAAGTCGGCCACCGACGCGTTGCCGTGGCGGTAGCGTCCGGTGAACGTGCGCAGGATCTCGAAGAAGGTCTCGTCGCCCGCGGTGAGCCGCAGCGCGTGCAGCGCGAAGGCGCCGCGCACGTAGACCGACATGCCGAACATGTCCTCGACGCCGGGCGCGGCGGGCGGACCGGGATCGGCCCGGCGCAGCATGCCGTACGTGCGCTCCGCGCGTCGGGCGATCGCTTCGGGACCGTCGGCGTGCTCGCTCCACAGCCACGAGGCGTAGCTCGCGAAACCCTCGGCCAGCCAGACGTCCGAGAACGAGCGCACGCTCACGCTGTCGCCGAACCACTGGTGCGCGAGCTCGTGCGCGATGGTCGAGGGCGAGGCCGAGTGCAGGCCGTAGGTGGGGACGGTCTGCGTCTCGAGCGCGGCACCCACCTGGAGGTTGCTGACGATCGATCCGAAGCACTCGAACGGGTACCCGCCGAAGAGTTCGGAGAAGAGCGAGATCATCTCGGGCACGCGCTCGAAGGGCGCGCGCTGCGCCGCCTCGATCGTGGGATGGAACCAGTGCCGCAGCACGAGGCCGCCCGGGCCTTCGTCCTCGACGAGCTCGAACGGACCGACGGCGATCGTCGCCAGGTAGGTCGCCATCGGATCGGACGCCACGAAGGTGAGCGTCTGCGTCCCGTCGCCGTGGTCGACGCGCGCCGTGGGCACCCCGTTCGCGACGGCCGTGTCGGCCACCGGCACCGTGAGCTCGAAGCGGTAGAACGCCTTGTCGGAGGGATGGTCGTTGCACGGGAACCACGACGAGGCGCCGTTGGGCTCGGCCATGACGTAGACCGAGTCGTCGGACGTCATCCAGCCCACGCCCGGCAGGAACGGCACCGCCGCGCTGGGGACGGCCTCGGGCGCGCCGCCGTACGTCACGCGCACGACGAAGTGTGCGCCCTCGGCCAGCGCGTCGTCGGGCGTCACGCGCAGTTCGTCGCCGTCGCGCACGAAGTCGGCCGGGCGTCCGTCGACGGAGACCTCGCGCACGTCGAGCCTGTGCAGCTCGAGCGAGAACGACGAGAGCGCCATGAGCGCGCGGGCGTCGATCGTGGCCACGCCGTCGAGGGTCTTGGCCGTCGGATCGATCGTCAGCGCGAGGTCGTAGGCGACGGCGTCGTAGCCCCCGTTGCCGAGCGCCGGGAAGAACGGGTCGCCCAGTCCGCTCGCGCCGGGCTCCGCGAACAGCGCGGTGCAGCCCCCGAGGGTCGCGACGAGCACGCACGCCGAGAGGCGACCGGACGGGATGCGCGCGATGCGGCTCGGACGGCTCATGCAGGGTCTCGGGGGCGGGTGCGCGGAGCGGCGGGAGGGCCCGCAGCGTGGCGCCCGGAATGCGCGATGTCCAGGGTCTCGGGTCAGCGGGCGAGGTCCCAGGCCCAGACGAAGTCGCGGACCAGCGCGTCGAAGCGTTCGGGCGCGTCGAGCATGAGGAAGTGGCCGACGTCGGCGAGCACGACGTAGTCGGCTCCGGGCGCGAGCGAGAGCACGTAGCGTTCGTAGTCCTCGGTCCAGAAGGGCGACTTCGCGAGCACGCACAGCAGCGGCACGTCGATCGGATCGGGCGCGTAGAGCGCCGGGTCGACGGCGGCCTCGAACGCGCCGACCATGACCGTCTGGGGCGTGCGCAGCATGCGCTGGGTGATGTCGGCCTTGAGCTCGCTCGGCATCTCGGGTCGCAGCATGGTCTGGATCATCTGGCGCGCCACCTCGCGGTACGCCGGCTGGCGATACTCGTCGACCCACTGCTCGGCCGACGCGCGGTCGTCGAACGCGTAGCGCAGGGTGCCGTCGACGAGCACGAGCGCCGCGACCCGCTCGGGATGGCGACGCAGCACCTGTCGGACGACGGGGGCGCCGTTGCTGTGTCCGACGAGCACGGCCTGTTCGACGCCGGCCGCGTCCATGACGGCGAGCACGGCGTCGGCGAAGAGGTCCATCGTGTAGTCGGACTCGGCCAGGTCGGGTGCCGCGGACTCGCCGTGGCCCGGCAGGTCGAGCGCGATGCAGCGCATGACGTCCGCGAGCGCGGGAACCTGCTCGCGCCAGACGCTCCGGTCGCAGGCCCAGCCGTGGACGAACACGAGCGCGCGCGGGCCCGTCCCCACGTCGTCGTAGTGCAGCAGGATGTCGCCGAACGGAGCCGTGCGGTGCCGCACGGCTCGCGGCGCCGCGTCGGACGCCGTGGTGTCGCTGCCGGCGCGCGGCGTCGAGTCTTCGTCGTGGGTGCCCGAGGCGGTCCCGTCGTTCGCCGAGGGCGTGTCGGCGCCGATCGGATCGTCGCTCGGCGCGGCGCAGCCGGGTGGCATCGCGAGCGACAGCATCAGCACGACGAACGTCAGCGTGGCGACGGTCCGGGACATGGCGCACTCTCCGCGGCGGGGCATCCAGGATGCCGCAGCGCTCGGGCGGCTCGCCAGCACGAGCCGGTCGCGCCGCGCGCGTCGTCGCACCATCGACGCGGTCCCTCGCGATCGCGGAGCGCGTGCCGCGCGAGCGCGCATCCCGTCCGTCGCCGACGCCACCGCCGTGGGTCCCCGCGGTTCCGAGCGGCCTTCACCCCTTCCCGATCTCGCTTCGATCTGTTGGGATGGCGTGTGGAAGAGGAGTCCCGAGGAGAGGTCCGATGTCGATCTGGAGATGGGTCCGCCCATCGTGCGCCGCCGCCTTGTTCGTGGGGTGTGGCCCGTCGCCGCTCGAGCGGCAGTTCGTCGACGTCGCCGCGCAGACGGAGCTCCGCGTGGAGGAGCGCGCCGCGGTGAGCATCGAGTCGCCGTACTCCGAGGAGGAGACGCGCTGGTGGGCCGATGCGATCGAAGCCGAGTCGTCCTTCCTCGCGGAGCCGTTCGGCGTGGCTGCGGACGAGCATCTGCGCGTGCGCCTCGTCCCCGTGCGGGTCGAGGGCACCGGAGACCTGGGACTCGACCTCGTGCGCGCGCACGCCCTCGCGCAGCACGTCGACGTCGGCCCTTCGACGCTCGTCGTCTCCGTGCCCGAGGGCGGTCTCGCGGACCTCGATGCCACGCTCGCACGGACCGACGTGGTGCGCCACGAGCTCTCGCACGCGCTGCTCGCGCACGCTCTCGGCGAGCGGCTGCCGCGCTGGCTGCACGAGGGCGTCGCGGCGGTGGTCGAGGGTGGCATGCTCGTCGACGGACGCTTCGTACCGGGGGTCGTCCCGCCCGACGCGGTCTTCGCGCTGCGTGACGAGCTGCCGGCCGAGCTCGACGAGATGTTCGGCTGGGGAGCGCCCTCGCGGGACGAACTCGCCGACCCCGCGCGCACGCAGCGTCGCTCCCGTCTCGCGCTGGGCTTCGTGTGGCACGCGCTGCTCACGCGCACGGGCAGCTTCCGCGCGCGGCTCGCCGACGTGGCGCACGCGTCGTCCGACGCGCTGCACGCCGAGGCCGACGCGTTCGTCGCATGGGCGCGCGGACTCGATGCCACGGAGTGCGTGCGCGTCGCGCTCGAGTCCGACGACGCCGACCGACGCGCCTCGGCCATGCAGCGGCTGTGCCGCTGGATGACCGATCCGCAGCACGCCGACACGCGCACGCCCGCGTTCGTCGCGCGGGCGGTCGAGCTGCTCGACGACCCGCGCGCGGGCGAGGCGGCCGGACGCTTCCTGGTCCTCGTGCGTCCCACGCCGGGACACGACGAGGCGCTCGTCGACGGACTGCTCGCGTCCGACGACCCGACGCACGTGCTGGTCGGCAGCGCGTTGCGCGTGCGCGCCGGCGGCGACTGCGACACGTCCCGGGTGGGGGTCGCGTGGGGAGCGTTGGCGGTCACCGAGCGCACGCGCCTGGCGAGCGTGGCGAGCGTGCTCGACCTGCATCTCGTCCCCGAGCGGACCGAACCCTGACCCCGGGGTCGGGGGTGCGACGGGCCCTTCGGACGCTGGGTCCGAGGCCGGTCTCAACTCCCACCGCGGCCCGTCCGAAACGACTGGACGTGGACAGCGAGTCCGGAAATCGCCGCCGCGCCCGCCGGCGCGGCCTGTCGCACGTCGAGACCCTGGTGCTCTGCGTGGCGCTGCTGCTCGTCGGAACGGCGGCGGTGATCGCGAGTCGCGACGACGGACGTCCGCTCCAGGTCGCGGTGCTGCGCACGTGCGAGCTCGTCTCGCGCGCGCGTGACCTCGCCGCCGACTTCCGCACGCCGCAGTTCGTGGTCTTCGATCCGGCGCGCGAGCGCATCGGCGTCGTCGACCAGGACGGCGCCGCGGTGATCGATCCGATCACGCGCAACGCGCTGCTCGTCGAGCTGGCGAATCCCGGACGTCCCGCGGTCGACCTCGTGTCGGCCGACTTCGGCGTGACCGACGCGTCCGTGGCCTTCGACGCGCACGGCCTGCCGCTCACCGCGGGACGGATCGTGCTGGCGCACGGTGACGAGCGCGTCGTGCTGGTGCTCGATCTCGGCGCCGACGCACTGCGCGTGCTCGAGTAGCGGCGACACGGTCAGACGTCGCGCGCGCTGGCGGTGCGGTCCGGCCGACGCTACCTTGGCGCGCTCGTTCCCCGATCGGCACACGACCAGGAGATCCGATGCAGCTCGACGACGCCATCCTCGCGCGCGGCAGCGTGAAGGCCTACGACCCCGCGCACGAGATCGACGACGACGAGCTGCGCGCGATCTTCCGCCTGGTGCTGCGCTCGCCGTCCTCGTTCAACATGCAGAACTGGCGCTTCGTGTGCGTGCGTGACGGCGACATCAAGGCGCGACTCATGGAGGCGTCCTACAAGCAGGCGCACATCGGACAGGCGTCCGTCGACGTCGTGGTGTGCGGCGACCTCATGGGGCACGAGCGCGCCGCCGAGGCCTGGGCCGACGCGCCGCTCGAGGTGCAGCAGCGGCTCGTCCCGATGATCGGCGGCTTCTACGCGAAGAACGAGCAGCTGCGGCGCGACGAGGCGATCCGCAGCGGAAGCCTCGCGGCGATGACGCTCATGCTCGTGGCGCAGTCGCGCGGGCTCTCGACCTGTCCCATGATCGGATTCGACCCGAAGCGGGTGTGCGAGGTGCTCGGCATCCCCGACACGTGGCTGCCGGTCATGCTCGTGACGCTCGGCAAGGGCACGACGCCCGCGCGTCCCAGCTCGCGCTTCCCGATGGAGCAGGTCGTCAGGCTCGACGGCTTCGACGGAGCGGGACTGGGCGGCTGACGCGGGCGCGGCGCCCTGCATCCCGCTCGCGATCGCGCGGCGGGCGACCGACGGATCCGTGGGTGGCGCCCACGGCGCGCGGTTCCGTGCCGTCGCACGGCTATCATCCCGGCATCCCGCGTCGCGGTCGCAACCGCCCGGCGGCCGTCCGGTTCGAGGCCGGACGTCGCGGGCTCCCGCCGCGCGGCGGGAGCCCGACTTCCCCCACGGAGCCCGATCGTCGTGATCCGACTCGTCCTGCTGCTTCTCGTGCTGCTCTCCGCCTGCGGTGCCACGAACCCGGACGAGACACGCGCCGCGTTCGCCGGCGTCCCGCCGCTCGTGATCGGCGACGACGTCGAGTCGGTCCAGGACCCGGCCGCCCCGCGGCCGTCGGTGCGTCCGGTGCGCGGGGTGCCCGTCGCGGCGGTGCGCGACGCCAGCCCTCCCGCGGGCGGACCGTTCCGCTACAGCTACGAGCAGCTCGAGAGCGGCGACGTCGACCGCATCCTGACCGGCACGGGCCCGCTCTGGACGCCCACCGAGCAGCTCGACTACCACGCCGAGTTCAGCGACGTGCCGCCGTACATGATCCGCTTCGGCATCTCGCTGCAGCCGCTCAAGCGGCGTGCGAACAACGAGCTCGTGCGCGACATGCGGCACTTCCTGATGACCTTCGCGGGCCAGATCCCGCTGATCACGATCAAGTTCGACGTGACCGACCGCGAGAACGAGTCGTACGGCCTCTCGAAGGAGGTGCTCGCCGGCGAGATGGACGACACGCTCGTCATGCTCTCGCGGATCATCCGCGAGGCGGGGCGTCCGGTGTTCGTGCGCATCGGTCCCGAGGTCAACGGCTACTGGAACAACTACGATCCCGACCTGTACCCGAAGGCCTTCCGCTACATCGCCGACCTGCTGCGCCGCGAGGGCTGCGACCAGATCATCACCGTCTGGAACGTGAAGTTCGTCCCGGGACAGGATCGCAACGCGTACCTCGACTGGTACCCGGGCGACGACGCCGTCGACTGGTGGAGCGTCGACCTGTTCCGCGAGGACTTCGCCTTCGCAGAGGGGCGCGACTGGGTGACGCACTTCCTCGACACGGCGCGCGTGCACGGCAAGCCGGTGATCATCCCCGAGAGCTGTCCGAACGGGATGAACCTCGACAGCGACCGCACCTGGAACGCGTGGTTCAAGCCGTACTTCGATCTCATCGAACGCACGCCGTCCATCAAGGGCTTCTGCTACAGCAACCGCGACTTCGGCGCGAACGACGTGAAGCTCGCCGAGTGGGGCGACATGCGCATCGACAAGCACGCGCTCAAGGCGAAGTGGCGCGCCGAGCTGTCGAAGCCGGTGTACCTCAAGGAGCAGCCCGGCGCCGCCGAGACCGTGCGGGCCCACTACGACGCGCTCGAGGCCGCGCGCGGCACGCCCGACGCGCGCGCCGACGAGGGACGTCCGCGCGACGACGACGCGCGCCGACGCCGAGCGGCGGCCGCGCGGGACGCAGGCGCGGGTGACGCCGACGAGGGCCCGGGCGAGGACGGCGACGTGAGCGCGTCCGACGGGGACGGCGCGCACTGACGACGGGGATCTCGCTCCTCGCGCAGCAGCCCTGGCGCGACGCGGGGGCGTCGCATCCGATGCTGTTCGCGCCGCAACTCATGGGCACGGGCAGGCTCGAGCCGGGCACCGTGAACGCGCTGCGCGTGGTCGACGGCCCGCTCGTGAAGCCGTTCTGGCTCGTGCTCGGACTCTCGGAGATCGACATGCCGTTCCACGGCGGCACGCGCGCCTCCTCGCAGTCGTATCCCTGCACGAAGCCGCGCTCGGCCTCGCGGCGCCGCTCGCCGGATGTGCTCGATCGTGCGACCAGCGCGGCCCGACTCAGGGAGCCTCCGGCCCGGGTCGAAGCCCGGGCGGCATGGGCCAGGTCGGCGTCTCGCCCGCGGCGGACGGGTCGAGCGTCTCCTCGCGGCTCTCGAGGATCGGTGCTGCCTCGAGGGTGTCGGCGCCCATCATGCGAGCCACACGCTGCAGGGTGGCCAGCGTCATCTGCTGCTCCCAGGCCTCGAGCTTGCGCAACTCCTCGCGAAAGCGGTCCTGGAGCAGGGACGGAGCCTGTTCGAGGATCGCTTGGCCCGTCGGGGTGACGTCGATGGTCACGCTGCGCCGGTCGGCGTCGCTGCGCCGGCGCTCGATGAAGGCGCGCTTCTCGAGGCGGGTCAGGATGCCCGTCATCGTCGGGTTGCTGAGGTGCACCGCCCGGGCCAGCGCGGTGGTCGAGATCGGTGCCAAGCGCGCTGCCACCTGGAGCGTGACGAGCTGCGGTCCGGTGAGGCCGATCTCGTCGACGAGACGGCGCGAGTGCAGGTCGACGGCGCGGATGATCTGGCGCAGGGCGACCACGATCTGGTCCTCGATGGCGAGAGGCAATGGATCGGGCATGTTATGCTCACAAATGTTTCGTATGCGAACATCATAAGGGTCGGTTTCCATGAGCCGGCGCCGAGCGACGGGTCCACGGAGGACTGTCGCCCCGCCGAGACGACCCGCGGCGATGCGCATGATCCCAAGACCCACGCCGAGCGTCTGCAGCACGACCCGCGACACGGCGTCTTTCCTGTCGCTTCGGGCGCCCTCGATCGCTTTTCGCGACCTGCCCGCCGTTTGTCGGGGACCGCGGCGCTCCCAGCGCGGCACCTGCGACCCGATCGAGCCGTCCGACCGGGCCAGGCTGGAGGCCTGCTTCGCGCCGCACGACGCGCGCCTCGCGGCCCATCTGGGCCGCGACCCGGACTGGTCGTCATGACCATGCTTGTACGAAACGTTTGCATGCAAAGTATCATGTTCGGCAAGATCCACTCTGGATACGAGGTCTCCGGCGGACGACGCGCCGTCCCCGTCCCGCGATCCCAGGGTCGCCCAGGTCGGAGCGCGCGCACCCCGTGACGGGCGGATGGCCGCCCGCCGTCGAGGCCCACCGCTCGAGGGACAAGACCATGCACACCCGCCCCGAATCCGCCCCGTCCGCTCTCGGCCCCGAGGTGCGCCGGCGGCTCGAGTCGATCTGGCGCCAGGCCTACGGCGCCCGCACGAAGGACGACCTGCGCGCGCTCTACGCGCGCTGGGCCGAGAGCTACGACGACGACCACGAGGCCATCGGCTTCCTGGGGCACGAGCGCGCGGCCGACGTGCTCGCACGGCACCTCGAGCCGTCCGACGCGGTGCGCGTGCTCGACGCCGGCGCGGGGACGGGCGCGGCCGGCGAGGCCCTCGCGGCGCGCGGCTTCGAGCACGTGGTGGGACTCGACCTGTCGCCCGAGATGCTCGAGCGCGCGGCGACGAAGGGCGTCCACGAGGACCTGCTCGTGGCCGACCTCTCGCGTCCGGTCGACGCGCTGGCGCGCGACGCGTTCGACGCCGCCGTGCTCGTGGGCGTCTTCAGCTACGGGCAGGCGCCGGCGCACGCGCTCGACGAGGTGCTGCGCGTGGTGCGTCCCGGCGGGTACGTCGTCTTCACGCTGCGCGACGACTTCCACGCGGAGGACGCCATGGGCGTGGCCTCGCACCTCGAGGCGCTCGTCGCGGCGCGCGCCTGGGAGCACGTCGAGACCACGCGTCCCGAGGCGTACCTGCCGCGCAAGGATCCCGATGCCACGTACCGCGTGTGGTGCTTCCGCGTGCTGACCGGCAAGCGCGCCGAGCCCGAGCCGGCGTTCCTCGACGCGGCGCGCGAGGCGCTGCTCTCCGGCGGACGCGTGCGCGCGCTGTCGCACGAGCACATCTGGGACGCCGTCGCGACGCGGCTCTACAACGACTACATCACGCGTCCCGAGTACTACCTGAACGACGCCGAGGAGGAGATCCTGCGCGACAACGCGGGCGACTTCCTGGGACGCCACACCCTGTGCGTCGAACTGGGCTGCGGCTCGGCCGACAAGATCAGCCACGTCTTCCGGGCCGCGCTCGACCGCGACGGCGAGACCGTGACCTACATGCCGATCGACGTCTCGCCCTCGGCGCTCGAGTCGACCCGCGCGGCGATCGAGAGCCGCTTCGACGGACAGGTCGAGGTCGAGCCCGCGCTGGGCACCTTCGACGAGAAGCTCTCGGCCATCCCGCCCGAGCGGCCCAAGGCGATCTTCTTCCTGGGCGGCTCGATCGGGAACTTCGAGACGGTCGAGCAGACGCGCGACTTCCTGGCCATGATCCGCGAGCGCATGACGCCGCTCGACAAGCTCATGGTGGGCTTCGACCTCGCGAAGGACGCCGACGTGCTCGAGCGTGCGTACAATGCCGGCGAGGAGAACCGGGCGTTCTTCGTCCACATGGTGCGCCGCATGAACGAGCTGCTCGACGCCGACTTCGACCTCGACCTGTTCGACACCGCCTCCGACGTCGTGCACGACGAGCCCGCGTGCGGCATCACGCCGCTGGTCGTGAACCTCAAGGTCGCCACGCGCGAGGCGCAGAGCGTGAGCATCCCGAGGCTGGGGCTGCGCGTCGACCTTGCGGCCGGCGACTCGGTCCAGGTCGGCAAGTCGCGCAAGTTCTCGCCCGACGACGTGGCCGCGCTCGTGGCGCTCTGCGGACTGCGCCTGCGCAGCCTGTGGTTCGACGCACGGCACTACTACTCGGTGGCCGAGATCGTGCGCGACGACGCCCCGATCGACATGGCGTCCGAGCTCGCGGAGGCCCAGACCGACCGTGAAGGCGGTCGGGACGGCGCGTGACGGCGGCCATCGCCTGGGAGGGCGCGACCAAGCGCTACCTCGACGCCCAGCGGCGTGAGGTCGTCGCCGTCGACGACCTCACGCTCTCGGTGGGGTACGGCCGCAGGCTGGCGCTGATCGGCACGAGCGGCTCGGGCAAGACGACCTCGCTCGAGATGGTCAACCGGCTCGTCGAGCCCAGCGCGGGACGCGTGCTCGTGGGCGGCGTCCCGAACGACGCGCTCGACGTGATCGCGCTGCGCCGCAGCCTCGGCTACGTGGTGCAGAGCGGAGCGCTCATGCCGCACCTCGACGTCGCCGCGAACGTGGGCCTGCTGCCGCGCCTCGAGGGCTGGGAGCCGGCGCGCATCCGCAAGCGCGTGCGCGAGCTGCTCGAGCTCGTGCACCTGCCGCCCGACGACTACGGCCACCGGCACCCGGCCGAGCTGTCGGGCGGCGAACGCCAGCGCGTGGGCGTGGCGCGCGCGCTGGCCCTCGATCCGCCCATGCTGCTCATGGACGAGCCGTTCGGCGCCCTCGACCCGGTCACGCGCATCAGCCTGCGCGACGAGTTCAGGGACCTGTCGCGCAGCCTCGGCAAGACGATCGTGCTCGTGACCCACGACCTCGAGGAGGCGTTCGCGCTCGGCGACGAGGTCGCGCTGCTGCACGACGGACGCCTGTGCCAGGCCGGCAGCGAGGACGACTTCCGGCACCGACCCGCCGACGACTTCGTCGAGGCCTTCGTGCAGGGCTTCGTCGGCGCGAGGACGGTCCCGTGAACGCGGCGTCGTGTGCGCACGCCGCGGGGACGTCGACCGTCGCGCGGGCTCGGCTCGTGCGTCTCGCGAGCGTGCTGCTGCTGTCGGGACTGCTCGGCGGCGCGGCGCGCGCGCAGTCCGACGCGCGGACCGGCGACGCGGGCGCGGCGCCGGACGCGTCCGCGGGCGACGCGTCGGCGGCGGGAGGCGAACACGCCGAGGCGGACGACGCCGCGTCGCGTCCGCTACGCGTCGGCAGCAAGGACTTCACCGAGAACCGCATCCTGGCCGAGGTGCTCGCGCAGCTCCTGCGCGCCGAGACGGGACTCGCGGTCGAGGTGCGCGACAACCTGGGCGGCACGCTGGCGGTCTTCGCGGCCCTGCGCGCGGGCGAGATCGACCTGTATCCCGAGTACACCGGCACGGGCTGGGCGGTGGTGCTGGGCGAGCAGGGACGGCCGCCCGATCCGCTCTCGACCTACGCCCACGTCGCGCGCGAGTACAGCCGGCGCTTCGACGTCGACTGGATGCTGCCGTTCGGCTTCAGCAACAGCTACGCGCTCGCGGTGCGCGACGAGCTGGCCGAGTCGATGGGGCTGGCGACGATCTCCGACCTGCTGCCGCACGCGGGCGAGCTGCGCGCGGCGGTGAGCCACGAGTTCCTGAACCGCGACGACGGCTGGCCGGGACTCTCCGCCGCGTACGGTCTGCAGGTGGGCGAGCTGCGCGGCATGGAGCACGGGCTCGCGTTCGAGGCCGTGGCCTCCGGCGACGTCGACCTGATCGACGCGTGGACCACCGACGGCAAGCTGCTGCGCTTCCCCGTCACGGTGCTCGAGGACGACAAGGGCTTCTTCCCGCCGTACCACGCCGCGCCGATCGTGCGCGGCGAGACGCTGCGTGCGCACCCCGAGATCGGCCCAGCCCTCGCACGCCTCGCCGGACGTCTCCCGAACGCGCGCATGCAGGCGCTCAACCTCGCGGTCGAGGCCGACGGCCGCTCGTACCGCGACGTGGCGCGCGACTTCCTGCGCGACGAGGGACTCGTCGCCGACGACGGGACGGCGCTGGCCGGCGTGGGCGCGGGCGACCGTCGCGGCGACCTGCTCGCCTTCGTGCGCGGACGGCTCGGCGTCACCGCGCGGCTGCTCGGCGAGCACCTGTGGCTGACGGGCTTCGCGGTGCTGCTCGCGACGCTCTTCGCCGTCCCGCTGGGCATCGCGCTGGCGCGTCGCGAGACGGCGGCCAAGGTCGTGCTCGGTGCCGCGGGGGTGATCCAGACGGTGCCCAGCCTGGCGCTGCTGGCGTTCATGATCCCCGTGCTGGGCATCGGTGCGACGGCGGCGCTCGCGGCGCTCTTCCTCTACGCGCTGCTGCCGATCCTGCGCAACACGTACACCGGGCTGCGCGAGGTCGACGCCGACCTGGTCAAGGCCGCGCGCGGCCTGGGACTCACCGACGCGCAGGTCCTGCGGCACGTCGAACTGCCGCTCGCGATGCGCACGATCATGGCCGGCGTGCGCACGTCCGCCGTGATCAGCGTGGGCGTCGCGACCCTGGCCGCGTTCATCGGCGCCGGCGGACTCGGCGAGCCGATCGTGACCGGCCTGCAGCTCAACGACACGCGCCTCGTGCTGGCTGGCGCCGTCCCCGCCGCGCTGCTCGCGGTGGTCGTCGACGCGCTGCTGGGCTACCTCGAGCGCCACGCGTCCGCGGTGCGCGTCGGTTAGCGCGGGACGGCGCGCTGCACGCGCGGTCGCCGCACACGCACCGGAACGGCCCGCGACGTCTTGATCCGATCTTGAGATCGGGCGGCGTGATCTTGATGGGAGCTTGACTCGCGCGCTCGCGCGGGCCGCTCTAGCTTCACGTCCCTGCGCCGCGTGTTCCGTCCCGCGCAGGGAGGCCCGTCGATGCAACTCGTCCTGCTGCTCCTGCTGGGATGGTCGGCGTTCGCGCTGCTGGCCGGCCTCGCGCTCGCGTGCGAGGCCCTGGGAGGCAAGCCGTCGTGACCGTGTTCTACGCGTTGCTGTCCGTCCTCACGCTGATCTACCTCGCGGCCGCCATCGTGCGTCCCGAGTGGTTCGCGAACTGAGCCCCCGCGAGGCGATCCGATGAGCTGGACGATCCCGACCCTCATGTTCCTGGCCTGCGCGGCGGCGAGTGTCCCGCTGGGGCACTGGCTGGCGTGGTCGGTCGACGACGCCTCGTCGGGCGTGCGGGCGCGCCTCGACCGCGCGCTGCGTCTCGTCGGCGGGGAGCGTGCGTTGCGCCCGCGCGACTGGCGCGGGTACGCGCTCTCGCTGCTCGCGTTCCACGCCGTCCTGTTCACGTGCGCCGCGCTCGTGCTCACGTGCCAGTCGCACCTTCCGCTCGACCCCGACGGCAAGGCGGACATGGGCGCCGACCTCGCGTTCCACACGGCGATCTCCTTCGCCACGAACACGAACCTGCAGCACTACTCGGGCGAGGTGGCGCTGTCGTACCTCTCGCAGCTCGTCGTGGTCATGGGGTCGCAGTTCCTGTCCGCCGCCGCCGGACTCGCCGTGCTCGCCGCGCTGTGCCGCGGCCTCGCCGGACGCGACTCCTGCGGCAGCTTCCTGCGCGACACGGTGCGCGTCGCGCTGGTCGTGCTGCTGCCGCTGGCGTTCGCGCTGGCGCTCGTGCTGCTCGCCTGCGGCGTCCCGATGACCCTCGACGGAGCGGCGGCGGCGACGACGCTCGAGGGCGTCTCGAGCACCATCGCCCGCGGACCGGTGGCCGCCGTGGTGGCGATCAAGCAGCTCGGCACGAACGGCGGCGGATTCTTCGGCGCGAACGCCGCGCATCCCTTCGAGAATCCCGGGTTCGCGAGCAACCTCGTCGAGAACGCGGCCATCCTGCTGCTGCCGATGGCCGCGGTGTGGATGTTCGGACGCATGGTCGCGTCGAGGCGCCAGGCCGCGGTGGTGTTCGCGGTCATGTCGTTGCTCACGCTCTCGCTCGTCGGCGCGGCCGCGGTCACCGAACACGCGCCCGCGGCGGCGCTCGAGGGACTGCCCGTGGCCTCCGCGCCCAACCTCGAGGGCAAGGAGCTGCGCTTCGGATCCGCCGCCGCGCCGGTCTGGGCGGTCTCGACCACCGCCACCTCGAACGGCTCGGTGGACGCGATGCACGACAGCCTGAACCCGCTCACGGGTCTCGCGCCGCTGGCCGGCATGTGGCTCAACGTCGCGTTCGGCGGCGTGGGCGTCGGCTTCGTGAACGTGTTCCTGTTCGTGATCGTGGCCGTGTTCGTGGCCGGCATGATGGTCGGCCGCACGCCCGAGTACCTGGGCAAGAAGGTCGAGGCACGCGAGATGAAGCTGGCCTCGCTCGGGCTCTTGTGCCATCCGCTGCTCGTGCTCGGCGGGACGGCGCTCTTCGCCGCCACGGCCTTCGGCCGCGACTCCGTGCTCGAGCACGGCGCGCACGGTTTCACCGAGATCGTCTACGAGATGAGCTCCGCCGCCGCGAACAACGGCTCGGGCTTCGAGGGACTGCTCGACGACACGCCCGCGTGGAACATCGTCACGGGTCTCGTGATGCTGTTCGGACGCTTCGTCCCGATCGTGCTGCCCCTCGCGGTGTCGGGCTGGCTGGCGGCCAAGCCGCGCGTGGCCGCCTCGGCCGGGACGTTCCGCACCGACGGCGCGATGTTCGGCGTGATCCTGGCCGCGGTGGTGATCGCGGTGGGAGCGCTCTCGTTCCTGCCGCTCGCCGTGCTCGGTCCCGTGGCCGAGCACCTCGCGCCGCGCTGAGCGCGGCGTCCTCCCCGGAGAGCCACGATGCCCGCCGTGCGAGACACCGGCACGCTGTCCCCCGCGACGCTGGTCGCGGCGGCGCGCCGCGCGTTCGTGAAGTTGTCGCCGCGCAGCATGGCGGCCAATCCCGTCATGTTCGTGGCCTGGCTGGGCGCGCTGGTGACGGGACTCGAGGCGTTGCGCGCGGCGTCCCGCGGCGACGACGGACAGGGTTTCGCGTTCGCCGTGACGCTCGTGCTGTGGGCCACGGTGTGGTTCGCGAATCTCGCCGAGGCGCTGGCCGAGGCGCGCGGACGCGCCCAGGCCGACGCGCTGCGCGCGGCCCGGCAGGACGTGCGCGCGCGGCGTCTCGCGTCGTCCGAGCGCGATGCGCAGGTGACCGAGGTGAACGGCACGGCGCTGCGCAAGGGCGACTTCGTGCTCGTCGAGGCGGGCGACACGATCCCCGCCGACGGCGAGGTCGTCGAGGGCGTCGCCTCCGTGGACGAGTCGGCGGTGACCGGCGAGTCGGCGCCCGTGATCCGCGAGTCGGGCGGCGACCGCTCGGCGGTCACGGGCGGCACGCGCGTGCTCTCCGACTGGCTCGTGGTGCGCGTCACGGCCGACCCGGGCGAGGCCTTCCTCGACCGCATGATCTCGATGGTCGAGGGCGCGGCGCGACGCAGGACGCCGAACGAGGTCGCGCTGACCATCGTCCTGGCCGGCTTCAGCTTCGTGTTCGTGCTCGTCTGCGCGACGCTGCGTCCCTCGGCGTCGTGGTTCGGCGTGCAGGTCGATGTCGTGACGCTCGTCGCGCTGCTCGTGTGCCTGATCCCCACGACGATCGGCGCGTTGCTGAGCGCCATCGGCATCGCCGGCATGATGCGCCTCGGACTCGAGAACGTGCTCGCCACGTCGGGTCGCGCCGTCGAGGCGGCGGGCGACGTCGACGTCCTGCTGCTCGACAAGACGGGGACGATCACGCTCGGCAACCGGCGCGCCACCGAGCTTGTCCCCGCGCCCGCGGTCGACGCCCTGCGGCTGGCGGAGGCGGCGCAGCTCGCGTCGCTGGCGGACGAGACGCCCGAGGGGCGTTCGATCGTCGTGCTCACCAAGCGCGCGCACGGCCTGCGCGGACGCACCCTGCGCGACGAGGACGCGCGCTTCGTCCCGTTCTCGGCCGAGACGCGCATGTCGGGCGTCGACGTGCGCGGCCGCAAGCTGCGCAAGGGATCCTGCGACGCGGTGGCGGCGTTCCTCGAGCGTCACGGCGGACGGCTCGACGCGGCGGTGCGCGACGCGTCCGACGCGATCGCCTCGTCGGGCGGCACGCCGCTCGTGGTCGCCGAGGCGGGGGGCGACGGCGCCCGCGCGCTGGGCGTCGTCCATCTCAAGGACGTGGTCAAGGGCGGCATCCGCGAGCGCTTCGCCGAGCTGCGGCGGATGGGCATCAAGACGGTCATGATCACCGGCGACAACCCGCGCACGGCGGCGGCCATCGCGGCCGAGGCGGGGGTCGACGACTTCCTCGCCGAGGCCACTCCCGAGGCCAAGCTCGCGCTCATCCGCGAGTACCAGGCGCGCGGACACCTCGTGGCGATGACCGGCGACGGCACGAACGACGCGCCGGCGCTGGCCCAGGCCGACGTGGCGGTGGCGATGCAGTCGGGCACCCAGGCCGCGAAGGAGGCCGGCAACATGGTCGACCTCGACTCGGATCCGACCAAGCTCATCGACGTGGTGGGTGTCGGCAAGCAGATGCTCATGACGCGCGGCGCGCTCACCACGTTCTCGATCGCGAACGACGTGGCCAAGTACTTCGCCATCGTCCCGGCGATCTTCGCGGTGGCGCTGCCGCAGCTCGCGCCGCTGGACGTGATGCACCTGCACTCGCCGCGCTCGGCGATCCTCTCGGCGGTGGTGTTCAACGCGCTCGTCATCCCGGCCCTCGTGCCCGTGGCGATGAAGGGCGTGCGCTACCGCCCGGGCGGCGCCGACGAGCTGCTGCGACGCAACCTGCTCGTGTACGGACTCGGCGGCCTCGTCGCGCCGTTCGTGGGCATCAAGCTCCTCGACGTCCTGATCGCCGGGCTCGGCGTCGCCTGACCGACGGAGGATCCGCCCGTGTTCGCCGAACTCGCCTGCTCGCTGCGCGTGCTCGTCGCGTCGCTGTCCGTCTGCGTGGTCGTGTACGGATCGGCCGTGCTCGGCGTCGCCTGCGTGTGCGCACCCTGGACGCGCCAGGGCAGCCTGCTCGAGCGCGACGGCGTCGTGATCGGATCGGAGCTCGTCGCCCAGCGCTTCACGCGTCCCGAGTACGTGTGGCCGCGGCCGTCGGCGGTCGACTACGCGGCCGACGCGTCCGGCGGCAGCAACCTCTCGCCGGCCGGTGGACGCCTGCGCGCGCGGGTCGCCGCCGAGCTCGCGCGGCTGGACGCGACGTCCGCCCGTCCCGCGCCGGCGGAGCTCGTGCTCGCGTCCGGCTCGGGCCTCGACCCGGACCTCGGGATCGACGCGGCGCGCTGGCAGGCCGCGCGCGTGGCGCAGGCGCGCGGCGTGCCGGTCGAGCGTGTGCTCGAGGTCGTCGATGCGACGTCCCGTGCGCTCGGACCGGGCAGCGACACGCGCCTCGTGAACGTGCTGCGGCTCGACCTGGCGCTCGACGCCGCGTTCCCGATGCCGGACGCGCGTCGGTGAGCGCGCCGTCGGTCCCGGCCGCGCGTGGCGGCCGGCCCCGTGGCTCCGGTCCGGTCCGGCGTGCGATGCTCGTCGCACCGCCCCGGACGCCGTCCCCGCGGGACGCGGCTCCATGACCGACGCGCCGACCGAGCAACGACCCGATCCCGACCGCTTCCTCGCCGAGCTCGAGCTCGAGCAGGGCCGGAGCACGCAGGGTCGGCTCAAGATCTTCTTCGGGCTCGCGGCCGGCGTCGGCAAGACCTACGCGATGCTCGAGTCGGCGCACGCCCAGCGCGAGCGCGGCGTCGACCTGGTGATCGGCTACTGCGAGCACCACGGACGTCCCGAGACGGACGCGCTGCTCGCGGGCCTGCCGCTGCTGCCGCGCCGCGTCGTCGCCTACCGCGGGACGCAGCTCAGCGAGTTCGACCTCGACGCGGCGATCGCGCGTCGTCCCGCGGTGCTCGTGGTCGACGAGCTGGCGCACACGAACGCCCCGGGCAGCCGCCATCCCAAGCGCTGGCAGGACGTCGAGGAGCTGCTCGAGCTCGGCATCGACGTGTGGACGACGCTCAACGTCCAGCACCTCGAGAGCTTGAACGACGTCGTGGGCAGCATCACCGGCGTGACCGTGCGCGAGACGGTACCCGACGCGGTGTTCGACGAGAGCGACGAGATCGAGGTGGTCGACATCGCGCCCGACGAGCTGCTCGAGCGCTTCCGCGAGGGCAAGGTCTACGGAAGGCCCCAGGCGCGCCGGGCGATGGAGGGCTTCTTCCGCAAGTCGAACCTGGTGGCGCTGCGCGAGATCTCGCTGCGGCGTGCGGCCGACCGCATGAACGCACAGGTGCAGACCGCCCGTCGCGGACGCGGCGCCACGCGCGCCTGGGCCACGCAGGTGCGCGTGCTCGTGTGCGTCGGACCGAGTCCCACGACACAGCGCGTGGTGCGCACCGCGCGGCGCATCGCCGCCGGGCTGCGCGCCGAGTGGATCGCGGCCGCGGTGAGCGTGCCCGGCGGCGGCGACCCCGGTGACGCCGAGCGCCAGCTCGCGCACCTGCGCCTGGCCGAGACGCTGGGCGCCGAGGTCGTCACGCTCCAGGGCGAGGACGTGGCCGGCGAGATCCTCGAGTACGCGGCGTCGCGCAACGTGACCACGATCATGGTGGGACGCAGCCGTGCGGCGACGCGCTCCTTCTGGCGCGGCCGCGGCATCGTCGACCGGCTGCTGCGAGACGGCGGCGACATCGACGTGCTCGTCGTGAACGGCGACGGGTCGAACGACGTCCCGCTCGACGCCCCGTGGCGCGGCGGCGATCGGCGCGCCACGCCCTTCGCGCCGCTCGCGCTGCTGGGTGCCATGCTCGCCGCCACCCTGGCCGCGGCGGGCCTGCGCGGCCTGGGCCTGAGCGACGCGAACGTCGTGATGGTCTTCCTGCTCGCGGTGACGTGGCTCGCGGCGCGTCGGGGCTTCCTGACCGCGCTCGCGGGGTCGCTGCTCGGCGTGCTGAGCTTCAACTTCTTCTTCATCGAGCCGCGGCTGACCTTCCGCGTCCACGACACCGAGTACCTGGTCACGTTCCTCGTGATGTTCGCCATCGCGGCCGTGATCAGCACGCTCACCGCGCGGCTGCGCACCCAGGCCGAGGCGAGCCGGCGCGGCGAGCGGCGCACCGACGTCCTCTACCGCCTGAGTCGCGAGCTGGCCGGCACGTCGGGGACGCGCCAGATCGCCGCCGCCGCCGAGCACATGCTCGCCGCGCACCTCGGCGACGAGGTGACCGTGCTGCTGCCGGACGCGGCGCAGGAGCTGCAGCCGGTGGTGGGCTCGCACGGCAGCTTCCTCGACGACCGCGGCGAGCTGGCCGTGGCGCAGTGGACGTTCGAACGCGGTCGGCCCGCCGGCGCCGGGACCGAGACGCTGCCCGATGCGCGCGCCCTGTACCTGCCGCTCGAGAGTCCCGAGGGCCGCGTGGGCGTGCTCGCCGTGCGCCCCGAGGGCGGGAACGTGCTGCCGAGCTCGGCGCAGTACCACCTGCTCGTCACGCTCGCCTCGCTCGTCGCGCTCGCGATCGAGCGCGACCGCCTCGGCGAACGCGCGCGCAGCAGCCTCGTCGAGGCCGAGGCCGAGCGGCTGCGCGCTTCGCTGCTGAGCTCCGTGTCCCACGACCTGCGCACGCCGCTGGCCGTGATCGCCGGGTCGGCGTCGAGCCTGCTCGAGGACGGACTCGACGAACCGGCGCGCCGCGAGCTGCTCACGAACGTGTGCGAGGAGGCCGACCGTCTCGCGCGCCTCGTCGACAACCTGCTCTCGATGACGCGCATCGAGGCCGGCGGCATGAAGGTCCAGCGCGAATGGCATTCGCTCGAGGAGCTCGTGGGCGGCGCCATCACCCGGCTGAGGCGCTCGGCGGGCGACCTGCCGGTGGTGGTGCACGTCCCCGCGGACGCGCCGCTCGTGGCGCTCGACGGCGTGCTCATCGAGCAGGTGCTGCTGAACCTGCTCGACAACGCGGTGCGCTACGCGGGACGGGACGCGGGGCTCGAGGTGCGCGTCGAGGTGCGCGATCGCGAGCTGCGGATCGACGTCCTCGACCGTGGGCCGGGTGTGCCCGAAGGCATGCACGAGCGCATCTTCGGCAAGTTCGTGCGCGGCGTCCCGCGACGCTCGGACAGTCGCGGCGCGGGACTCGGACTCGCCATCTGTCGCGCCGTCGTCGAGGCCCACGGCGGCACGCTCGTCTGCGAGTCGCGGTCCGGCGGCGGCGCCGACTTCCGCATCACGTTGCCGCGCGAGGGCGAGGCGCCCACGGTGCCGGCCGAGCCCGAGGGCGCGAGCGAGGGGACGCCATGAGCCTGGGCCGCATCCTGCTCGTCGAGGACGACGTGGCGATCGTGCGCTACCTGCGCACCGTGCTCGGGCACGCGGGCTACGAGCTCGAGCTGGCCGAGGACGGCGCGAGCGCCTTGTCCGCCGCGGCCGCGCGTCCACCCGACCTCGTGCTGCTCGACCTCGGGCTGCCCGACATGGACGGCCAGCAGGTGCTCGAGGGCCTGCGCGAGTGGACGCGGATCCCGGTCGTGGTGCTCTCGGCCCGCGACCAGGAGCGGGCGAAGGTCGCCGCCCTCGACGCCGGCGCCGACGACTACCTCACCAAGCCGTTCTCGACCGGCGAACTCATGGCGCGTCTGCGGGTGGCGCTGCGGCACTCTCCGCGTCCCGGGGACGAACGCGGGGCCGATCCCGCCGAGCTGCGCGTCGGCGGACTGCGCGTCGAGCTTCCGGCGCGACGCGTCGACGTCGACGGCCGGGAGGTGCGCCTGACGCCCATCGAGTTCCGCTTGCTCGTGCTGCTCATGCGTCACCCGGGTCGCGTGCTCACGCACAAGATCCTGCTCGACGAGGTCTGGGGGCCAGACGCCGTGGACGAGCCGCACTACGTCCGCGTGCACATGGCGAACCTGCGCCGCAAGATCGAGGTCGATCCCTCGCAACCACGCTACCTGCTCACCGAGCAGGGCGTGGGGTACCGCTTCGCCGACGGGTGAAGGCCGAGATGGCGTCGGTTAGCGCGACACGCGCGCGCTCAGCGTTCGGCGTCGGCGTCGGCGTCGCGCGCGGCGTCCTCCCAGCTCACCGACTCGGCCTCGACCACCACGAGCCGGTGCGGATCGCCGAGCGTGAGCAGCGCCGCGTGGTCGGACGCGAGCTCGAGCTGCGTCCAGAACTCGCAGGACTCGACGACGGGCAGGCTGAAGCGCAGCGCCGGAAGGTCGGGATCGATCTCGGCCTCCATCGTCTCGAGCGGCTGCTGGAGCTTCGACTCGCGGTAGCGCACGTCGAGGCCGAGCCGTCCGTCGTGCAGGGGGGCGCCGCACACGTCGAAGCTCGTGCCCTCGTCGATCGTGCCGATGACCGGGTCGGCGACCTTCGTCTCGTCGGGCTCGACCACGCGCAGCTCCCAGCCCTGGACGTAGGTGTGCTGGCGCTGCACGCTCACGTTCGCCTTCTGACGCGGGAGCGCGAGCACCGTGGGCGAGGTGACCGAGAGCGTGTGTCTCTCGACGAGCGCGGCCACGAGCGAATCGGCCTCGGCGGACGGCACGATCTTCACGCCCCCTCCGTCGAGCCCGAACTCGGGCAGCTCGTCGTCGTCGATCGCGACGATCCTCACGCGGACGCGGATGGCCCGGTCGAAGTCGCGCTGCGTCGCGAGGAAGTCGCGCACCCAGTCCTGCTGGGCCGGGGTGCCGATCACGAGCAGCAGGCCGTCGCGCACCCAGTCGATGGTCTGGCGCGTGCCCTCGTCGAGGGGGGGATCGACGAACGCGCGCACGAACGTCACGAGCTGGGCCGAAGCCTCGTCGGCGTCGTGCTGCGCGGCGGCGAGCGAGTCGAGCAGCGTGGCCAGTCCGTCGGGATGATCGTCGGGCGCGCCCTCGGCCACGGTCGCGCGCAGCGCCGCGAGGCGCGCGTGTCCCGTGAGCTCGGACACGTCGAACACGTTCGTGACCAGACGCGGCGCGCCGGAGGGGACGGCGCTCAGCCTCGTCTCGGGCGTGCCGGACTCCTGCGCGGCCAGCGAGGCGGAGCAGAGCAGCGCGGCGACGAGCGCGCACGGGATCAGCGACGGGGCCATGTCTCGCTCCAGGCGATGAGGACGGGATGGTCCGAGGCCGACGACGTCGACGCGGCGTCTCCGCGCGTGCCGTCGGGTGTGCGGATCGTGCGCTGCGTGCCGTCGGGCCGGCGCACGGTGGTCGTGACGCGCCAGTCGAGCACACGTCCGCCGGGCTCGGGCACGCGCGTGGCGGGGGACGTCGGCGGCGCGCCGAAGGACGCGTCGCGTGACGCCGTCTCGGCGCGCGACGCCGTGTCGTCGCGCGCGACCTCGGCGCGTCCGCGCGGCGCATCCGGCGTCGGATGCGCCACGAGCCGGTACGCGAGGGCGCCCAGTGCGAGCACGAGCAGGGCCGCGGCCGCGACGCCCGCGCGTCGTGTCGTGGCCGACGAGCGCGACGGGCGCGACGGGCGCGGCGGCCGTGGGTCGAGGCGCACACCGTCGTCCGGCGCGGACGCGCGCTCGCGCTCGGCTCGACCGTCCTCGACACGCGCGATCGCGTCGAGACGCGCCAGCAGCCGCTCGATCTCGGCCAGGTCGTCGGGATGCTCGACGAGGTGCGCCAGCACGGCCTCGTCCTCGAACGGATCACGGCGCGCGTCGAGCGCGCGGTCGAGCCGCTCGGCGAGCGGGTCGCGGTCGATGTCGTGCGGACGCTCAGCCGGCATCGGACGGCCCTCCGTCGCGCCGCGCGGCGAGCTTGCGTCGTGCGCGGTGCAGGTGCGACTTGACCGTGCCCGCGGGCAGGGCCAGGCGCGCGGCGAGCTCGGCCACCGTGCGTCCCTCGGCGTGGAAGCCGATCAGCGCGGCCCGTTCGATCGCGCTCAGCGGCGCGAGCAGCCTCCGGACGTGCTCGCGCTCGGCCGTCCCGTCGTGCGTGCGGGCCAGGGGCTCGTCGTCGTCCGCCAGCCGCTGCGGCTCGCGCCGCCGCCGCGCGCGCCGGTCGAGCAGCACGCGCAGCGCCGTGCGCCGCAGCCAGGGGCCGAGCGGCTGGGCCGGATCGAAGGCGTGGGCGTAGCGCAGCGCGCGCTCGGCGACGTCCTGCACGAGGTCTTCCGGGTCGACGGGGAAGGAGGCGGACGCCGCGAGCCGCCGGGCGTAGGGCGCCAGCGCGTCGAGCTCGGCGGGCAGCCGCTGCGCGAGCGAGGGGGCGGCGGTCGGCGGGCCGAGGTCACTGTCCACGGGGCCATCTACCGACGCGGACGCGCGGCGGTTGCAAGGAATTCGGCCGGCCGTCGGGCACCCGTGTTCGTCGGACGCGCAGCGCGCGCCACGGGCGGCGCGCGCGCGGGAGCCGTCGCGTCGCCCCCGAAACGAGGACCGCCGCGACCGGCCCCCCGCATGGGGTCGGTCGCGGCGGTGGCAATGGAGGCCGCGCTCCCCGCCCGGGGCCGCCGCATGATCGGCCCCGGACACGTCGGCCTCGTCAAGGCGTGGTGAGTTGCACTCCGTTCGTGGCGGTGAATCCGACCGGGCCCGTGGCGTCCGCGATCCACTCCTGCAGCCAGAGCGAGGCGCCGGAGGGCACGCCCGCGGGCCACGTGGACGAGATCGCCAGGGCGCCGACGCCGTTCGTGACGAGTCCGCCCACGATCAGGTCGGGCGACGGGACGAGCGTGCCGCCCTTGAACGGGGCGCCGAGCTGCGAGAGTCCGAGCACGAGCGTGACCGGGACGTTGCGCGCCGCGTGCGTCAGGTCGAGGTGCCACGTGCTGCCGGGGGCCAGCGTCCCCGCGCCGGCGAGCGAGGGCACGCCGTACGTGCCGCCGAGGCCGATGCCGACCTCGATCCACAGGCCCGCCGACCAGGCCGAGAGGGCCGTGACCGACTTGAACAGGTTGAGCCGTCCGCCGGAGACCGTCTTGCCCAGCAGGTCGGGCAGCGTGTCGACGTTCTCGATCAGCGTGTCCTTGACGATGAGGGCGGCTCCGGCCGGGTCGGCGTCACGCAGCGCGGCGAAGTTCGCGGACGCGTGCGCGTGCAGCAGGCTGATCGCGCCGGCCACCTGCGGGCTGGCCATCGAGGTGCCGGTCAACGACGAGTAGCCGCCGTTCGAGTAGGTGCTGTACACGCTCGTGCCCGGCGCGCCCAGGTCGATCGTCGTGGCGCCGTAGGCCGCGCCGGGGTTCCTCGTGTCGTTCGACTGGGTGTTCGTGACCGCCACGAGCCACGCGCTCGCGCAGCCGGTGGGCACGTCGCCGGCCGTGTCGATGTTGATGTTCAGGTTGGCCGTGGCCGCGCAGGACAGGATGCCCACCGAGCCGAGCGCGTCGTACGCGTCGTTCCACGGCAGGTACGCGGGGCTGCCGCAGTTGCCGTAGTCGATGCCGAAGCTCGAGTTCGTCGAGACCACGTTCGCGCCGTTCGTCCCGCCGCTGCTCAGCCAGAGCTGCTTCTGCGCGAGCACGTAGCCGTAGGCCTTGACCACGGTGGAGGTGCTGCTCGACGAGCCCGCGACGGGCATCAGCGTCACGTTCCAGTTCACGCCGACCACGCCGGTCGCGTTGTCGCCGACGGCACCCACGATGCCGTTCACGTGGGTCCCGTGGCTGTCGTTCGGGATGTTGCCGTTGTTCGAGTACGCGTTCCAGCCGTGCAGGTCGTCGACGTAGCCGTTGCCGTCGTCGTCGACGCCGGGCAGTCCGGCGGCCTCGGCGGCGTTCGTGTAGAGGTTCGCGGCGAGGTCGGTGTGCGTGAGCAGGCAGCCGCCGTCGACCACCGAGACGACGAAGTCCTTGCTGCCGCAGCCGAGGTCCCAGGCCGCCGTCGACTGCATCTTCGTGTGGCACCACTGCTGCGCGAACGACGGGTCGTTCGGGACGGTGGCGCGCGAGGAGACGAGGTGGTCGGGCGCGGCGTAGCGCACGCCGTGCACGGCGCCGAGCTCGTGGACGGCCGCGGCCACGCGCGTCCCGTCGAGGATGCGCACGAGGTACAGGCCGAGCGAAGGCATGAGCGGCTCCTCGACCACGAAGCGCGGCGAGTCGAGCAGCGTGCGCGCGGCGGAGAGATCGCGCGCGTCGTCGAGCCGCACGAGCAGCGTGTCCGCGCGGAAGGCGCTCGCTCCCACCAGCGCGACCTCGTCGAGGTCGGCGGCGAACTGCAGCGGGAACTCGGCTTGCTGGGCCTGCGTGAGGGGCGCGAGCAGCCACGGGAGGAGGACCAGGGACAGGGACTTCATGAGGGACTCCGTGCCGGGTGGGGGATTCCGGTCGGACGGTCGACGGGGCGTGCAGGGCGGGGCGCCCGATGGGGGCCGGGCGGGAGCGCGGGCGCGCACGGGTCGATCTCGCTCGATCTGTTGACAAGGCTATCCGGAGATCGCCGTTGACGGCGTCCCGCCCGAACCCTGCGAGCGGCGAAAAATGTGGTCGGTCCGGAAGTCGATTGCCCCATGCGCGCGCGTCGTTTTCGGACCAGCCGGGCTGGCAGATCCACGGATCCCTGATAGGTTGGCCCCACTTCCCCCGAACTCTCCCCCGACGGCGCGCCTCTCCCCGATCCGCGCGCGGTCCACTCCGAGGATCCAGCATGCGAGCAGTCCGTACCCTCACGCGCATCGCCGCCCTGGCCCTGCTCGGCGCCCCCCTGGGCGCCCAGATCGCCGGCGTCGACGCCTCCGGCCAGCCGCTCTCGCTCCCGTACCTCGACGTGCGGTTGGCGCCCGACCGTCCGACGGCCGAGGTGCGCCAGGCCGTCGTCGCCGCTCGGGACGCCGTGGCGCGCGCCGCGCGCGAGGCCGACGGCGCACGGCTGAAGGCCGCCGTCCCCGGCGTGCGCTGGGGCGACCACGAGTTCTTCGGCACGCCGAACTTCGTGCGCTCGACCTCGCACCTGCTCACCGGTCCCAGCCAGCACGCGCCGCGCGCCGTGGTGCGCGACTTCGTCGACGCCTACGCCGGACTGTTCGAGATCGACGCCGCCGAGGTCGACCTCGCGCGCGTCTCGCGCGACTTCGTCACGAAGCACAACGGCGTGACGCACCTCACGTTCACCCAGCAGGTCGACGGCGTCGACATCTGGGGCGCCGAGATCAAGGCCAGCGTCACGAAGGACGGCGAGCTGATCAACGTCTCGAGCTCGATGATCCCGCGTCCGGCGGGCGGCTTCGACCTGCCCGCGATGCGCCTCTCGCCGGAGCAGGCGCTGCGCCTCGCCGCCGCCGACGCCGGCGTCGCGGTCAGGCACGCGCTCGTCCCGGCCACCACGGCCAGCGGCGCGAACGCGCGCCAGACGTGGCAGCCCACGTCCGACTTCCGCAGCGACGTGGCGATCACCTCCGAGCTCGTGAACTTCGCCGTGAACCGCGGCGAGATCCATCCCGCGTGGTCGGTCGTCGTCCCGGTGCCGGGCATCGGCAACACGTACGAGACCATCGTCGACGCCACCGACGGCACGATCCTGCGCCGCTGGAACGAGCTGCACTTCTACGGCGGCACGCAGGACACGACCTACAACGTGTGGACGTCCGACAGCCCGGCGCCCGGCTCGCCCGGCCTCTCGACGCCCACCGGCGCGCAGTTCCCGCTCGTCGGGCGCTCGCTCGTGACGGTCACCGGCGCGTCGATCGCCGACGCCTCGCCCCTCGGCTGGATCGACGACGGCGGCAACGAGACCCTCGGCAACAACGTCGACGGACACACCGACACGAACGCCGACAACCAGCCCGATCTGCCGCGCCCCACGGGCAGTCCGTTCCGCGTCTTCGACTTCGCGGTCGACACGAACCAGGCACCGAGCACGTACAAGAACCACTCGGCGACGCAGCTCTTCTACCTCTGCAACCGTCACCACGACCTGATGTACCGTCTCGGCTGGGACGAGGCCGCGTCCAACCAGCAGAACGACAACTTCGGTCTCGGCGGCGTGGGCGGTGATCGCCTGCAGGCCGACGCCCAGGACGGCTCGGGCCTCAACAACGCGCGCTACCTCGGCAGCGGCAGCGACGGCGCCTCGGCGCGCATCGAGATGTTCGTCTTCGACGGGCCGACGCCGGACGTCGACGGCGCCCTCGACGCCGACGTGGTCTACCACGAGTGCACGCACGGTCTCTCGATCCGCCTCTCGGGCGGCACGGTCTTCGGCGAGCAGTCCGGCGGCATGGGCGAGGGCTGGAGCGACTACGTGGCGCTCAGCATGAACGCCGAGCCGGGCGACGACCCGAACGGCGTCTATCCCGCGGGCGCGTGGGCGACGAAGAACCTCTTCGGCAGCTTCGCCGACAACTACTACTTCGGCATCCGTCGCTATCCGTACTCGACCGACATGACGAAGTCGCCGTTCACCTACGCCGACATCGACCCGGCGCAGATCGTGGTGCCCGGCGGCATCCCCTCGAACGGCTTCTTCATCGGCAACCCGGCCGACGAGGTGCACAACGTCGGCGAGATCTGGTGCCAGGCGCTGCTCGAGTGCCGCGCGAACCTGTGGTCCTCGCTCGGCTTCGCCGGCAACGAGTTGCTCCTGCAGCTCGTGGTCGACGGCCTCAAGCTCATGCCCAGCAACCCGAACATGCTCGAGGCGCGCGACGCGATCCTGCAGGCCGATCTGGTCGACTACGGCGGCATCCATCTCGGCGACCTGTGGACGGGCTTCGCCAAGCGCGGCATGGGCGGCTCGGCCACATCGCCCGCGGGCGGCAGCTCGACCACCGGCATCGTCGAGGCCTTCGACGTTCCGGCGCTCGTCGTGGTCACCTACCCGGGTGGCAAGCCGACGCAGCTCCAGCCGTCGATGGCCGAGTCGTTCCTGGTCGACATCGACTCGTTCGGCGGCACGGTCGTGACCCCCGGCACCGCCACGCTGAACGTGCGCGTGAACGGCGTCGGCGGCTTCGGGACGTTCGCGATGAGCGACCTCGGCGGCGGCAGCTACCAGGCCACCATCCCCGGGCTGTCGTGCTTCGACAGCGTCGAGTACTACGTCTCGGTCGGCACGAACCAGGGCACGCTCACCGATCCCGGCAACGCGCCGACGCAGACCTACGGCGCCGAGGTGTTCACCGGAGTGAGCACCGTG
Organism: Planctomycetota bacterium; assembly: GCA_020638905.1. Lineage (GTDB taxonomy): Bacteria > Planctomycetota > B15-G4 > B15-G4 > B15-G4 > JACKHP01. The sequence continues at coordinate 96,355 of JACKHP010000002.1, read as the reverse complement.
TTCGCCGACGACTTCGAGTCGGACATGGGCTGGACGGTGGGCCAGGTCGGTGACAACGCCACCACGGGCATCTGGACCCGCGTCGACCCGGTCGGCACCGCGGCCCAGCCCGAGGACGACTTCGACGCGTCCGGCACCCAGTGCTTCGTCACGGGCCAGGGCCTCGTCGGCGGCGGACTCGGCGACAACGACGTCGACGGCGGCACGACCTCGCTGCTCTCGCCGACGATCGACCTGTCCGGCGGCGACGCGCGCATCCACTACGCGCGCTGGTACAGCAACGACACGGGCGGCGCCCCGAACGAGGACACCTTCCTGGTCTCGGTCAGCAACAACGGCGGCAGCTCGTGGACCACGGTCGAGACCGTCGGCCCCGCGGGTCCCGGCACGTCCGGCGGCTGGATCGAGCACGAGTTCGTGGTGTCCGACTTCGTCGCGCCGTCGGCGAACGTGCGCGTGCGCTTCCAGGCGTCCGACCTGGGCACGGGCTCGCTCGTCGAGGCCGGTGTCGACGCGTTCTCGGTGTTCCGTGTCGAGTGCGACGCGACCTGCCAGCCCGACCTCGGGTTCTCGGGTCCCGGCGACCTGACGCTCTCGATCTGCGGCGCGCCGCTGTCGACCGGCAACGCGCCCGAGCTGCGCGTCGAGAACGCCACGCCGTCCGGCAACGTGTTCCTCGTGATCGGGCTCGCGAACAACCCGACGCCGTTCAAGGGCGGCCTGCTCGTGCCGGTGCCGATCACGCTGCTGCTCTCGGCCCCGGCCGACGGCGCGGGCGTGCTCGCGTTCCCGCTCCCGGGCGGCGGTGGACCGCTCTCGGTCTACGTCCAGGCGGCGGCGGCCGACGGCAGCCAACTGCTCGGCTACGAGCTGAGCAACGCGGTCGAGGCGCAGTTCCTGCCGTAGTCGCGCGACCGCACGCGACGTGACCACGGGGTCGTCCTCGCCCGAGCGCGAGGGCGGCCCCGTGGCGCTTCGTGGGGAAGTGATCCGAAGCCGAAGCCGCAGGACCGGGTTCCTCGTGTCGCGCTACGCTGGCGGCGCACCCGAGATCGGGATGCGGAGGAGCGACGATGCTCAGGACCGTGTTCGCGCTGGTCGTCCTGTCGGTCTGCGCGCTGGTCGGGCCGCGTGGCGGATCGGTGATGAACGACGAGTTCCATCGGGCGCCCGCGTCCCTGCGCGCCCAGCTCGCGCAATGGATCGGGCTGCATCTCGAGTGGCGCGCCGGCGACCGGGGAGAGCTGGGGCTGCGGCCGTGCGGAGACGCGTGCAGCATCGTCCCCGAGCGGACGACGGCGGCGCCGGAGACGCTCATCGCCCTGGCGTTCGGGGAGATCGCACTCGGCGGCTGGAAGGTCATGCCCGCCGTCGCTGCCTACGAGACGAGCTGCACGAACGGGTCCGACGCACTGGTCGGCGACTTCGTTCCGGTCGTCGATGCGCTCCAGTGGCGCCTCACCATGCGCCATCTCTACAAGACGCGGCTCGCAGGCATCGTGGAGGGGTGGGCATCGACGATGCCAGAGGGCACGCTCACCGGCTCACGGGCGCTGGCCGAGGTCTGGAACACCGTGGCCTTCCTCGTGCGCGCTCGCGACGAATCCTCCGACCCGGCCGCTGCGCTGCGTGTGTTCGAAGCGGCGGCCTCCGTCGATCTCGACACGCTCGACGCGCCACGCGACCTCGCGGCGTGGTCGACCGCCTCGGCGCTCTCGGGTTCGCGCGGGCACGAGGCGATCGAGGCGCGCGTCGGACGTCGCATCGTCGACCTGGGCAGTTCGTCCTCGGGATGCCTCGGTGCCGCCGGTCGCGCGTCGGAGATCCTCGCGCGCGCCGAGGACCCGCTGGCGGCCGCGTCGTGCCTGCTCGTGGCGCTCGCGCCCGATCTCTGGCTCGCGCAGGACTGAGGACGCGCGTCCGAGCGGTATGCTCGCCGGCATGTCGAGCACGATGCACCTCGTCGAATCGGCGCGGGACGGCGACCGGCAGGCGCTCTCGTCGCTCTACGCGCGGCACGAGGGACGGCTGCTGGCGGCCATCCGCGCGCGCATGTCGGCCGAGGTGCGCGCGCACCTGCTGCCCGAGGACGTGCTGCAGGAGACGTTGCTCGAGTCGACACGGCGGCTCGACGCGTTCGTCCCCGACGGACCGTCGTCGTTCTACCGCTGGCTCGTGGGCATCGCACGCAACAAGCTGCGCGAGGCGGCCCGCGCCGGACGTGCCCAGAAGCGCGCGCGCGAACGTCCCCTCGACGAGCCGCCGCTCGCGTCGTGGACGAGCCCGTCGGCGCACGCCGTGCGCGCCGAGAAGAAGGCGCACCTCGAGGACGCGCTCGCCGCGCTGCCCGAGCGCCAGGCCGAGGCCGTGCGCCTGCGCTGGCTCGAGGGGCTCACGACGTCCGAGGCCGCCGAGCAGTTGGGATGCACCGAGAGCGCGCTCAAGAGCCTCGTCTCGCGCGGCATGGAAGAGCTCGCGCGGCGATTGGTCGACGGGAGCTGAGTGCGGCGGCGCGGTGAGATGGACTCCGCAGGATCGGGCCGAAGGTCGGGGTCGATTCCGGTGGGAGCCTGAAGGACTCGAGGCGGCACTCCGCGCGAGATGAAGGTGCTCGTCCGCCGGTTCACGTTCGACGGATACCCGGCGACGGCCCGCCCATAGATCCGGGAGCAAGGAAAGGAGGGTCCATGTCCTCATGCTCGCCGCAGTCACGGCCGTGTCGTCCGACACGGGAAGTTCCCGCGCCGGTCTACTCGCACGATGCAGATTCGATGATCGGAGGCTCAGCCCGTCCGCCCTCGGAAGCGAGCGCCACGCGTCGGTCTCCAGAATCGGGTCGGGCCGACAGACCGTCGGGCCTTCGCGGCGATCGGAGAGCCCGAGCCGCTCGGAGAGGCTTCGTGCATCTCGGCTTGCTGATCGGGGTGATCGAACTCCTGGGCTGCTCGGGAGGCCACGGCGCACACGACCGCGGGCCTCCGACCGTCCGCGCCGCGGCCATGACCTGGGGACTCCAGGACGAAGTCTCCGAGGCGGCGGTCGTCGACGGCGCGCACGCCTTCGTCTCGGTGGCCATCGTCGAAGATGTCGACGAGGCGGTGCAGCTCCAGGGAGTCGCGATGTTGACCTGGGCGCATCGCCCGGTCTACGGCGAGCCCGGTGCGGTCCGCGTCCTCTCGGTCGGCGTCAATGCGGTCGTCCTGGACGACGAGTCGCTCACGCCGCACCTCATCAACACGGCCTACACGATCGACCAGGTCGAGTGCGCGGCCCGCGCGACCTCTTCGGTGTATCTCGCGGCCGACCTCACGAAGCTGCCGGCCGACGCGCGCGAGAAGTTTTCCGCGCCGGTGCTGGCCGATCCGAACAGGCACTACGTGATCCGCCTCCGTCCGCGCGACGCGCTGACCTGGGGCGAGGTCGCCGAGCAAGACCAGGTCGAGGTGATCGTGGAGTCGAGGGATCACTAGGTCGCGGTGAAGCGCGCCAGCGATCGAATCGCCGGACCGCACGTGCACCCGATCTCACGCACGCGCGGTGCGCCATGGCCCACCAGGCATCCACCGCTCCACCCAGGTCTCGTCCCGCGCCAACGCCTTCTAGGATCAGCCTTCGGCGCTGGCGCGGGACCGTGTCCGACCGGACGATCGCGGCGACGAGATCGAGGGTGGCGCGGCCGATGCGCACGTCCCTCGCCGGCCACCCTCCGGCGCTCGATCAAGAGACCCGCCCTGGGTACTCTCGTGACCATGGATGTCACACGTGAGTCCGTCGTGAGCATGGAACGGCGGCTGCTGGCCGTCCTTCGCGCCAGCGCCTTCGTCGTCCGACAGGGTCGCTGGCACTACGAACAGTTCTCGCTCGCCGAGTTCCCGCGCCGGGCGCGGGCCGATGCCTTGGCGCTCGTGCAGAACGGTCACGGCTGGTCGCAGCTCGTGCCGTTGCCGGACGACACGCAGGCCCGCGAGCCGCTGGTGATCTGGAGCTTCCAGTTCGCGCCCGATGCGCCCAACAGCGGCTTCGTCGGTTGGCTGGCCTCCACCATCAAGGAGGTCACGGGATCCGGGGTGATCGTCGTCTGCGGCTACGACACCGAGCGGGGTGGTGTCTACGACCATTGGGGCTGCCCGGCCGGTGTCGCCGACCAGGTGTTCGCGCTGCTCGACGAGTTGCGGGCGCCGCCGCGGTCGACGGCCGTCACCAGCGGTTGCTCACTCCACGGCGCCTTCATGAATGCGACCGTCACCGCCGAGGCCGGAGTCATCGACGCCGACACGGTGTTCCACTTCCGGCAGGACGGAGATCGGGTCAGCGCCCGGTACGCCGGCGGCCGGTTGGAGGACGCGCATCTCATGGGAACGCTCCAGGGCGATACGCTCCGGTTCCGCTACGTCCAGCGCCAGACCGATGGGACCGTGGACGGCGGCGAGTCCACCTGCACGGTGGAGCGCCTCACCGATGGAAGGCTGCAGATCCGCGAACGCTTCGAGTGGGCCTCGCGCGCAGGCTCGGGTGAGAACCTCATCACCGAGCTGCGCTGAGGAGCCGGGGCGCCGGCACGGTCAGCGCCGTCGTCGCAGCGAGACGGATGGACTCGCTCTGAGCGCTTCCGCCGCCCGGAACCGAGTCGCGACGACAAGGCCGGTCGGTGTCCGACTGCGAATGGTGTTGCTCGGTGGGCCCGGATCCCGCGGCTGCGAGGGCGCATGAGCGCGCGCCGCTGCGCGTCGGACGAGACGATCGCTGCGTCGCGGCTCGGCGGCGTCGACTTGCGGAAGCCCGGGGCGGGGCGAACTGCACTTCGCACGCCACTTCACGCCCCGGCCGATTTCCCGCGCATCCTCGGCGACCCTGGCCGCCATTCCCCGTCCGGACGACCTTCCCCGCCGGACACGATCCCCATGACCCGCCCGCTGCAGGACGTGCAGGACGAGATCCTCGAGCGCCTCCACGCGGGCGATCTGCCCGATCGCGACGTGCTGCTGCTCGAGCATCCCGAGCACGCGTCGGCGCTGCGGCGCTTCTTCGCGCTGCTCGACGTGGTCGAGGCGGTCCCCGCGCGCGACGCGACGCCCGCGGCGTCGGGACGGCTCGGCGACTTCGAGATCCTGCGCGAGATCGGACGCGGCGGGATGGGCGTGGTCTACGAGGCGCGCCAGCTCAGCCTGAACCGCAAGGTCGCGCTCAAGGTGCTGCCGGCGGCGTCGCGCGGCGACCGGCGCCTGCTGCAGCGCTTCCGGCGCGAGGCCGAGGCGGCGGCGCGGTTGCGCCATCCCAACCTCGTGCCGGTGTACGCGCTGGGCGATGCGGACGGCGCGCCGTTCTTCGCGATGGAGCTCGTCGAGGGCCGCTCGCTGGCCGACGTGATCGCGGCGCGTGCGCGCGGCGAGGCGGCGGGCGTCCCGAGCGAGGCGGGCGACTTCCGCGCGTGGGCGGTGCGCACCGTCGCCACGGTGGCCGACGCGCTGGCCTACGCGCACGGCCAGGGCATCCTGCACCGGGACGTGAAGCCGGCGAACATCCTGCTCGAGGCCGACGGGACGCCGCGTCTGACCGACTTCGGCCTCGCGCTCGACCTCGAGGCGAGCGGACTCACGCTCTCGGGCGAGGTCTTCGGCTCGCCGCTCTACATGTCCCCCGAGCAGGCGTTCCGCCGCGCGCAGCCGCTCGACGCGCGCACCGACGTGTACTCGCTCGCGGTCACGCTGCACGAGCTGCTCACGGGACGCCTGCCCTACGCCGGCACGACCCACGGCGACGTCATGGCCGCGCTCTCGTCCGGCGACCTCGTGCCGCCGCGCGACGTCGATCGCACGATGCCGGAGGCGCTCGAGGACGTGCTGCTCACGGCGCTCGCGCACGAGCCCGAGGCGCGCTACGCGTCGGCCTGCGAGTTCGCGAGCGACCTGCGCGCGAGCCTCGACGGTGGGATCCTCGCTGCGCCTCGGGCGGCGTCGGGGAGCGGCTTGTTCGGGCGCCGGCACGGGCGCCGCCTTCGCACGGCGCGCAGCGCGCGGCGCGACGCGTGGCACGCCGGGGTCCCGCGCCACGAGCGACGCGCGCGACGCGTGGTGCAGGTGGCGCTCGTGGCGATCGCGATCCTCGTGCCGCTGGCGTTCCTGGGCATGGCCCTCACGCGGCAGGCGCTCGACAGCGCCCGGATCGCGCGGACCGAGGCCGAGCGGGCACGCCAGCTCGAGGACGCGAACCTCGAGGCCGAGCAGCGGGCGGCCCGCGCGGCGAGCGAAGCGGAGGGCTCCCTCGACGAGGGCGACGCGCAGGCGCCGGTCGCGGTGAGCGATCCCGACCTCGATGCGGCCATGCGCGCGGCCCTCGCGCCGCGGCGTGCGGAGGTCGTGCAGGTGGCCGACACGTCCGAGGGACGCGTCCTGCACCTGATGCTCGAGGCGCCGCGCGCGGGCGGACCTGTGGCGGCGGCGTGCGTGATCGAGCTGCGCACGATGCTCGGCGAGTCGGTGCTCGCCACGGCGCGCGTCTTCGTCCCGGCGGCGGACGATCCGGCGTCGTCGCCGGACGCCGACGGATTGCAGACGATCGTCGTCTTCACCTCTCCGCACACGCTCCCGGCGGTGGCCTGGATGAAGCTCGACGCGATCGAGCACGGGTCGGTCGACTCGCTGCGGCTGACGTATCGTCCCTCGCCCGACGTCGCGCGCGAGGCGGGGGCGATCGGCCGCTACTGGGGCGGCGACATGAGCGTGGAGGTGCCGTTGGTCGTCGAGGCCTCCGCCGGGCGCTGACCTGCGTGGCCGCGCGCCGTCGCGCGCGTCACGGGTCGCCTCGCGGCGTGGAACGTGCGCCGTCGACGCGGACGCGCGTCGCGTCCTACGGGTCGCCCGCGAATCGCCACGCCGGACGCCAGTCGTCGCCGGGGCCCTCGTCGCGCAGCGCGCAGCGGATCATCTCGACCGGGATCGGACCCTGCTCGAGCACCGCGTCGTGGAACGCGCGCTCGGTCATGCCGGCCGGTCCCACGAGCTCGTCGTGCAGCGCGCACAGTTCGAGTCCGCCGATCATGTAGCCGCACTGGTAGAGCGGACCGTAGTCGTCGCCGACGTAGCGGCGCACCTCGCTCGTGGCGCCGTCACGCTCGAAGCCCACGTGCTCGACCAGGAAGTCGATCATCGCGTCCGGCGTCATCTCGCCCAGGTGGAAGCGCAGCGAGACGAGGATGCGAGCCGCGCGGTGCGCGCGCCAGACGAGCATGCCGATGCGGTCGGCGGCGTCTCGCGCCCAGCCCAGGTCCCACAGGCGCATCTCCCAGTAGAGCGCCCAGCCCTCGATCAGGAACGGCGTCGAGAACGCCTGTCGGTGCGTCGCGTGGCGCTGCGCCATGAAGCCTTGCAGGTGGTGCCCGGGGACGAGCTCGTGCGGCGTGACGATGCGCGTGAAGGGGATGTTGTTGCCGCGCATCGCCATGAGCTTGCTGGCCTGGTCCATCTCGCGCACGGGGTACGCGACGAGCATCTTCTGGCCGCCGTAGGCCGCGAACGGGAGCACGCGCTGGGCGTCCTGGTCGAGCATGTCGACGCGCCACGTCTCGCGCGCCAGCTCGGGGATCGTGACCAGGTCGCGTGCGTCGACGAACGCGATGGCCTCGTCGGCCAGCGCGCGTACGAGCGCGTCCTGCTCGCCCGGCGGGACGTGATCGTCCTTGACGCGCGCGAGGGCCGCCTTCCAGTCGTCGCCGAAGCCCATCTCGGCCGAGGCCTTGCGCAGCTCGTCCTCGCACCAGGCCAGCTCGCGCTCGCCGATCGCGAGCAGCTCCTCGGGCGTGTACGCGAGCATCTCGTGCCGGATGCCCTCGACGAGCGCGTCGCGTCCGATCGGGTCGCCCACGAGCGGATCGTCGGGCTTGCCGTGCTGCCCGGCGATCTCCTCGCGCAGCAGCGACAGAAGATCGCCGAGCGCCTCGGACAGCGCGTCGTACGGACGCTCGACCCACCACGCGAAGCCGGGTTCGTAGTCGGCGTGGTGCTCGTAGACACGCCGCAGCGCGCGCCGTCCCTCGTCGAGCCAGCGCGCGGCACGCAAGGCGGTGACCGCGTCGACCGCGAGGGGCGCGTCGGACGGGGAGGTGTCGGCGTCGGTCGTGGCGTCGGGTTCGGCTTCGGATCCGTCCGCACGCTCCGTGGCCGCGCCGGACTTCGCCGCGTCGTGTCCCGCGCGGACGCGCGCGATCACGGCGCGCACGTCCTTCGTGAGCGCGTCGAAGCGCTCGGCCAGCTCGGCGGGATCGACCGGCGCGACGATCCAGCGCTGCTCCTCGAGCTGCTCGAGCTCGTCGAGTGCGGGCAGCAGGTCGGACGACTCGGCCAGTCGCGCCGAGAGCCGCGCGTCGTCGGCGCCGGCGTGCCGCAGGAGCTCGAGCAGCAGCGTGCGGTCGATGCGCGCCTCGGTGTCGAGGCCGGACGACGGCATCGCGACCAGCGCGTCCGTCCACGCGGCGTCGAACGCGGCCAGACGTGCGATGCGCCGGGGCGACGTGGCGAACGCGCGGAACTCCTGCAGCGATCCGCGATCGACGAGGCACGCCTCGACGACGTCGCGCAGCGCCGAACGCGTGGCGGCATCGGCCGGCCCGACGCGCACCTCGTCGACGGGAGCGTCGTCCGCCGGAGTGAGGATCGGTGCGAGCGCGGCGAGCGCAACCGGCGCGCCGGGCGCGGCGGGGACCCCGGTCGGGACGGCGAGCGACAGCGCGAGGATCACGGCGACGGACATGGCGGGCACCCGGGCGGGACGCGAAGGGACGAGGCGCGGCCAGGATACCCGGGCGGCGTACGATGGCGGACATGCACGCGTCGCATCCCGAGCCGTCCCGCTGGCGTCCGCACCCTTGGCACGGGCTGCCCACGGGCAAGGCGCCGCCGTTCCTCGTCACCGCGTACGTCGAGATCACGCCGCTCGACGCGGTGAAGTACGAGATCGACAAGGACTCCGGCTACATCCGCGTCGACCGCCCGCAGCGCAGCTCGGCGCAGCCGCCGACGCTGTACGGCTTCCTGCCGCGCACGTACTGCGGGGCGCGCACGGCGGCGCTCGGCGGCGCCGGCGTCGAACGCGGCGACGGCGACCCGCTCGACGTGTGCGTGGTGAGCGAGCGTCCCATCACGCGCGGCGACATCCTGCTCGACGCGCGCGTCGTGGGCGGGCTGCAGATGGTCGACGGCGGCGAGGCCGACGACAAGATCATCGCGGTGCTCGAGGGCGACCTGTTCTGGGGCGGGGTGCGCGACCTGCACGAGCTGCCGGACAAGATGGTCGAGCGCCTCATGCACTACTTCGCCACGTACAAGCTCGTGCCGGGCAGCGCGTCCACCGCGTCGGTGGCCAACGCGTACGACCGCGCGCACGCGGGCCGCGTGGTCGAGGCCGCGATGGACGACTACCGTGAGGTCTTCGCCGGCTGAGCGCGCGGCGAGCGCGCGCCGCGCGCTACTCGGGTCCCGCGCCGGATGCGCCGTCGGCGAGGACGGGTTCGTCGCTCGGCGGCGGCAGGCGCAGCCAGACGAGGCCCGAGAGCAGCAGGCAGGTGATGGCGCTCAGCGTGATGGCCTGGCGCGGACCCGTCCACTCGGCGACGAGGCCCACGAGCCACGAGCCGGTGGGCATCGAGGCGCCGAAGACGAGGGCCCAGATGCCCATCACGCGGCCGCGCAGGTGGTCGGGCACCGCGAGCTGGATGAGCGTGTTGCTCGTGGACACGAACGCGATGGCGCCGAAGCCGGCCACGGCCAGGGCGGCGCCGGCGAGGCGCGGGTCGGCCATGCGCGAGAAGACGATCACCATCGTGCCGAACAGCCAGAGCGCGCCGAACACGCGCCGCCGCACGACGCGCCGGCTGGTCGCCTCGGGACGTCCCGCGACCCACAGCGCGCCGACGCACGCGCCCAGGCCGTTGCACGACATGAGCAGACCGTAGCCGCGCTCGTCGAGGTGCAACACGTCCTGGGCGAAGGCCGCCATGAGCGCCATGTACGACCAGCCGAAGACGACCGCGACCGAGAGCAGCAGCAGGATCACGCGTGCACGCCGGTTGCCGGAGACGTAGCGGAAGCCCGCGCCGAGGCGCTCGGCCCAGCCGCCTTCGCTGGCCGCGTGCGTGCGCTCGGTGTGGATGCGCGTGAGCGCGAACAGCACCGCGAGGTACGAGAGTCCGTCGACGAGGAAGCACAGGCCGATGCCGCGCAGCGAGGCCAGCCGCAAGGCCTCGGCGTCGCCCCCGCCCGCGCCGGACGCGCTGAACGCACCCATGAGCAGGCCGGCCAGCGCGGGACCGATCATGCGCGCCGAGTTGAACATGGCCGAGTTCAAGGCGATCGCGTTGTGCAGGTGCTCGCGTCCGACCATCTCGACCACGTACGACTGGCGCGTGGGCAGCTCGAAGGCCATCTCGACGCCGGCCAGCGCGGCCACGACCATGATGTGCCAGGGACGCACGGAGCCGGTCCACGAGAGCCCGGCGAGCGTGAGCGTGAGGCACATGGCGACGAGCGCCAGCCCCATCAGGAAGCGACGCTTGTCGAGCCGGTCGGCGATCGCGCCCGCGAGCGGCGAGAGCACGAGCGGGAGCTGCGAGCACGCGGCCACGGTGCCCAGCATGAGCTCGCTGCCGGTCAGCAGGTACACGAGCCAGCCCTGGGCCGCCGAGCGCACCCAGCTGCCCACCAGCGACGTGCCCTGGCCGACGAAGAACCAGCGGTAGTTCGGCACCGCGAACGACGCGAAGGTGCGTCGCTTCCACGGCGGGCTCGGCGCGGACTGCGCCGGCGCGGCGGGAGGTGCGGGGGACGTCACGGGCGGCTGACCGGGAGGAGCGGTCCCCGATCATAGCAAGCGGACGCGGTCGTCCCGCGGCGCGCGGTGTGCGACGTACGACGCAGCCGACGATCGGACGTCAGGCCTCGCGGGCCGGCGTGTTCGGCAGGCTCGGGACCGCGCACGAACGCTGCGCGACGCCGAGCTTCTCGAGGATGATCTCCATCAGACACCACTTCGTGAAGGCCGACTGCAGCAGGTTCGCGCCGACGAACGCGGTGAACCAGTACCAGTACGGGCTGTAGAACGTGCCGAGAGCGAGCGACACCAGCACGAACGTGCCGGCGATGGCGCGGATCCAGTCTTCCATCTTCATCACGGTGACCTCGAGACGGGTCGGTGTGCGGCGGGTCGGGACGGCTCGCGGTGCCTCGCCCATTGTACCGCGCGCGAGCTCCCCTTGACCCGCCCGCGGGAAGGGGGACTAGACTCGTGTCGGCGGTCGACGTCGCCCGACGCTCCCATGCGCGGGCCGTCCGCCGCGCGTCCGCCGAAAGGGCACCGCATGCCGCAAGAAGCGAGGGAACTCTACGGGCGCGAGCCGCGCACCGTGGTCCGCGGCGTCCCGGTCTTCATCGACCCTGCCGACCTCGCCCGGGTGGACGAGTACGTCGACGGCAACCCGTACCACGACGAGAACTCGACCTGGGACCGCTTCCGGCGCGAGGTCATCGCGCGCGAGGCGCGCGGGCCGTTCGTCCTCGACCTGGGCTGCGGCGAGGGCGACCTCACGAGCGACCTCGCCGGCCGCCTCGCGTCGGTGGCCGCCGCCGACCTCTCGCTCACCGCGGTCGAGCGCAACCGCGAGCGCAATCCCGCCGTGCGCTTCTGCGTGGCGGACGCGTGCGACCTGCCGTACGCCGACGGGCTCTTCGACTCGGTGGTGTGCGCCAACCTGTTCGAGCACGTCGAGTCGCCACCGGCGCTGCTGACCGGCGTGCGTCGGGTGCTGATGCCGGGCGGCCGGCTCGTGTTCTCGACGCCGAGCCGCTACCGCACGGTGAACTTCCGGCGCGTCGCGCGCGGCAAGGCCGTCGAGTTCAACAGTCCGCACCACGTGACCGAGTACACCAACGGCCAAGTCGAGGAGTTCCTGCGTCGCTACGGCTTCGTGCTGATCGGCGTGCGGTCGAACCTCAGGTGCCGCACCCTCGCCGGGACCCTGGCCGCGTACGCCATGCAGGGCACGGCGCGGCTGATCGGTTCGCACCTCAAGGTCGGCGACCCGACGATCTACGTCGCCCACCGCACGTGAGTCGGGGGGCGGCGCGCCGCGCGCGAGACCCGGACGGACGGCCTCAACCCACCTCGCGCACGAGACCCGCGCCCACGAAGAGCAACGCGCAGCGGACGGCTCCCGAGTCGAGGCCGGTCATGGCGGCCAGGGCCGCGCGGTACGTCTCGAGCTGCGGACGGTAGGTCTCGACGCGCGCCGCGATCTCGGCCTCGGAGTCGGTCTTGAAGTCGAGGATCTCCGCCGAGGTCCAGGCCCCGGGCGCGCCGTGCAGCACGACGCGGTCGAAGACGCCGCGCAGCAGGCGCGCGCGCCCCTCGTGCGGCGTCGTGCGCACGAGGAACGGACGCTCGCGCCAGAGCGCGTGCGCACCCTCGGGCCGCGTCAGGCAGGCGCGCACCGTCGGCATCGCGAGCTGGCTGCGGAAGGCCGCCAGCGCCCGGGCGAGCAGGCCGTCCCGCGGGCCGACGCCGAGGCGCTCGCGCGCGAGCCCGCGCAGCGTCTCGTCGTCGGCGAGCGGGGCGTCGATCCACGCGACCTGCTCGTAGAAGAGGTGGACCAGGCTGCCGTACGTGCGCGGATCCTCGGGACGGCTGCGCAGCAGGTCGCGCGGGTGCACCCAGGCACCGCCTTCGAGCGCCGACGGTGCCGCGCGCGTGACGCGCACGCCGCCGAAGAGCTCGAGCTGTCCGGCGCGCGCGGCGTCGGTCGCGCTGCGCGCGTCGGGGGCGCCCGACGGGGTGCGTGCGTCCGACGGCGCGCGGGTGACGGGCGCGGGGTCGGAGACGGGGGACGGCGAGGTGTCGTCCCCCGTGACGACGTCGTCGTCGGACGGCGCGATGCCCGCGGCCCAGTCGTCGGAGCTGCCGTCCTGCGTCCACAGCACGCCGTCCTCGTCCGGCACGCCGGGCAGCGCCGCGCGCAGCACCGCGGCGAACGAGCGTCGTCCGCGGGGCGAGGCGTCGACGAACATGTCGAGCCGCCGGATCGCGCGCGTCATCGCGACGTACAGCACGCACAGCTCCTGCTCGACCTCGCGCGCGGTCTCGGCGTCGACGAGCGCGGCGATCTCGGCGTCCAGCGACGCGAGGCCGCGGTCGGCGCGCGCCACGACGAGGTCGACTCCCTGCCACGGGCTGGGACGCCGTCCGAGCAGGCCCGAGACGCGCTGGAACGACGCGCCGTCGAGCTCGGGCAGGCAGACCGCGTCGAACTCGAGGCCCTTGCTGCCGTGCACGGTCATGACCTTGACCCGCGCGCGGGACGGGTCCTCGACCGACTCGCTGCGCACGAAGTCGACGAACTCGGCGGGACGCAGGCTCGCGCGTGTGTCCCAGGCGAAGGCCAGGTCGACGAGCTGGGCGAAGCGCCGCCGATCGAGCGACCCGAGGGCGGGTGCCGCGTCGACGTGCCGCTTGAGCGCCGCGAGCGATTCGCCGTAGCCGCGCTCGACGAGCCGTCGCCGCCAGGCCCGCGAGAGGCGCGACGCACGGCGCGAGACCTCGCGCGTCCAGCGGCGGGACGCGGCCGCCGGGTCGTCGGCGTCGGCGTCGGCGTCGGCTTCGGCTTCGGCTTCGGCTTCGGCTTCGGCTTCGGCTTCGGCTTCGGACGCGGATCCGCCGCGCGCGCGCACGTCGGCGAGCGTGACGAAGGCCAGCTCCGGGTCGTGCTCGCCGTCGCGCTCGGGGTCGAGGCGCAGCGCGACGGCCAGGCACGACGTGGCGAGGTGGAAGCGCGCGGCGGCGTCGTCGGGATGATCGGCGAGCACGAGCAGCGAGAGCGCGAGCTGCACCGACTCGGCGTCGGTGAGCGGCGTCCCGCCCTCGCCGCTGGCGTGCACGCCGAGCAGCCTGAGCTGATGGATCAGGTACGGGATCGGTGCGTTGCGGCGCACGAGCACGCCGATGCTCGCGCCGGGTGCCTCGCGCGCCAGCTCGGCCACGTGCTCGGCGCAGCGGCGCAGCACGGCCTGCTTCCCGCGGGACGTGTCGACCTCGCGCAGCGTGACCGCGCCGGGCAGCTCGCGCGCGGCGGTGTGCGTCTGCCACGCGCGGTGCCAGAGGCGCGCGCCCGCCCGCAGCGGCGGTTCGTCGGCCAGCGCCGTGTTCTCGCCGATGCCGGAGAAGACCCGGTTCACCGCGTCGAGCACCACGGACGAGCTGCGCCAGTTCGTCCCCAGCGGCTGCGCGTGCAGCGCCGGGAAGCGCTGCGTGAGCTCGGCCAGCATGCTCGACTCGCCGCCGCGCCAGCCGTAGATCGACTGCTTGCCGTCGCCGACGCAGAAGAACGATCCGCCGCGCTGCTCGACGGCCGACGCGATCGCGCGCTCGGCCAGCGGCTCGACGGCCTGCCACTGCACGAGCGAGGTGTCCTGGAACTCGTCGAGCAGCAGGTGCTCGACGCGGCCGTCCATGCGGAAGGCCACGGCGTGGGCCAGGCGTTCGCGCTGGGCGGGATCGGCCACGCCGCCGCGCGATCCGCCGAGGGCGTCGAGCACGAGCTGCGGCAGGTCGCCGAACTCGAACGTGCGTGCGGCGCGCTTCACGGCCCGGTGCGCCAGGTCGTAGCGCTCGAGCAGGTCGTGGTAGGCCCGGGTCGTCCGCGCGATCTTGGCCAGCACGTGGTGGGTGGCGTGGGCCACGAGCCGCAGGACGGGCGCGAGCACGTCGTCCTCGATGGGCGCGCTGTCGAAGGTGTCCTCGCCGGCGAGGACCTTCTTGACCAGGCCGCGGTCGAGGAAGGCGTCCCAGTGTCCCTCGCCCACGTCGTGCAGGATGTGGGCGACGTTGTCGGTCCAGTGCTTGCGCGGCTTGCCGCTCTTCGTCTGCGGGAGGTCGAGCGCACGCACGGCGTCGAGGGCCGCCGTGAGCGCGGCGTCGTCGAGCGCGTGTCCTCCGCTCGGGCCGGCCCAGGCCTCGGGCGTGCTCACGCGGTAGAGGTCGTGCGCGTCGCGCACCACCGAGCGCAGGGCCTGGTGCACGCCGCGCACGAAACCCGCACCCTCTTTCTTGAGCGAGTGGATCAGCGCGGCGATCTCGTGCACCGAGGCCTCGCGCAGCACGCGCGCCACGGCGGCGTCGACGAGCAGGCCCTCGTCGGCGTTCTCGGCCAGGCGCCAGCCCGACGGGAGTCCGGCCTCGAGGCCGAAGAGCATGGCGAGGTGCACGAACCACGAGTCGATCGTGCGCACCTGGCAGCGGTCGATGCCGCGCGCGAACTCCACGAGCAGCCGGCGCCAGGCCGTCGCGTCGTGGTCCGGTGCGTCGACCGCGGCGGCGAGCGTCCGCGCCGCGGCCTCGTCGCCGGACGCTTCGACGAGGCGCGCGAGCACGCGGTCGAGGATCTCGGCCGCCGCCTTGCGCGTGAACGTGGTGGCCAGCACGGCCTGGGGCGGGACGCCGCGCGCCAGCAGTCCGAGGTAGCGGTTCGTGAGCTGGAACGTCTTGCCCGTCCCGGCGGAGGCGAGGATCACGAGCCGGTCGTGGTTCACGACGCGCCCTCGCCGGACGCGTCGCCCGCGCCCTCGTCGTCGTCGCCCAGGAAGCCCTCGCCCGCGATGGCCGACACGATCGGGTCGAACGCGCGGAAGTCGCCCAGCTCGAAGAAGCGTCCCGCGCGCACGTCGCGCACCACGCGCTCGGCCACGCCGCGCGCCTCGGCGAGTTCGGCGGGCGTCCATCCGGCGAGCTTGAAGCCCACGTGCTTCGCCTCGGACGGCAGCGCCACGTAGCCGAGCACGAGTTCGCCCTGCGGCGCGAGCGGACGCACGAGCTCGGTGTAGAGCGGGAGCTGCAGGTCGATCCAGTCGCCCTGCTTCCTGTGCGCCTTGTCGGGGTCGGGCACGCTGTTGCCGGTCTTGTAGTCGAGGATCGCGCGCTGCCCGCTGCGCTCGTGGACGTCGATCCGGTCGACCCGTCCGCGCAGCGCGATCGGCTCGCCGTCGACCACGAACGGCACCGAGCCGCCCTCGGGCGCCCACTCGACGTGCTCGATGCGCCAGCCCGCGCCGCGCCAGACCGCCTGGGCCTTCGCCACGAGGTCGAGCCGTTGCCCGAGCTGCATGACCTGGATCGCCACCGCCGCGCGGGCCTCGTCGCCGTAGCGCCGCTCGACGAGGTCGTGCAGGATGGCGCGCAGGCGCGCCGCGATCGCGTCGGCGTCGGCGCTGTCGCGCAGGTCGCTCGTGCCGAAGAGCTGCAGCACCTCGTGCCCGAGGTTCCCGAACTGGAGCGGCGAGAGCTCGAGCTCGCGCTCGCCCGGCTGCGCGCGCGCCACGCGTTCGAGATAGAACTGGTAGGGCGAGCGCAGGTACGTCCTGAACGACGTGATCGACATCGCCGTCACCGGCGTGGGCGCGGGGATGCGCGGGAGCGCGCGCGGCGGCGCGGCCGATCCGCCATGCGGCGCGGGCACGAGGGCGCGCGCCCGCAGCAGGTGGCGCACGCGTTCGACGACGGCCTCGTCCTCGCCGTGGAACGCGAGCCGGCTGGGCAGCAGCGGGTCGTTGCGCGCGGTGACGCGTCCCGTGACGAGGAACGTGTCGCGCGAGCGCAGCAGCGTCGAGAGGATGCACGCCTCGCGCGCCAGGCGCGCCTTCGCGTCGGGCAGGCCGAGCGCGCGCCGCAGTCCGTCGGGCAGCAGCCGGTCGGCGCGCGAGACGGCCGGCAGCGAGCCCTCGTGGAAGCCCGTGATCACGAGCCGCGGCGCGTCGTCCAGCAGCAGCTCGAGCGGTCCGAGGAGCTCGAGCGCGTCGTCGTGGGGCGGCGGCGCCACGGCGATCGGGGACGCCGCGCGCAGCAGCAGCGCGAGCGCGTCGCCGGCCGTGAGGCGCAGCGCGCGCGAGGTGCGCTCGTGGACGTCCGCGAGTTCTTCGAGCAGTTCGCGCAAGGCGTCGAGCGCGCCGGCCGTGACGTACGCCTCGGCGGCGTCGGGACGCGCGCCGTCGCCGCGCGGCAGCGGGACGCCCGGCCGCGGCAGCTGCCTGCGTCCGCCGTAGACGTGGACGAGCCAGCGCAGCAGCGGCCGCGCCCACTCGTGCAGCGCACGCAGACCGCCTTCGGCGAGCGGACCGAGTCCCGCGTGCAGCCACGCGACGAGCTGGGCCAGGCGCGCGTTGCGCTCGCGCGCCGAGCGGGCGTCGCGCGCCTCGCGCGAGTCGCCGTCGAGCAGCTCGGGCGGCGTGTCGTCCGGCAGACGCCACGTGTCGGGGACGCGCTCCGGCAGGTGCTGCGCGGCGTACGCGTCGAGCACGTGCGCGGGGTCGCCGCGCTTCGCGTACGGCAGCGCGCGCTGGACGTCCGGATGGCGCAGCAGCGCGGAGAGCGTCTCGAAGCGGCGCTGGCGCAGGTGCTCGGCGAGCGCCTCGAGCAGGCGACCGGGCGGCGTGCGCAGCAGCGGCGTGCCGGCGGCGTCGCGCGCCGTCCAGCCGAGGTCGGCGGCGCAGCGTTCGAGGTGCGGGACGACGTCGCGCCACGGCACGCCGATCGTCACCCGGCGCGCGTCGTGCTCGACGTCGACGCCGCTGGCGCCGCCGCCGCGCGCCAGCGCGAGCGCCGTCGCGGCCTGCTCGGCGGGACGTCCCACGACGTGCCAGCGCGCGGTGTCGAGCGGCAGCGCCGCGTCGGCCCACGCCTCGGGACGCGCCGCGCCGAGTTCGTCGAACGCGTCCCGCGCGTCGTCGTCGGAGAGCACGAGCGCCGTGACGTGTCGCGCGAGACGCAGCGCGCGGCGTTGCATCCCCGAGAGCTCGACCGCGCCCACGAGCACGACGTGCGCATCGGTCACGGCGGGCCGCACGTCGGCGTCGGCCAGCGCGGCGCGCCGCGCGTCGTGCGGGTCGATGCGTCCCGAACGCCCGAGCAGCGCGAGGTAGCGCCGCTGGACGTCGGCCAGCGCCGTCCAGCGCGCGACCTCGTCGGCGTCGGGACGCGGACCGTCGTGCCCGTCCTCGGCGCGCGCGATGCGCTGCACCACGGCGCGCACCGCGCCGAAGTCGAGCCCCTCGGACGCGAGCTCGGCGTGCAGCGCGCGCAGCTCCGCGCCCAGCGCGAGCAGTCCGGCCAGGTCGTCGGACGAGGGCGGGTGCGGCAGCAGCGGACGCAGCCGGTCGTCGCCCGCCTCGCGCAGCGCGAGCGCCCACGCCACCGCGCGCTCGGAGCCGCTGGCCGTCTCGCCCAGCGCGGGCAGCAGCACGTCCGGCAGGTGTCCGACGGTGGTGATGCGCGGCGGGGCGAGGTCGGGCGCCGCGAGCTCGGCCAGGTGCGCCTCGAGCAGGCGCCCCGCGCGGGCGCCGGGCAGCGCCACGATGACCGCGGCGCACTCGGGATGGAGGCGTTCCGTGGGCCACATGTCGGCGCCGAACGTGTCGACCAGCCAGCGCGCCGCGCGTCGCAGCGGGGGACGCCCGTCGCCGCGGGCGAGTCCGAGGAAGACGCGTTCGCGCGTCGGTGCGGAGCGCCGGCCGTCGCGCGTGCCGTGTCCGTCGTCCTGCGTCGCGCCCCCCTTCGCGCGGCCCACGCCGCGTCAGCTCTTGCTGCGGACCCGGCTGAGCCCGCCGTCGATCGAGATGACCTGGCCCGTGACCCAGCTGCGCCCCGGGGCCAGCAGCCAGGCGATGGCGGACGAGACGTCTTCGGGCTCGCCGATGCGTCCCATCGGATGCAGGTTGGCCGAGGCCGCGAGCGAGATCGGGTTGCGCGTCAGGTGATCGGAGAGCGGCGTGCGCACGAGCCCCGGCGCGACGCAGTTGAAGCGCAGCTGGTCGCGGGCGTAGGTGGCCGCGGCCGAGAGCGCCAGGCCCTCGACGCCGGCCTTGGCGGCGGCGATCGCCTCGTGGTTCGCGAGGCCGACGCGCGCGGCGGCGGCCGAGAGCAGCACGACCGAGCCGCCGCGGCGGCGCATGACGCGTCCGGCGGCGCGCACCGTGGCGAAGGCCGACCAGAGGTTGGTGAGGATGCAGTCCTCCCATTCCTCGAGCGAGGTCGTGTGGATCGGCTTGACCAGGATCGAGCCGACGCAGTTCGCGAGCCCGTCGAGGTGCCCGTGCTTGCGCAGCGTCTGGGCCAGCAGCGCCTCGACCGCGTCGGGGTCGGTGGCCTCGCAGTACGCGTGGTCGGCGCCCAGCTCGGAGGCCAGCACCTGCATCGCGTCGAGGTTGCGTCCCGCGATCACGACCTGGTCGCCGCGCGCCACGAGCTCGCGGCAGAGCGCCGAGCCGATGCCGCCCGCGCCCCCGAGCACGACCTGCACGGGCCGCTCGACCTGGGTGCGATCCGACGACGACATGGCGGGGGCTCCGGAGACGGGCCCCGATGGTCGGGTTTGCGGCGGGAGCGCGCAAGGCCCGGAACCCGGGCGCGCGGGGCGGAGGCGAGGGTCCTGGCCGGGTCCGCCCGCGCATGGCGCACAATGGGGTCCGACCGCGGTGGGGGGGACGCGCCTCGCGCGGCGAGGCACCGACGACGAACCCGGAGGACGAGGACCGATGCACGGCGCGCAGCGCGGGACGACGTGGACGACCCTCTGGGCTGTCTCGACGAGTGCGGTGTTCGCGGTCTGCGCGGGCGACGCGGACGTCCCGCTGCCGGCGTCGGAGCTGTGGCTCGGACACGCCGGGCTCGACGCGCTCGTGCACCTCGCGTTCCCGACGTCGCAGGTCGACGCCGACGGCAGCGAGGTCTTCGTGGGGACCGGTGAGGTGCGCCACGCCGCGGGGCGCGCGAGCCCGCTCGACGTGACGATCGGCGTGCCGACGGTCAGCGCGCTGGCCGGACTCACCTTCGTCGACGAGCACCTCGCGGTGCTCGAACCCGGCGACGGCGCGCTCTTCGTGTTCGAGCTGCGGCGCGACGCACGGGTCGGAGTCGTCGACGTCCACGACGTGCGTGGGGCCACCCACGGTTCGCTCGTCGTCGAGTCCCGGCTGTCCGACGACGCGACCGCGCGGCACGCCCTGCGCACGGCGGCGGCCATGGTCGCCGTGCTGTCGGCGGGAGCCTGTGCCGAAGCGCCCTTCGCCCGGTGCGAGGCGATGGCCGGGGACGGCTGCGGGTCGTTCGAGCACCACGTGACGTACGGCTGCGACGTCTCCACCGGTGCGGTGCGCTGCGGTTGGACCTGCTTCGCCGCGTCCGCGCCGGACGTGCGTCCCGTGCCGCACGGAGAGGCGCTCTTCTTCGGCGATCTCGACGCCGCCGACCTCGCGGCCATCGACGCCCTCGTCGCGCAGGCGGACTTCGCGCCGGTCGAGCGCATCGTCGGCTCGCTCTGCTCCGATGGCTCCGGTGGTTCCTGCGAGGTCTACGGTCCCGGGCGCGAGTCATCCGAAGGCCTCGTGTCGATCCGGTTCCTGTCGTTCGAGGCGCGCGCGTCGAACGGCGCGTGGCGCCTCGCCGGCGGCGGCGAGCGGACGTACGTGCGCCTCACGAGTGCGGGCGGGCGCGTCGTCGACGTCCATCGGGACGGACCCGAGAGCGAGCGTCTCGACCGTCCCACGTTGCAGCGCGTCGTCGACGGACTCGAGGCCGCGTGTCGCACGGGCGCCAGCGGCAGCCCGCTCCTCGGACTCGGCATCGGGTCGATCCGTTGTCCGGCCGACATCGCGCCCGAGCTCATCTCGAACGGGACGGCGCACACGTCGTCCGCGCACCTGCTCGTCGAGGTCGACACCGACGTGACGCGCGACTGCGAGGGCCGATCCGACGTGCTGTGCGTCGAGCGGGATGCGGTCGTGCACCTCGGGACGTTCGACGTCCAGGACTGACGGCCGACGGAGGCGCGGTGCACGAGCGCCTGGAGGGATCCGCTCGCCACGTCGTTGCGTGACGCGGTCCGGACCTCGCCGCGAGTTTCCCCGGGACCTTCGCGACCGCGCCCGGATCCATCCCCCCACGCCGTGAGAGACGGCGTGACGCGGGGACGATCCCGCGCCGACCCTTGGCACGAGGAATCCCATGCCCCGTTCGTCCGTCCGCCGGTCCGCGCTGCGGGTCGAGCCTTCGTCCGCCCCCGCGCCTGCGCGCGTGTCGTCGTCGTTCGCGGTGCGCTGCGCGGTGCTGGGAGCGCTGTTCGCCGTGGGCGCGTCGGTGGCGTCGGCGCAGTCCATCCTCTCGAGCCAGCTCGGCGCGCCGGCCGGAGCGCTGGCCGGCTGGTCGGTCGACGGGGGACGCGACCTGGACGGCGACGGCGTGCCCGACATCGTCGTCGGCTCGCCGTCCGCGGACGTCGGCGAACAGGACAACGGCATGCTGCGCGCGTGGTCGGGCGCCGACTCGTCGCTGCTGTGGACGCTCGTCGGCTCCGCCGCCGGCGACCGCCTCGGCACCCACGTGCGCTTCGTCGACGACCTGGACGGCGACGGCGTGTCCGACGTGATCACCTCGACGCCGTTCGGCACGCCGCCCGCCCAGCCGGCGCTGAAGTGGTCGGGCCTGCTGCGCGCGCACTCCGGCGCGACCGGCGCGTTGCTGTGGGAGAAGCGCGGCTCGACGGCGAACCAGTTCTTCGGCTGGACGTGCGACGCGATCGGCGACCTGAACGGCGACGGACGACCCGAGATCGCGAGCGGCGCGCCCTTCTTCGACTTCCCGATCCCGCTCGAGACCGACTCGGGCTTCCTCGGCATCTACGACGGCGCGACGGGCGCCGCGATCCACCTGCTGTACGGGTCGTCGGCCGGTGACGGCTTCGGCGCCGTGGTGGCGTCGATCGGCGACTACGACGGCGACGGCGTGCCGGACTTCGCCGTGGGCACGCCCTTCTCCGACGCGAACGGCACCGACTCGGGCAAGCTCGCGGTGTTCAGCGGCGCGACGAAGCTGAAGCTCGTCGGCTGGGTCGGATCTCCCGGGCTGCACATGGGCGCGTCGATCGCCGCGGCGGGAGACGTGGACGGCGACGGCTTCGACGACTTCGCCGTCGGGTCCCCGTCCACCGGACCGTTCGCGAGCTCGGTCTTCATGCGTCGCGGCGGGGCGGGCTCGGTGCTGTGGACGCACAGCGGCGTCGCGGGCGACGGCTTCGGGACGTCGGTGCGCCCGGCGGGCGACGTGAACCACGACGGCGTCTGCGACGTCGTCGTCGGAGCGCCGCTCGACGGCAAGGGTTCGGTGCACGTCCTCTCGGGCCGCGACGGCAAGACGCTGTGGACGAAGATCCCCGCGTTCGGCGACGGCCAGCAGTTCGGTCAGAGCGCCGCGAACGCCGGCGACGTCGACGGTGACGGCTGGCTCGACCTCGTCATCGGTCAGCCCGGGTTCGACTCCAGCTCGACCGACCAGGGCCGCTCGCTGCTCGTGCGGCACGTGCTCGAGGCCGCGGTGTCCGCCTGGGCGCCGGTCGGCGACGCGAAGCTCGCGATGTGGGGCGGCGGCCTCGCCCTCGGCGAGGTCATGGACCTGCGCGTCACGAAGCTCACGCCGAACCAGACCGCGTGGCTGATCGCGTCGCCCTACGACGACCCGGTCTGGTTCAAGGGCGGCACGCTCGTCCCCGCCATCGACCTCGGCCTCACGATCGCATTCACCGCGTCGCCCACGGGTGAGCTGTTCATCCCCGGCATCCCCGGCGGACTCTACGACGGCGCGCTGTGGCTGCAGGTCGTGGGACACGACCCGAACCTGCTCGGGGGCTTCGAGATCAGCAACGCGGTCTCCACGCCGGTCTCGACGAGCTGAGCCCGGCCGCCCGCGCTCAGTGTCCGCCGCCGACCAGCCCCTCGCGCGCGAGCACCTGCAGGATCTCCTCTCCCAGCGTGCGGTGGCCGACCACGCTGGGGTGGACCTCGTCGATGAAGCCGCCCTCGCCGAGGGCGAGCATGGCCTCCTGCGGGCGCACGACGGGCACGCCGAGCTCGTCGCCCAGCGCGGCCATCGTGTCCTGGAAGGTCGTGAGCACGGGGTCGGGCTCGCGTCCCGGCTCGGTCACGAAGACGACCTGTGCGCCGGCCTCGCGGAACATCGTGACCATGTCGCGCAGGCTCTCGCCGAACTGGCTGCGCGCGGGCTCGCGCTCGAAGCTCTCGAGGTCGTCGTCGCTCGGCGTCTCGCCCGCCTTGCGCGCGGCGAAGTAGCCGTTCCAGCCGCGTACGCGCCACCAGGTCCGCACGCGCATGAGCGCCTGGTCGAGCGCACCGATGCCGGGGTCGACGTACTCCGCGAGGTAGTCGCGCTCGGCGTACTGCGGCTGGATGACGCGGTCGTTGAACGACTGGTCGATGATCACGAGGTCGGGCTGCAGCGGGACGACGAGCGACTCGCCGATCCAGCGCAGACGCGCCGTGTTCGAGCCGAGCACGCCCGCGTTGATGACCTCGACGGAATCGCCGAGCCGCTTCTGCAGGTAGGCCGACCAGGTCTGGTCGACGCCCACGCCGTAGCCGAAGGTCGAGCTCGACCCGAGCGCCACGATGCGCTTCCTGCTCGTGTCGCGCGGCATCTCGACCGCGCCGGTGCGGAAGGTGTGGTCGCGCGCGAACGAGACGAAGCGGCGCACGAGCGGGTGGCGCGCCCAGAGGAAGTCGCCCGGCAGCGGTCCGCCGCGGAAGTCGACGCTGAACATGCGGTTCAGGATGATCGGGGAGTACTCGGGCGCGGCGAGCGTGGTGCCCCACGCGGCCTGGGCGCCGAGCGCGACGGCGAGCCCGAACGCGAGCACGCGTCGCGCGCCCCCGGACGTCCACGCCACGAGCAGCAGCACGCTCGTCACGACGCCCAGCGGCAGCAGCCACGGGAAGGCCGGCGTCCAGACGGAGATCGCGAGCGGCACGAGCGCGAGGCCGACCAGCGCCGCGGGACGCACGACGAGCATGAGCAGCAGCGCGATCGCCAGCGCGCCGCCGCCGGCCAGCAGCGTCCAGCGCAGGAGCAGGCCGTCGAGCGCCCGGGGCTGGCCGGCGGGGGTGATGCGCACGTCGCGCACGTCGGCCGCGCCCCGCAGCACGTGGAAGGCCGTGCGTCCGGCGCGCAGGTCGGGCGAGGAGACGCCCGCGAAGGCACGTCCGTCGAGGGTCGCCTCGACGTCGGCGTCGGAGCACACGACGCGCAGCGCGTGCGAGGTGCCGGCGTCGAGCAGGCCGAGTCCGCCGGCGGCGTCCTCGCCGAGCCAGTCGGTCGAGAGGTTCACGGCGGCGCCGCCGGGCAGGCGCGCGTCGCTGCTGAGGCTCACGACGATGCCGCGGTCCATGCCCACCGGCGCGCCGCGCACGAGCACGTCGAGCACCGTGTCCGGCGCGAGCGTCACGTCGGCCTCGAGCGTGTACTCGCCGTCGACGCGTCCCGGGAGCTCGAGCGCGTGGTAGAGGTCGACGTGCGTCGGACCCGCGAGCGCGAAGGGCTCTTCGCTGCACGGCTTCTCCGGCGGCTGCAGGCGCTCGGTGTCGTGCTGGACGACCGACGTCGCGAGTCCCGCGGCCAGCACGACGAGCGACGCGCCGGCGAGCAGCGCGCGTCCCGTCGAGGCCCGGCTGCGGCGTCGCAGCAGGACGACCCACGGGACGAGCAGCAGCATCGCGCCCGCGGCCCACGCGGCGCGCTCCACGCGGTCGTCGGCGAGGGTCACCGCGACGACGCGCGTGCCCTCGTCGGCGTCGAGGCGCAGCGAGACGAAGGTCGTCTTGTCCCACACGCGGGCGCCGAAGCGGCCGCGCGGCGCGGCCGCCGTCCAGGGCTGCTCGTGGACGACCTTGCCGTCGGCGAGGACCGAGAGCGTGCCGTCCGCGCAGCGCAGCGTCACGACGGACGGCGCCGGCTCGGGCACCGGGATGCGCGTGCGCTCGTCGCCGATCTCGAGCTGCCAGGCCTCGTCGTGCAGCACGAGCGCCGGACCGTCGTCGCCGAAGAAGAGCCGCAGCCGGCCCTCGCGTCCCTCGACCGACACGGATCGGGGCCCTTCGAGTTCGCGGAAGACGAGATCGAGCTCGCGCTGCGCGTGGATGATCCCGCCGCCCATGACGAGGTTCGAGAGCACGTTGACCTTGTCGAGCGAGATGACCTGCACCGTCTCGGGATCGGAGAACGGCGTCCAGGGCGCCTCGGGCGTGAGCGCGAGGACGGACCAGCCGGCCAGGGCGGCGAGCGCGAGCGCGCACAGGAGGGTCTTCACGGGGTCGCTCCGCGAGGTCGGCCGGATCGGACGGAACCACCGCGGACGACCGCGGGCGCCCGTGTGCGCGCGTCGTCGTCGACGCCCGCGAGGCCAGCCGCCCATTGGAGAACGCTGCGACGGCAGGCGCAAGGCCGCGACGGGGCGTCGGTCACCGTCCGGCGGGCGACGCGGACGGTCAGGGCACGACGCCGAGCACGCCGTTGCTGGCCGAGAACCCGACGGGGCCGATGGGATCGACGACCCACCACTGGCTGTGCACCTGCGCGCCGGACGGCAGGCCGAGCGGTGCGAGGAACGCGACGTCGAGCGTCCCCGCGTGGGTCGCGGGCACGGGCCCGAGGACGACGAGCGGCGTCGGCACGAGCGTGCCACCCTTGAACGGAGCGAGCAGCGCCGCGTTGCCGAGCACGACGAACACCGGCGCGTCCGGTGCGGCGTGGGAGAGGTGCAGCGCCTGCTCGGAGCCGCCGGCCAGCGATCCGTCGCCCCACAGGTGCGGCTGGCCCCACGCGCCGACGAGGGCGTGGCCCTCGTCGGTCCACGGGCCGAGGTTCTCGATCCAGCCCAGCTGGCCCGCGCCTCCCGACGCCAGGTCGGGATCGCCGTCGCCGTCGAGGTCGGCCGGTGCGAAGGCGCCCTGGACCATCTGGGACGTGACGAGCGTGCCCGCGTCGAAGAGTGCGGGACCTCCGACGTTCTCGAAGCGGCGCAGTTCCCACCAGGACGGCGCCGTCGGGCTCACGACCGCGCGCACGAGCAGATCGGGATCGCCGTCGCCGTCGAGGTCGTCCAGCGCGACGCGCGTGTCGGCGTCGGGCGCGCCGCTCGGCGACGTCCAGACGTCGGACGTGGCCCACGCGCCGCCCGCGCCGTCGAGGTTGCGCGACCACGACGCGGGCACGGCGTGGTCGCGCCCCAGGACGAGGTCGAGATCGCCGTCGAGATCGAGGTCGGCGCCGGCCACGTCCGTCGGGTTCGCGTCGGACGACGCGAGCACGACCGACGGCGCGGCGAACGTCCCCGCGCCGTCGCCCGCGAACCAGGCCACGCGGTCGTCGACGAACGGCGTGGAACGCGCGGCGATCAGATCGGGCTCTCCGTCGCGGTCGACGTCGCCGGCGTCGAGCGCCACCGCCGCCACGGACAGCGCGACGGCTTCGACCGGCACGAGCGGACCGAACGTGCCCCGTCCGTCGAGGTTCTCGAACGCGCCGAGCGTCCCCTGTCCGTCGGCGACGAGCACGTCGAGGTCACCGTCGTCGTCGACGTCGAGCGCCAGCGCGTCGACCGGCAGGTGCAGCACGCCGGACGAGAAGACGACGCGCGGCGCGAAGTGGCCGAGGCCGTCGAGGTTCTCGTTCCAGCCGAGGACCGCGAGGCTCGCCGTGGCGTTCGTCGCCGAGAGCGCATCGAGGTCGCCGTCGCCGTCGACGTCCACGGCCAGGACGACGAGCGCATGCTTGCCCACGGCCTCGATCGGACGCGCCGCGCCGAAGCTCCCCGCGCCGTCGAGGTTCTCGTACCAGCGCAGGTCGGCCGGCTCGAGGGCTCCGGCCTGCGCCTGGCCGACGAGCAGGTCGGCGTCGCCGTCGCCGTCGAGGTCGGCCGACGCGAGCGCGTCGAGCGAGCCGACGGCCGGAGCCACGGTCTGCGCGGCGCCGAACGTGCCCAGCGCGTCGAGGTTCTCGTGCCAGCCGACGTTGCGTCCGGTCGCCCGGCCGGCGGCGGCGAGGTCGAGGTCGGCGTCGCCGTCCAGGTCGACCAGCGCGATGTCCGTCAGCACGCTCTCGAAGGGCGTCACGACCTGCGCGGCGCCGAACGTCCCCTGCCCGTCGAGGTTCGCGTGCCAGGCCAGCGCGTAGGTGGAGGAGGCGGCGGCCAGCGCGAGGTCGACGTCCCCGTCGCCGTCGAGGTCGCCGGTGCGCACGGCCTGCACGCCGAAGTACTCGTCGAACGCCTGGGCGAGGACGAAGTGCCCGAGGCCGTCGACGTTCACGTACCACGCGAGGTGGTCGGCGCGTCCGGCGGCGAGGTCGAGGTCGCCGTCCCCGTCGAGGTCGGCCGGCTCGGCGCGCACGGCGCCCGCCGCGAGGATCGTCTGCGGTGCGCCGAAGTGGCCGAGTCCGTCGGTGTTCGCCTGCCAGATGCAGAGGCCGACGGGATCGGAGGCGGAGTTCGCCGCGGACATCGAGAGCACGTCGAGGTCGCCGTCGCCGTCGAGGTCGTGGGCCGACACCGCGACCGGCGCCGCGACGCCCTCGACGAGCGCGTGGCGGGTCCAGGAGCGTCCCCGGCCGTCGAGGTTCTCGTGCCAGGACACGTTCGCGCCCAGCGCGCTGGCCGAGAGCACGTCGGCATCGCCGTCGCCGTCGAGGTCGCGGGCGGCCACGAGCTGACCGCCCTCCTGCTCGGCGGAGACGACGTGGGGCGTCCAGTCGGGACCGGCGTGCTCGAACCACGTGATCGAGTCGGACTGCGACGGCGAGGCGACGACCGCGGTGGTGCGCCCGACGACGAGGTCGAGGTCGCCGTCCCCGTCGACGTCCACCGCCGCGAGCGACGAGGCGCCGGCCGCGAACCCGTCGACGACGAGGGCGGGACCGAACGCCACGTCGCCGGCGCGCAGCGGCGCGACGAACAGCAGCCCGGCGGCCGCGACGGTCGACGCGAGCGGTCGGCGTGGGACGGTCGGCATGGCGCACTCCTCGCCCTCGGCGTCACCGAGGTTCGGCCGAGGTCCGTGTCCACCTTACTCGCGATGCGTCCGGAGGTGGGGCACGGATCGGGCGGTGAGCGCGGCTCCGCGCTAGCATGGGGGGCCGTCCCGCCGGAGAGTCGCCATGTCGTCGTCGTCGCGCAGATCGCTCGTGTCCGCAGGTCTCGCCGTGCTGCTGGCGGTCGCGTGCGGGGCGTGCGGCACGTCGTCCACCCAGGACGTCGCGGACGACCGGCCCGCGAACGTCGCGGGCGAGACCTCGACGCTCGTCGAGGAGACGCCCCCGGTCGTCGCGCCGGCCTACAACCCGCTCACGCCGGACGAGGCGCGCGTCATCCTCGACCGCGGCACCGAGTGGGCGTTCTCGGGCGAGTACGTGAACACGAAGACCGACGGCACGTACATCTGCCGCCAGTGCAACATGCCGCTCTACCGCTCGAGCGACAAGTTCGAGAGCGAGTGCGGCTGGCCGAGCTTCGACGACGAGATCCCGGGACGCGTCCAGCGCCTGCGCGACCCCGACGGCTCGCGCACCGAGATCCGCTGCGCGAACTGCGGCGCGCACCTCGGCCACGTGTTCCTCGGCGAGGGCTTCACGAAGAAGGACACGCGCCACTGCGTGAACTCGATCTCGCTGCGCTTCGTCCCCGCGGGCGAGCCGCTGCCGGCGCCGATCGTGCTCGAGACGAAGCCGTAGGCGCGGGCGGCGTGCCGCGAACGACCAAGCTGCTCGCGTGGGTGGGAGGGGCCTTTGCGTTGGGCGGGATGCTCGCCCTTTCGGCCCTGCTCCTGCGCGCGTGGATGTTCCCGTGGGTCGACGAGGCGTTCGATCACGCGGTGGTGACGGTCGAGAACACGACCGACGTCCCCCTGTCCGCCGAGATCAGCGTCAGGGGAGAGGGCTGGGCCATCGACTCCGGTCTCGCGGGCAGGGTGTCGATCGAACCCGGGGAGTCGACACGCTGGGTGCTCGTCATGGCGCTGCCGGGTTCTGGTGAGTTCTGCGTCTACTGGTCCCATGAGGATCAGCATCCTCACTCGAGTGAGTGGTACCCCCTCGAGGCATCGCGGCACGTCCGCCTGGCGGTCGGAGGCGACGGTGCATGGGCCCGAGCCGGGTCGGAGTCGTTCCTGGGCGTCCCGATCGAGTGGGACGACTTGTGACGCTGCTCGCTCGATGCCGAGGTCAGGTCGTCGCACGCTCTCCGACGGCGACCATCCTCTTCGAGAGAGGGTGACCTCGGTTGCTCGTGGCGCCTGAGATCTCCGCGCCGAGGAAACGCGAAGTTCGGCGCGCGGCGACTGCGTGCCTCGCACGCACGGGGAGAGCTGGTCGCTCGAGGGCCCGAGCATCGACTGACCCGCGTCAGCAGCGATCGGCGCGAGACTGCGCATGCGCCTCACCCGTGCCGCGCTACGCGTCGATCAACCCCGCGAGCTCGGCCAGCGCGCGCGACAGCAGGTTGCGTACCGACGCTTCGCTGCGTCCCATGGCCTCGGCGACCTCGGCGCGCGAGAGACCGACGATGCGCGAGAGCACCACGACCTCGCGGTGGTCGTCGCTGAGCTGTTCGAAGGCGCGCTCGAGGCGCTCCATCGTCTCGCGGCCCATGGCGGCGCGGGACGGCGAGAACGCCGTGCGGTAGCAGTCGGCCAGCGCGGCCTCGCCGGCGATGGTGTCGGCCAGGCGCAGCTCCTCGCGGGCGGCGGCGCGCTTCTCGGCGCTCCAGTACTCGTGCCGGTCGGCGATCTTGCGCAGCGCGGTGGCGTACAGCCAGGCGCGGAACGCGGCCCGGCCGGGATAGCGGAAGCGTCCCATGTTCTCGAGCACGTCGCGGCAGACCGACTGGACGAGGTCGCACGACGACTCGCGCGCGCGCAGCGACGGCCCGCTGCGCAGCCGGACGTACGCACGCAGCGCCGGCAGGTGCCGCTCGAGCAGCGTCTGCAGCGCGCTGCCGTCGCCCGCCGCGGCGGCCTCGGTGAGCGCGCGCTCCTCGCTCTCGTCCTCACCCTCGGAGTCGACGGGATGGGCGGGCGGCTCGTCGGCGTGGTCGTCCCGCGGGGCTGATGACATGCGAGGGATCATACCGCCCGCGACCCGCGAGCCGGGTAGACTGCGCCGCGCGCCCCGTCCCGATGCCCCGCATGACGTCCGCCCGCGCCGACGAGCCCCCCGACGACCTGGTGCGCGACCTGCTCGCGCGCGTGCTCGACGGGCTCGAAGACGAAGGCTCGGCCGCGGTCGAGCGCGTGTGTCGCGAGCATCCCCAGGCGGCGTCGGCGGTGCGCCGGCGCCTCGCCACCCTGCGCGCGGCGGGACTGCTCGACGACGCCGCCGAGGTCGGCGGCTTCCCCGAGCGGCTGGGCGACTACCGGCTGCTCGAGCGCCTCGGCGGCGGCGGCATGGGCGTCGTCTACCTCGCCCGGCAAGAGGGCCTGGGACGCATCGTGGCGCTCAAGCTCGTGCGTCCCGAACACCTCTACTTCCCCGACGCGCGGGCGCGCTTCGCACGCGAGGTCGAGGCGGTGGCGAAGCTCGCGCACCCCGGCATCGTGCCGGTGTACGCCGCGGGCGAGGAGCAGGGCGTCCCGTACCTCGCGATGGAGTACGTGCGCGGCGCGACCCTCGGCGAGCTGCTGGCCGACCTGCGCGGACGCGATCCGCGCACGCTGCACGGCGGCGACCTGACCCGCGTCCTGGGCGCGCGCGTCGCGACGTCGTCCGGCGCGGGCTTCGACGCCGACGAGTCGCGCGACGTGCGCGCCAGCCGCGGCTCCGACGGCGCCGCCGCGCGCCAGGCGTTCGCCGGCGCCTGGACGGACACCTGCCTGCGTCTCGTCGAGCAGGCGGCGCGGGCGCTCCAGCACGCGCACGAACGCGGCGTGCTGCACCGCGACCTCAAGCCGAGCAACCTGATCCTGTCCCCCGACGGACGGCTGCTGCTGCTCGACTTCGGCCTCGCGGTGAGCAAGGACAGCACGCGCATCACGCGCACCGGCAGCGAGCTGGGTTCGGCCCCGTACGCCTCGCCCGAGCAGGTCCGCGGACGCTTCGCCGAGGTCGACGAACGCTCCGACGTGTACTCGCTGGGCGTCACGCTCTACGAGCTGCTCACGCTGCACCTGCCGTACCTGGCCGACGACGTCGAGGCCACGCGCGCGCTGATCCTCGAGGGACGGGCGCCGCCGCCGCGCGCGCTCAACCCGTCGGTCCCGCGGGACGCCGAGACGGTCTGCCTGCTGGCGATGTTCCCCGAGCGCGCGCGGCGCTACGCGAGCGCGGCCGACTTCGCCGACGACCTGCGGCGTGTGCTCGAGCGGCGTCCGCCGGCGGGTCGGCGTCCGGGGCCGCTCGCCCAGGCGCGGCGCTGGGTCGCGCGGCATCCGGCGGCGACGACGGCGATCGGGTTGTTCCTCGTGCTGGTCCTGGGCGGACCGCTCGCGTGGGGCTTCGAGCAGCGGCGCGCCGCGGCCCGCCTGGCGCAGGAGCGCGATCGCGCCGAGCGCAACTTCGACGCGGCGCGCGAGGCGGTGCGCACGATGCTCTCCGAGGTGGGCGGCAGCGACCTCGCCGACGTCCCGGCGATGGAGCCGGTGCGACGCCGGTTGCTGGAGCGCGCGCTGGCCTTCCAGGAGGCCTTCCTGGCCGAACGCAGCGACGACCCGCGCCTGCAGCACGAGTACGCCGAGGCGCTGTCCAGCGTCGCGCACCTGCGCCTCGGACTCGGCGACGCCGACGGCGCGGTGGACGCGTTCGCCGAGGCCGCGCGCATCCGGCGCGGGTTGCTCGAGGCGTCCGAGGGCGCGGGCGACGACGGCGCGTCGCGCGTCGTCCGTGGGACCGCGATCGACGGCGCGACCGAGGGATCGCGCCGCGCGATGCCCGACGCGGTCACGTTGCGCGCCGAGCTCGCCGAGGACCTGCTGGGCGTGTTCAGCGCCTCGTCCTTCGCCGGACGCCCGCGCGCGCAGGACGCCCTCGACGAGGCCCTCGCGCTGCGCCGCGCGCTGGTACGCGACGCGCCGGACGACGCCGCGCTCGCGCTCGACCTCCAGCGCACGCTCTCGACCGCCGCGGTCGACGTGCTCCAGCACGGCGACGCCCGGGGCTCGGAGACGCTGGCGCGCGAGGCCGTCGCGCTGCACGACGGCTTCGGGGCGTCCGACGAGGCCGACCTGGCGCGCGCCGTCGACTGGAACAACCTCGGCCAGGCGCTGGCCGCCCTCGGCCGGGCCGACGAGGCGGTGGACGCGCTGCTGCGCGCGGTCTCCACGGTGCGCGCCTCGCTCGACGAGGGCGCGTCCTCGAGCGAGGCCGAGCTGTCGCTGGCCCTCGCGTTGCTCAACGCGGGCACTCTGCTGCGTGCGCTCGATCGCGCGGACGAGTCGGCCGCCTGCTCGGAGCGCGCCCTCGAGCTGCTCGGGCCGCTCGCCGAGCGCTTCCCCGAGCGCGTGCAGCCGCGCTCGCTGCTGGCGACGGCGTACTCGAACCACGCCATCGTGCTCGACGAGCTGGGACGTCCCGAGGAGGCGCTGCGGCAGGCGGCGGCGGCGGCGGAACTGCTGGACGATCTGTCGCGCGACGCGCCCGGCGTCCCCGACTTCGCGGCCAAGCGCGGGGCGACGCTCGTGAACCGCGCGTCGTTGCTGCGCGAGCTGGGACGTCCCGCGGAGGCGCGCGACGACCTGCTGGCGGCCCTCGACGCGGTGCGCACCGCGCGCGCCGCCGATCCCGCCCAG
Source organism: Planctomycetota bacterium (assembly GCA_020638905.1). GTDB lineage: Bacteria > Planctomycetota > B15-G4 > B15-G4 > B15-G4 > JACKHP01. Next base: position 63,719 of record JACKHP010000002.1, on the reverse strand, counting down.
TCGGAGTGGACGCTCTACGAGCGCAACACGCGCTGGTTCCTGGTGCTCACCGCGCTCGAGCTCGGCGAGGTCGAGCTGGCGGCCGAACAGGCCGAGGCGCTGGCCGACGTCGATCCGCGCGATCCCGACGACGCACGCCTGGCCGCGGTGCTGCTGCTGCGCTGCGCGGGAGCGACGGACGACGTCGCGCAGGCGGCGGCGTGGCGCGCCACCGCCTTCGCCCTCGTGCGTACGGCGGTGCAGCGCGGCCTCGCCGATCCGGACGTGCTGCGCGGGGCGCCGTTCGACGGTCTGCGCGACGATCCGTCCACCGCCGAGGGGCTGCGCGCCCTCGTGGACGAGCTCGAACGCGCGCGCGACGCGGCGTCCGACGCGGCGCACTGACGTCGCGAGAGTGCGCGACGACGTCTCGCGGTGACGGGGGTGTCACGCCTCCCGAGATCGTCGCGGGCGCACGATGGCGTGTGATCCCCGAGCCTCCCACGACGCCCCCCGGATCGGAGTCCCGACCATGTCCCCGTGTGCTTCTGATCGTGTCCGCCTCGCCCGCCCGATCGGCTGCGGCCTGGCACTCGTCCTCGCCGCCTCGTCGATCGCGGCGCAACCGCTCCCCGACGAACACGCGCTGCTGATCGACTACGGCATGACGTCGTTGCAGGCGGGAGGCGGCGTGTCCGATCTCGCGTCGGCCGACCTCGACGGGGACGGCGACCTCGACGTGATCGCCGTCGACCTGTACGGCAACCGCGTGCGCGTCTTCATGCAGGACGCCGCGGGCGCGTTCGTCCCGCAGGCGATCGTCGTGACCGGCACGCCCGAGGCCGTGGCGCCGGTCGACCTCGACGGCGACGGGGACGTCGACCTCGTGGTGGGCTGCGACAAGTCGCTGCGCGTGCTGCTCAACGACGGCGCGGCGAGCTTCTCGGCGACGACGCCGATCTCCCTCGCGGGCGCCGACTACACGGTGGTGGCCGTGATCGCCCACGACGTCGACGCCGACGGGCTGCCCGACGTGATCGTCGGGATCTCCGAGCACATCCTCCCGTCGGGCAGCTACACCGGCGGCGTCGCCGTGGCCTTCGGCGACGGACGCGGCGGGCTCGTCCTGGCGCCCACGTCCGAACTCCCGCAGCCGGCACACCGTCTCGTGGCGGCCGACTTCGACGGCGACGGACAAATCGACGTGGCCGAACTCGGTGGCTACGTCTCGGCCTCGAAGGTCGACGTCGCGTTCGGGCGCGCGGACGGCAGCTTCGTCCCCTCGGGCACGCAGTACAACTCGGGTCTCTACGCCTCGGGACTCGCCCAGGCCGACCTCGACGGCGACGGTGACGTCGACCTCGCGTCCGGCAACAAGTACTCGCTGCCGCTGCTGATGAACGACGGCACGGGGCATTTCACGGCGGGCGCCACGCTGAGTCCCGGGTACTACACGAAGGGCATCGTGGGCGGCGACCTCGACCTCGACGGCGACGTCGACCTGCTCGCCACCTCGGGCTCGTCGTACGCCATGCGTCTCTACCGCAACGGCGGCGCCGGGACGTTCGCGCTGGCCAAGACCCTGCCGACCACGCTGCAGACGCTGCACGTCATGCTGGCCGACACGAACGGCGACGGCTACCCCGATGCGTGGAGCGGCGACTACAGCACGGGACAGATCCAGGCCGGCGAGAGCCACGTGCTGCTGGCGGAGTACGGCGCCGCGAAGGTCGACTCGCTGGGTTGCACGCCCTCGCTCACGGCCAGCGGTTCGCCGGCCGCCGGCGGCGCGGGACTCGTCGTGCAGGCCGGCGCGCTCCAGATCGACCAGCCTGCGCTCGTGCTCCTGGGCCTGTTCCCGGCCGCGCTGCCGGGTCTCGGCGGGACGCTGCTCGTGTCGCCTCCGTGGGCCGCGCTGCCGGCCGCGACGAGCCACGGTTCGGGCGATCCGTCGGTGTGCGACGGCACGCTCGTCCTGCCCGTGAGCGGCGCCGCGCTCGGGGCGCTCGGCATCGGCACGCGCGTCTACGTGCAGGTGCTCACCGTCGACCCGGGCCTGCCGGTCGCACCGAAGGTCGCGCTCACGAACGGGACGTGGCTCGAGGTGAGTCCGTAGTCGACCGCCTCGGGATCGGACGCGCGAGCACGCCGTCCGCGAACGGCGGGCTCGGGTCGACGAGCCGAGCTCGGCGGACGCCGGGCCCGCGCGCTCGGCGCGAGGTCCGCCGACGCCCGGACGCGGCGATGGATCCGCGTCCGGGCGCCGTCCCCGTCAGGGAGTCGTGCTCGTCAGGCCGTTGCTCGCGGCGAAGCCCACGGGCCCGGCCGGATCGGTGACCCAGTACTGGTAGGACACGACCACGCCCGGCGGCAGGCCGGTGGGCCACAGGAACGAGACGCTCAGCGCGCCGGCCGCGCCGGTGGGCAGGCCGGCCACGATGATGTCGGGGTTCGGCACGAGCACGCCGCCCTTGAACGGGGCGACGAGCTGCGTCACGCCGATCACGAGCGCGCAGGTCGTGGACGCGCGCGCGTCGGTCAGGTCGAGCGTGGCCAGGTCGTTGCCGAGCAGCGGACCGCTGCCGTGCAGGTGCGGCTCGAGGGCGTTCGTGCCGGCCAGTGCGGTGCCGGCGAGCTCGACCCACTGGGTCTCGGCCACGCTCACCGTGCCGGCCACGCGCACGCTCGTGATCGTCGCGGTCACGGTCCCGAACGGGAAGCCCAGGTCGACCTGGAAGGTGCCGAGCGCGACGTTCACGAAGTCGACGAAGCCGAAGCCCGAAGCGTCGAGGCCCGACGAGAGGTCGCCCGAGATCGCGGGCGCGTCGGGCGGCGGCGGCGCGACGACGGGGAAGGCGAGGATGCCGAAGGGCGCGGGGCCGGGTCCGTTGATCTCGTTGTGCAGCGCCTCGGGCGGCAGGTTCGGCAGCACGTCGATGGGGCCGAAGGGGATGCCCGAGAACGACACGTTGACCGTGGCCAGCGTGATGTCGAGCACCGCGTCGTAGCCGATCGCGTTCGGGTCGACGGCGGTGGGCGACGTCCAGTGGATGTCGTTGCCGGTGGTCGTCACGTCGAACGACCAGTTCTGCGCCGCGTACGTCGGCTGGACGCTCGGCGCGGCGGTCGAGATCGCGTCGTGCGCGAGGACGGGCGTGGCCAGCAGGGCGGCCAGCAGGGACGCGCGCAGCACATGGGTGGGGGGCATCGGGTGACTCGCTCCAGGGGTCGGGATCGGCGAGCGAGTGTACACCCGGTGCCGGGTGCCGTGGGGGTGCGAGGAGCGAGCCCTGGCGGGGGGGCGCGGGACGCCGCGCCCGATCAGGCTGCGGGTCGCACTCCGCAGGCGATGCCGGGTCCGCGAATCGAGGTGACGCGCGCGCACCGCTCCGGATGAGGGAGAGCCCCCGTCGGGGGGGCCCACTCCCACCCTCCGGAGATCTCCCATGCGCCGTGTGTCCGTCCTGATCCGTCGTTGGTGCGCTTCGGTCCGCTCATGGCGGGCGCGCCCGGTCGTCCCGATCGGTTTCGCCTTCGTCGCGGCGGTCCTGGGCCCGGCGTCCGAGGGCGTGCAGGCCCAGTCGGTGCCCGGGTTCGAGGTGAGCGTCTACGCCGACGTCCCGTATCCGGCGCTGCTCGCCTTCGATCCCGACGGGACGCTCTACACCGGCGCCGACACCATCGTCTCGGGCGGTTCGACGCCGGTCATGCTCAACAAGATCGGCGTCGGCGGCTCGCCGGTGACCTTGTTCGGCAACCAGCCGATCTCCGACCCCGACGCGTGCGTGCTCGACGTCGCGGGCACGATCTCGGGCGTGCCGCGCACGCTGCTCGTGTCCGGCGTGCTGGGGACGTCGAACGTCGGGCGCATCAGCGGCATCCACCCCGACGGCACGGTCGTCACGCTGTACGAGAGCGGCGAGTGGTGGAACGTCGCCGAGATGGCGTTCGACCACGCCGGACGGCTCCTGTTCACGGCCGTCCAGTCGCGCGCCATCTGGGTCTCGACCGGTGGCGTGCCGACGAAGCTCGCGACGATTCCGGGGTCGGCGTATCCGCACTTCATCACGATCGCGCCCGACGACACCATCGCCGTCGGATGCAGCGACAACAAGGTGCGCCTCTACAACCCCGACGGCTCGTTGGCGAACGGTTCGCTCGCGACGGTCGGCAAGTTCGCCGGCCTCGAGTACGGTCGGGGCGGCTCCTTCGGGACGGACCTCTACGCGCTCGACTCGGTCGCGGGCACGCTCGTGCGCATCGATCCCGTCACGGGCGCCAAGACCACGGTCGGCTCGGGCTTCCCGACCGGGCTCGCGATCCGCGACCTCGCGTTCGGTCCGTCCGGCGACCTGTTCGTCTCGGTCATCTCCGAGGACCGCGTGCTGATCGTCTCGTCGCAGTGGGAGTTCCTCGGGTGCGCGCTCCCGGGCAGCGCCGGCTACCCGCTGCTGGTCGGCAGCGGCACCCTCGCGCTCGGCAGCAGCAACAGCGTGAACCTCTCGCACGCGCGGCCGAACGCGCTGGCGGGCCTCTTCCTGGCGGTGTCGAGCGCCTCGCTGCCGTTCAAGGGCGGCACGCTCAAGACGTTCCCGTTCTTCGGACCGATCTTCGTCCCGACGAGCCCGGCGGGGACGATCGACATCCCGTTCGTCGAGTCGAGCGGCCTGCCGAGCGGCACCCCGCTCGTGGTCCAGTGGGCCATCCAGGACCCGGCGGCGATCTACGGCGTGGCGCTCTCGAACGCGGTCATGGGCATCGCCCCGTGACGGCCGGCGACGAGCGCGGGCGGCTGCTCGCGCTCGTCGCATCCGCGCGCGCCGCGGGTGCGCTCGCGACCGACGTCGCGACGGCGCGCGTCGCCTATCCGCCGGCCATGAGGCGTCCGAGGAGCTTCGCGAAGCGCGCCGGATCCGGCGGCGGGTTGCCCTCGGCGAGCAGCGCCTGTCCGAGCAGCACCTCGGCGAACTCGGCGAAGCGCGCGGACCCCTCGCCGTCGCCGGACGCGGATTCGCCGTCGCCCGCGCCGTCGCCGCGCTCGGCCGCCAGCGCGAGCAGGCGCTGCACCACGGGATGCTCGGCGTTGAGCTCGAGCACGCGGCGTCCCTTCGGGACCTCCTGCCCGGACGCGCGCAGGATGCGCTCCATCTGCGGCGAGAGGCCGCCCTGCTCGCCCACGAGCACGGCAGGACTCTCGTCGAGCCGGCGCGAGAGGCGCACCGAAGAGACGTGCTCGTCGAGCGCCTTCTGCACGGCGTCGAGCGCGGGCTGCAGCTCCTTCTGCTTCTCGTCGAGCTGCGCGGACGACTCGTCGTCGGCGTCGTCGCCCAGGTCGAGCTCGCCGCGGTCGAGCGAGACGAGCGGCTTGCCGTCGAACTCGTGCAGCCGGTCGACCACGAATTCGTCGACCGGGTCGACGAGCAGCAGCGCGGCGAGTCCCTTCTTCTTGAGCGCCTCGAGGTGCGGCGACGAACGCGCCGTGCGCAGGTCGCTCGCGGTCACGTAGTAGATCGCGTTCTGCGTGAACGGCATGCGCTCGACGTACTCGCCGAGCGTGGTGAGCGTCTCGTCGTGCGTGTCGTGGAACAGGCAGGTCTTCGCCAGTTCGTCGCGCATCGCCTCGTCGAGCACGAGGCCCTCCTTCACCACGGGGCCGAGCTGCTCCCAGAAGGCGACGTAGTCGTCGCGCCGGTCGGCGAGCACCTTGCCCAGCGTCTCGACGACCTTCTTCACGAGGTGCTTCCTGATCTGTCCCATCTGGCGCGCGTGCTGGAGCGTCTCGCGCGAGACGTTGAGCGGCAGGTCGGCCGAGTCGACCACGCCGCGCACGAAGCGCAGCCACGGCGGCAGCAACTCCTCGCACTCGGCCTGCACGAGCACGCGCTTGACGTACAGGCTCACGCGCGCGCCGCGCTGCTGCGGGTCGAGCATCTCGTGCGAGCGCGTCTTCGGGACGTACAGCAGCGCCGTGTACTCGTGCGTGCCCTCGGCCTTGAAGTGGATCGTCTCGAGCGGATCGTTCCAGTCGTGCGAGAGGTGCGTGTAGAAGTCCTTGTACTCCTGCTCGGAGATCTCGGCCTTGGGACGCGTCCAGAGCGGCTTGCGCGAGTTGAGCGTGACGAGCTCGCGCACGGACCTCTTCTCGTCGCCCTCGCCTTCCTCGCGCTCGACCTCCATCACGACCGGGTGCTCGACGAAGTCGGAGTAGCGCTTGACCACCGAGCGCAGGGTCCACTCGTCGGTGAAGTCCTGCCACGACTCGTCCTCGCTCTCCTTCGGCCGCAGGACGAGCGTGATGCGCGTGCCGGGGGCGTCCTTCTCGCAGGGCTCGATCGTGTACGAGCCGTCGCCCTTGCTCGTCCAGCGGGTGGCCTCGTCGGTGCCGGCCTTGCGCGTCTCGAGGATCACCTCGTCGGCGACCATGAACGCGCTGTAGAAGCCGACGCCGAACTGTCCGATGAGCTCGGCGTCGATCTCGCCGGACTTGCGCGCCTCCTTGAGCGTGCGGATGAACTCCTTCGTGCCCGAGCGCGCGATCGTGCCGATGTTCTCGACCACCTCGTCGCGCGTCATGCCGATGCCGTCGTCGGACACCACGAGCGTGTGCGACGCGGGGTCGGCCTCGATCAGGATGCGTCCCTCGTCGTCGCCGCGCACGGCCGCGTCGGTCAGCCCGAGCAGGCGCCGCTTGTCGAGCGCGTCGCTGGCGTTGCTGATCAGCTCGCGCAGGAAGATCTCCTTGTGCGAGTAGAGCGAGTGGATCATCAGGTCGAGGAGCTGGCTCGTCTCGGCCTGGAAGCTGCGGGTCTCGGTCTGGGTCGTCATGGATCGTGTCCTCCGCATCGCGCCCCGGGTCTGGCCGGGGGCGGGAACTCCGCCACGTCCCGGCGCGACGCTGCGCACGGGCGACGGAGGACCGGGCATTGTAGTCGGCGCGGGGGGCGTCCGTCGCGGGGGCGTGACGCTCGCGGAGGGCCCGGTGCGCATCTGGGCGACCCTCCCGCGGGTCGGCCGGTTCGCCGGTCGTGCCCCGGCCGGTCCGGACTCCGCCGGATCCCACAGCGCAGCCGGGCAGCGACGTATGAGCGAGTCGCTCGCGCGGGAGGTGCCTGGCCGACGGTTCGTCCGGCCGTCCTTGCCGATCGCCTCGGAGCGCGCGCGACGCGCCTGGAATCGCCTTTCGACCGCCTTCCCGGTGGTCCCCACGGAGACCGATCATGCTGGCAGCCCTGCTCGTCGTCGCGTCCATCGTCCCGTCACCCGACCTCGATCCGGCCCTGGTGGCCGCGGTCAAGAAGCTGGAGGCCGAGCCGGCGTACAGCTTCGAGGTCGAGCGCCACACCGAGGGCGGTCCCGTCGGCGAGGCCGACCTGCGCCTGAGCGGCAGCGCATGGAAGGACAAGGGTGCGCGCCTGCAACTCGGCGAGGAGGTCGCGTGGCGCGTGGGCGGCGAGACGCTCGTCCATCGCGACGGGGCCTGGACGAAGCTCGAAGGGCCCTTCGCGCGCTTCGGTCGCGAAGGTCGCGGCGGACGTGCCGAGCGCGGCGAAGGCGAGCCACGCGGAGAGCGCGGCGAGCGCGGTGAGCGCGGTGAGGCCGCCGAGGCCGGAGCACGCGGCGAGGACGGCCAGCGCGGCACGGATGCCGGCGCGTCGAGCGGCGGCGCGGCGGCGGGTGCGAGTGATCCCGCGAACGCCGGCGAGGCCGGCTCGGGCGCGACGGCGGCCGGTGCGACGGGACGCGATGCGACCGCGAGCGGCGCGAAAGCCGACGGCGCGACGGCCTCCGCGGGCACGACGTCCTCGGGCGATGACGCTGGCGAGGGCGAGCGCGGGGGACGTGGCTTCGGCCGACGCGGCGGGGGACGCTTCGAGCTCGATCCCGCCCAGCGCGCCGAGCTCGCGCTCGAGCGCTTCACGCTGCCGGCCGAGCGCTTCGGCGACCTCGAGCACGCGCTCGTCGACGTCGAGCGCATCGAGTCGGAGCACGGCCTCGTCTTCCGCGGACGCCTCAGCCCCGAGGCCGCGCGCTCGCTCGCGCCCGGCGGCGGACGCGGTCCGCGCGGCGGGATGCAGGCCGAGGGCAAGCTCGAGTTCCACCTCGACGCGCAGGGCGCGCTCACCGAGTGCGTCCAGACGCTGCACCTCTCGATGGGCGACGATCCGTCGATGGAGGTGACGAGCACCGAGCACGTGCGCTTCGGGACCCACGAGCCCGGCGAGGCCGGCGTCCCGGCGGAGGTGCTGGAGGCGGCCGGCGCGAAGCAGGGCTGACACGTCGCGCGCCGGCGTCGAGTCGACGTGTCGGTGCCGCGCGCGTTGGTCGGGACGTCCGGCGTTGACAGGCCGGAGCCCGCCGTCGTCCACTGGACCGCATGCAGCTCACGCTCCACACCGACTACGCGTTGCGCGTGCTCATCTTCCTGGCGCGCATCGGTCGGCGCGAGCGCGTCGAGGCCATCGCCGACGCGTTCGGCGTGAGCAAGGACCACCTCGTCAAGGTGGTGCAGACCCTCGCCCGCCTCGGCTACGTCCAGACGCACTCCGGACGCGGCGGCGGCGTTTCGCTGGCGCGCGAGGCCGCGTCGATCGACGTGGCCGAGGTGGTGGGCGAGCTCGAGGGACGGCAGCAACTGCTGGCCTGCTTCGACGACGCCGAGGCCTGCCTGCTCGAGCCGGGTTGCCGCCTGCGCAAGCGCCTCATGCTGGCCGAGAAAGCCTTCTTCGACGCGCTCGCGGGCCTCACGGTGGCCGATCTCGTGAGCCGCCCCGACCCCAGGCACGGCATCTCGCGTCTGCCGACGTGACGGGCGACACCCGCGGGACGGGGGCCCGGTTCCGCGCTTGACGTAATGTGGTAAGTGAGATACCACTTTGCGCTCGCCGCCCGCGCGCGGCAGGGTCGCACGGTTGTCGGACGTGACCCGAAGGCCGTGCGCGCGTCCCCCCGACCCTCCCGAGGAATGCCACCGCGATGGACGTCACCGTGATCCGCAGCACCTTCGACCTGGTCCGCGCCGATGCCGACGGCTTCGTGCGCGACTTCTACGAGCACCTGCTCGCGACCTTCCCGCAGGTGCGGCCGCTCTTCGCCGGCACCGAGTTCGACGAGCAGCGCAAGAAGCTGGCCATGTCGCTGGCGGCGGTGGTGGCGTCGGCCGACCGTCCCGAGGCGCTCGAGCCGGTGCTGGCCGACCTGGGACGCGGGCACGCCGCCCTCGGCGTGACGCCCGGCATGTACGGCTACGTCGCGTACTCGATGCTCGCGACCCTCGCGCGCCGCCTGGGCGACGCCTGGACGCACGAGGCCGCCACGTCGTGGGAGGCCGCGCTCGACTTCTGCGCCGGGCGCATGCTGGCCGCCGCGAGCGCCGCGGCCTGACGCGGCGCGGCATCCGCGACCGCGCGCGCCGTCAGCGGCCCGACAAGGCCGCGCCGAAGGCCTTCAGCTCGTCGAGGTCGAGCGCGAGCTCGAAGTCCCAGCCGTCGTCGCGACCGGCGGCCCAGAGCGTGAGCGACGTGCGACCGGCCGGGACGTGCATGGTCGTGCGCTGGCCGGGCGGGAGCTGGCTGAGCCCGATGGCGAGGAGGCCCGACAGATCGATGTCGGCTACCCATGCCGTCCCCGCGTCGCCGACGGCCTCGATCGCGTCGGCCAGCGCGTCGCTCGGCTCGCCCGGCGATCGGACGCGCGCCACGGCCCGGGCGACGTCGGCGCGGCCGAGCACGGTCAGCACGCCCCCGTCGAGGGGGATGTAGCGCATCGCGATCTCGTCGCCGCCGGCCATCGCGCGCATCGAGTGCAGCACGGGATCGGCGAGGTCGTCCTCCGTCGCATCCGGCAGGCGCTGCACGATGCGCGTGGCCTCGACGCCGGCGATCGACTCGTGCACGGGCTCGTCCCATGTGGCTCCGGGCCAGGTCGCGTAGGCGCCGGACGTGATGAGTCCGATGGCGGCCTCGACGAACGCCGCGGGGTCGCGGCTCCCGAACCAGCTCTCGACGCGCATGCCGTCGCCGCCGAAGTCGAAGCTCTGGGCCGTGCCGCCCGTGCAGTTGGAGTACATGCGCGTGCTCGCGGCCAGCATGGTCTCGGGATCGACGTCCGGAGCCGCGAAGATCTGCATGAAGTCCGCCAGGCGCCGCATCGCCTCGGCCATGTCACAGCGCCCGACGACGCGCCCCATCGCATCGGAGTCGAGCGTGCCCGCCAGGGCGCGCAGGTCGACCGGCTCGCGGACGTCGAAGGGCGACAGCGGTCCGTCGGGACGCAGCTCGAGGTGTCCGTCGAGGGTGATGCGCGATCCGGCGAGGCGCACCACGAGGTCGAGGCGGGTCGCGCTGGTGACCAGCGTGTCGAACAGGCCGACGTACGCTCCCGTGAGCGCCTGCATGTCCACGCCGGGAAAGGCCTGCTGCGTGGGCTGCGTGGCCATCGCGGTGCGCATGTTCTGGATGGCCATGTCGATCATCGGACGGTACGCCGCCACGAGGGCGGGGATGTCGATGCGCGCCGCGATCACGCCGCCGGGCAGCGGGTCGAAGGTCAGCTCGCCGGCCAGCGGGTCACGGCGCGCCTCGTCGGCGACGGACACCCATCCCGCGTTCGTCTCGGCCGTCATGCCCGCGGCGCGCGCCGACGCGGCGAAGGCCTCGGCGTCGGAGACCGGCAAGATCCACGTCGGCACGGGATGCCCGTTCACCGCGCGCAGCGCGAGCGCCGCCGGCCGACCGGGGTCGACGAGGTCCGTCGCGATCGAGTCGGGCAACGCGCTCGTCAGCAGCGCGCGCGCCTCGGGAACCGACGACGTGGGTCCGATCTGCGCGCACGCGGCGACGAGGGCGTGCAGCGCCTCGGCCGAGGCGGCGTCGACGTAGAGCACCGTGTCCGCGGGGACGAGATCGCGCATCGCGCCCGGCACGGCGCGCAGCGGCGCCTGCTCCCGGTCAGGGGACGCCCCCGAGGCGGGCGCGCAGGCGCCGCAGAGCGCGGCGGTGAGCGCGTACATCAGATGCATGAACTTGCGGCATCGCCGGCGGCGGGGGCCTGCGCAGCGTTCGATCATGATCATCGTCGGTCTCCCTGCTTCGACCGTCGAGGGTAGTCGCTCGGGCGGGCGACCGTCCATCGCGGCGCCGGAAACCGGTCGGGCCCGATCGGCGTCCCGCTTCGACCGCGAGTTGGTCGCCGGTCTTCCCGCAGCGGGTCGGAAGCCGGCGTGCGCGACCCGCGTGCCTCCTCCGAGAAAGCCTGTCGGTCGTCGACGCCGGAGCCTGCGGGGAGGGTCGGGACCGAACACACCGGCTCCTCACCCGAACCTCCCCACCGAAACAGGAACTCCTCCCATGTCGCACCGCCTCACCAAGTCCCTCGGATCCCTCGCCGCCGCCGCCGCCCTGCTCGCGACCCCGGCCCTGGCCGCGCCGCCCACGAACGGCTGGTGCCACCTCACGCCCTGGGTCGCCGAGTCGCCCGCCCAGCTCGAGTTCTACGGCTGGCGCGTCGAGCTCGAGGACGACTGGGCGTTCGTCACGAACCGCGGCGACGACACCGTCGACGTCTTCCACCGCGACGGCGCGACCTGGTCGAAGACCCAGGTCCTCACCAGCCCGACCGGCCCCTGGGACGAGTTCGGGACGGACATCGAGCTCGACGGCGACGACCTCTACGTCGGCGCCCCGTTCGCGAACGACTACGCCGGCGCGGTGATCCGCTTCTCCCTCGCCGACGGCACCTGGAGCTACTCGCAGACGATCTCGTCGCCGTGGGCCAGCCCGTCCGACCGCTTCGGCCAGGCGCTCGACGTCGACGACGGCTGGATGGCGGTCGGCGTGCCCAAGGCCTCCTCGAACGGCGCGATCGACGTGCTGCGCGAGGTCGGCGGCGCGTGGGTGGCGCACACGCGCCTGCAGCACCCCGACCCCGTCATCCTGGGCAACATGGTCACGATCCGCGGCACGGCCGACGGCCTGTACGCGAACGTCTTCGCCTCGGACACCAACTCGTACGGCTACACGGGCGCGGTGTTCCACTTCCGCGTGCACCCGTTCGGGTACCAGATCGGACCGGCGATCCAGGCGCCCGTGCCCCACTCCGACGACGCCTACGGCTGCGACATCGACTTCGACGGTGAGCACCTCGTGGTCGGCGCGGCCTGGGAGGAGCAGCTCGGCGTGACGACCGGCTCGGCCTACGTGTACGACGTCGACGGCGAGGTCTTCCCGCCGCAGGTCGCGCTGGCCGAGACGCTGCATCCCGAGGCGGGTGCGTCCGGCGCCGAGTTCGGACGCTGGGTCGCCGTCGACGGCGGACGCATCGCGATCGCGTCGCCCCACGCGTACTCGAACGAAGTCGCGCAGCCCGGCGCCGTGTATGTGTACCGTCCCGAGATCTTCGGCAACGGCTGGCAGCTCGAGGACCGGCTCTCGCGCGAGGGCGGCCAGGACAGCGACCTGCTCGGTTGGTCGGTGGCGCTCGACGGCGGGTACGTCCTGTCCGGCGCGTGGAACGCGGGCGGCAACGCCATCGGCGAGGCCGTGCTCTTCTCGCTCACGTCGAAGTCGATGGAGGGCGGACTCGCGCCGTCCGACGTGCTCGCCACGGTCGAGGCGTACGGCGCGGGCAAGGCCGGTTCGCTCGGCGTGCCGGTGCTCACCACCGGGCAGCCGCCGGTGCCCGGCGAGTCGTCGCTCGTGGCGCTCTCGAACGTGCCCCAGGGGACGACGCCGGTGATCTTCGTCGGCTTCGAGCCGGCCGAGATCCCGTTCGACGGGGGCGCGCTGCTCGTGAACGATCCGATCGCGCTCACGCTGCCGACGGTCACGATCCTCCAGCAGGTCGGCATGAACTGGATGATCCCCGACGACGCGGCCCTCGCCGGCGTCGAGGTCTTCGCCCAGGCGATGCTCGTCGACCCGGCCGGCTTCGGCGCGAAGAAGACCGCGCAGTCGCGCGGCATGAAGGTCACGATCGGCTACTGAGCCGCGCGCGCCGCAGCGCGCATCCCGCGGGACCCGCCGCCGTCCGGTTCGAGACCGGGCGGCGGCGTCGTGCGTTCGCGGGAGAGCGTCGTGGTCGGGCCGCGCTCGAAGTGCCGGCGCGCGCGGTGCGGGGCGCTCGCTGCGCGGCCGCGCGCCGCGCGTCAGACGTCGAACGCGCGCGTGGCGCGATCGCCGCACACGTCGCAGGAGACGTCGCGCGCCACGAACTGCATCAGGCAGCGCGGACAGTACGAGAGCGCGCCCGGCTCGCGCGGCGGCGCGACGTCCGCCAGCGACGCGTCGACGTCCAGCGGGGCGAGCGCCTCGACGAGGCGCGCGCGCCATCGCGCGCGGAAGCCGTCGAGGGTCGCGCGCGCGTCGAGGTCGGCGATGCGTTCGCCCGGCCGCGCCGGATGGGCCAGGTCACGCAGCGCCGCGAGCACGGCCGGGCGCGTGTCGGCGCCGCCGAGCAGGGCCGTGACGAGCACGGGATCGCAGCCGTCGAACAGGTCGCGCGCGAGCAGGTCGCGCGAGCGGGCGGCCGAGATGGGCACGACGAGCATCTGTCCCGCGAGCCCCCAGCGGGTGGCCGCCTCGGTCGGGAACAGACGTCGGTGCGCGAGCACGAAGGCGACCGCGTTGGCCAGGGTGATCGCCGCGAGGCCGGCCAGCAGTGCGGCCCAGGACGTCTCGAAGCCGACGCGCGAGACGACGATCGGCGCGACGCCGAAGACGAACAGCAGGTGCGCGCTCGCCAGGACGGAGACCGTCGGGGCGAGGCGCTCGAAGGTCTTCAGCCGCTCGCGCACGACGTCCGGATCGAGGCCGCGTCGCAGAGCGTCGTCGATCGCGACACCGCGTCGCTCGACGGGCGTGCGCGCGAGTTCGTCGAGCAGCGCACGCAGCGTCCGGGCGCGGGCGGACGTGCCGGCGTGCGCGAACGCGTGGCGTCCACGGAAGAGACGCGCGCCGTCGCACGAGAGTCCGCCGAGCTGCTCCCACGGGACGAACGCGGGCTCCGTCGCGTCACGCAGCGCGGGGTCGAGCGCCAGCACCGGCGCGACGACCAGGCCGCGCGCGTCGAGCGCCACGGGCCACGGGTGCAGCAGGTGCAGCGCCGATCCCCACGGCAGGACGTCGCCCGTCAGCCAGCCCGAGCCCTGGTTGCCGAGCACCTCGGGGGGATGCACGACGCGCGCTCGGCGCCGCCCGCGCGCCAGTCCGAACGACGTGCGCGGGATCCACGCGCCGCATTCGATCAGGTACAGCAGCAGGAGGACGCCGAAGAACTCGGCGACCGTGGTCATCCCTGCGGCGGTTCGGCGGCCTCGGGATCCCGCCGGCCGGTCACGGCGCGCACGATCTTCTTGAACAGCGCCGCGAGGCCGACGAGCGCGGCCACGATGACCTTCCACAGCTTCTGGAGCAGGCCCGTCTTGGCCAGCACGGCGCCCGTCACCAGCGTGCCGAGCGTGTACTCGGCGATCTTGTCGCCCGACTGGAACTCGTCGTAGCGGCGGCCGGAGCGGAACGCGAAGCCCGAGAGCAGGCTGTCGATCTGGGGCGCCACCCGGGCGTAGTCGGCCGCGTCGCACACGAGACTGACGCGCATCACGCCCTCGCGCCCGAGCAGGCGCACGTCGTGGTTGATGCCGATGTCCGCCTGACCCGCGGTGCGCACGTCGACGGCCCACTCGAGGTTGTTCGTGGACGGGTTGTAGTACGGCGTCCTGCGCCAGCCGGTGATGGTGAGCTCCTGCCAGCCGTGCGCGCGGCGCTCCTCGTTGCCGGCCTCGGTGCCCTCGCGCAGGCTGTCGAGCAGATCGTCGGCGTCGAGGTCGGACTGGTCGTCGTCGACGTAGCCGACGTCGTCGAACTCGAAGAACAGGAACCAGTTCTCGTTCTCGTCGGCGGGCGTGAGCGTGCCGAGCTCTTCGCCGCTCGTGGGGTTCTCCATCATCTCGAGCAGGCGGCGCGTCTCGCGTCCGCCGAGGAACAGGTAGCCCTCGGGGACGTCGAGGATGCCCTGCGAGCCGAGGGACGCCTGGGTCGGCCCGGGCTGCCACTCGAACGGACGCGGCTCGCTCGGTGGCTCCTGCGCACGCAGCGACGTCGCCGCGACGAGGGACACGAAGACCGCGAGGACCACCACTCCACGAACACGACTGCGCATGTCGACTCCTCCCGCTCGACCCGGACGGCCGCCTTTCCCGGGAGGCCCGGGCGGAGTCTAGCGGCTCCCCGCGAGATCTGGCAATCGGGTGAATCGAGGGACGGGACCGCGCGCGGCGCGCCTACTCGACGCGTTCGCGCAGGTCGCGCAACTCCTGTTCGAGGCGCGCCACGGTGTGCTCGAGCTTCTCGATCCGCGCGGAGAGGCGCGCGTCCGCGCTCGCGCCGGACGGGGACGCCGCAGGCGTCGGCGCGAGGGGAGTCGGGCCCGCGCCGTGCGTGGTCGGCTGCGTGCCGGCGACGTGCACCGTGTGCGTCGGTCCCGCGGGCGCGGGTGCGTTCGGCGCGGCGGGCGCGGGAGCCGTCCTCGGCGCGGTGCCCGCGTCGATGCCCGGGTGGATGCCGGGCGCGATCGTCTGCAGGTAGCGCGGCGCGCGGCTGCCCGGCGCGGGCGCGATGACCACGACCATGCCGCGCTCCATGAGCGGCTTGAGCACGCGCTGCAGGTCGTCGAGCGTGGGGACGGGCGTCATGCGTTCGACCCGTCCGCGCAGCTCGCCCACGGTCTGCGGGCCGCGCATGAGCAGTTCGGCGAGCACGGCGAGCTCTTGCGTGTCGACCTCGAGCGCCGGCTTGGCGTCGTGAGCGTACTTGAGCACGCGCGCGCCGGCCTCGTGCACCTCGCGCACGAGCCGGTTCAGCCGCAGGCGGTTGAGCGCCTCCTCGAGCGACTGGGTGTCGAGCGAGAGCTGCGGGTCGCGGTTCGACTTCTGGTTGCAGCCGTTCTGCAGCGCGTTGAGCGAGAGCGGATACCCGTCGGGCGTGGTGAGTTCCTTCTCGATGAGCACGCCCAGGATGCGGGCCTCGATCTTGTCCAGCGGTTCGCGGTGTGCCATGCCGCAGATGGTAGCCGTCCGGGGACGGGATCGTGCAAGCCGGCTGCCGGACGCGCGGAAGGAGTGATACGCTGATCGCGAATCGCGCCGGACCGGGGCGCGTCCCGAGGGAGACGAGGACGCCGCGCATGCTCACGTCCGAGACGATGGCGACGCTGGTCACGGTGCTGACCTTGGCGGTCGCGACGGCGCTGGTGGGCACGGCGTGGCGGCGGCGTCGCCGGCGCGTCCTGCCGCTCGTCGCGTGCCTCGTGTGGACGCTCTTCCTCGTGCGGCTGCACCAGGGCCTGCGCCACGACACGCCGGTCGACGTGTACGTGACGATGCTGCTCGCGCCGATCCTCGCGGTGGCCTCGCTGGTGGCCTGGCCCGCCGACTGGAAGGCGCGCGGCGTGATGGCCGCGAGCGTGTTGCTGCTCGGCGGAGTCGTCGGGTTCGTGACGCAGCTCGTGCTGTTCACGACGCTGAGCAGCTTCGCCCCGTGGACGAACGGGCGCGAGGGCAAGGCGGTGCTGCACGTCGAGAACGGGTCCCTTGTCGAGGTGCGCGCGCGCTGGATCCTCGAGCACGGCGACGAGCTGGCGCAGAACGCCGCGTGGCTGGTGGCCGCGCCCGGCGACGTCGCGCACGCCACGATCCGCGGCCGTCCGCGCTTCGATCGCCATCCCGACCCGGCGTGGGAGGGCACGCTGCACGTCCGGCTGGGCGACGGCGTGCCGACGAACGCGCGCGTCGTCGTCCCGCCCGAGGCGCATCTCGCGGTGCACGTCGACGCTGCGCGGAACGTGACCGTGAGCGTCGGACGCCAGGGCTGCTTCGGCGCGCCGCGGCTCGGTGAGGAGCATCCGTTCGCCGAGGTCGCGGCCGACGCCGGGCTGTTCGATCCGCGCACGCGCGACGCGGGCCGTCCGGTGTCGGCGCGGGAGGGCACTCGATGAGCGCGGCGTGGCCGCTGCTGCCGGACTCGAGCGTGGTCGCGACGGCGCTCACGCTGCTGTTCGCGGTGGCGTGCGCGGCGTTCGTCCTGCTCGTCAGGCGGCGCACGGGACGCGTGCGCACCGCGATCGCGGCGTGTCTGCTCGGGACCACGGCCCTTTTGCTCATGCACCATCCGGGCGGCGCGGAGTGGGTCATCGTCTGGCTCGCCCTGCTCGTGGTCTGCGCGTGCGGTGCGAACGCGGCGGCCGTGGCGGCGCTCGTCCCGTGGCCCGAGCGACGCGTGCGGCGTGCCTCGTCGGTGGGGCTCGTGCTGCTCGGTGGGCCGCTGCTCGTCGCCGCGCAGGTCTGGCTCGGCGAGCGCGGCGTCGCGGCGGTCTCGCCCTGGACGTTCGGGGTCGGCCCGCGCATCACGCTGACCCTCGAGAACGGGTTCACCGCACCGGCGTCGATCGCGTGGCGCGAGCCTGAGGGCGAGACGTCCTCCTGGCTGGACGTCGCGCCCGGCGAGACCGATCGCGTCTGGCACCAGCTCCTGACGTCCGAGGAGCTCATGGCCGTCGCGAGGCGGCACCCGATCCCGGACTCGCTCTCGGGGACGCTGCTCGTGCGCGTCGGCGACGGAATGCCGCTCGAGGCCGCGGTGTCCGGCGTCCCCTTCGTGCAGCACTTCGCCGTGCGCCTCGATGCGTCCGGCGCGGCCTGGCTGCGCTCGGGCGACAACGGCTGCTTCGGCGCGCCGGACCTGGGCGAGGAGCGCGCGTTCGACGAGGGCATCGCGCGCGGGGATCCGTCGGATGGGTGAGCTCGGCCCGGGCTGCGAGTGGGTGCACGTCCCGCTCGTGACGTCGGAGCAGGTCGGCGTGACGGCCACGCTGCTGGCGCTCGCGCTGGCGTTCGTGTTCGTGCGCTCGCAGCGCGGGCGGGGCAAGCGCTTCGGCCTCGCATGCATCGCGTGCGTCCTGTGGTCGCTGGGCATCGTCGCCGGTCACGCGGGAGACGATGCCGGGCCCACCGTGCTCGTCGTGTTCGTCGCGGCGAACCTGCTCGCCGCAGCAACCTTGCTGCCACTTCCGAAGGGGAAGGATGCAGCGACATTCGACCTGCTGCTCGTCGGGTTCATCGACATGACCTTCCTCTCGATCATCCAGGCCGTGCTGCTTGTCGTCGCGACCCACGCGCTGTCGCCCTGGGCGCACACCTCGTCGGTCGGACGCGTCGTCGTGAGCCTCGAGAACGAGCGCGACGGGGGCGTGTCCGTCACCTGGCTCGGCGCACCCGACGATCCCTGGTGCAGCGAGCCGCTCGCCTTCGACGTCCCGCCGGACGAGTCGCGACGCGCGTTCGTGAGCGTCGGCAACGACTCCAGCGGACCCGCCACCGTGGGCACGCTCACGCTGCGCGCGGACGACGGCGAGCCGCTGATCGTCGCGGTCGACGCGCCCGAGCGCGCGCACCTCGCCCTGCGCCTCGCCGAGGACGGCAGCGTCTGGCTGCGGATCGGACGCGACGGTTGCTTCGGCGCGCCGTCCTTCGGCGACGAGCGCCGGGTGGGGGACGTCGTGCGATGACGCAGCGCGTCGCGTCCCTGGGCGAGATGACGCTCGAGGCCACGGGCGTCCCGTTCGTGACCTCGGGCCAGGTCGGGATCCTGCTCGTGCTGCTGACGCTCGCGGCGTCGGTCGCCTTCGTCTGGCGCGTGCGCGCGAGCCGGGGGCGCGCGCTGTGTGCCTCGGCGGCGAGCGCGGCGTGGATGGCGCACGTCCTGGTGATGCACTTCGACGCCGGCTCGTGCGTCGGATGCGTCCCGCTGATCCCCGCGTTGCTGCTGGCGGCGAACGCGGCGGCGTTCCTCGCGCTCTTCGGCGTCGTCCCGCGCTCGCTCGTGGGACGACTCGGATGGCTGCTGCTCGCGGCCTGGACCTCGCTGCTCGTGCTCGTGGTCCAGGTCGTCGCGCTCGGCGTCGTGGAGGAGGGACTCTCGCCCTGGACGTTCCGCTGGGGCGATCGCGTCGTGCTGAGTCTCGAGAACGAGCTCGACGTCCCCGCGTCGGTCGACTGGCGCGCGTTCGACGACGATCCCGCGAGCGCGCTCTTCGAGCTCGGCCCGCGGTCGGACGGACGGCAACCGGCGCCGCGCTGGCTCGGCGTCGGCGCGCGCGAGACGCGACGCGCGCTGCACGTCCGCAAGACTCTGGACGACTCGTTCGACGCTCCGCCCGAGGCCACGATCGGCACGCTCCTGGTGCGCGTGGGCGACGGCCCGCCGCTCTCGGTTCCGGTGCGCGCTCCCCCCGCCGCGCACGTCGCCGCGCGCATCGACCCGTCCGGCGCGGTCTGGCTGCGGACGGGCGTCGACGGTTGCTTCGGCGCGCCGTCCTTCGGCGACGAGCGGCGCGTGGGGGACGTCCCCAGCGCGCGGTGACGGCCACGGCTACGGTCAGGGCCCGGGCTGCGTCCGTGGTGCTCGAGCCCTGGACGATCGACAGGCGATTCCGCCGGGTTCAGCTCTGGTCGTAGGCGCGCTTCAACCAAGCCTTCAGCTCGGCGTCGATGTCGGCCTTCGAGCTCACGCGCACGCGGTGCGTGCACATGCTGTTGAAGCTGCCCGAGGCTTCGAGGCGCTCGGTCGGGGGCACTCCCTGGAGGTTCAGTCCCACGTCCACGCGCGTGGCGGTGGACGGTTGGACGAGGCCGAACTGCTTGCCGCGGCGCAGGCTCACGTAGGCCTTCTTCGGCGCGAGCACGACGTCCTCGCCGAAGCCTTCGACCGCGGCGACGAGCGCGTCGTAGATCGGGCGCAGCGCCTCCTTCTTGCCGGCGTACTGCGCGGCCACGAGGTCGGTGTCGCTGGCCGAACCCGCGTCGCTCGCGAGCGTCTTGTGCGCGACGAGGTTCGCGAAGCCGTGCGTCATGCCGTGCTCGCTCTTGAGCAGCTTCACGAGTTCACCGTGCTTCGCCAGCTTGCTGGCCTTGGTGACGACGAGCCATTGCGCGAGCGTCTTGCCGGTCTTCCGCTCGAGGTTGGCCACCATCGTGGCCGTCATCTCTTCGGGGGTCGCCATGTGTCGGTTCCTGGTCGGGACCTGGTGAGGCGCGCGCCCAGCAGCGTCATGGGCACGAGCAGGATGAGGAAGCTGAAGTGGTAGGTCTCGGGCATGCGCTCCCAGGCATCGACCTGGACGACGATGCCGGTGACGAGCAACAGCAGCGCGAGCAGGAGCGACGCGGTCCATCCGCGCGTCATGCGCCGGGTGAGCGCGCCGGCGATCAGCGAGCACAGCACGCTCAGAGCGAGCGCGAGGCCGAGCGGCGCGGCCAGCGTGAGCGCCTGCCCGTCCTGGAACGCCTGGAACTCCTTCGGATAGGCCGCGCCGATGGCTGCGCCGCCGCCCAGCCAGAGCGCGGTCCAGACGAGATACCCGACGATCACGCCGACGATCGTGCGCATCACGTCGCCCGCCCGTCGGGGGATCCGTCGACGGGCCAGTTCTCGCTGCGGCACTGCTTCGGCGAGAGCGGAGCGAGCAGCTTGAAGAGCACGAAGAGCATGCGCGTCCCGAGGCTCGGACGGCCCTTCTCGATCACCGTCTTGAGCACGCCCACGATCATCTTGCCGCCGGACAGCATCTGCTTCGCGGACTTCGTGCCGACCGCCAGCTCGGTCACGGTCAGCGTGAACTGCACGCTGTCGCCCTTGGGCTCGAGCTCGTACGTCACCACGCTCGGCGGATCCGCGAGGTTCGTGAAGCGGAACGTGTGGCTGAACTTCTGGTAGGGGACGACCTCCAGGATCTCGCCGACCACGCCGGTGTACCTGCCGTCGGGTGAACGCATGGCGAGACGCGAGCCGGCGCGCAGCTCGCCCACGTGCATGCGGTTGTTGAAGAAGCACGCGATCGGCTCGTCGGTGCGCGTGATCTCGTTCCAGACGTCTTCGACCGAGCCCTTGATGAGGACCCGGAACATCGCGGTCGTGTCAGGCAATCTTGGGTTCCTCGCCGCTGGCGCGTCGCTCGACGCGCGCTTGGATGTCGACCATCCGCTCGGCCCAGAACGCGCTGTACTTCGTGGTCCAGCGGTCGTGGATGAGTTGGATCGGGACGGGGTTGAAGTACAGCCGACGTGTGCGGCCCTGCTTGCGCGTGATCAGCAGCTCGGCGACCTCGAGCGCGCGCACGTGCTTGAGCACGGCGATGCGGCTCATCTCGAAGTGCGTGGCGAGTGCCGACACGCTCATGCCCGGCGCCGCCATCACGAGGTCGAGCATGCGTCGACGGCCGGCGTGGGCGAGCGTGGCGAAGAGCAGGTCGACGGCTTCGGCTTGCATAGGTAACCCAGACGTTACACATGATGCGAAGGACTGTCCAGCGTGTGATCCGGTCCTCTTCTGACGGGGCCTTCGGAGGTCGGTTCGCCTCCGGGTCCGGACGCAGCCCGGGCTGCTTCCGTGGACCGCGTCCCGCTCCGCGCCGGACGCCACACGGACCGGCGGTTCCCAAGCCGCGGGACCTGCGGTACGTTCGGGCCGAGCGCGGCGCCGAACCGCCTCGCTCGCGCGGGGTCCGTCCGGGATGGCGGGCCCCCGGGCCATCGTTCGCAGGCGACTGTCGTGCGTGTCGTGCTGAGCCGTGTCGCATTGCTCGTGGCGTCCTGCGCCGTGTGCCTTGGGTCCTGCGGGAGGGACGCGTCGGAGACCGTCGACGCGTCGGCGGGCGCGACGTCGTCCGGCGCGAACGCGACATCGATCGGCGCGGACGCGCACGTGGCGCCCTCCGACGCGGCGCCGTCCCCCGCGCCGACGCTCACGCGCGCGGCGCTGCCCGAACCCGACACGGGCCCCTGGTTCACCGACGGGACGGTCGCGGCCGGCCTCGCGCATCGCGACCTGTCCGGCCCTCGCGCGCCGGACAAGTTCTACCTGCGCGACACGATCGGGCAGGGCATCGCGGTGCTCGACGCCGACGGCGACGGGCGCATGGACCTCTACTTCCCCCAGGGACGCGACGGCACGCCGGACGGCGGCGACTCGCGCAATCGCCTGTACCGCAACCGCGGCGACCGCACCTTCGCCGAGGAGGGCGCGGTGCGCGGTGTCGACGATCCGTCGTACTCGTACGGTGCACTCGCGTTCGACGTGGACGTCGACGGCGACACCGATCTGTACGTCACGAACCTCGGACCGAACGTGCTCTTCCGCAACGACGGCGCGCGCTTCGTCGACGCGACGGCCGCGCATCCCGGGCTGGCGGGCGGCGCGATCGACTGGTCGACGGGCGCGGCGGCCGGGGACGTCGACGCCGACGGCGACCTCGACCTGTACGTGGCGAACTACTGCGAGCAGGACCTTCCGTCGCTCGACCAGCGCGGCCTGTGCCACCTCATGGCCTGCGAGGTGCCCTGCGGACCGCGCACGCTGCCGGCCCAGGCCGACCTGTTCTTCGAGAACGCCGGCGCGCCCGACTACACCCTGCGTCCCGCGCTGGCGGCGGCGGGACTGGCCGACGTGAGCACGAGCTACGGCTTCCAGCCGGCGTTCACCGACATCGACGACGACGGCGACCTCGACCTGTACGTCACGAACGATTCGATGTTCAACTTCCTGTTCGTGAACGACGGGAACGGGCACTTCCGCGAGGCCGCGCTGCCCGCCGGCGTGGCCTGCGGACGGGCCGGCGTCATGGAGGCCGGCATGGGCCTGGCCGTGGCGCAGATCGACGACGATCCGCTGCCCGAGCTGTTCGTGACGAACTTCTCGATCCAGTCGCACACGCTCTACAGGAACCTCACGACGGCCGCCGACGCGCCGTGGTTCGACGACGTGACCGGTCCGGCGGGCATCGGGCGCCCGACGTGGTTCCCGCTGGGATGGGGCTGCCAGATCGCCGACCTCGACGACGACGGTCACGCCGACGTCTTCGCCAGCAACGGCCACATCTATCCCCAGGTCGACGCGTGCAAGCCCGACCTCGTCGTCTACCGCCAGCACTGCAACCTCTTCCTGGGGACGGACGACCCGTTCGCGTTCGTCGATCGCACCGGACTGACGGGTCCCGCGTTCGCGGAAGCCGGCCCGCACCGGGCCGCCGTGGCGGCCGATCTCGACGACGACGGCGACCTCGACCTGGTCGTCTCGCGCATGGACGAGACGCCGATCCTGGCCTGGAACGCGCCGCGCGACGGCGGCCACTGGCTCTCGCTGCGCGTCGAGCGCGTGCCCGCCGAGGGCGCGCCGGCGGCGCTCGCGGTGGGCGCCCGGGTCACGCTCGCGACCGGCGCCCGGCGCTTCACGCGCGACGTCTCGGCCGGCGGCGGCTTCCTCTCCAGCGACGATCCGCGGCTGCACTTCGGCCTGGGACCGGCTACGCGCGTCGAGCGCATCGAGCTGCGCCTGCCGGGCGGCGAGCGGCGCGAGGTGGCCCGCGACGTCGAGGTCGACCGGCACCTGAGGCTGCGCGTCGAGGCCGACGGCAGCGTCACCCTCGACGCGGCCCGCGGCGCGCGCTGAACCTCGTCGTCCGCGACGCGCGGGAACGGACGCTCTCCCTGGTACACTCCCCGGCTGGCGGGAGTGGCATCCCATCCGCTCGGGAGGCGGTGACATCGACATGCAGGCCCGTGCCCAGGGTGAACGCCCCGGCGTGGCGGAGGCGCTGCTCAAGGCGCATCCGCTGCCGTTGCTCGTGGTGCGCGACGGGACGCTGCGACAGGCGAACCGCGCGGCCGTGCGCGACCTCGGCGCGAGCCTGGCGAGCGAGCTCGTGGGACGTCCGCTCGACGACTGCCTGCACCTCGACGACACGGCGCGGGTGGCGTCGCTGCTGGGCGACGACGTGCCGCGTCCCGGTCTCGAAGGTCCGGACGTGCTGCGCGGCGCCCGGCTGCTGCGCATCGACGGCACGCTGCAACCGGTCGACCTGCGCCTGCAGTGGGTCGACCTCGGCGACGACGACGGGCCGTCGCTGCTGCTCTCGTGGACCGACCGTGAAGAGTCCGACCGGCTGCTCTCCGCGCTCCAGCGCACGTCGCAGAGGCTGGCCGACACCCAGCGCGCGGCCGGCATCGGGAGCTGGGAGTGGGACCTGCTCTCCGGCGAGGCCTGGTGGTCCGACGCGTTCTATCGCGTGCTGGGCGTCGAACCGGGCACCCTCGCCCCGGGCTACACGGCCTTCCTCGACCTGGTGCACGACGACGACCGGGCGCTGCTGCGCGCGGCCTTCCGGCGCGCGTTCCGCGGCGAGGACCCGCTGCACGCCGAGTTCCGGCTGGGTGCGAACGCGGATCGTCCGCGACGGCTGCTGGCGCGCGCGCGCCTCGTGCGCGACGGCGCGGGACGTCCGCTGCGGCTGGTCGGCACGACGCTCGACGTGACCGAGACGCGCGCCCTCGAGGAGCAGCTCCAGCAGTCCCAGAAGATGGAGGCCATGGGCGCCCTGGCCGGCGGCGTGGCGCACGACTTCAACAACCTGCTCTCGGTCGTGCTGGGCAACGCCGAGCTGGCCCTGGCGCGGCTGCCGGAGGGCTCCGACCTCGACCTCGAGCTGCGCGAGATCCGGGGCGCCGCCGAGCGAGCCGCCGAACTCACGTCGCAGCTGCTGGCCTTCGGACGCCGCCAGGCGCTCGAGGCGCGCGTGCTCGACCTGCGCGAGGTGGTCCACGAGACCTGCCGCGTGCTGCGCCGCGTGCTGCGCGAGGACGTCTCGCTCGAGGTGCGCGTGACCGACGAGGCGTGCCACGTGCGCGTCGACCCGGTCAAGATCGAGCAGATCCTGCTCAACCTCGCGATCAACGCCCAGGACGCCATGCCGCACGGCGGCGGCCTGCTCATCGAGACGGTGCGTCGGCGCGCGCCGTCGCGCGGTGCGCCCACGGTCGAGGTCGGCGACACCTGGCCGCTCGACAAGAACGCGCTGCGCTGCGCCGACGAGGTGCTGATGCGCGTCTCCGACACCGGCCACGGCATGGACCAGGCCACCCTCGCACGCGTCTTCGACCCGTTCTTCACCACCAAGGAGCGCGGCCGCGGCACGGGACTCGGCCTGTCCACCGTGTACGGCATCGTCAGGCAGCACCGCGGCCGCATCACCGTGCGCAGCCGCCCGGACGTCGGCACGCGCTTCGAGATCGTGCTGCCCGCGCACGAGGAAGCCTTGCGCGAGCCCACGCCGGCGCGCGTGATCGTGCGTCCTCCGGCGGCCGGGGTGACCGTGCTCGTGGTCGAGGACGACGCGATGGTGCGGCGCGTGCTCGCCACGCTGCTGGCGGCCAGCGGCTTCCGGGTCGTGATGGCCGAGCGTCCGCAGGAGGCGATCGACGTGGTGCGCCAGGGCGCGAAGGTCGACGTCCTGCTGACCGACGTCGTGCTGCCCGACATGACCGGACGCGGCCTGCACGCCGCGCTGGCCGAGGTCGTCCCCGGGTTGCCGGTGGTCTTCATGTCGGGCTACACCGCCGACGTGGTCGCCGAGCAGGGCGTGCTCGACGACGGCGCGAGCTTCCTGCAGAAGCCGTTCGGCAGCGACCGGCTCGTGAGCATGGTCTGCGAGGTGCTCGCGCGGCGCGTCTGACGGCGAGCGGCCGGCGGCGGTACCATGGCCGCCTCTCGCAGGAGGTCCCCGGCATGACGTTCGCGGCACGCTTCGAAGACGACGAGTGGACGCGGCTGTGCTTCGCCGTGCTCGACACGTACTGGCTCGCGGCCAGCATCGACGGGCGCATCGACGCCCTCGAGGAGGCCGAACTGGCCGAGGAGCTCTCGCATCCGCAGCTCGCCGAGAGCCCTCTCATGGCCGAGGTGCTGTCGTCGATGGCGCCGCGCTTCCCGGCGCTGGCGGCCGCCTATCGTCCGGCGACGCGCGGACCGGCCGAGCACGAGCGGGCCTTCCGCGAGATCTCGCGTCTGCTCGACGAGCGCGTCGATCCCGAGACGGCCGCGGGCTTCAAGTCGGCGCTGATCGACCTGGGCATGAACGTCGCGAACGCGTCGGGCCTGCCCGTCCCCGGACGCGGCCGGGTGAGCGACGTCGAGATCGCCATGCTGGCCGCGATCTCCGAGTGGCTCGGCCTCGAGGACGCGTGAGCGACGACCGCACGCGACGCGCGCGCTACGCTGGACGCATGCGTCCGTCCGTCGCGCGTCTCGTCGTGCTGCCGTTGCTGCTGCTCGCGCTGTCGGGCGCGGCGCGCGCTCCGGGCGCCGTCGACGAGGCCAAGGCGCTGCGCCGCGCGGGACGTCCCGCCGAGGCGGTCCCCGTGCTCGACGCGGCGCTCGCCAGACACCCCGGCGACGACGAGCTGGAAGGCTTGCTGGGCCTGTGCCTGCTCGAGGCCGGACAGCAGGGCCGCGTGCTCGAGCTCGCGAAGCGCCGCGCGGGATACACGGGCGACGACTTCCGCATGCACGTCTTCCTGGGACGCGTGGCCGAGCTCGACGGCGCGCTGCCGGCGGCGATCCAGAGCTACCGCGCGGCGATCGAGCGCAATCCGAACGCGGTCGAGGCGTACAACCAGCTCGTCGGCGCCTACCTGAAGAACGAGGCCTTCGGCAAGGCGCTCAAGCAGGCCGAGAAGCTGGAGCAGATCTCGCCCGAGCTCGGCGCGCGCCTCGCGGCGGCGGCCCTCGCGGCCCAGGGCGAACAGTACCGCCGCGCGGGGGCCGAGACGCTCACGCTGGCGGCCGAGCGCTTCCTGGCCGCGCACAGGAAGCAGCCCGACGACCTCACGCTGACCGAGATGACGCTCGACACGTGCGTGCTCGCGGCCTACGTCGACGAGGCGCTCGCGGTGGTCGAGGAGGTCTACGGCAAGCAGCGCGACGCGACCTACTGGACCTGGATCGGCACCTGTCGCGCGGCCGGCATGGACGGCGACGGTGCGCGCGCCGCGTTCGAGCAGGCGCTGGCGCTCGAGCCGACGAACGACAAGGCCGCACTGGGCCTCGCGCGCCTGCTCGTCGACGACGGCGATCTCGACGCGGCGCGCGAGGTGCTCTCGAAGGTCACGGTGAAGGCCGACTCGGGCCGCGTGGCGCTGCTCATGGGAGAGGTGCAGGTGGCGCTCGGCGACGTGGCCGAAGGCGTCGACTGGCTGCGCAAGGCGACCGAGCTCGATCCCGGGCAGCCCAAGGCGCACTACCAGCTCGGTCGCGCGCTCATGCAGCTCGGCCGCCGCGACGAAGCGAACGCGGTGCTCGAGCACTTCCGCGAGCTGCAGGAGCGCTCGCTCCCGCGCTTCGACGACGACGGGGGAGACGACGAGGACGACGGCTGACGGCTGAGCGCCGACGCGCGCCGTCGGGTCGCGATCGTCGCGAGCCGCGTCGTGCGTCAGTCCTGCGTGAAGCCGAGCTGGCGCATCTGGCTGGCACCGTCGCGTGCGCCCCAGCGCCGGCGGATGCGTCCGTCGCGGATCTCGAACCACTCCATGGCGGTCAGCTCGTAGCTGCGTCCGGTGGGGCCCTGGCCGCGGAAGGCCAGGCGCGAGGTGCCGCGCTCGGTGTAGCGCACGGCGACCACGTCGCCCTCGGCGATGAGCGCGTCGACCTGCAACTGCATGCCCAGGCACTCGATCAGGTCCTTCCAGATCGGACGCACCTTCTCGATCTCGCCCCAGCCGAGCACGCCCCAGACCAGCGCGTCGGGCGTGAAGAGCGCGCACAACCCGTCGAGGTCGCCGCGGTTGAACGCGTCGACGTAGGCCAGCACGACGTCCTTCGGCGTGCGTGCCACGCTCATCGTCCTGCCCCCTCGACGGCCTCGACGAGCAGCTCGGCGAGCACGTCGAAGGTGGCCTCGCCTTCTTCGGCCGACGCCTCGGCCGGCGCGCCGAAGTACGCCTGCTCGCCGCCGGCCTGGAGGAAGTCGGTCAATCCGGCGCGGATCGCGTCGACCAGGCTGATCGGGACGGGCGGCAGCGCCTTGCGCACGACGTCGTCGACGAAGCGCGGGTCGTCGGCCATCACGAGCGAGGTCTCGTAGCGTCCGGCGTGGCAGGCCCCCGAGCGGAACTCGTCGGTGAGCCGCTCGGCCAGCCGGCGGCGCGTCACGTCGGGGAACAGCACGTCGACGCCGGTCGCTTCCTTCACGGCGGCGATGGCCGCGCGGATCGTCTCGAGGTGCGCCGGCTCGAGGTGCGCGTTCGCCACGGCCACGGGACGGAACCCGGTGCGCACCGCGCCGGTGAGCACGTCGGTCAGCAGCGCCGTGGCGGTCTCCTTGCGCACGCCCAGCGAGCCCGCGAACGCGCCGGCGAAGTCGGTCACCGAGTAGACCACCGGCGGGAGCACGACGCAGGGACGTCCCGCGGCGGTCAGCCGGCCCATGGCGCGGATCGACATGCCGAGCGCGATCGACACGTCGGTGTCGAGCGGCAGGTGCGGACCGTGGGCCTCGGTCGAGCCCACCGGCAGGATCGCGGCGGCGCCCTGCTCGACGAGGGCGGCCACCTGGGGCCACGGCAGCTTCCAGAGGAACGACATCGGGGCTTCGGCTCCGGGGAGGCGCGGTGGGTGGGAGGGCGGGCGAACGCGTGCGCCCTCCGCGGTCGCGTCGCCCATGATAGTGATCGCGCGCGGGGGAGCGGGAAGACGCGGGCGGCGAGGGTCGTCCCAGGATGCGCTGCGCTTGCGAGCGCCGGGGCAGGCCGGGATACTCGGCCGATCCGCGTCGTCGCCGCAGGCCCGCCGCGATCCCCGCCGAACCCGAAGGATGCCGCCGATGATGTCCCGATCGACCCTCGCCGGGCGCGCCCTGGCCGTCCTGCTCACGGTGTCGCTGCTGTCGCTGGCGTCCTGCGCCTACGTCGAGGACCGGGTGCTCGACCTGTCCGACGTGCTCGACGTGAAGTACGGCGCGGCGCTGGGCGTGGGGGCGAAGGTCGAGCTGACCCACTACATCGGCGTGGGCGGCGGCCTGGCCGTGCTCGGCTACAACCGCGAGTGGTTCGGACGCCGCAGCTACGAGTCCGACGGCTGCGCCTTCGTGCACTTCGGGGTGATCGGCGCCGACGGCGGCGCGCACGGCTGCCGCGCGCGCGACGTGAACGGCGACATCTCGGGCGAGGGCTTCGACGGCTACCTGCTGTTGTGCAACGTGTTCGCCCTCGACGACTACTTCGTGGGCCCGACCGAAGAGGACGCCCGGGCCCTCGGCGACACGACCGGCTACGCCGACCTGCCCGTGATCGACCAGTGGCGCGTGGGCGCCGAGTTCATCATCCTGCCCGTGCAGTTCGGCCTGTACCTGAACCTGGGCGAGCTGGTCGACTTCCTGGTGGGCTTCACGACCTACGACCTGGCCCACGACGACGGCGCCGGCAAGGGCGAGGTGGTCGAGTGGCCCAGCGACCGCAAGGCGCGCGAAGAGGCCCAGAAGATCGTCGCCGACGTCTGAGGCCGGGCGCGGGATGAGCCGATCGGGCGTCGGCGCCCGAGGGTGCAGATCGGGACCCGGCCTTGCCGATAGGGACGGGATGAGTCCGCTCCCGCCGTCGTCCGCCACGCCTCGTGTTGCTCCCCGGCCTTCCGGGTCTCATGCGCCCCGCTCGTGGCGCGGTGCGTGCGCGCTGGCGCTCGTGCTCGGGCCGCTGGTCGGCTGCGCGACGGTCTTCGATCCCCAGGCGCTGCCGTCCGACGCGTACCAGGAGACGGTCTCGGACGGCGAGTACGGGGCCGCCGGCCGGGTCTACGCGCGTCGCGCCGAGGGCGACCCCGACGCCGGCTACCGCGACGGCCTGCACCAGGCGTGGCGCCTCGAGATCGACGATGGCCGCGTCCTCACGCCGTGGATGACCCGTCCGAGCCTGTGCACCTGGAACGGGACGCCGTGCAACTTCGTCGTGAGCGCGAGCGGCGAGGTGGCCGTGTACGACGACGGCGAGCCGCTCGACGAGTACGACGCGTCGCGCGCCGAGCCGACCTGGTATCGCGTCACGCCGGCGGGCAAGCAGGCGCTGCCGTACGCGTACGTGCGCCGGCTGCCCGATGCGTCGCTGGTCGGATTCACAGCCACGTTCGACGCGGCGATCGGGCCCGAGTGGCCGAAGGTCGATCGTCCGTCGCAGCTCGGCTACGGACGCGAGGCCAGCCCGTGCGTGACGAGCCTCTCGGTGGTGGCGCTCGACGACGCGTTCCGTCCCCGGGGCGACGCGGTGCCGCTCGACCCGCGGGCGGGCATCGTGTGGAGGATCGACGGTTCGCTGCTGCGTGTCTCCTTGCCGGGACGCGACGAGCCGGCGTACTTCGACGGCCGCCTCGCGCGCGTCGACCTCGACGACGCCCAGGACTTCGTCGTCGGCGGGCGCAGCATGACCCTCGCGCTGCACGACGACGGCGCGACGCTGCTCGACGACTGGGGCGGCACATGGTTCTTCCCCGGTGCGTGGAGCGGCTGGACGTTCGCGGACATCGACGTCCTGCGTCCGCGGCTGATCGAGCTGCAGCGCGCCGACGAGCCGTTGTCCGACCTGCTCATGATCACCGACGTGGGTTCGTCGGTGGCCGTCACGTCCGTCGTCTCGTACGAGCTGCACCTGTTCCCCGTCCCGGCCAACCTGCACGGACGCGACGGCTTCGAGGACACCTGGGGCGGGCTGATCGTCGATCGGCGCGTCGAGGACGGCGACGTCTGGGAGGTGCTCTGGCTGGGCGAGATCGCCGAGGGCGAGGGCTCCGTCGCGCCCGATCGCGAGCAGGCCATCGCCGGCATCGAGGCCGCGCTGGCCGAGACGTCCGCCGAGTACGCGGCCGCCGACGTGGACGTGCGCGAGGCGTTCGGCGCGCGCCTCGACGTGGTCGCGCAGCTCGCCGACGCGTACCGCGACGCCCTCGCCGACCACGACCTCGAGGCGGCCGACGCGGCCATGACGGGGCTCGACACGATCCTCGACGACCTGTGGGTCCCGGGCGAGATCGAGGGCGCCGACCTGCTGCAGGCGCGCAAGGCGCGTCTGCGCGAGACGTCGCTCGACTGGGAACTGCGTCGTCCCGACCGCGGCCTCGACCGGCTCATGGCGCGCATGGTGACCTTCACCGCGAACGGCACCCTGAGCGCGCCCTTCTGGGCCACGATCGAGCGTCTGCTGTTCGAGTGCGACGAGCTGCCGTCGCGCGACACGTGGGAGCAGATCCGCATGCAGGGCACGTACGCGCTCAGCGACGCGGGCCGCACGCGCCTCGCCGACATCGGCGACGCGATCGAGATGCACGAGACGCTCGTGCGCTACCAGGCCGCCGTCGCGGCCGGCGACATGCACGCCGCCGACAACCTGGCCGCGCGCCTGGGCGAGGACAAGTGGATCGAGCACCTGCTCACGACCCCGTCCGGCCCCGGTCGAGCCGACCTGCTGAAGATCGCGCTCCAGCGCCGGCCGAGCGGACCCGTCCACGACCAGCTTCTGGCCAAGCGCGACGAGGTGCTCACGGAGGACTCGCGGATCCGCGCCCAGGCGTCGGCCGAGCAGTCGCGCGCGTTCGACGCGGACATGGCCGCGCAGAACGCCGCGAGCAACGCGCACACGCAGCGCATGAACGTGATCTACGATCTCATCCGGCACGGGGCGGACACGTCGGGGTTCTGAGGTGTGCCGCGCCGGGCACGCGGTCCGTCACGTCTGGCCGGGTCGGTCGCGCTGCGAGGCCGCGGCGTCGCGGACGGCCGTCGCGAGGTCGGCGAAGCGCACGGGGCCGGTCGACAGCGCGCGCAGCGAGCGCAGCGTGATCGAGTGCTGGCTGCGCCGCCGCTCGTCGAGGACGCGCGTCGGGAGGACGTCGAACTCCCACTGCGAGACATCGAGCGGGTCGAGGGTCGACTGGTCGGTGTGCGCGAGCAGCGCGAACACGTAGACGTCGGCCTGGCGCCGTGCGTGCTCGTCCTGGCGGTTCGTGGCGCGGTTCCAGCCATGCGTCTTCGGTACGCCGAACGTGATCTTCGACAACCGCTCCTGCCGCCAGCTCTGGACGTAGGCTGCGGACTTCACCTCGATGCGCGTGCCATCCCGTGCAGTGATGTCCCAGGCCGCCCACTCGTCGCGGGTCGAGTCCGCGGCGACGCCGAGTGCCTGCGCGACGAGGTACTCCGCCACGACTCCACGTGTCGCGTTGCTCGTGAGATCGGAGCAGCTCCAGCGCCAGAAACCGAGGAGGTCGAATCCGAGCGGCCGCCCTCCGTCGCGGAAGCGCTCGCCACCGTCGCGGCAGGTGACTTCGATCGGTCCGTACTCGCACCCGGTCATGAGAGTGTCCCTGTGATTGGATCGAGCTTCACTTCGGGCTCGGGCTCGAGGTCCGGGGGACCGCTCACTTCCCGGTCGTGGGCCTCGGCACGTACTGGTCGAGCAGGATCGGATTCCCGTCCGGGTCGACGAGCATCAGGCTCGCGGGTCCCGTCGACGATTCGTCGGCTTTCAACGTGAGCGCCAGGCCTCGCTCCTCGAGCGTCTTCTGGATGTCCCGCACGTCGTCGAAGTCGGGCAGCGGCTTGTCGTCGCGGTCCCAGCCCGGGACGAAGGTGAGCATGTTCCTGCTGAACATCCCCTGGAACAGCCCGATCGTGGCGGTGTCGTTCTGGAGGATCAACCAGTTCTGGGTCTGCTCGCCGCCGACCACCGCGAAGCCGAGCTTCTCGTAGAACGCCCGCGACTTGGCCAGGTCTTTCACAGTCAGGCTCACCGAGAACTTGCCCAGGCGGAGTGGCGTCTCGCCACGGGCGTTGCCCGGCGTGGACGCGGACTCCTGTTCCACGAAGAAGCCGCTGAGGCAGCAAGCGAGCAAGGCCGCGAGGATGCGCGTCATGAGGCGATCCGGGGGATGGGTGTCGGCGGGTGTCGGATCGCAAGTCTATCAGCGGGCGGGTGTCGACAGCCGGGTCCCTGGACCAGCGAAGGGTGACGCAGCGTTGCTTCGGCTACGAGCTCCGGCCAGGCGGTTCATGGCTCGCTGCGGGATGGAACGGCTTCGACGCCAACAAGAGCCCCGTGAAGGCGCAGACCCCGACGATGCCGAGGAACGTCTCGAGGTGGAACGACCCGTCGTGAGTGAGCGGTGATCCGGCGCCGACGATGCCCATGCAGAGGAGCAGTGCGGTCGTGAACAGTGCGCTGCGCGCCACGGCGAACCCGAGCACCCAGCGGCTCGGGAGCGGGTAGAGCAGGCAACCCCCGAAGAACAGCGCGAACACCGGGAGCCCATAGCGGTCTTCGTGCTGCCACGGGCTGCCGACGGAGCCGCCACCCCAGCCCAGGACGGCGCGGTGCACGAACATGAACGTGAGTGCGAGTGCGCCCGCGATCGCGGCGGCGCGAACGATGCAGACGGTGAGTCGAGCGCCTCTGTTCATGTGGGATGTCGTCCTCATGTGTCCGAGGGTCGTGCCGGCTCAGTGGCCGGCCGAAGGCCGGTCCGCCTGCGGGTGCGGGCGAGCACGGTCTCGCCGGTATCGATCGACGGTCGTTCCTTGGAGAGCTTCCATCGATGCGGGGAGACGGATGTTGAACGCACCAGAAACGGAATACGCGTGCTCGTGATTGCCGGTCGTGTATCCGGACAAGGAGAACTCGGCTTCGAGTTCGTCATCGCCATGCGCGATGACGACACTTCCACGAAGCGAACGGAGCCAGGTCGTGAAGGGCGGGACATCCGCACCCCAGTCGACGCTGGCGGCGCTGAGTTGCAGGTCGCCTGTCGATGCGCGATCGAACTCCAGCACGACGGTGCTCGACTCCCACCATGGCCCGCGGCCCGTGACCAGCACGATGATGGAGGAGTCGAGCGCACCACACTTCACCACGGCCTCGTCCTTGCCGGCCTCGCCGAACGGCTCCTCGTATCTGTTTCGCCTCGAAGCGAGGTCGCCGTAGGTGACTTCGACCTCCGGCGCCTCTTCCCAGGCAATGTTCGGCGGAGGGCCGTTGCCCGAAAGCGTGAAAATCGTGCTGGAGCGCGGTTGGTCGTGGTCGCTGTCCGGTGTGGAGGCGACGTCTGCTTCGTTGCAAGAGAGCACCATGCCTCCGAGCGCAACGAGGACGATCAGCCTACTCATCCCCCGCATCCTGCCTCGCCCGCAACGTCTTGCGGTCGACCTTGCCCCGATCGTTCTTCGGCAGTTCCGCGACGAACGTCACCTTGCGCGGGTACTTGTGCGGTGCGAGCTGCTCCTTGACCCACGTCTGGAGTTCGCGCTCGAGCGTCTCGTCTCCGTCCACGCCCGATGCCGGCACCACGTACGCGCGCGGCTTCACGAGATCGTCGGCGTCCTTCCAGCCGATCACGGCGGCCTCGGCGACGGACGGGTGCGCGAGCAGCGCGTCCTCGACCTCGTGCGGGGCGACGAACCTGCCGCCGACTTTGAGCAACTCGTCGGCGCGGCCTTCGAAGAAGAACCAGCCTTCGGCGTCCTGGCGGAAGAGGTCGGCGGTCATGACGAGTTCGCCGGCGAAGGTCGCGATCGACTTCTCGCGGTCGTGCCAGTAGCCCTGGGCGGCGGAGCGTCCTCTCACGAACAGGCGGCCGATCTCACCGCGCGGCAGGTCGGCGCCCTGCTCGTCGACCACGCGGCAGTCGTAGCCGGGCACCGCGAGGCCGAGGCTGCCGGGACGCACCTGGCCCGGGCGGTTGCTGATGTAGATGTGGAAGAGCTCGGCGCTGCCGATGCCGTCGAGGATCTCGACGCCACAGCGCTCGAGCCACTGGCGCTGGAGGGCCTCGGGCAGCTTCTCGCCGGCCGAGAGCACGAGGCGCAGGCTCGACAGGTCGCGCGCGCCGTGCTCGGCCTCGAGCGCGAGCATGCGGCCGATCATCGTCGGCACCGAGGTCAGGATCGTCGGGCGGTACCTCTCGACGACGTCGCAGATCACCTCGGGCGTGCTGCGCTCGCTGAAGAGCGCCGTGGTCGCCCCCACCGCGAACGGGAACATGAGCTGCGTGCCCGTGGCGTAGCCGAAGAACAGCTTCGGGACGCCCGCCGTCACGTCGTCCTCGCGGATGCCCAGCACGCCCTTCGCGTAGTGCTCGACGTTGTACGCGTAGTCTTCGTGGAAGTGCACCGCGGCCTTGGGATGGCCCGTGCTGCCGGACGTGAAGAGCCAACCGGCCACGTCGTGGCGGTGCGTGTCGGCCGTCGCGTCGGCCGCCGGCGCGCCCGCGACCAGGTCTGCCAGCCGGTGCTGCATCGGGGACGCCAGCTCGGGACGGCTCGTCGTCGTCTCTCCGCCGCACACGACCACGGCCGCGAGGTGCGGCGCCTTCGCTGCCAGCTTCCCGAAGCGCTCGGACAGCTCGGCGTCGATCACCGCGATGCGCGCCCGCGTGTACTGCAGCGCGTAGTGCAGCGCCTCGTCGTCCTGGAGCGGATTCACCATCGCGAAGACGGCGCCGGCCTTGAGCGTCGCGAACCACGCCTCGACGAACTCGGGACGGTCGGAGCACACGAAGAGCACGCGCTCCTCCATGCGCAGGCCGAGTTCGCGGAAGGCGCGCGCGAGGCGTCCGCTGCGCTCGACGAGTTGGGCGTAGGTGAAGGACTCGTCGCGCCAGCGCAGCGCGATCTTGTCGCCGCGTCCCGCGTCGAGGTTGTCGTCGAGCAGGTACCGGGCCAGGTTGAATCGGTCGGGGAACATCGCTCGCTGGCTCCACGGCGCGGATCGGTCGCACCACGGTATCCGCTCGCGGCGCCCGATGCAGCCCGGACGGCCGCGGGTCTCGGCGCGCGCAGCCCGCGCGTCGTCCCCGCGTCTCGCGCCGCGCGCGCGCGATGTGCGAAGGTGTGCCCGGATCGCGCGCCCCCGGGCATCCGGCCGCGGCGCGCCGACGAAGGCGGACGTTCCGGCGTCCCGACCCCCGAGGAGACTCGACATGCTGCGTGCATTCGGATGGATCGTCGCCTGCGCCCTGGCGCTGGCCCCCGCGCTCTCGGCCCAGGCCGTCTCGGCCGACGTGCCGATCGACGAACTCTCGTCGCGGCTCGAGGGCCTCGACGCGTCCCAACTGGCCCAGCGCGCCGAGGAGTGGAAGGCGGCCGTCGAACAGGCGGTGGTCGACCGCGACAAGGCCGCCGAGGCCCTGGCCGACGCGGCCGAGGGAGATCGTCCCGCGGCGCAGGAGGCCTACGGCAAGGCGCGCGACGCGCTGGCGGAGCTCTCGTCGCGCTTCGCGCTGGTGGTCAACGCGCTCTCGGACGCGGGGGGCGACGTGACCGACCTGCGCGTGCTGCTGCTCGAGGTGCGTGGTGTCGACGTGGGCAATCTCGATGCGCGCGCGATGGCGAGCCTGGCGGAGAAGTGGGTCACGCAGGGCAAGGACTGGCTGATCGAGAACGCCCCCGGGATGATCGTGCGCGCGGTGGCGTTCGTGCTCATCCTGCTCGTGTTCCGCGTGCTGTCGGGCTTCTCGGGCGGCATCGTGCGCCGCGTGGTGGGCGGCCAGCGGGTCAAGATGTCCGACCTGCTGCGCACGTTCTTCGTGAACACGGTGCGCAAGGTCGTGTTCCTGCTCGGCCTGCTGTTCGCGCTCAAGGCGATCTCGGTCGACCTCACGCCGATCCTGACCGGCATCGGCGTGCTGGGCTTCGTCGTCGGCTTCGCCATGCAGGACACGCTGAGCAACTTCGCCGCGGGAATCATGGTGCTGATGTACCGGCCGTACGACATCGGCGACGTGGTGAACGCGGGCGGCGTCACGGGCAAGGTGACGGCCATGAGCCTCGTCTCGACCACGCTCACGACGCCCGACAACCAGAGCGTGATCGTCCCCAACGGCAAGATCTGGGGCGGGACGATCACGAACGTGACCGCGAACCCCACGCGGCGTGTCGACATGACGATCGGCATCGGCTACGGCGACGACGTCGACAAGGCCGAGGCTGTGCTGCTCGAGCTCGTGAAGGCGCACCCGAAGGTGCTCGCCGAACCGGCGCCGGTGATCAAGCTCGGGTCGCTCGGCGAGTCGTCGGTCGACCTGCTCGTGCGCCCCTGGTGCAAGACGTCCGATTACTGGGACGTGCTGTGGGACCTCACCAAGGCGATCAAGCTGCGCTTCGACGAGGACGGCATCTCGATCCCGTTCCCGCAGCGCGACCTGCACCTGGTCGACGTCCCGGAGCGGCTGCTGAAGGCCTGAACGCGTCGCGGCGACGCGCGGAGGTCCCCGCGCGTCGCCGTCCCCGGACGACGGACGGTCGGCCGCCGAGGCGCGTCGCGCATCAACCGTGCGTCGTCGGCGCGTGCAGCGTGTACGTCACGCCGAGGCGCAGCAGCGGATCGGGCGCGTCGGCGTCGAGCGGGAGCTGCACGCCCGCGTCCCAGATGCGCGGACCCTCGCGGAAGGTGAGGCCGAGGCCCAGCAGGAAGGCGTCGCTCGAGAGCGGTCCGTCGCGCACGGCGGCGACTTCACCGAACAGCGCCGAGCGCTCGGTGAGGCGTCCGTTGAGCGCGCCGGCCAGCGTGTAGCGGTGGTCGTGGCCGCCGCCGTCGGGCTCGCCGAGCAGGCCGAACTCGGCGAACGTCGTCCAGTAGAGGCCGTCGAGATAGCCGTCGTAGGCGAACGCGAGGAAGGTGTCGTACTCGCCGCTCGTGAACTCGCGCTCGCCGTCGGGAATCGAGAGCGACAGCGACGTCACGAGCGCCGAGCGCGACTCCTCGTCACGCAGCAGGCGGACGGCGCCGCCCACGGTCGTGTCGCTCGCGCCACGCGCGTCGACCCCCGGAGCGCGCTCGCGGCGGTACGGCGAACGCGACACGAACAGGTCGACGTCGTCGGTCACGCCGTAGAGCAGGCTCGTCGACAGGTCCTCGGAATCGCCGGGATCGTGGTCGAAGCCGAGCTCGAGGTCGACCTGTCCGGCGCCGAGCAGCTTCGTGTCGGCCGCGATCAGCGGACGCATCGCGGCCGGCTCGGGATCGTGTCCGTCGATCGCCAGGCACGCCGGCAGGGCGGCGGCCAGCGCCCCGCAGAGCGAGCACCAGGACGGCGCGCCGCGGCCGCGGCCGCGCTGCGAGGGTGTCACCCCGGCGACGCTCAGTCGGTGAGCACCGTGCGCACGGCCCACAGGTCGGGGAACGCGCGCCGCGTGAGCGTCGTGGTCAGGTAGCGGATGCCGTCGAGGTCGCCGGTGACCCCCTTGCCCGTGCCCGGCTTGTCGCCGATGTGGCGCTCGACCATCATGATGTGGTGGCGGCGCCACAGCACGAGCTGCTCGTCGAGCTCGATGAACGTCTCGCACAGGTCGTACTCGAGCGGGTGCTCGTCGGGCTCGTCGTAGAGCGTGCGCAGCGAGGCGAGGGTGCGCCGGCGCTCGTCGTCGGTGCGCTGCGGACCGGGCGCCACCACGGCCAGTCCCAGCGCGGCGAGACGCTCGTAGAACACGTCGCACAGCGAGGGCGCGACCATGCGCCGCTCGAGCTCGGCGTAGCGCGGGTCGCTCGACGCGGCCGCGGCGAGCTGGCTGTCCTTCAGGCCGAAGGCGCACTCGACCTCGCGGAACTGCAGGCTGCCGAAGCCGCTGGCCGGGTTGAGCAGCGACCTGAACTTCAGGAAGTCGGCCGGCCGCATCGTCTCGAGCACGTGGATCTGCTGGATCAACACGCGGAAGATCGACTCGATGCGGCGTCCGAGCCGCACCGCGCCGCGCAGGCTGACCTCGTCGCCGGCCGTCACGAGCCGCTGCATCTCGTCGAGCGTGTGCAGCACGAGCTTGAACCACAGCTCGTAGACCTGGTGCACGACGATGAACTGCAGCTCGTCGTGCACCTCGGGCGACGCGAGGCAACGCTGCTGCGAGAGGAGTTCCGGGACGCGCAGGTACTCGGAGTACGTCAGCGCGCGCTCACGTCCGCTGGTCACGGCTCGGAGCTCCAGGGAGAGCTGGGACGGTCGACCGACACGCGTGCCACCCTAGCGCAGCGCGCCGGGCCCCGTCCACGGCGGACGGCACCCGGCGCGCGTTCGGCGGACGGCTCGCACCGTCGCCCGGGTCCGGCGAGCCCCCACGCGGCGCTCGTCGCGTCGGGGGAGCGCGCCGGCCCGTCCGGCGGATCAGGGGTGCAGCGGCTTCTCGCTGGCGCGGCTCAGGTTGTAGGTCACGCCGGCGCGGAAGGTCGGGTCGCCCGCGTCCTCGTTGATCGGCATCTGCACGCTCACGTCCCACACGCGGGTGGGCTGCTCGGCGAAGGACACGCCGAGGATCGCGAAGATCGGGTAGTAGCTGTGCGCCCGATCGAGGATGCCGGTGATCTCGGCGAAGCCGTCGGTGTCGCCGCCGAGGTTGTAGGTGGTCTCGAAGGACACCGCGTGGGCCGTGTCGCGCGACGCGCCGGTCGAGCCGAGCTGCTGCACCTGGTAGAAGCTCGTCCAGGTCCAGCCGTCCTCGAAGCGACCGTCGTAGATGGCCGACAGGAACCAGTCGTACTCGTCGCTGCTCATGCCCTTGGTCGTGCTGCCGTTGGGCACCGAGACCGCGGCCGCGAAGCCTGCCGCCGAACCGGTCTGCTCGTCCTGGTAGATGCGCAGGCGCGAACCGATGAGCGTGTCGGACTGACCGCGCAGGTTCTTGCCCGGAAGCACGAAGCGCTGCCAGACCTTGCGTCCGACGAAGGCCTCGAAGCCCTCGGAGATGCCGTACTTGAAGGACACCGGTACGGCGGTGCTGTCGAACTGGTCGTAGTCGACGCCGGCCTCGACCTCGGCGGTGCCGGGTGCGGTGGTCTGCGTGTTGAGCGAGAAGAGCGGACGCTGTGGCGTCGCGCGCGGGTTCGGATCGGTCGCGACGCACCCGGCGCTCAGGGCGGCCAGGGCCACGACGGGGGTGAGGCGGACGAGAGCGGGGCGAGTGGACATTCTGGGATTCCTCCAACCGGAACCGGATGAGACCACATGGACGAAGCCCGACCCAGGGGTGGAATCCGGGAGTCGCACATGTTCCACCGACGCGCGTCCCCGCCGGGGGGCTGCGCAGCGGTCGGAGGAAGCTCCGCCGGGCGATCGGAGGCGCCGCGGGCCGTGTCCACCTACAATCCGTTCAGCCGCGTCGATGGGATCCATCTTGCCGCCCGCGCGGCGCCGAATCCGACGAGCCGCCGATGACCGAGCCCGGTCCCGCCACCCTGCTGCTGAACCGCCTGCGCGACGGCGACGCCGACGCGGCGGCCGAGCTGTTCCCGCTCGTGTACGACGAGCTGCACCGGCTCGCGGCGCGCGACATGCAGCGCCAGCCGGCGGGGCACACGCTGCAGCCCACGGCGCTCGTCCACGAGGCCTTCCTCAAGCTCGTCGGACGGACGGGCGGGGCGTCCGACCGGGCGCACTTCTTCCGGCTCGCGGCCCAGGCCATGCGCTCGGTGCTCGTCGACCACGCCCGCGGACGGCGGCGCGCCAAGCGCGGGGGCGACGCCCTGCGCGTGACGCTCGACGAGCCGCTCGTGGCCGAGTCGTCCGACGCGCGGCTGCCCGACCTGCTCGACGTCGACGAGGCCCTGGCTGAGCTGGCCGCCGTCGACGAGCCGCTCGTGCGCATCGTCGAGCTGCGCTTCTTCGCCGGGCTCACCGCGGCCGAGGCGGCCGACGTCCTGGGCGTCTCGTCGCGCACCGTCGAGCGCGGCTGGCGCACCGCCCGGGCCTGGCTGCTCGCGCGCCTGTCCGGCGGTGACGCCGACGGCGACGACCGCGGCGGCTCGGCATGAGACCGACGGCGCGGGGACCGTGCGGCGGGATCCCGGGTCGCGGCGGCGCCGGGGGTGGCGCGACCGGCGGGCGCGCTGTCGGCCGTCGTCGCCCGGCGTCGTTCCTGGGGACGCGCGAGCCGGTCCGTCGGGCGACGCGCCCGACGACGCGCGGCTCCCGCGTCGGGGAGTCTCGTCCGTGAACACCGTCCGCTGGTCGCTCGTGCGGCGCATCTTCGAGGAGCTGCTCGAGCTGCCGGAGGACGAGCGCGAGGCCCACCTGCAGCGCGAGGCCGGCGACGACGAGGCGCTGCGGCGCGAGGTCCGGGCGCTGCTCGCGGCCGACGACTCGCCGCCGCTGCTCACGCGCCTGCTCGAGCCCGAGCTGGCACGGCTCGGCGTCGACGCGTCCCGGGCGCCGGGACTCGAAGGTGCGCGCATCGGGCGCTACCGGCTCGAGTCGCTCGTGGCGACCGGCGGCATGGGCTCGGTCTGGCGCGCCCGCCAGGACGAACCCGCGCGCATCGTGGCGATCAAGACCTTGCGCGCGGGCCTGCACGGCACCCAGGCCACCCAGCGCTTCCGCTTCGAGGCCGACGTGCTGGCGCGCCTGGCCCATCCGCACATCGCGCGCATCTTCGAGGCCGGCACGTGGAGCGAGGCCGGCGGCGACGCGACCACGCACGTGCCCTGGTTCGCCATGGAGTACGTGGCCGACGCGGTCGACCTGCTCGCCTACGCGCGCTCCCGTGCGCTCGACGTCGACGCGAAGCTGAGCCTCTTCCTGCAGGTCTGCGACGCGGTGCGCCACGGGCACGAGCGCGGCGTCGTGCACCGCGACCTCAAGCCCGGCAACATCCTCGTGGGGACGGACGGCGCCGCGAAGGTGATCGACTTCGGCGTGGCGCGCGCGGTGGGCGACGATCCCTCGACCCTCGCGCCGCAGACCGTGGTCGGCCAGCTCGTGGGGACGCTGCAGTACATGAGTCCCGAGCAGGTGGGGGGCGAGCCCGACGCGGTCGGCACGGCCAGCGACGTCTACGCCCTCGGACTCCTGCTGTTCGAGCTGCTGTGCGGCGAGCGCGCGCACGAGCTCTCGGGACGGGCGCTGCCCGAGGCCGCGGCGACGATCCGGCTGGCGCCGGTGCGCGACCTGCGTGCGGTCGATCCGACGCTGTCCGACGACCTGGCCTGGATCGTCGCGCGCGCCGTCGAGAAGGAACCCGGGAGGCGCTACGGCTCGGTCTCCGAGTTCATGGCGGACATCGAGCGGCATCGGCGCCACGAGGCGGTGCTGGCCGGTCCGCCGTCGGCGTCCTACCGCGTCTCGCGCTTCGTGCGGCGCCACCGCGTGGCCGTCGGATCGGCCGCGTCCGTGCTGCTCGCGGTGCTGGCGGCGCTCGTGACCGTGTCCTTCAGCCTGTCCCGCGAGCGGGCGCAGCGCGAGCGCTCCGAGCGGGTGGCCGACGTGCTGCGCGACGCGCTGCTCACGGTGCGTCCCGAGCGCGACGGCGGCGACGCGAAGGTCGTCGACCTGCTCGACGACCTGGCCGTGCGCGTCGACCGGCAGCTCGCGGGATCCGGCGCGGCCGAGGCCGACGTGCGCCGCGCGCTGGGCGAGGCCTACGGCGCGCTCGGCCGCACGCTCGAGGCCGAGCAGCAGCTGCGCCGCGTGGTCGCCCTGTGGGAGGGACTGGTGCCGCCCGACGACGTCCGTCGGATCGACGCCGAGATCAAGCTGGCCGGCACGCTGCGCGGCAGTCCGCGCCGCGACGAGGGGGCGGCGCTGCTCGAGGAGGCGCTCGCGCGGCTGGGGCCGCGTGCGGCGTCCGACGACGCGTCACGCCGACTGCGCGCGGCGGCGCTCGTCGAGCTCTCGTCGCTGCGCGAAGAGCAGGGACGCCTCGACGACGCGCTCGCGCTGGCCGGCCAGGCCGTGGACGCGCTCACCGCCGACGCGTCGCGGGACGATCGCGCCCGGGCCCTGGCGCGCCTGGGCGGCGCCGCGCGCGCGCTCGACCGTCCCGAGCAGGCGCAGGCGGCGTACGTCGCGCTCGTCGACGCGCTCGTGGCGGCCACGCCGGACGCGGACGCGACGCGCGACGCCGGCGCCGGGCGCGAGGACGGTTCGCCGTCGGCCACGTCGCGGGCCGACGTCGCGTCCGACGAGCTCGCGCACGCCGCCACGCGGCTGCTCGCGGGGCTCGACGCCGCGCTGGGCGACGACGCGGGCGATGCGCCGGACGCGTCCGCGCGTGCGGCACGGGTCGAGCTGCTCACGCACGCGCTGGACGTCGCGACGTTCCTGCTCGATCGCGATCGGGTCGACCTGGCCGAGGGACTCCTGCGACGCATGCTGCCCGCGGTGCGCGCGACGTGGGGCCCCGTCCAGCGCAACACGGCGACGGTCGAGGCGGCCCTGGCGCGTTGCCTGAGCGCCTCGGGGCCGGAGGACCCGCCGCCCGCGCCCGCGCGGCTGGCCGAAGCCGAGGCGCTGGTGCGCAGTTCGCTCGCGGCGCTCGACGGCGCGCTCGATCCCGAGCACGTCACGTGGGTCACGCGGCTCGATCTGCTGGGACGCATCCTCTGGCTGCGCGGCGACCTGGCGGGGGCCGAGCGCACCTACGCCGAGGCCGCCGAGCGCGCGCGGGTCCTGCCCGACGACTCGACCCTGCGCGCGCTCGCGCTCGTCCACCACGGGTCGATGCTCTCGCTGCAGGAGCGCTTCGACGAGGCCGAGCCGATCGTGCGCGAGGGCTGGCGGCGGCTGCGCAACGTGCTCGGACCCGGTCACGTCGAGACGCGTCGCGCGGCGGAAGACCTGGCCCTCGTGCACCTGCGCGCGGCCGACGGCGAGTTCGATCCGTCGGCCGCCGTGCGCAGGCTGCGCGAAGGGGCAGACTTCGCGCTCGATGCGTTGGGGGAAGCGCATCCCCGCACGCTGCAGTTGCTGTCGGATCTCTCGGCGCAACTGCTCGAGGTCGGCGACCCGACGGGGGCGCGCGCGACGGCCGAACGGGCCTGGCGTGCACGGTCCGCGACACGCGAGTCCGGGGACGAGCTCAGCGCGCTGCTGCTCGACCGCCTGGGATCGTGCCTGGCCGCGACGGACGCCGCCGACGAGTCGGCGCGGGCCTACGCCGCGATGGCGGCGGTCACGGCGCGCGAGCACGGACGCGTCCCGTCGCCGGCGCTCGTCGAGGCGGGACTCGGCGCGCTGCTCGACGGACGTCCCGCCGACGCGGCCGCGCTGGCCCCGCACTGGGACGAGGTCGCCACCTTGCTGCGCGACGTGGTCGCCGACGCCCGGCGTGCGTGGGAGCAGCGTCCCGAGCGCGAGCAGGAGCTGGAACTCGAGGAGGCCGTGGCGCGCAGCAACGACGCGGTCGACACGCTGCGCGCGGTGGGGCGCGCCGACGACGCGCTCGTGCTGCTCGGCGAGCTGGCCGACGCGTTGCGCGCGCTGTACGGCCCCGGGCACGAGCATCTCGCGGTGCTCTCGGCCAACCTCGCGCTGTGCCTGTCCGACCTGGGACGCATCGCCGACGCGCGCGCCGCGTCCGAGGCGGCGCTGGCGATCATGCGCGCGCGGGCCGGCGACGGCAGCGCGGCGACGCTTCCGTACCTGCGGCTCGTCTCCGAACTCGCCGAGGACGACGGCGATCTCGAGGCGGCCGAGCGCGTCCAGGTCGACGTGCTCGCGCTGGCTGTGCGCGTGTTGCCGTCCGACGCCGGAGCGCTGGCCGACGATCGGGCGCGGCTGGCCGACCTGCGCACCCGTCTCGGCGAGGGGGGCGGGGACGTGGCGGCGCAGCCGCGTCCGTAGTCGGCTCCACGACCGGCACGCGCGCGCGACCGAGGCGTCCCCGGGCCTGCCCACGGCCCGCCATTTGGGCCGGCGGCGGGTTTGCTGTTCAATCGTGCCACCACGTCACGGAGGGATGGCCGCTCCTCCGCCGGTTTCTGCGCCCTCGACAGGGCGTCCCTTTCCACCCGGGAGATCACCGCATGATCCTGCCCCGTGTCTTCACCCGCGCGCTCGCGATCGTCTTCGCGGCGCTGCTCGCCGTGCCCCTCGCCGCACAGGTCGAGGTGACGCCGGCGAACCGCACCCTGG
This sequence comes from Planctomycetota bacterium, assembly GCA_020638905.1. Classification (GTDB taxonomy): domain Bacteria; phylum Planctomycetota; class B15-G4; order B15-G4; family B15-G4; genus JACKHP01. The sequence goes on along the minus strand of JACKHP010000002.1, from coordinate 18,996 downwards.
TCGTGACCGGCGGCAAGTCGGCCTCGTTCAAGATCACCGCCACCGGCGGCTGCAAGCCCACGTGGACGGCCGTGTCGGGCAACGAAGCCGTCGCCAGCGTGAGCCCCGACTCGGCCAAGGCCGGTGCCTCGCGCAGCTTCAAGGTCAAGACCGGCAACCTCGGCACGACCGACGTGATCGTCACGCTCGTCGGCGCGGGAGCCGACTGCGCCGAGACGATCGAGGTCGTGATCAAGGTGGTCGTCGTGATGGACGCCAAGGGCGTCACGAAGGTCCTCCTCAAGGGCGACAAGGGGACGAACATCCCGGGCGTCGGCGCGCGTCTCAAGGACCAGAAGTCCGCCGACAAGGACGCGCTCAAGACGATGGTGGCCGGCCTCAAGACCTATCTCGACTCGCTCAAGAAGGGCGAGCTCGTCGCCTTCAGCGGCAAGACGTCGCAGCAGGAGATGGGTGACCTCGCGGTGCGCCTCGGCGAGGACCTGGCCACCGACTGCTTCAACAGCATCTTCTCGTCGTACGCCGAGGCCATCGAGGGGATGCGCGCCGACGGCTACCAGGCGCTGCTCTTCTACGGCTTCGGCGACTTCCTCTACTACGCGCCGAAGGGCTTCTTCGAGGGCGCCTGCGGCGAGTGGGATGCGTCCACGCAGAAGGCGTGGAAGGCCTTCGTCGACACCGTGAACAAGATCGACGCGCTCACGAAGAAGTACGACGGCAACTGCATGAAGGCCGTGCCGGGCCTGGGCGTGGTCGCGATGCACCTCGACCCGGGCGAGTTCACGACCGGCGGCCTGTCGCCGGTGAACGTCGGGCCGACGACCTTCGACATCGACGCCGACGGCAGCGGGAAGCTCGCGCAGAAGCGTCCCAAGGCGACGAACTACACCGACGACGAGGGCAGCAACAGCCACGGGCGCATCACGTCCAAGGGCATGGCCGACCCTGCGGGCGGCGAGCTCGTCGTGACGTACGAGAAACTCGACGCGAACGGGCAGCCTGTCTCGAGCCCGACCGAGAACCAGACGTTCACCGACAGCGGCGTGGCCGTGGGCGACGACTGCACCTGGAAGAGCTACGCGCCGGGCTTCGCCGACACGCCGAACCTCGAGCCGGGGCGCTGGCGCGTGACCGCCACCCAGGACGGACGGTCGGTCAGCAAGGAGATCACGATCCCCAACTGATCGGGGGATGCCGGTCGGGACGGCGCCCCTCGCGCGTCGTCCCGCACGAGGCCCGGGACGGGGCGCGCGGCGCGCCGTCCCGGGCCTCGTCGCGTCAGTAGGCGGCGGTCTTCGCCGCGTGCGCCTTCCACGCGCCGCTGGCCACGATCTCGTCGAGCGCATCGAGGAAGCCGAGCAGCTCGTCGTCGGACGTGTAGAAGTGCGGCGAGACGCGCAGTCCCACGTCGGGCCGGCAGTCGCACAGGATGTCGCGCTCGGCCAGCGCCTTGACCACGGCCGGCGCGTGCTCGACCTGGATCGTGATCGTCCCGCCGCGCTTCTCGGGGTCGAGCGGCGAGCGCGTCCCGTATCCGCGCTCGAGCGCGCGCTCGAGCAGTTGCGTCGTCTGGCGCACGCTCTTGGCGCGGATGGCCTCGACGCCCACCTCGCCGACGATCTCGTAGCCCGAGCGCGCCGCGTACAGCGCCGGGACGGCCGGCGAGCCGTGCAGCATGCGCGTGGCGTCGTGCGCGTAGCGCTGCGGGCCGGTCTCGAAGGCGAACGGCGCGGCGTGCGCCATCCAACCCGTGATCGCGGGCTCGAGCCGCTCGCGCACGTCGGGACGCACGTACAGGTATCCCGCGCCGGGACCGCCGCAGAGCCACTTCACCGAGCCGCCGCAGGCCATGTCGAGGTCGAGCGCGGTCACGTCGAAGGGCACCGTGCCCGTCGACTGGTAGCAGTCGGCCATGACCATCGCGCCGACCTCGTGGGCTTTCGCGACGACGGCCTCGAGGTCCTGCCGGTAGCCGGTCTGGAACAGCACGTGGCTGATGGGGACGAGCAGCGTGCGCTCGTCGATGGCGGCCAGCAGGTCTTCGGTCTCGACGCCCACGCCGTCGCGGCTGGGCACCACGACGATCTCGGCCCCGTGCCGACGCTGCGCCTCCCACACGTACATGACCGTGGGGAAGTTCATCGAGGTGTAGACGATGCGGTTGCGCGGACCCGTGTAGTCGAAGCACGAGGCCACGAGGGCCTGGATGACCGACACGTTCTGGTGCATCACGACCGTGCCCGGGGCCGCGCCGAGGATGCGTCCCACGAGGTCGCCGACGGTCACGGGCGAGTCCCACCAGCCCTCGGCCCAGCTGCGGATGCCGCGCGTGGCCCACATGTCGGCGTACTCGCGCAGCCGGTCGTACACCCTGCGTGGCATGGCGCCCAGCGAGTGGTTCACGAGGTACGTCGTGTCCGCGAGGATCGGGAACTCGTCGCGCCAGCGCAGCAGGGGGTCGTTCACCAGCAGGCCTCCACGTCGGCCACGGTCTTGGGGATCGCGGCGGTCAGGTTCTCGTGGCCGTCGGCGGTCACGAGCACGTCGTCCTCGATGCGGATGCCGATGCCGCGCAGGCGCTCCGGCGCCTGGTCGTCGGCGGCCGTGACGTACAGTCCCGGTTCGACGGTGAGCACCATGCCGGGTTCGAGCGCGCGGCTGACCTTGCCGTTCTCGCCCTCGCCGTCGACGTGGTAGCAGCCCACGTCGTGCACGTCGATGCCCAGCCAGTGGCTGGTCTTGTGCATGTAGTACTTGCGGAAGGTTCCCGACTCGATGTTCTCGTCGACGGTGCCGCGCAGCAGTTCGAGCCCGATCATGCCCTCGACGAGCTTGCGCAGCGCGACCTCGTGCACCGACTGGAACGTGACCCCCGGACGCACGTGCTCGACGGCCGCGACCTGCGACGCGAGCACCACCTCGTACAGCTCGCGCTGCGCCGGCGAGTAGCGTCCCGAGACGGGGAACGTGCGCGTCACGTCGGCGGTGTAGCCCATGTACTCGCAGCCCGCGTCGAGCAGGAACATGTCGCCGTCGCGCGCGGGCTGGTCGTTGTTCACGTAGTGCAGGATGTTCGCGTTGTCGCCCGAGGCCGCGATGGTCGTGTATCCCGGGCCCCAGCCGCCGCGACGTCGGAAGGTGCCGTCGACCACGGCCTCGACCTCGTACTCGATCACGCCGGGTGCCACGGCCTCGATCGCCGCGCGGTGCGCCTCGTCGGTGATGGCCGCCGCCTTGCGCAGCAGCTCGAGCTCCTCGGGCGTCTTGAACAGCCGCGCCTCGTGCAGGATCGTCGCCGGGTCGACGACGGTGCGCGGCCCGAGCACGCCGTCGCGCGACTTGGCGTTGAGCGCCGCCGTCCAGGCGTGGACGCGGCGGTCGAGGTCGGGGTCGCGTCCGGTGGCGTAGTAGAGCCGGTCGGCGCCCTTCAGCAGCTTGGGAAGCAGCTCGTCGAGCTTCTCGATCGGGTACGCGGTGTCGGCGCCGTAGATCGCCGTGGCGCCCTCGACGCCCGCGCGGCGGCCGTTCCAGGTCTCCATCTCGGGGTCGCGTGGACGCACGAAGAGCACGAACGGTCCGTCGTCGTGGTGCGGCGCGAAGACCGCCACCGCGTCGGGCTCGGCGAACGCCGTCAGGTACCAGAAGTCGGAGTCGGGCCTGAACTTGTAGTGCGTGTCGCGGCTGCGGACGCGCTCGGGACCGGTGGGGAAGACGGCCACGCCGTCCTCCATCGCCGAGAGGAAGCGCGCCCGGTGGGCGGCGGCCATGGACGTGTTCAAGAGCTGCGCACCTCGTCGAGGACGATGGTCACGGGGTCGCCGCCGGCGGTCGCGGCCACGGGCGGGGCGGTCATCTCGAGATCGCCCGCCTTCTTGGTCATGACGTCGCCGTCCATGTCGACACGGGCCGAGATGTAGAGCGTGCCCTGCAGCATGTCGGCCTTGTTGTCGACCTGCAGCGGGACGTGCTCGGGACCGATGTCGAACGTGAGCGGGAAGACCGGGTCGACGACCTTGTACGCCGCGCGCGGCATGCCACGCGCCTCGGCGCCCTGCTTGATCATCACGTAGAGCACGCCGCCGCGGGCGGCCGACGCGATCTTCGGGTCGACCTCGATCGTGCCGGTGAAGCGCGGGCCGGGCATCTTCGGCGGCTGCTGCGCGGCGGCCGACGGCGCCGACGCGACCTTCGCGGTCGGCATGCCGCCCGGCATCGCGGCCGGACGGCTGGAATCGATCGGCGGATGTCCCGGCGGGAGCGAGCTCGAGCCGCCCGGCTGGGGCGAGGCGAGCGCCGGGCCGGCGAGCGTCTGCAGGTCGCGCAGCAGCGCCGGGTCGTCGTCGTGCGCGACGGTCTCGCGCAGTTCGAGCACCACGCCGTCGTCCCCCGCGTGGACCGCGCTCTTGCTGCGTCCGGCGATGTCGCCCGCCTGGGCCAGCAGCACGCCGTCCTTGTCGAGTCGCGCCTCGAGCGTCCAGTCGCCGGCGAGCGTGCCGGGCAGCGTGAGGTCGCGCGCCGAGACCTCGAACATCATCGGGAAGGGTCCCGGCGGCAGGCGCTGGACGAGCTCGGGCAGACGCGCGTCGGGTGTGCTGCGTCCGGTCAGGTACACGCACACGAAGCCGCTCGGCGGCTGGGCACCCGGCCAGTCGATCACCCCGCGGATGACGCCCTTGGGTGACACGGCGGCCTTGGCGGTCTGCGCCGGCTGCTCGTCGGAGTGTCCGTAGCCGTACGGTCCGGGATCGCCGCAGGAGGCGAGCAGTCCCAGCGAGAGGAGCGCGGTGGCGAGGGCGCCGCGCGGTGGGAGCGATGCGGTCACGGAGGGTCTCCGGCGCCGGGGGATGGGGGAAGGCGCCATGATAGCCGTCCTGATACGATGGACCAGACACTGCACCGGCAGGTGCCAGGCCGACCCGGAGACCCGTCGTGGCCGTCGAGAAGCGCCCCATCTCCCTGCGCACGTACGTCTACATCGACGTCCTGCAGCCCCAGCTCGCCTCCTTCCTGGCCACGGTCAGCCAGGGCTACCTGCCCATCGAAGAGCAGGCCTCGCTGTTCATCGAGGTGCAGCCCGGCATCGCGATCAACCGCCTCACCGACGTGGCGCTGAAAGGCGCGAGCGTCACGCCGGGCATGCAGATCGTCGAGCGCTCGTTCGGCGTGCTCGAGGTGCACTCGTTCGACCAGGGCGACGTGCGCGCGGCCGGCCAGGCGATGCTCGACTACCTCGGCATGAGCGAGACCGACCGGCTCACGCCGAGGGTCGTGACGAGCGAGATCATCACGGGCACGAGCCCGTACCAGACCATGCTCATCAACCGCTTCCGGCACGGCGACGCGATCCTGAAGGACCAGGCGCTGTACATCCTCGAGACGCACCCGGCGGGCTACGCGATCCTGGCGGCGAACGAGGCCGAGAAGGCCGCGCCGATCCGGCTGCTCGAGGTGATCACCTTCGGCGCCTACGGACGGCTCTACCTGGCCGGCGGCGACGACGAGATCAAGGAGGCGGCCCGGGCCGCCGAGGCCTGCCTGAGCGAGATCCGCGGGCGTCCCAACGAAGAGGTGGTCGACGTGCGCTGAGCGCCCGGCCGGCCGGGCCCGTGTCGGATCGGAGCGTCCGCCCCTCGGGCGCGCCGCTCGTCCGACGGAGCGTGCGCGGGATCGCGCGCGGCGGTCGGTACCATGAGCGCTCGACCGTCCGTCCGCCGACCTGCCGCGGGGAGACCCCGATGAACCGTCTGCTGCCGTCGTCCGTGCTCCTGCTCGCGTGCGCGCTGCTCGGAGCGTGCTCGCCCACCTTCTCGCGCGGGCGCGACGATCCGTCGATCGACGAGGCCGCGCTCTCGACCAAGCTCGACGCCGCCGACCTCGACCACGCGCTCGACAGCTGGTACTCCGACTTCCTGCAGAACAAGAAGGTGGCCGCGCTGCCCGACGACCAGCGCACCATCGCGGTGCTGCAGATCAACAACAACACGAGCGAGTACATCGCGCCGCAGCTCGACGCGCTGATCGAGTCGTTCGAGACGAAGCTCGTGAACGACGGCGAGTTCCGGGTCATCACGCGCGACCAGCTCGCCTCGAACGCGCTGCTCAACGAGCGCATGCGCAGCACGTCCGACCAGGTCGACCCCGAGACGACGGTGACCCTCGGCAAGGAGTTCGGCGTCAGGTACATCGTGACCGGGCGCGTGCAGGACAACACCGAGAAGACGTCCGGCAAGAAGCGCGTGCAGTACTTCCTGTTCCTGCAGGTCACGTCGGTCGAGACGAGCGAGGTGATCTACAAGAACAAGGTGCAGATCACGAAGCAGGTCGAGGGCTGAGCGGGGGCGCACCCGAGATGGGGGGAGCGGCGAGCACGACCGCGGGGCGCCCGAAGGGGGCGTCCCGGCGTCACACGGCCGGGCGTGGGCTGTGGGCGCTCGCGCTCGCGCTGCCGTCGCTGACGGGCTGCGCGAACTACGACGAACGCCTGCGCGAGGTCCACACGGCGTTCTACGGCGGCCAGCCCGGGACGGCGGTGACGCGCCTGGCCGAGATGCTCGACGACGAGGGCGACGACGGCGTCGACGCGCCCGTGCTGCGGCTCGAGCTGGCCATGGCGTCCCAGGCCGCCGGTGACCCGGTGCGGGCCGCCGAACTGCTCAAGGAGTCGGCCGACGACATCGACGTCATCGACTACACCACCGATCCGCAGAGCAAGCTGATCGCCTTCGCGCTCAGGCCGGGCAGCAACCCGTACCGCGCCACGCCGCCCGAGTGGGTCATGATCCACACCGAGAACGTGGTCAACCAGCTGCTCGCGGGCGACATGGCGTCGGCCGAGGTCGAGGCGCGGCGCACGATCGGCGTGCTCACCGCGTCGATGGACGAGATGGAACGCTACTCCAACAAGTTCTCGTGGGGACTGGCGGGGCTGGTGCTCGAACGATCGGGCGACTGGTCGGCGGCCAGCGACGCCTACCGCTTCGCCGAGGGCTCGGGTCTCGAGTCCTCGGCGATCGCGGCGGGGCCGACGTTGCCGGGCGAGGCGGCCGGCACGATCCTCGTGGTGCTGCAGGCCGGCAAGGTGCCGATGCGGCGCGAACAGATGATCGTGGTGCCCTGGGGCGGACGCATCTTCCGCGTGAACATCCCGGCGCTCGTGAGGCGTCCGTCGTCGTTCGAGGGCGCGAGCGTGGCGCTCGACGGCGACGCCCGAGGCGACGTCCCGATGCTCTACGACCTCGGCGCGCACACGCTGCTGCGCTTCGACGACGAACGCCCGCGGCTCATCGCGGCGGCCATCGTCCAGGCGGGCGCGAGCGCGATCGCGAGCGCCGCCCTGGGCAAGGCCGCCGAGGAGGCCGTCAAGCGCTCGGGCGACGACAAGAAGAAGAACAAGCAGGACGACGAGCTCGCGAAGGCCGGCGCCGCGGCGGTGGGCAACATCGTGGCGAGCGCCTTCGATCTGGCCTTCGGCGAGGCGCAGGGCACCGACACGCGCAGCTGGACGCTGCTGCCCGACCGCCTCGGCGCGCTGCGTCTCGACGTCCCGCCGGGGAAGCACACGGTGTCGGTGCTGCTGCGCGGCGCCGTACCGCGCACCGTGGGCCAGACCGTCGACGTGAAGCCCGGCGGGCTCGTGGTCGTGAACGTCGTCACCGCGCTGCAGGGCGGGTACTCCGAGCCGCCCGAGCTGCCGCCGGCCGACGCCGCGCCCTGGATGACCGAGATCGGTCTCGCGATGGACGTGAACTGACGCGCGCCGCGTCAGCCGCGCGTCATCGTCCAGCGGTCGCCGATCTCGGCGCGTGACTCGACCAGCGTGGCGCGCGCGATCACGGTGAGCAGGCGCACGAGCCGGCGTCCGGCGGGACTGAGCAGCGACGCGACGACGAGCACCGCCACGACCTCGAGCACGTTCGGCCCACCGAGGACGGCGGACAGGACGAGCACGCCGAGCAGCACGGCGAGCGCGGACCACGGCGCGGCCAGCGGGAGCACGCGGTAGCCCAGGAGCTGCACGCGCGAGGCGGCGTCGAGGTCGCGTCCGCGGGGCCAGCGTGCACGACGCACGATCTGGACGTACGCGCGCGCGCGGCGCAGCGCCTGCGCCTCGGCCACCGCGCCGGGCGGCGTCTTGACCTCGAGGAAGCGCGCGTCGGTGAGCTTGCGAACCGGCATCCCGCGCGCGCGCACCGCGAGCATCAGGTCGAGGTCGTCGGCCGCGAGCCCCGGCGTGGGACGCAGCCCGAGCCCGGCGCGCCACCCGAGGAGCTGGCCGTGCACGCTGAACAGGCGTCCGCCGCGCGACTCGAGGGCGCGCACCTCGGCCGTCCAGCGGTCGTAGCGTCCGGGCGCGGGGACGGGTTCGCGTCCGTCCGCGCCGAGGGGGCGTCCGTCGTCGCACAGGTCGCGGACGAAGCGCTGGCTGCCGCAGGCCATGCCCAGCCCGGGCTCGCGCGCGAACGCGTCGGCGAGCGCGCGCAGGGCGTCGTCCTCGAAGACCACGTCGGCGTCGGTGAGCACGATCACGTCGACGTCGCCGCCGAGCGCGTCGAGCCCGGCCGCGATGGCCGAGGCCTTGCCGGGACGTCCGTCGTTGCGCACGACCGACGCGCGCACGCCGGCGGGCAGCGGATGCGCCGCGAGGGCGTCGCGGGCGCGCACGGCGGTGTCGTCGGACGACTGGTCGTCGACGATCACGACGCGGTGCGCGCGCGGCGCGTCCGGCCAGCGCAGGCGCGCGAGGTTGGCCAGCTTGCGCGCGATCACGGCGGCCTCGTCCCGGCACGGCACGAGCACGCCCAGGTTCGGGCAGGACGGGTACGACGGGCCTGCGCTCACGCGCGTCCCACGCCCCGGGGCGGAGTCTCCCGCGTCGACGGGCGGCGGGGCGACAGCACTTCGCGCGCCAGCGCCGGCCAGCTCCTGGGACGGAAGAGCACGTTGTCGGCCTGGGCGCACTCCCACGTGCAGGTGCAGTGCGTCGTGCGGATCTCGTCGCGCAGAGCGCGCGCGGTGGGGCCGTCCCAGAGTCGCGCGAGGTCCCAGTCGGAGTCGGCCAGCGAGCCGATCGACCGGCCGAGCATCTCGCACGGATGCACCGAGCCGTCCTCGAAGACCACCGCCGAGAGCGAGCCCGCGGTGCAGGGCAGCCACGTCGAGCGGTCGCCGCTCGCCACGCGCGCCACGTGCTCGTACATGAGCTTGTCGCGCGCCACCGCGACCTTGGCCATGGGGAAGTCGAAGTACGGAAGGCGTCCCTCGGCCATGAGCCGCGCCTTGGCCGCCACGACCTCGCGGTAGCGCATCACGTCGACGTCGAGCAGGCTGCTGTCCATCGCCTTGCCGCGCGCGAGGTTCACGGTCACGTTGTCGGGACGCAGCTCGTCGACGAGCTCTTCGAGATGCGCGGCGAGCACGTGTTCGTTCTCGCGGCTGACGGTCACGATGATGCCGACGCCGAGGTTGCCACGGCGTTCGGCCTGGCGCTTGTAGGCGCGCACCGACTCCATCGAGCGCGCGTGCCCCCCCTCGACCTGCCGGATGGCGTCGTGCACCGCGGGCGGCCCGTCGAACGAGACCGAGATCGAGAGGTACGTGTCGGGGTTCTCGTCGAGGATGCGGTCGACCGTCTCGTGCTGCCAGCCCTCGACGAGTCCGTTCGTGGGGATCGCCAGGTGGCGCAGCCCGTGGCGTCCGAAGGCGCGCGCGAGCTCGGGCAGGTCGCGCCGCAACAGTGGCTCGCCGCCGCCGAAGCTGACCCACAGCAGCGGACCCATGCGCGCCGCCGAGTCGGCCAGCCGTCGCACGTCGTCGACCGACGGCCCCTTCACCGCCGCCGCGACCTCCTCCCAGTGGAAGCAGTGCCGGCAGCGCGCGTTGCACGCACCCGTCACGAACAGCGTGAGGTGCAGCGGCGGCCCGCGCCGCACGAGTCCGCGACGCAGGAACGGGATGTAGCGCAGGGCGTTCACGGGGGGGATCGTACACCACGGCGGTGGCGGTCGGCGTGCGGTGGCGGATCGGGGTCGGCGGGTCGCGGGGGACGACTCCACGCGGTGGCTCGCGGGCTGGAGATCCGTGTGTGCGGACACTCCGGGTGCTCGGGGGCGACCGCCCCGCTCGAGCAGTCCTCGGCGCCTGCGGCGCCTGCGGAACTCGCGGGGCGATCGCCCCCTGCGCTCCTCCGGTCCGCACACTCGATGCCGGACGCGTGAACGACGCGCCGGCATATCCCGCCGACTCGCAGCGGATCAGCCGCAGCGCCGTCGGCGATTCACGCGCGACGGCGCGCCGTCCCGAGCCGGCACGCAGCTCGATGTCGTCAGACGTCGCGATCATGCCCACGCACGAGACTCACCCCGGCGGCGCGCACCACCTGCTTCGAAAGAGATGATGACTCGCGAAGCTCTCCGAATCGCCGCGAAGCCGCGCGCCAGCGCGCTGAGCTTCCCCCCGCTCCGGAACGCGCGCCCCGAGGCACATGCCCAGCGCGCTGCAAGTTCCGCAGCCGCCGCAGGCGGCGAGGACTGTCCGAAGCTGTGCGCTGCTGCGTGACGATGGTCAGTGGGCGCGCACACAGCGGCCCGAAACGCCGCGCGTGCGGAGTGGGCGCCGCGTCACGTCGCCACTTTGCTCGCGTCCGCCAAGCAGTCCATCCTTCCATCTCGCGAAGGGAGCGCCGCGCGGGCAGCGGCGGGCGATGTGGGACGGAGGCCAGGTGTTCCCCCACCTGGCCGCAGTCCCGCGTCGCCCGACGCGTCGCGCAACAGGCCGACCTTGCAGCCCCTCGTACCTTGCAGTCCCCTCCGAGATCGCTACGCTCGCCGCCGTGCTCCACGACGCCGATCCGCTGCTGATCCTTTCGCTGGTCATCGTGGCCGGTCTGCTGGGCGGCGCGCTCACGCGGCGGCTCGGCGTGGCGGGCGTCACGGGACAGATCCTGGTCGGCATCGCGCTCGGGCGCGCCGGACTCGACCTCTTCCCGCACGAGGCGGTGGCCGACCTCGCACCGGTGACGCACTTCGCCCTGGGGCTGATCGCCCTCGTCGTGGGCGGACACCTCAACCTGCGGCGGCTGCGCAACGCACGCGCGCGGCTGGGTCTGCTGCTGCTGGCCGAGGTGACGATCACGCCGCTGCTCGTCTACGTGTGCGTGGTCGCCGCGGGGCATCCCTGGACCCTCGCGCTGCTCTTCGCGGCGCTCTCGGTCTCGACGGCGCCGGCCACCGTGGTGGCTCTCGTCTCCGAGACGAAGAGCCGCGGCGTGTTCACCAAGACGCTCATGGGCACGGTCGCCCTCGACAACATCGCCTGCATCGCGTTGTTCGAGGTGGCGCACGTCGTGGCGCATACGGTCGCGCTCGACGCGGCGGCGCCCCTCGGGGCGGGCCTGCTGCTCGAGCCGCTCCGCGAGCTGATCGTGGCGGTCGTGCTGGGGGGGCTGACCGGTGCGCTGCTCGTGCTCGTGACGCGCAGGGTGATCCGCTCGCAGCGCCTCGCGACGGCGTCGGTGATCAGCGTCATGCTCGTCTCGGGCCTGGCGATGCTGCTCGACGTGTCGCAGCTCCTGGCCTGCCTCGTGCTCGGCATGGCGCTCGCGAACCTGACGCCCGACAAGGACGAGATCGTCGAGTCTGCCTTCGTGAACGTCCGCGACGCGATCTTCGCCGTCTTCTTCACCCTGGCCGGCATGCACCTCGACCTGGGCGCGCTCGGCGCAGGCGGAGCCCTCGTGCTGCTCGTGTTCGTCGCGCGCGCCGCGGGCAAGCTGCTGTCGGCCCACCTCGCGCTGCGCCTCGCGGGCGCCACCCGGAACCTGCGGCGCTGGCTCGGCCTGGCGCTCATCCCGCAGGCGGGCGTGGCGGTGGGCCTGCTGCTGCTCGTGCAGGACGACCCGGTCATGGGCGACGTCTCGCCGTTGCTGCTCTCGGTCGGACTCGCGGTCGTGACGCTCAACGAGCTCGTCGGTCCCATCCTGGGACGGCTCGCGCTGCAGCGCTCCGGCGACGCGGGAGCCGACCGCGCGCGGCTGATCGACTTCCTGCACGAGGAGAACATCGTCACCGACCTGCGTGCCTCCACGAAGGAGGAGGCCATCGAGCAGCTCGTGGACGTGCTCATCGGCACCAACCGGCTCGACGCCGATCGTGACGCGCTGCTCGCGTCGGTCCTGGCGCGCGAGTCGGAGATGTCGACATGCTTCGGCAGCGGCCTCGCGGTCCCGCACGGGATCCTGCCGCACGGTGCGAGCATGGTGGGCGCGATGGGCATCTCCCGCGAAGGACTCCCGCTCGACACGCCCGACGGCCGCCCCGTCCATTGCATGGTCGTGCTCGCCACGCCCGAGAACGAACGTGACCGCCACCTGCAGGTGCTGGCCGCGCTCGCCAAGTCGGTGGGCACCGACCCGGTCGTCCGCCGTCAGCTCTTCGCCGCCGCGAGCCCCGCGCACGCGTACGAGATCCTGCACGCGAAGGACGCCGAGGGCTTCAACTACTACCTCGACGACGAACCGGCGGTCGGCTAGGTGTGCCGAGGACGCCTGTCGGCGGACGGCGGCGGGAGGCGTCGGCGGGTCGGCGAGTTGCGGGGGACGACTCCACGCGAGTGCTCGCATGCTGGGGATCCGTGTGTGCGGACACTCCGGGTGCTCGGGGGCGACCGCCCATCTCAGACAGTCCTCGGCGCCTGCGGCGCCTGCGGAACTCGCTGGGCGATCGCCCCCTGCGCTCCTCCGGTCCGCACACTCGATGCCGGGCGCGTGAACGACGCGCCGGCATGCCCCGCCGACTCGCAGCGTATCGAGTGCAGCGCCGTCGGCGATTCACGCGCGACGGCGCGCCGTCCAGAGCCGGCACGCAACTCGAAGCCGTCAGCCTTCGCGATCATGCTCACGCACGAGACTCACCCCGGCGGCGCGCACCACCTGCTTCGAAAGATGTGTTCGCTCGATGCGCGCTCCGAATCGCCGCGAAGCCGCGCGCCAGTGCGCTGAGCTTCCTCCCGCTCTGGAATGCGCGCCCCGAGGCACATGCCCAGCGCGCTGCAAGTTCCGCAGCCGCCGCAGGCGGCGAGGACTGTCCGAAGCTGCGCGATGCTGCGTGACGATGGTCAGTGGGCGCGCACGCAGCGCGTGAAGCGCCGCGCGTGCGGGGTGGGCGCCGCGTGACGCCGCCACTCTGCTCGCGTCCGCCGAGCAGTTCATCCTTCCATCTCGCGAAGGGAGCGCCGCGCGGGCAGCGGCGGGCGATGTGGGACGGAGGCCAGGTGTTCCCCCACCTGGCCGCAGTCCCACGTCGCCCGCCGCGTCGCGCCATGGGCCGACCTTGCAGTCCCCCCGTCCCATGAAGAACGCCCGCCCCCGCGTGGACGGGACCGGGCGTTCGAGGCACCGACGGAATCACTCCTCGCCGGCGCGCATCGGATGGTGGGGGCGACGGCGCTCCCCTGCACGTCACGCCGTCGGTCGGGTCAGCTGAGCTGTTCCCAGAACTCGCGCGGCATGTCCTTCGAGATCTTGAGCGCGCCGTTGCAGCCGCCGAAGACGGGCTCCTCGACCTGCTTCACGAGGCCGCCGCCGAGGTGCTCGATCATGTAGTCGGTGATCGCCTGGGCCAGGCCGCGGATCTGGCTGCCGCCGCCGCCGAGCAGCACGTTCCCGCGCAGGACCTCCTGGAACTCGGGGTCGTACGACGCGACGAGGTCGCCGAGCGCCTCGACGATGGGCGGGACGATGCTGTGGCAGGCCTGCTTCATCTCGGCCGTGATGTCGATGTCGGTGGGCTTGCCCTTGACCGGCCACTTCACCTTGATCGGCGGGGTGGCGTCGCTCACGGTCGACCACTTCTCCTTGACGTCCGTGATCATCTGCATCGAGAAGGACACCTCGGGGTGGTTCTTCTTGATGAGCTCGGCCAGGGTGCGGTCGATGTGGTCGCCGGCGAAGGTCAGCGTGCGCTGGTCTTCGGCCTCGGGCATCGTGCCGTGCATGCGGCACAGGTCGGTGGTGCCCGCGCCGATGTCGATCACGAGCGCGTCGGACAGCACGTCCATGCCGTACGCGACGCTGAACGGCTCGGAGCACAGCATGACCGAGTCGATGACCTCCTTGGCCGCCTCGAGGATCGCCTCGCGATTGTGGATCGAGGCCTCGGCCGGCGCGCCGATCACGCAGTACACGAGCTCGTCGGCGGGGGCGCGCGCGAGCTGGATGGCGTGCTTCACCAGGGCGCGCGCCGCCATCATGTTCGCCTCGGCCTCCTGCTGCGGGATGCCGTCGTCGTTGCTGCCCTTGATCACGCCCGCCTCGAGCGGACGGAAGTGCTTCAGCGACATGCGGTGCTTGATGACTTCCTTGCCGAACAGGATGTCCTTGCCCAGCAGCTTCTGCGAGACGACGTCCTTGGGGTATCCGACGAGCGACGGGAACGACTCGCGCACGCCGTTGCTGCAGGCGATCGCGGTACGCGACGTGCCCAGGTCCATGCCGATGTAGACGATGCTCTTCTCGGTGTCCACGCTGTGCGCCTTCTGGGATCGACCGCCGCTCGCGGTCGCGGGGGACTTGGATTCGGGCCGCGACTCGTGGGAGGCGGTGGGCTGGTCGGGGGGGGTGACCATGTCGGTGGTGTCGCTCATCGAGATCGCGCTCGTTCGGGGATCAGGAGGTCTTCTTCAGCATTTCCCGGAGTTCGACGTTCAGCCTGAAGATCTCGCCGAGCAGCTCCTTCTTGCGGGAGAAGTTCGGGTCTTCGGACTTGAGGCCGGCCTCGACCGGCATCCCCGGGATGGCTTCTGGGACGGAGCCCGCCTCGCGGGCCCGCTCCAGCATGTCTTCGGTCTCGGCGAGCTTTTTCTTGAGCTTCGCCATGCGCCGCTGCAGCGAGTCGAGGCGGCCCTCGTGGTCGGCGCGGGCGCGCTCGACGGCCAGCTCGCGCTGTGCGTCGATGGCCTGCGTCACGTGGGCCACGGCCTGTTCGGCCAGTTTGGGGTCGACTCCGGCCAGGATCGCGCGCAGGTCCTGGACGACCTTGTCCTCGAGCTCGGTCAGGCCGGCGGCCTCGACCTGGGTCTCGAGCGCGACTCCCTGCTCGGACTCGAGCTGCTGGGCCGTCTCCTGCATCGCGTGCTCGATGCGCTCGCGGTTGCGCTTCAGCTCGTCTTGTTCCGCGAGCAGCGAATCGACGGTCTCGCGCAGGATGTCGCGCTCGCGCATGAGCGCCAGGAACTCGAGCCGCACCTCCTCGTGCACGTCGGGGCCGTCGAGGCGCAGGCCCTTGCGGCGCAGCGTGTTCTCGACCGACTTCTCGATCAGCTCCTCGATGTCCCGGAAGTTGATCACCGAGACGGTCTTGTGGCCGTGACGGCGGAGCTTGTCCACCGACGTGCGCCGAGCCGAATGGCGCATGAGGTGGTAGAGGTTGCGGGCGAGATTGCTGCTCATGGGCGGGGCGCCCCCTGTGGGGGGCGGACCTGGGGAGGCACGTCCTCATCGGCCGGATCGGGCCAGGGTCTTCAATCCGGCTGATCCTTCAAAGGGTGGAGGGTGGAGTCAAACCCGATCTCCGCGACGGATCGCGCTCGGGACGTGGGGAGAGCGCGACCGGCACGGGAGCCGACCAGGATGAGCGTCGGGCGCGCGTGCGCTCCCTCAGAACCGGATGCGCCCGATCGCCACCCGGAGGCCGACCGACGGTTCGGTCAGGCGCCCGGGCCGGATTCGCCGGACGGCGCCCCGGCTCGGCTTCATCCGGGGATCGCTTCTGGTCGATGGATGGGCATTGTGCTCGCATACGGGGGTGCGTCCCGACCCCCGGGCGCGCACGGAGAGACCGCATGTCCTGGACGTTGCCCTGGTTCCGCCGCCGCTCGCCGCCCGTCGCGCCCGAGCGTCCGGCACCGCCCGCGCCGCGCAGTCCGGACGTGCAGTCCGAGGTGCTGGTGCTCATGGACAACACCCTCGACCCGCGCCTGGTCGTCTACCACGAGCCGTCGAGCTACCCGTCCGAGCAGTACCGCGCCTTCCGCACGAACCTGCGCGCGCTCAACCCCGGCGCCGCTTCGCGCTCGCTCGTGCTCACCTCGTCGCAGCCCGACGAGGGCAAGTCGACCACCGTCGCCAACGTGGCGCTGAGCCTGGCCGAGGACGAGCAGCTCAAGATCTGCCTGGTCGACCTCGACCTGCGCGCGCCGCAGATGCACCACCTGTTCGGCGTGCCGCGCCGTCCCGGCATCACCGAGGTGCTCATGGACCGCCGCAACCCTGAGCGCGTGCTGCAGCCCGGCGGCATGCCGAACCTGCGGCTGCTCACCGCGGGACGTCCGACCGACAAGCCCAGCGAGGTCGTGAGCTCGGCGTACCTGCAGGACCTGCTGCACCACCTCAAGCGCGACTACGACTACATCCTGATCGACACGCCGCCGTGCACGTTGTTCGCCGACGCGAGCCAGATCGCCAAGGTGGTCGACGGCGTGATCATGGTCGTCTCGCTCAACGACACGATGAAGAAGGACGCGGACGAGGCGCTCGACGTGCTGAACGCCGCCGGCGCCAACGTGATCGGCTCGTTCGTGACCGGCACGAGCACGTCCTCGCCGACCATCGTGGGCGACTACGGGCAGGTCTGACGCCGGGTCGCGACGGGCTCACGTCCCGCCGTGCGACCGGGGAGGGCCGGCGCCTCTCCGTCGGGGAGGGCTTCGCGCTCAGCGCCGCAGCGACATCGGCGCGCTCTCGTGCAGCAGTTCGCGCTCCCACCACGCCCCGGTGCGTGCGCGCGTCTCGCGATCGGTGAACGTGTAGGCCCAGGCCTGCAAGCGCAGCCACTTCGGCGCGCGTCCGTCGAAGGGGTCGTGGACGAACAGGGGCGCGGTCACCTCGGGCGCGGCCAGCATGCGCTCGAGCAGGTTCGAGAACCACGCGTTCGACGGACGCGACAGACGCTCGCGGAAGTAGATCGCGTCCGGCGCGAGCGAGACGTCCGCCGGCAGCAGCAGGAACCAGAGCTGGAAGTCGACCCGCGGCTGGTGCGGCGCCACGAACGGCGGCGCGCGCAGCGGATCGCCGGGCTTGTCCGCGAACTCGTAGTCCTCCCAGGTCTCGCCGTCGTCGCTGCCCTGGATCACGATCTCGTGCCGCCGGCGCGTCATGCTCGCGAAGAGGTGGTAGGCGTTCAGCGTGCGGAACGGCGCGAGCGCGTCCGACGCGGGAGACATGACGTCGGCCGCGATCACCGCCGGCACGCCGATCACGGGCACGTCCGCCAGCCAGGGCAGGAACGGCGCCGTCGAGAGCGGGACGAGCAGCAGCGCGGCGGCGAGCGCGGGCGCCTCGCGTCGCCACCCTCCGCGTCCCGCCGAAGCCGAAGCTGCGCGCGACGGTTCAGGCTCCCATGCTCTCCACAACACACCGGGTCGCGCGTCGAGCAGCCACACGCCGAGCAGCAGCGAGAGGAGGTTGAAGAATCCGTAGTTCGCGGTGAGTCCGATGCCGAGCTGGAGCGCGACGAGCAGCGCGAACGCGACGAGGCGCGCGCGCCGACGTCCGAAGGCCAGCAGGCCGACGCCGAACTCGGCCACGAACGTGAACAGCGAGCAGCCCTGCTGCATCCAGGCCGGGAGCTGGTGCGCCCACCAGCCGAGCGCGGTGGGGATCGGCGCGGTCTCCCAGTACGACGCCATCGCCGAGAGGTCCCACCACGAGGGGTCGCCCGAGAGCAGCTTGCTCGCGCCCGACTCGACGTGCAGGCGCACGAGCAGCCACAGCACGAGCAGCCGTCCTGTGCGGGACGGTGCGCGCGCGCGCCGGCCGAGGCGCAGGTCGGGCGCCACGAAGAGCGCGAAGAAGGCCGTCTCGAGCAGCAGGTTGTCCCACTGGAACGACGTGAACGTGCTGCCGACCGAGACCAGCGAGAGGTACATCGTCCAGATCGCGAGCAGCATGAGCCGCGGCAGGACGCCGAGCGCGAGCAGCACGCCGGCCGCGGCGCCGGCCCACGCCAGGCCGACGAGCGCGCCGTCGGAGACGTCGAACCAGGCGAGCGTGGGCAGCGCGTGCCAGGCCGCGAGTCCGCCGCCGGTGCGCCTGGCCACCGCGTCGAGCAGGTCGGCCGCGGGCAGCAGGCCGTCGGCGCCGACGAGCAGCACGAGCTGGCGTCCCAGCGACCAGAACGCGAGCACGGCGACGAGGCCGAACGCGCGCAGGAAGAGGTCGCGCACGAGGCATCCGTCGCGCGTCGCCGAGACGTCCATGGACGTCGAGGTTACGCCGGGCGCACGGCGCGCGCGAGGGACGCATGACTTCGTGTCGTCGCCGATCTAGAGTCGTCGGCACGCACCATCGCGAGGATCCGACCGTGACGCGCCCGCCCGCCGACGACCGGCGCATCCCCGTGGCCGTGCTGGGCGCCACCGGCTTCGTGGGACAGGTCATGCTGCGGCTGCTGCGCGACCATCCGTGGTTCCGCGTCGACGCGCTCATGGCCTCCGACCGCTCGGCGGGACGGCCCTACGGCGAGGCCTGCGCGTGGGCGCAGACCGAGGCGCTCGAGCCGCGTCTGGCGGCGATGACGGTGCGTCCCCTCGAGCCGGGCGGCGACTGGCCGATCGTGCTCTCGGCGCTGCCCACCGCCGCGGCACACGAGCACGAGCGCGCCTTCGCACGCGCCGGGCACCTCGTGGTCTCGAACGCGTCGGCGCACCGCCTCGACGCCGACGTCCCGCTGCTCGTGCCCGAGGTGAACGCCGGGCACCTCGAGCTCGCCCGCGCGCAGCCGGGAAAGGGACGCCTGCTCACGAACCCCAACTGCACGACGGTCGGCCTCGTGCTCGCGCTCGCGCCGCTGGCCGCGGCGTTCGGCGTGCGCGCGGTCTCGGTCGTCTCGCTCCAGGCGCTGTCCGGCGCGGGACTGCCCGGGCCGCCGGCGATGCTCGCGCTCGACAACGTCCTGCCGCACATCGCGGGCGAGGAGGACAAGCTGCTGCACGAGACGAACCGCC
>JACKHP010000019.1 GCA_020638905.1 Planctomycetota bacterium | reverse complement strand
CTCACCGGGCACCGCGCGACTGTAGCCGGTGGTGACCGGGTCGATGAACACGAGGTCGGTCACGTCGAGCAGGCAGTCCGGGTTGTCCTGCAGGAGGTAGGGCGGGGCGGGCTGACCTGGCGGGTCGCCCATCGGGACGCGCTTCGGTCCGAACGCGCCCAGGTGCAGCCAGACCGACGAGCTGCCGGGTCCGCCGTTGAAGGTGAACATGACCGGGCGCGACGCGGCGTCGACGCCGTCGCGCGTGTAGGCCACGAAGAACATGTTCGCCTTGACCTTGCCGTCCTCCTGCTTGAGCGGGATCGTGCCGGCCGTCGCGGTGTACGTGATCGTCTCGCCGTGCAGCTCGATCTCGTGGTGCGTCACCACTCGGTCGTCCTTCTCGGCCTCGGCGGCCTTGGGCGTCTCGTCGGACGCCGGGGCGTCGGCCGGCTCCTGCGCCGCGAGCGTGGACGGAAGAGCGAGCGACGCCGCGACCAGGGCGGCGAGCGCGATGCGGGGACGGCGGGGCGTGCGTTGCGTCATGGTCGGCGCGGGCTCTCGCGGGTGGTCTCGACGGACGGGGGCGGTTCGCGCAGGCGACGAGGTCGTCCGCGCGCCGCGCGGGACGGGCCCCGCGCGACCCGGCAGCATACGTCATCGATCCGCGAGCGGGTTGATCGCACCACGCGGTGCACGCGCCTCACCCCGCGCAGGACGTCTCGACCCGCGCGCCGGCGCGCTCGAGCAGCTCGGCGTAGAAGGCCAGCGCGGATGCGGTGCGTCCCGGCGAGTTGCGGGTGCCCCAGATCACCGAGAGCGTGGAGCGCGTCCCGGCGTGGGTCTTGGTGCGCTGGCTGTCCTTGACCGCGTTCGCGCACGGACCGTCGGCGTCGCACAGGCACAGCAGCCCGGCCACGGAGATCTGCTGTCCCGACGCGTTGAAGACGTAGGACGCGTCCGCCTCGCCGTGGGCGATCGAGAGCGGTGGACGGACGCGCTCCAGGTCGACGACGCTGATCGGCAGGCCGCTGTGCAGCGAGACCACGTTGCACGCGTCGACCGCGAGGTTGATCGACGGCAGGCGCTGCTCGGCCACCGCGCGGACGAGGTACTCGGAGCTGGGCTTGCCGCGTCCCGTGGGTTTGTAGCCGCCGTGGCGCAGCAGGTCGCGCACGGCCGCGCGCACGTCATCGTCGGACGAGAGCGGCGCCCGGGCATCGGGCCGCAGCAACTCCCCCAGGAACTCCGGGACGGGCAGCGCGCCCAGAGGCTCGGCGAACGTCGCGACGAGCAGGCCGGCCTCGAGCGACGGATGATCGGGCAGCGCGACGTCGAGCATCGCGACACGATACCGTCCGGCGGCCCGTGCGTCGTCGCGCGCCTCGCCGCGAAGGGCGAGGCCCTCGGACCCGATGGGTCCGAGGGCCTCGCGGTCCGGGCCGGTGGAGGCGACATGCAGGGGGGAGTCGAAGGGGGCCTCCACGGCTCCAGGACGCGAGTGCGTCCAGCCACGGTGCGTGTACGGTCAGGGGATGTGATGGGATTCCATCGGACGGCTCGCATCCGGGGGTCCCTCGCGGGACGACCGGGCTTGGGGCGAATGTCCCATGCGATCGCCGATCATACTCCCGATGGGGGACGGCCGCGATGACGGCTCGTTGGGTCGTGATGCACCCCGAACCGGCCGCCCGATCGGCTCTGCATCGAAAACGGTCGATGCGAGCGGCCGGCCCCGGGCGGGTCCGCGCGCGGCGCGTGCGTCACGGCTCGCGGCGGCGGACGACCGTGGCGTGCTCGAAGAGATCGTGTTCGAGGTCCATCCCCTGCTCGTCCCAGCCCAGCGCGCGACCCATGTCGCGCGCCGCCTCGTCGCCGATCTCGTCGTCCACGAGCACGTCGAAGCCGGCGGTGTCGAAGTCCTGGCGCGTGAACGGACAGCGTCCGTCGGCCCACGGGATGTAGCGCGTGCCCGTCGTGTCCTGCGCCGGGCTCAGGTTCACGATCACGAACAGGCCGCCGGGGACGAGCGCGTCATGCACGTGCGCGAGGAACGTCGCGTCGTCGACGCCGAGGTGCACGAGCAGGCGCGGGTCGACCTCCTGCTCGGGGTGGATGTAGCCGCGCTTGAGCGTGTTCTTGCTCGTGATCACGTCGAAGCCCGCGCCCACCGCGTCGCGCAGCGTCTCGTCGCCGGGCCACGAGCCGATGAACAGTCGTGCGCTGCCGCCGGACGACGCGTCGAAGCGGTCGACCTCGCCGCTCGCACCGGGCTGCGCGTAGAGCGCGGCCAGGAACGGGTCGACGTCGACGCCCACCGCGTCGGCGCCGGCCAGCGCGAGCAGACGCAGGTGTCCCACCGTGCCGGCGCCGAAGTCGAGCACGCGCTTGCCGCGCAGCGACCCGAGTCCCGCGTCGCCGAGGCGCTCGAGCACGCGCACGTACGCCAGTGGCGAACCGTACTTCGTCACGTAGTACGAGTCGGCGGTGACCACCACCGCCGAGCGCGCCTGCTGCGGGACGTCGGCCAGCTCGGACTCGTCGAGCCAGCGTCCGTCGGTGTCGCGCTGCAACGTGCGGGCCCGTCCCGCGGGCAGCGCACGCGCGGCGTCGAGGAACGCGCGCGCGACCGCCGTGTGCACGAGCGGACGCAGCGCGTCGGCCTCGGCGACCGCCCACGGCACGGCGGGCGGCGCGTCCGGCGCCTCCGCGAGTGCGGGCGGGTCGACGGGCTCGGGCTCTGGCTCGGCCACGGACACGTGGTCGCCGTCCTGGACCGGATCCGTGTGCTCGTCGGTGGACGAGCGCGCGGCAGCGCCCTTCGACGCGGGCTCGGCTCGGGGCGCACCGTGCGAGGCGCAGGCGCCCGCCGTGTACAGCGCGAGCAGCAGGGCGAGTCGTCGGGTCGGCGGCATGCGGAGTCCTCCTCGCCGACATCGGAGCACGCAGAGATCCCCTCCGCAAACGCGACGGCCCCCGCGTGACGCGAAGTCACGCGGGGGCCGCACGCTCGGGCCGGAGCCCGGGTCAGGCACGGAAGTCGCCGATCAGGGCGTGGTGCCGCGCACCGCGTTGCTGATCGTGAGTCCCGTCGGGTTGGACCCGTCCTGGATGGCGAACTGCCAGAAGAGCTGGGTGCCCGAGGGCACGCCCGCCGGCCAGGCGAGCTGGAACAGCGTCTGGCCGCCCGCGTCGGTGAAGACGTTGATCGTCACCGCCACCGGGAAGGTCCACAGCGTGCCGCCCTTGAAGGGCACCGGCGTCGACGACGCGCTCAGGAAGAGCGCGTTGATGGCGCTCGGCGCGGCGTCGGTGAGGTTCACCGTGACCGTCGAGCCGGCCGTCTGGCTTCCCGTGATGTGCAGGTAGGGATCGCCCGCGATGCCCTGCGTGCCGCAACCCAGGCCGACCCACTCGCTGCTCGAGGAGGAGGTCTGCGTGTAGTTGAACGTGCTGCTCACGGCCTTGTTGCCGGCGTCGTCCGTGACCTCGACGCGCCAGGCGACGTTGCCGTTCACCGCACCGGGGATCACGCCACGGAACGTCTCGCCGCCCTGGTAGAACATCTGCACGCAGTGCTCGGCTCCGCCGTTCACCGTGTAGATCAGGTCGGCGTCGTAGTACGCGACCACGTAGAACGAGGCGTTGTCGCGCACCTCGACGTGCAGGACCGTGTCGCTGCCGTCCGACTTGTTGCCCTGGCTCTCGATGTGGTGGAACGTCGGCGCGTGCGTGTCGGGCACGCCCAGCACGTTCTCCCAGTACCGGTTCTGCTGGTTCTGGTCGTTCGCGAGCAGGATGTCGGTGTCACCGTCACCGTCCATGTCGCCGCACTCACCGTCGAGCGTCGTGCCGCCGTTGCCGGACGCAGGCGTCTCGGACCACGAGGCCAGGCTGCCGCCCGTGGTCGTGCCGGTGCGGTGCAGGAGTCCCTGGGCAGGGGTCAGGCCGTCGGCGAGACCGCTCTGGTAGAGCCAGTTCGTGCCGCTGAAGTTGGCCACGAAGGCGTCGAGGTCGCCGTCACCGTCGTAGTCGAGGAAGTCGATCTCGTTCTCGTCGACGTTCGGGTCGCCCTTGATCCAGTTCATCTTCGAGAACGTGAAGTTCCCGTTGTTGCGCAGGATGCGGTCGTAGTTGCCGCCGCCGCCGCCGTCGTAGTTCTTCATGTACATGTCCATGTCGCCGTCACCGTCGACGTCGCCCGGCTCGCACTCGTAGTTGTTCGAGCCGTTGAGCGTGGCACCCGTGTTGATGAGGGCCGACTGGGTCATGTCGGTGAACAGCGCGCCGGCGCCCGTGCCGCCGTTGGTGTTGTTGCGGTACACGCGGGCCTGGCTGTCACGGCTCGACGCGAAGACGTCGAGGTCGAAGTCGTCGTCGAGGTCGATCAGGTCGAAGTCGAGCGTGTGCAGCTGGATGTCGGCGCCCGGGTCGACCCACGGCCAGTGCTCGTTGAACACGCCGGTGCCGTCGTTGAAGAAGATGCGGCTGTCGCGGTTGCCGCCGATGTTCGGGCCGTAGCTCGAGTGGAAGAGATCGACGTCACCGTCGTCGTCGAGGTCGCCGAAGTCGCAGTCGCAGGAGTAGTCCTTGAAGGGGCCCTTGCCGTCCTGCGCGCCGACCTCGTCGGACGTGGGCACGGAGATCAGGGAACCCCAGAACGAGTCGGTGGTCTCGGTGTAGAAGCCGACCGCGCCGAACTGCAGCCCGCCGAGGTTCGTGTACGCACGGCTCACCTCGCCGCCGTTGACCGTCGAGCCGCGATTGCTGATGTAGACGTCGAGGTCGCCGTCGGCGTCGAAGTCCGCCAGCTCGCAGTCGCGGCTGGTGTCGTTCGGCGTGCCCGCGAAGCGCGTCGCCGACTGGTCGCTGAAGGTGCCGATGGTGCCACCCTGGACGCCGCCGTTGTTGATGTAGATGCCGTTGGCCTGCGCCGCTCCGTCACCGCCGTTCGCGACGACCGCGTCGTAGTCTCCGTCGTTGTCGACGTCACCCAGGTCGATGTTCTCGGAACGGCCGTTGCCGAAGGCCGCGGAGGCCGTCGGGAAGTTCCGTCCCGACTGGAGGTCCGTGAGCTGGGCGGACGTCAGAGGCGCCAGGAGCGCGAGTGCCACGAGGGGCAGGGTACTGCGCATGATGGTGGATCCGGGGAGGGGCGTCCGCGCGAGGGGCCTTCCCCGGTGGCGCGAACGACCGGGCGTCGAGGTGAGGGAAGGCGAGGCCAACCCTATCAAGGATCGGGAGATCGACCAGTGGAAACAGAGGCTCGTCCCGATCGCGCGGGCCCTCGGTCGTGCGCGTCGCACGCGTCCGGTGCGTGCCTCGATGCGTCTCGCGCGCGACGCGCGCGCGCGCCGCGTGCGGACGTGATTCGCCGCTCCGCGTCCGATATCGGCGCGCATC
This sequence comes from Planctomycetota bacterium, assembly GCA_020638905.1. GTDB lineage: Bacteria > Planctomycetota > B15-G4 > B15-G4 > B15-G4 > JACKHP01. The sequence continues at coordinate 75,514 of JACKHP010000019.1, read as the reverse complement.
CGGCGAATCACGGATCACGCCGCGACGCGTGACGCGAGCTGCACCTGCGTGCGTCGCGGCGTGATCGCGGACGCGTCATGCGCCACATAATCGGTGCATATTTTTTTGACGCGCGACGCACGTCGAGACGCTCCCGGCGGGTCTCGGAACGCAGGACGCCCGCGCGACGTGAGGTCGCGCGGGCGTCCAGGTCCGGCGCATGGCCGGAATTGCTACTCGCGAGTCAGATGATCAGGGCGTGGTGCTGCGCACCGCGTTGCTGATCGTCAGGCCCGTCGGGTTGGACGCATCCTGGATCGCGTACTGCCAGAAGAGCTGCGTGCCCGTCGGGATGCCCGCCGGCCACGGGAACTGGACCAGCGTCTGGCCACCCGCGTCGGTGAACACGTTCAGCGTCACCGCCACCGGGAAGGTCCACAGCAGGCCGCCCTTGAAGGGCACGGCGGTCGACGACGCGCTGATGAACAGCGCGTTGATCGCGTTCGGCGCGGCGTCCTCGAGGTCGAGCGTGGCGGTCGAACCCGCGGTCAGGTCGCCCCAGGCCTTCAGGTACGGGTCGCCCTTGACGCCCTGCGTGCCGCAGCCGAGTCCGGCCCACAGCGAGCTGGCGGCCGAGGTCTGCACGTAGGAGTGCGTGGGCGAGACCGCCGTGTTGCCGGCGTCGTCCGTGGCCTCGACGTGGTACGCCACCGTGCCGTTGACCGCGGCCGGGATGACGCCGCGGAACTGCATGCTGCCTTGGCTGAACATCTGGACGCAGTGCGCGGGGCCGCCGTTCACGGTGTAGATCAGGTCGACGTTGTAGAGCGACACCATGTAGTACGCCGCGTTGTCACGCAGCTGCGCGTGGATCGGCGTCTCGGTGCCGTCGGACTTGTCGCCCTGCACGGTGAGCAGCTGGAAGGTCGGCGCGTGGGTGTCGGGGACGCCCAGCACGTTCTCCCAGTAGCGGTTCTGCTGGTTGCCGTCGTTCGAGAGCAGCACGTCCGGGTCGCCGTCGCCGTCCATGTCGGCGCAATCGGCGTCGAGCGTGGTGCCGCCGTTGCCGGAGGTCGGGTCCTCGGGCCAGGACGCCAGGCTTCCGCCGGACGTCGTTCCGGTGCGGAACATCTTGCCCAGGGAGACGTCGACGCCGTCGTTCGTGCCGTTCTGGTAGATCCAGTTCGTGCCGCCGAAGTTGGCCACGAAGGTGTCGAGGTCGCCGTCACTGTCGTAGTCGAAGAAGTCGACCTCGTTCTCGTCGACCGCCGGGTCACCGCGGATCCAGTCGGCCTTCTGGAACTTCAGGCCGCCGATGTTCTCGAGCGTGACGTCGGTCGTGTTCGGCCCGTAGTTCTTGGCCCACACGTCGAAGTCGCCGTCGCCGTCCATGTCGCCGTATTCCGACTCGTAGTTGCTGCCGGCGGCGAGTCCCGCGCCCTGGTCGAGCAGGGCCGACTGGGTGATGTCGGTGAAGAGCGCGCCCGCTCCCGTCCCGCCGTAGAGGTTGTTGCGGTAGACGCGCGCCTGGCTGTCGCGGCTGCTCGCGAAGACGTCGAGGTCGTAGTCGCTGTCGAGGTCGGTCAGGTCGATGTCGATCGTGTGCAGCTTGATGTCCCCGCCCGGATCGACCCACGGCCAGTGCTCGTCGAACACGCCGGCACCGTCGTTCATGAAGATGCGGCTGTCGTGGTCACCCGAGATGTTCGGGCCGTAGCTGCTGTGGAACAGGTCGATGTCGCCGTCGTCGTCGAGATCGCCGAAGTCGCAGTCGCAGGTGAAGTCGCGGAAGGGACCCTTGTGGTCCTGCACGCCGACCTCGTCGGTCAGCGGCACCGAGATGAGCGTGCCCCAGAAGTCGTCGGTGCCTTCGAAGAAGTAGCCCACCGACCCGAACTGCAGGCCGCCCTGGTTGATGTAGGCGCGCGAGGGCTCGCCGCCGTTGACCGTCGTGCCACGGTTGCTGATGTAGACGTCGAGGTCACCGTCGGCGTCGAAGTCGACCAGCTCGCAGTCGCGGCTCGTGTCGGCCGGCGTGTGCACGAAGCGCGTCGCCGACTGGTCGGAGAACGTGCCGATCACGCCGCCCTGGATGCCGCCGTTGTTGATGTAGATCGTGTTGAGCTGCGCGGCACCGTCGCCACCGTTCGCGACCACCGCGTCGTAGTCGCCGTCGTTGTCGACGTCACCGGGGTCGATGTTCTCGGATCGGCCGGTGCCGAAGGCCGCGGCCGCGGTCGGGAAGTTCCGACCGGACTGCAGGTCGGTGAGCTGGGAGTTCGCGACGGGAGCGAGGACGGCCGCCGTCGCCAGGATGCAGAATGCTCTCATGGGGACTGGGACTCTTCTGGGGGAGATGGATGCGGCCGGGCCAGCAAGGCTGGAGGGTCGTCGGGACCCGGCCACCAGTTGATGGGAGAGTGATCACACTACTCCTGGACGCCGGGATCGTGTGTGACGTCGAGGCAACGTTTCGTCGCGAAATCGCCGGTTCTGGGGCGGAATCCCCACGATCGGCACAGGGCCCCGGGGTCAGGGCAGGGCGACGTCCACGTCCCTGCGCAGCAGCCGACAGGCTCCGCCGTCGGCGGCCGCCGGGACGAGCACCGTGACCCTCACGCGGCCCGACGCGCCGGGCGGATGGACGAGCCCGAACTCGACCCAGCGCGCCTCCTGGGAGCGTGGTGCCGGGTCGTCGCCCGCCACGAGCACGGCCTGCTCGATGCTCCACCCCTCGGGCAGGGACGCCGCCTCGATGCGGGCCTCGAGCGGGCCGTCGGGGTTGCACCAGGCCACGTCGCGGGCTTCGTCGGGGACGACGCCGAGGTGCACCCGCGTGCGCTCGACCTCCGTCCCGGCGGCCGGGACGACCACGACCTCGACCGTGAACCACGAGTCGTCGGCGGGCTGGGCGTCCGTCGGGTCGCGCGGGGCCGGCGGCCGAGCTGCGTCGGGCGGCACCCGTCCCCGCTCGCCGGCCGTCGGCGCGCGGAACGCGTGCGGCGGGGACACTCCTCGCGCCGCGACCCGCGCCGCGGCGGCGTCGATCCAGCCGTAGGGAGCCTCGTCGCCGTCGGGTTGCGGCCCGTACTGCTCGGCGCGCTCGGCGAAGACCCGCGATCGGGGACGCCGCGCGGACGCGGCACGCCAGCAGGCGAGCGCGGACTCGAAGTCGCCGGGCTGCGCCACGCTGCGGTCGAAGCGCATCCTCCACCCGACGCCGAGCCGGAAACGCGCCCACGTGTCGTCCGGATGTCGGTCGACGTAGGCTTGCAGCGCGCCCAGGCCGAACTCGAACGAGGCGGCGTCGAACGCCCACGGCGCGATGAGCAGCAGGCGCGAGAGACCTCGCCAGGCCGAAGCCGCCGACGATCCGGGCGTGGCGTCGAAGAGCTGCGGCACCAGGAACGGCGTCTCTTCCTCGGAGATGCCGAACGCCCTCGCGGCGGCCTCCTCGTCGAACGGCGGGACCCCGTCCGCGGACGCGTCGCTCGCGTCCACGAGCGCCGCGCGCCACGCGTCCGGCGCGGGATCGACCGCCCGCACGCGTCCCTCCCCGTCGAGCAGCCACGCGCGCGGGACGTCGTCGATCTCGAGCAGGTCGAACGGGTCCCACAGCACGGGCCAGTCGAGGCCGTGGTCGAGGGCGAAGAGCTCGGCCCGCTCGGGATGCTGGTCGAGCGCGACGCCGAAGAGCTGCAGCTCGTGCGCCGCGCGGGCCTCGCGCGTGGCGTCGTCCCAGGCGTCGACGAGCCGGCGCGAGGTCGCGTCCCAGGCGGCGAAGGCCAGCACGAGCGTGGGACCTCGTGCGGCGCCGGGCAGGTCGAAGCTGCGGGCGCCGTCCACGGTCGGCAGGCGCAGCGGGGCGAACCGAGCGTCCACGACCGGCGCCGGACGCTCCGCCATCGCCTCGTCCGCGTCGCCGGCAGGCGGGTTGCTGCGCGCGAAGCACAGCGAGGCCAGCACCACGGCCGCGCGCAGGACGGTTCTCATGTCGCACGAGTCTAGCAGCCTCGGTCCCCGACTTCCGGGGGCCGTGTCCTCGCCTCGTGTGCGCGGCGCTGGTTAGCATGCGTCCCATGAGAGCCCTCATCGTGCGCGCGACCGGCAGCCCGGTCGCCGGACAGGTCGAGTTCGTCCACGACGCGGCGACGCCGGAGCCGGGGCCCGGCGAGGTGCTCGTACGCACCGAGGCCTCGGCGCTCAACCACCTCGACCTGTGGGTCGGGCGAGGCATGCCCGGCATCACCCTGGCCTGGCCGCACGTGGGAGGGTCCGACGGCGCCGGCGTGGTCGAGGCCGTGGGCGAGGGGGTCGACGCCGCGTGGCTCGGACGGCGCGTGTTGCTCGACGCGGCGGTGCCGGTTCCCGAGCGTCCGCACCCCGAGCGCATGCCCGCGGCGCCCGATCTGGCGATGATCGGCGAGCACGGACCGGGGACGCATCGCGAGCGCTTCACCGCTCCCGTGGGCAACGTGCTCGACGTCGGCGACGCGGACCCGGTCGCCGCGGCGGCCTTCGCGTTGGCGCACCTGACCGCCTGGCGCATGCTCGTGACGCGCGCCGGCGTGCGCGCGGGCGACCTCGTGCTCGTCACCGGCATCGGCGGCGGCGTGGCGCTGGCCGCGCTGGCCCTGGCGAAGCACCTGGGATGCCGCGTGATCGTGACCAGCCGCAGCGAGCAGAAGCTGGCGCGCGCGCTCGAACTCGGCGCCGACCACGCGGTGCTCGACTCGGGGACGGACTGGTCGCGCGAGGTGCGCGGACTGACGCACAAGCGCGGCGTCGACGTGTGCGTCGACTCGATCGGCGCGGCGACGCACCTGGCGTGCCTCAAGTCGCTGGCCCGCGGAGGCACGCTGGTCACCTGCGGTTGCACGTCGGGACCCGCGCCGACCACCGACCTGGCGCGGGTCTTCTGGAACCAGCAGCGCATCGTCGGCTCGACGATGGGCGACATGCACGAGTTCCGGCAGGTCGTCGCGCTGTTCCTGTCGGGTGCCGTCGCGCCGGTGATCGACCGCGTCTACGAGGCGTCCGACGGACGGGCCGCGTACGAGCGCCTCGAGTCGCAGCAGCAGTTCGGCAAGATCGTCCTGCGCTGGAGCTGACGCGCGCCGTCCTTCAGCCGTCGACCACGCTCACGCTGCGGTGGATGGCGAGCGGACCCGAGCCCGAGGTGGCGATCATCCCGCCCGAGCGGGCGTCCTGCTCGACGGAGATGCGGCCCTTGAGGTCGAGCGACTCGACGCGAGCGCCGTCGGCCAGCACGACGCACGTCCCGGCGAGCTTGCCCTTGAGTCCCACGCTGCCGTCGCCGAGTTCGGCCTCGCCGCGCAGGCGCGCGGTCACGTCGAACGTGCCGCGCGGGCCGTCGACCGAGCGCAGCACGAGCACCACGTCGTCGACCTCGAGCTGCTCGATGGGCAGGCCGAGCATGCGCTTGGCCGACTGGCTGTCGAGCGCGATCGTGTCACCCGGGTCGAGCGGCAGGTCGACGCCGTGCACGACCGACGCCAGCGGCGGATCTCCCGCCACGGTGGCCAGGGTGCGCCCGATGATGGCGACGTCCTTCTCGGGCGCGGGCTTGCCGGTGTTCTTGCCGCTGGTCTTGGTGACCTGCGGCAGGCCGCCCGCGGGGTCGTCGACCGCGATGTAGGACTTGCCGTGCACGCGGTGCTCGTCCTGCTTCTTGCCCACGATGGGCAGCGTGCGCGTCTGGCGGCTGACGACGTACTCGACCGCGTGTGCGGCGCGACCGTCGACCGGCGCCAGCCGTTCGACGCGCAGCGTCTCGCTCTCGCGCATCTCGTACGTCACCGAGGGACTGAAGAGTCCCACGTCGATCTCGGCGTCGAGCTCGAGGTCGAGCCGCGTGACGTACTCGAGCCGCACGCCCACCGGCTCGCCGCGCGGTCGCAGCCTCATCGCCGCGTCGGGACGCTCGATCGGCGCCGCGGCGTTCGTCCCGTCGGGGACGTCCCCGGGGTCCGCGGTCGCCTCGACGTCGCTCGGCGGCCAGTCGTCCGGCGGCGGCGGGACGTGCCCGCGCGGCGGCTCGTTGCGCGGTGCGTCGCCGCTCGGGATCTGCGACGGCGCGGGGGCGGGCGTGTCGCGGCCGGTCGCGGGGGCGTCCGGCGTCGGCTCGCCGACCGGGTGCGACGTCGCGGGACCTTCGTCGGCCTCGCTGCCGTCCCGTGCCCGGGCGCTCGTCGACGTGGGATCGCGCGCGGGCGCCGGCGGGCTCGTCACCCAGCTCCAGGTGCTGACGCCCACGTAGAGCACCACGGCGACGGCGGCGAGCAGGCTCGTGCGCACCAATGGAGGGCTCGCGGGCGGGGGAGAAGGGCGGCGGTCCGTCCCGTCGGATCCGATCTTACGCGCCCTCGCGGCCGGAACCGAGCGCGCGCGGACGTGCGCTCGGGCTCCGCGGGCCGTGAGGCTCGGCTCCACCGCCGAGAGCCGTCGTGGTCGACGCGACGGCGCTGGACAGGGGCGAGCGCGCCCGCGCACCATGCGCGCATGGACACGCCCGAGGTCGCGCCGGGCGTGCGGGTCGACGCGGCGGCGTTGCCGTGGCGTCCGTCCCCGTACCCGGGCGTGCAGTGGAAGAAGCTCGAGTTCGATCCTGCCGACGGTCGCTCGGCGGTGCTGTTGCGCTTCGAGCCCGGCGCCGCGTACGGGGCGCACCGGCATCCCGCCGGCGAGACCTACTACGTGCTCGAGGGCTCGCTCGAGGACGGTGCGCAGACCTGGGGCGCGGGGTCGTACGTCCGGCACGCGCCGGGGTCCGCGCACCGGCCGGCGTCGCGCGCGGGCTGCCTGCTGCTCGTGCTGCTGCCCGCGCCGATCGAGATGCTCGACGGCTGACGCGACGGTTGGGGTCGGAGCGCTTTACTTCGCCGGTCGACCTCCGTAGCGTCGGCCGCGTGTCGAAGCTCTCCCGAGCATCCCTGGGCGCACCGCTCATCTACGTGCACGCCGCCGTGGTGGGCGTGCTGGGCGCGTTCTGCGGCATCGGCTTCCAGGGACTCGTCGACGTCCTGCAGGCCACCGTCACGCGCCGCACGGGACGCATCCTCGACGTGGCCCGCTCGCTGCCCTGGTGGGAGCGCCTGCTCGTGCCCACGCTCGGCGGCCTCGCCGCCGCGCTCGTGGTGCGCCTGCTCGTCAAGCGCACCTCGGCCTTCGGCGTCTCCGACCTCATGGAGGTCGTCTCGCTGCGACGGCTGCGGGTGCGCATGGGTTCGACAGTGGGGCGCAGCCTGTCGTCGGCGTGCGTGATCGCCACCGGCGGTTCGGTCGGCCGCGAGGGACCGATCATCCAGCTCGGCGCGGCCTTCGCGTCGCGCGTGGCGCACTTCGCGAAGGTCGGACCCCGGCGCGAGGCGATCCTGCTCGGCTGCGGCGTCGCGGCCGGCATGGCCGCCGCGTACAACGCCCCGTTCGCCGGCGCCTTCTTCGTCATGGAGGTGCTGCTGGCGAACTTCGCCATGGACGTCTTCGTGCCGGTGATCCTGTCGGCCGTGGTCTCGGCACTCGTGATGCACTCGGTGCGCGGCGACGCGGCGATCTACGTGATCCCCGGCGACCTGCACCTCGACGGCACCCTGCCGGTGGCGGCGGCGCTGCTGCTGGGCATCCCCGGCGGCGCGCTCGCGGTGCTCTTCATGCGCACCCTCGACGCAGGCGTGCGCACCTTCGCGCGTCTGCACTGGCCTCCCGAGGCCAAGGCCGCGCTGGGCGGACTCGTGGTGGGCGTCATCGGGCTGGGATTCCCCGAGGTGTGGGGCAACGGCTACGACGCGACGAGCGAGGTGCTCGCGGCCAAGCTGCCCGTGCTCGGCGTGTTGCTCCCGCTGCTGCTGCTCAAGCCCCTGGCCACCGGCACCACCGTCGGTTCGGGCGGCGCGGGCGGCGTGTTCACCCCGACCCTGTTCCTGGGCGCCGCCGCGGGGACGCTCTTCGGTCTCGGCTTCCAGTGGGCCTTCCCGTCGTACGGCGTGCCGGTGGCGGCCTTCGCGGTCATGGGCATGGCCTCGACCATCGCGGGCACGACCCACGCGCCGCTCATGTCGACCATGATGCTGTTCGAGATGACGCACAACCGCGGCCTGCTGCTGCCGCTGCTGCTCGTCACGATCAGCGCCGTGGTCACCTCGCGCAGCCTCTCGCGCGACTCGATCTACACACGCAAGCTGCGCGAGCGGGGCGTCCCCGTCGACGCCAGCCTCGAGGAGCTCACGCTGCGCCAGACGCGCGTGCGCGACGTGATGCGCGCCCAGCTCGAGCGCGTGCGCGTCGACACGACCTTCGACGACATCCTGCAGCGCTTCCAGGAGACGCGCGCCGACGTGATCTACGTCGTCTCGCACGAGGAGCGGCTGCTCGGGCGCGTCGACCTGCAGGCGGTCAAGACCTTCCTGAACCAGCCCGAACTGGGACCGATCGTGATCGCCGCCGACGTCATGCAGCCCACCGTGTGGGTCGACCCCGACCGCTCGTTGGCCGAGATCATCGAGCTCTTCGATTCGCCCGACCTCGAGGAGCTGCCCGTGGTCGAGGGCGACGAGCGCGTGCTGCTCGGACGCGTCACGCGCCGCGACCTGATCGCGTGCCTCGACCTCGAGGTGCTCAAGCGCCAGTCGCTGCGCGCGCGCTTCATGGTGCAGGACGACTCCGAGCCGCACTACGTCGAGCTGCCGCGTGGCGTCTCGCTCGCGCGCGTGCCGATCCCGCGTTGGCTGGCGGGACGCACGATCGGCACGAGCGGCCTGCGCGAGGAGGCGAACCTGACGATCCTGACGCTCGTCGACCGCGACGAGCACGGCGTCGAGCACCGGGTCGTCCCCGACCCCGGCGTCGTCCTGCACCAGGGCCAGTCGCTCGTGGTGCTCGGCGCGAAGGAGGCCATCGCGGCGTTCCGGGCACGGACGGGGTAGGACGCAAGGTCGGCCCGAGGCGCGACGCGTCGGGCGACGTGGGACTGCGGCCAGGTGGGGGAACACCTGGCCTCCGTCCCACATCGCCCGCCGCTTCTCGCGCGGCGCTCCCTTCGCGAGATGAAAGGATGAACGGCTTGGCGGACGCGAGCAAACCGGCGGCGTCACGCGGCGCCCACCCCGCACGCGCGGCGTTTCAAACGCCGTGTGCGCGCCCGCTGACCATCGTCACGCAGCAGCGCGCAGCTTCGGACAGTCCTCGCCGCCTGCGGCGGCTGCGGAACTCGCAGCGCGCTGGGAACGTGCCTCGGGGCGCGCATTCCGGAGCGGGGGGAAGCTCAGCGCGCTGGGGCGCGGCTTCGCGGCGAATCGGAGAGGGTGTCGAGCCAAAGGATCTTTCGAAGCAGGTGGTGCGCGCCGCCGGGGTGAGTCTCGTGCGTGAGCATGATCGCGAAGGCTGACGGCATCGAGCTGCGTGCCGGCTCTGGACGGCGCGCCGGCGCGCGTGAATCACCGACGGCGCTGCGCTCGATACGCTGCGAGTCGGCGGGGCATGCCGGAGCGTCGTTCACGCGCCCGGCATCGTATGTGCGGACCGGAGGAGCGCAGGGGGCGATCGCCCAGCGAGTTCCGCAGGCGCCGCAGGCGCCGAGGACTGCTCGAGCGGGGCGGTCGCCCCCGAGCACCCGGAGTGTCCGCACACACGGATCTCCAGCATGCGAGCGACCGCGTGGAGTCGCCCCCCGCCACCCGCCGCCCCTCAGCCTCGCCGAACCGCCTCGGCGAGATCCCCCAACACGCGTTCGACCTCGAGCAGTTCGGCGCCGAACGTCTTCGCCGCTCGCCAGCCGCGGAGCTGCGTGCCCACTTCGCCGCGATCGGCCCAGGTCTCGTAGAGCGTGTCGCGGGCGGCGCGAGCGGCGTCGCCGCGCTCGGCGATCGTCCCCAGGCGGAGGGCCGCGTCGTGCAAGGCGCGTTCGACGGGTGTCGTCGGCTCGCTCGCCGCGAGCACGGTCACGCGGTGGTCGAGGCCGGTCTCGAGGCCGCGCAGCACGACCTGCAGGAAGGTGCGCCGCCGCCGGATGTGCATCTCGGCGCGCAGCGTCCAGCGCTCGCGCACGACCTCGAGCCAGGGCTCGCCGTCGAGACCGGTGCGTCCCGACGTGCCGCCTTGCTCGCCCGCGAAGGCCGTGAACGCAGCGAGCTTCTTGCGCGTGCCTGGCAGCAGCGAGAGCAACACGCGCTGGATGAGCAGCCCGGCCAGCGCGAGTGCGAACAGGAACAGTGCCGAGTTCGCGAGGATGTTGCCGGGGGAGATGGTGGCGAGCATGGCTGGAGGGTAGCGGGCGCGAGAGACGGGATGAAGCCGGCGTCCCTGGGTGGGGCCCCGCTGGGTCATTGGTTCGTGCCCAACCGCCACGGCGCCGCCTGGCCTCGCCGTGCGCGAGCTGCAGGGCGGCCGCACGCCCGTCGCCATCGGTCGATCAGCGATCGATCAGCAGGATCGCGCGGCCAGCATCGACTTTGCCTTCGACGGCGCTGAGCGTGACACGCAGCGCGATCGACGTACGGGACACCCATTGACCGGATCTCGAGATGAGCCAACCCTGGGCTTCTTTCGGTGTGTCGATCCCGAGCACGTCCCTCGGCCCGAACGCTGTCGCGATCGAGTCGCCGACGCGAACGACGAGTTCTGCAGTTCCCTCTTCGAGCAACCAGGCTCCCTCCAGGCCCGAGCTTCGAAACCTGCCCAGGAAGAGGGACCGGTCCGAGTCGCTAGGGACCAGCGATCCGAAGACATCGTCGGGTTGCTGCTTCAGCAGTTTGACAGGCGCCCCTCCCTCTGCGGTCCAGAACACGCCCCTCGAGTCCTCGAAGGTCATCCGAGCCCCGCCAACCGCGACCCACCGCGCGAGCACGACCTCGCGCCCGTCCGCATCCTCGAGAGCGGGCTCGAACGGGCGCATGTTCCCAGGCTCTCCGCGTTGCACGGCCGCGCTGGTGTTGACGTACAGAGTCCCGTCGTCGTCGACTGCGGGTGCGAGGAGGTCGAGCGCCGTCGAGGACGGGCGCCGTCCTCGACCCTGGGTCTGAATGACGAGCGGCCTCATGCCGAGTTCGAGCGTCTTCCCATCGAGGCGGAAGAGGGCTGTCTCGACGGCGAGGCCAGGGCCTCCGAGGCTCCCCGTGAAAGCGGCGTAGCGTCCGCTTGGGCTGAGGCTGGCAGCTTTGACCGCTGTTACGGTCGTCCCGGCAGGGAAGCCCGGCGCCTGCACCGGGAGTTCGAGCAGGACCTCCACCTGTGGACCGACGATCTTCACCAGCCGATCGGATCGACCATCTTTCGCGCCCCGGTCGTGGTCGACCATCAGCACACCAGAACGGCTCCGTGCGAGGATCGCAACGGCACGGTGGGAGGAAAGACGCCCACTCGAGGAAAGGGTGTCCTCGAACTCGCGCAGCACCGACCGCCGATCGCGGTCGGATCCCCAGAAGAGCAACGCCCTGATCCCGTCCGGGGCGACCCGGAAGGAGGCGTCACGGGGCATGAAGAGCGCGGATCCATCGCTCAGGATGGCTTCGGGGAGACCCAGTCTGGGCTGATCTCCTTCGCAGTTCCAGAGCCTCCATTCGCCGTCCTGCTTGCGAATGGCCACGAAGCGCTGATTGCCTGTGAGCGTGCCACCGATGGCGACGGCTCGCTGCTCGCCGAGCTCGATTCCATCTGCACTCTCGATTCGAGCGCCCGTCCCAGGGAGTGCTGCCATGTCGCAAAGGCAGTTGGTCACCAAGACTTCGCGGACGTCACGCCATGGCAGGCTCTCGACTACGGCTTCGACCGCCGAGTCCAGAGGTTCCCGTACGAATCCAGTCGACTGGCCTGGGGGCGCAAGCAAGGCGATCACGAGGAGTGACGCGATCGCAATGTTCGGGTGGCGGTCGCTTGTGGATCCTGCGCCATCGGCAAGGTCCATGAGCGCTCCTTGGGAAGTCGTGAATGTGATGTTGAGGGAGGCGTTTGCTCCCCGACGACTCTGGCGTGCTCAGGCCCTTGCATGCGACATCGTTCCTGAGCTCAGCCCCGCTAGGCTCGCTCTCGCAAGTTGCACCGGTGCGACCGTTCTCATCCTCGCGAGGCATGTCGCACGAATCGGGATGCCTGCGCCAAAGAGCTTGTGGTGCTCCAAATGAGCCGCGGGGGATGAGGACGACGGCATGGCGAACGATGCAGATGAGCGCCACCTCGAGTGGATTCGCGGAACGGTTATCGACTCGACGAAGCGGACGGAGATGCATGTGTGGTCCGAAGGCGGCGGCGGTACCGTGGGGCCAACCGGTGGGTCCGTCTCACCGCCGCAGATCTACAGTCAGAACACGACGATTCAAGAGATCTGGCTGAGTGTCGAGGTGACCGGGGACGAGAAGGCGCTCAGCTATCGTGGTGTCGACATCCCTCTCCGGAAGGGAAATCGAGTGTCCATCGGGATGCTCGCCAATGGCGAGTCCGTGGTACTCGTGAATCATGCGACGAAAGAGATGCACTTCCTCGCGAACCCAGGCTGGGTTGCGATGCTCGTCGGCGATCTTCCGGCAGCAAGCGTGGCCCTGAAGGCATTCAGGGCAGATCTGACTGGGTGTCTCTGGACAACGATCGTGTTCGTGGGATCGCTCTATGGCGCCAGGAGGCTCCTCGAACTCAGTGGCGAGACGGCCTTCTGGCGATCCGCTCTCGTGGCGGCTGTTGCTGGGCTTGCCTGGGCCATGCTGTCAGCGCACGCAGTCGCTCACAGGCGGAAACTCGTGGCACAGGCAGATATGGAGTGCCGGCGCTGGGTCAGGCAACTCGTTGACGTCGAGCTAGGCAGGTGAGGCCCCCGCCCCCCGACCTACTCTCGCGACAACTCCCGCAGCAACCAGGACTTGGCGAACTCCCAGTCGCGGTCGATCGTGCGGCGGGTGACGTCGAGGGCGCTGGCGGCCTCGTCGTGGGTCATGCTGCAGAAGACGCGCAGCTCGACGACCTGGCCCACGCGCGGGAACTGCTGACCGAGGCGCGTGACGGCCTCGTCGAGGGCGATCAGGTCGAGGTCGGGGGCGGGCTGGACGAGCAGCCCGGTCTGCAGCGTGACGCGGCTCCATCCTCCGCCTCGGCGGTCGGCGCCCGCGCGGCGGGCGTGGTCGATGAGCAGGCGGCGGATCGTGGACGACGCGGCGGCCATGAACGCGCCGCGGTCGTGGGTGTCGAGCTGGCGCGACTGGCGCAGGCGCAGGTAGGCCTCGTGGACCACCGCCGTCGGTTGCAGGGTGTGGTCGTCGCGCTCGCGGCGCAGGTACTGCCCGGCGAGCTCGCGCAGCGCGTCGTACAGGTGCGGGAAGAGCGCGTCGAGCCGCGCGCGGGCCTCATCGTCGGGGTCGGCGGGGCTCTCGGACATCACGGACGGCTTCTTGGTCATCGACGAGCGGCGGGGCGATCGGCGCGGGGGCGCCGAGGCCCGGAGTCTACTCGACGACGCGTCGCCGTCACCCGCGGTTGTCGCCGCCCCTCCGTCGCTTCACCCCGGCAACACGTCGCGCGCCACGCGCAGGCCGAGGTTCACCGAGCGGGCGTCGGGCGGCACGTTCGCGCGCTCGGCGGCCCGGGCGCGCCCGGGCATCTGCGCGTGGCTGCGTCCCCGGACACCGGGCGGCGCGCCCTCCTCGCCGGGCCGCACGAGGCGAAAGCCGTCGCCCTCGCGCACGGCGTGGTCGTACGGCAGGTACGGGTCGGCGAGCAGCTCCTCGACGTTGCCGAACATGTCGTGCAGGCCGAACGCATCGGGACGGAAGCTGCCCACCGGCGCGTGCAGGAGGTGACCGTCGTCGAAGGGCAGCGTCTCGACGCGCCCTTCCCAGTCGCGGCGGGAGCGGGCGGCGGTGCGGTCGAACAGGTTGGCGGAGCCGGCCAGCGAGGCGGCGTCGCGCCCCATGGCGAACGGGGTGTCGCTTCCGGCGCGTGCGGCGTGCTCCCAGCGGGCTTCGGTCGGCAGCACGAGGCCCCAGCGTGCGAGTGCTGCACGCGCCTCCGTCCAGCTCAGCGACTCGACGGGATGCAGCGCGGTCACGACCTCGACGCCATTCGTCCAGCCCACTCCCCAGCCGCTGGGATTGCCGCCGGTGAGGCGTGCGTACTGGGCCTGGGTGAGCTCGTGCTTGCCGAGGAAGTACGGCGCGAGCTCGACCGCGTGCACCGGCCGTTCGCCGATGCCGGCCTCTGGGTCGAAGCGCGATGCGTGCGGGTCGTCGGCCTGTGCGCCCATCAGCGCCTGGCCGCCGGGGACGAGCACGAGCACGATGGCCGAGTCGGCGTCGAGTGCGAGTCGCCCGCTCTTCGCATCGCGCACGGGCAACGCGCCGCTCGGCAGGTGCGCGAACTCCCATAGGCCGGAGCCGGGGTCCTTCCCGAGCGGGACGAGGTCGACCTGCGGCGCGAGGCGGAGGCCGTCGTAGAGCGGACTCGCGGCGCGGTCGGCGATCGACGCGACGGCCTCGTCCCACACCGCGCGGTGTGCGTCGATCGAGACGCGTGCGGCGTCGCGCGCGCGCTGCACGCGGCGCTCCATCTCGGGCAGGCTGCCGAGCTCGTCGTCGGACGCGGGATGCACGAAGTCGTCGAGCGCGGTGACGAGTTCCTCGAGTCGCGACAGCTTCCAGCGGCGCGCCAGGTCGGACGCGTCGTCCTCGTGCGGCATCTGCTCGGTGCGCCAGCGCTCGAGCGTCGCGCGGTGTCGTGGGAGTTCGCCGGCGAGCGCGCTCGCTCGGACGATCCACTGCTGCATCGTGTCGGCGCGTTCGGGCCACGCTGGCCAGAGCGCATCGGCCTCGTCGCGCAGCGCGCCCAGGCGTCGCGCGTCGGACAGGCGCAGGATCTCGTCGGACTCCTCGGTGAGCGCGCGCGTGGCGGCCTGGGCGCGCAGGCGTCCGGCGGCGGCCGCGGCGGTGCCGAGCAGCAGCGCGACGAGCACGACGCCCGCGCCGGCCAGGGTCTTGCGCCGCCGACGCGCGAGCTTGACGAGCTGCACGCGCAGCGACGGTGGCCGTGCGAGGACGGGCTCGTCGCGCAGGTGGCGGCGCAGGTCGGCCGCGAACGCGCCGGCCGTCGGATAGCGACGGGCCGGGTCCTTTTCGAGCGCCTTGGCGACGATCGTCTCGAGGTCGCCGCGCAGGCGAGGGTCGAGCGAACCGAGGCGCGGCGGCTCGCGCGTCGCGACCTCGTCGAGCACCTCGGCCAGCGGACGTCCGCCTGGCTCGAACGCCTGACGCCCGGCGAGCAGCGCGAAGGCCAGCAGACCCAGCGCGTGCACGTCGGCGCGCTCGTCGACGTCACGCCGTCCCGTGGCCTGTTCGGGACTCAGCCAGCCGAGCGTGCCCAGCAGCGCGTCGTCGCGCGTGAGGCGCGTCTCCGTCGCGTCGTCGTCGAGCAGGCGCGCCAGGCCGAAGTCGAGCACGCGCGGACGTCCCGCGACGTCGACGAGGACGTGCGCGGGCTGCAGGTCGCGGTGGACGACACCGCGGCGGTGCGCGTGGTCGAGGGCGTCGGCGACGCGCGCGAGCAGCGCCACGACGTCGCGCGTCGAGAGCGCGTGCGCGCGCGCCCAGGTGTCGAGAGGCTGGCCGTCGACGTGTTCGAGGGCGAGGTAGGGACGACCGTCGGGGCCGAGCCCTGCCTCGAGGATGCGTGCGATGCCGGGATGCTGCAGGCGTCCGAGAGCGGCTGCCTCGCGCGCGAAGCGTCGCCTCGCCGCGGCGTCGGACAGGTCGGCGCGCAGGCGTTTCAGCGCCACGAGCTGTCCGCTCCCGTCCTGACGCGCGAGGTCGACGACGCCCGACGCGCCCGCGCCGAGACGCCGCAGCACGAGATAGCGGCCGAAGCGCTCTCCCGGCGCGTCGGACGTGCGCGCGGGATCACGCTCGCGTGCGCGCTCGGGATCGTGCGCGGGGTCGCCGTGAGCCCGCGAGTGTCGCGGCGCCTCAGTCATCGCGCCGCACTCCCTCGAGCGCGCGGGCGGGGCGCACGCCGTACGTCCGGCTGGCGCGCTGCTCGTCGGCGTCGGTGCGGAACGACACGCGCGTCTGGTACCACGGGTCGGTGAACGAGCCGCCGCGCACCGTGCGCAGTCCGTTCTCGGCCGTCAGCACGAGGCCGTCGCCCGGGCGGCGCGGGACGTCGAGCGTGGTGCGGAACACGTCGCGCGTGAACTCCCACAGGTTGCCGTGCACGCCGTGCAGGCCGAACGGGTTCGGTGTGCCGGCGTCGACCGCGGCGAGTCCGGGATGCCCGTCGTCGAATGGGGAGGCCTCGACGACCGCGGCCGGCTCGTGGCTGGCGCGCAGGAAGCCGCGGTCGCCGACGTTGAGCGCGTCGCCGAGGGCCGCGACGTCGCGCCCCGGCCAGAAGGGCGTAGCCGTGCCGCCGCGCGCCGCGGTCTCCCACTGGGCTTCGGTGGGGAGCCGTAGACCGAGCCGCGCGAGCACGGCGTCGGCCGCGCGCCACGAGAGGCCGCCGACGGGATGGGTCGCTCCGACGTCCTCGTCGTACCAGCGCGTGCCGTCGGCGAAGGGACCGGGGTCGTCGCCGGTGAAGCGACGCCACTGCGCGATCGACAGCTCGTGCTTGGCGATCAGGAACGGATCGAGCCGCACGTGCTGAGGTGGTCCCTCGTGGTCGAGCGCGTCGGCGTCGAAGCGCGGAGCGACCGGGTCGGTGGACTGCGCGCCGAGCAGCACCTCGCCGCCGGGGATCAGCACGAACACGAGGGCGCTCTCGGCGTCGAGCGCGAGCTCGCCGCTGCGCGCGTCGCGCACCGGGACGCGTCCCGTCCAGCCGGCTTCGGCGAACTCCTGCAGGCCGCTGTGCGGGTCGGCCCCGAGCGGGACGAGTCCGACCTGCGGCGTGAGCACGAGGCCGGTGTAGTCGGGAGAGGCTGCGACCGCGCGCGCGGCTTCGTCCCACAGGCCGGCGTGGGGCTCGTCGCGCAGGAGGGCCGCGTGCGCGCGGCGGCGAGCCACGTCGGCGCGCGTGCCACGGCGCCAGTCGTCCGAGGCGAAGGTGTCGAGCGAGGCGAGCAGCCGCTCGAGCACGTCGAGCTCCCAGGCGCGCTCGGAGGTGGGCGAGCCGTCGGCGCTCAGCGCGGCGGCGGTCGAGGCGTGGGCGGCGCGGCGCGCGAGGAGCGCGTCGGCCTCGTCGAGCCAGGCGTCGTAGGCGGCGAGTCGCGCGGGGGTCGCGGGCCACAGCGTGTCGGCCTCGGCGACGAGCTCGGCGAGGCGGCGTTCGTCGCTGAGTCCCAAGAGCTCGCTGCGGCGGGCTTCGGCGCGGTGTTCTGCGTCGCGCGCCTCGACGAGGTGTGCCAGCGCCACGCCGAAGCCCGCCAGCAGGGTGAGCGCGCCGAGCAGGATGCCCGCCGCGAGGGTTCGGTGGCGCGCCGCGAAGCGCCGCGCGCGGTAGAGCGCTCCGGGCGCGTGCGCCTCGACGGGACGTCCGTCGAGCCAGCGGCGCAGGTCGCGTGCCAGGGCGTCGGCGTCGGTGTAGCGCCGGGCCGGCTCGCGCGCGAGGGCCTTGCCGACCACGAGCGGCAGGTCGTCGCGGTCGCCCGTGTCGAGCGGCGGTGCGTCGAACTCGGCGATGCGGCGCAGCGATTCGTGCAGCGTGCGTCCGCGCACCTCGTGCGGCAGGCGTCCGGCGAGCAGCTCGTAGAGCAGCACCCCGAGGGCGTACACGTCGGCGCGCGCGTCGGTGGCCGACGGGTCGCCGAGAGCCTGCTCGGGACTCATGTAGGCGAGCGTCCCCAGCACGTGGCCGTGCGCGGTGAGGGCTTCGTGCGCGGCCGAGCCGTCGAGGGTGCGCGCGATGCCGAAGTCGAGCACGTGCGGCGCGCCGTGGGCGTCGACGAGCACGTTGTCGGGCTTGAGGTCGCGATGGACGACCTCCGCCCGGTGCGCGGCGCCGACCGCGTCGCACACGCGCGCGACGAGCTCGACGCGCGCGCGTCGGTCGAGCCGCTCGGCATGGGCGAAGTCGACCAGCGGCCGTCCGTCGACGTACGGCAGCGCGAACCACGGGCGCCCGTCGTCGTCGAGTCCCGCGTCGAGCAGCGCCGGGATGCCGGGATGGTCGAGGCGCGCGAGCACGGACACCTCGCGCGCGAATCGCTCGCGCAGCGCGTCCGACGCCAACGTCGCGTCGAGCCGCTTGACGGCCACCATCCGGCGCGGGTTGCCCTGCTCGGCGAGGTAGACGACGCCGGCGCCGCCGCGTCCGAGCACGCGCCGGATCGCGAACGGTCCGACGTGTGTCGGGAGGGGCGCCTCGGAGCCGACGTCGGCGTCGGGCGCAGCGTCGTCGAATGCCCGACGCGCGCCGGCCGCGAGCAGCGTGCGCTGGGGGATCGCGTCGGCGAAGAGCAGCGTGATCCCGTCCCGTCGCACGGCGAGGAGCGAGAGGATCTCGTCGCGCAGCGTGACGTCGTCCCCGCAGGCGTCCGCGAGGAAGGTCGCGCGTTCGGCGTCCGGCAGGTCGAGCACGGCCCCGAACAGGTCGAGGAGCCGGTCGCCCTCGGTGGGGGACGCGGGCGAGGACGCGAGCGCACCCGGTTGGGCGGAATCGTGTTGGTCGGGAGGCTCGGCCACCTGGACCTCTTGCCGGGGGAGGGCGCGCCGCGGGCCTCGGAGCCCGAGATCGTGGGCTTCGGATCCTAACGTTCGAGGTGGTGCCGGGGCGGGTCTCGTAGGTCGGTCGGCGGGGCAGGGCCCTCAACTGGGGCCCTGAAGGTCACAGGTGAGTCGAGCTCGGCCCGGCCGTGTCTTCGGGAGCAGCGGCTCTCGCGGTCACAGGCAAAAACCATGTCGCACGACGCCGCAGGTTTGCGCCAACAATCGGTCTGCGGTGTCGGCGAGCCCGGTTGGCCGGGCTCGTCGAGCGAGCTCGAGGGGCGTGCGCGTTCCGGGTCACGTGAGGTCTCGAGTCATCCGATGGACGACCGAGAGTACCCGACGGGGAGTTCGTCGTGCCGGCAACCGAGAAGCTGAGATACCGGATCGGGATCGATGACGAGGGCTGCTTCGATGAAGACAGTGAGTGGCATACTCTCACTGTGCTCGACTGGGTCGATGTCACCCTGCCCACGGGCCTCAAGGTGACGGGAGCCGCACTCCTGGCCGACAAGACTGCCGCGAGCATCGAGGCGACCCTTGGTGGTGTAAAGCCCGAGTACCTGGCGTGGCGTTTCGGGGGCGGCGTGCTGCCACGTGCCCTATCCCAGTTCGAGCCCTGCGGCTTGCACGTATGCCACGTCTTCTTCACCGACCTGGTGGTCGAGGAGGGTCAGGTGATCCTGCCGGCCAATGCCACCTGGCACCGCGGCATGTTGGCCGAAGTTCGGCGGCTCGAGTCTTGATCGGCGGCCCGGCTGGCGCCAGCGTCGCGCGCCCCAGTACGCGCAAGATCGCGAGTGGTCCAACGTGCGCCGGAAGGGGCGCGTCGGCGTCCGGCGCGGCGTCGTCGAATGCCTGCCGCGCACGGGCCGCGAGCAGCGTGCGCGGGGGATCGCGTCGGCGACGAGCAGCGTGGTGCCGTCAAGCCGTACGGCGAAAGGCGAGAGAATCTCGTCGCGCAGCGCGACGTCGTCCCCGCAGACCGCCGGTTATCGGTAGGTCGCCGAGATCTGAGGATGCACTGCACAATTCTGCGAATCCGATGTCGCACGATAGGCGTGGCTTGCGCGAAAGAGTGACTAGGGAGTCGGCCATCGCTCGATCTAGCGAAGATCGGATGGCCGACCCGTTCTCCGCTCTCCTCGATATCGAGGTCATTTTGATTTCTCGCCCGAGACAGCCTCTTGCGCCTCTGTTGTTCGTAGTCCTCCTCACCCTTCAACTGGCGACGTCAGGGTTGGCACAGGAAGGATGCGAGTCGCCGGTACTTGACCCAGGAGTCGATGGCTCGGTCAATACGCCCCCTTCTGTTCTTGAAGGCAGAGTTCGCATGGCCGACGGGACGCCCGCTGTTGGGGCTGTGGTCGTCACTCGCGCTGGAGGGCAGGCGGTCACCAACGTCGACGGATCGTTTCGCATGAGTGTCGGATTCGCGGAAGTCCCCACTCACATTCGCGTGACCGCAGTCCTGGGGTCGGGCGCCGAGAGTTTGGTTGGCAGTACCGAGGCAACCAATTTGAATCTGGGTGGCGCAACAGTTGTCGAGCCGATTGAACTGCTGTCGGGTACCTGCGAGCCCAACTGGCTACCGACATTCGGGGGGCAGCCTGGTACGGACGCTACGGTGCGAGCGCTTGCCATCTATGACGATGGAGGAGGACCCAGTCTCTATGTTGGCGGCGATTTCGGCGTGGCCGGCGGTGTCGCGGCGAGTCGCATCGCAAAATGGGATGGTGACTCTTGGAGAGGGCTGGGTTCCGGCCTGTCACCTGGGTACGTCAATGCACTGGTCGTGTTTGATGATGGCTTCGGGGACGACCTCTACGTAGGGGGGACGTTCACGCTGGCTGGGGCGTTGTCCGTTTCGCGGATCGCAAGATGGAACGGCCACACGTGGTCGGCGCTCGGGTCTGGTCTGAATTCAGATGTAAACGCACTCGCGGTGCATGACGACGGGTCTGGGCCATCGCTATATGCCGGAGGGGCTTTCACGACAGCCGGCGGCAGCGCGTCTGCTCGCATTGCACGCTGGAATGGCGGGTCGTGGACGGCGATGGGAAGTGGTGCTGATGCGCCAGTCTACGCCTTGGCGACCGCCGATGTCGGTTCAGGAGGCGTGCTCGTGGCAGGCGGCTCGTTCTCGCTGATGGGCGGTGCGGCGGCAAGTCGCATTGCGGCCTGGGATGGCTCTGCCTGGACCGCCTTGGGTTCCGGCGTGAATGGAACGGTCCGAGCTCTTGTTGCGTACGACGATGGCGGTGGGGTGAATCTGGTCGCCGGGGGGGACTTCACGACTGCCGATGGAGTGTCGGCCGCACACGTTGCCGGCTGGGATGGTGTGTCATGGAATGCGATCGGGTTGGGTGTGCCTGCGGCGGTCTATAGCTTGGAAGTGATCGGTTCAGGAGCAGGCAGTTCACTGGTTGCATCATCGTACTCATCCGTCAGGATCTGGGATGGATCGGTGTGGTCAACCCTGGTGCAGCCCGGTGGATCTGTCTACGCCCTGAAGGTGCTGCAGAACGGGCATGGTCTGTCTCTTGCCGTCGGCGGGGGGTTCTCCGGCATCCCGGGCGTGATCGGGGCCGAGCACGTAGCTGTGTGGGATGGCTCGGTCTGGGCAGTGCTGGGGTCCGGGTTGAACGGGGAAGTACAGGCGCTCGCCGTCTTCGACGATGGAACAGGGCCGGCTCTTCATGTTGGAGGGAACATGGGCGTCGGCAGCGAGCAATTCATTGGTCTCGTGGCCAAATGGAACGGAGTCAGTTGGAGCAAGGTCGATGACGGTTTCAATCACGCGCCGCATGGAGGGATCGTCTATGCACTTGTGGTCCACGATGATGGGTCCGGGCCGGCGCTATTCGTAGGTGGGAACTTCGTGTTCAGCGGTAGTGGCGGCAAAGGGATCGCGAAGTGGACTGGCGTCGCGTGGGAGTCGGTTGGGGAGATATTGGGTACTGTTCGCGCGCTTGCCGTCTACGACGATGGTTTCGGTGATGCCTTGTATGTGGGAGGAGTGTTCTCGTCAGCCGGCGGCGTTCCTGCAAGTCACATCGCCAAGAGAACAGGAAGCGTATGGTCTGCTTTGGGGTCTGGCATGAATAATGCTCTTGGCATACAGGCGCTGACGGTATTCGATGATGGTGGAGGTGCCGATCTCTACGCTGGGGGCTTTTTTACCAGCGCTGGAGGGGTTCCGGCGAACGGGATTGCAAGGTGGGATGGAAGTGCCTGGTCCGGGATGGGTAACGGGCTGTGGAATGAACTTACGCCAGTGCTTGATCCGGGGTCGGTGCGGGCGCTCGTCGTGCACGACGACGGTGCGGGTCCGGCGCTCTATGCCGCCGGTACGTTCTCGCATGCGGGCGTTCTCAGCGCGAAGAACATCGCGAAATGGAACGGCGGAGATTGGGCGCCGGTTGGTTCTGGGTTGCCTGCTCAGGCAACGTCCATCGCTTCACACGATAGTGGCTCTGGCCCTGCTCTTTACGTTGGTGGATACACCTACATGAAGATGTGGGATGGCGGAGCCTGGTCGGAAATCGGAACGGGTTTGAACGGCGCGCCTGGAGCTATCGCCTCTCTTGATCTCGGTGACGGATTGGCGCTGTTTGTAGGGGGGCAGTTCACGTCCAGCCCGGCCGGTGATAGTTACCTCGCGAAGTGGGGTGGATGCAACTCGCCATCCCGCTGGTCCGACCTCGGGTTTGGACTGACCGGCAGCGCAGGCATTCCCCAACTCGTCGGTACTGGAGCCCTTGCGGGAGGTGACTTTGTCTCCCTGGAACTCACCCTCGCCAAGCCGAACACGACGACGGCGCTCGTCATCGGGGTCGCGGAACTCGACGCAGCTTTCAAGGGCGGCGTGCTGGTGCCGACACCCGATATCGTGCTCTCGGGTCTTCCGACGGACGGCAGCGGATCTCTCGATATCACCTTCCCCTGGCCGACCGGCCTGCCATCGGGGGTGACGGTGTACTACCAGCATTGGATCAGCGACCCCGCGGGCCCGTTCGGGTTCGGTGCCAGCAATGGCATCGCCGGGACGACCCCCTGAGTGCCGATCAGGTGCCCCCCCCCCGTCCCGCCCCTCCTACACCGACCCCGGGTCGAGCGCCAGGATGTCGGGCAGGTTGCGATACCGGCCGTCGTAGTCGAGGCCGTAGCCGATCACGAACAGGTCGGGGATCTCGAAGCCGACGAAGTCGGCGGTCACCGCGACCTCGCGGCGAGACGGCTTGTCGAGCAGCACGGCGATGCGCGTGCTGCGCGGCTCGAAGCGCTGCAGGTCTCGCGTCACGCGCGAGAGCGTGTTGCCCGTGTCGAGGATGTCGTCGACGACGAGGACGTCCTTGCCCTTGAGGTGTTCGAGGCTCGTGACGCGCACGTCGAGTTCGTTGGGACGCGTCGTCTGGCCGCGGTAGCTGCTCGCGGTGACGGTCTCGAGCCGCACGGGCATGTCGAGCTCGCGGATCAGGTCGGCGGTGAACACGAGCGCGCCGTGCAGCACGGTCACCACGGTGATCTCGCCCATGCCGTACACGGCGCGCACCTCGCGGCCGAGGCGCGCCACCTCACGCGCGATGTGGCCGCCCCGGAAGAGCATCTTGCCGTTGACGAGGTTCGGGTCGCGGGAATCGCTCATGGGGTACGGGCCGGGGAGGGGGCGCGCTGCGGGGATGGGAGTCGTCTCGCGCTGCTGCGCGCCTTCGCTGCTGCTCACGTCGGTCCCTTGGTGGGAGTTCTCTTCGTGCCGCGCCCGTGCGCCTTGGGCGTGGACGGCGTGGCGTGCAGTCTCGGCAGCGCGCCCGAGAGCAGCGTCTGCATCGTGGTCGCGTTGCGGGCGCTGTTGAGCAGCACGTCGTCGTGCAGCAGCGCGCCGTCGGCCAGGCCCGCGGCGTAGTTGGTGACGCTCGCCAGCCCGGCCACGCGCATGCGGCGCTGCCGCGCGACGATCACGTCGGGCACCATCGACATGCTCACCGCGCGCGCGCCCATGGCCTTGGCCATGCGCACCTCGGCCGGCGTCTCGTACGTCGGCCCGAGGAACTGCGCCAGGATGCCGCGCGAGAGCGCTCTGACTTCGCGGTCTCGAAGATCGTCATGGAAGCGCTCGGGATCGTAGGCCGCCGTGAGATCAGGAAAGCGCTCGCCGAACTTCGGAATGTTCGCCCGTAGGCACGTTGCGCGTCCGCTGAAGTTGATGTAGTCCCTCGACGAGATGATGTAGCCCCGGCTTTGCCAGCTCGGCGGTGTCAATCAGAGCCGACAGCGCTCGTGACCACGAGCGAAATTACACGCCCAACAGCGAGCAGAGCGCACCAGCAACGGCACGACGTCGACGAAGCAGACCCGGTCACCTCGTACATGGACGCGACCGCACATCGCAGCACCGCGCTTTTCTCGCCAGTAGCGTGCAGCAGCGTGCCCGCAGTATCCAGTGCTCAGCTCAGCCAGTCCGGGATATCAGCGTAGTCCATAAGCCTTTGACGCTCGAGGTTATCAGGACCTCAGACTGAGCCCAGACAACTGACTGACGCCAACCGAGGCGCGCCGGTATATCCTGGAGTCGGCGGCCTTCGAAGATGTCGTACTGCGTGGCCAACGGACGGCTCCCCGACAGTCATGCGCGTAGGTCGCGGTGTTCAGATTCGCGCGCAGCATCTCTCCCGCGCGACGTACGCCGACGATCATACCGTCGGCAGGTCCGCTGCGCGCGCCCGTCCGACGACGTCGCGACACGGTCGCAACAGGCCTCAGGCGTCGTCCGGGAAGGTTCCGCCGAAAAACGATGCCGAGGCGCGCAGACAACTGGCACGCCGAAGCGCGCGGCACCGAAGCGCCAGTGGCTATGATACGCGGCCCTCATCGCCGCAGAGATCGTCGTATCCGTCGCCCGACCTGCGCCGCTTCTCTCGATCTCAAGGCGGCCCGGTGAACTCCCTGCGCATCGACCGCGCAGTGAAACACCGAGCTCGAGATCGCCGCCATCGCCGACCGCGTGAGCCCGCCTCGCTCCCGAACACAACCAAAGGCCGCTGTTCAGCACGTCGAGGGCACCACGCTTCCGTCACCATCAATGCCAGGGAAGCATGAAGCGCATGCTCATGACCTGCAGCGTGCGCAGCGCGACGAGCTCGAGCATCGTGGGCGACTTCCTGGCGATGCTCGAGCGGCCCGCGCGTATGACCTGGCGCAGGCTCAGCGCGCTGCCAATGGGACGGCTGGCGCGCCTCTTCCCGCGCTACCGGGCCGCAGGCCGTGCCAGGAAGGTGATGCACGGGGCGACGACGTCGACGCTGTTCGAGCTATGATCCTGTCACCTGGCCCGAGACCGGCGGACCGACGGTCACGCTGCCCGCTCGTCTTCACCAAAGGACCCGGTGACCGGCACGCGCAACTGCAGCATGTACCGCCTGCAGCGCCACGACAAGGCTGACAGCTCGCTTCCGTCCACACCACACCGGCGCCGAGCTGCGCCGCACCTGCAGGCCCTCAGGCGCGACCGCATGCCCGTCGCGATCATGATGGGCGGCGCCTCGCCGCAGGTCGTCTTCTCGACCGTGGCGCCGCTGCCGCCAGGCATCGACGAAGTGCTCTTCGCGAAGCCTTCAGCGAAGCGTCCAGTCCAGATGGTCGAAAGTGCCGCACGGTACCCCTCAGTGCCGGCCGACACGCCGAGTTCACGTGATCGAGGCTAGGTGCCCGTCGACGTGAAAAAGCGGCGCGAGACCGTTCGGCGACCCACCGGCTTCTGGCCTGGCCGACGACTACGGCGTGATCCGGTCACCGCGATCACGCACGGGCGCGATCTGGCACCACGGTGAAATTCGGTCCGCCAGGGAACTGCTGGATGGCCGCCGCCATCGGTGCCTGTTCCTCCCGCTGCAGCGCAAGGTGATGCCGAGTGATCGACATGCACGCATGCCGTTCGCGACGTCTTCACAACAATCTGATCCTCAAGATCAGGAAGGGTACCAGGTCAGGCGCTGGTGGCGCACTCGGTCTGGGGCCTGGGCCAGGCGATATTCACCAAGTCGTGGTAGTCGTCGACGAGGATGCACCCGACCTGCTCGACGACGGGGCGATCGTCGCGTTGCTGCTTTCTGACGCTTCGACCTCTCAGCGCGATATCGAAGGTTGATCCTCGGACCGACCGAGACGCTCGACCGCCAGTCGCGCGCTGCACTTCGAGCAAGAGCCAGCGTCTGACCTCACGCGTCGTTCCCAGTGAAGAGCAGCGAGCGTGCAGCTCCGCCGCCGCCACGGCAAGCTCTCCGATGCCGAATCGTCGCGGCGCTCCGCGCGCTGCCCAGCGTCGACGACGCGACCGTGCTGTTCGACGGCATAGTGGTCGTAGCCTGACCGTCGACAAAGGTGCGTCAGCATTGCCGCAGGTGACGATGGAGCAAATCTGGGACTTCGGCCACCGCCAGGGCTGCGGAGCCGTGACCGACCATCCTGGTGCTCGACGCGGGCGAGCAGCTCACGACGACAATGCGCCTGCTGTGGCTCCTTTTTATCGACCAGGCACGCGACGTGCGGCGATGCAGCCAGGACACGACAGCGCTGCGTCCCGTGATGCACGTCCATCCTCAGCAGCTGGGCCTCGACACGCCACCGCAAACAAAGGCCGACAGCTGCGGTAGCCGACCGAGCAGAAACACCCCGACGAGCTATCGCGCGCGACTGGAACGCACGATGGGCTACACAGGACGGTATCGATGACGCGCTGCCACGCGTGTCAGCCGCCATGCCAGGGCGCGTGGGCGGAGCCCGACGTGCAGTCTTGGCGTCCGCTGCCGCGCGTTCTTCCACGAGCAGCCGGTGGTCCGAAGCTCACTGGCAGCCCTGCTGGTGCTACTCGTGCGGCGCCTGCCGACAACACGCTGCTGGCCAGCCCGCATCATCAGACCAGGCCTACAGCAGACGCCGCATCGGCCGTCCGCGCAGCTTCAGACCGGCTTGCGCGCTGCCGCACGCATCGTATTCGAGCCCGCAAGACACACGCCTACGTGTACGCGACAGGGTCACGCTACTGCTGCGTGAACGTGACCGCCGAGGCGCGCCGACGGACGCGCGGTGCTGCTACGCGCTCTCGAGCCGTGCTCGGCGTCGAGCGCATGCGCGCGCTTCCGCGGCTGGACAGTCCCGCGCGCCTGCTGGCCGAGCGCGGCGGCACTTTGGTCGCGCGTGGTCAGGGCGCCTGTGCCTCGCGCTGGCGTCGACAACGCGCTCGACGGCCACGATCCCCGGCAACCGACGCGCTCTGGATCGCGCCCCGAGGCGTCCGGGGACGACGGCGCGCCGACGCCCGACGACGCGCTAGACGCCGCACGCGTCAGTCTCAATCCACTGACGCATCGTTGCGACTGGCAGCGCGCGTTCGACGCCAGTTCGCGCATCTCCGCCAGGCCGCGCAGCTCAAGACCGCGGCGCCGTCCACGCTGTCCGTCCCGGACGCCTGATCCCGCGTCCGGCAGCGGGTCGCGCCAACAAGCATCCGCCGGGCATGATCAGGCGGGAACGCAGTGGTCACCGGCGATCGTCTCAGGGGTGGGAGTCAGCCGTCCACAGTCGAAGGTGTCGTCTGTCTCGTCGTCGCGACTCGGACGCAGAGGTCAGGCTGGGGATCGGCTCGCGCTCGTGGGCCAGTCGCTCGGCAGGGCCGGACGTGGTCCGGCAGCCAGGCTGGCCGCGACGAGCAGCGTCGCCACGCAGGCGATGAGCAGGATAAGGCGAAACTTTCAGCCCGCCGCCGGCTTATCAGCAACCTGGGCGCGAGGAGATCCATGGGTGTCTCAGGTGGAGCGCGCCTGCGCGGCCTCAGGAGGATGGCGCCGGCAGGCCGCAGGGAGATCCGGACGTCTCGCCGAGACACCCGAAGCGCAGTTCGACCACTGGCCTGCATGTCATCCGGCTCGGTGAAACGCGTCGTCCATGGCCGCCGGGCCGAGTTCAGCACGCTGGGCGAAACTCACGATCTGGCCGCCGGTCGTGGTGGCGCCGATGGCGAAGTCACCAATCCTCCGTCCGGCACTTTCTGCAACCAGGCGCCGATACATACGTAGCCCACCGAATGCTACACGCCAGGCTCTCCAGCGCAACGCGGGCACTCGAGCTGGCCAGAATTTCGGTAGGGAGACAGGGCAGTGCGCTCGGTTCCAGATCTTGAAGCCGGCCGCGATGGGAGCCGCCACTTCTCGTGAGAGAGTCGGCATTGCCCATCTGACATCAACATGGGTTGCCCCGGTGCTAAGGTGACCGCGCGCGGGGAGGTCGGCGCTGCCAGCGCGTCCGCAGCTCATGCAGGACGTGCTGCGCGCCACGCTGCGCAGCACCGGGCGACGTACCAGTCACGGTGAACGCGCCTCAGTCTCGACGGCGAGCACCTCCGCGTGGCGTGACGCGCTCTCCGCCGCACGGCCGACGAGGCGGCGCGCTGGATCAACGTGCACGCGCTGGCCTGGCTCTACGGCGGCAAAGGCACTGGCTGGGGACGTGCTGGGCGGATCAAGGCCGCCGCGACGATCCCGTGTAACCGGCAGCAGCGCGCGACATCTGGGAGGCCTTCGACGCGTTGCACGCATGCTGCGCGCCACAGGCTGCGGTGGCGTGATCATCGAAGACGCGGCTGCCTCGGGCGTCCGTGGCTGTTCTCAGCTGTGCGACGTCTTCGACGGCCGCAGGCCAGCCGATCCACGCCGAACCCTCGGCCCAGGTGCTCAAAGGTGCTGCGCTGGCACAGGCGCCTGCTGGTCGCGTTCTTCGGCGAGCGCCAGGGGCGTGCCTCGAGCTGCGCAGAGTGGACGTCCTGGTACACGAGGGCTTCCGACTCTCCGGCCGGCGTGCGCGACGCGCTGCGGCCTGTCACGACGCTCGACGAGGATGGACGCGATCCTGACGAAATCGATCCAGCCACCCGTTGATCTCCGGCGCTGCGCATCGCGCGCCAAGCCGCGGCAGCAGCCAGGAATTGTCGCTGCCGCCAACTGGCGCACCAGAGGCGCGCGAAGCTCGCGGTGCGCCGCGACAGGCCAGCGCCAGACAGGCGTCGGCGTGGCCCGAAGGCCTGCAGCGCGACGACCGGCGACGTGCCGCGCGCAGGCTGAGCCGCGCGCGACGCGTCGTCGCGAGGCCGCATCCGGGCGTCAGCCGTCCCCGAGACGCAACCTCGCGTCCGTGCAGCTCACGAGCAGCGCGTGCACCGCGTCCCGGACACAGCTCGTCACCGCGCACGTCGCAGTCGCGGATCTGCGCGTCCGAGCACGTAGATCGTGGGCCAGCCGCTCGTTCCAGGCCGGGCGATCGGTCCGCTGGTCGAACCGTCGACCCACTGGGGCCAGGTGATCGCAACTCCTTCTGCGCTGATCTTCTTCAGCGCCTCAGCGTCCCCGTCGCTATTCACGCCGAGCAGCGAGCTCGTCCTTCAGCGCTCGTCCGAGCGACCGCTCGTGCAGGGCATCTCCAGCAGGGGCAGCCTCACCAGTACCCCCGGAAATTCGATCCACCCCGACCTTGCCGCGGTGCTCCGGACAGCTTCAGCGTCTTTCCGTCGGCGCCGTCCCCACGATGTCGGGTGCAGTCCTGCCGACACAGCGAGGGTTGCGCAGCTCCAGACAACGTGCGTCCGCGAGCTCGCCCAGCGTGGCCCGGCGTGTCGGGACGTCGGCGTAGTAGTCGGTCGCCGCGCTCGAAGGCAGCAGCAGTTCGGCCTCGGCGCGTCGAGGCGGGCCTTCTGCTCAGCGTCGTCGAGCCGAAGACTGGCCGCGGTGTGGAAGGCGCGTGCCGGGGCGCCAAAGGCCTGCCGACCAGCGTGCGATCGTCGGCGCCCGATCACCGCGCGCAGGAACACCGCCGCGTCCAGCCTCGTAGACCAGCGAAACGGGACGTCGCGCCAACTCAGGGCTCGAGGATGGTGCGCGAGGAGCGTCGAGGCCCTGGCGCGCGTCATCGTGCGTTCTGATCAGGCCAGGGCCTTCAGCGCGTCAGGAGTCGCCTTCACGTGCCGTCGATCGCGGTCCACAGGCGGGAGCCATGCTCAGACGCGCAGATACGACTCGGCGAAGCACGCCTGGCGCGCGTCGTCGTCGGCAGCCTGGGCGTAAACCGCCGAAGCCTGCGGGCCGCGTCGTACTCGTCAGTCACAGCGGCGATCGACTCAGCCAGGCCGACGCAACCTGCGGGATATCGGATGGGCGCCCTGGGCACGTCGCGTCCGCGCCGAGCGGGACGCCACCGAAACAGGAGCCGCCAGCGCGAGGAAAGAACGCAAGGGCATGCACGCATCCAGGGGGAGACCTCCTGGGCGCGCCCGCGCCAGATGCGTCAACCCACGCCGCGCGCCGGGTCAGCACCGCGATGCGCAGGCCGGGGTGCGCGGCGCGCCCTCCGCGATCGTCGTGGCGCAACCGCCCGACGATAGGGAGGCGCATCGTCAGCTCAGGTCAATGATGATGCACGCCGTGCGTCACGAAACCGTCGAAGCGTCAGTCGAAAGTGCGACCAGGGCCCCTGCTATCTGCCAGCCGCCGTTCCGCCGTACCGATTCGTCCCCGGGCACGCGCACGCCGCAGTAGCGCAGGCAGCCGGCACAACCTGGTCGGGGAAACCGCCGCCCTTCGTCGGGCACGCGACCTGGCAGCAGAGCGGGGCAATACCTGCGCGGACTGGCGGCTGGTGGTGGGGAGGCGCACGGATCTGGGAGGCGCTGGTGGCGGTAATTTGACCATGCGACCCGGCCTTCCGTGCGCTGCTGCAGGGGCTGATCCAGCTCGCGGCTTGCGCGCTCAACCGCGAGCGCGGGGTCGACACTGGCGCCGAGCGGCTGCTCGAGACGGCCTGCGCGTACCTCGAGCGCGCGGAGGACGCGACGTCCGACGGGATGCTCGCGGGGCTCGACCTGCCGGCGCTGCGCGCGCGGGCGCGGGCGATCCTCGGTGCGCCCTGCGAGCGCGTCGACGGACTGTACGTCGAGCCGGCCTAGGCGGCGTTGCGCTGGACGACTCCGCGGCGGCCGTGCTGCAATGCCGGTCGGGGTCGGGCGAGGCGCCGCATGCCGGACTGCGCGTCGCTCCCGACCGTACCCACGTCGCCTCGCAGGAGGATCGCATGGTCAAGAACCCGCCCGAGGGGACGCAGCGCATCGTCCCGTACCTCTACTACGCCGACGCGCCGGGCGCGATCGACTTCCTGTGCAAGGCCTTCGGCTTCGTCGAGCGCTTCCGCATGCCGGGTCCCGACGGTGGCGTGGGACACGCCGAACTCGCGTTGCACGACGAGGTCGTGATGCTGGCCTCGGTCTGTCCCGACCGTCCGATGTCGGCCCCCAAGGGCCTGCCCGCCTCGCACGGACTCGTGATGTGCTACGTCGACGACGTCGACGCGCACCACGCGCGCGCGGTGGCCGCGGGCGCCGAGATCGTGCAGCCGCTCGAGACCAAGTTCTACGGCGACCGCAGCTACGGCGCGAAGGACCCCGACGGACACACGTGGTACTTCGCGACGCACGTGAAGGACGTGGCGCCGGAGGACATGCACCCGTAGCCGCTCGGGTCGTCGTCCGGGCTACGGCGCGCGCCACGCGTGGCCGTGCCGATCGCGCCGCCCCGGCTCAGACGGCGTTCACGTAGCCGTCGAGCAGCGTGCGCACGAGGATGCGGATGTCGAGCATGAGCGACCAGTTCTCGATGTAGTACAGGTCGTGCTCGACGCGCTCGTCGAGGCTCGTGCTCGCGCCGCGCAGGCCGTGCACCTGGGCCCAGCCCGTGATGCCCGGCTTGACCCAGTGCCGATGCGCGTAGCGCGGGACGCTGCGCTTGAAGCCCTGCACGAACTCGGGCCGTTCGGGGCGCGGCCCGACCAGGCTCATGTGTCCCAGCACGACGTTCACGAGCTGCGGCAGCTCGTCGACGTTCCAGCGCCGCAGGAAGGCGCCCAGGCGCGTGCAGCGCTCGTCGTTCTCGCGGGCGAACGTGGGACCCGTGTCGGCCTCCGCGTCGACGCGCATGGTGCGGAACTTGAGCATCGGGAAGGTGCGTCCGCGCACGCCCACCCGCTGTTGCACGAAGATCGGCGGACCTGACGAGTCGAGCTTCACGAGCAGCGCCACGATCGCCATCGGGAGTCCGAGCAGCACCAGCGCAGTTCCCGCCACGGCCACGTCGAAGCAGCGCTTGGCGACGCGCGCGCCGAACGGCAGCTCGGCCGAGACGAAGCCCAGCACCGGCACGCCGCCCAGCCGCTCCCAGGTGGGGACGAGCCGCATCGACGGGAAGATCGAGGCCGTCATGTGCAGCGAGACGCCCTCGCGGTCGCAGGTGCGCGCGATGACCGTGAGCCGTGCCGCCGGCAGCGAGCCGGCCTCGACGAGCACGTGGTCGACGCGTCCGTCCTGCACGAGCTGGAGCGCCGCCGACTCGTCGAGTCGCGGCGCCACGTCGGGCGGCACGTTCTCGGCCGCCACGCCGACCACTTGCACGTGCATGTGCGGCGTGCGCTGGAACACGCCCAGCATGCGCAGGATGCGCGGCGACATGCCGAACACGACCACGCGCGCCACGCGGTCGGGCGCCCCGCGCAGGCGCGTGCCGGCGGCCTGCAGCAGACCGCGCGAGAGCCCCAGCGCGAGCGTCGCGCCGAACAGGTGCAGGAAGGCCAGGCCGCGGCTGGTCGACTCGCCGCGCAGATCGCCGGCCACCGGCGGGACGACGAGTTCGGCGCCGACGAGCACCGCCATGCACACGAGTCCGCCCCAGAGCAGCTCGCGGCTGCGCAGGCGCTCGGGCGGGAACGAGCTCGCGCGCAGGCGATAGAAGCCGCAGGCCGCGAGCGCCAGCGCCTGGATCGGGGCGGCCGCGAGGTACAGCCGCACGTACGGCCACAGGTCGAGCGACGGATCGCGCAGCACGAGGCCGCGTTCGACGAGCGCGGCGCCGACGAACATGCCGGCCAGCAGGAGCTGGTCGAGCACGAACAGGATCACCCGCGAGGTCTCGGTCCGTCGGGAGAGCATCAGGTTCGCCGTCTTCCCTCGAGTCATCCGTCCGGATGCGGCTGCGCGACCGCGGGTCCGCCACCCGGGGGCTCGAGCCGGTCGTCACACCCGGACGCGTTCGATGAGCGCAACCATCGAACGCTCATGGACTTCCGCTGAGAATGTACAGGCTCGTGAGTGCAGATGGGAGCGCTCGATTCCCGCGTCCATCGATTCGAATCGATGGATCGCGCGACCGAGCGCGGGCGCTCCCGGCTCGGCATAGAGCACGCCGTCCCGTCCGTCGCGAACCGTCTCGGCCGCGCCGCCCACGCCGTAGGCGATCACGGGGCATCCGCAGGCCAGGGCCTCGACGGGGACGATGCCGAAGTCCTCCTCGCCCGGGTAGAGCAGCGCCCGCGCCCCGCGGTAGAGCGCGCGCAGCGTGACGTCGTCGGGGCGCATCACGAAGCGCGTGCGGGGCCCCGCGAGGCGCCGCAGGCGGGCGAAGCCCGAGCCGCCGCCGGCCACGATCAGCGCGCGGTCGAGCGCCGCGCAAGCGACCACGCCGTCGACGAAGCGCTTGTACGGCACGACCTCGCCGACCATGAGGTAGGGACGCTCGGAGGGCTCGCGCGCCGCGAGGTCGCGCAGCAGGTCGGACGCGGCGGCGGCCTCGCGCGACTCGCCGTCGGCAGGCGTCTCCGCGCGTGCGTCGAGCCCGTCGTCCGGTGCGCCGGGCGTGTAGAACACGGTGTCGACCGGCGGGTGGATCACCTCGGCGTCGCGTCCGTAACAGCGTCGGATGCGCTCGGCGACGTGGCGCGAGATGGCCACGAACAGGTCGACGCGCCGGGCCGCCGCGAGGTCGCTGCGCTGCACGCCGTCGAGCATGCGCCGCGCGAGCGGCCGCAGGGGACGGGGCACCGCCTGCTCGAGGTACGTCTCGCGCAGGTCCCAGGCGTAGCGGATGGGCGAGTAGCAGTAGCAGACGTGCGGGACGCCCTCAGGCACGCGCACCGTCTTGGCCAGCGCGGCGTCGCTGCTCAGCACGAGGTCGTGTCCCGAGAGGTCGAGCGCGCCGTAGAAGCGCGGCAGCAGCGGCAGCAGCGCGCGGAAGAAGCGTACGCCTCCGGGCCAGCGCTGCAGTCCGCTCGTCACGATGCGTCCCGCCGTGTCGGGGACGGGCCACGCGCGCGGATCGTGCACGAGCGTGAAGACGTCGGACCCCGGCGCCACGCGCAGCATGGCCTCCAGGCAGCGCTCGCCCCCGCGGCGCGACACGAGCCAGTGGTGGACGAGGGCGATCTTCAAAGGCGCGCGCCGCGGGGAGCAGGAGAAGGAGAGGATGCCCGTCGGCGGGGGCGCCGATCCAGGACGGGTCCGGCGGCCCGCGCGCTCGCTGCGCGACGCCGCCCGGTAGGATGCCGCGATGCTGCCGCTGATCGTGATCGTCGTGTACCTCGTCGCGCTCGTGGGCGTCGGCGTCTGGAAGTCGCGCTCGGTCCACGGGCAGGAGGGCTTCGCGCTGGCGGGCCGCGGCCTCTCGCCGATCGTGCTC
This sequence comes from Planctomycetota bacterium, assembly GCA_020638905.1. Classification (GTDB taxonomy): domain Bacteria; phylum Planctomycetota; class B15-G4; order B15-G4; family B15-G4; genus JACKHP01. The sequence continues at coordinate 41,370 of JACKHP010000019.1, read as the reverse complement.
GTCGGCACGCTGCTCGCCACGTGGACCGGCACCGGTTCGATCTACGGCAGCGCCGAGCAGGCGTACGAGGTCGGCTTCCCCGCGCTCGTGCTGCCGCTCTCGTCGGTGCTCGGCATCGCGGTGCTGCTGCTCATGATCCCGCGTGTGCGCGCGCACGGCGCGTTCACGCTCCAAGACCTGCTCGAGGCGCGCTTCGGGCCGCCGGCGCGCGTGCTGGGCTCGATCACGCTCGTGAGCGCTTACGTCGTGATCGTCTCGTACCAGTTGCGTGCCGCGTCCGGGCTGCTCGAACGCGTGCTCGAGGAGGCGCACGTGCTGCCCGCGGGCGTCGAAGCGCACGTCGCGGTGCTGATCGGCGTCGGCCTGCTGATCGGCGTCTACACCGCGCTCGCCGGACTCATGTCGGTGGCGTTCACCGACGGCTTCAACGGCATCCTGATGCTGCTGGGCCTGGCGATCGCGCTGCCGCTCACGTGGCAGCTCGCCGGCGGCGTCGACGGCGTGCTCGCCGCGCTGCCCGAGCGCGCGCAGCACGTCGGGGGACACTACTCCGGCGCGCAACTGCTGTCGGTGTTGCTGCCGTCGTTCCTGCTCATCATGGGCGACGCGAACCTGCACCAGCGCTTCCTGTCGGCGCGCAGCGACGGCGCGGCGCGGCTCTCGGCGCTGCTGCTGATCCCCGGCACGCTGCTCGTCGACGGCATCATCCTGCTCACCGCCATCGGCGGACGGGCCGTGCTGCCCGACCTCGACGTCCCCGGCCACGTGGTGCTCGAGCTCGCGCTCCGGAAGCTGCCGCTCGCCGTGGGCGCGCTGCTGTGCGCGTCGATCCTGGCGGTGATCGTCTCGACCGCCGACAGCTACCTGCTGTCGGGCAGCAACTCGCTCGTGCGCGACGTGTGGCAGCGCTTCGTCAAGCGCGACGCGTCCGACGCCGCGCTGCTGCGCGCCTCGCGCGTCTCGGTCATGCTGCTCGTGGTCGTGGCGCTCGTGCTGGCCTTCCAGTCCGACGGCTTCTTCCGCATCGCGCTCTTCGCCTACACGCTCTACGGCGTCGGCATCACGCCCGTGCTGCTCGCCGCGCTCTTCTGGAAGGGCGCGACCCCCGCCGGCGCGATCGCCTCGATGCTGGTCGGCACCGGCACCGCGATCGTGTGGAAGGCCAACGACCTCGGCGCGTGGACGTTGCAAGCGTGGGGCGCCGAGATGGACGCGGTCGTCCCGGGGATCGTGGTGGCGACGGTCGCGCTCGTGGGGGTGAGCGTGGTCACGCGGGGGAGCGCGCGCGTCACGTCCGATGGCGGGTGAGCCCCCCTCCTACGCCCCCCGCTCCCTGAACAACGCGATGCTCGCGGTGAACCCGTGCAGGAACGGCGTCCCGCCGATGGGACCGATCTCGCCGGCGCAGAAGAAGCCCGCCGTGGGGACGTCGCCGAGCGCGCCGTGCAGGCCGTCGATGTCGTGGTTCGGCTTGCCGAAGAAGCGGTTGCCGCGACCGTTGCACGAGAAGAGCAGCGCGCCGAGCGGACGGGTCGCGTCGTGTTCGCGGGCCAGCAGCGCGGCCAGCTCGTCGGACGCGGCCTTCGCGTCGCGCACCATGAACTGCACCGTCTGTCCCGCGCGCACGAAGTCGCCGATGGCGATGGACTGGGCCGCCGGGTCGATTCCCATCACGTTGCGCACCACGAGGTCGCCGGTCGAGAACGCGCTCTTGCGCTCGTCGACGGCGCGCCCGACGTGCAGCGACGTCTGCAGCAGCCGGCGCTCGCCCGGCTCGAGCTCCTCGACGAGCGCGCGCAGCTGCTCGAGCGCCGGCTTGCCGCCCAGCGCGAGGATGCGGTTCTCGTTCGCCTTGGTCACCACGTAGTGACGTCCGATGGGGCGGCATCCCTGGCTCACCACGGTGTCGAGGCGCACGGCGCCGCCGATCACCACGCCCACCGTGCCTTCGTCGAAGACGCCCTCGTGTGTCAGCAACTGCGCCTCGCCGGCCGTGCGCACGCCGCTGGCCATGCCGCCCACGAGCGGACGTCCCGGGAAGCGCTCGACGAAGTCGTCGAGCAGCTCGCGCGCCGGCGTGGTGTACGGATCGACGAGCACGAGCAGGCCCGCGTCGTCGGGGACGCCCTCGGGCCAGCCCTCGAGGTGCGGCGCGCCGTCGCCGCCGTCGACGCCCAGGCGGAACGGTTGCAGCTCGACCCCGGGCCAGTACGCGCCCCAGAGCGCGATGGCCGCGCCGTTCTCGAGCTCGCTCGACTCGCCGATCACGCCCTCGGCGGGACAGCCGAGCAGCACCTCGGGTGACAGCTTGCCCACGATGCGTTCGCGGATGAGCGCGGCGTCCTCGCCGTGGTGCGGCGTGAAGAACACGACCACCAGGTGGGGATCGTGCCCGTCGAGGGCGTCGCGCAGGCGCTCCGCGAGGCCGTCCATGGCGGACGCGGCGTCGGGGTTCGTGGTGGTGACGACGGCGCACTTCACGACGGGATCTCCGAGGCCGCGCGCCACTCTAGCGCCGCCGCCGAGAGGCGTTCAAACCCGGGCGCGGCACGCCCGTCGCGCGGGCGCCGTGAGATCCCGTCGGTGCGCGCCATGCATGCGACGCGGTGAGCGGCGGCCCGCGACGGCGGCATGCGGCCGCGACGGTGCTATGATCGCGCGCTCTTCCCGCCCGCGTCGCCGCGGCTCCGCGACGGAGACCGACGCGCCGAGCGGACCCGACCTCAGGAGCGAATCCCCATGTCCAAGCTCACCGCTCTCGCCGCCTCGCTGATGCTGCTCGTCGTCTCGGCCTGCTCGACCGAGACCAAGGCCGAGGCGCCCAAGGTGCTCAACACGAAGTGCCCGATGATGGGCGAGGCGATCGACCCGAACATGCCCATGAGCGACTTCCACGGCGACAAGGTCGGCTACTGCTGCGACGGCTGCCAGAAGAAGTTCGAGGCGCTCAGCGAGGCCGACAAGCTGGCCAAGCTCAAGGCCGTCGGCGCCGACGTCTGACCGACGCCGTCGACGGCGGGGGCGCCGCGCGAGCGTGACGTCCCGCCGAGAGCTCGCGCGGAGACGACCGTCGTCGGCGTGTGCGGGACGCTGACGCGGGGGCCCGGCATCGGCTAAGGTGTCGGGCTCGTCCGGCGCCGCCGCGACGGGTGCATGGGCACCCCGAGGCGCGCGACGAGCACCCGTCCTGCCTCGAGGAAGCCCCCGTGTCCGACGAGATCGTCCTGTGCGCCGCCGCGCGCACGCCCATCGGCAAGTTCCTGGGCTCGCTCTCGAGCGTCTCCGCCGTCGACCTGGGCATGCACGCCGCGCGGGCCGCGCTCGAGCGCGCGCAGCTCGCGCCCGGCGACGTCGACCAGGTCCTGTTCGGCATGGCGCGCCAGGCCGGCTCGGGTCCCAACCCGGCGCGGCAGATCTCGGTCAAGATCGGCGTGCCGCACGATCGCACCGCGATGACCGTGAACCAGGCCTGCGCCTCGGGCCTGCGCGCGATCACGCTGGCCGCCAACGAGATCCGCAGCGGCGCGGCGCAGGTCGTGATCGCCGGCGGCACCGAGTCGATGTCGCGCATCCCGTTCCTGCTGCCGCAGATGCGCACCGGCTACCGGCTGGGACACGCGCAGCTGCTCGACGGCAACTACGCCGACGGCTTCCACTGCCCGCTCGTCGACGGACCCATGGGATCGACGGCCGAGACGCTGGCCGAGCGCTACGAGATCCCGCGCATCGATCAGGACCGCTTCGCGGCCGACTCGCAGCGCAAGGCCGGCGAGGCCCAGTCCGCAGGGCGCTTCGTCGACGAGATCGTTCCGGTGAGCGTGTCCACGCGCAAGGGCGAGACGCTCGTCGAGGCCGACGAGCACCTGCGTCCCGACGCGAGCCTGGCGTCGATGGCGAAGCTGCCCGCGGTGTTCAAGAAGGACGGCACCGTCACGGCGGCGAACAGCTCGGGCATCACCGACGGCGCGGCCGCGGTGGTCGTCACGTCGGCCGCCTTCGCGGCGAAGCGCAAGCTGCCCGTGCTCGCGCGACTGGTCGACTTCGCCATGGCCGGCGTCGATCCGGCCGTCATGGGACTGGGTCCCGTCCCCGCCACGGCGAAGCTGCTCGAGCGCACGGGGCTCGCGCTCTCCGAGATCGACCTGGTCGAGCTCAACGAGGCCTTCGCCGCGCAGGTGCTGGCGTGCGACCGCGAGATGTCCCTCGACCACGCCAAGCTGAACGTGAACGGCGGATCGATCGCGCTGGGCCATCCGATCGGCTGCACCGGCGCTCGCATCGTGGTCACGCTGCTGCACGAGATGCAGAAGCGCGACGTCCGGCGCGGGTTGGCGACGCTGTGCGTGAGCGGCGGGATGGGCATCTCGGCGCTCTTCGAACGCGCCTGATGCGCCGACACGCGGGACGCCGCGCGCGTCACGCGCAGAACAGAAGCCGCTCGGGTTCCGCGGGACGTCCCAGCGCGACGCGCAGGGCCTCGCGCGCGGACGGCATGCCGTAGGCCGCGAGCAGCAGCGCGTCGTCGTCGAGCGCCGGCGGCGCCTGCCCGGGACGCCAGGCGCACGGCGCGCGCAGCTCGACGTCGTGCGCGGCGAGCGCGTCCGTCCAGCGGCGCAGCGTCGCGCCGGTCGACACGACGCGCAGCGCGCGGGGCGTGCGTCCGGCGCGGCCGAAGAGGCGCGCCAGGGCGTCGGCCTTCGCCGCGCGCAGGACGTCGAGCGCGTGCGCTCCGCCCGCGCGTGTCGACTGCGCGCGGTGCTGGCGCCAGTGGTAGAGCACGCGCGGCAGCTTGACCACCGACAGGCCCTGCTCGAACCAGCGGAACCAGAAGTCGATGTCGATCGGCCAGTCGCCGCGCGGGACGTATCCACCCGCCGCGAGCAGGGCGCGCCGGCGGTAGAGCCCCGTCTGGTGCAGCGCGGGGATCTCGACGAAGCGCTCGGCGGCCATGCGCGCGCCGCTCAGCAGCGCGTTCTGCCAGTCGAGGTAGCGACGCATGCCGGGCGTGCGCGCGCCGATCTGTCCGGCGCGGCTGACCACGCCGTCGAGCGTCGGGTCGGCGGCCAGTGCCGCGACCAGCCGCGCGAGCCGGTCGGGCGGGCAGCGATCGTCGGCCTCCATGTGCGCGACGAGCTCGGCCTCGGTGTGCTCCAGGGCCAGTTGGAGGGCGGCGGCCGCGCCCCGTCCCGGACCGTCGAGCACGATCAGGCGAGATTCACCGGTGACGCCTTCGGCCAGCCAGGCGGCCGATCCGTCGTCCCGTCCGTCGGCGTCGCGGTCGACCACCGCCAGGACGCGCACCTCCACGCCGCGCTGGGCCAGGACGTCGCCCACGGCCGAGGGCAGCGTGCGCCGGGCCCGTCGCACGGGCAACAGCACGTCGATCCGAGGTGGCGAAGAGGTCAACCCGGACCCATCCCCATGGCCGAAGAAAAGGAGGCGCTCCATGGGGACCGGCCGCCGGTCCCGCGCCACTCACGCGATGTTCCGGTAGAATACGCATTCATCCCTCACCCTCCGGGCTCGCACCTCCCGGCGGGCAAGCCACACCGTGATCGCCTCCTCCTCGCCGCGCCTGCTCGCGCTCCTCGTCCTGCTGCTCGCGGCGTCCACCGCGGGCGCGCAGTGCGAGCGCGACGAGTTCCTGCCCGCGCCGCACGCGCCGCACGACCTGTTCGGCGAGGCGGTCGCGGTGAGCGGCGAGACGCTGGTCGTCGGCGCACCCGCGGGCGCACCCAGCGGCACCGGCGGCGGACGCGTCTTCGTCTACAAGCGCGTCGGCGGCTCGTGGATCCAGCAGGCGCTGCTCACGGCGAACGACGCCCAGCCCGATGCACGCTTCGGCGCCTCGCTCGCGCTCGACGGCGACGTGCTCGTGGTCGGGGCGCCGTCCGACGACGCGCTCGGGCCGGACGCCGGCGCCGCGTACGTCTTCGCGCGCTTCGGCTCGACCTGGGTGCAGCTCAACAAGCTCACGGGACACGACACCGCGGCGTCCGACCAGTTCGGGTACTCGGTCGCGGTCTCGGGCTTCGCGATCGCCGTCGGCGCGCGACGCCACGACCATCCGGTGCCCGACGCGGGAGCGGTGTACGTGTTCGACAACCCCTCGCAGGGTTCGATCTGGAGCGAGGTCACCGAGCTGCATCCTGCGAGCGTCTTCCCCGGCGACGACTTCGGCGCGGCGGTGGCCATCGACGGGAATCGCCTGTTGGCCGGCGCCGACCTGGCCGATCACGGCGGCGTGAGCGCCGGCGCGGCCTGGATCTTCCACGACGACGGCAGCGGCTGGGTCGAAGAGGCCGAGCTGGTGTCGCCCGTCCCCCAGGCGATGGCGTACTTCGGTCGCGCGCTCGATCTCTCCGGCGACGTGGCCGTGGTGGGGGCGCCGGGACAACTCGTGGAGGCCTTCCCGCTCGGACCGCTCGTCGCGTCGGGCGCCGTGTTCGGCTTCTCGCTCGACGGTGGCGGCGCCTGGGTCGCCGAGGGCGCGCTGACCCATCCCGAGCCGGTCGACGGCGACGGCTTCGGACGCGCCGTGGCGCTCGACGGGCCGATCGTGCTCGTGGGCGCGCCGCTCTCCGACGACGTGCTGCCCAACGGCGGCTGCGTGCACGCGGGCTGGCGCGATCCGGCGGGACCCGCGTGGTGGCTGACGTCGGGCGTGACCGCGCGCGACGGATCGTCCGGCGACAACCTCGGCTTCGCCGTGGCGCTCGACGGCGCCTACGCGGTGGGAGGCGCGCGCTACCACGCCGGGCTCGGGCCCGAGACGGGTTCGGCCTACCTGTATCGCGGCGTGTCCGACCTTCCCGTCTGGTCGAAGCTGGGCCAGTCCCTCGCCGGGACGATGGGCGAGCCGTGCCTGTTCGGCGAGGGCACGCTGGTCGGCGGCGAGGCCTTCGTCCTCTCGTTGAACGGTGCGCTGCCGTTCAGCGTCGCGGGCCTGGTCGTGGGCGCGAGCGAGCTGTCCCTGCCCTTCAAGGGCGGGACGTTCGTGCCGAACCCGGACATCCTCGTCTACGGGCTGCCGACCTTCGACGGCCGGCTCGACGTGGTCGCGACCTGGCCGACGGGCATCCCGTCGGGGCTCGACGTGTACGTGCAGTACTGGGTGCTCGACGCCGGCGCCCCGCTGGGTTTCGCCTCGACGAACGCCGTGGTGGGACACACGCCCTGACGCGCGTTCGCGTCGGCGGGCCCGGTCGCTACACTGCCGCGATGACCGAACTCGTGCTCGTCAAGGCCGCCGACTGCCGTCCGCTGCGGGCCGAGGTGCTGCATCCGGGACGCGACGCCGCCGCCTGTGTGTACGACGACGACGACGACGAGCGCACGCTGCACTTCGCCGTCAAGAAGGGCAAGCGCGTGCTGGGCGTGCTCACGCTGCGGCACGACGAGCGCGACGGCCTGGGCAGCGAGGTCTGGCGCGTCTGGGGTGTGGCGGTGAGCGGGAGCGCGCGCCGTCAGGGCCTCGGACGCCAGCTGCTGCTGGCCGCCATGGCCGTGGCCGAGCGACGCGGCGGAGGCGTGTGGTGCCAGGCGCCCGACGAGTCGAGCGCGTTCTTCGAGGCGCACGGCTTCCGGGCGCTGCGACCGCCCGAGACGGGTGACGACGGCGTCCCGCGCGTCACGCTGACCTGGAAGCCGAAGAAGCGCTGAGCCCGCGGGGTCCGCTCGGGACGCCTGCCGCCGGACCCTTCTGTGTGTCGTTCGCAGGCGCTTCGCCGCTCCGATCGTGGCATGATGCGGCCCTGCTGTCCGTCCCGTGACGGACGGCCCCGCCGGTTGCGCCCGAGCGGCGCGAACCCGATAATGCTCCGCCTCTCGGGCTGCAAACCACGGCATCGAAGCACCCTGGTGCCGGGCCCCGGCGCGCCCTCGACCGTTCGGTCGGGCGCGAGCATCCAGGTGTCTTCCCAGCGCATTCCCTCCTCGGAGCAGACGGTCCCATGGCCATCCAGAAAGTCGGTGTCATCGGTTGCGGACTCATGGGCCACGGCATCGCGCAGGTCGCCGCGCAGGCCGGCTTCACGGTCGTGGTGCGCGAGACCCAGCAGGCCTTCCTCGACAAGGGCATGGCGCGCATCCAGAAGAGCGTCGCGAAGCTCGTCGAGAAGCAGAAGACCACCCAGGCCGACGCCGATGCCGCCCTGGCGCGCCTCTCGGGCACCCTCGAGCTGGGCGACCTGGCCGACTGCGACCTCGTGGTCGAGGCCATCGTCGAGGACCTCGACGTGAAGAAGACGCTCTACGCCGAGCTGGGCAAGCTCTGCAAGCCGTCGACGATCCTGGCCAGCAACACGTCGAGCTTCCCGATCGCCGAGATGGGCAACGCCTCGGGACGCCCCGAACGCATGGTGGGCCTGCACTTCTTCAACCCGGTGCAGCTCATGAAGCTGGTCGAGGTCGTGCGCACCGAGAAGACCTCCGACGAGGTGTTCGCCGAGGCGCGCGCGTTCGGCGAGGCGGTCGGCAAGGTCTCGATCGCGGCCAAGGACACGCCCGGCTTCGTGGTGAACCGGCTGCTCGTCCCGTACATGGCCGAGGCCATGCGCATGGTCGAGCGCGGTGACGCGACCTGCGAGGACGTCGACACGGGCATGACGCTCGGCACCGGCTACCCGATGGGCCCGTTCACGCTGACCGACTACGTGGGCCTCGACACGACGCTGTTCATCCTCGAGGGATGGCACGAGCGCTACCCGAACGACCCGCTCTTCGTCCCGCCGCAGATCCTGCGCGACAAGGTGAAGGCCGGCAAGCTCGGTCGCAAGACCGGCGAGGGCTTCTACAAGTGGGAGGGCGACAAGCGCGCATGACGGTTCGCGGCGCCCTCGTCGTCGTGCTCCTGCTCGCCCTGGGTTGCGGCGCGCCCGTCGCTCCGTCGGGTGGGGCGGCGATCACGCCGGGTCGGGTGCCGCAGGAGCCGCAGCCCGCGCGCGTGGCGCCGACGTCCGACGACGATGCCGGAGCGCTCGCCGAGGCGGTGGCCGGACTCTCGGCCGTGGGCGACGACGTGCTGCGCGTGCGCGCCTCGCTCGACGCGCTCGGCACCCAGGCCGGCCAGCTCGACGAGCTGCTGGGTCGCGCGGCGCGGGTCGTCCCCGGGCCGGGCGACGACGGGGCTCGCGCCGACCAGGCCCAGGCCCTCGAGGGACGGCTGGCCGCGTTGCGGCGTCGACGCGACGTGGTCGAGACGCGCCTGTCCACGGTCGAGGGCTACGTCGAGAGCGTGCTCGACTACGTGCGCGAGGGCGGCGGGGGTCGCGCCGAGGACGTGGCCTGGGTCCGTCGGCGCGCCGAGCGGCACGCCCAGGAGCTGCAGTCGGTCGAGACCGAGCTCGACGCGCTGTTCGTCGACGCGGGGCGCATCTCTGAGGACGTCGACGCACTCGGCGTGAAGAGCGACGCGGCGCTGGCCTCTGCCGAGCCCGCGCGCGACGCCGCGCTGCCCGCCGCGTCGGTCGAGGCGTCCGATGCCGGGTCCGTGCGCACGGCGGCCGCGGCCACGCGCGACCCGTCGTCGGCGCGTGCCGACGACGGCCAGGCGGTCTCCGCGGCGACGCCGCGCGCGTCCGAGGACGTGCTCGAACTGGTCACGTCGCAGGGCACGCTGCTGATCGAGCTGTACGACGAGCTCGCGCCGCGCAACACGGCCAATTTCCGTCAGCTCGTGCGCCAGGGGTTCTACGACGGACTCACGTTCCACCGCGTGATCCCCGACTACCTGGTGCAGGGCGGCGACCCGCTCGGCACCGGTCTCGGCGGCGCGGGACGCGAGGTGCGCGCCGAGTTCGGCGAGGTCGCCTTCCGACGCGGCACCGTGGCGATGGCGCGCATGGCGCACCCCGACACGGCGAGCTCGCAGTTCTTCATCACGCTGCGTCGCGTCCCCGAGCTCGACGGCAAGTACACCGTCATCGGACAGGTCATCCGCGGCGACAAGGTGCTCGACGCCATCGCCGCCCTCGGCACGCCGTCGGGGCGTCCCGTCGAACCCGTTCCCACCATCGTGAAGGCCACCCTGCGCCCGCGTCGTCCCGACGACGCCGGGCCCATCGCCGATGCCCGCGGACGCTGAGGCGCCGCGCAGCGCGAGGACAACGACTGATGCCGACGATCACGAGCGAGAGCCGGGCCAGGATCCGGACGTCGAAGGGCGACCTGTTGCTGAAGCTCCTTCCCGAGAAGGCGCCGCGCACGGTCGAGAACTTCGTCGTGCTGGCGAAGAAGGGCTTCTACGACGGCCTGACCTTCCACCGCATCCTGAAGGACTTCGTCGTCCAGGGCGGCTGCCCGAACGGCGACGGCTCGGGCGGCCCCGGCTACACGATCCGGCCCGAGTTCAACGACACGCCGCACGAGAAGGGCGTCGTGTCGATGGCGCGCAACAACGACCCGCACAGCGCCGGCAGCCAGTTCTTCATCTGCACCGTGCCGGTGCACTACCTCGACTCGCGCTTCACCGCCTTCGCGAAGGTCGTCGAGGGCGAGGACGTGCTCGACAAGATCGCGGCCAGCAAGGTGCACGACGGCAACCGCTGGAAGGAGCGCAGCACGCCGCTCGAGCCCGTGTACATCAACGGCATCGACCTGATCGACATCGAGTTCGAGCCCGAGCCCGAGCCCGAGCCGCAGCCCGCGCCGCAGGGTGCGCGCGGGCGTCCCGACGACGCCGAGGACGACGCCGAGGGCGACGACGGTGACGAGGGAGGCGACGACGAGGGTGCCGACGAGGCCCCCGCGGCCGAGGCCGCGCCGCCCGAGGCAGCACCCGCGCGCAAGGGCCGGGGCGGGGCCAGGGCCAAGAAGTCCGACGACCAGAACGGCCTGTTCGAGCAGGCCGCGCCCGCCGAGGGCGCGACCGAAGAGAAGCCGCGGCGTCCGCGGCGCAAGGCCTCGCGCAGCAAGAAGCCGAAAGACCAGGAGTAGGACGACGTGACCTACGAGAACATCCAGCGCGACGACCGCGACGGCATCGCGTTCGTCACCGTGACCCGTCCGAGCAAGCTCAACGCGCTCAACGACCAGACGATCGGCGAGCTGCAGCACTGCTTCGACGCACTCTCGTCTGACGACTCGGTGCGCGCGGTGATCCTCACCGGCGAGGGCGAGAAGGCCTTCGTGGCCGGCGCCGACATCGGCGAACTGTCGACGCAGACGTCGCTCACCGCCCGTCCGCTGGCCATGAAGGGCCAGCATCTCATGGACACGATCGAAGCGTGTCCGAAGCCCGTGGTCGCTGCGGTCAACGGCTACGCGCTGGGCGGCGGCTGCGAGCTGGCGCTGGCGTGCCACCTGCGCTACGCGTCCGAGAACGCGATGCTCGGACTGCCCGAGGTCACGCTCGGCATCATCCCCGGCTACGGCGGCACGCAGCGCCTGCCGCGCATCGTCGGCCGCGGCCGCGCGATGGAGCTGATCCTGACGGCGAAACCGATCGACGCCGCCGAGGCGCACCGCATCGGACTCGTGAACAAGGTCTTCCCGCAGGCCGAGCTGCTCGCGTCGGTCGAGAAGATCGTGCGCGGCATCCTGCGCAGCGGTCCGGTGGCGGTGCGCTTCGCGCTCGACGCCGTGAACCACGGCACGGAGATGCCGCTGGCCGACGGCCTCAACTACGAGGCCACGTTCTTCGGCCTGCTGGCCTCGACCCAGGACCTCAAGGAGGGCATGGGCGCCTTCCTCGAGAAGCGACCGGCGAAGTTCACCGGCAACTGACCGACACGACGCCGACGACGGCGGCATCCGTCGTCGTCGCGCGGCCCGCACCGACGCGAGCCGTCCCCCGCAGCCATCTTCCCAGCACCCAAGACCCGAACGGACCGATCCCATGACCCAGACCGAACTCGTCATCCTCGGTGGCGCGCGCACGCCCATGGCCGAGTACAACGGCACGCCGGGCTTCGGCAAGCTGGCCGGCTTCACGGCCCTCGACCTCGGCGCCCACGCGGCGAAGGCGGCGCTCGAGCGCACGGGCGTGCGTCCCGATCAGGTCGACCACACGGTCTTCGGCAACGTGCTCTACACGTCGCCCGATGCGCTCTACGGCGCGCGCCAGATCATGCTCAAGGCCGGCATCCCGCAGGACAAGCCGGCGCTGACCGTGAACCGCCTGTGCGGCTCGGGCATCCAGTCGGTGATCAGCGCCTGCCACATGCTCATGGTCGGCGAGGCGAAGACGGTCGTGGCCGGCGGCACCGAGAGCATGTCGCAGTCGCCGCACATCCTCTGGAACGCGCGCGCCGGCTACCGCTTCGGACAGAAGTGGGAGCTGCAGGACCAGCTCATGGGCTCGCTGCTCGACCCGATGTGCGGGCTGTTCATGGCGCAGACGGCCGAGAAGCTCGGCAAGCGCTACGAGATCGCGCGCGAGGCGCAGGACGAGTTCGCGCTGCGCAGCCACCAGCTCGGCGCCGAGGCCGTGAAGAACGGCACCTTCGCGGGCGAGATCGCACCCGTCCCGATCATGAAGAAGGACCAGCAGGTGGGGGTCGTCGACACCGACGACCACATCAAGCCCGACACGACGCTCGCGGGCCTGGCGAAGCTGCGTCCGGCCTTCGGCAAGGACGGCACGGTCACGGCCGGCAACGCGTCCGGCATCGTCGACGGCGCGGCCGCGCTCGTCGTGACCACCGCCGAGCAGGCGAAGGCCAACGGCTGGAAGCCGCGCGCGCGCATCGTGTCCTGGGACACCGTCGGCGTCGACCCGTCGGAGATGGGCATCGGTCCGGCGCCTTCGATCCGCGGCGCGCTGGCCAAGGCCGGCAGGACGCTCGACGACGTCGACCTGTTCGAGATCAACGAGGCCTTCAGCGCGCAGTACCTGGCCGTCGAGCGCGAGCTCGAGCTCGACCGCGCCAAGGTGAACGTGAACGGCGGCGCCATCGCCCTCGGCCACCCGCTCGGCGCCACCGGCACGCGCCTGCTGCTGACCCTCGTGCACTCGCTCGAGCGGCTCGGCAAGCAGACCGGAATGGCCTCGGCCTGCATCGGCGGCGGCCAGGGCATCGCGATGCTCGTCGAGCGCGTCTGACCGCGCGTCCCCGCGAACCCGTCCCGTCCACAAGCACCCACCGCGGACCCTCGCCGGTCCGGAGCCGCACCATGACATCGACGCGCACGATCCAGCTCGATCCGACCAAGCGGATCCTGTTCCTCACGAAGGACCTCGATCTCGTTGCGAAGCAGATCCGCGGCGAGCTCGACCTCCGCATGGAGGACCTGTCGGTCGACGACCTGCTCGACGACATCAACACCGACGTGATGACGCCGGCGTGGGTCTGCTTCGACCACCGTCCCGAGGACATCGCGCTCAACGCCTACGCCGGCCTGATGAAGGACGGCCAGCGCGTGATCCCCGAGCGCGGTCTCATGGACGGGAACTTCGAGGCCATCGTCTCGGGCTACCGCAAGGGCACGGGCAGCTCGCGCGAGACGGCGCCCCAGTGCGAGCGCTGGTGCGGCATCCGGTACGTGTTCGCGGCGAGCTTCGCGCCGATCCACGAGCGCAACAACCTGAACCTGGGACAGATCCTGGGCGACCACGAGCAGTTGCGCCGCCTGCAGGCCGGCGAGGCGCTGTCGATCGACGAGTTCACCGCGCCGTACGACCCGGTCACGCGCGTGATGATCGAGATGGGCGGACTGTTCCCGTTCGCCAAGGCGCTGGCCGAGGGCGAGGTGAAGGTGCCGCGTCCCGACACGCCGGCGCGTCCGATGACCATCGCCGAGAAGATCATCGCCTCGCACCTCGTCGGCGGACCGTCGCCGGTCAAGCCGGGCGACGCGGTGATGGTCAAGGTCGACGGCGGCTACAGCCACGAGTTCACCACCGCGCAGGTGCACTACTTCCTGCAGCAGGAGTACGGGAAGGGCTACACGCTGCCCGACCCGAGCAAGTTCGCCGTCTTCGAGGACCACCTGCTGTACGCCGACGGCGTCAAGAAGATGATGCCGTTCGCCGCGAAGATCGGCACCCTGCGCGCGATGCAGACCGAGTTCATGCGACACACCGGCGTGCGCGACTACCAGGCGCGCGACGGCATCTCGCCCGGCATCTGCCACGAGGTGGCGCGGCGCGACTTCATCGATCCGGGCGACTTCATCCAGGCCACCGACAGCCACACCTGCATGGGGGGCGGCAACGACGCGCTGGCCTACGGCGTGGGAGCCACCGAGTACGCCTCGCTCATCGCGTCCGGCAGCACGTTCGTGAACGTCCCGGAGTCGGTGCGCTTCGAGCTGGTCGGCGATCTGCGTCCCGGCGTCACGGCGAAGGACGTGATGCTGTTCATCCTCGAGCGCTACGCGCGGCACGAGGTGACGCTCGACCGCGTGATGGAGTTCGGCGGCCCGGGCCTGGCCGCGATGTCGCTCGACGAGCGCGCGACGCTCGCCAACATGGCCACCGAGTGCACCGCGAAGGCCGGCATCTGCGAGGGCGACGGCGCCCTCGTCGACTGGATCGTCGCGAACCGTCCCGGCGAGACGCGCTCGCGCGACGAGCTGCTGGCGAAGCTCGTGGCACCCGACGCCGGCGCGACCTACGACGGCGGCGTGCACGTGATCGACCTCGACACGCTGCGTCCGATGGTCGCGCACCCGGGCGACCCCGATCGCGGCGTCCCGTCCGACCCCACGAACGGCGCGCTGATCGCCGACATCGGCGAGGTGCCGATCGACATCGCGTACGGCGGCTCGTGCACGGCCGGCAAGGTCGACGACTTCGAGATGTACGCGCGCGTCTGCGCCGAGGCGGTCGCCGCGGGACGCAAGGTCGCCGACGGCGTCGACTTCTACATCCAGTTCGGCAGCGAGGCCACGGCGCGCGTGGCGAAGGTGCGCGGCTGGCTCGAGGTCTTCGAGAAGGTCGGCGCGCGCATCATCGATCCCGGCTGCGGCGCGTGCATCGGCTGCGGACCGGGCGTGAGCGAGACTCCCGACCAGGTCACCGTCTCGGCCATCAACCGCAACTTCCAGGGACGCAGCGGGCCGGGCAAGCTGTACCTCGCGTCGCCGCTGACCGTGGCCGCGAGCGCCATCGCGGGCAGGATCGTGGCCTACGAGGCGGGGATGTTCGCGCGCGAGGCGGCTCCGGCGCGCTGAGCGGGAGGAGCGATCGAGGCGTCCCGTGTCGCGGGCCGGAACCGCCGCGACGGGACCGAGAGCGCGTCGTCGAGCTCGGCGTCCACGACACGCGGATGAAGTCGCGCGCGAGGGCGTGCGCCGCCCGGGGTTGCGGCGGCCGCCCGCCCCCCGGAGGATGGCTCGCCCGGCGTCGCGTCCCCCGTTCGCGTGCCGCGAGTCCCCGCGTCCCGAGACATCCGACGAACCCCATGTCCACCACCCACAAGATCGCCGTGATCGGCGGCGACGGCATCGGCCCCGAGGTCGTGACCGAAGGCCTCAAGGTGCTCGACGTCGTGGCCTCGCGCTTCAATTTGTCGTTCGAGACCGTGACCTATCCGTTCGGCACCGACCACTGGCTGGCCACGGGCGGCACCGACGGCGGCGAGACCTTCCCGAAGTCGGCCTTCGAGGAGGTCAAGGCGAACTGCGACGCGATCCTGCTGGGCGCCATCGGCGACCCGCGCGCTCCGGTGGGACTCGTCGAGCACGGCGTGATCATGACCATGCGCCTCGGGCTCGACCTGTTCGTGAACCTGCGTCCGGTCAAGCTCTACGACCGACGTCTGTGTCCGCTCAAGGACAAGACCGAAGCCGACGTCGACATGGTCATCGTGCGCGAGAACACGGAAGACGCGTACACCGCGCAGCCGACCTTCGAGCACAAGGGCACGCCCGACGAGGTCGCCAGCCAGCCCATGCGCTACACGCGCAAGGGCACCGAGCGCGTCATCCGCTACGCGTACGACCTGGCGCGCAGGCGGAACAAGGACAAGAAGCTGCTCATGATCGACAAGGCGAACGCGGTGCGCGCCCACGACCTGTGGACGCGCGTCTTCGCCGAGGTCGGCACCGAGTACCCAGACATCGCGCAGGAGCACGCGTACATCGACGCCGCCTGCATGTGGATGGTCAAGAACCCCGAGTGGTTCGACGTCGCCGTGACGACCAACCTGTTCGGCGACATCATCACCGACGTCGGCGCGATGATCCAAGGCGGGCTGGGCGTCGCCGCGAGCGGCAACATCCACCCGGGACGGCTCTCGCTGTTCGAGCCGATCCACGGCAGCGCGCCCAAGTACAAGGGCAAGAACGTCGCGAACCCCGTGGCCACGGTGATGGCCGTGGCGATGATGCTCGACCACCTCGGACACACCGAGGCGAAGACGCACGTCGAGTCGACCGTGGCGCGCCTGCTGCGCGAGGACGCGATCAAGTCGCTGTCGGCCGGCGTGCAGTCCACGTCCGAGATCGGCGACCTGATCGCCGACGCGCTCGCTTGAGCACGCCGCGCGAGCCCGACCGCGTCGCGTCCGTGCTGTGCGGGCGCGCGGGACAGACTTCGACGCGCGTGGGGGCGCGGCTCATGGTGGCGCCCGACCGCGTGCTGCTCGACGCGATCGGCGCGCGCGACGTGGTCTTCGCGCTGCGTCGCTACGAGGAGCGCGAGGTCCCGCACGCGGCGCGCATGCTGTTCGTCGACGCCGGACGCCTGCCGCGCAAGGACCGCGCGCCGGTGCTGCGCTTCGCGCACGAGCACGGCGTCCCGATCGCGCTCGACCCGGCGCACCGCGGACGTCCGTCGTGCGTGGCCGTCGACGAGGGCTTCGTCCACTGCGACGACGTGATCGTGGGCTTCGACGCCGACGCGGGCGCCCTGGGAGGTCTCGGCGCCGTGGCGCTGCGGGCCGACCTCGACGACGTCTGCCAGCTCGCCGCGCGGCGCACGTTCGAGGTGGCCGTCCCCGACGTGACGCGCGTGCACGTGGCCGGCCGCCTGCCGCGCTGGACGGGCCCCTGCGAGCTGGCCCTGGCCGTGCGCGAGCTGCTCGGCGGACGCGACGCGCGCGGCCGCATCGTCGAGCTGCGCGGCGACGGCGTCGCGGCGCTCGACCCGTCCTCGCGCATGGCGCTGTGCGGACTGCTCTCGGCCGGCGGCATCACGGCGGTCGTCCCGCCCGACGGCAAGACCCACGTGTGGCTCGCGGCCCGGCGCGCGCCCGGCGATCCGGGTGGAGATCGGCCCGCCCCCGACGGGACCGCGCTCCAGCGCCTCGACGCGGCGCTCACGGCGCCGCCCGGCGAGGGCGACCTGCGCCTGTCGGCGTCCTCCGTCAAGCTGGCCGCACTGTGCGACGAGCGCCTGCTGGCGGTCGAGGGTGCCGAGGGTCCCGAGATCTCCGAGGTCGTCGCGGGGGGACGCATCGAGGAGCTGCGCCTGCTGTGCGAGGCGATGTCCGAGCGTCCGTTGGCCGAGGGACTCTCGCTGCTCGTGCAGCCGTCCGACCGGCGCACGCTGCTGCAGTCGATCGAGGAGGGCCTGCTGGCCACGCTCGTGCGGGCCGGCGCCTCGCTCGTCGCGCCCGGGACGCCCGTTCCCCAGGCGCTCAAGGACGAGTCCCGCGTGGTGACCCATCCCACCGGCGGACCGGGCGATCTGCTCGTCGGCGCCGCGACCGCGGGCGCCAGCGCGGTGCTCGGCCGGCTGGTCGACCCCGAGGCCATGCGACGGGCGCGCAAACGCGGCGTGACACTGCGGTAGCAGGCCGCGCGCTCCGGCGCGGCCCGCTGACGCGTGCGCCAGAGACGTCGCGCGGGAGACCGACGCGAGCGTCGCCAGGAGCCGCGTCGCGTCCGCGGGGACGCCGCTGACGCCGCTTTCATCGGACGCTGATGATCCGATGCAGACTCTCTTCACTCGCCTCCCACAGTCGGGCCTCCCTGGTGTATGGTGCGCGCCCCGCGCCGGTCCCGGCGGTGGAGCCCTGCGCTTCCCAGGGGCGGGGTCGGGCAGGTGGTTCCGAGCGGTGATGGAGGGTCGGTCATGCCGGTCACGGTGTGCTCCCATTGCGGGAAGGCGTTCCAGGTGGCCCAGCAGACCCTCGGCCGGCGCGCCCGCTGCGGACGCTGCCAGGCCTCCTTCGTCGTGAGCTTCCGCGACGACGACCAGGAGCCCGCGGTCGCGAGCGTCCCGCAGAGCGAGGTGCCGGGCGAGGTGCGCGACCTGCAGGGGCAGCTCGAGACGCTGCGGCGCGAGCGCGAGGCGCTGCGCCACGAACTCGACGAGCTGCGCCGCCGCCGCGACGACGACGTACGCCGGGGCGACGAGGCCCAGGCGGCCCGTGAACGCGCCGAGGAGGCCCGCGAGCAGGCCGAGCGCGAGACCCGCGTCGTGACCCGGCACCTGGCCGAGGCCGAGTCGCTGGCGCGCGACGCCGAGTTGCGCAGCCGCGAGGCCGAGCGCCGGCTCGAGCGCGCCCAGGCGCGCGCGTCCAACGCGGAGGACTCGGCCGCGGGCGCCGTGGCGCGGCACCACGAGGCCACGCGTCGGCACGAGGAGACGCTGGCCGCGGTGCGCACCGTCGAGCAGGAGCTGTCCGAGCGTCGGAGCGAACTGGCCGGCCTGGCCGGGCAGCGCTCCGACGTCGAATCGGCGCGTGCCGCCGCCCGGGCCCAGGCCGACCTGGCCGAACAGCGCGTCCGGGCCGCCGAGCAGCAGGAGGCCGACTGCATCGTGCGCGTGGCCTCGCTCGAGCGTCGGCTGCTCGACCTCGAGGAGGAGATCCGCGGGGCCGAGGGCGAGCACGCCGAGGTGATCGCCACCATCTCGCGGCTCGAGGAGCGTGCGCGCGAGATCACGACCTCGATCGGACACGCCGAGCACGAGCTCGAGGCCCGGCGCGAGGACGTGCGCGCCACCGAGCTGCGCCACCAGGAGGCCGAGCATCGTCGCGCCGAGGTCGCCGCCGCGTGCGACGAGGCCGAGCGCCGGCAGCGTGACGTCCAGGCGCAGCTGCGTCAGAGCGAGGCGCAGCTGCGCGGCCTCGAGGAGGCCGCCGAGCAGGCCGAGGAGCGTGCGCGCGAGGCCGAGGCGGGGGCCGCCGACGCGCAGCGCGAGGAGAGCGACCTGCTCGCGCGCTGTGCCGCGCTGTCCGAGCGGCTCGAGATCGCCGAGCGCGAGGCCGGCGAGGCCGGCGATTCGCTGGCGCAGCGCAGGGCCGAGCTCGACGCGTCCCTGGGCGACCTGCTGCACCGGCGGCGCGAGGCCGAGTCCGAGCTGGCCTCGCTGCGCGAGGCGTGCGGCGCGGCGCAGACGCAGCTCGTGGCCGTGCGGGCCGAGCTCGAGGCCGCGCGTGGCGAGCGCACGTCGCTCGTCGAGCGCGCGCGCGATGAACACGAGACCCTCGGGCGGCAGGCCGACGAGACGCGGGCCACGCTCTCCGAGCTC
This sequence comes from Planctomycetota bacterium, assembly GCA_020638905.1. Classification (GTDB taxonomy): domain Bacteria; phylum Planctomycetota; class B15-G4; order B15-G4; family B15-G4; genus JACKHP01. Next base: position 22,007 of record JACKHP010000019.1, on the reverse strand, counting down.
GAGTCGCGCCGGCTGGGGCTGGGCGACGAACTCGACGCGCAGGAGCTCGTGCGCGACCGCCTGTCCGCCGAGGTCGCCGCGTTGCAGCGTCGGCACGACCAGCTCTCGCGCGAAGGGGCGGCGCTGGCGTCGTCCTTCGCGCAGCGTTCCGACGAGCTGCAGCGGCTCGAAGACCGTCTCGACGCGATGCACGGACGCATCTCCGCCGCCGAAGAGCGCGAGCAGCAGCTCGTCGACGAGATCGAGCGCGCCCGAGCCGGACGCGACGAGGCCCTGGCCGCGACCGAGCAGCAACGGCGCGAGCTCGAGTCCGACCTCGCGCGCCTCGCGGCGAGGGTCGGCGACCTGCGTGACCGCGAGGCCGAGCTCGAGCGCGAGGGCGCCGCGCGCATCGAGCGCCTGTCCGAGCGCGAGGTCCTGCTGCACGATGCGATCGAGCGCGCGGAGGCGCGGCTCGACGAGATCGAGCGTGCGCGCGAGCTCAGCCTGGCCGAGGCCGCGCAGGCCGAGCGACGGGTCGAGCGCGCGAGCGCGCAGATCGAGCACGTGTTCTCGGAGCTGCAGCGCACCGAGGAGTCGCTCTCGCTCTCGCAGGACGCGCTGCGCCGTCAAGAGGACGCCTACCGCGCGCGCGTCGACGAGCTCGAGGGCGAGCTCTCGCGCCGCATGCGCGCGCTCGAGCAGATGCGCTCCGAGGAACAGATCGTGGGACGGCGCCAGTCGGAGACCGAGCGCCGCCTGCGGGCCGCGCGGGACCGGCTCGTGACCGCGCAGCAGGAGCACACCGGCATGCTCCAGCGCATCCAGGAGGAGCGCGAGGAGGCCCACCGGCAGGTGCAGGCCGCGGGCGAGCGCATGGCCGCCGCGTTGGCCGCGCAACGGCGCGCCACCGAGGCCGCCGAGGCCGAGCGCGTGCGCATCGAGTACGAGCTCGAGGGCGCGCGTCGCGATCTCGAGATGACCGAGGTCGTGCCCGAGGTCCAAGATCGCGCGTGATCGCGGCGCGGGCTCGGACGCGACCCCGGCCGAGGGCCGCGCGCCCCCCTGTCCGCGCTCCGCGGTGGACTTCCGAGGGCCCTGTCGAGGGTCGCGCGCAGGCCCGGCGCGCCCTTGATCTCCTCGGCCCCGATGGGGCACACTCCCCGACCGCACTCGCGCTCGCCGCGAGCGGCGCGGGCGGATAGCTCAGTTGGTAGAGCACTGCATTGAAAATGCAGGTGTCCCCGGTTCGAATCCGGGTCTGCCCACCACCTCATTCCCACGGGGCCGCGGGTGACGCGACGACGCGTCCCCGCGGCCCTCTTGCGTGGGTGCGAGCCGCCGCCGTCGACGTGCCGCGCGGCCGCCGCGCGGTGCGCTCGCGTGGGGCGTATGCTCGACCGGTGGCCCGGCTGGGTGCGTGTCCGGTCCACGCGTGGTGCGAGCGATCGCAAGGGAGGTGTTGCGTGACGTCCGAGATCCGTCGTGCGGTCCGCGCCGTGCTCTGCGCCGCGCTGCTCGGCCTCGCCGCGCTCCCGTCCGCCGCGCAGGACGTCCCCGACGCGTCGGACGTGTCGGCGGTCGTCGACGACGCCGCGCGGGACACGGCGCGCGCGCGGCTCGTCGACGCGTTGCAAGACGGACGCGCGTCGCTCGAGGCGTTGCTCGTCGAGTCGCTGCTCGTCACGTACGGCGTCGACGCCACCGAGGCGGCCCTCGCGCAGGCCGCGGACGGGCGTCCCGACGACGACGACCTGCGCATGGCGCTCGGCTTCACGCAGGCGCTCGCGGCCGTCGAGCACCTCGTCGCGGGGCTCCAGCGGCACGGAGTGTTCCCCGATCGCGCGGGGATGGCGTCGATCGTGTTCGAGATGGGCGGACTGAGCGGCGCGCTGAGAGAGGTGTTCCCGCCGCCGGACGACCCGCAGCCGATCTCGTACGCAGACCTCCGCGCGCTCGTCGCGCGCTGGATCGACGACCTCGCGCGCGCCACCGACACGCTCGAGTCGGTCGACGACCCGGCGGTCGCGCTCGCCCTGCGCCCGATGCGCATCCCGCTCGACGTGGGCGGAGGACGGCGCGTGGCGCTGGGCGACGTCCTCGGCTGGCTCGACGACGAGCACGCCGACCTGCGCGTGCGCTTCGACCTCGGCGACGCGGCCTGGCTGGCCGGCTACTGCCACCTGCTCGCGGCACCGGCCGAGTGCCTGCTCGCCGTCGACTTCGACGAACTCTTCGAGCGCACCGCGCACCGGCTGTTCGCGCGTCCGGTGACGCGCTACCCGTTCCTCGTCGGCGAGCCGTCGCGCCGGCTCGGTGATTTCCAATGGGAGGAGATCACCGACATCGTCGCGGCGATCCATCTCGCGCGCTTCCCGGTCGTCGAGCCCGAGCGCGCGCGCTCGGCGCTGGCCCATCTCGAGCGCACCTTCGCGCTGAGCCGGCTGTCGTGGGAGCGCATCCTGGCCGAGACCGACGACGACGCCGAATGGATCCCGAGCCCATCGCAGGCGGGCGCGCTGCGGGTGTCCGTCACGCAGCCGATGCTCGACGCCTGGCTGGCCACGATCGACGAGCTCGAGCGCGTCTTCCGCGGCGAGCGGCTGATCCCGTTCTGGCGCGGCGATCCCGCCGCGAAGCTGGGCGTGAACGTGCGGCGCGTGTTCAGCGAGCCGACGTGCTTCGATCCCGTGCTCTGGGTGCAGGGGACGGCCGCCGCGCCGTACCTCGAGCAGGGCCGGATGTCGACCCTCTCCGACGACGCCTTCGCGCGCCGCATGGGTGAGGTCTTCCACGGCGACCCGCTGCTGTTCGCGGCCTGGTTCAACTGACGGACGCCGCACTTGGACGTCCTGCTCATCGTGTTCGGCCTGGTGCTCGTGACGCTCGGGGCCGAGCTGCTCGTGCGCGGTGCGTCGGCGCTGGCCCTCGCGGCCGGCGTCTCGCCGTTGTTCATCGGGCTCACGATCGTCGGCTTCGGCACCTCGTCGCCCGAGCTGTCGGCCAGCCTGACGGCCAGCGCACAGGGCGCGACCGACGTGGCGGTGGGCAACGTGGTCGGCAGCAACCTGTTCAACATCGCGGTGATCCTCGGGCTGACCGCGCTGCTCAAGCCGATCCGGGTGCACTTCCCGATGCTGCGGCGCGAGGTCCTCGTGGCGCTCGGCGCGGCGGCCGTGCCCTGGCTGGCGCTGCTCTCGGACGGCGTGGTGTCGCGCGCGGCCGGCGCGGCGCTGCTGCTCTTCCTGATCGGTCACCTCGCCTGGTCGTATCGCGCGGCGCGTCGGGCGTCGGCGCGCGAGCGTGCCCTCGCCGCGGTCGAGCTGCGCGACACGCTGGACCTCGGGACGTCGGCGTCGTCGTCGCCGACGCGACGCGCGCGTCCCTGGCTGGACGCGCTCCTGGTGCTGGTGGGGCTGCTGCTGCTCGTCCAGGGATCGCGCACGTTCGTCACGTCGGCCATCTCCCTCGCGCACCGCGCGGGCATCTCCGAGCTCGTGATCGGCCTCACGATCGTCTCGGTGGGGACGTCGCTGCCCGAACTGGTCACGTCGGTCGTGGCCGCGTTCCGCGGCAGCCCCGACATCGCGCTGGGCAACGTCCTGGGCAGCAACGTGTTCAACAGCTTCGGCATCCTGGGGACGTGCGCGGTGGTGCGTCCCCAGGCGGTGCCGCACGCGGTGCTGGTCTTCGACACGCCGGCCGTGCTGCTGGCCACGCTGCTGGTGATCCCGATCATGCGCAGCGGAGGCGTCATCTCGCGCGTCGAGGGCGGCGTGCTGCTGGCGGCCTACGGCGGATACCTGGCGCTGCTGCTCACGCGCGGGGGCTGAGCGCCCGGCTTCAGCCTTCGGCGACGCTCACCCCGCGCAGCGCCTCGCGCGCGCTCTCGCAGTCCTTGTCGATCTGGGCCACGAGCGCCTGGGACGACGCGAAGCGCTCCTCGCGGCGCAGGAAGCGGTGCAGGAAGACCTCGACGCGCTGGCCGTAGAGGTCGAGGTCGCGCCGGTCGAGCACGTGGATCTCGAACACCGCGTGGGTCTCGTCCTGCGCGAAGGTGGGACGCAGGCCGTAGTTCATCACGCCGGGCAGGTCGCCCTGCTCGCAGCGCAGCGTGACGGCGTACACGCCCAACGGCGGGAACGCCTCGCTCACCACCTCGAGGTTCGCGGTCGGGAAGCCGATCGTCGCGCCGCGTCCGTCGCCGTGCACGATCGTGCCGCGCAGCGACGCGGGACGTCCCAGCAGCCGTCGCGCGGTGACGAGCTCGCCGGCGGCGATGGCGCGGCGCACGGTGGTCGAGCTCACGAGCAGTCCGTCCACGTGGACCTCGCCGATCGAGACGACCTTGAAGCCGTAGCGCAGGCCGGCCTCGGCCAGGAAGCGCGCGTCGCCGCGGCGGTGGCGTCCCACGGCGGTGTCGTGCCCGATCACGAGCTCGCGCACGCCGAGCCGGCGCACGAGCAGGTCCTCGACGAAGGTCTCGGCCTCGACGGCCGCGAACTCGGGACTGAACTCGATCACGACGGCGTGCTCGAGGCCGGCCTCCTCGATGCGTTCGAGCCGGTGCTCGACCGACAGGATCTGTCGCGGCGCCTCGCCGAGCAGCACCGCCTTGGGATGCACCGAGAACGTCACGCAGACCGAGGGCAGCTCGCGTCGCCGTGCCGACGCGAGCACGCGGTCGAGGATCGTCTGGTGCCCGAGGTGCAGGCCGTCGAAGACGCCCACGGTGACCACCGAACCGGGCAGCGAGAGCCGCAGCTCGTCGAGACTCCGGATGTGGTGGCGGTCCATCCGGTCGTCGTGCTCGCGGGCGGGGGACGGCGGGCTCAGCTCGCGGCCGCGTCGGCGAAGATCGCGCGCAGCTCGCCGAGCTCGTGGCGGTACCTGATCTTGTCGACCGGGCTCATGCGATGCACGAGCAGCACGCCTTCGAGGTGGTCCATCTCGTGTTGCAGGATGCGCGCCCGGAAGTCGTCGAAGTCTTCCTCGTGCTCGACGCCGTGCTCGTCGTGCCAGTGCAGGCGGACGCCCTTGGGCCGCGTCACGTCGACGTAGATGTCGGGGAACGAGAGGCAGCCCTCGCTGTGGCGGTCGCGTCCCCACTTCTTCACCAGGCGCGGGTTGATCACGACCATCGCCTCGGAGGCGTCGTCGGCCGAACCGCTCGGGTTCAGGATGAGCAGCTGGACCGACCAGCCCACCTGCGGAGCGGCCAGGCCCACGCCCTCGGAGGCGTACATGATGTCCCACATCTGGGCCACCTGGGCGCGCAGGGCGTCGTCGAAGTCGGTCACCGGCGCGGCTCGCTTGAGCAGCACCGGGTCGGGGTATTTGCGCAGTTCCATGGTCGGCCGATTATCGCACAGGCCCGTGGGCCACGCACGCCGGCGCGCACGGTCCGTGACGCGTCGGGCCACCTCGCGCGCACGCGTGCGCGCGCGTCAGGGGACGTCGGCGCGCAGGCCGCTGGAGGCCGCGAAGCCCGACGGCGAGGTCGGGTCCGGCATCCAGAACTGCAGCCAGAAGGAGAAGCCGCCGGGAGCCGGCGGCCAGACGGCGTCGATCGACAGGCCACCGTCGGCGTCGAGCAGGATGCCGGGCACGAGCAGGTCGGGGAAGGGCAGCAGCAGGCCGCCCTTGAAGGGCAGGTCGAGGGCGTGGACGCCGAGCACGAAGACCGCCATTCCCTGGCGTGGGCCGACCGCGAGGTGCAGCGACCACGGCGTGCCGGGCAGCAGCGGACCCTCGGCCATCAGGATCGGCCAGCCCTCGCTGCCGGCGACCGCACCGCCCAGGTCGACCCACGGCTCGTCGCGTCCGTAGGTGGCGTTGCGCATCAGCAGCAGCTCGCCGCAGCAGCCCGCGTCGGGGTCGACGCTGAGCGCGTCGGCGAATCCGTCGAGGTCGACGTCGCACACCGAGAGGCCGAATGCCGAGCCCGTCCCGCTCAAGGTCAGCGCGGAGCCGAGACCAGCCGCGCCGTGTCCGGGCAGCACCGAGAGCACGTGGTCGCCCAGGTCGAGCGTGGCCGCGCCGAGTTGTCCGTCGGCGTCGAAGTCGGCCAGCGCCAGACCCGTCGAGAAGCGTCCGACGGTCGTGATGGACGGCGCCGCGAACGCGCCGTGGCCGTCGCCGCGCAGCACGAGCAGCTGATCGGGCTGGTCGCCCAGGGAGCTGAGGACGTTGCCCGACACGATCGCGTCGACGTGACCGTCGCCGTCGACGTCGGCCGCGTCGAGCGCGCGCAGCACCTGGGCCACGACGATCGGATCGCCCCACGGCACGAGCGTGCCGTCGCCCAGGCCCTGCATGCGCTGGATGGCTCCGCCACCGAGGCCGAGCAGCGCGTCGAGCCGGCCGTCCTCGTCGAGGTCGGCCAGCGCCACGTCGAGCAGCTCGGGACGCGCGTCGTCGCTCTGCCAGAGCGTGAGCGAGCCGTTCGCCGTCCCGCGCAGCACCTGCGCGCGGGCCGAGCCGAGGGGCGATGCGCCGTAGCCGACGACGACGAGGTCGGTGAACCCGTCGCCGTTCAGGTCGCCCGCGGCGAGCGCCACCGGTCCCGGGTCGCAGGGCGGGTACTGCGCGGGACCGAAGGTGCCGTCGCCGAGGCCGCGGTGCAGCACGAGCGCGTTCGCGTCGATCGGGTCGACGCGCCCGAAGAGGTCGAGCCGCTGGTCGCCGTCGACGTCGAGCAGGGCCAGGGTCTCGGCGAAGAAGGAGGTCGGCACGTCGGCGTGCGGGACGAAGGTGCCGTCGCCCAGTCCACGCAGCACGCTGAACGACGGCGACAGGAAGCCGTCAGCCACGATCGCGTCGGGCAGGCCGTCGCCGTCGACGTCACCGCACACCACGGGCGACGTGAAGTCGTCGAGTCCGGCGACCGACTCCGGGGGGGCGAAGACGAGTTGTCCCGCGGCCGTGACGGCCAGGCACGGGACGAGCAGACACGCGGTCAGGCTCGACGGGAGCATGGGCAAACGGTGGGGGGAGTGGGGGGGGGGCGTCGTCGGGGGGACGACGTCGAGGGCCATGGTACCGGCGTCCGGGAGAACGTGGTGTGACGAGGACGTAGAGATCCTGCGCGCCCGTCGGCGGCGGCCGTGGTGGGTGCGCTCGGGCGGTGCGACGCCCGCTGGCTGCACCGCTCCGGAAGGCCGCTCGGAGTGCGTCCGTGGTGCGTCCCGTCGGGCCCGCGGCCTGTGGTAACGTTCGCCTCATGGACGTCGACAAGTTCCTGGCCAAGGCCGAGCAGGCCCTGCGCAAGCGCGCCGCGCCCCAGGCCATCGCGCTCTACCGCCAGGTGCTCGTGGCCTCGCCGGGCCACGGCGCCGCGCGCACCGGACTGCTCTCGGCCTTCCGGCGCCAGGCCGAGTTGAAGGGTGGCCCGGGCATGCTCGACAAGGCGGCCGCACGCACCTGTCGCGCCGCCGCCGCGGGACTCGTGAGCGCCAGCCAGTGGGGCGCGCTGGCCAAGACCTGCGAGACCGGACTCGAGCGCGATCCCTTCGACGGCGTGCTCGCGGCCCGGCTGGCCGACGCGCTGGCGGCGCTCGGTCGTCCCGAGGAGGCCCTCGCGGTCTGGACCTTCCGGCTCGAGATCGACGAGCGCGACGCGCTGGCGCTGCGCGAGGCCGGCAAGCTGCACTACACGCTGCGCAACGTGGGCGAGGCGATCCGCTGCCTCGACCGCGCCCACGCCGTCGACCCGCACGATCCCGAGGTCGAGAAGCTGCGCAAGAACCTGGCGGCCGAGGGCACGCTGGCGGCCACGCACTTCGACACCGCGAGTTCGTCCCGCGAGCTGGTGAAAGACAAGGATGCGCTGCGCAAGGCCGAGCGCAGCGGGCGGCTGCACAAGACGTCCGGGGAACTGGCCGAGGACATCGCCGATCTCGAGGCGGCCCTGGCCGGGGCGCCCGGCGACCTCGACCTGCGGCGCACCCTGATCCGCGCCCGTCTCAAGGCCAGGGACGCCGCCGGGGCCCTGGCCGACGCCGAGGCCGGTCTGGCGAGCCAGCCCGAGGACGACGGACTGCTCGACCTGGCCGGGGAGGCGCGCCTGCTGGCGGCCGAGGACGAGCTCGCGCGGGCCACCGAGTCGGGCGATGCGGGCGCCGTCCAGCGGGCCAGGCAGGCCCGGGCGAGGCTCGAGGTCGACGAGTTCTCGCGGCGCTCGAGCCGCTCACCGAACGACGTCCCGCTGCGCCTGCGGCTGGCCAAGGCCTGCTACCGGGCGGGCGAGACCGAGCAGGCGGTCGAGCACTTCCAGGCCATCGCCACCGACCCGCGGGTCGAGGTCGAGGCGCGCCAGGGACTGGGCGCCTGCTTCTTCCGCAAGGGACTCATGCCCCTGGCCCGGCGCCAATTCGAGCAGGCCCTGACCGTGGCGGGGGGAGTCACTGGCGACCGGGGCAAGGAGATCTGCTACCATCTCGGGCTCGTCTGCGAGCGCCTGGGTGACAACCCGGGAGCCCTGGCGAGGTACATGGAGATCTACGAGGTCGACATCCACTACAAGGACGTCGGCCAGAAGATCGAAGCCCTCAACGCCTGAGCGCCCGGCCGTCCGCCGTCGCGCACCGAACGCCGAGCCCGTCCGAAGATGCCGAACTCACCGTCGTCCCAGAAGCGCGTCCGCCAGAACGCCAAGCGCAACCTCATCAACCGCGCGAAGGCCTCCTCGATGAAGACCGCCATGCGGCGTGTCGACGAAGCCGTCGAGAAGGGCGACAAGGCGGCCATCGAGAGCGCGGTCAAGGTCGCCTACAGCCGCATCGACAAGGCCGCCAAGACGAACGTGATCCACAAGAACACGGCGGCGCGGCGCAAGGCGCTCGTGATGCGCAAGATCGCGAAGGCGGCCAAGGCCGCGAGCTGATCCGGCGTCGGCGACCGGCGCGATGCGTCGGTCGCGCGCGCGATCTCGTCGCGCGCAGGCAGACTCCGCTCGAGACGCGCTGCTCGCGCACTCCGACGCGTCGCGTCGTCGGGTGATCGCTCCGCGCGTGCGAACAGGGTTGGGCCCGCGACGCCCACGTCGCGGACCCGACGTCTTCCCTGGCGTCAGCCCTCCGCGCTCTCGGGCTCGTGCAGCGCGTTCATGCAGTGCTCGAGCACGTCGGTGAGCGTGAGGATGCCGATCAGCCGCTCGTCCTGGACGACGGGCAGCGAGCTGATCTTGTGGACGATGAGCGTCTCCGCGGCCTCGGAGACCACCTGCTGCGGGTCGATCGTGATCGGCTCGCGCGACATGATCGCGGCGACCGGCGAACCCCAGTCGGTGCGGTTGCCGAACGCGGTCGAGAGGTCGCGTTCGGAGAGCACGCCGACGAGCAGTTCGCCGTCGACGACGGGCAGGTGACGGAAGCCGTGCTCGTGGCAGAGCGCCGCGGCGTCGGCCAGCGTCGTCTCGGACGGGCAGCTCACCGGGTCGGCGGTCATCACGTCCGCCACCGGCGGGTCGACGTCGGGCATGCGGTGCCGCACCGAGCGCCAGAACGCGGCGGCCACGTCCATCTCGGTCAGGATGCCGCAGAGCTGGCCGTCCTCGAGGACCGGCAGGCAGCCGATGTGGCTGAGCGTCATCTGCAGCGTCGCCATGACGATGCTGTCGTCGGGAGAGACCGTCTGGACCTCGCGGTGCATGACGCTGCGCACGAGCCCCGGCAGGCCGTTCGACTTGCTCGGACGGGGCCCGTGCGGAGGCCAACCCACGGATGCCAGCAGATCGCGGTCGGAGAGGATGCCGACGAGCTCTCCGTCGTCGACCACGGGGAGGTGCCGGACGTCCTGGTCGTCCATGAGTTCGAGCGCGGTGTCGCAGCGCATCTCACCGGGGACGGTGACCGGGTCCGGGGTCATGATCGAGCGGACGTCCATGGTGCTCCTCCAGGTCTCGCGATCAGGTCCGTATTCTATATTTCGGACACGGAAGTCGCAAGATAAAGGAGGTGTCTTCAGGGGCAGGATTCTTCTGGGATGGGAAGGATGATGCCGCAGTCGCCTCAGCGCGGTCCGAGACTCAGCGAGAGCACGCCCTCGTAGCGGAAGTAGACCTCGAGCGTGAGCGTGAGCAGCGCGGTGCTGTAGACCCGACCTCCCTGGCGTCCCCACGGATCGGCCTGGGGATCCCAGCTGCCGCGCCGCTCGCCGGTCTTCTGCTGCGACGGCAGGACGGCCTCGCCGAGGGCCTTCTCCCAGCGCTTCCAGGCGCTGCCGCCGACCTGGTAGAGCGCGTACGTCCCGTAGTACCAGTAGTAGAAGTCGCGCCGTCCGGGCTGGGCGTCGTCCCACACCGGCGGGATGGCGGCGATGAGTTGCACGCCCTTCTCGACCGACGCGCGGCGGCCTTCGTCGCGCAGGTCGGGGTCGCCGAAGATGCGGCACAGGACGGACACCGCCGTGAGCGCCTCGGTCTCCTGCGCGGGCCAGATCTCCTCGCCGCCCTCGGGACGCGCCACGCCTTCGCCCGCGTGCGTGTAGCCGCTGCGCCCGGTCTCGCGGTCGGTGACCAGGTCGAGGAAGAGCAGTGCGTCGTCGAGCGCCCGGTCGTCGTCGAGCAGGCCGGCCTTGCGCGCCGAGAGCAGCGCCAGCATGGCCCAGCCCGTGACCGACGTGTCGGCGGCGCGTCCCGGGTCGGCCATCTCGGGCGAGCCGGGCATGTAGCGCCAGCCGCTGCCCGGCGTGCGCAGGCGCAGCAGCGCGTCGACCGAGCGCCGCGCCGCGTCGCCGATCGCGCGACGATGACCGTGTCCGTAGGCCTCGCACAGCACGAGCGTCGCGATGGCCTGGTCGTACGTGCCCTGTCCGCTCCACTCGGGCGGGAAGAGACCGTCGCCGCGCTGCACGTCGACGAGGTAGCGCAGGCCGCGCTTGAGCGTGTCGGACCAGCGTCCGCGCGACTCGTTCACGCCCGCACCCTGGAAGGCGAGCAACGCGAGTCCGGTGACGCCCACGTCGAAGGCGGGACTGCCGCGTCCGTCGCAGACGACGTCGTCGCCCTGGCGGCCGCACTGGTCGTCGAAGGCCGAGGCCGACCAGTGCCCGTCGGGATCCTGGTGTGCGGCGAGCCAGCCGAGTCCGTCCTCGATGGCCTTCACGAACGGAGGCGTGGCGTGCGTGCCGCCCCCGCCGCCGCCGGGCGTGCCGCTGAAGATGCCCGTGGGACCGCCGCCGATGCCGAGCACGGCCGACGCGAGCTGCGCCGGGTCGGAGCTGAAGGTCGGTGCGATGGGCGCGTCGTACGGCACGTCGGTGGGAGGCAGGTCGGGCTGCGGCTCCTCGCTGAGCGTCGGCTCGGGGAAGTCTTCCGGCGGCGTCTCGGGTTCGAGCGGCGGGGGCGGCGGCTCGAGCGGGACGAGGGCCTCGGGTTCGGGCGTGGCCACGATGGGTGGACGCGTCATGTCGAGCGCCGGGGGCTCGACGCGCATGAAGAACAGCGCGGTGAGCAACAGGCCGTGCACGAGCAGCGCGACGCCGAGGTACGGCGCGTCGTGCAGCACGGAACGCAGTGCGTCCTCGAAGGTGGCCGGCGTGCGGCGATGGACGACGAGCGAGACGGGCTGGGACAATGGACGGCCTCCCGTGCGGTGGGATGAACGACCCGATCGGCGCGACGAGTCGCCGCGCGCGTCGAGGGGCGCTGGACCGGTCCTTCCTGCCCTGACGGGAGATCTAGGAGTGCGTCCGCCGGCGGTGACGTCGCCGATCGCGAGAATCCGTCCGCGGACGACGACCGCGACCCTCGAGCGGCGCTGGATCGCGGTCCCTCGTCACGGCGGGTCGCCCGGCTGGTCGATCGGGCGGAGGCGTGCGACACTCGGCCCGACGTCGGAATCCCCGTTCACCCGGGTCGCGACGCCCGTCTGCTCCGCAAGCTCCCTGGCCGCTCCCGCCCGTGACGCAGGACCATCCCCACGATCTGACCCTGCTGTTGAACCGCATGCAGGAGGGCGACCGCGAGGTCGCCGAGCGCATCGCGCCCCTCGTCTGGGGCGAACTCCATCGGCTGGCCGAACAGGCCATGCGCCACGAGCGGGGCGATCACACGCTGCAGCCCACCGCGCTGGCCAACGAGGCCTGGCTGGAGCTCTCGCAGCGCGAGGGCCTCGACTGGAAGTCGCGCGCCACCTACTTCGCGACCGCGTCGCTCGTCATGCGGCACACGCTGGTGAACCACGCCCGGGCGCGGCGCACCGCCAAGCGCGGCGGAGGAGCGCGCCGCAACGACTTCGAGGTGTTGATCGAGAGCTTCGACGCGCGGCCGCTCGACACCGACTCGTTCATCGACCTCGACTCGGCGCTCGAGCACCTGCGCGGCATCGACGAGCGCAAGGCGCGCATCATCGACCTGCGCTTCTTCTGCGGCCTGACCATCGAGGAGGCCGCGGGAGTGCTCGATCTCTCGCCCGCGTCGGTCGGCAACGAGTTCCGGGCGGCGCGCGCCTGGCTGCGCGAGAAGCTCGGCGTGCGGACGCCGGACGCCGCGGGCTGACCGCGCGTCGTCCGCCGTCGCGTCCGGAACGCCGCGAGGGCGCCGGACTCACGTCCGACGCCCTCGCGGGGCCCGCGTCAGGTCGCGCGGCGCGTCAGTGCGCGCCGATGACCGTGTCGTAGCGGTAGTAGACCTCGAGCAGCAGGGCCAGGATGGCGGTCGAGTAGACGCGTCCGCCGTAGCGGCTCCAGGGATCGACCTGCGGATCCCAGCTGCCCTTCTTCTCGCCTTCCTTGTTCTGGTGGTCGATCACGAAGTGGATGCCTTCGTTCCACTTGTTCCAGTCGGCCTTGTTCTCGCTGCCCCACTGGTACATCGCGTAGGTGGCGTAGTACCAGTAGTAGAAGTCGACGTAGCCGGGCTCGTCCTCGCTCCACTTGATGGGCGTCGCGAGCATCAGGTCGACGCCCTTCTTGATCATGTCCTTGTTGCCCGCGCGCTCGAGGTTCGGGTCGACGAAGATGCGGCACAGCACGGCCACCGCGGTCATCGACTCGGTCAGGTCGCCGCGCCAGATCTCGTCGGCGCCCGGCGGACGCGACGGTCCGCCGCCGCGCTCGAAGTAGCCCGTACGGCCCGTGGTCGGATCGGTGACGTCCTTCTCGATGAACACCATCGCGTCTTCGAGGGCGTTCTGGTCGATCTTGATGCCGTAGTCGCGCGCCAGCGTGAGCACCAGGATCGCCCAGCCCGTCACCGAGGTGTCGTTCGGGTGGGTGATCATCTCGTCGCTCGACTTGTCGGCGTAGCGCCAGGCGGCGCCCGGGTTGCGCAGCGAGTACATGTAGTCGAGCGCGTTCTCGACCGAGCGCTTGTAGACCTGGCGCTTCGTGATGGCGTAGGCCTCGGTCACCGCGAGCGTCGCGATGATGTGGTCGTAGGTGTGCTCGTTGTGGTTGGGATCGGCGAAGTTGCCGTCACGCGACTGGTTCTTGACCAGGTACTTGAGGCCGGCGTTGACCGTGTCCTTGTAGCGGCCCGCCTTGTCGGTGTTGCCGGCGCCGAGGAACGCCAGCAGCGAGAGCCCGGTCACGCCCGTGTCGAACAGCGGGCTGCCGCGGCCGTCGCAGATGGTGTCCTGGCCGAGCTGACCGCACTGCTCGTCGAACGACGAGGCCGACCAGTAGCCCTCGGGGTCTTGATGGAACTTGAGCCAGCGCAGCGCGTCGTCGACGGCCTGCAGCTCGGCGTGGCCGGCCTTCGTGCCGGCCTGGCCGCGCTTGCCGACCTTGCCCGAGAAGTTGCCGCCCGCGCCGCCGCCCACGCCGATCACGTCGTTGCTGTTCGTGCTGTCGAAGGCCGCGTCGATGTTCGGGCTGTCGACGACCTCGGTGACCTCGTTCGTCACGTCCTCGGTGATGACCGGGTCGTCGACGATCTCGTCGATGTCCTCGACCTCGGGCGGCGGGGGCTCGGGCTCGGGAGGCAGCACCTCCTCGATCTGCTCGGGCGTGGCGATGATCTTCTTGTTCGGGTCTTCGGTGACCGGCGGCGTCTTCGACAGGAACAGCACGGCGAACACGATGCCGTGCAGCAGCAGCGAGATGCCCAGGTACGGCGAGTTCTTGACCAGGTCGCGCAGCGCGTCCTCGAACGTGCGCGCCGGCTCGAGCCCGGGGCCGTGGTGCTTCTGGAAGACGAGCTCGGGGAAGTCTTGGGCCAAGGGGCCACCTCCTGCTGGCGGGACCCCCGGGAGGGCCAGTCGACGCGCGTGCGGACGCGCCGAGGCCGGGAGCCGTTCGCGCCGATTCTAGCGGCATCCGGCCCCGCGGCAACAGGGCTCGCCCGGCCGCCGGACCGGGTTCCGTGGCGGCCCGCGCGGGACCCGCGCTCAGCCCGGCCGGCCGGGCTCGGCGGGCGTGGCCTCGTCGTCGTCGAAGAGGTCCTTGGGGAGCCAGACGGCGCGCGAATCGCGCAGCAGCTCGTCGACCATGCGGCGGTGGGCGTCCTCGCGCAGACGGCTCTCGAGGAGCTGCTTGATGCCCTCCTGTTCGGCCGAGAAGTCGCCCTGGGACGGCTTCCGCCGCTCCTCGAAGCGGAAGCACACGGCCAGCGGCCCGCGCTGTGTCTGGCTGGTCCAGCTCTCGCTCACGTCGCCCGGCTGCGCCGCCTGGAGGAACTCGAGCGCCGGCAGGGCCTCGGAGTACACCCGCTCGAGGTTCGCGTCGGCGACCTCCTCGCGGATCGGCCGCACCTGGGGCGGTGTCTGTCCCGCCAGCAGCGCGTTGCGCACGGAGGCCGCGTTCTCGGGGGCGCTCGGCCAGACGGTGTAGACCACGGTCTCGGGCCGGTCGTACTCGTCGCGGTGGTCCTCGAAGAAGCTCTTCACCATCACCGGGGTGACCGCCACCTGCCGCTTCAGGATCGGGTCGGGCGGGATGATGTGCCGGAAGACGTCCCAGTCGCCGAGGCGGTGGAACTCGTAGATCTTCTGCTCGATGAGCTTCTTGACCAGGGTCTTCTGGCGGTCGACGGCGATGTCGGCGTGGTCGTCGTAGGTCGGCTCGCTGCCGAAGAGATCCTTGTAGAACTGCTGGACCTGGTACTCGGTGAGCTTCAGGCCCAGGCGCTCGGCCTCACCCGCCAGCAGCAGGTGCTCGGCCAGCGTGCGCCGGATGCGCTTGACGAGCGCGTCGTCGTAGGGACCGGGCTGGCCCGTGATCTCCCGGGCGTAGAAGGCGATGTCGCCGGAGGTGATGGCCTGGCCGTTGAGCATGGCCGCCACCGAGTGCTGCGGCTCGGCCTTGGCGGAGGCCTCAGCGTCGGGCGCCAGCGGCGGGCCGACGAAAGGCGGCGCGTGCTGCGCGGCGGCGGGGTCGGAGTCGTGCGGCGGAGGGGCGGCGTCCTGCGCGGGCTGCGGGGCGGCGGCGGACTGCGGCGCGTCGGGAGGGAGCGCCGGGTCGACGACGTCCTGTGCGCGGCAGGTCGCGCACACGGCCAGCAGGGCGAGCAGCGTGGTCGCGCCAAGGCAGGCTGCGCCCGTCACGCGGATCGTCCCGCCGAAACGACTCGTCATCGCGCGTCTCCGTGCGGTCGCCGCGTCAGCGCGCCGTCGCGGCGCGCGCACGGGACTGGAACCGTTCGAGAAGATACCGCAGTCGCTGCCTCGGCGTCTCGATGCCTCGCGGCCAGGGCACGCGGATCTGGCGCGGCGTGATGAGGTAGATCTCCTCGGGACGGAACGGGTGGCGGTCGGTGAAGGCCTGCTCGTCGGCGATCGCGATCGTCATGCCGCCCAGTCCGTCGGCGGCCAGCGAGGCCACGCCGGCGAGGCGCACGAGACGGCGCAGCTCGAAGAGGTCGACGAGCTCCTTGGCCGGCTCGGGCAGCTCGCCGAAACGGTCGACCATCTCGTCGACGAGGGCTGCCAGCTTGCGGCGTCCGGCGTGGGCCAGGCGGCGCAGCAGCGCCATGCGCAGGGCCTCGTCGGGCACGTAGTCGGCGGGCAGGAACGCCACGAGTCCGAGGTCGACCTCGACCTCGCCGGGCTCGTCGGCGACGGGCTTGCCCTGGGCCGCCGCCACCGCCTTCTGGAGCAGGCGGCAGTACATGTCGTAGCCGACGGCCATGATGTGTCCCGACTGCTCGGCCCCGAGCAGGTTGCCGGCGCCGCGCAGCTCGAGGTCGCGCAGCGCGATGGGCAGGCCGGCGTCGAGACTGCTGAACTCCTCGATCGCCTTGAGGCGGCGCTCGGCCTGCTCGCCGAGCTTGCCGGGGGGGACGAGGAAGAACGCGTAGGCCTGGGTGTCCTCGCGTCCGACGCGGCCGCGGAGCTGGTGCAGGTCGGCCAGGCCGAAGCGCTGGGCGTCGAGCACGATGATCGTGTTCGCGCGCGGGATGTCGATGCCCGACTCGACGATCGTCGTGCACACGAGCACGTCGAGCTCGCCGCGCGCGAAGGCGTCGACGACGCCCTGCATCTCGCGCGTGGGCATCTGTCCGTGGGCGTACGCCGCGCGCGCGTGGGGGACGAGCGTGTGCACGCGGTCGAGCACGCGCCCGATGGTCTCGACGCGGTTGTGCAGCAGGAAGACCTGTCCGTCGCGGTGCAGCTCGTGGCGCAGCGCGTTCTGCAGCAGTTCGTCGCTCTCGTAGGTCACGCGTGTGACGACCGGACGCCGTCCCGGCGGCGGCGTTCTGATGGTCGAGATGTCGCGCAGTCCCGAGAGCGCCATGTGCAGCGTGCGCGGGATCGGCGTGGCCGAGAGCGTGAGCACGTCGACGCTCGACTTGAGCTGCTTGAGCCGCTCCTTGTGGACGACGCCGAAGCGCTGCTCCTCGTCGACGACCACGAGGCCGAGGTCCTTGAACTTCACCTTGCTGCCCAGCAGCCGGTGCGTCCCGATCACCACGTCGACCTTGCCCGCGCGCAGGTCGGCCAGGATGTCGGTCGTGGCCGCGTCGCCCGAGAGGCGCGAGAGCGACTCGACGCGCACCGGTTCTTCGCTCATGCGCCGCGCGAACGTCTCGTGGTGCTGCTCGGCCAGGATCGTCGTGGGCACGAGCACCGCGACCTGCTTGCCGCCCATGACCGCCTTGAACGCGGCGCGCACGGCCACCTCGGTCTTGCCGAATCCCACGTCGCCCACGACCAGCCGGTCCATCGGACGCGACTTCTCCATGTCGCCGCGCACCTGGTGCCAGGACGTGTGCTGGTCGGGCGTGTCCTCGTACGGGAACGAGAGCGCGAAGCGCACCTCGATCTTGTCCTCCGGCGGGAAGGCGTGGCCCTCGCCGGCGCGCCGCGCCTGGATCTCGAGCAGCTCGGCGGCCAGGTCTTGAACCGCCTGGGAGACCTTCTCTTTCTTGCGGCGCCAGGTCTTGCCGCCCAGCTTGTCGAGCTTGGGGCCGCGCACGTCGCCGCCGATGAAGCGCTCGACGAGGTCGATGCGGCTGGCCGGGACGTAGAGCTTGCTGTCCTCGGCGAACTCGAGCACGAGGAAGTCCTCCTCGCCCTGCTCGCGCGCGAGGCGCTCCATGCCGTGGTAGCGCGCGACGCCGTGCAGCAGGTGGACGACGTAGTCGCCGGGGTTCAGCTCGGCGAGCGAGTCGAGCGCGCGCGTCGCGACCACGCGCTTCGGACGCCGGCGCCGCACCGCGCGCCGTCCCAGCAGCTCGTGGTGCTGCACGAGCACCGGACCGCCGGCGGGGAACGCGAAGCCGGCGGTGACGCGTCCGGCGCAGAAGACGAGGGTGCCGTCGAGCGGGAAGCCGCCTTCGGCCAGGCGCTGCGCGAGGCGTTCGTTGTCGGCCTCGGTGTCGGAGAGCAGCGCGACCCGGCGCCCGGACTCCTGCCACGCGCGCAGCACCTCTTCTTCGCTGCGCGGGTCGCCGCCCACCGACTGCAGCGAGACGTCGGTCTCGGGCAGCCCCACGTCGAGCGCGAACAGGTCGCCCCCGGGACGGTCGTGCAGCCGCTCGAGCATCCACGTCACGCGGCGCGGTTCGACGCCGCGCTCGAAGGACGCCTCGGCCAGCCGGTCCTTGATCTTGGGCGGGTCGACGAGCAGCACGGTCGTGTCGAGCCCGAGCACGTCGAGCAGCGTCGTGCTGCGCGCGTCGCCCGATCCCAGCGAGAGCGTCACGACGTCGAGCGTCTCGACCGAGCGCTGGCTGTCGACGGAGAAGCGGCGCAGGTCCTCGACCTCGTCGTCGAACAGCTCGATGCGGACGGGGTGCTCGGCGGCCCACGGGTACACGTCGAGGATGTCGCCGCGCAGCGAGACCTCGCCCGGCGCCGCCACGAGCGGCACGCGTTCGAAGCCCGCCTCGGCGAGCTGCGCGAGCAGGCGTTCGCGGTCGAGCTTCCCGCCGCGCGCGACGACCACGCGCTCGCCGTCCGGCGCGGGCAGGGCCTCGAGCAGCACCGCCGCGGGGATCACGAGCACGCCGTCGGTCGTCTCGTCGAGCGTCGCGAGCGCGAACAGCCGTTCGCTGCGGTTGGCCTTGAGCTCGGGTCCGACGACCGCGTCCTCCTCGCTCACCGGCAGCAGCGAGACGGCCAGCTCGGGGAAGAACGTGGACAGGTCGAGCACCAGGCTCTCGGCCGTCTCGGGCGACGGGGCGAGGGCGACGATGCGGCCGCGTCCCTCGCAGGCGGCGCCGACCACGACGGCGGGTGCGCTGCCCCACAGTCCGGCCACGTCGGCGCGCCGCGCGCCGGCGAGCAGGCGCGCGACGGGAGGCAGCGAGGCGAGCGCGGAGACGATCGGCGCGAGCGCCTCAGGACTCGTCGGCACCGCCGTCCTCCGGGGGGCCGGCCTCGCGCGCGACGGGGAGTCCGTCGCGGTCGAGGGCGTCGGGCACGCCGCCGCCGTTCGCGGCGGACTCTTGCAGCCGGCGCAGCGCGATGCGCGCCGCGCGCTGCTCGGCCTGGCGCTTGCTGCGTCCGGTGGCCACGCCGAGGTGGAGGCCGTCGACGACCGCCGCGACCGTGAAGCGCTTGGCGTGGTCGGGGCCCGCCTCTCCCAGCACCTGGTAGTGCGGCGTGACGCTCAGGCGTCCCTGGGTGTAGGCCTGCAGCTCCGACTTCACGTTGCGCGTGCGACGTCCTTCGCTGGCGGCCTGGATGAGCGCCGTGAACTCGCTCTGGATGATCTGCGCCGCCGGCTCGAGCTGTCCGTCGAGGTAGACCGCGCCGAGCACGGCCTCGACCGCGTCGGCCACCAGCGACGGCGGCACGTCGTCGGGACCGCGGAAGCCGGGTCCGAGCATGAGCATCTCGGCCAGTCCCCAGCCCTCGGCCACGCTGAACAACGCGTGGCGGCTGACCGAGACCGACTTCATGCGCGACAGCTCGCCCTCGGGCTGGTCGGGGAAGGCCTGGTAGAGCTGCTGTCCGACCACGAGGCCGAGCACGGCGTCGCCCAGGAACTCGAGCCGCTCGTTGGGCGTGCACGCGTCGCTGCGCGCCGACGCGTGGGTGAGCGCCATGGCCGCCAGCGACTTGTCGCGGAAGACGTAGCCGATGGTGTCCTCGAGCATGGCCACGCGCTCGGCCATGTCGCCCTGGGGCTGCGGCGCCGGGACGACCGAGCGGCGCGAGAGCAGTCGGCGTCCCTCCTCGATGGCGAATCGGTCGGTCATGCCGGCCACGTAGTCGCACACGCTGCGCGCCGGACCGCGTGCGTCGATGCGCCGCCGGTACGGCTCGGGCAGCTCGTCGGGACGCTCGCCGTAGTGCTGCACCATGGCCGAGATCGCGCGCCGCGCCACGTCGGCCGAGCGCAGCACGCGCGGGTGCCGGTAGTAGTGCTCGAACAGGTACGCCGCGAGTTCGCGGTGCAGCGCGCCGCGCGCGTCGGAGAAGCGCACCAGCGCGCGCGGTTCGCGCTCGACCGCGTCGGAGTCGGCGGGACGCGCGGCCGCGAGGCGCCCGGTCGAGCTCGCGATCACGTCGTGCAGCGAGCGCTTGAGCATGTGGTTCAGGACGGCCTTCGTCCCGTGGCGGCCGGCGGCGCGCTCGCCGAGCTCGTCGGCCGACTCGCGCCAGATCGCCAGGTCGCGCAGCGCCTCGCGGTCGAGGATGCCGGCGCGCAGCGCGTCCTCGATGTCGTGGTGCTGGTACGCGGTGCTGTCGGCGAGGTCGGTCACCTGGGCCTCGAGCACGTGGCCGACGGTGGGCGCCGCGCCGCGTCCCGCGTCGCCGCCGTGCTTGAGGATCATGCGTCGCACGACGTGCGTGAGGTTGAGTCCCTCGCGGTCGGCGTACGGGTTCTCGAGCACGTCGACGATGCGCAGCGCCTGGGCGTTGTGGTCGAACGGGACGCCGGCGAGCGTGTTCAGCATGCGCTCGCCCTCGTGTCCGAACGGCGGATGCCCGATGTCGTGCACGAGCGCCAGCACCTCGGCCAGCGACTCGTTGAGCCGCAGCGCCCGCGCCAGGAAGCGCGCGAGCTGCGCCACCTCGAGCGTGTGCGTGAGGCGCGTGCGGTAGAAGTCGCCCTCGTCGATGACGAAGACCTGGGTCTTGTCCTTGAGCCGGCGGAAGGCGCCGCAGTGCAGCACGCGGTCGCGGTCGCGCACGAAGCACGTGCGGAACGGGTCGTCGGGCTCGTCGACCGGACGCGCGTGCGACGCATGGCTGAAGACCGCCGCCGGCGCGAGCTGCTCGCGCTCGCGCTGCTCGACCTCCTCGCGGGTGCAAGGGGTGCTGCGATCTGTGGGTGGCGGGGCGTCCATCGTCGGCCGGGAGAGACCCGACAGTCTAAAGGTCCGGGCCGAGGACGTCACGGCAGGCGCTCGCGCGCGTCCCGTGCGGGCAGACGCGGTCGCGCGCTCACGACGGCAGGTGCAGCGCCTCGGGCAGCTCGACGTCGGGGTCGCCCAGCAGCCGGCCGCTCCCGTCGCGGCGCAGCACGAGGTCGACCTGGGCGTGGTAGGGGACGAAGCGCAGCAGCGACGCCGGGGCGTCCCAGCCGGTGACGCGGCGCATCAGGACGCGGATCACGTGGCCGTGGGCCACCAGCAGCAGACGACCGCCGTCGGTCTCTGCGACGAGCGCGTCGACGGCGGCGAAGACCCGGGCGCAGAGCTGCGATTCGGTCTCCCCGCCCGGGGCCGCGCCGCCCTCGGGATCGGCCAGGTAGCGCGCGATCGCGCCCGGGTGGTCGCGTTCGAGGTCGTCCTTGTGCAGGTGCGTCCAGCGGCCTCGGTCGAGCTCGCGCAGGTCGGCGACGACGCGCAGCGGACGCCCGAGGGCCGCCGCCACGGGTTCGGCCACCGCCAGCGCGCGCCGCAGCGGACTCGACGCGATCACGTCCCACGGCTGTTCGGCGAGGCGCGCGGCGAGGGCGACGCTGGCCGCCTGTCCCGCCTCGCTGAGCGGCACGTCGGCGCAGCCGTAGAAGCGTCCCCTGTGCTCGGCGGCCACCTCGCCGTGGCGCACGAGGCGCACGAAGCTCTCCGCGTCGCTCAGTCGTCGTGCCCGTACTGCTGGGTCGCGAGCCAATTCTCGGCGCCCATGGCCTCGATCTTGGCCAGCTCGGCCTCGAGCCAGTCGATGTGCTCTTCCTCGTCGGCCAGGATGTGCTCGAAGATCTCGCGCGTGACGTGGTCGTGCGCGTCGAAGGTGACCTTGATCGCGTCCTGCAGCGTGGCCACCGCGCGCTTCTCGAGGTCGAGGTCGTGGCTGAGCATGTCCATCGGCGTGCCGCCCGAGTGGATCTTCTCGTAGCGCGTCATGTTCGGCTTGCCCTCGAGCATGAGCATGCGGTCCATGAGCTTGACGGCGTGGCGCATCTCCTCCATCGACTCGTCGTACTGCTTCTTCGCCATGCGCTGGTAGCCCTGGTTGCCGCACATGCGCGAGTGCAGGAAGTACTGGTTGATGCCGGTGAGTTCCTTGGTGAGGACCTCCTGCAACGCGTCGAGGATGCCGGGCTTCGCTTGCATCGTGATGACCTCCCTGGAGTCTCGCGGACGGGGTGATGGTAGCGGCTGCGCCCGCGCGCGCGAAACCCGCGAATGACCGGAGGCGGGGGGCCCCCGCCGGGGGGGGGCCCCCCCGGCCCCCCCCCCCCCCCCGCCC
>JACKHP010000018.1 GCA_020638905.1 Planctomycetota bacterium | reverse complement strand
ACGGCCACGCGCTGCTCGACGTCGAGGGACGCGCCGGCGCGGGCTTCGGGAGCTGCGCGCAGGGCGTCGACGACGTCGACGGCGACGGCGTGCCCGAGCTGCTCGTCGGGAGCTGGCTCGATCCGTCCGCCGGACCGCGCGCCGGCCGCGTGCAGCTCCTCTCGGGACGCGACGGCGCGCCGCTGCTGGCCCTGGCCGGCGACGCCGGCGAGACGTTCGGCTTCGCGGCCGCCGCGCTGGGCGACGTCGACGGCGACGGACGCCTCGACGTCGCGATCGCGTCCGCCTGCCGCGGCGGCGACGCCGGTCCCGCCACGGGGCGCGTGAGCGTGCTGTCGCTCGCGCTCGGCCTCGAGCGCGCCCTCACGCCGGGCGAAGCTCGCTAGGTTCGGCCTCGGCTCCGGAATCGCGGACACGCCACCCGGTGGAGATCCTCTGCCGCGGCCTTGCACGCGACGCGGCGAGCGGCGACGGTCATGCGTCCGCCGGACGGACCGCGCGCGCGCTCGCGCGCCGACGTCCGTCCCCCACCCGACGCCGCGAGGTCCCCATGACGAAGCCGCTCCCCGTCGCGCTCATCGGCCAGAAGTTCATGGGACGCGCGCACAGCAACGCCTGGGGCCAGGCGTCGCGCTTCTTCGAGCTGCCGCGTCCGATCGTGATGGACACCGTGGCGGGACGCGACGGCGCCGAGCTGTCGGCCTTCGCGGCGCGCTGGGGCTGGCGGCGCGCGACGACGCGCTGGCAGGACATCGCCGACGACCCGACCATCGAGCTGGTCGACATCGGCACGCCGAACGACGTCCACCGGGAGCAGGCGCTCGCGATGCTGGCCGCCGGCAAGTCGGTCGCCTGCGAGAAGCCCCTGGCCGGCACGCTCGCCGACGCGCGCGCCATGCGCGACGCCGCGAAGAAGGCGAAGAAGGCCAAGACCTTCGTGTGGTTCAACTACCGCCGCTGCCCGGCGGTCGCGTTCGCGCGGCAGCTCGTGCGCGAGGGCCGCCTCGGACGCCTCTACCACGTGCGCGCGACCTACCTCCAGAGCTGGGGCGGACCGGCCACGCCGCGCGTCTGGCGCTTCGAGAAGAAGCGCGCCGGCTCGGGCGCGCACGGCGACCTCAACGCGCACATCGTCGACATGGCGCGCTTCGTGACCGGCGACGAGATCACCGAGATCCACGGCGCGGTGGCGCGCACCTTCATCACCGAGCGCGTGCTGCCCGCCGCCGAGGGCGCCGGCATCGCGAAGGGCGGACGGGGCGCGGCGAAGACCGGCAAGAGCGACGTCGACGACGCCGTGCTCTTCCTGGCGGGCTTCAAGGGGGGCGCGGTCGCCAGCTTCGAGGCCTCACGCCTCGCGACGGGCTGGCAGAACAAGAACACCCTCGAGCTCCACGGCGACAAGGGCGCCCTGCGCTTCGACTTCGAGGACATGAACCTGCTCTGGTTCCACGACGAGACGCTCGGCCCCGCGACCGCGGGCTGGCGGCGCATCATGTGCACGTCCGGCGGCAACCATCCGTACGCGGGCAACTGGTGGCCCGACGCGCACGTGCTCGGCTACGAGCACGGCTTCGTGAACATGGCGGCCGACATCGTGAAGGCGATGTCCGGCGTCGAGCCCGAGGTCCCGCTGCCCGACTTCGCGGACGCCTACGAGACGCAGCGCGTGCTCGAGGCGGCGATGCTGTCGGCGAAGGAGCGGCGCGCGGTGAAGCTGAGCGAAGTGAAGTAGGGCGAGGCTGGCGCAGGGCCGACGGGTTGGGTCGAAAGCGCACGATCCCCATCAGTCGCTGATCAGCGATCAGCGCGATACCGAACACTCAGCATTGGTGAGTTGACGCTCCTCGAGCACGTCTCACATGCTCCGCAGTACAGTCACAAGCTCCGCCACGACCTGCACCGACTCCGCGTCGTGCTCGTACAGGATGATCGGGGAGTATTCGCGGTTCGTGGGTGAGAGCGTGACCTGCGTGTGGCGCCAGCCTCCCTCGTCGTCGCTCTCCTTCTTGGACGAGTAGCGCTTTACCGTGTACGCGCCGCCTGTGTCGGGGTCTGCTGGCCCGTGATACTGTGCGAGCACGATCTTCCCCTGTCGTGTGCCCTTTGGTCTCGCGCGAAAGACGACGTAGCTCCCGTCTCGAATAGTCGGCTCCATGGATCGCCCAACAGCCTGGCATACGAACATTTCCTCGTCGATCCGTCCGACCCCGCCCGCCTCGACCCAACCTTCGGGCTCCACGGCCTCGCCGTCGCCGAAGTACCCCGCCGCCGCCTTGAGCGAGTAGAGCGGCAGCAGCGTCTTGAATGCCTCGTGCTTGACCCGTTCGTCGTCGGCCGAGATCAGAGTGAGCTGCGGCGCCGGCCGAGGCACGACGAGGGCCTCCGCGAGTTCGGTGAGCGACTTCACGCCGCCGGCCAGGGCGGTTTCGAGCTTCTTTTGCGGCAGGAAGAGGTACCGCCACTGGCCGTACCTGGTGCCGCTCATCTTCTCGCACCAGAGGCGCGCCGCCTCGCTCTTGAGCGCGGTGTTCGGCCGGATCTCACCCTTCGTCTCGGCCAGCCACATGACCTCGCGGCCGTCGGCGTCGCGCGCGGCGACGATGAAGTCCGGGTAGTACTGCCGCGGGCGGTTGCTCTCGTAGTATGTCACCGAGAACCCGAGCCGCTCGTTCTTGAAGTAGCGGGCCACGTCCTTCGCGCGGTCGAGGAAGTCGGCGAAGCGCTTCTCGAGGTCGGTGTGGCAGGGCACCTTGTTGGTGTGGCAGCGCTTGCCGTCGCCGACGATGCCCGTCCACTGGAAGCGGCGGAGATGGGCCGTGTCGAGCCACTCCGGGCTCCCCAGGATGGGCACTGCCTCGACGCCCGCCGAGCCCGCTCCGCGAATCGCGGTGTCCAGCGCATCGAGCGCTTGGCGGCGCCAGTAGTAGATGCCCACATCGCGAGGGTCGCTCTCGACGCCCGCAGCCTCCATCGTCACGACGCGGGAGTCGAGGTATCGCCGCGACACGTCGAGCAACTCGTCGAAGGTCGGGCCGATGCCGAGGTCGGCCGCGGCCCCCGGGTTGGTCTCCTGGAACAGCTCCTCCGCCATCAGGAACGCCGTGCGGACCACCGGCCACTCCTTGCGGATCTCCTCCAGTGTCATGATCGCCTCCGGCGCCCCGCCCACGACGGGCCGCACGTGGACGTTCGGAGGCGTCTCTTTCGGGTTGAGACGGATCTGCGGCATGTCCTCGACGCGCACCAAGTCCGCCAGCGACTCGGTCACGCCGACCGCCCACGAGCGCACGTTGGGCACGGTCACGCGGTACTTCGCCTTCTTGGCGTCCGGCTCGATCCAGTGCAGGTCCTCGCCCCACTTGCCGGTGCGGGCGCGCTTGCGCTTCTCGACCGGGAAGCCGATGAAGGGGATGCCGAAGGCATCCACCGTCTCCTCTCCACCGTCCGGCCGCTCGTCCAGGGGCTGGTGCAGAATGTCGTAGTTCGTGCGCCTGAGCCCGCGGCCGATGATCTGCTCGGTCAGGAGCGGCGACCCGAAGGCGCGCAGGCCCAGAATGTGGGTCACGCTCTTCACGTCCCAGCCTTCTGAGAGCATGTTCACGCTCACGATGGCGCGCACATGCTCGCCCGGCTTTCCCTTCGAGCCGACCGTGTTCACCATCTCGCGAATGATGGCTTCATTGCCCTTGTCGGCGTCGAAGACCTTGGAGTCGATCTGGATCGTCATCCAGCGCGTGCGGTCCTCATCGTCCGGGTTCCGCAGCAGCTCGTACTCACGGGTCAGGTGCTCGAAGAGCCAGGACGCGCGCTGGGCGCTGTCGGCCACGCACAGGAGCACCGGACTCGGCCCGCGCGCGAACTCGAGCAGGCCCGTCCACTCGTCATGGTCCTTCTTCCACGACGAGTAGATACTCGCGATCGCGCCCTTGCAGGCCCGCAAGTACTCCTCCTTGGTCTTCGCCCCCTTCACCAGGTCCCACAGGTCAAGGTAGACGTGTCCCTGCTCGCCCGGGTCCGGAAGCCGCACCACCTTCACGAGCCCCGACTCGAAGGCGTCGTAAACCGAGAAGTCCGACACCAGCCACTCGTAGAGTGTCCCCTCGGGCTTGGGCGAGCCGGAGCCGTACCAGGGAGTCGCCGAGAGGTCGAGCACCAGCGAGAGTCGCGCCGCCTTCGAGACCCGCTCGAGGATCCGACTCCACTTGATGTAGCCCGGGTCCTCGCCCTTCTTCGTGCGCTTCTCGCCGTAGACGTGGTGCGCCTCGTCGTTGATCACGACGAGGTCGCGCCAGCCGCCGAGCATCCGCCGCACGGCCGCGTTCGGGTCCTGCCGGGCGCGGCGCTGCATCGCGCGCAGCACCGCCTGCGGGATGAAGCGGCCCTCCTCGAGCGGCACCTGGCCCTCGCCGATCCAGTCGTCGCGCTTGCCCTCGAGCTGGATGCCCTGCCAGTTGCGCACCGAGACGTTCGGCCGGAACTCCTCGCGGTACTCGGGCGGCACCATGTCGAAGGCGTCGTAGAGGTTGTGCTCGCCGGTCGGGTCGAGCCCATCGCCGCGCGGCTGGCCGCTCACTCGGTCTCGCACCGTGAGGTTCGGCACCAGCACGAGGAAGTTCGCCGAGAGCGACGACCCGCTCACCTTGCGTCTGTGCAGCGTCGACCAGGTGACGAAGAGCGCCATCACGACGGTCTTGCCGGTGCCGGTGGCGAGCTTGAGCGCGTAGCGCAGCAGGTCGTCGGTCTCGGGCATCCTGCGTCGGCCCTGCACCTCGTAGAGATAGATGACCGTCTCGACGGCCTCCTGCTGGCAAAAGAAGAAGCGCCGGGCGGTCGCCCGCCGCTCCTCGTCGCGCTCGAACCACCACTCGAGCAGGCGCCGCGTCACCCCGGCAGTGCCCGGGTAGCCCGCCTCGCGCCACTCGCGCACCTCATCGCGGAGCTGGTTGACGAAGTCGTTCTTCTGCTCGGCGCTCGCGAGCATGTCCTCGAAGAGTCCCGCCTCCTTGCCGACGACGCCGCCGATGCCGCCCTTCACGTCCTTGGCGGAGGCGAGGTAGCGCATCGACGGGCGGCGGCCCGCGGCGAGCTTCGAGCGGCCGCCGGTCAAGAGCTGGTAGTGCCTCTCCGGCTCGCGGAAGGCGTCGCAGATGACGACGCGATCGACTAAGTAGGCCATCGTCCGCGCCTCCCTACGCCAGGTCCCGGACGACGGTGGACTCGTTGCCGTACACGTCCACGACCTTGACCGCGATGCGCTTGTAGCCGCGCAATGGGAAGGGCTCGGACTCGAGCTTGAGCGTGAACTCGTCGGCGTCCACCTCGGCCTTGAGCGCCGCCTTGATGTTCGGCTTCTTCTTGAAGTCGAAGAACATCTGGCAGTCGACGAAGCAGTCGCCGTCGTAGTCCTCGTCGAGGTACCAGGCCGAAACGTAGCCGGAGTCCGCTGCCTTGTACTCGGTGGTACGGCGCTTGCGGTCGAAGAGCGCCACGCCGTTCAGCGTGACGCGGAGTTGCTTCTCCTTGCCGTTCTTCACCGCCGCGACCTCGATGTCCGGTAGCGCGAGCGGCGAGAAGAGCATCTCCGGCTGCGTCGCCTTGAGCCCCTCGGCGAGCGTGTCCGGGCGGATCATGATCAGCTCGACCTTGACCTTGCCGCGCTTCTCGAGCGCCGACTTCACCTCGCCGACGTTTGCCTCGAACGCCCAGCCGAGCACGTGCAACTCGAGGATTCCCGAGGCGAGCGCGTCCTGGACGGCATCGTTGATCTGCCGGCCGGTCACGCGGCCCGAGAGCGGCCCGACGGAGATCGCGATCTTCTCCTGCTCGGTCTCCGCCACCGCGTGCACCAACCCGGTCGCACCCTGGATCGCGGCGTCCTTGCGGTAGAGGCGGCAGATCACCTCAATGTAGTTCTCGAGCTTCGCCGCCTCGCCGATGCCTGGCTCGCTGACGACGTAGCCCCTCCAGTCCTCGACGGAATAGCGGCCGAGGGACATGACTTCGAAGGGGCCGCAGACGCGGATGGCGTCCTTGTCGACCTCTGGTTGGTCCACCAGGTCGACCTTCTCTGGTTCGAGGTCGTAGGCGAGGCTCTTGAGAGTGATGCGGTTGACGGTCTTGTACAGGAAGTTGCCCGAGACCCTGCCGTTGCGGGTCTGGTAGTGCTCGAAGGTGCCCGCGATGAGCCGCTTGCGCGCGACGTTGACGGCAACGCGCGAGGTGTCGCAGGTGATCCAGCGGCGGCCGAGGCGCTCCGCGCAATAAGCACTGGTGCCGGAACCGCAAGTGGGATCGAAGACGATGTCACCTGGGTCGGTTGACAGTTGGATGCAGCGATCGATGACCTTGATGGAGGTTTGCACCGCGTAGACCTTGGCGACAGCAAACGTGCTCTCAAGCGTGTCAGTCCATAGATTGTTGATCGCTACGACGGGGAAATCGTCGATGTATCTCCTGAAAACCAGCGTCTTGCCGACACCGAGAAGACGGCCCCGCTCCGCCAGCCGGTGCATTCCCTCCGGCTTGGCTTTCCAGTGATTGCCGGGCGACACCTTGTACTCCCTATCATCAAACTGAATCGGCTTTGATCCGCTCTCAGTTTCCCCCTGAGACATGACGTTTGATGTTCTGAATCTCCTTCCATCAGGCATCGGGTCTTCGCCGCGCAGTTCACGGGCAGTTAGACGTCTCCAGGTTCCGTCCGGCAAGTCCACGCAGTTGTATGAAGCATCGCTCACCTCGGTGCCGAGCCCTCGATACAGCTGCCGATACTTCATGTCTGGCCGTGACTTCGCATACCACGCGAGAAAATCGCACACTGTCGCAAGAGATCCACTCTCTTGCCCACTAGTCTTTGCGAACGGGATGATACCGCTACGGTTGCCAGCGCCAAAGACCTCGTCAAGCAGCGCAAGCACACGGTGAAGATTCTCATCGTTAATCTGAACGAACACCGAGCCCGTCTCCGCGAGTAGCTCGCGGCACAGGTAGAGCCGCTCCTCTAAGTACGACAGGTAGGAGTGAATCCCCAGCGCCCACGTGTCCCGAAACGCCTTGATCGTCAGCACGTCATCGGCCGCATCCTTCTCGTCGTTCTTCGTCGAATCCACCCGCTGCTGGAAGTTCGAGTCGTACTTAATGCCGTACGGCGGGTCGATGTAGATCATCTGCACCTTGCCGCGCAGATTCTCGTAGTGGAGCAGCGACTCCATCACATGCAGCGAGTCGCCGCAGATGAGCTTGTTCTTCCAGCCCTCCTCGTGGGTGTAGAACTCGACGCGCTTCTTACGGTCGCTCTCGCGCAGCGTCTTCTCGAGGTCGGCGAAAAGATGTCCCTGCCGCGCCGCACCCGACTCTTCCTCGGCCGCCCGGCGCGCCCGCTCGATGATCTGTGCGATGCGCGACTCGGAGACGATCTCGTTGCGCTGGAGCGGGAGCACCGGCACCTCTCGCCGGTTGCGCTTGCCCGCCCAGAAGAGCACCGGGTCCGCCGCCGGGTCCATGTCCACGACCACCGGCCGCTCGTCGCCCTCGGGGAGCTTGCCAACCTCGATGGCCTTGCTCCAGCCGTTGTCCATCGGCAGCGAAACGACCAGGTCCTCGCCCGGCAGCAGTGAGGTGTGCCCGGTCTCCGGCGTACGCGGCTCCTTGATCTCGTCGTAGGTGTAGCGGGTGACCTTCTTCTCGGTCTTCTTCTGCCGCGTGGTCGCCTTCTTCTTTCGCTGTGCCATCAGCGGCTCCTTGCCCTCGTTGACGTGTCCAGATTCTCGGTGTGCCGGCAGTTCGGATAGTTCGAGCAGCCGAGGAATGGGCCGAAGCGGCCGTTGCGCTGGCGCAGCGTGCCGCCGCAGCCGGGCTCGGGGCAAGGCACGCTACCGGTTTCCGTGGCGCCGCCGCGCCGGCCTCCACCAATGGTTCGACCGGCGCCGGTCCGGGGGCCTCGACGCCGGGCGTCGACCTTGCCCTCGCAATCGGGGACCTCGCACTGGAACCAGATGCCGTAC
This sequence comes from Planctomycetota bacterium, assembly GCA_020638905.1. Taxonomy (GTDB): domain Bacteria; phylum Planctomycetota; class B15-G4; order B15-G4; family B15-G4; genus JACKHP01. The sequence goes on along the minus strand of JACKHP010000018.1, from coordinate 74,369 downwards.
CGACCGTCGTTCCACACGGTCGGGCCGCCGCAGTTCGGGCACTCCGGGTTTGCGGCGGTGTCGAAGGCCGGCGCCTCCTCCTCGCGCCGCCCGGCGGGCGGGCTCAGGAATCGGCCGAGCTGGAGGCACGCGGCCGGGCTCTCGAGGCGCAACATGCTCTCTGATGTGTCGCGGTGGGAGAGGATGTTGAGCGAGCCGTGCCAGAGGACGCGGCCGTCGAGGATCGAGACCTTCTCGTGCATGCGCGCCCGCAGGTCCACGGCGACGCCGAGATCGCGCAGGCCGCGGACCAGCTCGGCCACCTCCGCCGTCCCGCCGCCCCCGAACTCCTCCGCGGGACGTGTGACGACGCGCACCCGCACCCCGCGCGCGACCGCCGCCCGCAGCGCCTCGGCCCAGCGCGCGGTGCCGGACCCGGTCGCGAAGGGCGACAGGATCACGACGGACTCGCGGGCGCGTTCGAGGTCCCGGGCGAAGGTGGGATAGAATGTCCCCTCCGTGAATGCCCCGGCCGCGCCCTCGGGCAGGTCGAATCCGGCGGGGAGTACTTGGTGCAGGCCGTCGATCCAGTCACGCTCGGCGAGCGGCAGCAGCAGCCCGAGGTCGAGGGACTCGCCCTGGGCTTCGAAGTGGTCGACGAGACGCCGGACGAAGCCCTCGCGCGGCGCCTTGGCGCGCAGGTACTCGAAGTTCCCGACGAGCACGACGTGGTGCTGCGCGCGGCTCGCCGCCACGTTGAGCAGCCGCGCGCCGTCCTCCTCGATCCGTGTCGCCTGGAGGAAACGGCCCAGCTTCGTGCCGAGCGAGTCGGTCAGGTCGAGCAGCATCGCCCGCTTCTCGTTGCCCTGAAATCGGTGGACGGTGGCCGCGATCCCCGCAGCGCGCTCGCCGAGCCGGTCGTCGAGCAGGGCCTGGATCAGCCGCGCCTGCGAAGCGTACGGCGACACCGCGCCCACGGCGTTGTTTGGCTCGCCCGCCGGCGGCAGGAACTCGGTCTCCGCCAGGTGCAGGACGAGGTTCCGGACGAGCAGTGCGTGGAAGAGGTTGTAGCGGGAGAAGGTCCCCACGCGTAGCGCGGTCCACGGGTGGAACGGCGCCGTGTCCACGTAGAGGAGCGGCGCCGCGCCGAGCGGAAAGTCGCCGCCTCCGCGGCCAGCAGCGGAATCAGTGCGCAGCGGGTGATCGGCGTAGAAGAGTTCGTTGATGACCGCGCAGATCGGCTCGCGCATCCGGTACTGGGTACCGAGAGCGACGAGGTGGGGCGTCGGCTGGCGCTTCGCCAGGCGCTCGGGGATGCCGGCCTTCTCGAAGACGTCGCACTTGAGCCACTCCGACGCGAGCGGCTCGTCGGACATCACGATCGGCGGGAGCTGGCGGAAGTCGCCCGCGACCGTGACGGAAGAGGTGCCGAGCCCCGCCGCGTAGTAGACGAGCGGCGGCATCAGCATCGACGCCTCATCGATCACGACGGCGTCGAACTGGCGGGACGGGCCGCTGCCGAGGTAGGTGCGGTAGACCGTGGTCGCGAGGATCCGGCAGCGGCCGAGCACCTCCTGCTCGAGGGCGGCCAGCTCGCGGTCGATGGCAACGATGCGCTCGCGGATCTGGCCCAGGCGGCCGCGGAGCGCCTCCAGGCGGGAGCGGATCTCGGACTCGGGCGGATGCTGAGCGGTCCTCGTGGACAGCGCCTCGACCTCCGCGTGGAGCGTCGCGAGCTCGGCGTCGAGCTTGGGGAGGTCCGCCGCGAGCGCGCGGGCCGCCTCGGTCGCCGCCCGGGCCTGCCGCTCGGCGGCCGCCCGCTCGCGCTCGAGCCGAGCCGGGTCGAGCCCGGAGAAGAAGCGTCGGATCCCGCCCATCGTTCGGGCCCGCTCGAGGTCGGCGGCGAGCTGCGCCGCCCGCTTGCGGTGGCCGTCCGCCTCTCGCTCGCGCGCGGCGATCGTGGACCGCGCGGTCTTACGTGCCCGGCTGCGGGCCTCCAGCGCCTGGCGGGCCTGCACCAGTGCCTCGACATCCCGGAGCGCGGCTCCGAGCGAGCGCTCCTCGACCTCGAGCGGAACAGCCTCGCGGACGAGGGCGTCCTTCTCGCTGCGGAGTCCTTCACCCAGCCGGGCGACGATCTCCTCGAGGATCACCTGGGGGCCGAAACGGCGGCGCAACTCCTCCTTGACCATAGGTCCCTGCCGGATCACGAGCCCCTGGTGGAACTCCGGCTCGCCCTTGAGGCGCTCGGCCACGCGCTCGAGAGCGGTGTCGACGGCGATGTTCGTGTTGGAGACGAGGAGCACCGAGCGCCCTGCGCGGTAGTGGGCCTCGACGATGCGGGCGAGCGTCGTGGTCTTGCCCGTCCCGGGTGGGCCCCAAACGAAGGTGGTGTCGCTCCCGAGCGAGCGGCGTAGGGCGCTGATCTGATCCGCGTTCAGCGCGCCGTCGCCCGTCACGCTCGGGGCCGGCTCGGCGTCGGCCGTCTTGGGCGCGGCCTGCCCGATCGCGCGCTCCGCGGCGGGCCGGCAGAGCTGGGCTTCGCCGCTCTGGACCTTCTGGAGGCGCTCCTGGAGTCGCTCGATCAGGAACGCGTCGTTGGCTACCAACCGCGCGGCCGCGATCCTGGACCCGAGGTCCTGCTCGAGGGCGACCACGAGCACGCCGTCCTTGAACGACACGATCACGCCCGGCACGTCTTCCTGGCCGGCCGTGACCCGGACAGGCGTGTCGTCGCGCAGGTTCAGGTCCTGGGTCACCACGAAGCGGTACAGCCACGATCCTTCGGCCTGGCCGACGCGTTCGCCTCCTCGCAGCTCGACCTGGGCGCCGCCGCCCTTCTTGCGGATCGTGGCGGCCTCCAGGCCAAGGGCTTCGATCATCGTGGAGAGTGCCTCGCTCACGACCCGGCCACTCTTCCAGCCGTGCACATGCCGCGATAATCACAGCTGCCGCACTTCTTCGGTGCCGGGGCCGCGGGCAGGGCGCCCGTGCGTAGAGCCGTCGCCGCGTCGCGCGTCCGCGTCTTCACGTCCTCGACGAACTCGTCGTCCACCGAGCGCGGCTTGCGCTTGCGCTCGTCGAGTTCGTAGATCTCCACGTAGTCGGGGCGCCGGCCAGTGAGGTCCTGGTAGCCGAGCGCGTAGACGTGGAGCTGGGTCTCGGTGACTTCTTCGGCCTGCGCGCCCTCGCTGGACTTGAGGTCAACGATCGTGGTCTCGCCGGTGTCGATCCGCCGCACCAGGTCGATGCGCCCGACGACGCTCACTCCATCGCCGAGGCTGATCTCGATTTGCTTCTCCGAGAACTCGATCTTGTCGAAGAGCTCGGCGTTGTCGTGCAGGTAGTCGCGCAGGACACGCTCGGCTGAGGCCTCGAGCTGCTGACGGAGCGCCGGGTAGGCGTAGGGCGCGTGCAGATGCGTGGCGACAAGACCCGGCACCTCCGTCGCGTCGGCCACGTCCCCGCGGATCGCGCGCGCGTGGACCTCGGCCAGCGCGTCGTGCAGCGACTTGCCGTAGCCCAGCGCCTCGTGGATCGGCGCGTTGAAGCCGTAGAGGACGCGCAGCTTGAACTGGTAGGGACACTCGAAGAAGTACTTGAGGTCCGAGAACGAGAACACGACGTTCGCGACGCCCGCCTTCGGCTCCGGAGGGAGACGATTGCGGCTCGTGAAATCGGGCGCCTTGCGCCTGACGTGCTTCGAGACCAGGATGTTGTCCCAGAACTGCGAACTCCTCTGGAAGAGCTGATTGCCCGGGACGGGCGCCCAGGTCAGGTGGAGGAACTTCTGGCTCCGCGTCATGGCGACGTAGAAGAGCCGCCGCTCGTCCTCGACGGTGCCCTCGAAGCGCTGCTGCCCCTGGACCCCATCCCTCGGCAGGAGGTGCCAGACGTTGCGCCCACCTGGCTTCTTCGCCGGGAATCGGTTCTTGAGCAGTGCGGGCACGAACACCACCGGCCACTGCATGCCCTTGGCCTGGTGGATCGTCATGATCCGAACCGCGTCGGGGCTCGCGTACTGGTTGTCCTGCCAGCCTTCCGGGTAGGCATCCTCGGCGCGGTACTGGAGGAAGGCCGCGAACGATCCGTACTTCTCGACGGGCTTGGAGTGGAAGTGGATCGCCTCGAAGTCCGAGATGAGCTGGCTGAACTTGCCGAGGTTGTAGAAGACCACCTCGCCACGGCCATTCGGGACGCGCTCCTCGCGTACGCCGGCCTCCTCGAGGAACGTGAGGAAGACACGCTGGATCGAGTACTGTCCCCAGCGCTTCTGGTCGGGGTCGGTGAGCGCAGCCTTCGCCGCCGCGGCCGTTGCGACGGCCGCCCTTAGCGCGGCCGGCTCGAGACCCAGACCGGCGTTGGTCCATGCCCGCTCGACCCCAGCTTGGTCGACGCCGTTGTCGCCAATGAAATAGAAGAGCTGACGTGCAGCCTCCGCCTCGGCAGTGCCAAACAGGTTGGTCATCCCGGTCACGACGAAGGGGATGCCAGCCGCCTGGAGGGCCGCCGTGATCGGCTCGGCGTTTGCCTTCACGCTGCGGAGCAGAACCGCCATGTCCGACCAGGAGAGCCCGCGTTGCCGGCCATCCTCGGCGAAGGCGACGCCCCGAAGCGCGTGGGCCGAGTCCGCGATGTGTCTCGCCTCGCTTGCGGGTGAATCGAACGAGAGGGCCACGATGTCACCGCTCTCGAAGGATTGAGCGCCCGTCGGCTTCATCGCCTTCGTGAGCCGCGCCGCGTTCTGCTCGATGAAGGGTCGCGCGGTCTCGACGATGCCGTCGCTGGATCGGAAGTTCTCTTCGATGGCGATGCGGTCGACGTCGGGGTACCGGTCGGCAAAGGTGAGGATGTTCTCCACGTCGCTGCCGCGCCACTGGTAGATCGTCTGGTCGTCATCGCCGACGACGCACACGTGCGCACCTAGCTCGTGGAGCGACCAGATAATCGCCTCCTGGATCGGATTGACGTCCTGGTACTCGTCGACGATCACGTACTTGACCCGTTCAGCGAGTCGATCGCGGACGCCGGCGTCGTTCGTCAGGGCCTCGACCGCGGCTTCGAGGATCGACGAGTAGTCGAGGTAGCTGCGGGCATCGAGGAGACTGCGGTACGAGTACAGGCCGGCAACCACCGAGCAGTCCACGAGTCGGGCGTCATCGAGATCGGCTTCACGCAGGATCGACAGCGCACCGATGTAGTGCTTGGTGTCCCGGTAGCGCTTGAGGGCGGTGCCGTTCAAGTCCGTCGAGACGGTCAGCCCGCTCAGCTTGCTGTGCCGATCCACGAAGAGGCCCTGCTGGACCTCGTTCAGGACTTCGTACTTGAGGTACTTTGGGGTCTCGCTCTTGAGCAGTTCGAGGCAGAAAGCGTGGATCGTCCCCACGAACATCTCGGCCAGCCCCGGGATCTCGCCGAGGGCCTCGCGAGTGCGTGTGACGATTCGCTCCTTGAGTTCGGCTGCGGCCTTGTCGGTGAACGTGAAGGCGACGATGTTGGCGGGTGCAAGAGATCCCTCGCGCCCGGGCGTCAACAAGTGCACGACCCGCCGTGCTACGACTTCGGTCTTGCCCGAGCCGGCGCACGCGATCAGCTGGAGGTTGCGGCCGCCGTGCTCGATCGCGCGGCACTGGGATTGAGTGAGGTTCATCTATCTCCCCGCGTCGCAGCGTCAGCTAACACCCTCTCGACAGACCCGCAGATTGTGCCGTCCCGGGCCCCACCGAGTGCTGCATCATCGCCCCGCTGTCGCTCACGACGTCGCCCCCTTTTTCTCCGCAAGGCCGAATACGGCCCGATCCTACGCGCACAGGGCCACCCCGACAACTTCCTAGGTCGGGAACGACACACGGTCGCGTGCTGCGACGGACCGGCACCCGCGCCACCTCCCGACGCACGGCACGCCTTGCAGAACTGACGTTTCGCTTCCCCCATTCACCACGCCTCGCTCCCCCCCGCTACCGCATTCTGGACCCATCTCACTCGGGACGACGCGCGGCCGCACCCACCAGCCTTTCCCATCCCGCGCATAGAGATGATCCTCGCGCGGGGGTCGTCGGACGGTCGGACGAACGCCGGCGCACGAGGATGCGCCGGTCGTGGGGCAGGCCGACGCTTCCGTCGAGGACGAGGCGCGGCGGCTGCGGACCGTGCGTCGCGCCCATTCCGAGCGGCACCTCGTACCACACGTCGTCGCGCGCGTAATGCAGCACGTCGCCCGCGCCGTTCCACACCGTGTACGCGCCGCCGCCAATCGAGCGAAGGAGCGGCGCGCGGTGAAGCTGAGCGAAGTGAAGTAGGGCGAGGCTGACGAGCCACCCCCCCCCGGTCGGACTACCGCACGTACCCGAGCTGCTTCAGCATCTCGAGCTGTTCGGGGGAAGGAAGCGTGGCCGGCCTGGCGGCGGCGCCGTCGTCGAGCCAGAGCAGCGCCTGGTCGGTCTCCGGAGCGGGGACCTCGTTCGAGTCGAGGGCGAGGAGTTCGTCCCAGTCGAGCACGAGTGGCAGAGGTCTGGCGCGATCCACGCCGCCGAGGCGCACGCCGTCCTTCAGGGGCTGACCGTCGAGGCGGACGTCGAGCGTGAGCTGACTGCCGCGGCCCCAGAAGACGAGCTCCCAGCGCGAAGTCGCGAGCGTGGTGTCGACGACGAGGCTCCTGCGTTCGGGGTCCAGCTCGACGTCGAACTCGGGGGTCGGCGGCCGGCTGGAGAAGTTGGCGTCGAGGACGTCGTCGGTCCCGATCGCGACGGTCAGGCGCTGACCCGGTCGGCCGACGACGCGCAGGTGGCAGCGCCCGACCTGGAGCTGCTCCCAGCGGAACCGCTCGAGCGCGGCGCGCGCCCGCTGGACGACGTCGGGGTGCTGCGCCGTGACGTCGCGCGTCTCGCCGGGGTCGTGCGCCAGGTCGTAGAGCGCCTCGGTCCTGAAGACCGGGTCGTGGACGAACTTGAAGTCGCCCTCGACCCACGCCTTCTGTGCCGAGCTGTCGTAGGTCGGCGACTCGATGAAGAACGACCGCCGCGCGTCGAAGTCGGCCGCGAGCAGGTCGCGGCCCTGGAGGTCCTCCGGCCGCGGGAGTCCCAGGCCGGCGAGGACGGTCGGCACGAGATCGATGGCGGCCACCGCGGCGTCGACGACGAGACCCTCGTCGCGACCGGGGATGCGCAGCAGCATCGGGATGTGGACCTCGTCGTCGTGGAGCGAGAACCCGTGGTGGTAGTAGCCGCGCTCGCCGAGCGCCTCGCCGTGGTCGGCGACCAGCGCGACGATCGTGCGCTCCCACTGGCCGCTCGCGATGAGCGCGTCGAGGACCCGGCCGATGGCGGCGTCGGTCTCCGCGATCTCGGCGTCGTAGATGTCGCTCACGAAGCGCCGATCGGCGTCGCTGAGATCGGGCGCCGGCGGCGGACCCTCCGACGCCCGGCGTCCCGGCACGTGGAGCGCCTGGTGCGGCACCGACCTGCGCGCGGAGAAGCGGCCGACGTAGTCCGCCTGCGTGAACTCCTCCAGGTACGAAGGCTCCGTCGTGTACGGCAGGTGCGGATCCATGACGTGCCAGAAGAGCAGCCAGGGCGTGCTGCGGTGCGTGTCGACGAACTCGCACGCGGAACCCGCGTCGTCGTGCGCCGACTCCCGCGCCCAACTGAAGCGATAGCCCTCGAAACCCTGGTCGAGGCCGTACTCGGGCGACAGGAACGTGTTGGCCACGATGCCCTGCGTCTCGTAGCCGGCGCCGGCCAGCATCTCGGCGATCGACGTGGTACCGGGATCGATGCCGGTCCACTCCTCGTCGCCGCCCCGGCCGGCCCCGTGTGTCGACGGATAGAGCGAGGTCAGGATCGACGAGAACGACGGCAGCGTCCAGGGCGCCTGCGAGCGCGCATTCATGAAGCGGATCCCCGCGCGGGCGAGGCGCTCGAGGTTCGGGGTCGTGGGACGTCCGTAGCCGAGCGCACTGAGCCGATCGGCCCGCAGGGTGTCGACCCCGATGAGCAGGACGTTGAACGCGTCCGGCGTGTCGCGCGCCGGCTCGATGCGCGGGGTGCCGAGGACCACCGCGTCGAACGGGTCCTTGGCGCTGCCCTCGACGTCGCGGCTCTCGAACGAGAGCACGCCCGTCCGTCCGCCGTACGCGGTCAGGTCGAGCTCGACCTCTCGCCAGCTCCGCTGCGACGCGTCCTGCTTGGGGTCGAAGTCGGCCGAGCCGATCTCGGTCGCCTCTCCGCCGGCGGGCTCGAAGCGCACGATGATGCGCGCGCCGTCGCCGGGGGCAGAGAACGCCTCGGGCAGCATCCCGCACTGGAAGCGCAGACGCGGGGACGTCTGCGCCGGGGGCAGGACGACCGGAAAGGAGAGCGTCGAGGGCGGCGGCAGCAGCACCGCATCGCGGACCTCCTCGGCCCGCACGCCGGCGCGCGGGAGCGAGGCGCGGATGCGCCACGGGGTCGCAGCCTGCTGGCCGTCGTCCGGCGCGTGCAGGGCCCGCAGGTGGTCCCAGAAGTCCGCTTCGGAGAGCGGCGTGTGACGCACCGTCACGTCGTCGAAGCGCGTGATCGACGAACCGCTGCCGTCGTCCTGGTGGCGCAGCTGGAGTTCGAGCGTGGCGGTGTCCGAGCGGGTCACGAAGCTGGTCGAGAAGTGGTCCCACCCGGACGGATCGCGCCGGCGCGACACGCGGTGGACCGCGGCGATGCTGCGGAGGTACGGCGGCACGTCACCCGGGGCTGCGACCACGCTGCCGAACTCGAGCACGCGCAGCGCCTCGCGCGCGGCGATCGACTCGTCGTCGGCGTCGCGATCCCGGCGGATGCGCCCCGTGATCTCGTAGCGGGCGAAGCCGTGCGCCGGGACGAGCAGCACCGCGGCTCCGGCCTCGCCGGCCTCGAGCGGACCGACGGACAGCCCGGCGCCCTGTACGCCGGGTCCCCTGCCGAGGCGCTCGTCGGTCGCGTCGGAGAAGCTCCCGGGTTCACCGACGAGCAGCCACAGGCGCTGCGCCGTCTCGTCCTCGAAGTCCGCCGTGACGACGGTCTCGGTCGCGGGCGGGGCGACCGCGGCCGGCGGGGTCTCCAGGGTGGCGCGGTCCATCAGGTCGAAGAGCCGGATCCGCTGCACGTGCGGTGCCGGGGCGTCCTCCGCGCACGCGGCGGCGAGAAGGAGCAGCGCGAGGGCGGCGGGCCTGATCACGGCGGTGTCCCCGGGAGCGGGTTCGGAGCGTCATTCTGCCGGTGGCGCGCGAGAGCGATCGCGCGAATTGCGCGTGCGAGGAAGCCCCGAGCGCGCAGCGAGCCGCTCCCCCGTGCGACGGAGGAGCGGCTCGTCGTGATCCGCGGCGCGAGCCGCCGTCGATCACCCGCCGAAGACCTGGTTCAACCCGTTGGTCATGGCGGCGTGGAGCGGACCGGCCGCGCCCGGGTCCATGAACATGATCTGGAAGAACACGGAGGCTCCGCACAGGGTCGGGTCGGCCGGCAGGATCCACGGGAGCGCGAGGGTTCCGTCGGCCGCGATGGCCACCGGCAGGACGAGCACCTGCACGGGGTCGACCAGGAGCCGGCCGCCGCCGAACGGCACGTCGAGCGGCTTGAAGCCGAGGAACAGCACCGGCGTCGCACCGGGCAGCGCTTCCTTCATGAGGATGCCGCTCGGCTGGCCGAGCACCGGCAGCGCGATCGAGTCGAGGGCGGGCACGCCGAACGTCCCCGCCTTGCCCTGGCCGTAGGTCGACGACCAGGCCTTGCTGCTGCAGACGATCCATGTGTCCTGATCGAGACCGCTCGGCTCCGGCAGGGCACCGGGAGCGTGGGTCAGGAAGAGCGCGAGTTCGTCGCCGTCCTTCACCTGGACCGACGGGATCGTGAACCGGATCGGCTCGCTCACGCAGGCGCAGTCGAACGCACCCCAGGCGTTCTGGTACGGCTGGCCGGTCAGGGTGGTCACGGTCTCGCCGCCGCTCTTGATCACCGCGCACGTCTCGCCGAGGAAGTCCTCGCCGTGGGCGAACGGGGTGATCTGCCACGGCCCGTCCCACGCCGGGAACACGAGGGTCTTGCCGTCGTGCTCCATGACGATGTCGGTGCGCAGGTCCTCCGGCGGGATGCCGGTGTCGTACGCGAGCTTGTACTCCACGACGATGTCGAAGACGTCCTGCGTGCCGGGCACCGGCACCAGCTCGACCGAGTCGAACGTGCGGTCGTAGAACGCGTCGCCGACGGACTCCACGACGGAGTCGTTGCTCGTGTCGAACTCGAGCACCGCGCCGGGCGTCGGGACGAGTCGCACCTCGATGACGTCGTTCTCGTCGAACATCCCCTGCGGGACGACGGGGAAGCTGGTCTTGATCCACGGGAACTGGCAGTGGACGCCGGCTCCCTGGGACAGGTCGATCAGCCCGACGTCCACGCCGTCGACGGAGCCCGTCCCGCAGGGCCCGCCGAAGGTGCCGTCGGGGTCGAAGCCGGCGCCCGGGTCGGCGAACACCCGCACGGTCTGCACGGCGGAGTAGTCGCCGACATGCACGTAGATGTCCGTCGAGAGATCGAGGGTCGTCGAGGTCGGCTCGGCGAGCGAGGCGGTCCAGACGACCTCGATCTGCAGGCCGACGCCGCTCGCGGAGTCGGCCGTCGGCCCGAAGAGGAGCCGGTCCGGCATGGTCGGGAGGCCGTCCTCGGCCTGCGCGAGGCCGGTCAGGAGCGAGCAGGCGAGGAGGGAGGAAGCCGTGAGGCTCGTGAGGCTGCGGGTGGGGAACATGAGTGTGTCCTTGGTTCGAGTTCGGTGGGGTTCATCCCCGTCCACCTCCCTCCGCAGCAAAGGGGGGCGGACGGCCGACAGGAAAACCCGGGGGGCAAGGTGCGCGCGCTCGAGGCGCCGACGCAACGCATCCTCATTCCGTGCGGCGCCCCGCGCGCGCGTCAGAGCCGGATGCGTCTCACCACGCTCGACGTGCCGACCCCGAGGTTGTCGTTCACCCACAGCGTCTTGCCGTCGGGACTCACCGCGATGCCATTGGGCAACGAGAAAGTGGCCTGCGCGCCGTCACCGTCGGCGGTGCCCTGGGTTCCCGAGCCGGCCACCACCGAGACCTCGCCCGCGGGTGTCACGCGCAGGATGCGCTGGCCCTTGCGGTCGGTCACGGAGAGCGCCCCGTCGGACCACGCGAGGTGCCCGTTGCCGCCGCCGGGGAGCTCGGCCACGAAGTGCTGCTCGCCGGTGTGCCGGTCGACGCTCAGCACGCAGCCGTCGTTGAAGTTGCACACGTAGAGCAGGTCGCCCACCGCCGCCAGGCCGTTGGGACCGTTCAGCAGTCCGCGGCTCGTGATCGTCTCGGCCGGCTCGCCGAACACGACGCGCGAGATCGACTCGGCCTGGTAGTTCGTCACGTAGATCGTGCCGTCGTCGGCGATGTCGATGCCGACCGGACCCTGCAACCCGCTCACGCCGGTGTCGCGCACCTCGCCCTCGGGCGAGACGCGCATGAGCCGGCTCTGACCGTGGTCGACCTGCAGCAGCCAGCCCTCGGAGTCGACGGTGCAGTCGGCGGCCTTGACGAAGCCCGTGGCGAACAAGCTCACGTCGCCGTCGGCGCTCACGTGCCGGACCTGGTTGCCGAAGTCGGCCACGTAGAGCCCGCCGTCGGGGGCCAGGGTCACGCCGCCCGTGCCGCCGGGCAGCAGGCCGGTGAGCGAATCGACCGTGACCGAGCCCGGGCGCACCTGGCCGATGCCCGTGCGGCGCGTGAAGGCCGTGAAGCGCGGATCGTCGCGCAGCGACGCGAGGTCGGTGTCGCTGGCCAGCAGCCCCGGGTTCCGGAAGCCCGCCTGGCGCGCCCGTTCGAGCCACTGCAGCGCGCGCTCGGTGTGTCCCGTGAGCGCGTAGGCGCAGGCCATGTTGTAGGTCGCGTTCGTGCGCAGCGGATGCCCGGGATGGATCAGCGCGCGCGCGAGCAGGTGGGCGCTCATGGCCTCTTGCATGCGCCCGGCGCCGTGGTGCGCCAGGCCGAGGAAGTACCAGGCCAGGCCGTCCTCGGGATCGTCGGCCACGAGGGCCTCGAGGTCGTGCAGCGCACCGTCGGCGTCGCCGGCGTTCAGCTTCGCGACGGGACCGTCGAGGTACGGGGGCAGTTGCGACTGCTGCGGCATCGCGAGCAGTCCGAGCAGGAGCAGCGGGAGGATCATCGTCGGTCTCTCGGGGTGACGTGCGATGCCGGAGCCCCATCCCACACCGGATCGACGCGCGACGGGAGCACTTCACGAAAGCGCCACCGGCGACGAGGAGCGAGCGCCGGTACGCCGCCCCGCCGGACTCGGGCTCCACCTCTGCAGCCGGATCGACGGATCGGAGCAGGGCCGCGATCAGGGCTCGCAAGCGGGCCGCGTCGAACGCCCCGAGACACGCGCGAACCGTGCGACGTCCCCACTCGATCTCGACTCGATCTCGGCGCGAGGCGGCTGGCACACTGGAGCCCGGGGACGAGCCCCGAGCGAACCGGCCGCTCGGGGCGCCCAGCCCGGGACGAGATCCGCATGGACGGAACGAAGCGCGCGAGCCTGATCGTCGTCGTCCTGGCGCTGCTGGCGGGCGCCGCGTGGTGGCTCGCGCCGTCCGGTCGCGCCGACCGGCCGCGGCTCGCGCCCGTGTCGTCGGCGCCCGACGGCGCGGCGATGGATCTGGGCGCGCCGGTGTCCCCAGCCGGAGCCGACGCGCTCGTGTCGCCGTCCCTCGGCGCGTCCGGCGACGGGGCGTCGTCCTCCGCAGAGGCGTCGGCCGACGACGCGACGAGCGCGCCGCCACCGGGACACGCGCGCCTCGTGCTGCGCGTGCTGACCGGGGCGCGCGCACCCGTCGCGGACGTCGCGGTCGAACTCGAGCTCGTCCCGCGCACGGACGACCGCGCGCCCCGTGCGCGGACCGACGACACCGGCTCCGTGCGCTTCGACCTGCCGGCCCCCGTGCGCCTGCGCGGCGTGATCGTCGCATCCGGCGTCACGACGGGCGGCGCGTTCGTCGAGCGCCGGCTCACCCTGCGCGAGGGCGACGTGCGCACGCTCGACGTCCTCGTGCCGTCCTGCGGCGGCGTCGCGGGCCTCGTGGTCGACGCGTTCGGCAACCCGCTCGCCGACGCGCGCGTGTCGGGCTGGACGCGCAGCCTGTGGCAGCTCCCTCCCGACGCCGAGCGCGACCTCGCGCCCGACGTCGAGACGCGCAGCGACGCGGCGGGACGCTTCGAACTCGCCTGCCTCGGTCCGCCGTTCGTGCTCTCCGCCGCCGCACCGGGGCGCCTCTGCAGCGTCCGCCTGCACGGGACGCTCGCGCCCGGCGAGACGGCGCGCGACCTGCGCCTCGTGCTCGACGACGCCGTGCCCCTCGACGGACGGGTGACCCGCGCCGACGGATCGCCGGCCCCCGGCGTGCGCGTGGTGGCGAGCGGACGCGATCCGTTCGGACCGCAGTTCCTCACCGAGCGGGCGGCGCTCTTCACCTGCGACGCCGCCACCGTCTCGGCCCTCTCCGACGCCCGTGGACGCTTCCGCTTCGACGCCCTCGCGCCGCGCGAGCTCACCTTCTCGGTCGACGTCCCCGACGCCCCGCCGCTGAGCGTGACGCACGATCCGCGCGAGGGCGAACTCGTGCTCGTGCTCGGGACGGGTTGCGCCGTGGCGGGCGTGGTGCGCGACGCCGACGACCGTCCCGTCGCGGGAGCGTCCGTGCGCGTCGAGGGCGACGACGTGCCTGCGCGCAGCACGCACAGCGACGCCGAGGGACGCTATCGCGTCGGCGGACTCGCGCCGGACGCCGCCGCGCGCGTGCTGGCCCTGGCCGACGGTTGCGCCCCCACCGTCGTGCAGCCGGTGGCCGTCGTCGCCGAACAGGAGACGTGGGTCGAGCTGCGCCTCGGGCGCGCGCTCGCGATCACCGGCGTCCTGTACGACGCCGAGCGGCGGCCGATCGCCGGCGCCGATCTCGTGCTCGAAGGCGAGCGTCTCGTCGCCTCCGCGTACAGCACGTATCCCATGCCGACGTGGGAGCGGGCCTTCGGACTCGAGAGCGCCGTCACCGACGGCGACGGACGCTTCGCGTTCGCGCAGCTCAACGCCGGCGGCTACCGGCTCGAGGCCGTGCATCCCGACGATCCGACGCTGCGCCGCAGCTTCCGCGTGTCGGCCGGCGAGCACGACCTCGAACTCGTGCTTGATCCCCTCGCGCTGAGCGGCGTGACGCTGGAGGGCACCGTGCGCGACGCGCAGACCGACCGGCCGGTCGCGCACTTCGACGTGACCCCCCATCGGCACCTGCCCGACGACACGTTCAGCGGCGAGGCCGTCCACGTCGACGACGCTTGCGGACACTTCCTGCTCACGGGCCTCGCCGCGGGCGAGCTGATCGTGATGGTCACGGCTCCCGGCTACCGGCCCTGGACGCGTCCGCTCGCGCGCTACGACGACGGGCGCAACGCGTTCGACGTCGCGCTCGTCCCCGAACGCAGCCTCGCGCTGCGCGTCGTCGACGAGCACGGGGCCCCCGTCGCGCGGGCCCGGGTGAGCTGCCTCGATGCGCAGGGCGCGCGGCTCTGGGTGCAGTTCGGCGCGGGCGCCTCCGCGCAGTCGCTGCGCACCGACGCGCGGGGCGAGGTCGACGTCCACGGCCTGCCCGCGTCCACCATCACCGTCATCGCGAGCCCGGCGGACAGGGCGGACGCCCGGGAAGCCCGTGCCGTCTTCGATCTCTTCCGGCCCGTCGCCGAGCGACGCGTGCTCGTCATCGGTCCGAGCGACCGCTGAGCGGCCTCACGCCGGGACTCGTCGGCACCGGCCCCCGCTTCCTCGCACGCCCCGGGACCTCCTGATATCGTGCCCCGCGCGCCGCGCCCCGCGACGCATGGGTCGTCCGTCCCAACCCGCCCCGAGGGTCGCTGCCATGTCCCGTCCCGTGTGCCTGTTCACCGGCCAGTGGGCCGACCTGCCGCTCGAGACGTTGGCCGACAAGGCGGCGCTGTTCGGCTACGACGGGCTCGAGCTCGCCTGCTGGGGCGACCACTTCGACCCGCGGCGCGCGCTCGACGAGCCGGGTTACTGCAAGGACAAGTGGGAGCTGCTGCTCGACCACGACCTGCGCTCGTTCGCGATCAGCAACCACCTCGCGGGACAGGCGGTGTGCGACAAGATCGACGAGCGCCACAAGGGCATCCTGCCCGAGCACGTGTGGGGCGACGGCGACCCCGAGGGCGTGCGCCGTCGCGCGGCCGACGAGATGCTCGTCACGGGACGCGCCGCGCGCGCCTTCTTCGACGCGGCGCCCGACGACGTGAAGCAGCAGCTCGCGCGCACGGGCCGCGCCGTGGTGGTCGGCTTCACCGGCAGCTCGATCTGGGACGCGGCGTACGCCTTCCCGCCGCTGCCGGCCGGCGCGATCGAGGCCGGCTTCCGCGACTTCGCCACGCGCTGGACGCCGATCCTCGACGCCTACGCCAAGCTCGGCGTGGCCTTCGCGCTCGAGGTGCACCCGACCGAGATCGCGTTCGACATCGCGTCGACGCGGCGCGCGCTCGCGGCGGTGAAGGAGCACCCCGCGTTCGGCTTCAACTTCGACCCGTCGCACTTCGGCTACCAGGGCGTCGACTACCTCGCGTTCCTGCGCGAGTTCGGCGCGCGCCTGTTCAACGTGCACGTGAAGGACGTCTGGTGGAGCGCGTCCCCCGCCGAGGCGGGCGTGTTCGGCGGGCACACCGACTTCGGCAGCGACGGACGCTTCTGGGACTTCCGGTCGCCCGGCCGCGGGCGCATCGACTTTGAGGCGATCCTGCGCGTGCTGAACCACGTCGGCTACGAGGGTCCGCTCACCGTCGAGTGGGAGGATCCGATGATGGACCGCGAGCACGGCGCCACCGAAGCCGCGGCCTTCGTGCACCACCTCGACTTCCCGCGTTCGACGATCGCGTTCGACGCGGCCTTCAGCGAGTAGCAGCGGCCGCGCGCCGTCCCGCGACGCCGCGCGGCGCCGCGAGCGACGCGCGATTCGCCCGGGCGCCCCGGGCCGGAGGACGAGCATGATCGACGACAGCCCCGCAGAGCCCATGAGCGCGGGTCTCCAGTTCCGCCTCTCGCTCATGATGTTCCTGCAGTACGCGATCTGGGGTGCGTGGCTGCCGATCCTGTGGCCGTACCTCGCGGGGACGCGTGGTTTCGACGCCGGCCAGATCTCGATGATGTTCGCCGTCGGCGCCGTGGGCGCCATCGTGGCTCCGTTCATCGCGGGACAGATCGCCGACCGCTGGTTCTCCACCGAGCGCTTCCTGGCCATCAGCCACCTGCTGGGCGCCGTGCTCATCTGGCAGCTCGCCGAGATCGAGACGTACTGGGGCTTCCTGGCCTTCTCGCTGCTCTACTCCCTCGTCTACTCGCCCACGCTCTCGCTCACGAACTCGCTCGCCTTCCACCATCTGCCCGACCGCGACCGCGACTTCGGCAAGGTGCGCGTGTGGGGCACCATCGGCTGGGTCGCGGTGGGCATCGGCATCGGGCAATGGCTGCTCGCGAAGCACACACCCACCGGCGTGTCCGAGGCCGTGGTGGCCGCCGCGCAGGACGCGGGACGCGCCGACGCCTTCCGGCTCTCGGGCATCCTCGGCGCGGCGATGGGCGTGTTCTGCTTCCTCCTGCCGCACACGCCGCCGGCCCAGGGCTCGCAGAAGAACGCCAGCCTCGAGGCCCTGGGAGAGGTCAGGCGCCAGCCGCTGCTGACGCTCTTCCTGCTCGCGGTGCCGGTGTCCTGCATCCACCAGTTCTACTTCGTGCACACGTCGGGCTTCCTCTCGACCTTCCAGACCGACGCGGCCGACACGATCAACCAGATCTTCGGCGTGGGCGGCGGCGGTCTCATGACGATCGGCCAGATCTCCGAGATCGCGGTGCTCTCGCTCATCCCGCTGGTAGCCAAGAAGGTCTCGCGCAAGACGCTGCTCGCCGTGGGACTGGCCGCCTACGCGGGACGCATGGCGATCTTCGCGAACGTGACGTCGGTGCCGCTGCTGATGGCCGGCGTGGCGCTGCACGGCCTGTGCTTCGGCTGCTTCATCTTCGTCGCGTTCATGATCGTCGACGAGGAGACCACCGGCGACATCCGCGCCAGCGCGCAGTCGCTCTTCAACCTCGTGATCGTCGGCATCGGCATCATCGTCGGCAGCCTGATCGCCGGCGAGACGGCCGACTGGGCCACGATCGACGGCAAGCTCGACTACACGAAGCTCTTCAGCGTCCCGATGTGGGGCGCGCTGGGCTGCCTCGTGATCCTGGCCCTGGCGTACCCCGGCGGACGCAAGCGCGTGGCCGCGTGACGCCGCGCACCGGGCCCGCGCGACCCGCGCGTACCCTCCCCACCTCCTTCCTCCCCGTCCTCCGGAGCACGCCTTGAGCCGCTCGCACACCCTGCGGCGCGTCGCCGCGCTGACCCTGGTCGTCCTCTCCGCCGCGGGCTGCGCCGCGCACGACGACGTGACGCTCGTCGACGACGCGCTGGCCGACGCCGTCCCGCCCGCGGCGCGCGACGCCGACGCGTCGCTGCCGCCGAACACGCTCAGCGACGCCGAGCGCGCCTCCGGCTGGACGCTGCTCTTCGACGGCCGCTCGCTCGACGCCTGGCGCAACTACAAGTCCGACGCCATCTCGTCCGGCTGGGCCGCGCAGGACGGCTGCCTGGCGCGCGTCGCCGACGGCGCCGGCGACATCGTCACGCGCGACACCTACGGCGACTTCGAGCTGCAGGTCGACTGGAAGATCGGCGAGGGCGGCAACAGCGGCATCTTCTTCGCGGTCACCGAGGATCCCGACGCCGAGTACATCTTCGAGACCGGCCCCGAGATGCAGGTGCTCGACAACCAGGGCCACGCGAACGGGCTCGACCCCAAGACGTCCGCCGGATCGAACTACGCGCTGCACGCGCCGGCCGACGACGTGACGCGTCCGGTGGGCGAGTTCAACCACGCGTACATCCTGCGCCGCGGCAGCCACGTCGAGCACTGGCTCAACGGGACGAAGCTGCTCGAGTACGAGCTCGGCTCGCCCGAGTGGCAGGCGCTCGTCGCCGCGAGCAAGTTCTCCCAGTGGCCGGGCTACGGCGTCGCGACCGTCGGGCACCTCGCGCTCCAGGACCACGGCGACGCGGTGTGGTTCAGGAACCTCAAGGTGCGTCGCCTCGACGGCTGAACGCGCGGCTGACCGGCGCGCCGGTGGCCCGGGCCGGCCCGGACCTCCGCCGCCGCGCCCGTGCTCGAGGCCCGTCCCGCGCGGTCTCCGTTTCGTCACCCGGACGCACGGACTCCGGTGGCACGATGGACGGCACGCGCCGCGCGGCGGCCAGACGGGTCGACGCGCTCCGGCGCGCGGGAGGACATCCCATGACACGTCTCGACGTGCGCGGCCTGTCGATCGCCTGCGGCCTGCTGTGGGGCGGCTGCATGCTCGTCACCTCACTCACCGCCACCGCGCTCGGCACGACCGCCGGCGGCTACTACGGCAAGGACTTCCTGCTCGCCATGGCTTCGGTGTATCCCGGCTACACCGGCACGCCCGGCATGCTGAACTCGTTCGTCGGCGCCGGCTACGGCCTGCTCGACGGCATGCTCGGCGGCGCGCTCCTGGCGTGGCTCGCCAACCGCTTCTCGCGCACGGCTGCGCCGAACTGACCGCCCGACGTCCCGAGGACACGATGCCGACCTTCTTCTCCCGTCGCCGCGCCGCGGCACCGCGCGCGACGACGCGTGCGCTCGTGCTCACGCTCGCGGCGACGCTCTTCTGCCCGCTCGTCGCGTGCGACGCGTCGCGCGAGGTGCGCGACGACGGCTCGGCGGTGGACGTCGCCGAAGCGCTGCAGCTCGAGCCCGGCGTGATGCCCCTCCCGCGCGCCGGCGCCGAGCTGCTGGGACAGGACGTGTCGGCGCTGCTGCCCACGCGCTTCCTCGGCGAGGCGTTCGACGTGCACGCGCACCGCGCCACGCTCGTGCGCTTCTGGACCGACACCTGCCCGCACTGCCGCCGCTCGCTGCCGGCCCTCGACGCGCTGCTGCACGAGTTCGCCGACGACGGCCTGGCAGGCTTGGCCGTCTACCATCCCAAGCCGCCGCGCCCGGTGAGCGACGACGTCGTGTCCCAGGCCGCCGCCGAACTCGGCTGGACGGGCGCGGTCGCCGTCGACGCCGACTGGACGAGCCTGCAGGCCATCTGGCTCGACGGCGACGAGCGCCGCGCCGCCACGAGCTTCAGCCTGCTGCTCGACGCCGACGGCGTCGTGCGCTTCGTGCATCCCGGCCCCGACCTGTTCCCGTCGGACGACGACCTCGACGCCGAGGCCGCGCGCGACTACGCCACGCTGCGCCACGCGATCGGCGTGCTGCTCGGCGAGGGCGCGTAGGAGCGGCGGGTCGAGCACGAGTGGCTGGCGCGACCGCGTGCGCTCGGGTCGCGCACCACCCCGCGTCAGACGTCGCTCACCGCGCCTCGCCGAGCGCCGCGTCCGCGGCGACGCGCCCCGCGTCGGTGAGCGCGTCGGCGTACCGCTCGAGTGCCCGGCGGGCCAGACCCGCGCGCACGTCGTCCGGGGCGTCGAGCTCGGCGAGCGCCTGCAGCACGCCGGACGCCGCGTTCGCGTTGCGCGCCGCGCACTCGCGCGCGAGACTCCACGCGGCGGCGTCGCCGTCGACGGCGCGGGAGACGCGCAACGCGCGGCGCGCGAGTTCGACGATCCGGTCGCGGTAGTAGGCCTCGGTCTGCTCGGCCTGGTCGGGGAAGCTCTCGCCCTTCTTCGCGATCGTGATCGTGTCGGACGTGTGCTGCACGCCCAGCTCGCGCAGCCGATCCCCCACGTACGCTGCGAGGTCGCCGGCCACCCGCGCCGCCTCGTGCAGCGTCGTGTCGTCGTCGGCCAGCAGGTCGAAGAGCTCATCGTGGCGTCCCCACAGATGGCCCAGGCGATCGTCGCGCACGAGGCGCGCGACCTCGTCGGTGCGGTCGAGCAACGGCGCGAGGGCCACCAGCTCGCCCTCGTTCACCGTGGGCGCGTCGAGGAGTTCCGTCCAGAACGCGTCGAGGGTCTCGACGGCGCCGGGCGCGCCGGCCTCGAGACACGGCTCCCACATCTGGCGCGTCATGAAGCCGTGCAGGCCGGCGAGCAGCGGCGTGCCGAGGGTCGCGTGCCAGAACCACTCGGCGAACTCGACGGCCTCGTCGAGGTGTCCCACGGCGAGCAGCGCGCACACGGTCTCGGGGGCAAGGCGATGATCGAGCATCCAGCGCGCTGCGTCGGGACCGTCGAGCTGCTTGCCGACGCCCGCGTCGCAGACGCCGCGCCCCGTCCACAGACGGTCGAGCCACGCGGCGGGATCGTCGTCGCCGAGTCGTCCCACCCGCGTCGTCCCGCGCAGCGCGATGGCGCGCAGGTCGGAGGGCAGCCACGCGCGGTCGAAGGTGAGCCGCTCGGACGACTCGAACACGATCTCGCCCGCGTCGGACGGCCGCGCGTCGCGCGCCGCGCGGAAGTCGTCCTCGAGCGTTCGGTCGAGCACGACGACCACGATCGGCAGGTCGGAGCGCGCCACGTCGGCCAGGGTCGGCGCGGCCTCGATGCGCGCCTGGAGCGCGGCGACGGCGGCGTCGTCGAGATACAGGTCGGCGTCGTCGAAGCCGAGTGCGCAGAGCGCGGCACCCAGCACGACGAGTCGAGCGGCCTGCGTCGCGCCGAGGCGTCGGCGGGCACGCGCTCGCGTCGCGCCGCCCGCCGGGCACGAGCCCGTCGCCCAGCGCCGGGTCGCGCCGTCCGCCCGATGCGAACCCATCGTCGGGGTCTTCGTCATCATGATGTCCCTCCGGACGGACCGGCCGCCCGCCTCGTCACCCAGGATACACGGAGCCCGCGCGGCCGATCGGCCGGCCCCCGGGCGTCGGAACCGCGGCGACCGCGCCCGGGTTGCGGCGACGCGCGATGCATCCGTCGACGACCCAGGCGCCGGACGGACGCGCGACCGGTCAGCGTCGCGCGCCGACGATTCCGTCAGCGCAGCACGGCCAGATCGTCGAGCAGCCGCGGGAGGGCCAGGGCACGCACCTTGGGCGCCAGTTCGAAGCTGTGCTCTCCGCTGTGCACCACGTCGAGGCGCTGCAATCGCAAGTCGGCCAGGGCGCTGCGCATCGAGGCGGTCACGCCGGGAGTCTCGCCGAGCTTCATCTCGAACCCGAGGCGCGTGCGACCGCGCACCACGAGCAGATCGAGTTCGGCGCCGCCGTGCGTGGCCCAGAAGAAGCACTCGTCACGACCGGCCCCGAGACGCCGAACGACCTGCTCGAGCGCGAAGCCCTCCCATGAAGCGCCGACCTTCGGATGGCCGAGGAGGTCGCGCTCGGTGGCGAGGCCCAGCAGCGCGTGCAGCAGTCCGCTGTCGTGGACGTAGACCTTGGGCGCCTTCACCTGTCGCTTCGAGAGGTTCTCGTGCCACGCCGGCAGCCGACGCACGACGAGCGTGCCTTCGAGCTGGTCGAGGTAGCGACCGATGGTTGGCACCGAGACGCCAAACGCGCGGGCGAACTCGGAGGCGTTCCAGATCTGGCCATGCCAGTGCGCGAGCATCGACCAGAAGCGGCGCAGGGTGGGAGCCGGCGTGGTCACGCCGAGCTGCGGCAGGTCGCGCTCGAGGAAGGTCGAGACGAAGTCGCGACGCCACGCCATGCTCTCCTTGTCGCTGCGCGCGCGGAAGCTGCGCGGGAACCCGCCCCGCAGCCACAGCCGGCGCCACGCCGAGGCTCCCACCTCCTCGAGATCGAAGCCTGCGAGTTCGTGGAAGGCGATGCGCCCGGCGAGCGACTCGGAGCCTTGACGCAACAGCTCGGGCGACGCGCTGCCGAGCACGAGGAAGCGCGCAGGACGACGGGGTCGATCGGCCAGCACGCGCAGGATCGGGAACAGTTCGGGCCGGCGCTGGATCTCGTCGAGCACGACAAGCCCGCGCAACCCGCGCAGGAACAGACCCGGGTCGGACAGGCGCGCCACGTCGGCTGGGTCTTCGAGGTCGAGCATCGTCGCCGCCCGCGCCTGCTGCTCCGCGATGCTGCGTGCCAGCGTGCTCTTGCCCGTCTGGCGCGCGCCGAGGATCGCCACCACCGGAGCCGAACGCAGCCTGTGCATCACCTCCCGCTCGTGCCGTGGTCGTCCCAGGAGTCTCGACATGCCTTGAAATCTTAACGCGGCTCTTTCAAATTTCAAGGCAAGGCCGCGCCACGTGATACGACCGGGCCCGCGTCAGGCCCCTCTCCCGGCCGCGCCCGTGGTGAGGTCCCCGCCTCCGCGACCACACCGGCTCGCGGCCTCACCCGCGTCCGTCGAGCACGGCGATCGGGACCTCGTTCGGCGCCGGGACGCGGCGTCGCTCGCCGAGGCGCGGGCCCGCGTCGAAGTACAGCCCGTCGTCGGCCCAGGCCGGCAGCTCGGACGTCTCGACGTTGGCGTCGACCTGCACGCACTCGGGGTCGTCGACCGAGCCGAAGGGCGTCGCGACGAAGCGGTTGCCGACCACGCGGCTGCCCACGGGACGTCCGAAGCGGTCGTCGAGGTAGCGGCCCAGGCTCGGGTAGCGCGAGGCCCAGGGCTCGCTCGCGATCGGCACGGCCGCCAGGTTGCGGTGCAGCGTCGACGTCGCGGGATCGGCGATCTTCTCCGCCATCCAGCCGATGCCGCGCGCGTCGAAGCGGATGCCGAGCGCGCACGCGACGAAGAGGTTGTCGTGGATGTCGAGGTCGCGTCCGCCGCCGACCAGCATGCCCCAGTGGCAGCGCCAGACGACGTTGCGCGCGACCTCGATCCCGCTCGCCATGTCGTCGAGGTAGATCGCGTTCTGCCAGCGTCCGTCGCTGCCGCCGAGGTGGTGGATGAAGTTGCCTTCGATGCGCGTGCCGTGCAGCGTCCAGTCGCGACCGCAGTAGATCGCGCCCGAGTCGCCGGTCTCGCGCAGCACGTCGAAGATCTCGTTGCCCGCGATGACGTGCTCGTTGCCCGCGAACAGGATCGCCGAGTGCGGCGCGTGCGCGAACTCGTTGCCGATCACGACCTGTCCCACACCGGCCAGCCGCACGGCGGGCTGGTACGTGCGGTACAGCCGTCCGAAGTCGTGGATGCTCGTGCGCTCGAGCCGGTCGTCCGCGTGCGTGAGCGTGGCGCGGTCGCCGCCGTCGAGCGAGACGCCGGTCGCGCCGATGCCGCGCAGCGTGCAGTCGCCCACGACGTCGTCCCGTCCCCTCAGGCGGATGCCGTCGGTGCCCGTGTTCGTGATCGTGCAGCGCGTGATGCGCACGCCGTCGCAGTCGTCGCCGACGACGGCGGGACCGCGCGTGTCCTCGAACGACAGCCCTTCGAGCGTGAAGCCGTGCGAGCCGTCGAGGCGCAGCAGCGGCTCGTCGAGCGTCGACACGACGAGCTCGCGCGGCTGCGTCGCGGGCGGCCACAGGAGCAGTCGCCCGCCGGCGACGTCGAAGAAGAACTCGCCCGGCCGGTCGAGCTCCTCGAGCAGGTTCGTGACGTAGAACGTCGTGCCGGCCTTCAGGCCGTAGCGATGCGGTGCGCCCAGCGCGATCGTGCCGGCCGCGACGTCGATCGCGGCGATCGGCAGCTGCTCGTCGGCCCAGTCCCAGCACCAGAAGCCGAGGGCCCAGGCGTCCTCGGCGGACGCCCAGCGCGCGAGACGCCGCGCGTCGACGTCGGCCGGACGGAACGTGCCGCCGCGCTCGGGTCCCGTCTCGCGCCGCGCCTCGGGAACGTCGTCCTCGCGATCGCGCGGCACCGAGCCGCGGTCGAGCACCTCGCCCACGCGTGCGAAGCCGTCGTCGGGCCAGCGCGCGCGGCGCAGCGCGACGCCGTCGACGAAGACCTCGCTGCCGACCGGGACGACCGGCGAGCCCATCCCGCGCCGTACCGGCCCCGCCGGGACGAGATCGGCGGGCAGCTCGAGCACGCGCACCGCCGCGCGCGCGGCGTCGCTCGGCAGCCGCGCGAGCAGCCGGGCATCGTCGAGCGGCCGCAGGCGCGGCGCGACGAACACCCGTCCCCCGACGAGCCGCGGACGGGAGCCGTCGTCGGCGATCAGCGACAGCCCGTCGTCGCGTGCGTCGAAGACGAGGCCGCGCTCGACGGCGAAGGTGCCGTCGAGCAGCACGATCGCGGGCGAGGGTGCGTCGGCCGCGACCTCCCGCGCGCGCAACCGGTCCCGCGCGACCTCGATCGAGGCCAGGGGATGCTCGCGGCTGCCGTCGCCGCCGGGCGGAGCGTCCGGCGCGACGAACACCTCGAGGCGGGCGGGCGCGGGGACGTCCTGCGCGACGGTCGTCGGCGCGACGAGCAGCGCGGCGAGCAGCGCGGGGGCGAGGAGCGAGCGTTCGGTCATCGGGACCTCCTGTCGACGGAGCGCGCCTCGCCCCCCGCGCGGCAACCCGCGCGAGACAACGGCCGCACTCTCCTCCATCATGGGCACTCCCGCCCCACAGGAGCACCTCGCGTGAAAGGCCGCCGCCCGATCGACCGCGGAGAGCTGATCCACACGAGCGCCGACGGACTCACGTGCCCGGGCTGCGAGCAGCCGAAGGCGCGTTGCACGTGCCGGGCGCCCGAGCCCGAAGTGCCCGCGGGCGACGGCATCGTGCGCGTGAGCCGCGAGACGAAGGGACGCAAGGGCAAGGGCGTGACCCTCGTCTCCGGCGTGCCGCTGGCCGGCCCCGGCCTGGCGGCGCTCGCCAAACGGCTCAAGGCCCGCTGCAGCGCGGGCGGCACCGTCCGGGACGGCGTGATCGAGCTCCAGGGCGACCACCGCGACGCCGTCGTCGCCGAACTCGCGGCCCAGGGCTACACGGTCAAGCGCGTCGGCGGCTGAGGGCGCGTCCGGCGCGCGGTGCGCGGATCGCCGTCGCCCGCTGCGACGCGCACGCTACGCGTCGCGCTTCTCGTCGGACGCCTCGTCGTCGGCGCCCGCCGGCGCATCGGAGCCGTCGTCCTTCGCGCCGGCCTTGTCGGCCTGACGCGCCTGGCGCTTCTCCATGCGCAGCTTCTTCTTCTCGTTCTTCTTCTTGTCGCGCAGGAAGCGCTCGTGGCTGTAGGGGGTGCGGGCCATGCGGGATGTCCGATGAGGAAGGGTGGCAAGCGCGCGGGCGCGTCGGCTTGCGATGCGAAACGTCGTCGCACCGACGCGGCGGGTGCCGCATCGACGCCGGACGACCGGGTACGGGGAGCTACGGCAGCGGCGGGATGACCTCGTCGCAGGGTTGTTCGAGGGTGGCGAGGAAGGCGAGCACGTCGGCGATCTGCGCGTCGGTCAGCTTCGCGTCCTTGAGTTTCGTCGAGCGGTAGGCGCTGGCCTTGCCGCCGCCGGCCATGAAGCGCACGGCCTCCTCGAGCGTGGCCACCGAGCCGTCGTGGAAGTACGGTGCCGACTTCGTGACGTCGCGCAGCGTGGGCGTCTTGAACGCGCCGGTGTCCTTGGCGTCGTTCGTGACCTTGGCGCGGCCGACGTCCTTGGCCGTGTCGCCGTCCATGCCGATGCCGACGTTGTGGAACTGCAGGTCGGTGAGCAGCACGCCGGCGTGGCACTCGGCGCAACCGGCTTGCGTGAACACCTCGAAGCCGCGCTTGGCCTGCTCGCTCACGGCGTCGTCGTCGCCGGACTGCCAGCGGTCGAACGCCGTGCCGTCGCTGACGATCGTGCGCATGTACGCGGCCAGCGCCATGGGCACGTTGTCGACCGTGGCCGGCTCGCCGAAGACCACCAGGAACTGTCCCAGGTAGCCGGGGACCTGGTTCAGGAAGTCGACGATGGCCTGCGGCTCCGAGGCCCCCATGTTGGCGCCCTTCCACGCGGCGGCGGCCTGGGACTCGAGCGACGACGCGCGACCGTCCCAGTACCAAGACTGGTGGAAGCCGATGTTCCAGAGCGTGGGCGAGTTGCGCGTCAGCACCTTGTCGAACGCGCCCACGGCCACGGGCTTGCCGTCGGTGAGTCCGTGCTCGACGAGGTGGCACGAGTAACACGAGCGCGTGCCGTCGCCCGAGAGCCGCGCGTCGTGGTAGAGCTGCCAGCCGAGGGCCGCCTTGCGCGGGTTGAGCGGGTTGTCGTCGGGGACGTCCATCGCGCCGTAGCGCCGCAGCGGCTCGTAGCCGTCGGCCCCGTTCGGGTTCGCCGGCAACTCGAGCACCGGCGGGTAGAAGTGCTCGCCCTCGGAGCCCGAGCACGAGAACAGCGCCGCGGCCAGCAGCGGGAGCAGGGACGGGCGGACGGACGGACGCATGGGGGCATTCCTCGGCTGGGGACGCGCGCGGGGCGCGCCGAGCGGGCGCCGACCGTAGCAAACCGCCGCGTCCCGGTCGCCTCGCCACACGCCGAACGCACCGCCCGTTGCGATCCGGCGGCATCCCGCCGGGAGGCTGCCAGGCTGGGCGCCGATGCCGTGCGCCGGACCGACGCCGGGCGGTACGATGCCCGACCGGTCCGCGCCCCCGCGCGTCGACCCACCGACACCCCGCGCGACGACCGACCGGCACGCGCCACGCCCCACGGAGGCCTTCCCATGACCGTCACGTCGCCGCCCGCCGCGCCCGTCGCCGTCCGCCTCGCCGACTACACGCGCCCGCCCTACCGCGCCGAGTCGGTCGAGCTCCTCTTCGAGCTCCACGAGGACCACGCGCGCGTCACGTCCACCACCGCGTACGTGCTCGACGACGACCGCGCCGACGCGCCGGGACGACGCGACCCCGCACGGCTCCCCGAGCTCGTGCTCGACGGCGAGGAGATCGAGCTGCTCGCGCTCGTGCTCGACGACACCGAGCTGGGCGACGACGACTTCGGCCACGACGCCCAGGGACGCCTCGTGCTCACGCCGCCCGCCGCGAGCTTCACGCTGCAGGTCGTGACGCGCATCGAGCCCCAGGCCAACACCAAGCTCTCGGGCCTCTACCGCTCGCGCGGCACCTTCTGCACGCAGATGGAGGCGCAGGGCTTCCGTCGCGTGACGTGGTTCCAGGACCGGCCCGACGTGCTCTCGGTCTACACCACGACGATCGTGGCCGACAAGGCGCGCTACCCGATGCTGCTGAGCAACGGCAACCTCGTCGACTCGGGCGAGGCCGACGGAGGACGTCACTTCGCGACCTGGCACGACCCCTTCCCGAAGCCCTGCTACCTGTTCGCGCTCGTCGCCGGCGACCTCGGGCTCGTGCAGGACACCTTCACGACCTGCACGGGACGCACCATCCCGCTGCACATCTACGTCGACAAGGGCAACGAGCCGCGCGCGTCCCACGCGATGCAGTCGCTGAAGCACGCGATGAAGTGGGACGAGGACGCTTTCGGGCGCGAGTACGACCTCGACCTGTTCATGCTCGTCGCGGTCGAGGACTTCAACATGGGCGCGATGGAGAACAAGGGCCTCAACATCTTCAACGCCGCGCTCGTGCTGGCCGACGAGACCACCGCGACCGACGACGACTACGCGCGCATCGAGGGCGTCGTCGGACACGAGTACTTCCACAACTGGTCGGGCAACCGCGTCACGTGCCGCGACTGGTTCCAGCTCTCGCTGAAGGAGGGCTTCACGGTCTACCGCGACCAGGAGTTCTCGTCCGACATGGGCAGCCGCCCGGTGCAGCGCATCTCCGACGTGCGCGCCCTGCGCCAGATGCAGTTCCCCGAGGATGCCGGACCGCTCGCGCACCCGGTGCGTCCCGAGAGCTACATCGCCATCGACAACTTCTACACGCTCACCGTGTACGAGAAGGGCGCCGAGGTGATCCGCATGTACGAGGCGCTGCTCGGCAAGGAAGGCTTCCGCAAGGGTACCGACCTCTACTTCGAGCGCCACGACGGACAGGCGGTCACCACCGACGACTTCGCCGCCGCGATGAGCGACGCGACCGGCGTCGACCTGACGCAGTTCAAGCGCTGGTACCAGCAGGCGGGGACGCCGCGCGTCCGCGCGCGGGGCCGTTGGGACGCCGCCTCGCGCACGTACGAACTGCTGCTCGAGCAGTCGTGCCCGGCCACGCCGGGGCAGCCCGAGAAGCAGCCGTTCCAGATCCCCGTGCGGCTGGGCCTGCTGGGCCCCGACGGACACGACCTCCCGCTGCGCCTGCACGGAGAGGACGCCGCGGCGGCCGCGACGACGCGCGTGCTCTCGTTCGTCGAGGCGCGCCAGACGTTCACCTTCGTCGACGTCCCGGCCGCGCCGGTGCCCTCGCTGCTGCGCGGCTTCTCGGCCCCGGTCGTGCTCGACGTCGACCTCGACGACGAGGCGCTGGCCTTCCTCGCCACCCACGACGGCGACGACTTCAACCGCTGGGAGGCGCTGCAGCGGCTCGTGACGCGCGCCGTGCTGGGCATGGTCGCCGAGCGCGCGGCGGGACGTCCGATGCAGGTGCCGGCCGCGCTGCTGGCCGCGTTCGGACGCATCCTGGTCGACGAGGACGTCGAGCCGGCCATGCGCGCCGAGGCGCTGCGGCTGCCCGAGGAGTCGATGCTCGGCGACGCGATGGGCGAGGTCGACGTCGACGGCATCCACGCCGCGCGTGAGCACCTGCTGTCCGAGATCGGACGCACCCACGCCACCGCGCTGCGCGCGACCTACGACCGCCTCGCGCCGCTCACCGCCGGCGGTACCGACGTGGCCACCGCCGGACGGCGCGCGCTCAAGAACGCCTGCCTGCAGTTCCTCGTCAAGGGCGCCGGCGAGGACGGACTCGCCCTGTGCGACGCGCAGTCGCGCGGCGCGCGCACGATGACCGACGAGCTGCGCGCGCTCGACCTGCTCGTCGACGTCGACGACCCGCGCCGCGACGCCGCGCTGAAGCGCTTCCGCGAGCGTTGGGGCAAGGACTCGCTCGTGATGAACAAGTGGTTCGAGACCCAGGCGCGCGCCGCGCGTCCGGGCGTGGTCGAGGAGGTGCGGCGCCTGGCCGGCGACCCGCTCTTCGACGCCGGCAACCCGAACAAGCTGCGCGCGCTGTACCGCACCTTCGCGCGCAACCCGGTGGGATTCCACCGCGCCGACGGCGCGGGCTACGCGCTGCTGGGCGAGGTCGTGCGCTCGGTCGACCCGAAGAACCCGATCATGGCCGCGCGCCTGGCCGCGGCCTTCGACGCCTGGCGCCGCTACGACCGCGGACGCCAGCGCCTCGCGCAGGACGAGTTGCGCCGCATCCTGGGCGTGTCCGGCCTCTCGCCCAACACCTACGAGATCGCGACCAAGGCGCTCGGCTGACCGAAGGGCCGGGGTCGACCCCCGGTCCACGGTCGCGGCCGGCGCCGAACGATCGCGTCCCGGTCCGCGCGAGCCCGGAGGGCGGTCGAGGCGTCGGGGTGACCCGAACCGGGGGACTCGAGCCCCCCCGGTCCGCGCCCGCCCGGCACGCCTTCGGGAGCCCGGCGCGCCTCCAGGAACGACCCTTCCCGCTTCGCGGCGACTCGGCTGCCGGATCCTGCATCCGCAAGCGCTTGCGGGGTCGCAGGGCCGATTTCACGCATCAATCTAAATCGATTTCAACAGCGAAGGCGAGTTCCTGCATATCTTTCTGGAATCGCCTGTCCGCCTCCATGGGAAACGACCGCTTCCCGTGGGCCAGGGGGAAGGCGCCACCCCGTAGAGCCCTCGACCGATCCGCCCCGGGGGGGCGGCCCGGCCGAGGTGCTCGCGACCTGCTCCGCTCCGGAGTCGGCTCGCGGCGCATTGCCCAACGCATGTCCAAGAAGCCCGACACGTCCACCGACGACCTCGACAAGGAGATCCTCGCCCTCGCGAGGAGCCAGCTCGGCCCGGTCTGTGAGCGCTTCTTCCAGGACGAGAAGGCACGCGCCGAGGTCCGCCGAAGGGTCGGGCAGGACGCAGACCTCGTGGACAGCGTCCTCGCCGAGGTGCATGCGCACCTCGGGAAGAACCGCCGCATGGCGGACGAGTTCGCCGCCCACTTCCTGTTCGACCTCATGAAGATGGGAAAGACATCCATGGCATCCACCTCCAAGTTGCGCCGCTTCCTCGACACCGGAGACCTCGTGCTCTCGGTGTTCGGCGATCTGTGGGGCGACATCGCCCAGTTCAAGTTCGAGTCACGGCTGCAGTTCAAGTCGCTCTTCGCCCAGCGCATGAACTGGAAGGCCGCCGACCAGGCCAGGCGCCTCGACACCGGACGTCGCCAGGAGGACAAGCGCGTCCCCCAGCAGCCCGAGGAACTCGAGCTGCGCGATCGCGATCCCCGATCGGCTCCGCTCCCCCAGTCGATCCAGAAGGAAGAACGCGAGCGCCTGATCCTGATCCTGCTCCGGCTGAACGACCGCGATCGCAAGCTGCTCAGCTGCCGGCTGCGCGGCGAGTCGGTGCACGACATCGCCGAGCGCCTCGGCATGACCTACGACACGGCCCGCAAGGCCGTCGCGCGCGCCATCGAGCACGCGCGTGAACTCGCCGAACAGGCGACGCGCCGCAGGGACGACACCGGCACGCAGCCGGCCTGACGTCCCCGCTCGCGCGCCCCGTCGGGCGCGCGCCCCAGGGGGGTGCCGACGCACGCCTTCGCGTGCGGACGCCACCCGGACCGCCCCACACGCAGCAGGATTCCGCTTCATGACTTCCATCGATCGCAGGACATTCGTCGCCACCTTCCTCCTCCTCTTCCTCGGCGGCGTCGCTTCGGCGCAGCAGACCCTCCAATCGCTCTCGCTCGGAGCGCCCGCGGGCGCCGAGCCCTCGGTCGTCCCGGTGGGCGACCTCGACGGCGACGACGTGATCGACTTCGTCGTGTGCGAGCCGCACGACGACGCCATGGGCACCGACACGGGCAGCGTGAGCACGCGCTCGGGCGCCGACGGCAGCCTGCTCTACACGCTCGACGGCGACGACGCCGGCGCGCTCTTCGGCTTCTCGGTCGACGGCGTCGGCGACCTCGACGACGACGGCTTCGACGACTTCGCGGTGGGCGCGCCGGGCTCCGGCAGCGTGACGCTCGTCTCGGGCGACGACGGCGCCACGCTGCTCGTCATCACCGGCTCGGCGGCCGACGAATTCGGGTTCGCCCTGGGGCCGGTCGACGACCTCGATGCCGACGGCGAACTCGACCTGCTGATCGGCGCCCCGGGCGACGACGACGCGGGCACCGACGCGGGCATCGTGTACATCGTCTCCACGGCGACGGGCGACGTGCTCGACAGCATGCCCGGCGACGCCGCCGGCGGTCGGTTCGGCGCGTTCCTCGGCACGCACACGCTGGGTCCGTGGGGCATGGACCTGGGCACCACCGGCGGCATCGACGCCACGATCGGCAGCCAGGCGGCCGGCAGCCACGTCCACGGGCTCGACCTGGGCGGCAGCACCGACACGTGCCTGTGGACCGGCGGCGCGCTCGCCGGCCTCGGACTCGTCGGCGACGTCGACGGCGACGGCATCACCGACATGCTGGCCGCCGGCGTCGATCCGAACACCGGATACGACATCGCGCGCATCCTCTCGGGCGACGGCGGCAGCGAGGTGTTCACCTACGCGTCCGACACGGCAGGCACGGGACTCGGAGTCTCGCTCGCGGTGATCGACGACGTCGACGGCGACCAGGCGCGTGACCTCGCGCTGGGCGAGCCCGGTGCGCTCTCGGGCCGCGGACGCGTGGTCATCGTCTCGTCCTCCGACGGTCACGTCGTGCACCGGATCTGCGGCCCCGCGAACGGCACCGGGTTCGGCGCCTCGCTCGCGCGCGTCGAAGACCGGGACGCCGACGGGGATGCCGAACTGGCGATCGGTGCCACGACCGGTCCCGACGGCGACCGCCACGTGACGATCGTCTCGCTGCGCTCGTCGAACCAGAACCTGCTGGCAGGCGGCGAGCTCTCGCTGCGCGCGACGGTCGACGGCATCGACGTCCAGCTCACGCTGCGCGACGCCCCCGCCGACTCGACCGTGGCCGTGTCCGTGGGCACCTCGCTCGTGGTCGACGCCGACGACGGATCGCTGCGGGCCGACACCGAACTCGTGGTCGGTGCGTTGGTCACCGATTCCACGGGATCCCTCGACGCCGACACCTCGCTGCCGGGCGCGCTGTCCGGACAACCGCTGTACTTCGAGGCCTACGTGGCCGACCCGTCCGGCGGCGTCGACGTGACCGACCCGGTGCCGGCCGAGGAGGTGTAGGATCGGGAGCCGGAGGACATGGGCATGCTCGCTCTCCAGAGGTCATCCGGACTCGTCGCCGTCCTCGCCCTCGCCCTCGCCCTGACGGCGTCCGCGAGCGACGGCGAGGCCCTGCCGACCGACCTGCGCGCGGACTTCGGGCTCGGATCGTGCGCGAGCTTCGAGGTCCCGGCGGGCGATCCCCGCGACACGATCGCCGTCCGGTGCCGGTACGACAACACCGGCTCCGAGGCCACGGTCACCTTCGTCTGGGGCGTGCGCCACCGAGGCGCAGGCACGACGCTCGTCGAGCAGGAGTTGCCGGTCGCGTTCCGGCCGATGGCGATCACGCCGCGCGCCGGCACCACCGACACGGTCTACGTGGCCGGCTGGCGAGAGCGTCCCGAAGGCCACCTCGTGCTCGAGCGTTGGACGCTGGTGGCGCCCGAGTCGATCGGCGCCTCGGCCGACGGCATGACGACCTGCTCGCGTCCGCGCGTCGTGCGCTCCCCGCTGGCGACCGGCCGCGACTGGCCGCTCTGGTCGATGGTCTGCAGCCCCTTCGGCCCGCACGACCGGCTGTTCCTGCTGCGCCACTTCCCGCAGGCAGACGCCGGCCGACCGGCACCGGTCGCGGAGATCTGGGAGTACGACACCGCCGACGAGGTCTTCGTCGACCACGACGGCGACGGCGTCCCCGACCCGCGGGTGAGCTCGGCGACGCTGCCCACGCTCGTCGGCACGCGCGATCTCTTCACCGCGCGCATCCCCGAGCTGGGGTTCGTCGTGGCGGCCGCCCCGTCGCCGCGCTGGGACAAGAGCTGCGGCGAGGACCGCTGGACCCTGCTCGTCGACGAAGACCTGACCGGCGACGTCTCCGCCCCGTTCACCGTCGAGACGAAGAGCTTCCTGCAGACGCATCCCTACGCCACCTGGGACGGTTCGTACACGCGCTGACGAGCGTCGGCGACGCGGCGAGCGTCGCGTGTGACCCGGGCCGGCGCGCACGCACGGCACACGACGCGGGACGTGCGCGCCCCGCGCGGCGTCAGCCTTCGAGACGGGCCAGCAGTGCGACGACCTCGCGCGTCCAGGGGTGCTCGTCGCCCAGCGAGGGACGCAGCTCGGCCAGCGCCTGCTCGAGCTGCGCACGCCCCGCGTCGAGCGAGCCCGCGGCGACGAGGCATCGTCCGAGGTTCGTGCGCAGGCGGGACGTGTTGCGGTGCGAGGCGCCGAAGACGACCTCGGCCCGCCGCAGCGCCTCGTCGAGGTGCGTCACGGCCGACTCGACGTCGCCCACGGCCTCGAGCGCGGTGCCGAGGTTGTTGAGCGCCACGACGCCCTCGGAGTCGAGCTCGCCGCGCGCGCGCCAGGCGGCCACCACCGACGCGAGCACGGTCACCGCGCCTGGTGCGTCGCCCATGCGCTTCTTGCACAGTCCCAGGTTGTTGCGCATGAGCAGCAGCATGGGATGGCCCGGGACCGACTGCTCGAGCGCCGCGATGGCCTGGACGAGCACGGTCTGCGCCTCCTCGTAGCGACCCTGGTTCGTGAGCACGCTGCCCAGGTCGTTCATCACGATCAGGCCGATGATGTTCGAGTCGCCACGCATGCGGCGCGCGATCTCGAGCGCCCGGCGCAGGATGAACTCGGCCTCGTCGAAGCGCGCCCGGTCGCGCAGGAACTGCCCCAGGCCGTGGAGCGAGCAGACCGTCTCGACGTGGTCCTCGCCGCGCAGGGCGAGGCGGCCGTCGAGGGCGCAGCGCAGCAGCGACTCGACCTCGTCGAGGTCGCCGCCGGCCAGCCGCACCGCCGCGGCGAGGTTGTCCATCGCGCGCAGCGTCGTGAGGTGGCGCTCGCCGAGACGAGGCTCGAGGCTCGCGAGCGCGTGGCGCAGCAGCGCCTCCGACGCGGCGAAGCGTCCCGAGTGGCGCATGACCACCGCCAGGTCGATGGCCGTGTCGAGCACCTCGTGCGCGTCGTCTCCCAGGTGCTCGCGCAGCAGGCGGTGCGCCGTCTCGAGGTGCAGCTCGGCCTCCTCGTAGCGTCCGAGCTGCGAGTAGATCACGCCGATCGTGCGCCGCAGCGCGGCCTCGTCGAGGGGTTGCTCGGGCAAAGCCGAGGCGATGCGCGCCGAGGCCCGGTCGACCACCTCGCGCACGGTCACGTCGGCGCCCATGGCGCGGTACGGTTCGCCCGACGAGAGCATCTCGACCAGGAAGCCGTTGATCATGTCGGCGCGCCGGGCCTGACGTCGGGCCTCCTCGCGCGCCTCCGAGATGTCCTCGAGGTAGTCGCCCAGCGCGTCGGCCATGTCGGCCGCCGACGGGTAGCGGTCGGACGGCTCGCGCGCCATCGCCCGCTCGCAGATCTCGAGCAGCGTGGGAGGCGCGTCGGGCGCGAGGTCGCGCACCGGGACCGGCGGGCCGCGCCGCACCTGCATCAGCACCAGGAACGGGATCGTGTGCTCGCCGGGCTCGACGTACGGCATGCGCGCCGTGAGCAGGTGGTAGAGGATGGCGCCCAGCGAGTAGATGTCGGAGCGTCCGTCGACCAGGTCGACCTCGCCGCAGGCCTGCTCGGGAGACATGTACACCGGCGTGCCGACGACCTTGCCGTCCTGGGTGAAGAGCCACGAGTCGGCCTCGAGCGCGTCGTCCAGGGCCTCCTCGAGGTCGGCGTCGCGCAGCCCGTCGACCGGGGGTCCGTCGGCGGCCGCCAGGGCGTCGCGCCCGATCTCGGTGCCGAGCACGCGCGCGAGTCCCCAGTCCATGAGGTACGACTCGCCGTAGCGGCCGACCATGATGTTGGCCGGCTTGATGTCGCGGTGGACGACGCCCTTGCTGTGCGCGTACGCCACGGCCTCGCACACGCGGCGCAGCACGCCCACCGCGCGGTTGAGCGTCCAGCCGTCCTCGCCGCCGGGCACCTTGGCGATCAGAGTGCGCAGGTCGTCGCCCTTCACGAGCTTCATCGTGAAGTACACGTTGCCCTTGTCGTCGACGCCCAGCTCGTGCACCGGGACGATGCCCGGGTGGTCGAGCTGGCTCGTGACGAGCGCCTCGTCGAGGAAGCGCGCCAGCGACAGCTCGTCGACGGAGTTCACGCTCTCGGCGCTCGACGCGTCGTCGACCAGCGCTGCCCGCGCCCGCGGACGCACGACCTTCATCGCGATCAGCCGGCGCAGCCTCGCGTCCCAGACGCGGCGCACGACGCCCATGCCGCCCCGCGCCACCTCGCCTTCCGAGCGGTAGTGGTCGCGGAAGCGCAGGGGCGAGGCCAGCCACGCGAGCACCTCCGCCGGCGAACCGCCTTCGGGCCCGAGCCCCGCGTCGATGGCCAGCGACGACGAGAGGTCGGACGCCTCCCCGTCGAGCATCAGGTCGTCGAGGTGCAGCTGCGCGCCGTCGCTCTCGAGCAGCGACGCCAGGCCCGCGTCGCGGTAGCGCGCGTAGAGCACCTCGAGCTCGCCGGCCAGCGCGGGATGCTCGCCGCAGAACGTGGCGAAGTCGATGTCCTCGCCCGTGCCGCGGCGGGCGAGGAACTCGAGCAGCGCGGCCTCGGCGCTCGTGCGGTCGTCGCCCGCGTCGAGATGCGGCGAGGAGCCTTCCTCGATCACGCGTCGAGCAACCCGCGGAGGAAGGCCACGCTGTCGGGCGCGCTCCAGTCGCGGAATCCCACGTGCCGGAACACGAGCCGTCCCTGGCGATCGAGCACGAACGTGACCGGGACGACGCCGCCGCCGTCGAGTCCCGCGGGCAGCGCCCGGTCGAGGTGGTGGAACGGCATGCGGTAGCCGTGCGCCTCGGCGAAGCGCTCGATCGTGACCGGGTCTTCGGCCGAGGCCACGACGAACGCGACGTCCCTGCCGGCGAACACGTCGGCCAGCGCCGCGATCGACGGCATCTCCTTGACGCACGGCGGGCACCAGGTGGCCCACACGTTCAGGAACACGACCCGGCCGCGCAGCGAGGCGAGCGACACGGGACGTCCGTCGAGGCTGCTCACCGACCACGAGGCGTCGGGCACCGAGAGCACCGCCGCG
Source organism: Planctomycetota bacterium (assembly GCA_020638905.1). Classification (GTDB taxonomy): domain Bacteria; phylum Planctomycetota; class B15-G4; order B15-G4; family B15-G4; genus JACKHP01. The sequence goes on along the minus strand of JACKHP010000018.1, from coordinate 38,189 downwards.
GTGCCCGCCGCCGGGAACGGCCCGCCGTGCGCGTCGGAGCAGCCGACCAGCGCGAGTCCCAGCGAGAGCAGCACGGTCGACGCGCGGGACGCGCGACGCGCGCGCCGCATCACGGCGCCTTGCCCGGCTCGGAGACCCCTCCCACGCCGCCGGTCTGGGCGCCCGGGTCGCCCGTCGACGTCGTCGAACCACCGTCGGACGCGTCGTCGTCGACCGGCGGCCGCGGCACGGGCTCGTCGCGCAGCACGACCACGCGGAACCCGGACGCCCCGTCGTCGAGCAGCAGCAGCAGTCCGCCGGCGCGGGTCAGCAGGCGCAGGTCGACGCGCTGGTCGCCGTCGACGTCGAGCACCTGCAGCAACGCACCGGCCGGAAGGCGTCCCAGGCCGGCCGCGAGGGTCTCGTCGACGAAGCCACCGTGTCCGTCGCCGCGCTGCAGCACGAGGCGTCCGTCGGCGGGCACGAGGCCGATCAGGTCGAGGCGACCGTCGTGGTCGTGGTCGATCCACTGGGCCGACCCCAGCGCATCGGGGACGTCGAGCCGCAGCCAGCCGGTCACGTCGACGAACGTACCCTGTCCCTGGTTGTGGAACAGGCGCGGGGCCTCGCCCTCGACGTCGAGCAGCAGGTCGACGAGCGAGTCGCCGTCGTAGTCGCCCCAGTGCTCGTGCAGCCCGAAGGGAGCCTCGGTCGAGTCGTCGAGGAGCAGCCCCGACTTCTCGTGCTGAGACTTGTGCGAGGTCCCGGCGTCGGAGCCTTCGGACCCGTCGGGCAGCGTGTCGCCGCCGTCGGATCCCTTGCCTCCTCCGGCGTTGGTGCCGGTCCCCGTGCCGTCGATGCCGGGCGTCTGGTGCTTGTCTCCGAGGGTGCCGTCGGCCAGCGTGCCGTCGGGCAGCGTGCCCAGCTCGAGCGGTTCGGTGGACGCCGGCGCCTCGAGCGGCTGCGGCGTGCCGGAACGCGACAGGAGTCCCGAGAAGGTGAGCGCGCCGGTGTTGTCGATGCCGTAGCTGTTGCCGCCGCCGCCGCCTCCGCCGGCGTGACCGGGGCCCGGATCGTCGGACGTCGTCCCGAGCGTCTCGTCGGGCGGATCCGAGCCGCCGCCCGACGCCGACGCCACGCTGCCCGGCGCGTCGGGCGCGGGCGCGTAGCCCGCCACGTGCGCGGGCCCGTCGTCGCCGGACGCGCCCAGCAGCAGGGTCACGGGGCCGCTCTCGCCGCGCGTCGGCCGCGTCGCACCCGGATCGTCGAGGGCGCCGCCCAGGGTCCACGAGGCGCGGGCCGCGGAGGAGACGGCCGACGACCAGGTCGGCGCCACCACCGCGAGCACCATCGGCTCGCCGTCGCCGCGCCAGGCCTCCATGGCCACGCCGACCACGGGACCGTCGCCGTCGTGACGGGTCGCGAGGCCGGGCTGCTCGGAGAGGCCCAGCGCGTCGCGCGCGTGGACCGTCCCCTCGATCTTGACCGGCACGAGCGTGCCCTGCACGGCCACCGACGCGAGACCGCCCGGCGGGACCTCGGCGGCGAGCACGCTCACGCCGTCGCCGCCTCCGTCGAGCGCACCCGTGACGACGCCCAGGAAGACGGCACCGGCGTCACGCTCGGCCAGCAGCACGAGCGGGACGTCGCCGAAGCGCTCGTCGTCGGCCCGCCCCGCGTACGAGACGAGGTCGCCGGGCTGCAGCGCGGCCGCGCCGCCGTTGCGCACGCGCACGCTGGCATACGGACGCTGCGCGTCGACCGGCGTGTGCAAGCCGGGCGGCACGAGCGGCTCGACGTCGCCGCGCTCGCCCCGCGGAGCGCGGGCGTCGCGCGAGGCGGCCAGCTGGCGTCCGAGGTCTTCGTTGCGGACGGTCACGTACAGCGCGAACACGAAGGCGCCCGCGGTGGCCAGCACCACCACCGCCGCGCCGGCCAGCGCCTCGCGCCGGTGCAGCGTGGCGAAGCGCGTCGCGCGTCGCAGCAGGCTCGGCGGACCGGCCGAGACCGACTCGCCCTCGAGGTGCCGCAGCAGGTCGAGCGCCAGTTCGGACGCCGACCCGTAACGTCGCGCCGGATCACGCTCGAGCGCGCGCAGCACGACCCAGTCGAGTTCGCCGCGCAGCCGCTTGCCGAGTTCGCGCGGGTCGCACAGGCGGCGTGCGGCGAGCACGCGCGCACGCATCCCGAGCGAAGCCACGCGTGCCGAGGGGCGCGGCGCCTCCTCGCTCGCGAGCACACGCCGGATCTCGTCGGCACCCAGCGTGCGCCAGCTCTCGACGTCGAACGGCAGCACGCCGGTGAGCAGCTCGTAGAGCATCACGCCCAGCGAGTAGACGTCGGTGCGCGTGTCGACGTCGTGCCCCGCCACGGCCTGCTCGGGGCTCATGTATCCCGGCGTGCCGAGCAGCTGGCCGTTGCGCGTGAAGGCGGTGCGCTCGAGGTCGCCGACGGCGGTGGCCTTGGCCACGCCGAAGTCGATGATCTTCGGCATCGGGCGGCCGTCCTCGACCTTGACGAGCACGTTCCCGGGCTTCAGGTCGCGGTGGATGATGCCCTTCTGGTGCGCGTGCTGGACGGCCTCGCAGACCTGCACGAAGATCGCCAGGCGATCGGCGACTCCCAGGCGCCGGCGGTCGCAGTACTCGGTGATGCGTTCACCCGGGACGTACTCCATGACGAAGTACGGGCGGCCGGCGGGCGTCACGCCGGCGTCGTGCACCGCCGCGATGTTCGGGTGGTTGAGGCGCGCGAGCGCGAGGCGTTCCGACTCGAAGCGGCGCACGACCTCGTGCGTGTCCATGCCGAGCTTGATGCGCTTCAGCGCCACCTCGCGGCGCAGCGGCTCGGTCTGTTCGGCGAGGTACACCTCGCCCATGCCGCCCTCGCCGAGCAGGCGCTTGATCACGTACGGACCGACGCGCTGCCCCACGACCTCGGCCTCGCGCGCGTCGTGCTCGAGCTGCTCGCCGAGCCCCCACAACGGACGGTCCATGCACGACGGCGCCTCGCCCAGCGCCGCGAGCAGCTCGCCCACCTCGCGGACGAGCTGCGGTTCGCCGCCGGCCTCGCGCTCGAGGAACGCCGCGCGCTCGCGCGGCTCCAGCTCGAGCGCGCGATGGAACAGGTCTTCGACGCGGGCCTCGTCGTGGCTGTCGTGTGCGCCGTCGTTCACGGACGATCTCCCGTGAGTCGCGCGGCCTCGCGCGAGAGCCATGCCTTGGCGAAATCCCAGTCGCGCTTGACCGAGGCGGGCGAGGTGGCGAGCACCTCGGCGGTCTGCTCGACGGTCAACCCGACGAAGAAGCGCAGCTTGACGACCTCGCACTTGCGCGCGTGCCGTCCGGTGGCCTCGAGCCGCGCCAGCGCGGCGTCGACGGCCTCGAGATCGGACGAGACCTCGTCGAAGGCGACCACGCCCTGGGCCTCGACGCGCTCGAAGACGGAGTCGTCGAGTCCACGGCGCTGCTTGTCGCCACCGCGACGACGCGCCGAGCGCCGGCGCGCGTGCTCGACGAGGATGCGTCGCATCGCCTCGGCGGCCACCCCGAAGAAGTGCGCACGGTTCTCGAAGCTGCTGCCCGCGCCCGGCGCCAGCCGCAGCCACGCCTCGTGGACCAGCGCCGTCGGCTGCAGCGTGTGCCCCTCGCGCTCACGCGACATCTGGCCCGCGGCGAGGTGTCGCAGCTCGTCGTAGACCCGGCTCCAGAGCGCCTCGCGCGCCGACACGTCACCCCCGTGGATGAGGTCGAGCAGCGAGGTGACGTCGGTGACCGAGGTTGACATCCGCGTGACGGTTCTCTGGCGCCGGATTCCGGGGACGGGCCTGCCGAGGGCCCGACGGGGCCGATTGTACCGGATCCGGAGGATCCGATCGGATCCCGTCGATCCTTGAAGTTTCTCCGGAAAACCCTGAGCCGCTCCCGCGCCGACCTGCGCATGTCTCCCCGAGTGGGCCCGGTGGAGCGCCCGATCCTCCCCCGACCCCTCGGAACGACCGCCGCCCACCACCCGGCGGAGCGCGCTCTCCCAGCGTGCTGACCCGACGGTCGCTTCCGAACTGCGTGGAACTCGTGCGTGCCCCGGGGAGACGTCCTCGAGGCACGTGCCTTCCTCCCCGATGCCACGCAGGCCAGGCCGGACGAGCCTCCCGGTCCCACTCGCGGTCCGTCCTCCGGCAGGCGGGCCGTGGTTGCCGCGTCCGGACGGCGCGCCCCAGGGGCGCGCGCGTCGGCGCTCTCTCCCGCAACCACGGTCCGCCCCCCCTCTGCGTGCGGCGCGTCGGCTCCGGTACACTCCCCGGCCGCATGTCCAGGCTGCGCGAGATCCGCATCGTCGACGACCAGACCGCCCGCAGCCGCTGCGACGAGGGATTCCTCACGCTGCGGCGGCTCGTGCTGCGCAACGTCTACCTCGACGGCAGCGAGTCGGACGACTACCCGTGCGACCTCGTCTCGCGGCGTGGGGTCGACGCCGTGGTGGCCGTCCTCTACGAACTCGCCGACGACGGCCGGGGACGGCGCGCGCTGCGCGTCCTGCTGCGCGAGGGCATCCGCGCCCCGATCTACCTGCGCCGCGACAAGACGTTCGTGCAGCCCGACCCGCGCGAGTACCGCGGCCTGCTCGAGCTCGTGGCCGGCATGCTCGAGCCGGACGACGGCCCCGGCGCCCAGGGCCTCGCCCGCCGGGCGCGGGCCGAGACCGACGAAGAGGCGGGCCTCGACCTGCCCGAGGCGCGCTTCGCCGTGCTCGGCGGCGAGACCTTCGCGAGTCCCGGGACGGGCGACGAGAAGCTGTACTACACCGCCGCCGAGGCCCCCGTCCACGAGGCCGACCTCGACGCCGCCGACGGCGACGGCTCGGTCATGGAGGAGGGCGCCACGCTGCGCGTGCTCGAGCTGGCCGACGCCATCGCCGCCTGCCGTGACGGGCGCATCCCCGACATGAAGACCGAGATCGGCCTGCTGCGGCTGTGCGAGCACGTGGGCTACGTGCCGCAGCTCGACCTGTTCGTCGACGAGCTCCCGGCCGACCTCGCCGCGCGCTACCGCCGGCTGGGCGTCGCCGCGCGCGACGGGCGCGCCGTCCCGTGAGCGGCCCGCGCGTCGGCATCGTGGGCGCGCGCCGCCGGCGCCAGGGCCTCGGTCCGTTCGTGGCCCGGGGACTCGCCGCGGCCGGCGCCGAGGTGGTCGCGTTCGTGGGCACGAGCGACGCCAGCGTGGCCGAGGCCGCGAGCGGCCTGGCCCGGATCGCCGGCCTGCAGCCGCAGGGCTACACGTCGCTCGACGCGATGTTCGCGGCCGAACGGCTGGACGCCGTGGCGATCCTGTCCCCCGCCGAACACCACCGCGAGCACCTGCGGCGCTGCCTCGACGCGCGCGTCTCGGTGCTGTGCGAGAAGCCCTTCCTGTGGGGACGCGACGACGACCTGCCGGCCGCGGTCGAGCTGCTCGACGACTTCGCCGCCGCCGGCCTGATCGTGCGCGAGAACGCCCAGTGGCCGTACACGCTCCCGGCCTTCTTCGCGCTGCACCCCGAGGCACGCGGCGAGCCGGTCGTGCGCTTCGCGATGCGCCAGCAGCCGGCGTCGCGCGGCGTCGAGATGATCGGCGACGCGCTGCCGCACGCGCTCTCGCTGCTCGACGCGCTGGCTCCGGGCGACGAGGTCGTCGTGCGCGACGTGCGCTGCTCGTCCCACGACCGGGACGCCGAGGCCCTCGCGCTGCGCTTCGCCTGGGTCGCCGACGGACGTCCCGTGGAGGCGCTCGTCGAGCTCGACCGGGCGCCGAGCCAGCCGCGCGAGGCCGGCTACGACGTGAACGGTCGCCGGGCGCAGCGCCTCGTGCGCCTGGCCGACTACGCCCAGTTCTTCGCGGCCGGGGCCGCGCTCGTCGACGTCCCCGACCCGCTGCCGCTGCTGCTGGCCGACTTCGTGGCGGACCTGCGCGCCGACGCCACGCAGCGCGACCCGACGGCGAACCGTAGAATCGTGCAACGCCTGTCCGCCCTCGACAGCCTGCGCGCCGCCTTCCTCCGGGACGACCCATGAGCCACGCCATCCACGACTTCACGGCCAAGCTGCGGCAGCCGTCGATCCTGCCGCAGGTCGAGGCCTACGTCGCCTGGCGCCGCGCGCTGCGGCAGGCCCGCGCCGAGGGACGCGCCGATCCCGAGCCGCCGGCCGAGCACGCGCCGCTCTCGATCAACCTCGACCTCACCACCGCCTGCAACTACCGCTGCGACCACTGCATCGACTGGGACATCCTCAACTCGCGCTTCAAGCACGACGAGGCCGACCTCAAGGCGTCGCTGAAGCTCATGGCCGAGCGCGGGATGCGCTCGGTGATCCTGATCGGCGGCGGCGAGCCCACGATCCACCCGCGCTTCGTCGAGTTCGTCGCGTTCATCAAGCAGCTCGACATGCAGGTCGCGGTGGTCAGCAACGGCAGCCGCGGCGACAAGCTGCTCGAGATCGCGCCGCTGCTCGACGACAAAGACTGGATCAGGCTCTCGCTCGACTCGGGCAGCAACGAGCTGTTCCGCGCCATGCACAAGCCGACCGACGCGAACCTGACGCTCGACGCGATCTGCGAGTGGATCCCCAAGATCAAGGCGGCCAACGACGCGCCGCGCCTGGGCTTCTCGTACATCATCGTCTGGCAGGGCGCCGAGCGCGACGAGGTCGAGGTGCACGAGAACATCCACGAGATCGTGATGGCGGCCGAGCGCGCGAAGGCCGCGGGCTTCGACTACATCTCGCTCAAGCCGTTCCTCGAGCGCACGCCCGAGGGCGCCGAGGTGATGGACCCGACGCACGCGTCGAACGAGCTCGCCTCGATCGTCCAGCGCGTGCGGGTCGAGGTCGACAAGGCCAAGGCGCTGGCCGACGACTCGTTCAGCGTGTACGAGTCGACCAACCTGCGCATGCTCGAGAAGGGCGACTGGAAGGACTACACGCACCAGCCGAAGGTCTGCCACATGCAGGCGCTGCGGCAGGTCATGACGCCCACCGGGCTGTTCAACTGCCCCGCGCACCGCGGCGTCGAGAAGGCGCGCGTGGCCCAGGTCGGCTCGTTCAAGGACGAGGAGACCGCGCAGGAGACCACGGAGAACCTGGCCGGGCTGCTCGACCGCTTCGACGCCAGCCACGAGTGCCGGGAGGTGACGTGCCTCTACAACGGCGTGAACTGGTGGCTCGACGGACTCATCGAAGCCGCCGACGAGCCGGCGCTCGAGGCCTCGCCCGAGCGTGAGGACTTCTTCCTGTGAGCGACGCGGCGGCGTCCGCCGCCGAACGCGCACCGCGCGACGACGCGCGCATCGTCGCGCCCGGCAGTTGCGTCGACGGCCCGCGCGACGACGGACGCGCGGGCGCCGCGTCGCCCGCGCGCATCCTCGTGCGGCTGCCGAGCTGGGTCGGCGACGTGGTCATGGCCACACCCGCGCTGCGTGCGCTGCGCGAGGCGCACCCGCGCGCGAAGGTCGTGGTCGAGGGCAGGGCCTTCCTGAAGGGACTCGTCGAGAACCTGCCCGAGGTCGACGGCTTCCTCGCGTCGCCGGGCAAAGGCGCGTCGGCCGCCTGGACCCACGCGCGCATGCTGCGCAAGGCGCGCTTCGACTGGGCCGTGCTGCTGCCCGACTCGGTGCGCTCCGCGCTCCCCGCGCGACTCGCCGGCATCCCGCGGCGCGTCGGATACGCGCGCGACCTGCTGCGCCGCGCGCTGCTCACCGACGTCCTGCCGCCGCCCATGGCCGACGGCAGGCGCCTGCCGATCCCGATGCCCGAGCGCTACCTGCGCATCACGCGCGCGCTCGGCTGTGACGATCCGTCCGACGCGCGCACGCGACTCGTGGTCGACGCCGAGGCCGCACGCACGGTCGTCGCACGCCTCGAGCTCGCGGGGCTCGCCGGACGTCGCCTCGTCGTCGTGAGTCCCGGCGCGAGCTTCGGCTCGTCGAAGCTGTATCCCGCGGCGCAGCTCGCGCGCGCGCTCGAGCTGCTCGCCGAGCGGCTCGGGCTGCACGCGGTGCTCGCCCCCGGCCCGGGAGAGGAGGCGCTCGCGCGCGAGGTGGCCGGGCTCGCGAGCCGTCCCGTGACGGTCTTCGACGCGCCGGTCACGACGCTGCGCGAGCTCGTGGCGCTCACCGCGCGCGCCGCGCTCGCGCTCTCGAACGACACGGGACCCCGGCACGTCGCCGTGGCGCTCGACGTCCCCGCGATCACGCTCATGGGACCCACCGACCCGCGTCACACCGCCTTCCAGCTCGAGCGCCAGCGCGTGCTGCGCGAAGACCTCGACTGCGCGCCGTGCCACGCCAAGACCTGTCCGCTCGGGCACCACCACTGCATGACGCAGCTCGCCCCCGAACGCGTGCTCGTCGCGGCGCGCGAGCTGCTGGAGGACGCGGCATGAAGCGCCACGACCGATCGCGGACGACGAAGCGCGGGATGGCGCCCGCGAGGAGCGCGGCGTGAGCGCCACGATCGTCCCCGACCACCGCGAGCTGGCGCGCATGCTCGCGCCGCTGCGCGACCGCGGCTGCCGCGTGGCCCTGGCGAACGGCTGCTTCGACGTGCTGCACGTGGGCCACGTGCGCCTGCTGCGCGAGGCCGCGGGCGCCGCCGACCTGCTCGTCGTCGCGCTCAACGCCGACGCGTCGGTGCGGCGCAACAAGGGCGAGGGACGTCCCTGGGTGCCGCTCGACGAGCGCATGGAGGTCGTCGCCGCACTCGAGGGCGTGGCCTACGTGACGAGCTTCGACGAGCCCACCGCGCACGCGCTGCTCGACTCGATCCGTCCCGACGTGCACGTCAAGGGCACCGACTGGACGGCCGAGACCGTCCCCGAACGCGAGGTCGTCGAGGCCTACGGCGGACGCATCCTGATCGCCGGCGACCCGAAGACGCACTCGAGCACGGGGCTGATCGGCAAGCTGCGTCCGAGCTAGACGTCACGGACGACGCACCCCCGTGCGGCGGCCGCTCACGGACGCGCGGCGTTCTCCAGCACGATCGAGCCCTGGGACGACGAGACGATCAGCTCGACGTCGCCGTCGCCGTCGAGGTCGCCGGGCAGCACGACGCCCGGCGGACCCGAGAACGGTTGCGCCGGCGCGAGCCGTCCTCCGCCCAGGCCGAGCAGCACGCTCACGCCGTTCTCGGTCGACAGCACGACGTCGCGCCAGCCGTCGAGATCGACGTCGGTCACCTCGAGCCAGCTCGCGCAGACCGGGGTCGTGACGTCGCAGGCAGCAGACGTCTCGAAGCTGCCGTCGCCGAGACCGCGGAAGACGAGCACGCGGTTGGAGGGCAGCTCGCCCAGCTCGAACGTGCCGGGCGGACACGGTCCGCAGACGACGAGGTCGAGCCGACCGTCAAGGTCGAGATCGGCGAGGTCGACCAGCCGCGGCACGAACGGCGTGGCCCTCGGCTCGGCGGCTCCGAAGCTGCCGTCGCCGAGGCCGCGGCGCACGTCGATCAGGGCGGCGTCCGCGTGGGCCACGACGAGGTCGGGCAGGCCGTCCCCGTCGAGATCGCCGGGATCGAAGAGCGCCGCAGCGTAGCTCTGGCCGCCCGAGCCGACGTCCAGGTCGGTCACCGGACCGGTCGCGAAACCACCCGAGCCGTCTCCCAGCCAGGTGGCGCACTCCGACGCGAACACGGTTGAGCCGATCACGTCGAGGTCACCGTCGCCGTCGAGGTCGACGAGCCGCAGGTAGGCGGGCAACGCGTCGTCGACGATCGACACGGGCGGCGCGAAGGTGCCGTCGCCCGCACCGACGTAGAGCAGCACGTCGAGGAGGATCGCGCCCTCGATGCTGACGAGGTCGGGCACGCCGTCGGAGGTCACGTCGCCCACGCTGACCCAGTACGCCATGTCGCTCGCGGCGAGCAGCACGGGCGGCAGGAATCCGCCGTCGCCCAGGCCGAACGAGAGCGCCAACGTCGGATGGCCGTCGTCCACCGCCACGACGTCGAGCCGTCCGTCACCGTCGAGGTCGGCCAGCTCACGGGCCGAGCCGCCGAAGTCGACGCTCGGCACGACCGGCGGATCGGCGAGGCTCGCGCGCACGCGCAGCACTCCGCCCGCGCCCAGGGCGACCTCGTCGGAGAGCGCGTCGCCGACGATCGCGGCGACGACGCGCGCGACGGCCAGGCCGCTGCCCGTCGCCTGCGAGGCGCCGAGCGATCCGTCACCCGCGCCCGGCAGCCAGCGCGCGTCGACCGCGGCGTCGACGAACACGTCGGCGACATCGTCGGCGTCGAGATCCTGCACCGAGAGCGTGCGCACCGGCGCGCCCGCGTCGACGTCGAACGGTTCGCCGAAGGTGCCGTCGCCCAGGCTGCGACGCACCTCGACCTTGGGTGGCACGTAGAAGAATCCACCGCCCTGCGAGCCGACGAGCAGGTCGGCGGCGCCGTCGGCGTCCAGGTCGCCGAGGGCGACGGCCGACGTGTTCACCTGCTGGGACGACGCGGAGAGCGGGATCGGCGCGCCGAACGTGCCGTCGCCCGCGTTGCGCAGCAGCGCGAGCCGACCCAGGCCGAGGGACGCGACCGCGTCGAGCACGACGACGTCGAGGTCGCCGTCGGCGTCGACGTCGCCCGACGCGAGACTGCGCGAAGACACGAGGCCCGTGTCGACGGACTCGGGCGCGGCCCAGTGGACGCCGGGCAGTCCGCGCAACAGTACGAACGCGCCGGACGCGGTGCGCGGCGCGAGCAGGTCGAGGTCGCCGTCGCCGTCCACATCACCCAGGACGCACGCGCCCAGCGACTGGCCGGGCGCGTCGAGCTGCGCGGGCCCGAAGCGCCCGTCGCCGAGCCCGGGACGCGAGTCGGCGCCGCCGACTCCGCTCAACACGAGGTCGCGCGTGCCGTCGCCGTCGAGATCGGCGAGCAGCGCGCCGCGTGCGTCGACGAGCGCCGGCGCCGCGGGCGCGCCGGGCACGAGCAACTCGCCGAACGCCGACAGGCCGACGGACACGTGGGCGTCCTCGTCGACCGTGACGACGTCGGGTCCGAAGCGTCCGTCGAGGTCGCCCACGGCGAGCACGGCCGACGTGCTCGGTGCGGCGACCAGAAATTGCGCTCCGTCGAACAGGACGCCGGCCACCGAGCCCTGGCCGACGGTCAGCTCGAGTCCCGCCGTGAAGGCCAGTCCCCCCTGGGCAGCCGCGTCGACGACGAGCCCCTGGACGACGAGCGACAGACCCTGCAGTGCGGCGGGCAACTCGGCCGGTTGGGAGATCCACGGCGGCGACTCGCCCTGCTCGTCGAGTCGCGCGAGCAGGCGCAGGCGCGGCGCCGCCGGCCACAGCTCGGCGCCGAACCCGGGGAGCGGCGTGGGCGAGGTGTCCGGCAGTCCGAGCACGAGCTGGGCCGTCGCGGAAGGCGCACCGCCGACGAGCCGCAGGGCGGGCACGGGCTGGCCCGGCACGAACGGCGCGGCGAGCTGCAGCTCGGGCACGCCCGCTCCGCCCTCCGTCCCCGAACCCAGGATCTCGACGTCGGCGAGCTGGGCAGAGGCTCCAGGCAGCGCGCTCACGAGAGCGAGCAACGCGCCGAGCGACAAGGGAATGGACATGGGCGACTCCGCGGGGTCGGGCGCCGAACGCGGGGCAAGCGCGATCTGGACGCTACGGCGCCTGCACCACGAAGCGCATGCCTCCGGTACCCGAGAAGCCGACCGGCGCGCTCGCGTCCGCGATCCACGACTGGACCCAGGCCTCGCCGGCCGCGGGAGCACCGGAGGGCCAGACCCACGAGATCGAGAAGGCGCCCTCGGGGTCGGTGACCAGACCGAAGGCGACGACGTCCGGCAGGGGCACGAGGTGTCCGCCCTTGAACGGCAGGTCGAGCAGCGAGTTGCCGAGCACGAGTCCGACGGCGGCGCCCGGCGCGGCGCGGGAGACGGCGTACGTCAGGGTGTAGCCGGGCAGCGCCTGGCCCGAGCCCTTCGCGCGGGGCTGCCCGGCGACGCCCGGGACTCCGCCGCCGATGGACGTCCAAGCTGTTCCCGCCGCGCTCTTGCGCAGCAGCACCGAGATCTCGTCGTCGCCGGCCCCGAGTTGCACGAGGTCGGTCTTGCCATCATGGTCGAGGTCCGCGGCGACGAGCGACCGCTCTCCGCCGCCTCGCGAGGCGGGATGGGCGGTCGTCGAGAGCAGCCCGCCCTGACCGTCGCCGCGCACGACCACCACGAGCGACTCGAAGAAGGTGTTGTAGGCCAGGTCGAGCGCCCCGTCGTCGTCGACGTCGGCGGCGATGAGCGTGTAGACGTTGCCGCTGTCGAAGCCGCCCTGCACCGGGGGCAGCAGTCCGCCGGCGCCGTCGTTGCGGAAGAGCGCCACGCGTCCGCCCTGGTTGCACGCCGCGCCGACGTCGAGCCAGCCGTCGCCGTCGAAGTCGCCGACGACCACGTCGCCGGACACGCCCACCGGCTGGGGCACGATCACCGGCACGCCGAGTCCACCCAGGCCATCGCCGGCACACACGAGGAGCGTGCTGCCCCCGGCGCGCGTGGCGATGGCGTCGAGCGCACCGTCGCCGTCGAGGTCGCCGAGCACGAGCCCCTTGCCCTGGGGACCGATTCCGACGCTGCCGCCGGGCGTGAAGCTGCCGTCGCCGGAGCCGAGGTGGATCCACAGCGTCGATTCGTCGGTGCCCTCGAGCACGACCGCGTCGGGCAGGTCGTCGCCATCGAGGTCTCCGACGGCCAGGGCGATCGGCTTCTCGGCCACGTCGGTGACGATCTCGGGGCCGAAGCCGCCCAGGCCGTCGCCGAGGTGCACCGCGAGGCGGTCGAGTCCGCTCACGCCGGAGCAGAGCAGGACGACGTCGAGAGCGCCGTCTCCGTCGACGTCGGCGAGCGCGAGGTCCGTCGCGCCGTAGCCCGTGGGCTGGGTGCTCCACGGACCGACGAGACCGGCCGGCAGACCCAGGGCCGCGTGCAGCGTGCTGTGGTCGCGGTCGGCGACGACGAGGTCGACGCGTCCGTCGCCGTCGAGGTCGCCCGCCGCGAGGACGTCGACGAAGCCCGGATCGGGCAGGGCGATGCGCTGGGGCACACCGAGGACACCGGTGCCGCCCATCTGGAAGAAGATCGTGCCCCCGTTCGCAGAGCCTTGGGTCGTGAACACGTCGCTGTGGCCGTCGCCGTCGAAGTCGGCGATCGAGACCCGGTCGACACCCTGGGCCACGTCGATGGACGGCTTCGCGCTCAGGCCACCACCGGAGTTGTTCAAGCGTGTCAGCGAGAAGCCGGCACCGGTGACCACGTCGGCGAAGCCGTCCTCGGGATCGTGCTCCACGCCGAGATGCCCGGCGGCGGTCACCACCTTGCTGGCGGGTGCACCGAAGCCACCCGCGCTGGTCTTGCGGACGATCACCCAGTCGCCCGACGACGTCGCGTACGTGTTGAGCGTGTCGAGGAATCCGTCCCCGCCGACGTCGGTGAGTGCCACGTCCACTCCGGCCTTGTCGAACAGCGGTGTGGACGGCCCGTTCGAGAACGCGCCCGTCCCGTCGTTGAGGAACACACGCAACGAGGTGGACGAGCCGCCGAGCACGTCGACGTCGCCGTCCTGGTCCCAGTCGCCGACGTCGACGCCGGCGAAGAAGCCGATCGTGCTCCAGGTCACCGGAGCTGCGAGCGATCCGTCTCCCGCGCCGTGCAGCGTGTGGAAGGCGAAGCCGGTCGCGTCGTGGCCGGCCACGACGTCGAGGAACCCGTCGAGATCGAGGTCGGCGAGCGCCAGTGAACTCGTGCCGGGCACCACGACGCTGCTCGCCTCGACGAGTTCGCCCGCGCCGTCACCGAGCAGCACGCCCACGTGCCCGCCGCCGGACGCACCGCCGATGACGACGTCGACGTTCCCGTCGCCGTCCATGTCGCCGGTCGCGATGGCCTGGACGAGCAGCAGGTCCGGCACGACGGCGACGGGACGGAAGACCGCATGACCATTGTTGAGCGCCGTGCGCAGCGTCGTGCCCGCCACGATCAGGTCGGGGTACCCGTCGTGGTTGAGGTCCGCGGCATGGGACGAGGAGGCATTGCCGGAGCGCCAACCGGACCCCTCGAACGCCAGGCGGCCCTCGGCGGGCAGCACGAGCTGCGCCGCGACCGACGTGGCGAGCGACGCGGCGCACATCGCGAACAGGACGACGCGCGCGAGGGTCGGGGTCATCGCGGGCTCCTCCATCCGTGATGCGTCGAGTATCGACCCGCGGCACGGATCCCGCAACCGGGCCGTCGCACGCGCGGCACCACGACGCAGGCTCCAGAAGCTACCCGTCGCAGGGCTCGACGCGCTGCAGGGTCTCCGCGAGGGCGATGTACTCGGCGAGCACGTCATCCCTCGCCGGGCCGGGAGGTTGCCCGATGAACTCGGACGCCAGCTCGGAGAGCCTGTCTCCGCCGCTCACCGAGGCGTGCAGGGCGACCGCCACGTCCGGGCCGTCGTCGAGCGACTTGACGAGATCGAGCAGGCAACGCGCCAGGACGGCACGCGACTCGCAGTCCCCGCACGGCACGGCATCGGAGAGGATCAAGGCGAGACGGAGAGCTTCCTGACCACTCACGGCCCGCTCGTCGAGCACCTGCAGGAGGGCAGCCGCATGGCGCGGCCCCAAGAACCTGGCAGCCATCAACAACCTCGATCGCTGTTTCAGGATCGGCGTCCAGGGCAGGAGATCGAAGATCGCGTCACTCCTGTAGGTGTCCTCGACGATCATGCGCGTGAGCAGGTCGAGGATCGGCGCCTGCTCGGCATCGAACCTCGCCCTGATCGAGATGCCGGAGGCTGGCAACTCGACCCCCGGCGACCGTTCGAGTCGACACCAGGCGCGAACGACATCGACCGCCGCCGATCGAGACTCGCAGCCCGGCACGTCCACCAGGCGCACGCTAGTATGTCCTTCGATGGGCTCGTACGCCCCGGCACCGCTCCTGCTCAGGAAGCAGAGTGCGCTCACGCCGGAATAGAAGTACGAAGCGCGGCCCCAGGCGCCCCCGTCGGTCATGAGCCAGGGGAGGTCGCTCGAGAGATCTGCTCTCACTTGGAGCGTCTCGCCGACTCCGACGCTTCCCCCCAAGGAATCCTCGACGGCCAACTCGACCACGCCGTCCTTCACAGCGCCGGTCGGACGCGCCAGCACGGCGACATCCGCCTCATGACACAGCCAGCGAATGGGCGTCACGAGCCCCGACGAGGAGCACCGGGCAGACGGAGGAAGACAGAGGATGACGAGGACCGCGAGAGAGCATGGCGTGAGCCAGCTCATCCTCTCCGTCGCGGGGGGGCGTGGAAGCCGGTGAATATCGTCGGGATGCGTCATGGTCGTCAGGTCCCCGAGAAGATCAGGCTGTGTCGTCCGGCATGACCGTTCACGCTGAATGGATCAAGCGGACGTTGCCGAGCGGCCAGCGATCCTCGGGCGCGGCTCGGCGTCGCGCGGGGAGGCGTGCCGGTCAGTGTATCGCTGGCAGGACAACGCGGTGCCTGCACCCGGCACGCCGGCGTGATGCGGCGGGTGAGACAAGACCGGGACCATGCCATCATGGGCGCCCGACCGCGTCCCTCGCCGGAGTCCACGCCCGATGTACGCCTGGCTCGTCGTGCTGCACGTCCTCGGTGCCGCGATCTGGACCGGCGGGCACCTCGTGCTCGCCACCACCGTGCTGCCGCGCGTGCTGCGCGAACGCGACGTGCCCGGCCTGCTGCGCTTCGAGGAGGGCTTCGAGACGATCGGCATGCCGGCGCTGCTGGTGCAGATCGTGACCGGCATCCTGCTCGCGCTGCACCACGTGCCCGACATGGCGCGCTGGTTCGCGTTCGACGACCGCGCAGGCGTGCTCGTCTTCGTGAAGTTGCTGCTGCTCGCGGCCACGGCCGCGCTCGCGCTGCACGCCAAGCAGAAGGTGCTGCCCGGCCTCGACGCCGAGCGCCTGCCCGCGATGGCCTGGCACATCGTCCCGGTCACGGTGCTCGCGGTGCTGTTCGTGTTCGTCGGCGTGGCGATCCGCACCGGGGGATTGGTGTAGGGCCACTTCGGACGGCATCCGGTCGGCGAACCCGATCCCGATCCCGATCCCGATCCCGATCCCGATCCCGATCCCGATCCCGATCCCGATCCCGATCCCGATCCCGATCCCGATCCCGATCCCGAAACCGAACCCGAAACCGAAACCGAAACCGAAACCGAACCCGCGCGTCAGCCGTCGCCCGGGAAGCGGTCGGCCAGGAACTTGCGCCACTGGCCGTCGACGTCGGCGAGATCCGCGCCGAGCACCGAAGGCGCCGCCGCGCGCAGGTCGCCGAGCGGATAGAGGCGCCGGAACGCGTCCATGCCGTACGTCGCGATCACGTAGCCGCAGAACGAACCGGCCGCGGGATAGCCGGCGGCTTGCGCACGGAAGTCGTCGAGCAGCGCGTCCAGCGTCGGCAGCTCGCCCTTGCGCAACAGGTCGGCCGCGCGCGCGTGGTGGTCGTCGTCGGACGCTCCGTCGAGCCACACGCCGAGTCCCTCGCCGAGCAGGGCGGTGCGCGCGTAGCCGAGACCGAGCGCGTAGACGTGCACGAGCTCGTGCCCGATCGTGTTGTTCGGGCCCTGGTGCACCGCGCGCCGCTCTGGTTCGGCGTATGCGAGGTCGCGTCCGGTGAGCGCCTGTCCCTGGGCGTCGTCGCGATAGAGGAACATCGTCACCGGCGCGCCCGGGTCGACGTCGAGCGCGGCGCAGATGCGCAGCGCGGCCTCCTCGAAGCGCGCGCCGATCTCGTCGATGCGCGGCGCGAACGGATGGTCGGGCGGATAGCGCATCACGAGGTGCCCTGTCTCGTGCAACAGCCAGTCGGCGTACGCGGGACGTCCCCCGACCTGGCGGGTGAGGCGCAGGTCGTCGAACCACGCCGTGCCCGACATCGAGAGGAACAGGCCGAGCATGCCGCGCACCGCGCCCTCGGGCGCGACCGCGCGCAGCTCGAGCGGCGTCCAGTCGAACGTGCCGCTGCCGGGCTGGGCGAAGCGGGGCGCGCCGACGGTGGCGCCCGACTCGTCGAAGAACACGAGGCGTGCGTGCAGGTTCGCGAACTGCTGGATGCCGAGCGTGTTCACCTCCTGGTGCACGTCCTTCGCGGAGACCGTGCCGGTGAACTCGAACACGTCGCCGGGGTCGGCGGCGAAGAAGCGGTCGACGCCGTTCCACAGGATCGTGTGCCTGTCGCCCGAGAGCCGCAGGCTGCGCCTGCTGCGTCCCGCGCCCTCGTGGCGGTCGACGGTCGTCTCGGAGACGGGCTCGGTGCCGCCGTTGCGCGCGCCCTCCTCGACGAGCCACGCCGGCGGGAGCGCGTCGAGACCCTCGAAGTCCTCCTCGAACACGAGAGCCGGCTCGGGGACCTCGTCGCCGCCCTCGATCTCGAGCGCCAGGTCGTCGAACCACAGGTCGCCCGAGACCGACAGGAACATCGTGACCGCGATGCGCCGCGCGGTCTGCGGTGCGTCGAAGTCGAGCGTGAGTGCCTGCCAGTCGTGCTGCGAGCGGTCGGGGAAGGCGATCTGCCGCCCACACAGCTCACCCAGCCCGTCGTAGGCGAAGAGCGCGAGGTAGCAGTTGTCGAACTGCGCGATGCCCTTCACGTTCGTCTCGCGACGCACGTCGTCGGTGCGCGCGAAGCCGGTCAGCCGGTAGTGCCCGCCGAGGCGCACCGCGACGTCCTGCTGCACGATCTGGAAGGCGAGCGTCGTGTTGCGCGCCGAGACGTGCAGCGCGCGCTTGCCGCCGTGCTTCGTCTTGCCGTCGAGCTCGACCTCCGAGAGCGGCGCGTCGCCGCCGTTGCGCGCGCCGACCGAGAGCGTCCAGCCGGGGACCGGGTCGCTCTTGCCGCCCTTGGTCTCGAAGTCGCCGTTCACGAGCCCGTCGCCGGGCGGCAGCGCCGCGGCCAGCACGAGCAACACGATCGCGCACGCACCCATCGTGACTCCCTTCCCGTCGCTCGTCGCGACGTCGTCGCGGCGTGTCGTGCGGGGGACGCGCCGGTCCGTCGGTCTTGTACCACCGTCGCGCCGATCGAGGGGACCCCCGGCGCGCGCTCAGCCCCGCAGCTCGAGCTCGACCTCCGCGAACACCGCCGAGGCGCCGCCCTCGAGCCTGGCCACGAAGGCGATGCGCCTGCGTCCCGCGAAGCCGGCCACGCCGAGGAAGGCCCCGCTGAAGCCCGACGCGCCCGCGTGCGGCTGCTCGGGGAAGCGCGCGGCCACGTCGGGACGCGGCTGAGGCGCGCCGAGGTCGAATTCGCGTCCGTCGACGCGCAGCACGAACGACGTGATCGGGACGTGCGCCACCGCCCATCCGCCGAAGGCGTCGCCCTCGCGCACGACCGAGCCGGCGAGCGGCGCTTCGAGGCGTCCGGTCACGAAGGGCTCGCGCTCCCAGAGCGCCGCGACGAGCTTCGCGCGCGCGGCGGGATCGTCGAGCGTGCGCGCGGCGTCGCGCGGCGAGGCCAGCGCGCCGGGCAGCGCGCCCTCGCGCAGCGCGTCGAGCACGCGCTCGAGGAACGCGGCCTCGCGGATCTGCTCGGGCGGCGCCGGCAGCGGACGCGCGAGGAACGTCCGGCGCAGCAGCTCGAGCCGCTCGGCCTGCTCGTCGAGCGCCGCGTCGTCGGCCGGACGGTACGCCAGCGGCACGCCCGCGTGCAGGCGGACGGCGCCTTCGCGCAGCGCGTCGCCGAACAACGGCAGGAGCGCGGGATGCAGCCCGCGCTGCATGTCGAGCGGCTCGCGCAGCGGCGGGTGGACGTCGGCGAACAGCTTCGTCCACAGCGCCTCGTCGTCGAACGGACGCTCGCGCCACACGTCGGCGTCGAGCCCCTGCACGAGGATGATGCCCTCTTCGCCGTCGCGCGGACCGCTCTCCGCCGCGGCGATCTCGTGCAGCGCGCGCCGCGCGGTCGCGAGGTCGAGGTGCTCGCTGTACTGGTGCGGCTTGCACTGTCCGCACCAGCGTCGCTCGCCCTCGCCCAGGCCGAGCTCGAGATCGCGGCGCGTGAAGATGTTGCGCTCGCCGTGCGCATCGAAGTCGGCCAGCCGGAAGCGTTCGAGGTACGCCGCGAGTCCGTCGCTCGCGAACTCCTCGGTGGTGATGATCACGGCGCGCCGCGCCACGCGACGGATCTCGCGCAGCGTGCCGATCGGGTCTTCGAGATGCTCGAGCACCTCGCTGCACGTGACGAGGTCGAAGCTCGCGTCGTCGAACGGCAGGCGCGAGGCCGAGACGGCCACCGTCGGCAAGCCGAAGAGCTGCGTGCCGCGCGCGCAGGCCTCGGCCGAGAGGTCGCAGCTCGTGGCCTCGGCGCCGTAGACCTCTGCGAGCAGGTGCGCGAGGTAGCCCTCGGCGCCGCCCACGTCGAGCACGCTCGCGAAGCGCACCTGACCCGCCGCGCGCAGGATGGCGTGGTTCAGGTTGAAGCGCATGAGCTTGCCGGGCGCCGAGTACGGACTGTCCCAGCCGTAGATCGCCTGGTGCGCCTCGTACACACCGTCGGCCGAGGTCTTCGCGAAGCGCGCCTCGAGGAAGCGCCGCGCGCGCTCTTCATGCGGAGTGAGGACGGGCAGCTCGCGCATGGCGACTCGCGACGACGACGGGACGGGGATGAGGCGGGGACGAACGACGCTGCGGGGGACGGTACCGGCGCCGCGCGCAGGGGGTCAAGCGCGGGGAGCGTGGCGACGTCCTGCGATGGCATCATGGCGCGCGTGAACCGCGACCGGCGCTCCACGGGTGGCCGACGGCCCGGCCGCGATCATCACGGGAGACGGACGTGGCCGCCCGCGGGCACCGTCGACGCATGGACCGGCATCCGGAGACCACCATGAAGATCGCGAGACAGATCGACGAGCCACCGCATTCACCTCCGGCGAGGCGCGCGGCACCAGGTGTCCCACTCGCCCTGCTGGTGCTCGCACTCGGTGCCGCGCCCGCCTCGCGCGCGCAGGATGCGACGCCGCCCGTGTCGCACGCAGGGGTCGACGCGTCGGGCCTGCGCAGGGCGCCCGGCCGGATCGTGCTGACACTCGACGTCCCGTGCCAGGTCGTGAACCCGCCCTCGTTCGCGCTGCGGCGTGCCGACGGCTTCGTGCTGCGCACGCGCGGGAGGTCGCCCCTCGTCTGGCCGGGCCTCGACCCGGGACGCTACACGCTCGCCCTCGACGACCCGTGCTGGCCTGTGCACGAGCGTGAGGTCGTGATCGAAGCGGACGCATCGTCGACCGACGTACACTTCGAGGCGGTGCCGCTCGATCGTGTCACCGGACGCGTCCGCGCAGCCGACGGCGTGCCGCCGGCGAGCGTCTCGCTGCGCCTCGACACCGACGGGGACCGCACGGGCCAGCTCTTCGAGCCGCGCCTCGACGCCTCGGGACGTTTCGACGTCGGCGGCTGGGAACTGCCGGTCGACGCGCGGCGCGTGCGGGTCGTCGCCACGGCCGAGGCGAGCGATCCCGTCGCGAGTCCGTGGTTCGATCTCGCCGATCCGCATCGCTTCGAGCTCGCGGAACTCGACCTCGTGCTACGCGATCGCGCCGTCGTCCGCGGACGGATCACCGACGCCTCGGCCGATGGCGCAGGGCTCGACGCCAAGGTGAACCTGGAACGTGTCGACCCGAGCGGCTTCGAGCGGCTGCGAGGTCGCATCCCCGAGACCGCACACGGCACGACCGACGCCGACGGGAGGTTCGAACTGGCCACGCGCGCCCCGGGCGACTTCGTCCTCACCGTGCTGGCCGACCCACGCACGCCGCTGGCCTGGTCGGACGTGCTGCACCTCGAGCCCGACGAGCGACTCGACATCGATCTCGACGTCCCGGCCCACGCGGCGCTCGGGGGACACGTCGCCGGCGTCTCGGAGACCCTGAAGGGGCTCACGACGCTCGGGCTCGTGTCGCTCGGCCCGGCGCGCTTCGTGACGACGGTCGAGCTGCGCGACGACCTGCACTTCATGTTCCCGGCGCTGCCTCCCGGCCGCTACCGGCTCGAGGTCCACACCCCCGGCGTGAAGCACGCCGAGCAGATCGAGCTGCGCGCGGGCGAGCGGACCTGGCACGACGTCGTCGTGCCACCGCCGAGCACGCTGGCCGGGATCGTGCTCGGCCCACCCACCCTCGGGCGCTCGGTCGAGGTGATCGACGCGCTCGGTGTCTCGAGCGGCGCAAGGCCGGTCGACGTCGACGGCAACTTCACGATCTCGGTGCCCTTCACCGGCGAAATCGTGTGCGTCGTGCGCGGCGGGTGGTCCGGCAACACCATCCTCGCCGCGGGAACCCTGCACGTCGACGAGCCGTGCAGCGTGCTGCCGCCATCGTGCATCGACACGACGCGCACGGTGCTCACGATCGTGCTCGACGACGGCGTGCTGGCCCGACTCGAGGCCGTGCCCTCCGAGAGCGCGCTGGCCGAGGCGCTGCGCCACCTGGATCCGCCCGAACGCTTGCGCGCCGGCGAACAGACGATCCTCGGCCTGCCTGCGGGCCGCTATGCACTCGCGTGGCAGCGCGACGAGACCGATCCGGTGGCCGAGACGACGTTCGAGTTGCAGGACGACGAGCCGCTGCGTCTCTGCGTCCCGCCGCTCTGACGCCGCCGCGGACCGCGCGCGTGGCATCATGGACGCCGCATGCCGACCCGTCCCGTACGTCTGCCGCCCGCGCTGCTGCTGTTCGCGCTGCTCGTCGTCGCGCTCGCCGGCTGGCTCGTCTGGCCGGCCGACGAGCACCCTCCGGACGCGCGACTCGACGCGACCGCCTCGGGCGCGCCGTCGTTCGACGCGCTCCCGTTCGACGCGCCGCCGCCGCAGGCCGTCCCGATCGTGCCGCCGACGCGCGCGGCGACGGACGACACGAGGCCCGCGCCCCCGGGCCACGTCCTCGAGCTCTCCTTCGCGTGGACGTGCGAGGAGGCCGTCCTGCCGGCGGTGCGCCTGCTGCGCGAGGACGACGGCTGGACGACGGAGGCTCGGCTGCGCCACCGTGTGCGCTTCGACGGACTCGCCGACGGGACGTACCGGGTCGAGGTCGCCGATCGCGCGTGGCGCCACGCCGAGCTGCGCGTCGTGCTGGCCGGCGATCCGGGCATCGTGCGGCGCGACGTGGCCGTCGACCTGCGCGGCCGCGTGGCGGGCACGATCGTGCGCGCGGACGGCGTCGCCCTCGACGGCGTGCAACTCCAGGTCGAGGCCGACCGCGGTCGCGGCGGCGCGACGCACATCTACCCCGACGACACGGGCGCGTTCTGCGAGGCCGGCTGGGAGCTCGACGACGACGCGCGCTCGCTGCGCGTCGTGGCCGACGCCGAGGGCTGCACGCCGGCCGCGTCCGACTGGATCGCCGTCGACGACCCGCGCGCGTTCGTGGTCGAGGTCGCGCTCGTGCTGCGTCCCCAGGCCACGCTCTCGGGGCACGTCGTGGACGCGTTCTCGGGCGCGCCGCTCGCCGCGAAGGTCGTGCTGCGCGCGCCCGACGCACGTGAGCGCGCCTTCGCCGGGCTTGGTACCGACGCCGTCGCGAGCGGGCCGATCGACACGCGCACCGACGCGTCCGGCGCGTACCGCTTCGCGCTCGACGCGCCCTGCGACGTCGTGCTCGTCGCGCTCGGCCAGGGCGCCTGGACGTCCGACGTGCTGCACCTCGAGCCCGGCGAGGAGCGCGCGCTCGACCTGTCCCTGGCGCGTCCGGCGACGCTCAGCGGACGCGTCGTCGCACCCGCGACGCTGCCCGTCCCGCCGCACGCCGTGGCGAGCGTGCCCGCCGCGATCTTCGCCGACACCGACGCGTGGTGGACCGACCTGTCGCCCCGCGAGCTCGCGCCCGACGGCACGTTCGTGCTCGACGGCCTCCCCGGCGGGCCGACGAAGCTGCTGGTCTTCGCCGACCCGTCCCACGGCATGCCGCAGCTCCTCGCGACGCGCGACGTCGAACTCGTGAGCGGCGCGACGACCGACGTCGAGGTCGTCCTGGGCGCCACGACGATCACGGGACGCGTCGCCGCGCCGTCCGGCCTCGTCGTGCTCGGCGTCGCCTGCTTCGACCGCGAGGTGCTGCTCCCGTGCGCCCTGAGCCGCCCGCTCGATGCGGACGGGACGTTCGCGCTGACCGTCACGCACCCGGGCAGGTTCGTGCTCCTCGCCGAGGGCGGGTCGAGGGGAGGCGAAGACGCCTTCTGGAACGACCCTCAGGACGAGCCCGAGGCGCGGCTGCTCACCTGGACCTTCGTGGACATCCCCGACGGCGCATCGTCGGCCGGTCCGTGCGTGCTCGACGCCACGCGCACGACGCTCAGCTTCGTGCCGCCCGACGCCGGACGGCTGCGCTTCGTGGCGCTCACGTCGCCCGACGACCCGCGCCTCGACGCGTGGCTGCCCCGTCACCTCGCGATCCCGCGACAATCGCTCACCCTGTACGGCCTGCCCCCGGGACGCTACCGCGTGACCGCCGACGGCGCGGGCGCGCGCGAACCGCTCGAGGTCGAACTGCTGGCCGACGTCCCGCGCCGCGTCGACCTGCCGCGCTGAACGATCGGACGTCGGACGAGGCGCCACGTCGCACGCGCCCCCGGCACGCACGCCTCGCTCATCCCTCGGCGAGCACCTCGCGGTAGAGCGCCTCGTACTGCGCCACCATCTGCTCGCAGTGGAAGCCCTCGCGGATGCGCTTCGGACCCTGCTGCCCGAGGCGTTCGCGCAGATCGGGTTCGCGCAGCAGGTGCAGCAGGGCATCGCGCAGCGCGGGCACGTCGTCGGGCGGGACGAGCAGGCCCGTGCGGTCGTGCTCGACGGCGTCGGCCAGGCCGCCCACCTCGCAGGCCAGCACCGGACGCGCGGCGGCCATCGCCTCGAGCGACGCGACGCCCAGGCCCTCGGCGCGCGACGGCATGCAGACCACGTCGGCAGCGGCCAGCAGGTCGGCCTTGTCGTCGCGGCGTCCGAGGAACGAGACGACCTCCTCGAGCTCGAGCCGTTCGGCGAGGGTGCGCAGCGCGAGGGTCTCGGGGCCGTCGCCGGCGATCCACAGGTGCGTCCTGGGGACGCGGCCGCGACCGAGCGCCTCGCACAGCGCCTCGAGCAGCACGTCGATGCCCTTGCGCGGCGTGAGGCGCGCGAGCACGAGCAGCAGCACGTCGTCGGGCGCCACGCCGGTGAGCGCGCGCGTCTGCGTCCGCGGGACCTTCGGGCGCAGCGCCTCGGGATCGACGCTGCTGAAGATCACGCAGCGCTTCGACTCGGGCACGCCGCCGCGCTCGAGCAGCTCCTCGACCGCGGGCGAGATCGCCACCGCGCGCTTCACGAGGCCGTAGAGCACGCGCGTCCACACGCCGCGCTGGACGGGACGGTCCATGCGCCGCGTCGTGATCGCCGGGATGCCCAGGCGCTTCGCCGCCAGCCCGCCCAGCCAGTGCGCGCGCCCGGTGTGCAGGTGCGCGATCGTGCACCCGTGCTCGCGCATCCCGCGCGCGATGCGCCGTCCCGCGAGCAGGTGCAGGTCGTTGCGCATCGCGACCGGCACGACGTCGAAGCCGCGCGCGCGCGCCTCGGCCTCGCCGCGACTGCCCGGCGGACAGAACAGCACGTTCTTCCAGCCGCGCGCGCGCAGGCCCTCCATCAGCAGGAAGACCTGGACCTCTCCCCCCGAGAAGCCCTGCTCGGCATCGACATGCGCCACGACGTCCGCCATGCGGGGCGAGGTTACCAACTCGGCTCGGAGGTATTCTCGTGCCTGACGGGGCGCCCGCCGGCGGCGTCCCGGGGGATCGGAGGACGTCGATGGACGGACGCACGCGCGCGACGACGCTGGTGGCGGGGACGGTGTGCGCGGCCGCGCTCGTCGTGGGCGCGTGGCTCGTACGTCCCGGCGGCGGCGACGACGCACGCACGCAGCTTGCGCGCGGCGCCGACCCCGATGCGCCGAGCATGCGGCTCGCAGCGCACGCCGACGACGCCCGGCACAGCGACGACCCGCGGTCCGTCGTGCCGGCAGCCGACGCAGCCCGTCCGCTCGAGCTGCCGGCCGTCGCGCCGCCCTTCGACGGTGTCATCGACGAGTTCGTCGAGCGCCTCGTGGTCGTGCTCGACGTCGGATGCCCGGTGGTCGACGTCCCGTCGCTGGCCTTGCTGCCCGTGGGCGGCGGCTCACCGTGGCACGCCGAGAACTCGGTCATGGGAGGGGACATCTGCGTCCTGCCGGGTTTCCGAGTGACGACGCCGCCCGAGGTCGAGCCGCGCTGCCCGTTCGTCGACCTGCCCCAGATCCCCGACGCGCAGTTCGCCGACGGCGACTACGACGTGACGATCCTCACGCCGAGCTGGAGTGCCGATCCCTTGCGTCTCTCGCTGCGGCGCGGCGAGCCGTCGCGCACGCTGCGCCTGCCGGCCGAGGCGCTCACGCGCGTCTCGGGCACCGTGACCTGCGTGCCCGCCGCGCCGCCGCCCGACGAGATCGTGGTGACGCTCGCGTACGCGGGCCTCACCGACGAGCGCGACGTGCGCACGCGACCCGACGCGTCCGGCGCCTTCTGTCTCGTCGGCTGGGACGCCCCCGAGACGACGCGCGCGCTGCGCGTGACCGTCACCGCCGCCGGACGCTCGAATGCGTCGAGCGACTGGATCGCCATCGACGACCCGCACGACTTCGCGCTCGAAGACCTGCGCTTCGAACTCGTCGGCGAGGCTGCGATCACGGGCCGCGTGTTCGACGCACGCACCGGCGCCCCGCTCTCGGCCGAGGTCGCCCTCGAACCCTCCCGCGCGTCTTGGGAAGCGCCGGACGACCTCGAGCCCAGCGAGGCACAGGCAGCCACCGACGCCGACGGACGCTACCGCCTCCTCACGCGCGCGCCGGCCGAGTTCATCCTGTCCGTCGCCTCGGACGGCGGCGGCTGGAGGTCCGACCCGCTGCGCGTCGAGCCGGGGCAGAAGCTCGTGCGCGACGTCGCGCTGGCCGGCCCCGCGACGCTCGCCGGGCGCGTCGTCGACCGCTCGACGAACGCGCTCGACGTCCCGATGCGCGTGCGCGCCGTCCAGGCGGACGAGACCGCCAGCGACTCGCGCGGCGACGACGGAAGCGTGCCGCTGAGAAGCGACGGGACGTTCGTGCTCACCGATCTCGCCGCGGGTCGCTGCGTGGCCCAGGTCCTGCTCGAGGTCGATCCACGCATGCGTTTCCCCATCGCAGCCGCCGACGTCGAACTGGTGAGCGGCGAGACCACCGAGATCGAACTGGTCGTCGGCGGCCACGTGGTGTCCGGGACGTTTCTCGGCCCCGACGATCTCGACCTCGCGATCCTGGCCCTGGCCGGCGACGGCCTCTCACCCGTCTCGCTGCCCGCCCGACCGGATCCCGCCGGCCGGTTCAGCCTCGAGGTCGCCGGCCCCGGCGACTACGTGTGCTTCGTCTCGGGCACCGACGACCAAGGCAGCGAGAGGCGCATCGTGTTCGCGAGCACCCCGTTCACGCTGCGCGACGACGGGACGCTCGCGACGCCGTTGCTCGTCGACGCGCTGCGCACGCGCCTCGAGCTCGTGCACCCCGCGCGCGACGAGCCGGCCTTCCTCGCGGCCTTCCGGCCGCGCTTCGTGCGTCTCGCGATCGAGCCCGACGACCCGCGCCTGGCGCGACTCGATCGCTGGACCTCGGAGCTGCCCCTCCCGCCGGGGCGCACACTCACGCTGTTCGGCCTGCCCGGCGGACGTTGCAGCCTGAGCTGGAAGCGAGCCACCCCGGGGCCGACCCCGCCGGTGCGCACGTTCCGGCTGCGCGAGAACGACCC
Organism: Planctomycetota bacterium; assembly: GCA_020638905.1. Lineage (GTDB taxonomy): Bacteria > Planctomycetota > B15-G4 > B15-G4 > B15-G4 > JACKHP01. The sequence goes on along the minus strand of JACKHP010000018.1, from coordinate 11,397 downwards.
CGAGCGGGTCGTGCTCGACGACGACTGACGCCGCGCCTACTTTCCCAGTGCGCGCGCCGCGAGCAGCCCCGACGTCCCCGGCGCGAACGGCCCGGGATGCACCGCGCGCCCGCACAGGCGCAGGCCCTCGATCGGCGTGCGACCTCGCGCGAGGTCGGGGTCGGGACGCATCGGCAGCACCTGGTCGAGCGCGAACTCGCCGTGCAGGACGTGTCCGCCGGCGATCGCGTAGCGCGCTTCGAGGTCGGGCGGCGCGAGCAGGCGCGACGCGCGGATGCGCGCAGGCGCGGACGGCGCGAACTCGCCGAGCACCGAGACGACGCGCTGCACGAGCTGCTCGCGCGCAGCGTCCGTCCAGCCGCCGTCGAGGTCGTGCGCGACGCCGTGCACGAGCGCCGAGACGATCGTCTGGCCGGGCGGCGCGAGGGACGGGTCGTCGAGGCTCGGCACGGCGAGGTCGAGCCACGGACGCTCGGGCAGCGCGCGGTACTTCAGCGCGTCGGCGGCGCGTTCGAGATCGTCGAGGCAGCGCGCGCCGAGCAGCGCGCGCTCGACGTCGAGTCCCCGGGCGCAGGGCAGTTCGAGCGGCCCGTCGAGGACAAGGTCGAGCCGCGCCAGCGCACCGCGCGCGCGCCATCCCGACAGCCGCTTCTGCAGGCGCTGCGGGAGGACGTCGCGCGGCAGCATCGTACGCAGGGCCCGCACGACGTCGCACGCGAGGACGACCACCGGCGCCACGAGCTCGGCCCCGGACGCGAGCACCACGCCGCCCACGCGATCGTGTTCGACGACGAGCCCGGTGACCTCGTGCCCGAGGCGGATGTCGACGCCGGAGACGCGCGCCGAGGATGCGCAGGCGTCGGCCAGCGCGGCCCGTCCGCCGACGACCGAGGCGCCGGCGCTGCACTCGTTCACGAGCAGCGCGAGCGCGGTGCCGGCGGCCCACGGGCCGAGCCATGTGCCGTGCAGCGCGGGCGCGGCGAGCAGCGTGGCGAGCGACTCGTCGCGGAACGTGTCCTTCAGCCAGTCGGCGGAGGCCATCGGCGCGATGCGCAGCAGCTCGAGCATCGCGTCCTTGCCGAGGCGGCGCAGGTCGAGGCCGGTCTTGAGCAGGCCCAGCAGCCCGGGCAGCGTGTCGGCCTCGGGATCGGGCGCCGGCGCGTCGAAGAGCGAACCCACGAACGGACGCAGGCGCGCGATCGTCCTGCGCCAGCGCGTCCACGCGTCGGCGTCGGCGGCCGAGTGCGTGAGCAACTGGTCGCGCATGAGCGCGTCGTCGGCGTGCCGGAAGAGCGCACGGTCGGACGCGAGCGGCAGCACGACGGGCGCCTCGGCCGCGCGCCGGCGCAGGCCGTGCGCGCCGAGCTGCAGCGAGCGCACGACGTCGTCGCGCAGGCCGCGCGTGTCGTGCAGCACGCCGGGCGCGAAGCATCCCGGGGCGAACTCGTCGCGCGACGCGAGGCCGCCGAGCACCGAGCGGCGCTCGAGCAGCGTGACCTGGCGTCCGGCGCGGGCCAGGGCCGCGGCGCAGACGAGTCCGTCGACGCCGCCGCCGACCACGATCGCGTCGCTCATCGGACGACCCTCGCGACACGCTCGCGCGCGGTGCGACACCCGTGCGCGGCGCACGTGCGGGGCCGCGCGTCCTGCCGTGCGCGCGCGTTTCGTGCGGGCGCGTTCACACCGAATCTCCGGCGAGCATGGCCTTGGCCGCGAGCGCGCCGCTGGCGCCCATGATGCCGCCGCCCGGGTGCGTGCCCGAGCCGCACATCCACAGGTCTTGGATCGGCGTGCGGTAGCGCGCCCAGCCCGGCGCCGGACGCTGGAACGCGAGCTGCTCGAGCGAGAGCTCGCCGTGGAAGATGTTGCCCTCGGTGAGTCCGATCTGCTGCTCGAGGTCCCACGGCGTGAGCACCTGGCGGTAGAGGATCGAGTCGCGCAGGCCCGGCGCGTACTCCTCGAGCGTGTCGACCACCGCGTCGCCGAACGCCTCGCGCCGCTCGGGCCAGTGCTCGGGACCCTCTTTGATCTTGTACGGCGCGTACTGCACGAAGCACGAGATGACGTGCTTGCCGGGCGGCGCCACGCTCGGGTCGACGAGCGACGGGACGACCATGTTGATGTACGGACGGCGCGAGAAGTCGCCGTACTTGGCCTCGTCGTACGCGCGCTCGAGGTAGCCCATCGAGGGCGCGATGGCCACGTCGCCGCGCAGGTGCTCGTCGCCCTCGGGACGGCACCTGAACACCGGCAGCCGGTCGACGGCGAGGTTCACCTTGCCCGAGCTGCCGCGCATCTTGAAGCGCGCGATGTCGGCCGCGAACTCGTCGGGCAGGTGCTCGCGTCCCACGAGGCCCAGGAACGTGCGGTGCGGATCGCAGCCCGACACGATGGCGCGCGCGCGCAGCTCTTCGCCGCCCTTCAGCACGACGCTCGTGGCGAGTCCGCCCTTCACGACGATCTGCTCGACCTCGGCCTCGGTGCGGATCGTCGCGCCGTACGCGCGCGCCGCGCTCGCGATCGCCTCGCTCACACGTCCCGTGCCGCCGCGCGAGAAGCCCCAGCTCCTGAACGCGCCGTCGATCTCGCCCATGTAGTGGTGCAGCAGGACGTACGCCGTCCCCGGACTGCGCACGCCCAGGAACGTGCCGATGATGCCCGAGCACGACATGGGCGCCTTCAGCGCGTCGCTCTCGAACCACTCGTCGAGGAAGTCGGCGGCGCTGGCGGTCATGAGCTTCGTGAGCGCCATGCGGTCGTCGGGCTGGAGCTGCCGCAGGCGCCGTCCGTGGTCGAGCAGCTCGAGCAGCCGCGGCGGCGAGAGCGACGTGGGATCGGGCGCGGGCGCGTCGATGAGCGGCTTCACGAAGCGCGCCATGCGCGTCATCTGCTGCCCGAAGCGCGGATAGACCTCGGCGTCGCGTGCGCTGAAGTGCGCGATCTCGCGCCGCGTGCGCGCGGCCTCGGGCCAGCGGCACAGGCCCGGACCCTCGACGTGCGGCGTGAACGACATCTCGAGCGGGATGAGATCGAGGCCGTGCTTCGCGAGCTCGAGGTCCTCGATGATCCACGGGCGCAGGAGCGAGACGACGTACGAGCAGACCGAGAACGTGAACCCGGGGTGCAGCTCTTCGCTGACCGCCGCACCGCCGAGCACGTGCCGGCGCTCGAGCACGAGCACCTTGCGTCCGGCCTTGGCGAGGTAGGCGGCGCAGACGAGGCCGTTGTGGCCGCCGCCGACGATGATCGCGTCGTAGCGCGCGCTGTGCACGGCGTCGCTCATGCGTCGTCCCCCGCGCGGGCGCGCTTGCGCGGCGGATCGAAGAAGGGCGTCGGCGTGACGACGGCCTGCACGCTCCTGCGCTCGAACTGCACCGTGACCTCCATGCGCAGGACGCTGCCCGGCGCGGCGTGTTCGGCGCGCACCGACGCGAGCGCGATGAAGCGCTTCAGGATCGGCGACCAGGTGCTGCTCGTCGCGTAGCCGACCTGGCGCCGTCCGGCGAAGACGGGGACGGGCAGACGGCTCGCGCCGGCGGGCAGCTGCGGCGGCAGCCCCCAGCGATCGTGCAGCGCGACGAACTCGTCCCAGTCGAGCGCAAGGCCGACGAGCGCCCAGGCCGCGCCGGTCTGCTGCTCGCGCCGCAGCGCGCGCTGACCGAGGAAGGGCGCGCGCTCGAGGTCGACCGTCCAGCCCAGGCCGAGCTCGGTGGGCGTGCTCTTCTGCGCCTCGATCAGGCACGTGCGCGCCGAGTAGTAGTCGACGCCCATGAGCACGAAGCCGGCCTCGATGCGCAGCACGTCGAGGGCGTCGAGCCCCAGCGGCAGCAGTCCGTGGGGACGCCCCGCCTCGAGCAGCGCGTCGTAGACCGCGAGCGCCTTCTTGGCCGGCATGAACAGCTCGTAGCCCAGGTCGCCCGTGTAGCCCGTGCGCGTGATCTCGACCGGCGAGCCCGCCACGCGCGCCCGCATCGCGCGGAAGAAGCGCAGCGAGCCGACGTCGCCCGACGCCGCGCCGTCGACGACGGACGCGAGGATCGCGCGGCTCGTCGGACCCTGCAGCGCCAGCCCCGCGATCTCGTCGGTGCGGTCGACGAGGCGCACGTCGAAGCCGGACGCGTTCTGCAGCAGCCACGCGTACGACGGGTCGGCCGACGTGATGCGGAAGTGCTGCTCGTCCCAGCGCGTGAGCGTGCCGTCGTCGAGGACCTTGCCGTCCTCGTCGCACCAGCAGCCGTAGCCCACCTGCCCGATCTTCAGCCGGCCCGGATCGCGCGCCGTGACCCAGGCCAGGAAGGCGGCCGCGTCCCTTCCCGTGACGTCGATCTTGAACAGCGGCGAGACGTCGAGCAGGCCGGCCGCGTGCCGCACGGCGTGGTACTCGGGCTCGTGGCTGTGCTCGTAGCGGCACACCGCGTGGTAGCCGGCCCAGTCCTTCCAGTGCAGGCTCGTGCACGCGGCCGAGGTGCGCTCGTGGAACGGCGTGGACAGCGGCATGGCGAGGGTGCGGTGCTCGAGGTGGACGGTCCATGCCGCGCGCGCTGCGCAGCGGCCCACGACGTTAGCAATCCGCGGGCACGAGCAGGAGTCCCCCGGGCGCGGGTCGGTCGCGGCTCAGTGCGACGAATCGGCTGCCACGCCCACCGCGATGCGACGCAGGATGTCGGCCATCCGCGCCTGGGCCTGCAGGCGCTGCGCCTGGGGGTGTCCGGCGGCTTCGGCGAGGTCGGCCAGGAACGACTGGCTCTCGACCTGGGACGCGACCGCGTCGCCCGTCCATGGCAGGGCCAGCCGCTCGAGGTCGTCGCGCATGGCCCACTCGGCCAGCTCGAACCCCGGCGGGCGGATCTGCTCCCAGCGCGCGAGCGATGCCTCGTCGCCCTTCGCGTAGCGCAGGTAGAGCCCCGCGGCCGTGGCCGCCTTCAGCCCCAGCACGGGATCGTCGGCGTAGGACGCGAGCCGCTCGACGGACGCCTCGACGTCGGGGTTCGCCACGACGTAGGACGTCAGGGCCACCATGCGCGTCTCGGGGTCGGTCTCGTGGGCCTCGTCGGCGAACCACGCGATGCGCTCGAGGTCGGCCCCGGGGATGAGCGACGCGTTGCTCAAGGTCGCGCGGCGCGCCTCGGCGTCGGACGCCGAGGGCAGCACCTCGTCGAGCAGGATCTCGAACGCGTCGGCCCGTCCGCAGGTGCCGAGGGCCTCGATGGCGTGCAGCCGGCTCGCGGGATCGTCGGACGCGATCGCCGCCGAGCGCACGAAGTCGAGCGCGTCGTCGCTGCCGGCCAGGCGCTGGGCGAGCGCCGTCCAGGCCGCCGTCGCCACGTCCGGATCGGCGTCGTCGACGAACGCACCGAGCTCGTTCCAGGTCACGTACATCGCGGCGGGATCGCCCAGGAACGCGAGCACGTCGGCGCGCCCCGCCGACGTCGGTTCGCGCACGAGCGCCAGGAGCTGCTGGGCGCCCCAGGCCCCGCCGTCCTGGGCCATGAGCTTGTACGCGGCCCAGGCCGCCGCGCGCCCGCTGTCCCCGGCGAGGATCGCGTCGTAGGTCGCGGGCAACGCCAGCAGCAGACGCTGGACGTCGTCGGGTTGCAGGCCGTGACCGGCATAGGCGTAGAGCAGCTCGAGGGACGACCAGGCGTCCGCGGGGCACCGGACGTGCTCCAGGAAGTGTCGCTCGACGGCCTCGTTCCACGGCACGCTGGCGGCCAGCCGGACGTACACCCCCGCGCGTGCCGCCGGGTCGGAGGTCGCCTCGGCCACCGACAACAGGAGTCCGACGACGTCGGCCTGCATGTCGGGGCAGGCCGCCTGGCGCATGAGATACGTGCCGAACGTCGCGCCCGCGCCGTCGCCCCGCGCGTCGAGGACGCGCCGCACCTCGTCGGCCAGCACCTCGAACACGTCGGCACGGCACGGGGCGAACTCCATCAGGGTCGCCAGCCAGAAGGACCGCAGCGGCGGACGCGGCTCGTCGCGGCAGGTCGCCACGGTGCTCGCGGCGAACGGCTCGACGAGACCCTGCTCACCCGCGCACGCGAGCAGGTCGAGCCAGCTCTCCATCGCCCGGCTGCGCCGCGGCGGTCGCCCCGGGATGCGATCGAAGGCCGCGTGCGGCGGGCCCGTGCCCGGCGCGAACCACGCGACCAGTGCCTCGCCGGAGGGATCGCCGTCGTACGCCTGGCGCAACTCGGCGGCCAGCGCGGCGAGCCGACCGAGCACGTCGGTCGACGCGCAGTCGACGTCGTCCCGAGAAGCGCTCGCAGCGTCGGACGGCGGGGCCAGAGTCTCGACGCGCCGATCGCTCGGCGCGTCGGGCACTCCGGCGGGCAGGGACGCCATGGCGCCGCGAGCGCAAGGCGCTCGCAGCGTGACGGACCCCTCGCCCCCGTCCCACGGCCCGAGCAGCACGACGAGCCCGCCGACGAGCAGCGCGCCGACCAGCACCGCGAGCCGCCGAACGCCGCGGGAGTCGATCGTCATCGCGAGCACCTCCTCGACCTCGCCTCCGTGCCGATCTTGGAACCGGCGGTCAGCCCCCGGCGAGCGTCATCTTGATCGCCAGCAGGAAGTCGAGCTTCTTGCCCACGAAGTCGAGCACCTCCTGGGTGGTCATGCCGTCCGGAGTGTACGTCTCGGGGTGCGTCAGGATCTGCTCGCAAAGGTCGACCCAGCCGTCGATCTGCTCCTCGGTCATCTGGAACTGCGGCACACCGGTGGACGCCTTCCCGACGCTCACACCGGCGGACACGCTGCCCCCGGGGCCGTCGTAGCTGACGCCCCCCGAAGCACCCTGGCCCGCCTGGCCGCAGGCCGTCCACGCGCAGCACCCCAGAAGCACCGCGCACACGCTCTCGAGTCGACGCTTCATCGAGACATCCTCCCCTCGACGTGGCCGTCGGATGCACGCCCGGCGCTGGACACGCTCCAACGACGACGCGGACCCGAGGCGAGCCACACGACCTCAGGACACTTCGCGTGCCGTCGAGTCACCACCGAATCGTCGCGCCGCGACGTGCACCAGGGCGCACGCGCGCCGGTCAGCGGCCCGCGGCCGCCGCGCGCAAGACCTCGGCGAAGGCCGTGTTCCCGTGCTCGAGCGCCCGGTCGAGCGGCGTGCGACCGTCCTCGTCGCGCGCGTCCAGCGGTGCGCCGTGGGCGAGCAGCGCCTCGACGAGGGCCGTCGTCCCGGGGTCGATGATGGCCGCCCAGTGCAGGGCCGTGGGACCGTCGGGACCGCCGTCGCGCGCGGCCACGTCGGCACCGGACTCGAGCAGCGCGACGAGCGCGTCGCGCTGACCGTCCTCGGCGGCGACCAGCAGCGGCGTGACGCCGTAGCCCACCGGATCGACCTCGGCGCCGCGCGCGACGAGTTGCCGGACGAGCTCGGCGTCGCCCTGCCAGGTGGCGAGCATGAGCGCGGTCTCGCCCTCCTCGCCGGGCGCCTCGAGCGACGCGCCCGCGTCCGACAGCAGGTCGATCTTCGCCAGGTCGCCGGCCAGTGCGGCCGCACGCAGCGCCTCGTCGAGATCGTCCTGCGAAGCAGCCGGTCCCCGCGCGAGCAGCAGTCGCAGGACGGGCAGCCCGCCGTCCCGTGCGGCCGCGGCGAGGAACACCGTCTGCCCGAGCTCGCTGCGCGTGGACGGATCGGCGCCGTGCGCGAGCAGCAGTCGCACCTTGTCGACGTCCGACGCCGCGCAGAGCAGGGGAGTCAGGCCACCGGGCCCGCGCGCGTTCGCGTCGGCACCCGACGCGAGCCGGTCCGCGAGATCGTCGACGCTGCCGGAGAGCGCCGCCGCGAGGAGGGATCCGGATCCGCTTGCGGCTCCGGCTTGCGGATCGGCCCGCGCGACCGCTGCGGGACGCGCCTTCGCCGCGCTCCCCGTCCAGATCGGCGAGCGCACGTCGTCGCGCAGCGCGCACAGCGCGGCGATCGCCCAGCCCGTCGCCGCGGCCGAGACGAACTGGTCCTCGCCGTGCGGGAAGCCCGACTCGAAGTACGGCAGTCCCTCGGTCTTGCGACGCGTCGTGACGTGCCACGTCCCGTCGGCGAGCTGCGTGTCGAGCAGGAAGGCCGCGCCGCGCCGCAGCGTCTCGTCGGCGGACGACACGCCGCCGGCTTCGTGCAGCGCCACGAGCGCCTCGGCCGTGGCGAAGGCGTCGCTCTCACGCCTCGCGATCTGCGCCCAGCCTCCGTCGGGACGCTGGGTCGCGCGCAGCCCCGCCACCGCCGCGTCGATCTCCTCGGCGCCGGCGTCCGACCACGCCAGGCCGAACAGCTGCATGACGCGCTCCTCGTGCGTGACCGGCACGGCCGTCACGAGCCAGTCGCGCGCGCGCCGGACGCGCCCCGCGATCTCGTCGGCGAGCGCCGGCGTGACGTACCTCCGCAGCGCGCGCAGCGAGAGCGCGGTCGCGGTGAACTCGCTGTCCTCAAGCGGCGGGCGGTGGCTCTCGGAGCGCCAGTGCCCGTCGGGCTGCTGCTTGCCGGCCAGGAAGGTGACCACCGCGTCGGTGTTCGTGTTCGGCGCGACGTCGCTCGCGGCGAGCGCCAGCAGCCGGTAGCCCTGTCCGATCTGCGCGTTGATGCCGACGTCGCGCCGGTCGCCCTGCACGATGCCCGCCTCGGCCTCGGGACTCGTGCGCAGCACGCGCGCGAGCAGCCGCGCCGCGAGGTCGTCGTCGACGGCGAGACCGCGTTCGCGCGCGGCGGCCACCGCGATCAGGCCCAGCGACGCGTGGTGGCAGGAGTTGCACGTGCGCGCCAGGTACCAGTCGTCCCCCGACTCCTGGAGCGGCGGGAGCGCGCGCAGCACGGCGGCGTCGAGGCGCACGGCGAGGTCGGCGGACGTCGGCGCCCCGAGCGCGCCGTCCTGCGCGGCGAGCGGACGGACCACGAGCAGCAGGATGGCGAAGCGTGCGATCCAACGGACCATCGACACGGACCTCCCGGGGCGCGTGCCCGGATGATCCGGAACTCGGCGCGGGCGTCACGTGGCGGTGCGCCGACGATCCACGCCCGACGACCCGCCCTACCGCTGGCCGTCGCCGGACTCGGACGCCTGCGCGTCCTCCGCTGCCTTCGTCTTCTCGACGTGCTCGTCGGTCTTGCCGTTCGCGGCGGAGGCGGCGGCGTCCGCATCGCCGACGACCGCCGGCGCCGTCGTCTCGGTCGGCGGCGGGCCGATGGGGTCGCCCTCGGGACCGAAGACCGGGTTGCCGGCGCGCCACTGCTCGGGGCCGAAGGCCTGCATGAGCAAGAACACGACCGAGAGGCCCATCGTGCCGAGGGTGAAGGCGGTACCGATCTTGCGCAAGCGGCTGGGCGCCTCGGGCGCCCCCACGTTCGTCGGCTCGGTCATGGCGGATCTCCTCGGGAAGACGGACCCGGCGCGGCACGCCCTGCGTCCCACACCTTCTTTCTGGGCAACTCCGCGCCGCGACGGCGCCAGTCACCTGGGAGAGACGGGAGGCGGTCGCGAGTGTTGGCCGCGTCGAGCCGCCGGGGATCGCGACCTCCGGCGCAGATTCCGGTTCGAGCGACGCGAAGGGAGTCGCGCCCCGCGGCATGAGCCCAGAAGATTTCGGACGCTACGATCCACACCGATCAGCCCCAGGAGTCGTCGTCGATGCCGCCCAGCCCGCCTCCCGCCGGACGTGTCCACCAGATCTCGCTCTCCGACGGCGGCGTGCCCAAGCTCGCCGTGCCGCACGCCGAGGTACGCAGCGGCGGCCTGCTGGGCGACCGGCAGCGCGACCTGCGCCACCACGGCGGACCCGAGCGCGCCGTGTGCCTGCTGGCGCTCGAGGTCGTCGAGCGCCTCGCGGCCGAAGGCCATCCCATCGTGCCGGGCAGCACCGGCGAGAACCTGACCCTGGCCGGCCTCGACTGGGAAAAGGTGCAGCCCGGCACGCGCTTCGTCTTCGCGGGCGGCGTCGAGCTCGAGGTCACGAGCTGGGCCGTGCCGTGCCGCCTCATCGCGGGCTCGTTCGCCGACGGCGGCTTCGGGCGCCTGCACGCGGACGCGACGCCGAAGAGCAGTCGGGCGTACGCACGCGTCCTGCGCGAGGGCCGCATCACCACGGGCGAGGACGTACGCCTCGCCTGACGACGCCAGCCGTGCGGGAGGAGGTGCGTGACGCGGCGGAGGTCAACCCGCGCCGAGGCGCTCTCCCACGCGCTCGGCGAGACCGGCGGCGGGCAGCAGGACGCGCACGCACGTGCCGCGCCCGGGCTCGCTGTCGAGCTGCACCGCGCCGCCGTGTCCGCGCACGATGCCCAGCACCGCCGAGAGTCCCAGGCCCCGGCCGGTGGCCTTGGTGGTGAAGAACGGATCGAACACGCGGCGCGCGAGGGCGTCGTCGAAGCCCTCCCCGTCGTCCTCGACCTCGAGCACCACGTAGGATCCCTCGCGCAGCTCGCGGTCGAGGAACAGTCCCGCCAGGTCGTCGCGCAGCAGGCGCCGCGCGGAGGTGCGCACGACGACCGTGCCCTCGCCGCGCGGCAGCGCCTCGGCGGCGTTCTCGACGAGCGCGAGCACGAGACGCCGCAACTGCTCGGCGTCGCCCAGCACCGTCGGCAGCCCGCCGGACGTCTCGAGCTCGACGCGCGCGCCCGACGGCGCCGCGGCATCGAGCAGGTGCGTCATGTCGCGCAACAGCGCGTCGAGGTCGAGCCGTTCGGCGGACGACGGCGCGCGTCCCGCGCAGCAGAGCACGAGGCGCACGAGGTCGGCGGCCCGCTGCGCGTCGCGCTCGAGCGCCGCCGTCTCGTCACGCAGGCTCGCGTCCCCGTTCATGCCCAGCGCGATGCGTCCCACGCCCTCGTGGATCGAGCGCACGAGGCCGTCGACCTCGTGCGCGAGTCCGCCGGCGAGCACGCCCAGGCCCGAGAGGCGCAGCGCGTCGTGTTCGCGCGCCTCCCGGGTGCGGCGCGCGCGCTCGGCGCGACGTGCGTCGGTCACGTCGTCGAGCACGCAAAGGACCTCGCCGCGCGTGTCGCCGCGGGCCAGCGGGACGGCGCAGGCCGCCAGCACGCGCCGGCAGCCGGGCGCGTCGGTGAGTACGAGCGCGTCGCGCCGGACGGGCGTGCCGCCCGCGCGCGCCGCGTCGGCCAGCGCGAGCAGCGCGTCGCACTCGGGACGTTCGACGAGCAGCGTGCGCAGGTCGCGTCCGGACGCGTCGTCGGGCAACAGGCCCCAGGCGGCGGACGCGGCGCGGTTCGCCAGCGCGAGCCGTCCGTCGGCGTCGAGCACGAACGCGCGCGCGGGCAGCGCACGGAAGGCCTCGCGCAGCCGGCGCTCGGTGCCGCGCCGCCGGCGTTCCCACTCGCGACGCGTGACGACCTGCGCCGCGAGTCGCGCCGCGTGCGCGAGCAGCTCGTCGTCCAGCGCG
>JACKHP010000017.1 GCA_020638905.1 Planctomycetota bacterium | reverse complement strand
GCGCGGCGACCTGAGCGACATCGCCCTGGCGCTGGCCGCGGGGGCCGCCGGATCGCTCGCGTTCACGAGCGGCGTCTCCGGCGTGGTCGTGGGCGTGATGGTCGCCGTGGCGCTCCTGCCGCCGCTCGTCGTCGCCGGACTGCTGGCCGGTTCGGGCCACTGGACGCTCGCCGCGCGCGCGCTCGTGTTGCTGCTCACGAACGTGACCTGCGTCAACCTCGCGGCGGTGGCGACCTTCATCCTGCGCAAGGTGAGGCCGCGCACGTGGTGGGAGGGCGAGCGCGCGAAGAAGGCCACCCGCATCGCCGTCACGACCTGGATCGTGATGCTGGGCGTGCTGCTCGCGCTGATGTGGCTGCTGCACGGCCCCTCGGGACTGCCGCTCGGCGAATGAGCCGACGCCCCGTCGGGCCTCTCGCCGCGCGCAAGGGACGGCGTCGCGCCGCGGTGACCGCGCGTGACTCGCAAGGGCGCCTGGCCTACGCTTCCCGCATGTCGATCGCCGCCCTGACCCGCCCGTCCTCGTCCGTCGCACGCAGCGTCGTCGCGCCCGTCGCGCTGCTGGTCGCGTTCGACGCGGGCAGCGACGGCCGCTGGACGCCCGGCATCGGCGACCCGACGGTGATCGGCTGGGTGACGGTGGTGGCCTACCTGGTCGCCGGGGTGCTCGCGCTCGGCGCCCGCACGCGCGCGCGCGACGCGGGGCTGGCGCGCCTGCTGCGCTTCTGGACCGTCCTCACGGCGCTGCTCTTCGCGCTCGGCGTGAACAAGCAGCTCGACCTGCAGTCGCTCTTCACGCAGGTCGGCCGCGACCTGGCCAAGGCCCAGGGCTGGTACGACGAGCGCGGGACCGTGCAGGTCGACTTCATCCTGGGGCTGGTCGCGGTCGTCGGCCTCGCGCTGCTCGGCACGCTCTGGTTCCTGCGTCGCGCCCTCGCGCGCGTGCGGCTGGCGTTCGCGGGCACGGTCTTCCTGTGCACGTTCATCGTCGTGCGTGCCGCGTCCTTCCACCACATGGACGTGCTGCTCCAGTGGGAGTTCCTGCACGTGCGCATGAACTGGGTGCTCGAGCTGGGCGGCATCGCGCTCGTCGCGCTGGGCGCCTGGCGCTTCCGCCCCGAGGTGCCGTCGGCGACGCCGTCACCGGGCGAGCCGCGCGTCTGACGTCGACGAGGTCGCCGCGCCCGTCAGGGTGCCGCGGACACCTCGAACTCGGCGCTGCCCGCCACGGTTCCGTAGCCCTGCTCGACGCGCTCGGACGTGTCCCAGATCAGCGTCAGGTCGACGACCCGGGCGCCCGCCGGCACCTCGCACGGGACGTCGAAGGCCAGCGTGCCCTCGCCCGGGTCGAGCGTGCGCAGCTCGCGCGCCAGCACCGAGACCTGCCCGTGCCCCTCGGCGTCGGGGAGCTCGGTGTCGACGAGCACGAGCAGCGTGCGCGGCGTGACCGCGCGGCAGTCGGCGCGCACGACGACGCGCGCCGGACGTCCCGCGACGAGGGTCTCGGGTTCGGTGCGCGCCTCGAGCAGCGTGAGCGTCGAGTGCACCACCGGCAGGTGGACCGAGTCGCCCGGCAGCACGACGCGCACCTCGTCGTCCTCGACCGGCACGAGCGCCGCGAGGAGCAGCTCGTCGACGTCGGGCACGTCGAACTCGACCCAGCGCCGCACCTCGCCGGCGCCCTCGGGGACGGTGGCCGCGCTCGAGACGTCGACGCCGAACAACTGGACGCCCAGCGCGCGCGACGTGGGCACGTCGTAGCGCAGCGTCGCGGTCAGCCGCACGTGCGTCCCGGCCACGAGCGGCCGGGGAGGTTCGCACGCGACCTCGATCACCTCGGCGCGCACCTCGGGACCGCGACACGCGCCGAGCGCGCCCAGCAGCAGTCCCAGAACGACCCACGACGAACGACCCACGGACACGGACGCAGACACGGCGGCCCTCGCGAGGCGGCGCGCCCTCCCGCTCCCGCGCACGCGGGTCGCACGACGGGACGCGCCGGTTTCCCGCCGCGTCGGTCCCCACGGCGATGGGCGCGAGAGTACCACGCGTGACACGTCCCGCCGTCTGTCCTACGCTCTCCCGCGTGACGATCGACGGACTCCTCGCGCCGCTGCGCCGGCTCAACGACTCGCTCAAGCGCACGACGCACGTCTACATGGTCGTCGTGGCGCTCGTCGTGGGCGTCCTGGGCGGCTACGGCGCGGTGGGCTTCAAGCACATCATCCTGTGGATGCAGGACGGCTTCTGGGAGACCACCGAGTTCAGCCTCGACTACGTGCGCGGGCTGCCTTGGTACGCGGTGGTCGTCATCCCCGCCGTGGGCGGCCTGCTCTGCGGCTGGATCATCGCGCGCTTCGCGCCCGAGGCGAAGGGCCACGGCGTGCCCGAGGTCATGGAGGCCGTGGCCGTGCGCGGCGGGCGCATCCGTCCGCGGGTCGTGGTCGCCAAGGCCGTGGCGTCGGGCCTCAGCATCGGCTCGGGCGGCTCGGTGGGGCGCGAAGGTCCGATCGTGCAGATCGGCGCCGCGATCGGCTCGGCCACGGCCCAGGCGCTGGGCATGTCGGCGCGGCGCATGCGCACGCTCGTGGGCTGCGGCGCGGCGGCCGGCATCGCGGCCACGTTCAACGCGCCGGTGGCCGGGGCGCTCTTCGCGGTCGAGGTCGTGCTGGGCGACTTCGGCGTGCCGCAGTTCTCGCCGATCGTGATCTCGTCGGTGATGGCGACCGTGGTCAGCCGCCACTACCTCGGCGACCTGCCCGCGTTCGAGATCCCGCCGTACTCGCTCGTGCATCCGACCGAGCTGTTCCTGTACGGCGTGCTGGGCGTGCTCGCCGGGCTGCTCGCGATCGCGTTCGTGAAGGTGCTCTACTTCTCCGAGGACCGCGCCGACGAGGTCAAGCTGCCGCTGGCGCTCAAGGCCGCCGTGGGCGGCGCGCTCGTGGGCGCGCTGGCGCTGGCCATCCCCGGCGTGCTGGGCATGGGCTACGAGTCGATGAACCTCGCGCTGACCGGCACGCCCACGGTCACGTTCCTGGCGCTGCTGCTGACGGCCAAGCTCGTGGCGGTCTGCATCACGATCGCGTCCGGCGGCTCGGGCGGCATCCTCATGCCGTCGCTGTTCCTGGGCGCGACGCTCGGGGCGCTCGTGGGGGCGATCGCGAACGCGATCTTCGGCGCGGGCGTGGTGGGCGCGCCGGGCGCCTACGCGCTGGTGGGAATGGGCGCGGTGCTGGGCGCCGTGACGCACGCGCCGATCTCGGCCATCCTGATCCTGTTCGAGCTCACGAACGACTACCGCATCATCCTGCCGCTCATGATCTCGTGCATCCTGGCCACGCTGCTGGCCACGAAGCTCATGCGCGGATCGATCTACACGCTGAAGCTCATCCGGCGCGGCATCGACATCGCCTCCGGACAGGACGTCAACCTGCTCAAGAGCGTCTCGGTGCGCGACGTGCTGCGCGACGAGGTCCCGACGATCGCGCCCGCGGTGCGCCTCGGCGCCCTCGCGCTGCGCCTGTCCGCGGGCTCCGACGCGAGCCTGTACGTGGTCGACGACGAACGGCACCTGATCGGCGTCGTGGGACTCAACGAGCTCCAGTCGCTGCTGCCCGACCTCGACGTCCTGCGCGACATCGTGGTGGCCGGCGACATCGCCGCGACGCACGGACCGCGCGTGGGCGTCGACGACACCCTCGACCACGTGCTCGAGACCCTCGACGTGGGCTACCGCGACGAGCTCCCGGTGATGGACGGCGAGCGCCTCGTCGGCATCGTGCGCATCGAGGACGTCCTGGCGCGCTACAAGCGCGAGCTCGTCCGGCGCGAGGTCGAGCAGGAGCAGGCGGCGCGCCAGCTCTAGCCGGCGCGCCCGGTTGCGCCGCGCACCCCCGGCGCGGAGCATGGACGGCGCCATGCCTTCCCTCCACGACACGATCGTCCTCGGGGCCGGGATGTCCGGCCTGAGCTACGCCCACGCCCGCGGAGCCGACGCCGACGTCGTCGTGCTCGAGGCCGCCCCCCGCGCCGGCGGGCTCGTGACCACGCAGCGCGAGCCCGGGCTGCACTTCGAGTGCGGTCCCGAGGCGCTGCAGGACGACGCGCCGCTCACCGTGCGGCTGATCGAGGACATGAGTCTGCGCGTGCTGCCCGCCGACCCGAGCGCGAAGAACCGCTGGGTGCTCGGTGCCGGGGGACTCGTGCCCGTGCCGACGAACCCGGGCGCGTTCCTGAAGAGTCCGCTCGTGAGCCTGCCCGGCAAGCTGCGCGCGTTCACCGAGCCGCTGCGCAAGAAGGGTGTCGCGCTCGACGGCTCGGTGGCCGACTTCGTGCGCCACCGCCTGGGCGGAGAGATCCTGCGCGAGCTCGTCGACCCGGCGCTGGCCGGCATCTACGCCGGCTCGGCCGAGACGACCTCGCTGCGCGCGGCCTTCCCCAAGCTGTACGACATGGCCGCCGAGCACGGCAGCATCATGGGCGGACTGAAGGCCAAGGCGAAGGCGCGCAAGGCGAAGGGCGAGAGCCGTCCGCCGCCGCCGTCGCTGCTCTCGGTCGAGGGCGGACTCCAGCGCCTGCCCGACGCGATCGGCGCGTGGCTCGGCGCACGGCTGCGGCTGGACTGCGCGGCGCGCGGCGTCACGCGCGCGTCCGACGGCTGGGAGGTGGCCACCGACGATGGCGTGCTGCGCGCGCGGCGGCTCGTGCTGGCCACGCCGGCACGCGCGGCGTCCGGGCTGCTGGCCGACGCGGCGCCCGAGCTGTCCGCGCTGCTGGGCGAGATCGTGACCGAGATCGTGGTCTCGGTGGCGCACGTCTGGCCGCGCGCGCAGGTGCGTCATCCGCTCGACGGCTTCGGCTACCTCGTGCCCACCGCGCGCGGGCTGAAGCACCTCGGCACGCTCTTCAGCTCGTCGATCACGCCCTCGCGCTGCCCGTCCGACGTGGTCGTGCTGCGCACGCTGTGCGGCGGCGCGCGCGATCCCGCGGCGATCGGGATGTCCGACGACGCGCTGCTCGCGCTGCTGCGCGCCGAGGTCGCGCCGCTGCTGGGCCTGCCCGACGGGCCGCCGCGCCTGCTGCACGTGACGCGCTGGAAGGCCTCGCTCCCGCGCTACGACCTCGCCCAGCCCGCGCGCCAGGACGCGCTCGAGGCGCTGCTCGCGCGGCACGCGGGGCTGTCGGTGCTCGGCAACCACCGGCGCGGCATCTCGGTCAACGCGCTCGTCGAGAACGGCACGCGCCTGGCCGAGCTCCACCTCGCGGAGGACGGCGCCGCGTGACGTCCCGGGCGGTCGAACTCGCCGAGACCGACGCCCAGCACGTGCTGCTCGTGCTCGCGTTCGAGCAGGCCGACGAGTCGGGACGCTGGCTCACGCACGACGAGCGCGAGCGCGCCGGCGAGCAGGCGCGCGCCGAGGCGGGCGACGACGCCGCGCGCCTGCTGGCGCGCCGCGCCGAGCTGCTGCTGCCCGTGCTCGAGGCGCGCGTCCCGCAGTTGCAGCGGCTGCTGCGCGCCGGACGCCTGCGCAGCGGCTTCCTGCCGCTGTGCGTGCTGGGCGCGCTCGTGGTGGGCGTGCTCGGCAACGCCCTCGGCCCCGACGGACGGGTGAACATCCTCTTCGCGCCGATGCTCGGGCTCGTGCTCTGGAACCTGTGCGTCTACCTCGCGCTCGTGCTGTGGATCGGGCGCGCCGCGCTCGCGCGCCTGCGCGGCGACGACGACGTGCGCGCGTCGGACGCGGGCGCGCACGCGCACGGCTCCGAGCGCGCGCAGGCCTCCGAGCGCGCCACGGACCGCGACGCGCGCACGCGGCGCGCCACGTCCGCGACGGGCGACGGCGACTCGCTGCTCTCCGACGTGCTCTCGCTGCTCGCGCGCGGAGGCAGCCTGCTGCGGCGCGCCGCCGAGTGGCTGCTCGAGCGTTCGCTGGGACGCGCCCGCGCGCGCTCGGTCGACGACCAGGCGCTGCTCGGCGCGGCGCTCACGCGCTACATGGCGTCCTGGCGCGTGGCGGGCGGCGCGCTGCTGGCCGGACGTCTGCGGCGCCTGCTGCACCTGGGCGCGGCGGCGCTCGTGGTGGGCGCGGTGCTGGGCATGTACGTGCGCGGCCTCGGCCTGCAGTACCGCGTCGGCTGGGAGTCGACCTTCCTGGGCCCCGAGTCGGTGGCGGCGGTGCTGCGCGCGTTCCTCGGCCCGGCCGCCGCGCTGCTCGGCTGGACGCTGCCCGACGCCGGCCAGCTCGCGGCGCTGCGCTTCGACGCCGCCGCGGCGCCCGCCGCCGAGCAGGCCGCGCGCTTCATCCACCTCTACGCGCTCACGGGGGTGCTCTTCGTGCTCGCGCCGCGCACGCTGCTCGCGGCGATCGACACCGCGCTCACGCGCAAGCTCGCCCTGCGCGTGCCCATCGCCGTCGACGCGGGCGTGCTGCGCCGGCTCGTGTCGCCGGCCCGGCGCGGCGCGCACGCCGTCGTCGTCCACGGCTACGGCTGGCACCTGCCGCCGCGTGCCGGCGACGAGCTCTCGGCGCTCCTGCACGACGTCTTCGGGACGCGCGCCGCGCTGAGCATGGCGTCGTCGCTCGAGTACGGCGACGACCCGCCGCCCGTGCGCGGTGCCGCATCCGCCGGCGACGACGCGTCGCGCGACGACGCGCCCGCGTGCGACGTGTTCGTGTTCGCGCTCGCGCAGTCGCCCGAGAGCGAGGTGCACGGCGCGTTCCTGCGCGAGGCGCGCCGCGTGCGCGCCGGACGGGCGGCGATGCTCGTGCTCGTCGACGGCGGCAGCTACCGCAAGCGCCTGGGCGACGACTCGCCGCGGCTCGCCGAACGCCGCCGCGCGTGGGACCGCGTGCTGCGCGAGGCCGGCGTCGAGGCCGCGCACGTCGACCTGTCCCGTCCCGCCGACGAGGCCACGGCGTCGGCGGTCTCGGCCGCCGTGATGCCCGCGGGGGACGCCTCGTGAGCGACGTCGAGACCCTCGCACTCTCGCTCGTCTCGCACACGAACGTGGGCAAGACGTCGCTGGCGCGCACGCTGCTGCGGCGCGACGTGGGCTCGGTCTTCGACCAGGCCCACGTGACCGACGTGTCCGAGGCCTGGACGCTGCTCGAGTCCGACGGCGCGCGCCTGCTGCTGTGGGACACGCCGGGCTTCGGCGACACCGCGCGGCTGCTGAGGCGCATGCGCGCCGAGGGCAATCCCGTGGGCTGGTTCCTGCACCAGGTCTGGGACCGCGCGACCGATCGCGCGCTGTGGTGCGGACAGGAGGCGGTGCGCAACGTGCGCGACCAGTCCGACGTGGTGATCTACCTCGTGAGCGCCGCCGAGCATCCCGACGACGCCGGCTACGTCGCGCTCGAGCTCGACCTGCTGGGCTGGCTCGGCAAGCCGGTGGTCGTGCTGCTCAACCAGACCGGGCCCGCGGGCGACGACCGTCCCGAGCTGCTCGACGCCTGGACGGCCCACGTCACGCGCTGGGACTCGGTGCGCTCGGTGCTGCCGCTCGACGCCTTCGCGCGCTGCTGGGTGCAGGAGGGCACGTTCCTCGAGCACGTGCGCGACGCGCTGCCCGAGGCGCGGCGTCCGCTCATGCAGCGCTTCGTCGACGCCTGGAACGCGCGCAACCTCGAAGCGTTCGGCGAGGCCGTCGACGCGCTCGCGGCGCTCGTGCACGAGACGGCGGTCGACACCGAGCCGCTGCCCGGCCTGCTGGCGTCCGGCGCCGAGAAGAAGAAGGCCATGGACCGATTGGCGCGGCGCGTCGAGGCGCGCACGCGCGCGCTGCTCGACCGGCTGCTCGCGCTGGCCGGGCTCGAGGGCGCGTCGGCTGCGCGCGTGGCCGACGAGATCCGCGACTTCGTCGTCTCGGGCGAGCCGCCGCTGGGCGTGAAGAAGGGTGCGATCTGGGGCGGCGTGCTGTCGGGCGCGGCCACCGGCGTGGCCGCCGACCTGCTCACGGGAGGGCTCTCGTTCGGCGGCGGCGCGGTGGTCGGCGCCGTGCTCGGCGCACTGGGCGGCGCGGGACTGGCGAAGGGCTTCCAGCTCGTGGCGAGCCGCAAGGCGCCGGCCGTGCGCTGGTCGCAGCCGTTCCTGAGCGGGCTGCTGCACGACAGCCTGCTGCGCTACCTCGCGGTGGCCCAGCACGGACGCGGCGGCGGCGAGTTCCACGAGGGCGACGCGCCGTCGGCCTGGCGCGACGCGGTGGGCGACGTCCTGCGCGAACGCAAGGACGCGCTCTCCGCGCTCTGGACGTCGCTGCTGCGCGACGGCGCCGGGGGACTCTCCGACGACGCCGCCGCGCGGCGCGTGCAGTGCGAGCGCGTGCACGCGCTGGTCGACGAGCTGCTGCGCGCCGTCCTCGTGCGGCGCCATCCCGCGGCGCGCGCGCTGCTCGCGCGCTGAGCGCCGCGGGCGTCGCTCAGTTCACGGGCACCTGGATGCGGCGCATGAGCGTCGTGCCGCTCTCGGTCTCCATCGTGACCTGCCACGTGCCCGGCTCGAGGTTCGGCGCGTCGGTCGCCGCGGGGGCGGTGCTGTTCACGACGCACTCGGCGGACGCGACGACCTCCTCGACCACCGGGTCGCCCTCGGGGTCACCGTTCGCGTCGAGCTTCTGGTAGGTCACCGTGACCGTCGAGCCCGCCGCCGCCCGGCCCACGAGCAGGATGCGGCCGTTGTCGTTGTCGCCGTCGAACGAGTTGTAGGCCTTGAGCTTCACGATCTCGGAGCTGCCGTCCTGGCACGGATCGGTGTTCGCGTCGAAGCCCACGTTCGACGGATCGGCCGCGGCGAGCGAGCCGTCGACGATCGTGGCCGGGGTCTCGCGGGTGGCCACGCCGTCGGTGGACGTGAGCTTGGCCAGGCTCTTCGCGAAGGCCTTGCTGAGCTTGTTGAGCGTGTCGATCGTGCCCAGCACGAGCGCGAAGGCCTTGAGGCGCGAGCTGTCCCACAGGCCGCAGCCGCCGGACGTGAAGCCCACGGGCACCGTGAACGGCATGTAGCTCACGAAGCCGAGGTAGCTGAGGACCACGCGTCCGTCGGAGGCCATGCCGGCCAGCGCGAAGTACCACGACGCGTAGACGACCTTGAGGAACGTGATCTCGAACGCGAAGGCCGCGAGCATCGCCTGGTCGTGCAGCGGGAGCGGGTCGCCGCCCAGGAACGCGGGCGTGTCGAGCGTGCCGTCGGCGACCTGGCCGAGCAGGTCCTTGTAGTTCGCGGCGAGCTCCTTCTGGGCGTCCTTGAGCTCGGTCTTGAGGGTCTTGAGGCGGCCGTTGACCCCCACCATGTCCAGGCCCTTCATGCCCGACTTCCAGGCCTTCTCGGCGGCCTTGGTGTCCATCACCACGTACACGTCGATGTCGATCGCGAGCGGATCGCCGATGCACTCGGCGTCGGTGAGCGTGATCGTGACGGTGGTCATGCCGGGGGCGTCGCCGCCCGCCTTGATCTTGAAGCTGGCCTTGCCGGAGGCCTTGCCCTCGGCGGGCGAGACCGTGGCGACGTCTTCGTCGCCGGACACGGCGGCGTAGGTGGGCTTGCAGCCGGCGGCGTCGACCGTGACCTTCGCGGTCTTGCCGGTGCCCAGCACGACCACGCGGCTGGCGGGCGTGACGAACTGCGCGGACGCGGTCGAGACGAGGACGGCCAGGGCCAGCAGCAACGACGACAGACGGAAGCGGGACGCGAGCATCACGGGGACTCCTCGGAGCGTGGACGTCCGCCGACGATACCGCGCGCGTGCCTCGAAGTTGAGTGTCGGTCGCGTGAGACGCACGTCCGGTGTCCCGGCCTGCTACACTGCGCGGCTTTCCTGGCGGAAACGAAAGCGGTCGAGGAGGGACGGGACGTGCCCGACGGTGTGCCCTACGAGGTGAGGTCCAGCGCCCTGCACGGGCGCGGCCTGTTCGCGACGCGGGCGATCCGCAAGGGTCAGCTCATCGGCGAGGCCGAGGGCGTGCGCACGCGGCGCGACGGTCCCCACGTGCTGTGGCTGATCGACGACGACGGCGGCGAAGAGGGCTGGCGCCTCACGAACGCGATGCGCTACGTGAACCACGACACGCCCGCGAACGCGCATTTCGAGGGGCTCGACCTGGTCGCCGTGGCCGACATCCCCGAGGGCGCCGAGATCACCTTCGACTACGGCACGCTGCTCGAAGAGGAGGTCGCGTTCGACGACGGCGGGAGGTCGTCCGAGGAGGCGACGCGCGACGACGAGCTGTCGGCCGGCGCGCTCGAGTAGCGCGCGGGGCGGCGCGCCGGAGTCCTGCGCTCCGCGGCGCGGGACGCCCGGGGCCCGAGCCGCTCACGTCCCCGAGGCGAAGGCCGCGAGGCAGGCCAGGATCGCCGCGCGCGTGTCGTCCCAGCAGCGGGACGGGTCGGCGCCGCGTGGGTATTCGATCGTGAGCACGGGCAGGCCCAGGTCGACGCCGAGCCAGCTCCCGAGCGAACCGGGCGTGGGCGAGATCTCGGACGACTCGACCAGCTCGTAGGCCGGCGCCTGTGCCGCGAAGAGCTCGGCCAGGTCGTGCGCCGGACCGTCGGGGTTCACGAACTCGCGCACGTCGCGCGGATCGCCGCCCCAGCTGTGCGCCACGAACACGAGCTCGGGACGCAGCGCGTCGACGAGCTCCGCCAGCGCGCGCGACTCGGGCTGCGAGAGCGGCTCGCGCGTGCGCCGCGACGCGTTGCGCGCCGGGAAGTCGCGGTTCAGGTCGACGCCGTGCGCGTTGCCGCGCGTCCCACGCGCGCGTCCGTCGGGATCGAGGTCCTCGACGAGCGTGAGCGTGACGCGCTCGAGCAGGCCGGCCGCGGCGAGCGCGCGCGGCAGCTCGGCGGTGGCCACGGAGCCCTCGGGCTCGTTCCCGTGGATGCCGCCGATCCACAGCACGCGGCGCGGACCGTGTCCGACGTCGAGGCGGCGCAGCGGACGTCCCTCGACGGACGCGCCGAAGGTCGTCCACGCGTCGGGCGGCGCCGCGTCGGGCGCGCGCGCGTCGTCCGCATCGTCGGCGGAGGACGCGACGTCGCTCGGGCTCACGGCGTGCGCGTCGCCGGCGTCCACCGCGGCGTCGGGGCTCGGCGCGCGAGGCTCTCGACCCGCGCACGCGGCGCAGACCAGCACGACGAGCACGGACGGCAGGGTCGCGACGGATCGGCCCATCGCGCGGCTCAGCCCGCCAGCGCCGCGTTCACGATCACCTGCGCCTCCTCCTGGATGCGGCTCAGGTGTCCCTTCCCGCGGAACGACTCGGCGTAGATCTTGTAGACGTCCTCGGTGCCCGACGGACGCGCCGCGAACCAGCCGTTGGCCGTGCTGACCTTGAGTCCGCCGATCGGCGCGCCGTTGCCGGGCGCGTGGGTGAGCCGCTCGAGCACCTTGTCGCCGGCCAGGTTCTTGGCCGGCACCTGCTCGGGCGAGAGCTCGGACAGCCGCTTCTTCTGCGCGGGCGTGCACGGCGCGTCGATGCGCTCGTAGATCGGCTCGCCGAAGCGCTGGACGAGGGCGAGGTAGTGCTGGCCGGGGTCCTTCCCCGTGCGCGCCAGGATCTCGGCGGCGAGCAGGTCGAGGATGAAGCCGTCCTTGTCGGTGGTCCAGACGCTGCCGTCCATGCGCAGGAACGACGCGCCGGCCGACTCCTCGCCGCCGAAGCCGAGGCTGCCGTCGAGCAGGCCGTCGACGAACCACTTGAAGCCCACGGGCACCTCGACCAGCTTGCGTCCGCGCGCGCTCACGACGCGGTCGATCATGCTGCTGCTCACGACGGTCTTGCCCACGCTCGTGTCGGCCGACCAGCGATGGCGCTTCTCGAACAGGTAGGCGATGGCCACCGCGAGGTAGTGGTTCGGGTTCATCAGCCCGACGCTCCTGGTCACGATGCCGTGCCGGTCGTAGTCGGTGTCGTTGCCGCACGCGACGTCGAAGCGGTCTTTCAGCTCGACCAGCCCGGCCATCGCGTACGGCGAACTGCAGTCCATGCGGATCTTCCCGTCCTTGTCGAGGCGCATGAACGAGAACGTGGGATCGACGCTGCGGTTCACGACCTCGATCTTCAGTCCGTGCCGCTCGACGATCGGATCCCAGTAGGCGATGCCCGAGCCGCCCATCGGGTCGACGCCGAGCACGAGCCCGGAGTCCCTGATCGCGGCCACGTCGATCACGCTCGGCAGGTCGTCGACGTACTCCGACACGTAGTCGTGCGCGTGCGTCGTGGACGCCCCGCGCGCCGCGTCGAAGGCGATGCGCTGGATGCCGGCGAGCTTCGCCTCGAGCAGGCGGTTGCCCTCGGCCTCGATGACCTTGGTCGCGTCGCTGCCGGCCGGTCCGCCGTGGGGCGGGTTGTACTTGAAGCCGCCGTCTCTCGGCGGGTTGTGGGACGGCGTGATCACGATGCCGTCGGCCAGTCCGTCGCGGCGTCCGCGGTTGTGCGTCAGGATCGCGTGGCTGATCACCGGCGTGGGCGTGTAGCCGTCGGCCGCGTCGACCATCACGTCGACCCCGTGCGCCGCGAGCACCGAGAGCGCCGTGCGGAAGGCCGGCTCGCTGAGCGCGTGCGTGTCACGTCCCAGGAAGAGCGGGCCGGTGGTGCCCTGGGCCTTGCGGTAGCGCACGATGGCCTCGGTCGTGGCCGCGATGTGGTCGTCGTTGAACGCGGCGTCGAGCGAGCTGCCGCGATGCCCCGACGTCCCGAACGCGATGCGCTGGGTCGGCTCGGACGGGTCGGGATGCACCTCGTCGTACGCCGCGAGCAGCTTCTCGACGTCGACCAGCACGTCGCTCGGCGCCGGCTTGCCGGCCAGGGGATGCACGCTCACGACGGTTCTCCGGACACGGGGACCGTCCAGCGTAACAAGACGGGGGGGACTGCAAGGTCGGCCGATTGCGCGACGCGGCGGGCGACGTGGGACTGCGGCCAGGTGAAGAAACACCTGGCCTCCGTCCCACATCGCCCGCCGCTGCTCGCGCGGCGCTCCCTTCGCGAGATGGAAGGATGAACTGCTTGGCGGACGCGAGCAAACCGCCGGCGTGACGCGGCGCCCACCCCGCACGCGCGGCGTTTCGGGCCGCTGTGTGCGCGCCCGCTGACCATCGTCACGCAGCATCGCGCAGCTTCGGACAGTCCTCGCCGCCTGCGGCGGCTGCGGAACTCGCAGCGCGCTGGGCATGTGCCTCGGGGCGCGCATTCCGGAGCGGGGGGAAGCTCAGCGCGCTGGGGCGCGGCTTCGCGGCGATTCGGAGAGTGCGTCGAGCGAAGGGATCTTTCGAAGCAGGTGGTGCGCGCCGCCGGGGTGAGTCTCGTGCGTGAGCATGATCGCGAAGGCTGACGGCTTCGAGTTGCGTGCCGGTTCTGGACGGCGCGCCGTCCCGCGTGAATCGCCGACGGCGCTGCTCTCGATACGCTGCGAGTCAGTGGGGCATGCCGGCGCGTCGTTCACGCGCCCGGCATCGAGCGTGCGGACCGGAGGAGCGCAGGGGGCGATCGCCCCGCGAGTTCCGCAGGCGCCGCAGGCGCCGAGGACTGCTCGAGCGGGGCGGTCGCCCCCGAGCACCCGGAGTGTCCGCACACACGGATCTCCAGCCCGCGAGCGACCGCGTGGAGTCATCCCCCGCGACCCGCCACCCGCCGACCGATTCGCGTAGACTCGCGCCGTCCCGGGATCCTCCCATGCCTCACGCGCTGGTCGACATCGGCGTCAACCTCACGCACCCGCAGTTCGATGGCGATCGCGACGAGGTGCTCGCGCGCGCGCTCGGGGCGGGCGTGTCGCGCATGCTGCTCACGGGCACGTCGGTGGGCGAGTCGCGTGCGGCGGCCGACCTCGCGGCGACGCGTCCCGGCGTGTTGTGGTCGACGGCCGGCGTGCATCCCCACGACGCGAGCGCGTGGGACGGCTCGTCGCGCGCGGCGCTCTCGCGGCTGCTGGCGCGCGACGAGGTGGTCGCGGTGGGCGAGTGCGGGCTCGACTTCGAGCGTGACTTCTCGCCGCGGGACGACCAGCGCGGCGCCTTCGCGGCGCAGATCGACCTGGCCGCCGCGCGCGGGCTGCCGCTCTTCGTCCACGAGCGGGGCGCGGGACAGGACGTGGCCGACGCCCTCGCGGCCCGGCGGGCCGATCTCGTGGGCGCGGTGGTGCACTGCTTCACCGGCGAGCGCGCGACGCTCGAGCGCTACCTCTCCCTCGACCTGCACGTGGGCATCACCGGCTGGATCTGCGACGAGCGTCGCGGCCTGGGCCTGCGCGAGCTCGTGGCGGACGTCCCCGACGAGCGGCTGCTGGTCGAGACCGACGCGCCGTTCCTGCTGCCGCGCACGCTCGATCCGCTGCCCAAGTCCCGACGCAACGAACCGGCGTACCTGCCGGAGGTCGTCGCGATGGTCGCGCTCTGCCGCGGCCAGTCGGTCGAGCACGTCGCCGCGTGCACGAGCGAGAACGCGGCGCGGCTCTTCGGACTCGGCTGAGGCGGCCGTCGTGGTCCGGCCGGGCGCGAGATCCAACGCGCGGGGTCACCTCCCGTAAGACGGCCGAACCGCCGGAGCACCGCCATGCCCACCTCGTGCACGCGCCGTCCGGCGCTGGCCCTCGTCCTCTCTGCCGTCGCGGCGCTCTGCGCGTGTGCGGGTCCGTCCGCGATGGAGCTGCGCGGCGACGGCGTGTTCGCCGTGCCTGGCGCCGACGAGGCCCATCCGCGCCTGCGCTACGTCGACGGGCAGGTCTCGCGCAACGACAGCTGCATGATGCGGCTGGGCAACGGGCTCAATCCGAAGGTCCCGCCGATGTACGTGAACGGCGAGCCGCTGGGCTTCTGCTGAACGCCGTGTCCCGACGTCTTCGTGCAAGACGTCCTCGCCGCGCTGATCCGCAAGGGGATCGGCTTCACCGGGTACCTCGACCCGTCGCGTCCGGCGCTGCTCGACGCCGAGCACCTCGTGCGCCTGAACTACGAGACCTATCTGTTCGCCGACACGGCGGGCCGTGACGCGTTCCTCGCCGACCCGCTGCGTTTCTGCGGACTGCTCACCGATCCGGTGAGCAAGCGCCGCTTCCGTCCGCGGGACGACTCGCCCCGCGCCGAACACTCCGGGGTGACGTACTACTTCGAGGACGAGTCCGGACGCGCCATGTTCGTCGCCGACCCCGAGCGCTTCAGGCTGCCCGGCTGGACGATGTGAGCGGGGGGGCGACCGGCCCCCTCAGCCGACCTTCGCCGCGCCCAGCTCCTCGAGGATCGCGTCGGTCGCGGCCAGCATCTCGCCCACGCAGCGCGTCGTGTGGTCGCCCATGTGGCCGATGCGCCAGTGGGTCTCCTTGGTCTTGCCGTAGCCTCCGCCGACGAAGTACCCGCGCTTCTTGTAGCCGGCCACGAGGTCGGCGGTGGCGAAGCGTCCGCCGTTGGCGATCGACGTGACGGTCGGGCTGCGGAAGCCGTCCTTCGCGAGCACGTCGAAGCCGTTCTTCGCGCACCAGTCGAGCACGAGCTTCTGCATCGCGCGGTGTTCGTCCCAGCGCTTCTCGAAGCCGCCGGACGACTCGATGTCGAGCAGCTGCACGCGCAGCGCCTGCATCACGGGGATGGCCGGCGTCGTCGCGGTCATGGCCTTGCTCTCCTGGTACTCGAGCGCAGACAGCATGTCGTTCGCGTAGCCGCGGCCGGGGACGTCCTTCATGCGCGCGCGGGCGCGGGCGCTCACGGCACCGAGCGCGAGCGCCGGCGGCAGCGCCCAGGCCTTCTGCACGCCGCCCACCGCGATGTCGAGGTCGTCGGCGTCGAGGCGCACCGGCACGCCCGCCGCGCTGGACGTCACGTCGACGCACACGAGCGCGTCGTGGTGCCGCGACGCGCGCACCGCGCGTGCCACGCCGCCGACGTCGGTGAGCGCGCCGGTGGACGTCTCGCAGTGCGTCACGAAGACCGCGTCGACGTCGTCCGCAGCGTCGAGCGCCTCGGCGGCGGTCGCCTCGTCCCACGCGTCGCCCCAGGGCTTGTCGCATTTCTGCGCATCGAGCCCGCTCGCGACCGACAGCTCATACCACAGGTTGCTGAAGTTGCCGTTCACGAGGTGCAGCGCGCGCCGCCCGGGACGCACCACGCTGCGTCCGACCGACTCCATCGCCTGGGTGCTGCTGGTCGAGAGCACGACCGCGTCGCCGTCGGTGCCGAGCGCGGTCTTGATGCCGGGCAGGACGTCGGCGAGCAGGTCCTTCATGAAGCCGCTGCGGTGGCTGATCATCGGCCTGGCCTGGGCCGCCAGCACCGACTTGCGCACGTGCGTCGGTCCGGGGATGAACAGCTTCATGTCGGTCGGGTCGGAGGAGGTCATCGCGAGGATCCGTGGGAGGGGGGCGCGCGGGAGGCCCTCTTCGACGCGCGCTCGGCGGGACCTTGACGATCCTACGCATCGGCGGTGCGCGGATCACTGCGCACGCCGATGGCGAAGCCTCGTGGAGCCTCTGTCGAGGCGCATCTGGAGCCGCAGCCGAACGCCCACCGCTTCGGTGGGCGACGCCGGGTCGCGTCAGGGGCTGGTGCCGAGCACGGCGTTGCTGGCGGCGAAGCCGTGCGGCCCGGCGGGATCGACGATCCAGTGCTGCCAGGCGGTGAACGCGCCGGAGGGCACGCCCGACGGCCAGACGAAGTCGAGCTCGAGCGCGCCCGAGGCGTCGACGACGAGTCCGCCGAGGACGAGGTCGGGCGCCGGAACCATGCTGCCGCCCTTGAACGGCAGGCCGATCTCCGCGAAGCCGAGCACCAGGAAGCTCGTGGCGCCGGGGAGCGCGTGGCCGAGCGAGAGCGTGACACGCGAACCGTCGGCCAGCGTCCCCGACGGGACGAGCTGCGGCGCACCGTGCGAGCCAGCCAGCGCCGCGCCGCCGTTCTTCCACGGTCCGGGTGTGCGGCTCGGATCGGACGGATCGGCGAACGCGTCGAGCTCGTCGGTGTCGAAGAAGCCGTCCTCGTCGCGATCGACGCCGAGACGCATGCCCGTCCCCGTCGGGACGGCCACGAACGTGAGCTCGCAGCCCTCGTCGGCACCCCCGGTGAGCTCGGTGAAGGAGAGGATCTGGTCGGCGCGGTCCGACTGGAAGGTGCCGTCTCCGGCGTACAGGAAGCCACGCGGCTCACCGGCGAAGCGTCCCTTGGCGATCAGGTCGACGCGGCCCGCGTCGGCCAGCGCCGCGAGCTGCAGCGCGAGTTCGATGCGCGGACCGGTGCGCTCCGCGACGGTGACGGCGCGCCCGACGGCGGCGTGCGCGTCCTGGCTCGAGGGTCCGCCGGGCGGCTCGACAAGCGAGCCGAGTGAGGTCGGCAGGTCGCTGCCGGTGATCGAGAGGACGAATGCCGCGATGTCGGCGATGCCCTGCTCGTCGGCATCCGGCGCGACATCGCGCAGGAACGCATCGAACGAGAGCGCTCCCTGGTGCGTCGTTCCGAAGCCGCGGCGGCTGGGTGTGGTGCGCAGGTCGAGCCCGGTGCGCGCGTACACGTCGCGGAGGTTGGGCACCTTCAGCGTGCCTCCGCCCGCGCGGCTCTGGATGAGGTGGTGCTGTTCCCCGAAGGGTCCCAGGGCGAGAGCTTCGAACGCGACGCCGTCGAACGCCGAGCCTGTCCCCATGCCTGTGGGCAAGGTGTGGCACTGGGTGCACTTCGGGTTCGTGGGCGACGACGGCGTGGCGAAGCGCAGCAGGCCTGCGACGGCATCGCCGGGCGGTGCGGGCGAGCCGTCGAGGACGGTGAAGCCCGGCAGCACGAGCGAACGCGGGAGCGAGTTGTCGAGCTGGCGGTACGGGTTCGGCGGATAGTGGATCGTCGCCAGGAACGCCTTCAGCTCCTGCATCTGCTGCGCGTCGAGCTGCGCCTCGGCGCCCTGGAGGTTCGTGAAGGCGCCGTTGAACTCCTCGATGCCGTCCTTGTCACCACGCCAGTGGAAGGGCTCCTTGCCGATGATGTCCTGCAGCGTCTGCGTGGTCATCGGGCCCTTCATCGGGTGCAGCATCTCCTCGATGCCTGCCGCCAGCGCGGGGATGCCGGCGCCCAGGTTCTGGTCGGTGATGTCGATCAGTGCGCCCTGCGGGTTGCCGAGGTCCCAGGCGAGCCCGTCGGTGCGGGCGTCGACGTGGCAGCTCGCGCACGAGAGCTGGCCGAGGCCCGAGGTGGCGTGCGTGTCGTAGAGGTGTGCGCGTCCGATCCTGATCGTGTCGGGCGTGGGGTCGAACAGCGGGATGCTCGCGCTCACCGTCTCGCTCGCCAGGTCGACCTGCACGAGGCGTGCGCCGAAGCGGTCCCACGTGAAGAGTCGGCCGTCGTCGCCGATCGCCAGGCCCACGGGACCGGTGCCGACCTCGATCGTGTCGTCCAGCCCGGCGCGCTGGCCCTGGGCGTCGAGCACGATCAGGTTCCCGCTGCCCATGCCGGCCACGTACGCCCGAGATCCGTCGGGCGCGAAGGCCACCGCCCGGGGGTCGCCGATCGAACGTCGGCGTTCGACCAGCGGCAGCGTGGGCGTCGTGTAGTCGAGGTGCGGGTTCAGGTCGACGAGCGAGGCGTCGCTGCCGTCGGGATCGACGAGCGCGCCCAGGACACGCACGAAGACGCCGTTCAGGTTGGGCTCGTAGCGCACCTCGTTCGAGGACTCGAGGCCCACCGTGAGCAGCCGGCCGGTCGCGGGGTTCACGGCCAGCGCCATGTCGAGTGTCATCAGCCTGTCGATGGTCGTGATTGCCAGCGACTGTGCGTCGATCGTGGCGATGTCATGATCGAGCAGCTGCCAGCCGACCACACGCCCGCTCTCGCTGGCCTGCGGTCCACTCACGAGCGCCGTCCAGTCGGCGCCGTTGTCGTCGCGCCAGGTGCCGTCGGCGGCCTGCCGCACGATGAGCGACACGGGCGGTGGCGCAGGCAGTCCCGCGGCGAGCGGAGGAACGAGCTGCGTACCCGCGTTCGGCGGCGGGTTGACGCCACCGTATGGACCTTCGGGCGCGTCGACCGCCGGCGGCACGAAGTCGGCGGCGTCGAAGCCGCCCAGCAACGAGGTCGTCCCGTTGCCGGACTCGAAGAACGCCACGTAGACCGTCGCCTCGTCGGGCGAGACCGCGAGGGCGCGCGGTGAGTTGCCCGGCATCGGGAGCACGACCGGCGGGGCCTGGAGCGCCTCGGGATCGAAGACCCACAACTCGTGGCTGCGTCCGCAGGAGACGAAGGCGCGTCGTGGCGTCCCGGCGAAGACGACGTCGGCAGGTTCGTCGCCGACCGGCAGCGTCGCGCGCACGTTGCCCTTGTCGAGGTCGACCACCGAGACCGAGTCGCCGACGCCGTTCACGACCCAGGCCTCGTGGGCGTCGCGCGCCCGGACACTCACCGGATCGAGACCGACCGCGATCGTCGCGGCGTGCTGGGGGCTCGCTCCCGACACGTCGAACACCTCGAGCGTGGCCGTCGGCAACGAGGCGAGCAGCAACGTCGGCTCGTCCGGCAGCAGCTCGAGCGGATGCACCGGCGCCGTCTCGAAGTTCACGAACGACTGCGCCAGCCCGGACGACGCCAGCAGCAAGGTCGCGAGCCAGGTCGACACCGTACGGATCTCGATCCCGATCGTCACTTCAGACCCCCTTTCGAATCGCGACGCGGGACCCTTGCCCCGCCCCGCCCCCTTCGAGTGCGTGTTGGTTCGAGGTGGACGCCGGATGCTCTCGATCTCGGGGTCCCCGCACCGCCCACGCGGCACCGGCCGACCCTCGTCCTGCGGCCACCTGCATGCCAAGCGCGGACCGGCGCCGGGGCACGCAGTCGTTTTCCGTCGGCGTGCTCCGGGGTCTCCGCGACGGACAGGGAGCGCAGCCTGTCCCGCGGCTCGTCAGCCGTCGCGCATCACGCGCAGCACCTGCCGCGCGGGGACGTCCCGGCGCTCGCTCGTCGAGCCGTCGGGCCAGGTGACCTCGACGCGCTCGACGCGCTCGGTCGGACCGAGGCCGAAGTGGAAGCGCGGGTCGCCGGCCGAGCAGTAGCTGCCGCCGCGCAGGCGGTGGCGCGTCCAGGCGCGGTCGCCGGCCTCGACCCGCACGCGCAGCGCGTCGGGGGCGTCGACGATCAGCCACGTGCCGCGCGGGACGCTGTCGTTGCGCAGCAGCGACGGCGGCGCGTCGACGTGGCTCACCACGAGGTCGATGTCGCCGTCGCCGTCGAGATCGCCCGCCGCGAGGCCGCGGCTCGACTCCTGGAGCTGCAGTCCCGGCCCGCTCTCGGCGGTCACGTCGACGAAGGTGTCGCCGTCGCGCATGAGCAGCGTGTCGGTCTGTCCGTAGCCGCGGCCCTCGACGCGCACGGCGTCGGCCTGCGGATAGATGTGCCCGTTCGCGACGTAGAGGTCGAGGTCGCCGTCGAGGTCGAGGTCGGAGAGCGTCGCGCCCCACGAGAGCGGCGCGTACGTCGGTCCCGCGAGCTGGGACGTGACGGTCACGTCGTCGAACAGGCAGTCGCCGGCGTTCGCGTAGAGCGTGCAACCGTCCTGCTCGAAGTTCGTCACGAACAGGTCGAGCAGGCCGTCGTCGTCGAGGTCGCCGGCGGCGAGTCCCATGCCGGCCTGCGCCATGCCGGCCTTGTCGGTGGCCGCGCCGCTCCAGAGTCCCATCTCCTCGAAGCGGCCGCCGCCGACGTTGCGGTAGAGGTAGTTGGGATTGCTGTCGTTCGCGACGTAGAGGTCGGTGTCGAGGTCGCCGTCGAGGTCGGCGGCCAGCACGGTGAAGCTGAAGAACTGTCCCACGTCGTCGAGGCCGGCGGCCTCGGTCGCGTCGTGGAAGCGCAGGCCGCCGTCGTTCTCGAAGTAGTGGTTGGCGAGTCCGGGCAGCCCGAAAGGTCCGACCATGACCTTCTGGTCGTGCCAGTCGAGGGTCGCCTCGGCCGACAGGACCTCGTCGAGCGTGCAGTCGATGTAGCCGCTCACGAACAGGTCGTCGTCGCCGTCGCCGTCGGCGTCGAAGAGCGCCGCGCCGGTCGACCAGCCGTCGATGCCGGGCGGGTCGGGGACGTCGACGAAGCGGCCGCCGCCCGCGTTGCGCGAGAGCACGTCGGGGCCGAACTGCGTCACGAACAGGTCGGGCATCCCGTCGGCGTCGACGTCACCCACGGCCACGCCGCAGCCCCATCCGTCGTGGACGAGGCCGGACGCGGCGGTGACGTCGACGAACGTGCCGTCGCCGCGGTTGCGGTAGAGGCGGTCGAGGCCGCGCTCGACGACCTGGGCGCCGTCGAGGCGCCAGCCGTCCACGACGTACAGGTCGAGGTCGCCGTCGAGGTCGTGGTCGAGCAGCGCGAGTCCCGTGCCGCCGGATTCGAGCAGGTGCGGCTTGTCGACGCGTCCGCACCAGGTCACGACGTCGAGTCCGGCCGATGCGGCCGTGTCGACGAAGGCGAACGGCGGAGCCTGCGCGACGTCGGTGCCGGTGCGCTCGGGCGACGCGTCGCCCGCGGACGCCGTGTCGTCGCGTGGGGGACCCGCGTCCCCGCACGCGACGCAGAGGAATGGCGCGGCGCACGCGGCGCCGAGGAGCGCCGCCCGGACGCGCGTCGTCACTTCAGCAGCAGCCCTTCCGCGGCGTCCTTGAACGTCTTCCACGCGGCCTGGTGCTCGGCGTCGTTGGTCGCCTTGCGCATGGCGGCGGCCGCGGCCAGCACCTCTTCCTTCACCCTGCGGGTGACGATCACGAAGCCCGGCTCGTAGAGGCCCTTGGCCTCGCCGTCGGCGTGATGGTGATGACCGCCGTCGAGCAGGCGCTTGCGCACGCCGGCCATGGCGTTGTCGCCCTCCGACGCGAAGAGCGCCATCTCGGCCGCGACGTCGTCCCACTTGCCGCGCTCGGCCAGCGCCGAAGCCGCGTGGAAGTGCCCGTCGATCACGCAGCGGACGAAGTCCTCCTCGGCCTGCTTGACAGCCAGGATCGTGTCGGCCAGCGACGAGTACGCCGTGGTCATGGTCTTGGGCGTCTGCTGCGGCGCGGGGCTGAAGGCCCACAGGGAACCGACGGCGGCCGCGACGACGAGGAGCTTGAGCGACATGGAGGTGCCTCCCGAAAGAGTCGATCGGACAAAAATCCGACTTGTGGGTCCGATTCTAGACGAGGGAGCCTCGGCTGGGAAGGGCGCCCTACTCGAGCCGGCGCGCGTCGACCAGGATCGGGGCCAGACGCGGGCTCTTGCGCACCCATTCGAGCTCGTCCGGGGTGCACAGCAGCGGCAGCAGCGCCGCCAGGTGCGGGACGTCGACCGTCTCGTCGGCCAGCGCGACCACGGCTTCGCGGCGCACCACCCCGGCGTAGCAGATGAAGGTGTCGATCGCCGGACGGGTCTCGGCGTCGGTCATCCCGTCGCCGATCAGCACCGTGCGCATCGGCGGGAGCGAGCGCAGCAGCTCGAGCTTGCCGCCGCTGCGCGTGAGCGGACTGTCGCGGTCGTGGTCGAGGTAGTTGCCGAAGCGGTCGAAGCGCACCTGCACCGCGTGGCAGCGCTCGTCGCGCACGCCCAGCCAGAGCGCGAACGGCTGCACCGCGAGGCGCAGCCCGCCCGAGACCACGCGCACCTCCTTGCCCAGGGCGTGCAGGACGTTCACGAGCTCGCGTCCCTTCGGCACGGCGTGTTCGACGTAGGCCGCGGCCACGGCGGAGATCTCGCGCTGCTTCGGCATGAGCAGCTCGAGGCGCCGGGCGTAGACGTCCTGCAGCGCGATCTCGCCGGCCATCGCGGCGTCGGTCAGGCGCGCGATCTCGTCGCGCGCCTCGGGACGCGCGGCGGCCAGCAGCTCGATGCCCTCGATGCGCGAGAGCGTGCTGTCGCAGTCGAAGACGATGCGCTCGTAGGGCGGTGCGGTGGGCATGGCGAGCGTCCCGGGGTGAGGGACGATGGTGAGCCCTGGGGCGCCGCGGCTCAACTGTTCTCGACCGGGCGCGTACCGCAGTCCGGCCGGACTCTCCGCCGGCAGTGTCCTGGCCCTGGAGGCGCGACCGCCCTGATCCGCGTCGCGCAGGGGCCGGTCGGGCCGGTCTGACGTCCCGGTCGAATGGGCTTCAGATGGGATGGCCCACGAGTCGATCCCGACGGGGTGCCGTTGGCCGTGACGAGGTGCCGCGTCGGCGGCGCGACATTCGCTCTTGGGATGGGAGGCCATCCGCATGCAGCTCGAGACGGACCTCCACGACCGAGTCATGCCTCTGACGACCCTTCGGGAGGATTGAGGTGGGACTGCACCCGCTCGTCCTGAGGCAACTCCGCCGGTGCTCCCTCGTGTCGGACGCGACACCCGGCACGCTAGACGATTGGAAGGCGTTTCTCGAGCGCGTGAGTCTTGCCTACCACGAAGCGGACGAGGAGCGCTCCCTGACCAAGCGCTCGCTCGACGTGTCGTCGACCGAGATGATGTCGAACAACAGGGACCTCCAGCGGTCGGAGGCCGGTCTCGCGGACGAGTTCGCCCGGCTCACGGCGATCGTGGAGTCCCTCGGCGACGGGCTGCTCGTGCTCGACGAGCTCGGTCGGTGCGTCCTCGCGAACGCGGTGGCCGAGCGCCTGCTGGGCTGGGAGGAGGGTGAGCTCATCGGCCGCGAGGTGGCGCCGCTGCTGAAGGCCGGTGTGTCGAGGAACGAGTCCTCGGGGAGCGACCTGCGCGATCTGCTCGAGCTGCCGCTCGCGCTGACGACCAGCGTCCACGCCGAGGACGGGCTCTTCGTGCGCAAGGGCGGGACGACGTTCCCGGTCGCGTACACCGTCTCGCCGCTCGTGGACGACGCGGCCCGCTCGGGCGCCGTGCTCGTCTTCCACGACGATTCCGAGCGCATGCGGATGCGTGAGACTCTCGAGCGGGAGCACGCGCAACTCCTCCGCATCATCGCCAGCGCCCCCGCCGCCATGGCGATGTTCGACACGGACATGCGCTACCTCGCACACAGCATGAAGTGGCTGACGGACTACGACCTCGAGGGTCGCGAGATCGTGGGCCTGTCGCACTACGAGGTCTTCCCGGACGTTCCCGAGCGCTGGCGGGAAGTGCACCGTCGGTGTCTCGACGGCGAGGTGCTCGTGCAGCCCGAGGACCTGTTCGAGCGCGCGGACGGGTCGCGGCTCTACCTGCGCTGGGCCGTCCACCCGTGGTATTCCCCGGAGGGCGCCGTGGGCGGCATCGTCATGGTGACGGACCGGATCGACGACCTCGTCCGGGCGCGCGAAGAAGCGCTCGAGGCGGCGCGGCTCAAGGCCGAGTTCCTCGCGACGATGAGCCACGAGATCCGCACGCCGATGAACGGCGTGATCGGCATGACGTCGCTGCTGCTCCGGACGGGGTTGACCGACGAGCAGCGCGAGTTCGCGCACACGATCCAGATCTCGGCCGACAACCTGCTCGCGATCATCAACGACATCCTCGACTTCTCGAAGATCGAGGCGGGCCGTATGGACCTCGAGGTCGTCGACCTCGAGCCGCGCGTCGTGTTGCAGGAGGTCCTGGACCTGCTGGGTGAGAGTGCCGATCGGAAGGGCCTCGAGCTGATCGGGACTCTCGATCCGGACGTTCCGCGCCACGTCCGCGGCGACCCGGTGCGGTTGCGCCAGGTCCTGATCAACCTCGTGGGGAACGCGATCAAGTTCACCGAGACGGGTGAGGTCGTGGTGACGGGCTGGCTCGTGTCCTCGTCCCCGGCCGGCGACCGGCTCGGGTTCGCGGTTCGGGACACGGGCCCGGGCATGAATCCCGAGGTCCAGGGCCGTCTCTTCCGCGCGTTCACCCAGGGCGACGGCTCGACCTCGCGGCGCTTCGGGGGCACCGGGCTCGGGCTCGCGATCTGCCGCAAGCTCGTGGAGATGATGGACGGGTCCATCTCCGTCGAGAGCGAACTCGGCAAGGGCAGCACCGTCTGCTTCGAGGTGCTCTTCGCCGCGAGCCGCGATGCCGTGCTCGACGGATCTCCTCCCGTCGACGCCCTCGCGGGGCTGCGCATGCTGGTCGTCGACGACAACGCGACGAACCGGCGCATCGTGACCGGATGGGCGGGGTCGTGGGGCATGCGAGCGACCGGCGCCGAGGACGGCGGACGGGCGCTCGCGCTCCTGCGCCACGCCGCCGAGTCCGGTGATCCCTTCGATCTCGCCCTGCTCGACCTGTGCCTGCCGGACATGGACGGCATCCAGCTCGGGGCCCATGTGCGGGGCGATCCCCTGCTCGCGGGCGTCGAGCTCGTGCTGCTCAGTTCGCTCATGCAGCAGCGCCAGGCCGCGCACGAGGCGTGTTTCGCCGCGCACCTCGCCAAGCCACTTTCGGACGACAAGCTGTTCCGGTGCTTGACCAAGGCCCTCGGGCCGGGTGACGAGGCCGACGGACTCCTCCCTCGGGGCGAAGTCGGACAGCCGGAGCCGCCCGCGTCGACGGACGACGATGCGTGCGCCGCACGGCCCGGCAGTTGCGTCCTGCTGGTCGAGGACAACAAGGTCAACCAGCGCGTGGCACGCAGCATCCTCGAGCGAGCCGGCTACGGCGTGACGGTCTGCGGCGACGGACGCCAGGCGTTGGAGGTGCTCTTGGCCGGGTCCTTCGACGTCGTGCTGATGGACTGCCAGATGCCCGAGATGAACGGCTTCGAAGCCACCCGCGAGCTGCGTGTGCGCGAGCAGGCGGCGGGTCGACGCGTCCCCGTGGTGGCCCTCACCGCAGGCGCCATGGAGGGCGACCGCCAGGAGTGCCTCGACGCCGGCATGGACGACTATCTCAGCAAGCCGTTCCAGGCCGAGGACCTGCTGCGCGTCGTCGGCCGCTGGACGGCGACGGGCGCCGACGCGACGCCGACCCCGCCCGGGTGACGTGGGCGCACGCCGGAGGGGCGTGGCTCGGCCGCGCCTCGTCCTACAGCAGCACGACGCGCGCCTCGCGCATGGGCGGCAGCGCGGCGAGCTGCGCGAGCAGGTCGGCGTCGGGCACGCGTTCGTCGAGCTCGTAGAGCGCGAGGGCCGCGGTGGCGCCGTCCTTGGGCGCGCCCATGTGCAGGTTCGCGATGTTGATGCCGTGCGTCCCGAGGAAGGTCGCGACCTGGCCGAGCACGCCGGGCGCGTCGTCGTGGCGCGTGAGCAGCAGGGCGCCCTCGGGCTCGAAGTCGACGCCGCAGCCGTCGAACGACACGAGCCGCGGACGCGCGCGGAACACGGTGCCGGCCACGGTGTGCTTCGCGCCGGCGCGCGTCGTGACGCTCACCTCGAGCAGCGACGTGTACTCGGACGTCCCCTTGTCGTGCTCCTCGAGGATCTTGAGCCCGCGCTCGGTGGCCAGCGCCTCGGCGTTCACCTCGGTCACCGGCGCGTCGAGGGACGGCGAGAGCAGTCCCGCGACGACCGACACGCGCACCGGCGCCGTGTCGCGCGCCGCGAGCTGTCCGCGGAAGGCGATCTCGACGCGCACGATCGGGTCGTCGACGACCTGCGCCAGGATGAGTCCCGAGCGCCGTCCGAGGTGCATGTAGGGGCGCAGCACGGCCAGGTCTTCGGCCTTCACCGCGGGGGCGTTCACGGCGCAACGCGCCTCGCCCTTCTGCAGGTAGTCGACCATCTGCGCGGCGATCTCGGTCGAGACGCGCTCCTGGGCCTCGGCCGACGACGCGCCCAGGTGCGGCGTGAGCATGAGGTTCTCGACCTGCCGCAGGGGGCTGTCCTCGGCCAGCGGCTCGGACGAGAAGACGTCGAGCGCGGCGCCGGCGAGGGTGCCGTCGGCCAGCGCGGCCAGCAGGTCGTCCTCGACCACGACGCCGCCGCGGGCGCAGTTCACGAGGTAGCTGCCGCGCTTCATCTTCGCGAACGCGGCGCGTCCCAGCAGGCCGGCGGTCTCCTTGCTCTTGGGCACGTGCACGGTCACGAAGTCGGCGCGCGCCAGGGCCTCGTCGAGCGTCACGAGCTCGACGCCGTCGACCGGCGACGCGCCGGTCAGGAACGGGTCGAAGGCGATCACGTGCATGCGCAGGCCGAGGGCGCGGTCGGCGACGATGCGTCCGATCTTGCCCAGGCCGATCACGGCCAGCGTCTTGCCGGTGATCTCGCGGCCGACGAAGGCCGACTTCTCCCACTTGCCTGCGCGCATCGAGGCCTGGGCGCGCTGCAGATGGCGCGCCATCCCGAACATGTGCGCGATGGCCAGCTCGGCGGTGGTGGTCGCGTTCGCGAGCGGCGTGTTCATCACGAGCACGCCGCGCTGGCTGGCGAAGCCCACGTCGATGTTGTCGACGCCGATGCCGGCGCGTCCGATGGCGCGCAGCTTGTGCGCGCCGTCGATGATCTCGGCCGTGATCTTGGCCGCGCTGCGCACGAGGATGCCGTCGACGTCGCGCGCGGCCTCGCGCAGCTCGTCCGGCGAGAGGCCGGGTCGCACGATCACGGTCACGCCCGCGCTCTTCAGGATCTCGACGCCCGCCGGATCGAGCTTGTCCGCGACGAGCACCACGGGTGTGCGAGTGGACGGCGACGGCGCGACGGTGGAGGACATCGGTGGCAACTCCTCGGGGCTCTCGATGGACGGTGCGGCGTCTCGCCGCCGCGATGCGAACGGGTCCAGGGTCGCACACCCGACCCCCCGGGCGGCAGGCCGGAACACGGCGTACGCGCGCGGGCGCGCCGCCGCGCGCGGCCGCGATCCGAGCGCTGCGCGGGCAGAATCGGGTCGCGGGCGGAAACGTCCCAGCCCGGGCCCTCCGCGAGCCGAATGGCGGGATGGAGAGGGTGCGGATAGACTGGCATCCCCCCCGCAGTCCGCAGTCCGGCAGAGCCCCCCCATGCGCGTCACCCTGATCCACCCGCCGGCCTTCCTGAACCCGACGGCACTCACCGCGCTGCGTCCGTCGTTGCCGCTCGGCCTGGCCTTCGTGGCGGCCTCGGCGCGCAACGCGGGTCACGAGGTGACGGTCATCGACGCCGTCGGCGAGGCGCCCGACCGCGTCATGCGCGAGGGACGGGTGGCCGTGCTGGGCCTCTCGATCGAGGAGATCGTCGCGCGCCTGCCCGACGAGCTCGACGTCGTGGGCGTGAGCGAGATGTTCACGTACCAGTGGCGCCACTGCCGGCGCCTCGTCGACGCGATCAAGGACGCGCGTCCCGACGTGCTCGTGATCGGCGGCGGCGAGCACTTCACCGGGCTGCCCGAGCTCTCGCTCTCCGAGTCGAAGCTCGACCTCGTCGCGATGGGCGAGGGCGAGGAGACGATCGTCGACGTCCTGCGGCGCTACGCCGAGCACCTCGAGGCGGGTGGAGCGCGCGGCGTGACCGACCAGGTGCGCGTCTGGGCGCACGAGTGCCCGGGCGTGGCGTACCGCGACGCCGAGGGCGCCGCGCAGATCGAGCCGCGCCGCGACCGCGTGCGCGACGTCGACGGCATCCCGCTGCCGGCGTGGGACCTGTTCCAGGTGCTCACGTACGACGAGAACCGTTTCGTCTCCGGCATCCGCAAGGGCATCACGGTGCCGATCCTGGCCACGCGCGGCTGTCCGTACCGCTGCGCGTACTGCTCGTCCCCCAACATGTGGACGACCAAGTGGATCGCGCGCGACCCGAAGCTCGTCGCCGACGAGATCGAGTCGTACGTCGAGAAGTACAACGCGCGCAACTTCCCGTTCCACGACCTGACCGCGATCTTGAAGCGCGACTGGATCATCGACTTCTGCAACGAGATCATCGCGCGCAAGCTCGACATCTCGTGGCAGCTCCCCTCGGGCACGCGCTGCGAGGTCGTCGACGACGAGGTCGCGAGCCTGCTCTTCAAGTCGGGCGGCTGGT
Organism: Planctomycetota bacterium; assembly: GCA_020638905.1. GTDB lineage: Bacteria > Planctomycetota > B15-G4 > B15-G4 > B15-G4 > JACKHP01. Next base: position 55,560 of record JACKHP010000017.1, on the reverse strand, counting down.
CGCTCAACTTCGCGCCCGAGAGCGGCAGCGAGGCCGTGCGCCTCAAGGTCAAGAAGCAGATGAAGGAAGAGAGCCTGTTCAGCGCCGTCGAGGCGGCCGTCAAGAACAAGCTCAACGCGAGCTGCTTCTTCGTGCTCGGCTTCCCCGGCGACCGCCCCGAGGACATGAAGGCCACCTTGCAGTGGGCCAAGCGCCTCGCGAAGTCGGGCATCGACGACGTCGCCGTGGGCTTCTTCTTCCCCATCCCCGGCACGCAGTTCTTCAGGGAGCTGCAGGCCATCGGCAAGGTCGAGCTCAACGAAGAGACGATGATGGCGCCGATCTTCGTCCACGACCGCTGGCTCACCGAGGGCCGCAACTTCAGCCAGACGATGTCGGCCAAGCAGCTCACGCTCTGGCGCTACCGCATCGTGTTCGCGTTCTACCTGCGCGCCGTGCTGCTCAACCCGAAGCGCCTGTGGAGGCTGTTCAGCAACTTCCTCAAGGGCAACGAGGACAGCAAGCTCGACAGCTTCCTGCAGATCCTGAAGCAGCGGTTCTTCACCAAGCGGGCGGTGAAGGGGGCCTGAGAGCGGGGCGGGACGTGCTCGAGCGCGAACGCGGACCCCACACCGAGACGTCGCGGCACACGCGCCGACGTCCTTCGTCCATGCTCACGGCCTGATGTCCGAGATTTCGGCGCGCGTCGGGTGAGTATGATCCGGGGTCGAACGGCCCGGGTGAGCACTCCCACCGGGAGGCAAGCCGCGCTGGCCCGCGACCCGGGGGACCCGACATGACACACCGACCACGCGCGCTCGCCCTGGTCTTTGGTCTTGCATGCTGCATCACACCGATCGCCGGACAGGAGGCGACCGGAAGCGAGAATCCCGCGGTCGAATCCGTCGCAGAGAAGGCGTTCGACCTCTCACGCTGGATGACCACCTTCCACGCGTCGCCCGATCCCGATCGCGTGGCCTTCGTCATCGAGGAGATGAGTCGCCAGGGATCCTGGAAGAAGAACGGCGCCTTGGACACGGCGTTCCTCGCAGAGGTCTTCCGGCAGTATCCGGATCGCGTCGCGGAGTGGGTGAGCGGCGCAGCCACGCTCGCCGAGGATGAACGGCACTACGTCTACATCGCCACATGGTGGTCGCAGGTCCCCGTGTCCGCTTCCGTCCTCGAGGGGGCGATGGACTCGGAGACGTCCGTGAACCGCGCGGCATTGCGAAAGTACCTCGACCGGAAGCCCACGCCCCTCCAGGAGATGGAGATCGCCGGTCCCGAAGTCCTCGACATGCTCTGGGCCAGCTACTTTGCCGGGGGACGTGCCGTGTTCGTCGAGCGCCTCACGACCGCGCTCACGATCCCCCTGGGTGACGAGGTCGACGTCGATCTCCGAACCGTGCGCCAGGCGGCACGCTGGTCCCTCGAATCGAACGCCCGGCAGCACGCCGACGTGCGCCGGATCCTCGAAGGCGTAACCGCGCGCTCGACCGGAGTCGTGCATGACGAGTTGGAATCCATCCTCGCCAGCACGCGCCCCGACGACGATTCCGAGGTCGACGAGGGCGATACGGGTCCGTGAGTCCGCACCTCGTACGACTCTCTTCCCATGCGGGCGAACCCCTGCGGCGTTCGCGGCGCGCGCGCGATCGTGCCTCACCGACAGTCGAGCCGCGCTACTCGGCGCCACCCGCGCGCATCAGCGCCGCGATCTCGTCGCGTCCTGCGTGCCGCGCCCAGTCGAGCGGCGTGCCGTCGTAGATCGTGTCGCGGAGGTCGAGACGCGCGCCGCGACGCACGAGCAGCTCGACGACGTCGCGGTGCCCGTTGAGCGCCGCCTGGTGCAGCGGCGTCGTGTGGGCGTGGCCGCCCGGCGGGTTGTAGCGATCGGGATCTTCGCCGGCGTCGAGCAGCAGGCGCACGACGTCGGCGTGGCCGAGCTGCGCCGCGAGGGCCAGCGCGAGGTGGCGCGCGAGCGCGTCGGACGCGCCGAGCCTCTGCGCGACGTCGTCGGCGCGTCCCAGTCCCGCGGCCGAGACGAGGTCGAGACGCGCGCCGCGACGGGCGAGCGTCGCCGCGACCCGGGTCTGGCCGAAGAGCAGCGCGCCGCGCAGCGGGGTGCCCCACGATTCGCCGCAGCCCTCGATCGCCGCGCCCTGGTCGAGCAGCAGTTCCGTGAGCGCGACGTCGAGTCCCGCGTCGGCGGGATGGCTGCTCGAGACGAGCAGGCCGAGCGTCGCGCAGCGGCAGCCGTACAAGTCGGCCAGGGCGTCGACCTCGGCGCCGGCCTCGAGCAGCGTGCGCGCGATCTCCACGGCGTTGGCCGGGACGCGCTGGCGCTGTCCCTCGACGCCGTTCGCCGCGACGTAGTGCAGCAGCGTCGCGCCGTGCACCGGGGGATCGAACGGCGTGCGGCGCGTCGAGCGCGCGCGCACCAATTCGGGATCTCGCGCGAGCAGCGCGCACAGGGTCGCGAGCCCGCCGGACACGACGGACTCGACCGCCCGTTCGAAGCGCGCCACGGCGCCGCCGTCCGCGACGGCGCGCACCCACGCGACGAGCGCGTCCTGGTCGGCGAAGTCGTGCGCGCGTGCGACGGTCATGCGCGCGTCGTCGAGTTCGAACGGCGTGCGCGCGATCGCGTCGGGCGGGACGTCCCGCGGCAGCCACGGCGCGCCCTCGGTGCGGAAGCGCGGGAGCCAGCGGCGGACGGCCTCGAGCGCCGCGGCATCTCCGGCGCGGTGACCGTCGACGAGGCGTCGCGCGAGGCGCTCGTACGCGTCGGGCGCGGCGTCGAACGGCAGCGGCGCGAAGGGCGTGGGATCGTCTTGCATGGGGGCCTCGACAGGTGGCCGGCGGCACGCCTCCGCGCGCCCGCCTAGACCTCCGCCAGCTCGTCGGCGAGCTGCGCGAGCGCGCGCGGCAGCAGGTTCCTGATCGCGGCCTCGGTGCGTCCCATCTGTTCGGCGATCTCCTTGCGGGACATGCCGGCGAGACGCGCCAGCACGATCACCTCGCGGTAGTCGTCGGGCAGGCGCTCGAAGCCGCGCTCGATGCGCTCGAGGGCCTCGCGTCCCATGGCGTGCTGACTGGGCGTGCAGAGTTCGCGGTAGCAGTCGAGCAGGCGCAGCTCGTCGGACTCGCTGTGCGTGTTGCGCTGGCTCTCGGGGAGCGCCTCGCGCTGCGCGTCGCGCTTGGCGGCGCGCCAGTACTCGGCGCGGTCGGCGACCTTGCGCATCGCCGTGGTGTAGAGCCACGCGCGGAAGGCGGCCTCGCCCGGGAAGCGGAACGTGTCGAGGTTCTCGAGCACGTCGCGGCAGACCGACTGCGCCAGGTCGCTGCACGACTCCTTGGCGCGCAGGACGGGCCCCGAGCGCAGCCGCAGGTACGCGCGCAGCCCCGGCAGGTGCCGCTCGAGGAGCGCGTCGAGGGCCGCGCGGTCCCCGCCCGCGGCGCGCTCCACCAGGATGCGGCTCTCGTCGCCCATGGCCGCGGATCGTACCACCGCCGGACCGCGCCGAAGCCGCCGCCGGTGTAGACTCCGCGCCGGCTCGGGCGCATCGGCGTCGCGGGCAGGGCAGGCTTCCCCGGGGGCGGTCCCGCGATGGAAGGACCGGACGGACCCGACGTCGCGAGTGACCCGGCCGATCGTCCGGCGGATGCACGTGCCGACGCGCGCGCTCGCGTGCGCGCGCTCGTCGAGGAGTGCCTCGTCCGGTTGCAGGACGGCGAGACGTCGGCGGTCGACGCGATCTGCGCCGCGCACCCCGACGACGGGCCGGCGATCCGCGCGCGGCTGACCCTGCTGGCCGGCGCGGGTCTGCTCGACACCGCCGGCGCACCGCCGGCGTCCGAGGTGCCCGACCGGCTGGGAGACTTCCGGCTGCTGCGGCGCCTCGGCGGCGGCGGGATGGGCGTCGTGCACCTCGCCGAGCAGACGTCGTTGGGCCGCCTCGTGGCGCTCAAGATGGTGCGGCCCGAGCTGCTCTTCTTCGCCGGGGCGCGCGAACGCTTCGCGCGCGAGGCCGAGGCGGTGGCGCGTCTGCAGCACCCCGGCATCGTGCCGGTGTTCACGGTGGGTGACGAGGGCGGCGTGCCCTTCTTCGCGATGGAGTTCGTGCAGGGCGCCACGCTCGCCGAGGTGCTGGCCGAGCTGCGCGGACGCGATCCGTCCGAGCTGACGGGGCGCGACCTGCACGACGCCGTCGTGCAGATCGCCGCACGCGACGAAGAGCTCCGAGACGTCGAGCACAGGGCGTCGGAGCACGGCGCCCGAAGCGAAGCAGGCGTCGGGTCGGAGATCGAAGCCGAAGCCGAAGCCGAAGCCGAAGCCGAAGCCGAAACCGAAACCGCACCCGCGCGCGACACCATCCCGGCCGCGCGCATTCCTCGCGGTCGTCGGGCGAGTGGGAGCGGCGGGCACTCGGGCTCGCGAGTCTTCGCCGGTACATGGACGGCGGCCTGCCTGCGTCTCGTCCGGCAGGCGGCGCTGGCGCTGTCCCACGCACACGAGCGCGGGGTGCTGCACCGCGACGTGAAGCCCAGCAACCTGATGCTCACGCCCGACGGGCGAGTGCTGCTGTTCGACTTCGGGCTGGCGGCGGCCGAGGGCAGCAGCCGCATCACGCGCAGCGGCAGCCAGCTCGGATCGCTGGCCTACATGTCCCCCGAGCAGGTGCGCGCGCAGCCCGATCTCGACGCGCGCACCGACGTCTACTCCCTCGGCGTCACGCTCTACGAGCTGCTCACGCTGCGCACGCCCTTCCCCGACGGCGACGAGCAGCGACTGCGCCACGCCATCCTGTCGGGCGAGCCGCCCTCGCCGCGCACGTTCAACGCGGCGCTGCCGCGCGACGCCGAGACGGTCTGCCTGCACGCCCTCGACCGCGACCGCGAACGCCGCTACGCGAGCGCCGCCGCCTTCGCCGACGACGTCTCGAACGTGCTCGAGCTGCGCCCGGTGGAGGCGCGCCGTCCCGGCCTGCTGCTGCGCGTGCGGCGCTTCGTGCAGCGGCACCCGGCCGGCAGCACGGCGCTCGTCATGGGCGCGCTGCTGCTGGTCGGCGGGCCGCTCACCTGGGGCCTCTCGCAGCAGCGCATCCGACGCATCCAGGCCGACGCGCTCGAGCAGACCACGCGCGAACGCGACGCGGCGCGGCGCGACCTCACGCGCGCCATGTCTGCGGTCGACGTGATGCTCACGCGCGTGGCCGACACGTCCCTGGCCGACGCGCCGGGACTCGGCGAGGTGCGAGCCGCGCTGCTCGACGAGGCGCTGGCGTCGTACCGTGACATGCTCTCCGGGCACGATGACGATCCGGACCTCGTGCACGCCGCGGCGCGCGCGGCCGGCCGCATCGGCACCCTCGCGGTGCAGGTCTCCGATCCGTCGCGCGCGCGCGCGGCGTACGACGAGGCGCTGTCGCTCTTCGGCGTCCTGGTGGCCGCGCGTCCGGACGACGGCCCGCTGCTCTCGGAACTGGGCGAGGTGCAGGAAGGCATCGCGTACTTCGAGCGCCAGCTCGGGCACGCCGAGGAGTCTCGTGCTGCCGCGTCGGAGGCGCGCCGGCTCTTCGAGGAGCACCTGCGCCTCGAGCCCGGGTCGTTGACCGCACGCAGCGGACTCGCGTCGCTCGACAGCCTCACGGCGTCGGGCTACGCCGCCGAGGGACGGGCCGACGACGCGCTGGCCGCCATGGCCTCGGCCGTCGCGCGTCTCGAAGAGGTGCTCGTCGACGTCCCCGACGACGCCGAGTCCGGGCGCCGCCTCGCGTACCTGGGCAACAACATGGCGACGCTGCTGCGATCGATGGGGCGCACCGACGAGGCCGAGCGTGCGTACCTCGCGTCCGTCGCGCGTTACGCGTCGCTGCTCGAACGCGTGCCCGACGACCAGACCGTGCGCTTCGAGCTGGCCGGCACGCGGCTCAACCTGGGCAACCTGCTGAGTGCCGCGGGACGCATCGACGAGGCGGCCGAGCTGCAGGCCGACGCGCTGCTGGGCATGCGCCGGCTGGTCGACGACTTCCCCGAGAACGCGGTCTACCGCTCGCAGCTCGGCCTGGCCTCGAACGGACTCGGCGTGATGCTGCAGCGCGGGGGACGCATCGCCGACGCCGAACCGTACTACCGCGAGGCGGTCGAGCAGCTCGCGCGCAGCGTCGAGGCCCAGCCCGAGCTGGCCGAGTTGCACGCGCGGCTGGCGGTCTCCCTCGCGAACCACGGCGAGTCGCTCTGGGCGCTGGGCCGCCGCGCCGAGGCCGAGGACGCTCTCGCACGCGGAGTCGGCGAACTCGACATCGCCCTCGCGCGGCTGCCCGGCCAGACGACCTGGCGCGGGCAGGTGCGGACCGAGCTGCTGCGCCTCGTGCGCATGCGGCGCGATCTGTCCGATTGGGCCGGCGCGCGGGACGTCCTGCGGCGGCTGCTCGAGGACGCCGGGAGCGACGACGGGCAGCGCCGGCGCGTGGCCGACGAGAGCGAGGCGTGCCTCGCCGCGCTGGCCGCCGATGCGTCCCTCGACGAGGACGCGCGGGCCGCCGTCGCCGCGGGCTTCGCGGAGCTGCAGGCCGCGACCGGTCCCTGAGGCGCCGCCTGCGCGTGAGAGGCCGGCACTGCGCGACCCGCGCGCCGTCCGCTGGCAATTGCGGGAGACCTCTCCGGGCGACTCCGGATCTGTGGCCCGTCGCTTCCGTCCGGGCACGAGGCCCGTGACGCGCGAGGCGACCTCCCCGCACCTGGAACCCGTCATGTCCGCGCGTCGTCCTGCTTCTCTGCCGGTGCTGTCCGCCGGTCTGCTCTCGCTGCTGCTGGGCGTCGACACGCCGGCGCAGATCGTCCACACGAGCGTCTACCCCACCGGTCAGGGCGCGATGGGACACTGCGTGGGCGCGGCCTTCGACGTGAACCACGACAACGTCGGCGACGTGTTCGTGGGCGAGCCGTCGGTCGGATCGGGCTCGCTCTTCGTGCGCTCGGGAGGCGACTGGTCGCTGCTGCGCGTCTTCCACGGCGACCACGCCGACGACCAGTTCGGCTTCGCCGCCGCCGGCCTCGGCGACGTGAACGGCGACGGCTTCGCCGACGTCGCGGTGGGCGCGCCGTGGTCCGACGGCAACGGGCAGCGCTCGGGCATGGTGCGCGTGCTCTCGGGCAAGACCGGCGCCACGCTCTGGACGCTGCACGGCTCGTCCGGGGAGCAGTTCGGCTACTCGGTGGCGCGCGCCGGCGACATCGACCACGACGGCAAGGTCGACGTGGTCGCGGGCGCGCCGTTCTACGACGGCGTCCTCGGCACGCTGCCCGACGCGGGACGCGTGCGCGTGCTGTCGGGCGCGAACGGCGCGATCCTGTTCTCGTTCGTCGGCAAGCCCGACAACCTGCTCGGCCTGCGCGTGGCCGGCGGCGGCGACGTCGACGGCGACGGCTGGGACGACCTGCTCATGAACGCCCCCGGCGACGCGTCGGGCGGCTTCGAGGCGGGTCGCATCGACGTGCGCTCGGGACACGACGGCAGCCTGGTCTTCACCCGCTACGGCTCGGTCGTGTCGTACTTCGGCTGCTCGCTCGACATGGCCGGCGACGCCGACGGCGACGGTCTCGTCGACGTGCTCGTGGGCGCCATGGGCGAGACCACGTTCGCCGGAGCGATGCACGTCTTCCGCGGCCCGGTCGGCGCGGCCTGGTGGACGTTCCACGGCGACGCCCAGGAGGATCGCTTCGGGTCGTGCGTCGCCACCGCGGGCGACGCCGACGAGGACGGCACGCCCGACTTCCTCGGCGGCACGAATCCGCAGGGAGGCAACAAGCCGCCGTACGTGCGCTGCCTCTCCGGCAAGTCGGGGCTCCCGCTGTGCGACGACCTGACCGGCCCGCCGCAATCACAGTTCGGATACTCGATCGCGGCTCTCGGTGACGTGAGCGGTGACGGCTGGATCGACGTGGCCGTCGGCGCGCCCAACCACTTCCTGACGGCCGGCTACAGCGGCACGGCCACGGTCATGAGCCCGGTGACCGTGCAGCCCTCCGCCGGCTTCGCGGGCCCGGGCCCGGTGAGCCTCGCGATGTACGGCACGCCGCTGCGGACGGGCGGGAAGGCCGACCTCCGCATGAGCGGTGCGCCGGCCCACGCGGCCACGCTGCTCGCGCTCGCGTTCGGCGAGCTGCACCTGCCGTTCAAGGGCGGCGTGCTCGTACCCGACCTCACTCCCGGTGTCGGCGCGGGCTTCGTGTTCGCCACCGACGCGCAGGGCGCGCTGCTGATCCCCGACGTGCCCGGCGGTCTGGGGCTCTTCGACCTCTGGCTGCAGTGCCTCGTACAGGACGCCGCGCAGCCCCTCGGCTTCGACCTCTCGAACGCGGTGCACGCGAGCTTCCTGCCCTGAACCGCGGCGCACGGCGCGCGCGCTGACCATCTCCTACCCGTACCCCTCCCTTCGGACGACTCCCATGTCCTCCCTGCTCGAAGCCGGACTCCTCGCGCTCGCCGGCGGCGCACTCCTCGCTGCTCCCGCCGCGGCGCAGCTCCATCACCACGACTTCTCCGCCACGGCCACCGACGGACAGTTCGGTCGCGCGGTGAGTGCCGCCTTCGACGTGAACCACGACGGCATCCTCGACGTGCTCGTCGGAGAACCCAACGACGACGACCACGGCTCGGACAGCGGCAGCGCCTACGTCTACTCGGGCCAGGACTGGTCGGTGCTGCTCGTGCTGCACGGCGCGGCGGCGGGCGATCACTTCGAGTTCGCGGTGGCCGGGCTCGGAGACGTGAACGGCGACGGCTTCGACGACCTCGCGGTGGGCGCGCCGGACGCCGACCTGGGCGGTGACCAGACCGGCTCGGTGTCCGTCGTCTCGGGCAAGAACGGCGCCACGCTGTACGTGCTGCACGGGACCCGCGTCGGCGAGCACTTCGGCTACTCGGTGGCGCGCGCCGGGGACATCGACGGCGACGGGCTGCCCGATCTCGTGGCCGGCGCGCCCGACTACGACGGCATCCTCGGCGGTCTCACCTTCGCGGGCCGCGCCCGGGTGTTCAAGGGCAACACGGGCACGCAGTTGCTGCAGTTCGTGGGCGCCCAGTGGGACCGCATGGGCTGGGACGTCGCGGGCGCCGGAGACGTCGACGGCGACGGTCGCGACGACGTGCTGCTGTCCGCGTCCGGCGACCAGTCGCTGGGCGACCTCACGGGACGCATCGAGGTGCGCTCGGGCCGCGACGGCGCGGTCATCTTCAAGCGCTACGCGTCCACGACCCTCACGAGCTACGGCGGCTCGGTGGTCGGCGTCGGCGACATCGACCACGACGGCTACGCCGACGTGGCCGTGAGTGCCTACTCGGAGGACGACGCGCGCGGCGCGGTGCACGTCTACCGCGGCCCGAACGGCGTGCCCGCCTACACGTTCGTCGGCGCGGCACCCGGCGACCAGTTCGGGGCCTCGCTGGACGGCGCCGGCGACGTCGACCAGGACGGCACCGGCGATCTCGTGGTGGGCACCTCGCCGCTCGGCGGCTCGGGCTACTCCGCGCGCGTGCTCTCGCTGGCGACGGGCCTGCCGCTGGGCGACGACCTCGTGTCTCCCGGCACGCCGACCTTCGGGCGCGAGGTCGCCGGCCTGGGTGATGTGTCCGGCGACGGATGGGCCGACCTGGCCCTGGGCGCGCCGTACGCCCTGGCGCCGAACGGCAAGCAGGGCGTCGTGAGCGTGGTCTCGCCGGTGGTCGTCCAGCCCGACCTGGGCTTCGGCGGGCCGGGCGGCGCGACGCTCGCGATGTACGGGGCCGAACTCGCCGCGGGCCTGCACGCCGACCTGCGGCTCGAGGACGCGGCGCCGAACCGTCCCGCGCTGCTGTGCCTGTCGCTCGACGTGCTGGGGGCGCCGTTCAAGGGCGGCGTGCTCGTGCCCGATGTGGGCGCGGGGATCGGCGTCGTGCTCGTCACGGGACCCGACGGCGCGATCCGGCTGCTCGGCGTGCCGGGCGGCGGCGGACCGCTGGACGTCTTCATCCAGTACGTCGTGCAGGACCCGACGCAGGCGAAGGGCTTCGCGCTCTCGAACGCGATCGCCGCGTCGTTCCTGCCGTAGCGCACGCAGCGGAGGTCGTGCGCCGACGCGACCGCGCATGCGAGGATGCGGGCCGGCGCGCGCGGGGGGCGACCCCGCGTGCGCCGGCCCGTCGTCGTCCTGCGCGGTTCCGTGCCGCGCGGCGCGGCGGCTCGACCCCGCGTCCCGCAGCGAGGCCCGTCCCGATGAAGCTCGACCCCGACGACTTCCGCGTGCGTCCCGACGGCAAGGTCGACCTCTCGAAGCTGCCCACGAAGGTCGACGCCTTCTACGACGACAAGCAAGACTACGAGAAGCAGCTCGCCAAGCAGGTCGAGCAGCTCGCCGATCTGCAGCGCATGCACTACGCGTCCGACCGCTGGGCGCTGCTGCTCGTCTTCCAGGCGATGGACGCGGCCGGCAAGGACGGTGCGATCCGGCACGTCATGTCGGGCGTGAACCCCCAGGGCTGCCAGGTCTTCTCGTTCAAGCACCCGTCGGCCGAGGAGCTCGAGCACGACTTCCTGTGGCGTACGACGCGCTGCCTGCCCGAGCGCGGACGCATCGGCATCTTCAACCGCTCGTACTACGAGGAGGTGCTCGTGGTGCGCGTGCACCCCGAGATCCTGCGCAGCCAGGCCATCCCCGACGAGCTCGTCGACGAGGAGACGATCTGGGACGAGCGCTACCGCTCGATCAGGCACCTCGAGAAGCACCTGCATCGCAACGGCACGCGCATCGTGAAGTTCTTCCTGCACCTCTCGAAGGGCGAGCAGAAGAAGCGCTTCCTGGCGCGCATCGACGAGCCCGAGAAGAACTGGAAGTTCAGCGACGCCGACGTCACCGAGCGCGCGCACTGGGACGACTACATGCGCGCCTACGAGGACTGCCTCTCGGCCACCAGCACCAAGCACGCACCGTGGTACGTCGTCCCCGCCGACGACAAGGAGAACGCGCGCCTGATCGTGGCCGAGACCGTGCTCGAGACCCTGCGCTCCCTCGGCCTCGCGTGGCCCGAGACGTCCGACGCGCGGCGCGCCGAGCTGAAGCGCGTCCGCGAGAAGCTCGAGAAGGAGTAGACGGGGAGGCGCGAGCTCGACGGCGACGAGATCGAGATCGCCAGACAGCTCGTGTTGCGCGAGGCGGTGGGCTGCGCGTGAAGCGTGGCGGCGCGCTCTCGCGCACCGCCACGCAGATCCGCGCGTCAGGGCGTCGTGCCCTGCAGCCCCGTGCTCGACGCGAAGCCGGCCGCCGCCGTCGGGTCGAGCGTCCACCACTGCGCCCAGAACGTCGCCGCCGAGGGGATGCCGCTCGGCCAGATGCCGCCGACCGCGGTCGCGCCGGCGACGTCGGTCGGGACGGGCACGATCAGGTCGGGCGACGGCACGAGCACGCCACCCTTGAACGGCGCGTCGATGCGCGACAGCCCGACGAAGCAGAAGGCCATCACGTCGGGCTGCGCGTTGTCGAGCTCGATCGCGAACGGCGTGCCCGCCTCGAGGGTGCCGCTGCCGGCGATGCCGAGGGCTCCGAGCGACCCCGGCAGGGCGAGATCGAGGGGCAGCTCGAGCCACGACTTGGTCGTGAAGCCGAGGAACGCCTGGAGCGTCTCGCCGAGCGCCACGCCCATCGCCTCGTAGCGCGCGATCGTCACCGGCTGTCCCGCCACCGCGCTGTACGGGATGGTGTGGATCGTCTGCTCGAGCGTGTAGCTCAGCGCGTCGGGCCACAGCGCGTGGACGCGGTTCTTCGCCACGCCCGGGTCGTCGGCCACCCACGAAGACCCTGCGTACGAGAACTCGTCGTGGTGGTCGTGCAGGGCCTCGGCGAGTCCTCGCTCCTGCGCGTCGAACTGCGCGTCGCCGTCGACGCCGTAGACCCAGTTCTTCAGGTCGGACGAGCTCGTGTGCAGGTCGAAGAACAGGTCGAGTCCGACGGCCGCGTCGAAGGCCGCCAGCTCGTCGAGCACCGCGGCCACCGAGGGCGAGTCGGCGTAGCTGGGTGTGTCCCACTCGCGGTTGAGGTCGAGGCCGGCCAGGTTGCGGCGGTAGTGACCGTGCGCCACGCCGTCGGGGTTCATCATCGGGACGACGCGCACCACGGCGTGCCGGCGCACGGCGCGCGCCTTCTGGCTGGGTCCGACGAGCCAGTCGAGGAAGGCCTCGCAGGTCCACGAGGCACCGCACTCGGCGGCGTGCTGTCGCGCCTGGATCCAGATGCCCGTCTTGCCGGGCAGCGCGCCCTCGGTGATCTCGAGCATGCGCACGTCGCGTCCCTCGAGCGACTGGGTGAGGATGCTCGCGCTGGCGTAGGGGCTGGCCGCGATGTCGTCGACGAGCGCGTCGGCGCGCGAGACCGGGTAGACGAACGAGTACGCGAAGTGCCAGGCGTCGTCGTCCGGGAACGTGAAGCTGAAGGTGAGGTCGTCGTTCGCGTCGTCGAACGAGGTGTCGGCGGGCGCGACGCGCGTCCAGCTCGTCGGGTCGTCGGGGGACGACGAGACGCACGGCGTCATGCCGTTCACCCAGGGCGTGCCGATGGTGAAGTCGCGCACGACGAACGTGAGCGTCATCCCGCCCGCGTCCTCGACCGCGAAGTGGAACCACTGCCGCGTGCCGGGGCCGGGGTCGCCGGACAGGGTGAGTTCGTAGGCGCCGCCGCCCAGGGGCGTGACCGACGCGAGGTTGGCCGACTCGACCGCGACGAACTGCTGGGCCGAGGCGGCGGGCGTGAGCAGCAGGGCGGCGGCGGCTGCGAAGGGAAGGGCGAGGCGGGCCGCGCGATGCGGCCGGGAGTCGAGGGGGGTCATCGTCGGTGTCCGGGAGGGGAGATGTCTCTCCCCCCTGCGCCGCAGCGGTCCGCGCCGGCCGACACGGAAATCCGGCGCCCGCCGTCGGAAGATCGCGTCGACCGAGAAGAGCTCGGCGAGCGGACCGAGCAGCTCGTCGCGTGCGGGATCGCCCGGCTCGACCCACGTGGTGCGGTCCGGGCGCGGGATCCGCCGCGATTCGACGCGGCGATCCCGAACGAGGACCCGCGGGCTCGTGCGCGACGGCGACTACCTGCCGCGCCGCCTCGCCCGATCGGCGACACCCCGGTGCTCGTCGGCCGGATAGCGGCTCTCGTTCCGCGCGATCTTCGCCGCGATGGCCCCCGCGACGTCGATCTCCAGGCGGTCGGCCAGGTAGAGCGCGAACGTCAGGACGTCGGCGATCTCGGCTGCGATGTGACCGCGTCCCTCCTCGCTCGTCACGATCGCCTCGATCTCGTCGGGGCGCTTCCACAGGAAGAGCTGCTGCAGCTCGCCGGCCTCGATGGCCAGGGCGGCGGCGAGGTCCTTCGGCGCGTGGAACTGACTCCAGTCGCGTGCATCGCGGAACGCGCGGAGCTTGCGTACGACCTCGCGCAGGTCCCAGCCGTCGTCGTCTGCCGTCACGTCGATCGCTCCCCGGTTGCCGTCGCCCGCCGCGTCGCGAGCGAGTCCGCGACGTGGGTCCGTGTCTCGTCGTCGAGGCACAGGATCGACGTGGCCCTCATGCCACGCGTGAGCAACACACGGTACGCGTTGCGGACGAGGCGCTCCATCTTGTCCTTGGCCGCGCGTACCGGCTTGTCGTGGCTGGCCTCCTTCCGGGCGACCCAGCGGTCGCCGCGCCACACGAGATCGTCGCCCCAGATGACGCCGACGCGGTCGAACTCGAAGCCCTGGGCCGAGTACACGCAGCCGATCTGCTGCCATCCGGCCTCGGTCGTGGCCCACTTCGTGTAGGGATGGGTGTCCGGCCGGTAGGACTTCTTCTCGTCGGGCTTCTCGTTCCACGGCCGAGTCCACCGCCCGATCTGCACGTCGTCGACCAGGCCGCCGCCTGGGGGCACGGCACTCCACTTCCAGCAGAACCCCGCCACGAGCCGCGCGGACTCGCCCGCGCGCCTGGCCGCGGCGAGCATCGCATCGAGGTCTTCGGGTCTCTCGACGAGCGACGCGTCGTAGGCGGCGCCCCAGGGTCCGAGGTCGTCGTCCTCGAATCCGAGCAGCCGGTCGACCCAGGCGACGTACTCCTCGCAACCGCCGCAGCGGAACTGGGTCTGCAGGTCGTAGGTGCGTATCGGGACCTCGAGCCGGCTCGCCGCGCCTTCGATGAGTGCGGTGGTGCCGATCTCGTCGGGGCGCATGAACTGGTTCTCGTCGAGCAGGAAGACCGTCACCTTCGCGGCGTCGATCAACTCGTCGACCTGCGCTCTGCCCGTGCGTTCGATCGCCTTCGTCCAGCGCGTGTCGCTCGTCTCGCGGATGCGGTGGGCCTCGTCGACCAGGAGCAGGTCGAGTCCCTGGGTGGGCGCCTTGCGCAGGTTCATGTTCCAGACGAAGAGGTCCTGGGCGCCCTTGAAGCGGCTGCGCAGGGCCGTCGTGAAGGCCTTGCCGCCCGTCGAGTGCGCCGCCTTGAAGCCGAGGCGCAGCGCATCGGCGAGGAGTTGCACGGCGATGACCGTCTTGCCCGTGCCGGGGCCTCCTCGGACGAGCAGGGTCCGGCGGCCCTTCGATCGCTGCATGCGCCGGACCTCGGCGAGGATCGCGCCGTGAGCGACGCGCTGGGCGTCGAGCAGGTGCCACTCGTCCTCGTGGCGCAGGACTTCGGCGAGGCATTCGATGACCTGCTTGCTCGGCTCGAATCCGCCGCCGGTCACCGCGTGCATCAGGTCGCGTCCGTGGCCACCGGCGAGACGCTCGGTCAGGTGTTCGGCCAGCGCGACGCGATCGTCGCCGGTGAAGAGCGGGCTCGCGGCGAGGAGGTCGTCGAAGCGCGGGTCACGCAGGGCGCGGGCGCCGTCCGGGGAGAGGTCGTGGCACCAGGCCATGGGCCGCGCCTCGATCGACTCGTCGGCGTAGGCCGAGTGGTAGCTCGCGAGGTAGCCGGCGTAGTCGAGCGCCTGGCGGCTGGGATGGGCGTGCTCGCGGCCGTGGGCCAGCACGTTGATCGCGTCCTCGTCCTCGAGGGACGCCTCCGACCACTGCTTGAGTTCGACGACGAGCGAGTTGGGCGTGCCCTGCGACGATTCGCCGAACAGCATCACGTCGACGCGCTTGGCCTGGAGCGGCAGGTGGTACTCGGTGCAGACGCCGACCTCGGAGCCGCGCGGCTCGGCGACTCTCATGCCCTGGGCAGATCGCGTGGCACTGCCCATCGTGACGCCTACGTCGCCCAACTGCGTGCGCCCCAGCAACTGGGCCAGTTCATCGAGTGAACGCTGCCATGAGCGGAACTCGCCGGCACTCGGTTGCTTGCCGTGCAGCATCGCGAAGCGACCGGACATCTCGCCGGCGAGCGATCCACTGCGGCTCGCTGCGAGGAACTGCCCGAGATCACCCTGCCAGAGGTCCATGGACGGAATCTCCCCGACGATTCGTCCCGGTCCGCCTCGAGGGGTGGCTCTCTATCGGGTGGAAGGGGGAGTGTAGGTCACCGACCCCGACGTGGACAGTGCGACTCGTGCGCAGCCCTCGGTGCGAGGCGCACGTCGACCGCGCCCCTTCCTCGTCCTCAGGCGCCCGGGCGGGCCCGGGCGAGCGAGACGCGGCGCAGCAGCAGTCCGAACGCGATCAGCAGCGCGGGGCCGAGGTACACCGTGGCGACGTAGGCCCAGTCGATCGTCTCGGCGTCGAAGGCGTAGAGACCCGCGCCGAGGTAGCCCAGCGCCGAGATGACGAACACCAGCACGCCGATCGTCACGGCCACGTTCGTCGAGCGCGCGAGCTGGAACGGCGACTGCATCCCGGCCTGCCGCGCGCGCACGTAGGCCACCGAGATGAAGAGGTACGGGACGACGAGCGAGAGCGAGCTCAGGTCGTTGAGCAGCGAGATGAAGTCGTCGGAGCCGGAGTCGGTGCCCGAACCCGAGAGCAGCGGGACGAGCGTGAGCAGGCTCACCACGGCGGCCTGCGTCCAGAGCGCGCGGTGGTGCGTGCCGTGCTCGTCGCGCTTCGTCAGGAACTCGGGGAAGGTGCCCTTCGGCACGTCGGCGAACATGGCACGGATGGGCGACTCCATCCAGACGGTGTAGGCGGCCACGGAGACGAACAGGCCGAGGGTCATGTAGGCGCGTCCGAGCAGCTCGGGCGAGAGGCCGAGCAGGGTGCCGAGCGCCGCCCACACGTCGTAGGTCGCGGTGGCCTTGTTGATCGAACCGACCGGCAGCAGGAAGGCGACGGCCACGCTGCCGAGCACGTAGAGCAGGCCCACGAGCAGGGTCGCGGTGACGACCGCGCGCGGGAAGTCGCGCTGCGGGTTCTTCGTGTCGTGGACGTACGGTCCCGCGACCTCGGCGCCGGCCACCGCGAAGAGCAGCCAGGCGAAGGTCGAGAAGTACGCGAGGTCGAGGTGCGGCACGAGCGCGTGGGCCTCGAAGGGCGTCGCCGGCTCGAGCGCGCCGAACAGCACGGCGCCGAGGGCGACGGCGATCAACGCGAAGATCGCGAACATGATCGCCCGGCCCATGACGGACGAGAAGCGCGCGAAGACGCGCACGCCGCGGCTGCTGAGCCAGGTGAGCCCGACCACCGTGAGCACGCCCAGCCACGGGACCATCCAGGTGCGGGTCTCGAACACGTCGCGCCCCGTGACGGCGATCGAAGCGCTGATCACGAAGCGGCTGCAGACCGACTGGAGGTAGAACAGGTTCGAGACGAAGTAGGCCCACGTCCCGATGAAGGCGCCCGTCGGACCGAGTCCGAGCTCCATGTAGCTGTAGATGCCGCCGCGTCGCTCGGGCAGGGCCGCGCTGAACTCGGCCAGGATCAGGCTGAGCGGCAGGAAGTACACCAGCCCCACGACGAGCCACGAGGGGATGGCGGCCAGTCCGAGGGCCGCGAGGTTGTCGGTGACGTTCGCGAAGCCGAAGACGGTGACCACGATCATCGTCGCGATCGTGGTCACCGACATCCCGCGGGTCGGCTGGGTCACGGCGTGGACTCCATCGCCCCCGGGGCGCGCGCGTCGACGTCCGGCGGACGGGGGCGTCCGTCGGACGCGGACACGTTACTGCGCGCGGCGCGCTCGGTCAGCGTCGATTCCCGGTGAGCGGCGCCGCGCGGATCTCGTCGCGAGATGGTTGACAGGCGCGAGCCCTCACGCACGTCGAGATGTGCCGGCCGCAGCGCAGCACGCCCTTCGGCAAGGCGTCGGTGCCCTCCCTTCGGCGGGATCCGCGGTTCGTGTCACCTGCCACGGACCGATCACGCACGACGGGACGGGTCGGGACGGCGGCCCTTCCGGAGACCCCGATGATGCCTGTGAGATCCCTGACGCCGACCTTCCTGGTGCTCGCCTGCGTGACGGCCCTCGCGCCCGCCTCCGCGGCCGGCGACACCCCGGAGATGTCCCCGGGTGCCCGGGCGCTCGTCGAGCAGGCCCTGCCGGGGATCGAGGCGTCCCAGGTTCCGGCGTCGGGTCGCGCACTCTTCGAGCTCGTGCTCGGCAGCGACCTCTTCGTGAGCGGACAGGTGGGCCCGTTCGACGTGCACGTGCTCGCGGCCGACGGCCTGCGCAGGGAGCGCGACGCGACGAAGGTCCTCGATCAGGTGCTGAAGACCCTCGAGCCCGCCGCGGAACTCGTCGCGCGGCTCTGGCCCGAGGGCGGCGAGGGACTCGTCTCGCAGGCCCGACTGCCGCTGCTCATCGCCGACTCGGGCGACGGCGAGCCCGGGTTCCTCGAACTGCTCTCGCTGCTCGACCACTGCGAGCAGTTGGGCTACTCGGGCTGGCTCCCGACCAACGTCGTCGACACGCCGGAGAACCGCGGCGCCGAGGTCGTGCGCACCTGGGAGGTGCAGCTCTTCAACCTCGCCCACGCGACCATCGCCGAGCGTCGCAAGGCCTGGCTCGCGCACGGGGTCGGCTACTACAGCCTGGCGTTCGTGGCCAATCGTGCCCTGCGGCGAGGCGCCTGGGGGATGGTGCCGCCGTGGCTCGCCAACGGCCTGATCGACGAGCTCGACATCGCCGCCTACGAGCGTGCCTGGGTCGGTCAGGAGAGCTGGACGTGCCAGACCCCCGGTTGGTTCCGCCCCGGTTGGTCGGGCTTCGTCCCCAAGGGACACAACCCGCCGCCACCGGTGGTGGGCCCGCCGGCCGACCTCGCGACGACGGTCAAGAACAGCGGCGACCCGTGGCTCGGCTTCGACGACAGCGAGACCAGGCACTGGTCGGCGCTGCAGGTCGACCGCAAGACCGAGGCGCCCTTCAGCTTCGTCGACTCGGCCGAGGCCGAGAGCTTCCTGCCGCGGGACCGCGCCGCCGCGCGTTGCCTGATGCACCTCTTGTTGAGCGCAGGCGATCGGGAGGCGCCGCTCCTGACGACCCTGCTCGATCGCGAGGTCGCGACGCCTCCGGACGGCATGCCCGACAGCGACGCGCTGCCCGTGATCTTCGCGCGCGCCCTGGGTGGCGTGCCCGAGGTCGAGCGCCTCGACGCACTCGACACGCGCAGCCTGCTCGTCGAGCTCGAGCGTCCCGACCTGATCGCGCTGCTCGAGCGACAGGGTGCCCAGGACGCGCTGCTGCTCAGCGACCATCGCGAGCAGTCGCGCTGGCTGTACGGACGTTCGCGCTACGACTCGGCCACGCGCCTCGAGCTGTTCAACGCCTTCCTCGAGATCGAGTTCGAGCAGCAGATGGCGATGTGGAAGGCGATCGCGCCGCACCTCGACGCCGGGCTCGCCTCGGCCCTCGAACGCTCCAAGCGCTACCCGAGCAAGGAGCGCGACATCGTCCCCGTGCGGGAGTCGTTCTGGGAGAGCGTCGCGACCGGCCCGAGCGCGGACGAAGTCGGCAGGTCCTCGAGCAGCCGCGGCAGGAGCCGCCGCTGAGCGCGACGGGCGCGCGGGCAGGTCTCGGACGACCTGCCCGGCTCTCCGGCCCGCGCTTCAGGGAGTCGTCGCGCTGGCGTTCCGCGTGGCGCGCGAGATGGACGGTCATCGAGACGAGCTTCATCGTGAAGCAGGGCACACCGTCGGCGTCCACGCCCAGGTCGTGCACGGACACGATGCCGGGCCGATCCCCTGGCCCGCCGTCCTCCCCCCGGGAACCTCCTCCCGCCTTCCTGGCTCCCAGCTTGGTGCAGCGTGTGGGGATCGTCCCCGCACGGTGGCTGATTCCGCGCGCCGTCGGGGTTATGGGAGCATGGCCCATCCTTCGCTCAGCCGGTGGATGCCGGCCGATCGATCCCGTGGTGCCCGGAATCCGCTCATGGGCCAAGCGACCGAAGGCTCCCGCCCCGCCGGTCGCGGCCAGGCGTCCTTCTTCGTCGCGCGCCTCGTCGCGCTCGCGCTGCTCCTCGCGCTCGCGGCCTGCACGGCGCCGCTCGTCACGCTGCCGGACGTCGTCCGTCCCACGGGACCGCTCGACCTCGACGCGGCCACGGCGCTCGCGCTGCGCAACAACCCCGACGTGACGGCGGCGGACGCGCGCGTCCAGGCGGCGCGCGCGGGGGTCGACCTGGCCGAGTCGCAGTTCTGGCCGTCGCTGCGGCTGGGGATCGGCGCGTCGCGGGTCGAGCAGCCGTCGCGCGCGTTCGGCAGCATCCTCGACCAGGGGCGCTTCAAGGGCGGCATCGACTTCAACGATCCGGGGCCGATCACCAGCGTCCAGACGCAGCTCGGGTTCGGGTGGACGCTCTACGACGGCGGACGTCGCCGCGCGGCGGCGCGCGCGTCGGAGGCCGAGCTCGGTGCGGCGTCCGCCACGGCCGACGAGGTGCGCGCCGATCTCGCCTTGCAGGTGGCGCGCGCGTACTTCCTCGTGCACCAGGCGCAGCAGACGGCGGCCACGCGGCGGCTCTCGATCGAGGCGCTCGAGTCGCAGCTGCGGCTCGTCCAGGCGCGCGTCGACGAGGGTGCGGCGCGCCTCTCCGAGCTGCTCGCGGTGCGCGTGCGGCTGGCCGAGACGCACGAGGCGCTCATCGTGGCCGAGAACGCGGCACGCCGCGGGATGGCGACGATGCACGTGCTGCTCGCGCTGCCGCTCGTCGAGCCGCTCGAGCTCCTGTTCGACGACGAAGCGTCCGCCGCGCCGGGTGACGTACCGACGCTCGTCGAGCTGCTCGAGCGCGCGTACGCGGCGCGTCCCGAGCTCGTGCGCGCGCAGCTCGCGATCGACGCGGCCGAGGCGCGGCTCGACGCGGCGGCCGCGGGCTGGGTGCCCGACCTCGGACTCTCGGCCGCGCTCTCGGTGGACGATCCGGCGCTGCTGCAGGGCGCCGTCCACTGGCTGGCGGGCATCGGCCTCGTCGACGACCTGACCGAGGCGGCGCGCACGCCGAAGCGCGTGAGCCAGGCGGCCGCGGGACTGCGCGCGGTGCTGGCCGACGCGCGGCGTACCGCGCTCGAGGTCGAGTACGACGTCGAGTCGGCGCGCCTCGACGCGCTCGAGGCGTCCGCGCGGCTCGACGTGGCGAGCGAGACGGTGGCCCTGGCCGACGAGCAGATGCAGCGCACCGAGGCCGAGTACGAAGGTGGCGTGGCCACGATCACGCGCCTGATCGATGCCGAGCAGGCCCTGGCCGACGCGCGTGCGCGCCGGGTGGCCGCCCAGGACGACCGCGCGCTGGCGCAGCTCGCGCTGCGGCACGCGGTGGGCGAACTCGTCCCGCGTGACGAGGCACGCGCGTCGGACGACGACGCGCCGGACGACGTCGCGCAGCCCGGGACGACGATCGAGGAGCACCCATGACCAAGCCCGGACCGGCGGACCGATCCTCCGAAGCCGAAGCCGAAGCCGAAGCCGAAGCCGAAGCCGAAGCCGAAGCCGCGACCGCGAGCGCGACCGCGACCGCGGCCGCGCCGCCGAAGCGCAAGGCCCCGAAGGACCGTCGCCTCGCGTACGTCCTCGCGGTGCTGCTCGTGGCGGCCTTCCTGTGGAGCCAGCGCACGCGCCCGCCCGAGGGCGGCGAGCTCGCGGCGCGTGCCGCGGCGCCGATCGCGGTGGAGAGCGCGACCTGTCGCGAGGTGACGGTGCCCGTCCTGGCCGAGGGCATCGGCACGGTGCGCTCGCGGCGCCAGACGACGGTGGCCGCGCGCATGCTCGCCGAGGTGATCGAGGTGCGCGTCTCGCCCGGCGATCGCGTCCAGGCCGGCGACGTCCTCGTGGTGCTCGACAGCCGCGACGTGGCCGCGCGCAGGAGCGGCGCCGAGGCCGAGCTGCGCGCGGCGGACGAGGCGCTCGACGACGCCGAGACCGAGTGGCAACGCGTCGAGAACCTGTTCGGCAAGCAGGCCGCGACCCAGCAGGATCGCGACCGCGCATCCACGACACGCGCGCGCGCCCGGGCGCAGCGCGACGCGGCGCAGCAGGCGCTCGTGGGCGCCGAGGTCGCGCTGGCCGACGCGCAGGTCAAGGCTCCCTTCGCGGGACTCGTGCACGCGCGCATGGTCGACCCGGGCGACCTCGCGGCGCCGGGACGTCCGCTGCTCGAGCTGCACGACCCCGACGCGCTGCGCCTCGAGGCGCTCGTCGAGGAGGGCCTGCTGGGCGCGGTGCGCGCCGGCGAGTCGCTGCGGGTCGAGATCGACGCTCTGGGCGTCACGCTCGAGGGCCACGTCGACGAGATCGTCCCGGCGGTCGACCCGCTCACGCGCACGGGCACGGTCAAGATCGCGCTGCCGTCCGACGCCGGGCTCTGGCCGGGCATGTTCGGACGCGCGCGCCTCGTCGTCGGCGAGCGGCGGGCGCTCGTCGTCCCGGCGGACGCGATCGTCCGGCGCGGACAGCTCGAGGTCGCGTTCGGCGTCGACGACGCGGATTCCGCCGGCACGGCGTCCTCCGCGTCCGGCGCGCACGCGCGGCTGCTGCTCGTGCGCTCGGGCGTCCCGCTCGCCGCGCGCGACGGGACGCCGCTCGGTGTCGAGGTGCTCGCCGGCCTCTCCGCCGGGACGCGCGTGGTCATGTCCGGCGCCGAGCGGCTGTACGACCGCGCGCCGATCGCGCTGCACGCGAGTCCGGGCGTCACGCGATGAGCGCCGACGCAGGACGCCCCGACGACGCGCCGGCGGACGCGCCGGGGACGACGCACGCGTCGGACGCGCACGCCGGCGCGACGTACGACGCGACGCACGCCACGAACGAGCACGTGCGCGCGCACCACGAGATGGCCTGGGCCACGCGCCTCGTGCGCGCGTTCATCGACTCGCCGCTCACGCCGCTGATCCTGTTCTTCAGCGTGCTCGTGGGCGCGGGTGCGGTGATCCTGCTGCCGCGCGAGGAGGAGCCGCAGATCCAGGTGCCGATGATCGACGTCTTCGTGCGCATGGACGGCGCGTCGCCGCAGGAGGTCGAGCAGCGCGTCACGAAGCCGATGGAGCAGTTCCTGTGGGAGATCCCCGGCGTCGAGTACGTGTACTCGACGTCGAGCACCGGCAACGCGCTCGTCGTCGTGCGCTTCGAGGTCGGGCACGACCAGGACGCGGCCGTCGTCGCCGTCGAGCGCAAGCTCGCCACGCACTTCGACAGGATCCCGCCGGGCGTCGTGGGGCCGCTCATCAAGCCGCACTCGATCGACGAGGTCGCGGTGCTCACGCTCACGCTCTGGAGTCCCGAGCGCGACCACCACGAGCTGCGCCTGCTGGCGGGCGAGATCGCCGACGCGCTGAAGGCCGTCCCCGACGTGGCGCAGACCGGGCTCGTGGGCGGACGCCGGCGCGAGGTGCGCGTGTCGCTCGACGCCGCCGCGCTCGCGGCCCACGGCATCGCGCCGCAGGACGTCCTCGACCGCCTCGCCGCCGCGAACCGGCGCGGGACGAGCGGCGCGCTGGGCACGCTCGACGCCGTCGTCCCGCTCGAGGCGGGCGGCTTCCTGGTCACCGCCGACGACGTGCGACAGGTCGTCGTGGGCGCGAGCGGCGGACGTCCGGTGCATGTGGCCGACGTGGCCGACGTCGTCGACGGACCCGACGAGATCGACGACTACGTGCTCTTCGAGCCGGGCCCCGCGCTGGCCGCGGCGGACGAGCGCGGCCTCGCGTTCGACCTGCCCGCGGCCGACGACGCGCCCGGTCCGTATCCCGCCGTGACGCTCTCGGTGGCCAAGCGCCCGGGGACGAACGCCGTCGTCGTGGTGGGCGACGTGCTTTCGACGATCGAGGCCCTGCGTCCCTACAAGCTGCCGCGCGACGTGCGCCTGACGGTCACGCGCAACTACGGCCAGACCGCGGCCGAGAAGTCCGACGAGCTGCTGCTGCACATGGGCATCGCCGTGATCTCGGTGGCGCTGCTGATCTGGATCGTGCTCGGCTGGCGCGAGGCGGGCATCGTCGCCATCGCCATCCCGGTCACGCTGGCGCTCACGCTGGCCGTGTTCCTGCTTCTGGGATACACGCTCAACCGCATCACGCTCTTCGCGCTCATCTTCTCGATCGGCATCCTCGTCGACGACCCGATCGTCGACGTCGAGAACATCGTGCGCCACGTGCGCATGGCCAAGAACCGCGGACGCAGCCTGCTGGCCGTCACGGTCGAGGCGGTCAACGAGGTGCGCTCGCCGCTCATCCTGGCCACGCTCACGGTGATCTCGGCCGTGCTGCCGATGGCCTTCGTGCGCGGCCTGATGGGACCGTACATGCGCCCGATCCCGGTGGGCGCGTCGACGGCCATGTTCGTGAGCATGGCGGTGGCCTTCGTGATCACGCCCTGGGCGGCGCGTCACCTGCTGCGCGGCGAGCAACGCCACGCCGAAGAAGACGCCGCGGCTGCCGATGCGCTGGCGGGCGGCGCGGCGGCCGCTGCCGAATCCGCGGGCGGCGTGCACGCGGACGGAGTGCCGGCGAGCGCGGTGCACGTCGTCCACGACGAGCACGAGCACGGGCCGGACGACGCGGCCACGCGGCTCTACCGGCGCGGCATGGCGTACCTGCTCGCGTCGCGCGGGCGCTCGCTCGTGTTCATGCTCGGCATCACGGGCCTGCTGCTGGCGGCGTGCGCGCTCGTCCCGCTGGGGCTCGTGCGCGTCAAGATGCTGCCGTTCGACGACAAGAGCGAGTTCCAGGTCGTGCTCGACATGCCCGAGGGGACGCCGCTCGAGACGACCGCCAACGTGGCGCGCGAGATCGCGGCGGCGGTCCGCGCCGAGCCCGAGGTGACCGACGTGCAGGTCTACGCCGGCTGCGCCGCGCCGTTCAACTTCAACGGCCTCGTGCGGCACTGGTTCCTGCGCGGCGAGCCGCAGCAGGCCGACGTCCAGGTGAACCTCGTCGGCAAGCACCAGCGCGACGCCGGCAGCCACGCCTTCGTGGGACGCGTGCGCCCACGCATCGCCGAGATCGCCGCGAGGCACGGCGCGCGGGTGGCCGTGGCCGAGGTGCCGCCCGGTCCGCCGGTGCTGCAGACGCTGGTGGCCGAGGTCTACCATCCCGATCCCGCGCGGCGGCTCGAGATCGCGCGCGGCGTGCGCGACCTGCTCGAGGCCACGCCCGACGTGGTCGACGTCGACTGGATGGTCGAGGACGAGCATCCGCGCGAGCGCCTGGTGGTCGACGAGGAGAAGGCCGCGCTGCACGGCGTCGCGGTCGAGGACGTCCGGCGCACGGTGGCGCTCGCGGTGGGCGGCGCGCACGCGGGGCTGCTGCACGACGACGACGCCAGCGAGGACGTCGACACCGTGGTGCGCCTGCCGCGCGACGCGCGCGCCACGTCGGAGGACGTGCTCGGCCTGCGCGTGCGCGCCCGCGGCATGCCGGACGCGCCGCTCGTCCCGCTGCGCGAGCTCGTGCGCGTCGAGCGCGACACGGCCCCGATCAGCATCCACCACAAGAACCTGCTGCCCGTGGTGTACGTCACGGCCGACGTCGCGGGACGCGAGGAGTCGCCGATCTACCCCGTGTTCGCCGTCGAGGACGCGATCCAGAAGCTCGATCCGAACGGCGTCGCGATCCGTTGGCTCGACGCGCCCTACGGCGAGCCCGGTGCCGCGCTGAAGTGGGACGGCGAGCTGCACGTCACGATGGAGGTCTTCCGCGACCTGGGCCTCGCGTTCGCGGCCGTGCTGCTGCTCATCTACGTGCTCGTCGTGGGCTGGTTCCGGTCGTTCGCGACGCCGCTGCTGATCATGGCCGCGATCCCGTTCTCGCTCGTCGGCATCCTTCCGGCGCACGCCGCCATGGGCGCGTTCTTCACCGCCACTTCGATGATCGGCTTCATCGCCGGTGCGGGCATCGTGGTGCGCAACTCGATCATCCTGGTCGACTTCATCGAGCTGCGCCGCGGCCAGGGCGTGCCGCTCGAGCAGGCGGTCATCGACGCGGGCGCGATCCGCTTCCGTCCGATGGTGCTGACCGCGATGGCGGTCATCGTCGGCGCGGGCGTGATCCTGTTCGACCCGATCTTCCAGGGACTGGCGATCAGTCTCATGGCCGGCGAGGTCGCGTCGCTGCTGTTGTCGCGCGCCGCGGTCCCTGTGCTGTACGACCTGTGGAACCGCGGGCGCGCGTGAGCGGGGGCGAGCGAGCGCCGCTCAGGCCCGGGCGAAGAGGCACTTGAGGTAGCGGCTCTCGGCGAAGTCGAGCGGATGGTCGAGGGCGTGGCCGGTCTCCTCGACGTCGCGCAGCGGACGGCCGGCGCGCGTCGCCGCGCGGCTCACGGCGTCGCGGAAGTCGTCGGGCGTGACGGGGCTCGAGCACGAGGCGAGCACGATCGTCCCGCCGGGTTCGAGCAGGGCGAGGCCCAGGGACGCGAGGCGCGCGTAGGCTTCGAGAGCGCGCGGGACCTGGGCGCGCCGGCGCGCGAAGGCCGGCGGGTCGAGCACCACGACGTCGAAGCGCCGGCCCGCCGCGGCGAGCTCGGCGAGCAGCTCGAAGGCGTCGCCCTGCAGGGTCTCGTGACGCGCCTCGGCCACTCCGGGGACGTCGGCGTTGAGCGCGAAGTTGCGCCGCGCGGCCTCGAGTGCCGGCGCGCTCAGGTCGACGCTGCAGACCTCGCGCGCGCCGCCGCGAGCCGCGCAGAGCGAGAAGCCGCCGGTGTACGCGAACACGTTCAGCACGCGCTTGCCGCGGGACAGCGCGCCGACGCGGGCGCGATTGTCGCGCTGGTCGAGGAAGCAGCCGGTCTTCTGTCCCGCGACCGGGTCGACCTCGAAGCGCAGGCCGTGCTCGCGGTAGACCAGGGTGCCGTCGCAGGGCTCGCCGACCACGGTCCGTCCGTCGTGCAGGCCGCGCAGCAGCTCGGGCGCGTCCGAGAGCAGGCGCGCGAAGCGCAGCACGACGCGCGCGGACGGCTGCTGCTCGAGCAACACCTCGACGAGGGTCGCGAGGTGCGGCAACCAGGCGTGGCTGTAGAGCTTGACCACGAGCGTGTCCGCGTAGCGGTCGGCGACGAAGCCCGGAAGTCCGTCCGACTCGCCGTGGATCAGGCGGTAGCCGTCGGTGTCGCCGTCGAGCAGCGCACGCCTGCGCGCGAGGGACGCCGCCACGCGCCCGGCGAAGAAGGCGCGGTCGATCGGACCCGGCGTGCGCGCCCGCAGCACGCGCACGCGGATCGGCGAGTGCGGGTCGAAGAGTCCCACGGCGAGGAAGGCGCGCTTCCTGTCGAAGACGACGGCGAGGTCGCCCGCCGCGCCCGCGTGGCTCTGCTCCTGGATGCGCTCGGCGTACAGCCACGGATGGCCGCGACGCAGGCCCGACTCGGCCGACGTGCTCACGCGCAGCCTGACCGGACGTGCGTCGGGCCGCGGCCATCCGGTCACGAGCGGATCGATCGGTGCGGACATGCCGAGAGTGTGGGACGTCGCGCGCTCCGCCGCAACGAGCGGGATGCGCCGCGTCGAGTCCGTCAGCCGTCGCGCGTCGCGTCGAGCCGGTGCACCTCGACGCCGATCGCGTAGGCGCGCGCCGACTCGGGGCGTCCGTCGCCGTCGGCGTCGACGGGCAGCACGCGGATCTTGTTCACCGCGTTGCCGAAGTCGGTCGCGCCCCAGGTCGCGCCGCCGTCACGGGTCACGAAGCCGTGGGGCATGGCGCCGACGAAGCCGGTGCGCGCGTCGAGGAACCCGACGCCGAACTCGCGCACCGCGTGGTCGTCGACCAGCGGGAGCTCGCGCCAGGTGCGTCCGCCGTCCTCGGTCTTGGCGACGACGCGTCGCGCGTTCTGCGGATCGGGGTCGTAGCTCTGCACCGTGCAGTAGCCGACCTGGCGCGTGGGGAAGTCCATCTTCCACGTGAGCTCGAAGGGACGGCCCGAGTCGTAGACCGGCGTCCAGCTCGCGCCGCCGTCCTCGGTGCGCAGCACGAGCGCGTGCGACTCGGCGGCGTCGCTGCTCGTCGCGGCCGCCACGAGTCCGATGCGATCGGTGAAGAAGCGCACGTCGAGGATCATCCCGCACCACGCGTTCATGTCGATCGCGCGCCAGGTGTCGCCGAGGTCGTCGGAGAGCAGCAGCCACGCGGGACCTCCGACGCGTCCGCCGGCCACGACGAGGGTGCGCTCGCCCGGTACGCCTGCGTTGATGAACGGGTAGCGCAGCACCTGCATCGCGCACAGGCCCTTGAGACCGGGCGCGTCGATGCCGGTCACGGGCGTCCACGAGGCGCCGCCGTCGTCGGTGCGGTAGAGCGGCGTCTCGTCGGTCACGCCGGGGAAGTAGTCGGTGCCCACGTTGCCGAGGAAGCCGTGCTGCGCGTCGACGAAGCCGAGGCAGCGCACGAACGTGCCCGGCTGGTCGAGGACCTGCGTCCACGAGCGTCCGCCGTCGGTGGTGTGGAAGACCTTGCCCTTGCCGTTGCCGTAGAAGCCGACCTCGGGCGAGACGAACACGATGTCGTCCTGCTTGCCGGGATACGCCTCGGTCGGCAGCTTCTCCCACGCGCCGAAGGTCCAGGTGGAGGTGAGCGAGGCGGCTGCGGTCTCGGCTGCCGTCTCGGCTGCGGGGTCGGCTTCGGCTTCGGCTTCGGCTTTGGCTTCGGCTTCGGCTTCGGTTCCGGCTTCGGTTCCGGCTTCGGTTCCGGCTTCGGCTTCGGCTTCGGTTGCGGTATCGGCCTCGGCCTCGGCATCCCGCGCGGAACCCGTCGCCGCCGCGTCCTCCTTCGACCACTCACGGGCGGCGGCCAGCACGGCGTCGTAGTCGGGCTCGTGGGTGAGCTCGTCGACGATCTCGGCGTAGCGCACGATGCCCGAGGCATCGAGGACGAAGACCGCGCGCGCCAGCAGTCCGCTCTGCTCGATGCGCAGACCGAAGCGCGATCCGATCTCGTCGTGCTGCGCGTCGGAGAGTGTCGTCACGCGCTCGATGCCGGCCGCGCCGCACCAGCGGCTCTGGGCGAACGGCAGGTCCTTCGAGACGGTCAGCACGACGACGTCCCCGGGGAGCTGCGCCGCGCGTTCGTTGAACGTCCGCGTCTCGAGATCGCAGACCTTCGTGTCGAGCGAGGGGACGGTCGAGAAGATCACGACCTCGCCGAGGAAGTCGGAGAGCGTGCGCGCGCTCAGGTCGTTCGCGATCAGCAGCGCGTCGGGCGCGGGACGTCCCACGGGGACGAGCTGCGTCGGGTCGCCGACGAGGGTCACCGGCGCCCCGCGCAGCGTGACGAGGTCGCTGCGCGGGAAGGACGCGGGTGCCGCCGCGTCGGCGGACGCAGCGGGCGTGCCGTCGACGGACGCGGGGGACGCACAGGCGGCCGCGATCAGCAGGCCGAGCAGCGGAAGACGAGCGGACGGACGACGCGACGTCGGCATGGGGGAGGTCCTCGACGGGAAGGCGCATCGTAGGACACCGGGTCGAGGGATTGCCCGCGTCGTCGGCGTGGCGCGCCCGATGTCCAGGATGCTCTCGTATCGCCCTCGCGTCGCGTCACCCGCTCACGAAACGCACGACCTTCGCGAGGATGTCGGCCAGCAGCGCCACCATGCGTGCGCCGCCCACGCGGGGCGGCCCCTCACGTCCCACGGCGCCGATCACGGCCTGCAGCATCGGGACGAGCACCGGTGCGCCGTCGCCGAGCACGTCGCGCGCACCGACGTCGCGCACGCCGCGCGCGCGCAGCTCGAGCAGGTACGCGGCGAGCGCCTCGGCCCAGGTGCGGCCCGACGGCGGACCGGCGCACTCGAGCAGCGCGCGCAGCACGTCGACGGCCGGAGGACCGAAGCGCGCGCCGTCCCAGTCGAGCAGCACGACGCCGCCGTCGGGACGGTAGAGCACGTTGTCGAGGTGCACGTCGGCGTGGATCACGCAGCGCGGCCCGGCGCGCGCGGCCTCGACGGCGGCGGCGAAGCGCGTCGGCAGCTCGGCGAAGCGCGCCACGAGGTCGGCGCCGAGCAGCTCGGGGTGGCGCTCGGCCGCGCGTGCGAGCCGCTCGCCCCAGGTCGCGGCGTCGAGCGGCTGCGGATCCCAGTCGGGCAGCGCATCGGACGCGTCGCGCGGCGGCGCGTCCCACGTGGCGGCGTGCAGGCGCGCGAGCGTGCGCATCACGTCGCACACATGCTCGGGTGCGCAGCCTTGCAGGACGTCGCCGGGCGCGAGCCCGCTCAGGTCCTCGAGCACGAGCGCGCCCTCGTCGCCGCGCCAGACGACGACGCCGCCGAAGCAGCGTGGCGTCGCGTCCGCGAGCGCGACACCGGCCAGCGCGTGCAGCGCGAGAGTGCGCGCCACCGCGTCGGACGACGCGAGCTTGACGACGCACGACGCGGTCCGTCGATCGGACGTCTCGCCGACGACGTGCAGCACGCGTCCGGCGTAGCCGCGGTCGGCGCCGATGCGCCGCACGCGCGTCGCGCGCAACGGACCGTGCGTCCAGCCGGCGCAGCGCGCGAGCAGCGCGTCCAGCGTGGCGTCGTCGAACGCGTCGAGCGCTGCCTCGTCGTCCATCGTCCTCCTCACGCGCGCGCGATGCGGCGCAGCCGTCCGGCGTTGAGGCCCACGATGCCGCCCAGGATGCCCGCGGCACCGAGCAGCTCGGGCCATCCCAGCGGCGGATCGCCGAGGGCCTGTCCCCACAGCATGGCGAGCACGACGCCCAGGAACAGCATGTTCGTCGAGCGGCTGGCGGTCTCGCGCTGCATGCCGATGGTCATGCAGATCTGCGCCACGATCGAGAGCAGCGTCATGAGCAGGAGCCATCCCCACTGCGCGGGCGTGGGAGCGACCCACGCACCGAGCACGAGCAGCGCGCTGATCGGCGCGCACACGAGCGGCAGCCAGAAGACGACCACGAGATGGTGGTCGTACTTCGCGGTGGCGCGCACCGTCGTGTACGTCGCGCCGTTGCCGATGGCCGAGAGGAACGCGATCGCGCTCGCGAGCAGCGGCGCCGTCGGCGTCGGACGCGCCACGAACGCCACGCCGACCAGGCACGCGCACGAGGCCCACAGCAGTCCCCGCGGCGGACGCTCCTTCAGCGCCCACCAGGCGACGAGCGCCGAGAAGATCGGGCTCGTGTGCGTGAGCAGGATCGCGTTGCCCAGCGGCAGCGCGGCGATCGACGCGAAGTAGGCCCACATCCCGAGCGTCCCGAGCGCGCCGCGCAGGAAGAGCAGCTTGCGGTTGTTGCCCCACGGCGAGAGGCCGCGCCGGCGCAGCATGACGAACAGCACCGGCAGCGTCGCGACCGAGCGCACGAGGATCTTCTCGGTGGCGGGGATGTCCTTGCCCAGCAGCTTGATGCACACGCCCATGCCGCTGAAGAACACCACCGAGAGCGCCATGAACCCGAGGCCCGAGAGGCCGCGCGCGGGCAGGACGACGTCGCTCGCCGCCGACGGCGCGCGCTCGGCCTCGAGCGGGTCGGCCGCCGAGGCCGCCATCTCGGGCAGCGTGGCGGGGACGGGATGTTGCGGGACCTCGGACATCCCGACGAGTGCAACCGCTTGGAGCCTCCGGCGCAACGGCCGCGTGGGCCGCGGATGTGCGACCGACGATGGACGAGCCGCGGGCGACCTGCGACGGGCGACCGAGATCCGGGCGAAGAGGCGCCGCGGCCGGCGCGGCCGAGAGAGATCCCGCTGCGCGTGCCGACACCCGCTGGACGGATCGACCGACGCCGGGTAGCGTGTCGGCGACGAGTGCGTCGTGCGCGCGCTCGTCGTCCCGTTCGTCCCCCGAGCCTGGAGGTGCCCCATGTCGATGACCGCCGAGACCGTCGTCGCGGGCGCCTCCGCCCGCGTCTGACGCAGCGGCCCTCCGGGGTCGCCTCTTCGTCCGACGCCGCGCGGAGCGCCGCCGGCGCAGATCGTGCGCCGCAGCCGGAGGTCCGCACCCCGCGCGGGATGCGTGCGTCCGTCGATCGCGGGTCGGGATGCGTCCCCCCGCGCGGCGGATCGCGCGTGCGCGCGATGCGGACGCCCGGCCCGTGACCGCCACCGGTCCGTCGCACGCGACGGGCCACCCGCAGGACGCGCGCGCCGTCGCTCGCCGCGCGCGACGAGACGAGACCCTTGACCGACGAATTCCACAAGCGTTCCCACAAGTCCCGCAAGAACCAGGAGAAGCGCATCACCGCCCACTTCGCCCAGCGCCGCACGCCCGAGGAGCGCAAGCGGCTGCTCGCCGAATCACGCCGACGCCGCACCGAGCGCAAGGGCGCCGCCCCGCGCCGCCGCGCGTGGGACGACGACGACGAGGCGCCGACTTTCGAGTCGATGACCCTCGCCCACGGACACGTCGCGTCGCGTCCGGCCGGCGGATCCGCGGACGGCGATCCCATCGACGCGCCCGTGCAGGATGAGCTCGTACGCGACGCACCCGCGCACGACGACGATCGCGTCGCCGCCGACGCACGCGCGGGAGACGCGTGCACGCAAGACGCGTGCGCGGGAGACGCGTGCGCACCCGACGGTGCGCGTGAGGCGGCGCGCACAGGACGCGTCGTGTCGATCGCGCGCGGCAGGCTCACCCTCTCCTGGACGCACGGCGTGGTCGACGCGGCGCCGCCGTCCGACGCCGGGACGTCGCCCGCGGTGGGCGACCTGGTCGACTTCGCCACGCGCGAGGGACACCTGCGCGTGGCTCGCGTCCACCCGCGTCGCAGCGAGCTCGTGCGCAGCGACCCCGGCAACCTGCACGCGCGGCGCGTGCTGGCGGCCAACGTCGACGTGGCGGTGCTCGTGCTCGCCTGCGCGCGTCCGGCGTTCAAGCCGGGACTCGTCGACCGCGTGCTGCTCGCGCTCGGCGGCTCGGGCATCGGACTCGTCGTCGTCGCGAACAAGTCCGACCTGCTCGACGACGGCGCGGCGCGCACGGCGATCGAGGAGCGGCTCGCGCCCTATCCGTCGCTGGGCGTGCCGGTGCTGCTCGCGTCGGCACGCAGCGGCGAGGGACGCGACGCGCTCCAGGCGCACGTGCGCGGGCGCACCGCGGTCTTCGTCGGGCACAGCGGCGTGGGCAAGTCGTCGCTGCTCAACCTGCTCGATCCCGAGGGCCGGCGCCGCACGCGCGCCGGCCGCGAAGGCGACGGCAAGGGACGCCACACGACGACCGCGTCCACGCTCACCGAGCTGTCCGACGGCACGCTCGTGATCGACACGCCCGGCGTGCGCGCCTTCGGCCTGTGGGACGTCGACGCGGCCACGCTGCGCGACGCCTTCCCCGAGCTCGTCGCGCACGCCGGCGGGTGTCGCTTCCGCGACTGTTCGCACCTCGTCGAGCCCGACTGCGCCGTGCGCGCCGCGGTCGAGACGGGTGCGATCCCGCGGGCGCGCTGGGATGCGTACGCGCGCATCCACGCGTCGCTCTGAGGGCCGCGCGCGGGAAGGGTCGGCGTCCGGAGCACGCGCGCGGACACGCGTCGTCGCTCCGGGCGCCGTCGGCCGAAGTGGGGGCTCGACGCGGGCCCGGGTCGCCGCGTTATCCTGCCCGCGGTGTCCCGCTCCGGAGGTGTCGTCATGAAGGGTCTGCTCAAGTTCATCGTCCTGCTGCTGATCGTCGCGGCCGCGGTGGGGTTCTTCACCTCGACCGACTACACCCTCGAGCGCAGCATCGTGATCCAGGCGCCGCCCGAGGCGGTGCACGCCTACGTCGGCGACCTGAACAAGTGGCCCGAGTGGACGCCCTGGGAGGAGGCCGACCCGACGGTGAAGACGACCGTCGTCCAGGCCACCGGCGTCGGCGCGCACCAGACCTGGACGAGCCAGAAGGAAGGCGGCGGCGAGCTCACGTTCACCAAGTCGGACCCGAAGACCGGCATCGCCTACGACATGGACTTCGTGATGGACGAGAACACGAAGATCCCGTCGACCTCGAGCATGACCTACAAGCCGGCCGCGAACGGCGGCACCGAGGTCACGTGGACCATGCAGGGCTCGAGCAAGGGCTTCGTGGGCCCGGTCGTCGACGGCTGGATGAAGATCCTGATGCCGATGATGGTCGGCGGCGACTTCGACAAGGGCCTCACCAAGCTCAAGGAGAAGGTCGAGGCGCAGAAGGGCTGATCCGCGCCGTCGGCCGGACCGCCGGCGGGCACGGCTCGTGCGCCGGCGGCCGCAGGCGCCAGCGCGTCCGTGCACACGTCAGCGCGCCGAGGCGTGCGCGGCGTAGCGCGTCAGGAAGTGCGTCCAGACGTCCTGCACGACGGACTCGGTGCCGTCGTCGAGGATGCCGATGCCGCTCGCCGTGAGCGTCACGCGCGTGTGCGTCGCGTCCCCGTCGACGCTCTCGAAGCGCAGGTCGTGGAAGCCCAGGAACGGCAGGCCGACGAGGCCGAGCTGTCCCAGGAAGACGAGCCGCTCGCCGCGCTGGGCGAGGGTCACCGTGGCGTGGCGCGCACCGTCGGACGGCCCCGCGTCGGCGCCCCGCGGGAAGCCCTCGACGAAGCCGCCCGCGGGTCGCGCGTCGAGCGAGAGCGTGCCGGGATCGCCGGCCAGCGTGTGGTCCCACCACTGCGCGATCTCGTTCGTGAACACGTCGTAGGCGTCGACGCGCGAGAGCGGCACCTCGACCGCGAGCTCGAACGAGAAGCCGCTCGCGGGGACGAGCTGCGCCGGCGTGACGACGCGCACGCCCTCGGCGGACGGCGCGGCGCCGGGTGACGCGGCGAAGACGACGCCGGCCACGGCGAGCGGTGCGAGCCAGGCGGCCACGCGCCAAGGCGCGCGACGGACGACGGATCGGTGCGACACGAAGATGTCCTCGCGAGGGGATGGTCCCGGGTTCGGGCGTCGCGCCGCAGCGACGCGCCGCGCGCGGGCGGGCGCCCGCGTGCGACGGGCGCCGGCGGGTCCCGGCGGTGTACCACGCCGGGAGGATCGCGGGGACGGGGCACGGAGGCCTGGGCGCCATCGGACGCGGTGCCTTGGAATCTCGGCCGATCGGCGTGGCAGTCCGCCGGCCCGTTCCGCGCCACGGAGGAGGTCGGGGCGGGCAGCGCCCCGCGCCACGCACACCCTTCCGCCCGGAGTCGAACCCCGTGTCCACCGCATCCTTCGTCGTCCCGCCCGCATCCCCCGCGTCGACCGAGCGCCGCCCGGGAGCCTCGCTCACCTCGCGCTCCGACGCCCCCCGGGCCGCGTCCGCGTCGTTCGCCTCGCGTGCCCTGGCCCTGGTCTACGGCCTGGGCGTGTACGCGATCTTCCTCGCGACGTTCACCGCGGTCGTGCTCTGGCTCGCGAACGTCGTGTTGCCGAAGGGCATCGACGGCGGCGAGGTCGGCCCCCTGCAGGACGCGCTGCTCGTGAACGGCGCGTTCCTGGCCGGGTTCGCGATCCAGCACGCGATCATGGCGCGCACCGCCTTCAAGCGCCGCTGGACGAAGATCGTGCCGGCGCACCTCGAGCGCAGCACGTTCGTGCTCGCGACCTGCGCCATCCTCGCCTCGATGATGGTCTTCTGGCGCCCGATGCCGGGCACGGTCTGGCACGTCGAGGGCGCCGGCGCCGTCGTGCTCTGGACGGTCTCGGCCCTCGGCTGGGGCACGGTGCTGCTCGCGACCTTCCTGATCGACCACTTCGCGCTCTTCGGCGTGCGCCAGGTGGTGCAGCACGCGCGCGGCCGGATCGACCCGCCGGCGCGCTTCCAGGAGCGCTCGCTCTACCGCTGGGTGCGTCACCCGCTCATGACCGGCTTCCTGCTCGCGTTCTGGGCCACGCCGCACATGACCTGGGGACACCTCTTCTTCGCCGCGATGTGCACGGGCTACATCGCGCTCGGCACGCGCCTCGAGGAGCGCACCCTCGTCGGCGAGCACGGCGAGGCCTACCTCGACTACGCGCGCCGCGTGCCGGGCTTCTTCCCGCGGCTGCGCAAGGCGGCCTGAGCGCCCGGCGGGTTCCGGCGCGTCGACCGACCTGCGATGATGCGGGACGGGCGGCGCGCCGTCCGCGCGACCGGGGCGCGGGCGATCGAGGGCGACCTCGCGCAGGCCCCCGATGCGGGCGCGGGCGAAGGTCGCCGCGTCCACGGTCGTGCGCCGTCCATTCCGAGAGAGACGAGCCGATGCCCGCGCCCTCCGCCAAGGACGTCTTCCTCGACGCGCTCGAGCGCGCGCCCGACGAGCGCCGGGCGTACGTCGACGCGGCCTGCGGCGACGACGCCGAGCTGCGCCGGCGCGTGCTCGCGCTGCTCGGCGCGCACGTCGAGGCCGAAGCGCGCCTCGGCGACGACGACCCGTCGCGCTCGCGCGTCGGTCCCGCGGCGGCGCTGCCCGGCGCCGCGCTCGGACGCGCCGACCTGGGCGTCGGCGACCGGGTCGGTCCGTACGAGCTCGAGGCGGTGCTCGGCCAGGGCGGCTTCGGCACCGTCTACCGCGCGCGCCAGGACGAGCCCGTGCGCCGTCGCGTCGCGCTGAAGCTCGTCAAGCTCGGCATGGACACGCGCGCCGTGATCGCGCGCTTCGAGTCGGAGCGCCAGGCGCTGGCGCTCATGGACCACCCGCACATCGCCAAGGTGCTCGACGCGGGCGCCAGCGACACGGGCCGTCCGTACTTCGTGATGGAGCTCGTCGACGGCAAGCCGATCACCGCGTACTGCGAGCGCCGCGCGCTCCCGCCGCGCGAGCGGCTGCAGCTCTTCGTGACCGTCTGCCACGCCATCCAGCACGCGCACCAGAAGGGCGTCATCCACCGCGACATCAAGCCGGGCAACGTGCTCGTGGGCGACGTCGACGGACGTCCGGTGCCGAAGGTGATCGACTTCGGCATCGCCAAGGCCACCGAGGCCGACCTCGGGCACGAGCTGCTGACCGCCGAGGGCCACGTCGTCGGGACACCGTCGGCGATGAGTCCCGAGCAGCTCTCGGGGACGGGCGACGTCGACACGCGCTCGGACGTGTACGCGCTGGGCGTGCTGGTCTACGAGCTGCTCTGCGGACGTCCGCCGTTCGACCCGGCGCCCTTCGCCGAGATGCAGCACGTCGTGCTGCATGACGACCCGCCGCGTCCGAGCGTGCGGGCCAGGCGCGCGGGCGTCGACGTCGAGATCGCCGAGGACCTCGACTGGATCGTCCTGCGCTGCCTCGAGAAGGACCGCGCGCACCGCTATCCCACCGCGTTCGCCCTGGCGCTGGACGTCGAACGCTTCCTCGACGAGCGGCCCGTCGAGGCGGCGCCGCCTTCGACGTTCTACCGCATCCGCAAGCTCGCGCGGCGGCACCGCGTCGCGACGACGGCGGCGGCGGTCGTCCTGCTCACGCTGCTGCTCGGCATCGCCGGCACCACGAGCGGCTGGATCGAGGCGAACCGCGCCAACCGCTCGCTCGACGTCGCCCTGGCCGACGCACGGCGCGAGGCCGAGCGCGCGCGCGAGGCCGAGACGCGTGCCGCCGACGAGGCCGCCGAGGCGAAGCGCCAGGAGGCGCTGGCGCGGGACGCCGAGCACCTCGCCGAGGACCGCGCCGAGGAGGCGCGCGTGCAGGCCGAGGTGGCGCGCGCGGTGGTGGAGTTCCTCGACGAGGACCTGCTGGGCGCGGCGGTGCCGTCGTCGCAGCCCGGCCAGGGACGCGACGTGACCGTGCGCGAGGTGCTCGACGTCGCGTCGGAGCGCATCGACCAGGCCTCGTCGCCCGGGGGACGCTTCGCCACGCTGCCCGCGGTCGAGGCCGCCGTGCGCCTCACGATCGGCAGCAGCTACCGCGAGCTCGGCCTCTACGACCGGGCCGAGGCGCACCTGCGCCGCGCCCTCGAGGTGCTGACCGAGGTGCAGGGTGCGCTCGGCACCGAGACGTTGCGCTGCTCGCACCTGCTGGCCGACGTCCTGCGCCTGACGAGCCGGCTCGACGAGGCCTACGAGCTGGGCAAGGCGACCTGGGCCGCGTCGCGCGAGCACCTCGGGCCCGACGCGGCGCAGACCCTCTCGCTGCAGCGCATGCTGGCGCTGGTCGAGATCGACCGCGGCGACGTCCCGCGGGCCGACGAGCTGCTGCGCGACGCGGCCGACCGCGCGCGCGCCGCGTACGGTCCGAACCACGAGCAGACCCTCGACGCGATGGCCTCGCTGGCCGTCGTCGAGCTCAACCTGGGCCGTGTCGACGAGGCGCGCCGGCTCTTCGAGGAGACCGTGACGCGCCGCGCGGAGACATTGGGTCCCGAGCATCCCGACACGCTCGTCTCGCTGCTCAACCTGGCCAACTTCGACCGCGGACACGGGCGCCTCGACGAGGCCGAGCGCATCTACTCCACGGTGGTCGACGCGGTGCGGCGCGTGAGCGGGCCCGAGCACCCAGACATGGTCTTCGCGCTGGGCGGGCTCGGCCACGTGGCCGTGGCCCAGGGACGCGCGGCCGAGGCCGAGGCGCGCTTCCTCGAGGCGTACGAGCTGGCCGGGCGCGTCTTCGGTCCGGCGAAGCCCGAGGCGCTCGAGCTGCTGGGCGCCCGGGCGTGGCTGTTCGTCTCGCAGCGCCGGCTCGACGAGGCCGACGCGCTCACCGAGGAGGCCGTGCGGCGGGCCCTCGAGGGTCTCGGTCCGCGGCATCCCTGCACGCTCGCGCGCATGAAGGAGCGCACCGCGGTGCTCTACGAACTGGGACGCCTCGAGGAGGCGCGCGATCTCGTCGCACGCAGCCTCGCGACGGAGCGCGAGGTGCTCGGCGACCGGCACCCGACGACGATCAAGAGCATCGCCAACATGGGCGTGCTGCTCGAGGCGCTGGGCGATCACGAGGGCGCCGAGCGGCAGCTGCGCGAGGCGCTGGCGCTCGACCGCGAGGTGTCCGGGCCCGACTCGGCCGACACGCTCGAGGCGCAGCAGAACCTGGCCGGCCTGCTCGTCGACTGGAAGCGTCCCGCCGAGGCGCTCGAGCTCGCGCAGGACGCCGTCGAGCGCGCGCGGCGCGTGCGTCCCGAGGACGGGCTGGAGAACGGCACGCACCTCATGCGCCTGGGCGGCGCGCTCACCGCGCTGGGTCGCTACGACGACGCGGAGATCGTGTTGCTCGAGGCGGCCGCGCGGCTCGAGCCGTTCGGTCCGCGGCACTTCCGCTCGCAGGACGTCTCCGCGCTGCTCGCCAGGCTGTACGAGGCGATGGGACGTCCCGACGACGCCGCACGCTGGGCGGCCAGGGTCGTCGATCCCGACGCGGGCGGATAGGCGCGCAGGACGGGCCGTATCGGGTTCCGGCGCCGAGGAGTACCGGCTGTTCGTGGGCCGGACGGCGCACTTCGCGCTGTTCGGTGTGCGCCAGGTCGCGGAGTACGCGCGCGGCCGGCACGATCCGTCGGCGCTTCCGCGAGCACGGGTTCCGTCGCTTCGTGCGCCAGCCGATCATGACGGGCTTCATCGTGGCCCGGTACGGCATCGTCGACGCGGGTTCGATCAAGGGCGCGGTGCTCGGCAACGCGGTGAGGTGCATCGTGCCGTGACGCGGTGCGCGCGCGGGACGGCACGTTCTGCGCTTCGGAGTGAACGAGGATTCCACGCGGTTCACGAAGGTGAATCGGACTCGTGCGGCTGACATGTCGAGCGGACGATGCAAGGCGTCGTCCGGCTGTGAGTGTTTCGCACCTTGACATGATTCACGATCGCCCGTGTATTGAGTGCATCTGCGACGCGAACGGTCTCGTCCGTCGTCGCATGACCGCGGGTGAGATCGGTCGAGGAGGGCTCGAGCATGCTTTGCGAATCGTTGCTGTTGATCGCCTGTGCCGTTCCGTCCGACGCGCGATCGGACGCGCTCCTGAAGCAGGCCGAGGCGCTCGCCGCGGCCGCGGCGGTGGACGCGGATCCGGTGGCCGCGGTGCTGCACGTCGAGTGGCCCGTCGACGTCGTGTTGAACGAGGACCGAGTCGATTCGATGCCCTCGTGGGGCCTGCAGTCCTGGGAGCGGAACGAGATCCACATCACGGGCGAGCCCGATCCTGTCGACGCGTCGTGTCCCGCGACACGGATCGCGAAGAGGCAGCAGATCGGAGGCGTTCCCGAACAGGAGCTGCCGTCCGTCCTGACGATGCATCCGTCCGACGTCCGCCTGCACCCGAACGGGAACATGCTCACGCTCGATGCCGGCTTCGAGCTCGACGCACTCACCAAGCACGTCGGGATCGACGATGCGGGTGCGGTCGACGCTCTGCGCATCGACCTGCCGGACGAGCCGATCGGCATCGGCAGCACGTGGACCCACGAGGACGAGTCGGGCCGCCACTTCTACGAGCTGACGGGCGCCTACGAGATCGGTCGGCGGGTCGTCTACGAGATCAGCTTCGTGCGCGTGATCCGGTCCGAGGTCCTGATCCACCAGGAAGCGATCCGCGGGGAGCACGTCGATCTCGACGTCGCCGGGCAGTCCGGTGCGCCCGCGCCGAAGACGCTGGCCCCGGGAGGCGGGATCCCGTCGGTCGGCGAGGGTGACGGCGTCCTTCACGGCGAGCCGAGAGATCGTGCCATCGGATACCGAGTGCGGACCGAGGGCACCATCCTCGTGTCGACCGACGGCGTCGCGCCTTTCGCGTGGAGCGTCGGTGAGTCGACCTGGGCCTGGGAGGTTCCCGTCCTGCCGGCCGGTGCGCCGCCGCTCGAACTGCAGTTCCAGACCACGGAAGCCACCGTCGTCAGGGCACCCGGGGACACACTCTTCGCGGAGATCGACTCATGAGCGCGTGCGTGGGAGAGGAATCGCGGATGGGGTCGTCGACCCGAGTCGGTGCCGTCGACGACGGACTCTCGGACGTCGACCGTGTCGTGGCCACGGTGATCCACGACGGACGCTTCGTGGGCGAGTTTCTCGGCGATCCCGAGGCTGCCGCGCGTTCGGTCGGAGTCCGCGTCGATGCCGTGCTCGCGAGGGAGCTGACGTCGCTGCCTCCGGCGCTGCTGCTCCGGCGTACTCTGGCCAAGGTCTCGCGAGCGTCCGCGAAGGCACGCGCCCAGGTGGTCGACCGGTCGCCGACGCAGCCGATGGCCGCCGTCGTGATCGTGGTCATCGTGGTCGTCGTCCTGGTCTTCGTCCCGACCCCGACCTGCCGACGGGGCGTGCCCCTCGTGCGGGACGAGTCGCCGGACGCTGACTCCAAGATCTGATCGGGGGGCCGAGCGTGGACGCGGAACGGGGCGTCCTGCTCGTCTCGATGCCATGGGGGAGCATCACCGAACCCTCGTTGGGACTCGGCATCCTCAAGAGCGTCCTCCATGCGGAGGGCGTTCCCTGCCGCGTGCTCGACGCACCCATGCGGCTCCTGCGTCACGTGAAGTACGAGACGTACGAGTGGATCCGCAACGTCTGGGCGCTCAACGACTTCGTCTTCTCGGGCGGCCTCGACGACGATGTCGACGGCAAGCGCCGTCAACGGATCGAGGAGATCCTGCGCGACCCGCAGGGCTGCGTGTCCCACGAGTACCTGCGCTACGCGAACGTGAGCGCGCAGCGCGACGTCGTGCTCGCACTGCGAAACGAGATCATCCCGCGCTTCCTCGACGAGCTGGTCGACGAGATCGCCTGGGACCGCTACGCGCTCGTGGGTTTCACCTGTCTCTTCGACCAGACGATCGCATCGATCGCGCTCGCGCGGCGCATCCGCGCCGTCGCACCCGACATCGTCCTCGCCTTCGGGGGATACGCGCTCCAGGGCGAAGCCGGTACCCGGCTGCAGGCGGCGTTCCCCGAGATGGACGTCGTCGTCCAGGGTGACGGCGAGCCCGCGATCGGACCCCTGTTCGAAGCCTGCGTGGGACGCCGCGCGATGCACGACGTCCCGAACGCCTACGTCCGGGGCGCGGACGGCGAGGTGACGCCCCCCTCGCGACGGGTTCAGGCCGACCTCGATCGTTCACCGCCGCCTGACTACGACGACTTCTTCACGTCCCGCGAGGCGCTCCGGGACCGACACCGGGTGACGTTCGCCGTGACGGAGATCCCGGTCGAGTCGTCCCGTGGCTGCTGGTGGGGCCAGGTGTCGCACTGCACCTTCTGCGGCATCGACGAGATCGCCCTGCGCTACCGCGCCAAGACGCCCGATGTGGTCCTCGCCCAGCTCGGCTTCCTCGCCGACCGGTACGGCCATCGGGCGTTCCGGTTCTCCGACTACATCATGCCGACGGCGTGGTTCGACGAGCTGCTTCCTCGTCTGGCCCGGTCCGGAGCTCCGTGGCAGCTCCACTACGAGGTCAAGGCCAACCTCGACGGCGAGCGCATCCGGCGCCTCGCCGCGGCCGGCGCGCGGTGCGTCCAGCCGGGGATCGAGAGCTTCGCGACACCGGTTCTCTCGCGGATGAAGAAGGGCGTGACCGCGCTCCAGAACGTGTTCACGATCCGGACGGCGATGCAGCACGGTGTCGTGTGCTTCTACAACATCCTGTTCGGGTTCCCAGGTGATCGACCCGAGGACTATGCCGACATGCTGGCTACGGTCCCGGCGCTGGTCCACCTGCTCCCGCCGGCGACCGTCCTGCCGGTCCTCATCACGCGCTTCGCGCCGTTGCGCGAGGATCCCGAGCGCTTCGGGGGCCGCCTCCCGCCGAGGCCGCATCCCCGATACGAGATCGTCCTCGGGCGGCGGGTCCGCGAGGCGATCGATCTGCCCCTCGACGCGCTGGCGTACTACTTCGCGAATCCGTATCCGCCGCCTGGAGAGGAGCTGGCTGCGATCTTCACGGTGATCCAGCACCAGGTCGAACGATGGCGCGAAGGTTCGGCGGCGGGGGCCTTCCGGCTGGGCGCGCGGGACGTCGAAGACGGCATCGAGGTCCACGACACGCGTTTCACGCCGAACGGCGAGACGCATCACTTCGGCATGCTGCACCGGGAGGTCGGCCTCGCACTCGAGGACGGCGTGCGTTCGTCGTCCGCGGTCGGTGCCAGCGTCGCGTCCCGCCTCGGGGCCCGGGATGCCGAGGTGGCGCGGGCGATCGAGGACCTCGTCGACGCACGCATCGTGCTGCGGGAGGGCACGCGGCTCGTCTGGCTGCCGCTGACGGAGAGCGTGTACGAGCGGGGTGGTTGCCCGAAGCTGCTCGACGATCTCGCCGCGGCGTCGATCACCGACGACGTGACACCCGTGGCGTCCCTCGGTCCCTGGGCGTTCGGCGAGACCGCCCGCGGGTGCTGACGCGCCTTTCGACGGGAGCGCGTCAGCGCGGCGCGTGCTCGTCGAGCCGCCGGACGATCGGCGCGTCGCACGCGAAGCGGTACATCCCCGAGCCGACGGCGAAGACGACGCCGTCGGCGTCGGACGCGACCTGCGCAAGGCCCGGCGCGTCGGCCGCGGAACGTTTGCCTTCGGTGATGCTCGTCGGCGCGCGGGTCGGCACGCGGATGCGCGCGCGCACGTTGGGCGGCACGTCGACCTCGAGCTCGAGCCGCGCGCCGTCGTCGAGCAGGCGCCAGCGGGACGCGATCGTCCCGCGGATCGAGTCGTACGCGCAGTCGACCCAGGTCACGTCGCCGCCCGGCACCGGCGCGACCTCGACCTCGGAGAAGCCCGCGGCGAGCGGACGGATGCCGCCCGCGCGCTCGAACATCCACTGGGTCACCGCGCCGAAGGCGTAGTGCGCGAACGAGTTCATGCCCGGATCCTGGAAGCCGCGCTCGGGAGTCCAGCCGTCCCAGCGCTCCCAGATCGAGGTCGCGCCGTTCGCGATGGTGAAGCCCCACGACGGGTAGCTGCGCTGTTCGAGCAGCGTCCAGGCCACGTCGTCGCGTCCGATCTTCGAGAGCGCGGGCAGCAGGTCCTTCGTGCCGACGAAGCCCGTGGAGAGGTGCCAGTCGCGCTCGGCCACGCGCTCGACGAGGTGCTCGGCGGCGCGCGCGCGCTGCTGCGGCTCGAGCAGGTCGAAGGCCAGCGCGAGCACGTACGCGCACTGCGTGTCGCCCGCCACGCGCGCGTCGTCGTCGACGTACGCGCGCCGGAACGCGGCGCGCACGTCGGACGCGACCTGCGCGTAGCGGCGCGCGTCGTCGTCGCGTCCCAGCGCGGCGGCGGCGTCGGCCAGCAGCTGCGTCGAGCGCGCCAGGTACGCCTCGAAGATCACCGTGTGCGGCGTGTCGGCGCCCAGCGCGACCCAGTCGCCGAAGCAGTGGAACTGCGCGGGCGGGAGCAGCTCGACGGTGCGTCCCAGGCTGAAGTCGACGAAGCGCTTCATCGCCGGGTAGCAGCGCGCGAGCACGCGGCGGTCGCCGTAGGCGTCCCAGACGCCCAGGGGACAGATCACGCCGGCGTCGGCCCAGGCCGGTCCGCCGTCGTCGCCGGCGACCGCGAGCGGCGCGACCATCGGGAACTGCCCGTCGGCGCGCTGGGCGTCCATGAGGTCGACGAGCCACTTGGCGTAGAACGCCTGGGAGTCGGTGAGGTACGTCGCGGTGCGGATGAAGGTCTGCGCGTCGCCCGTCCAGCCGAGGCGCTCGTCGCGCTGCGGGCAGTCGGTGGGGACGTCGAGGAAGTTGCTGCGCTGGGTCCAGAGGGTGTTGCGCACGAGCGTGTCGAGCATCGGATCCGAGCACGCGAAGCGTCCCGCGAGGGGCGTGTCGCTCGAGAGCGCGAGGGCGGTGAGCGTCCCGGCGTCGGGCGCGCGGCCGAGTCCCGTGACCTCGACGTACTGGAAGCCGTGGAACGTGAAGCGCGGGGTGAAGGTCTCGAGCCCGTGACCGCGGCAGACGTACTCGTCCGTGGCGCGGGCCGAGCGCAGGTTCGTGGTGTAGAGCGAGCCGTCGTCGCTCAGGCGCTCGCCGTGGCGCAGGACGACGCGCTGCCCGCGCGCGCCGCGCAGCGAGAGGCGCACGACGCCGGCCAGGTTCTGTCCGAAGTCGACGACGAAGCGATCGTCGTCGACCTGAGTGACCGTCTTCGGCGCGACCTCGGCCCAGACCCTGATCGGCGGCCCGGGATGCATGTCGAGCTCGACGCCGGACGGCACGCCGTCGA
The DNA here is from genome assembly GCA_020638905.1 of Planctomycetota bacterium. GTDB lineage: Bacteria > Planctomycetota > B15-G4 > B15-G4 > B15-G4 > JACKHP01. Next base: position 11,287 of record JACKHP010000017.1, on the reverse strand, counting down.
CGTCGACCGGCGCCCAGCCGGAGTCGTCGAAACCGGGCGAGCTCCAGCCGTCGAGTTCGCGGCGCGCGTCGTAGACCTCGCCCATGAGCAGGTCGGACGAGCGCAGCGGTCCGGTCGAGGCGCGCCAGTCGGCGTCGCTCGCGAACACGTCGCGGGTGCCGTCGACGTACTCGACCTCGAGCTGGACGCGCGCGCGCGTGCGCTCGCCGTAGAGGTCGCGCTCGCCGGCGTAGCCCACGTATCCCGAGTGCCAGCCGTCGGCGAGGATCACGCCCAGCGCGTGTTCGCCGCGCGCGAGGTTCGCCGTCACGTCGTACGCGCGTACGTTCACGCGCCGCGTGTAGTCCGTCCAGCCGGGGGAGAGCGCGTCGTCACCGACGCGTGCGCCGTCGATCTCGACCTCGAGCAGGCCGAGCGCCGTGGCGTAGAGCGTGGCGCGCGCGACGTCCGTCGCGAGGGTCACGTCGTGTCGCAGCAGGCGCGGCGGCGGCAGCAGCGGACCACCGGCGCGCAGCGGTCCCCAGGGGGCGCAGCCCACCTCGCCGACCTCGGCGGCGGACGACCAGCCGTCCTCTTCGAAGGACGAAGGCGTGCCCCAGTCGGCGTGCGCGTCGGCGCTGGCGAGCCATCCCGCGTCGGTCGCGAACACGCGCCGGCTGCCGTCGGTCGTGCGCACGACGAGGCGCGCGAGCAGCCCCGCGGGACCACGGTGCGCGTTGCGCGCCTCGACGCCGAGCACGTGCGTGCCCGGTCCCAAGCGCGTCGTGACGTCGAACACCGACGGGTGCTTCCACGCGTCGACCTCGTCGGGGCTGCCGCCGAGCGCCACGCCGTCGAGGAAGACCCGCCACTGGTCGTCGGCGGTCACGACGAGTTCGGCCTGCTCGATCTCGGCGCCGCCGGCGAGCGACACGACCTTGCGGAAGCGGCGCGGATCGGTGGACGCGTCGAGCGCGTCCTCGCCGGCCAGCCAGATCCAGCGGGCGCCCGCGAGGCTCGGCAGGTCGCGCTCGGCCTCGGCGCGCGGCGCGTCGAAGCCGATCCAGCGCGCGCGCCAGTCGGACGGCTCGAGCAGCCCGACGCCGAAGTGCGCCACGGGGCTCCAGTCGGACGCCGTGCCGCGCTCGTCCCACACGCGCACCTTCCAGAAGACGCTCTGGCCGCTGCGCAGCGCGCGTCCGGCCCAGGCCACGTCGGTCGTCGCGTCGGACGCCACGCGTCCGCTGTCCCACAGGTCGCCTTCGTCGCGCGCGAGCGTCGCCGCGTCGGACGCAGCGAGCACGCGGTACGCCGACTGCGACAGCCCGCGCCGTACGGCATCGGTCGCGAGCAGCCGCCAGTCGAGACGAGGGACGCGCTCGCCGACGCCCGTCGGCTCGACGAGGTGCTCGCAGCGCAGGTGCGCCACGGCGAGCGAGCAGACGGCGGCGGGGGAGGCGTCCTGCGCGGGCGCACCGGCCGGCGCGGGTTCGGCCTGTGTGGCGCAGAGCGCGAGCAGCAGGGCGACGGCCAGCGACGTGGCGAGCGGCGACGGCTTCGACATGGGTTCGTTCCCGGTGGACGCGCGGCGCGCGCGAGGCGTCCAGTATGCGGGAGGCCGGCGCGCCCAGCGACGCTCGAGCGCGACGCGTCGATCGGCTCGGGCGCCATGCAGGCCAGCGTCCCCATGAGCATGCCCCTCGCGGTGCTGGCACGTGGATGCGCGAGGCCGCGTCGCTCGCGTGGGCCACGCCGAAGTCGAGCACCTCGGGCCGGGCCCGAGCAGCTCCGGCCCGGATCGTGGCCGAGCGCCTTCCGGGAGACGGCAGGACGAGCTCACGGGATGACGCCGGCGGATCGAGCGTTGCCCGCGACGCGCCCGGTCCGGACGATGCGGGACTCCCGGGAGTCCGTTCGATGAGCGACGCGCGCACCGAGCGCCGAGACGAGACGTCCACCGGCGAGCCGAAGCCGAAGAAGAAGCGCCTGCGCTTCGGCCAGGCCTTCGCCGACGCGCGCGAGCTCGTCGCGGCGCACAAGAAGCGTCTGCTGCTGGGGCTCGGCGTGCTGCTCGTGAACCGCCTCGCGGGCCTCGTGCTGCCGTCGATCAGCAAGCCGCTCATCGACGACGTGCTCCAGGGCGGGCGCGCCGACCTGCTCGTCCCGCTGGCGCTCGCGGGAGGGGTGGCGACGCTCGTGCAGGCCGTGACCGGCTTCACGCTCTCGCAGGTGCTGGGCGTCGCGGCGCAGCGCGCGATCAACGACATGCGCATCGTCGTCCAGGCGCACGTGACGCGCATGCCGGTGCGCAGCTTCGACACGACGCAGACCGGCGTGCTCATCTCGCGCATCATGACCGACGCCGAGGGCGTGCGGAACCTCGTCGGCACCGGGCTGGTGCAGCTCGTCGGCGGTGCGGTCACCGCGATCGCCGCGCTGGGCGTCCTGTTCTACATCTCGTGGAGCATGACGGCCGTCATCCTGTGCGTGCTGGCGCTGTTCGGCGTGGTCATGGCGGTGGCGTTCAAGCGCCTGCGTCCGCTGTTCCGCGAGCGCGGCAAGATCAACGCCGAGGTGACGGGACGCCTCAACCAGACGCTCGGCGGCATCCGCGTGATCAAGGCCTACACCGCAGAGCCGGCCGAGGAAGCCGTCTTCCGCGACGGCGTGGGGAAGCTCTTCGCGAACGTCAAGGCGTCGATGACGGGCGTCTCGCTGACCAGCGCGCTGGCCACGGCGATCGTCGGCATCATCGGCGTGCTCTACCTGATCCTGGGCGGCGGCGCGGTGCTCGACGGGACGATGTCGCTCGGCGACCTGCTCATGTACCTCGTGTTCGTCGGCCTCGTCGTGGGCCCGGTGGTCGAGATCGCGTCGATCGGCACGCAGATCACGGAGGCCTTCGCGGGCCTCGACCGCATCCGCGAGATCCGCGAGACGATCACCGAGGACGACGGCGACGAGGCGCGCGCCGCGTGCCCCGAGGTGTCGGGCGAGATCGCGTTCGAGGACGTCCACTTCGCGTACACCGACGACGAGCCCGTGCTGCGCGGCGTGTCGTTCGTCGCGCCCGCGGGCACGACGACCGCGCTCGTGGGTTCGTCGGGATCGGGCAAGAGCACCCTCGTCGCGCTCGTGATGGCCTTCCACCGTCCGCAGCAGGGCCGGGTGCTCGTCGACGGGCGCGACCTCGCGTCGATCAAGCTGCGCGACTACCGCCGGCACCTCGGCGTCGTCCTGCAGGACAGCTTCCTGTTCGACGGGACGGTGGCCGAGAACATCGCTTTCGCGCGTCCCGAGGCCACGCCCGAGGAGGTCGAGGAGGTCGGACGCCTCGCGCACTGCGACGAGTTCGTGCGCGCCTTCCCCAAGGGCTACGACACGATCGTCGGCGAGCGCGGCGTGCGCCTCTCGGGCGGACAGCGCCAGCGCGTGTCGATCGCACGCGCGTTGCTCGCGAAGCCGCGCATCCTCATCCTCGACGAGGCCACCTCGAGCCTCGACAGCGAGAGTGAGGCGCTCATCCAGGACGGCCTGGCGCGCCTGCGCCACGACCGCACGACGTTCGTGATCGCGCACCGCCTCTCGACGATCCGCAGCGCCGACCAGATCCTGGTCGTCGAGGGCGGACGGATCGTCGAGCGCGGCCGGCACGAGGAGCTGCTCGCGCACGGCGGGCGATACAAGGAACTGCACGACCGCCAGACGAAGCTCGTGCGCGAACGCTTCGTGAACCCCGGTGAAGAGTGGACGTCCGTCGACGAAGCGGGCGAGGCGGTGCGTCCGGGATGAGCGAGATCGATCTGCGCCCGATCGGCACCATCCACTCTCCGTACACGAGCGTGCGCGACATGCCCATCCAGCCGCGCGGAGCCCTGGGCGTGGCCGGGCGCGTCGAGGTCTTCTCCGAGTTCGCCGAGGGTCTCGCCGACCTGTCCGGCTTCTCGCACGTCTACCTCGTCTATCACTTCCATCGGGCCGCGGCGATGCGGCTGTCCGTCGTCCCGTTCCTCGACGGGAGTGCGCGAGGCGTCTTCGCGACACGGGCTCCGTGTCGCCCGAACCCCGTCGGCCTGAGCGTCGTGCGCCTGCGGGAGGTGCGCGGCAACGTCCTCCTGGTCGAGAACCTCGACGTGCTCGACGGCACGCCGCTGCTCGACATCAAGCCGTACGTCCCGGCGTTCGACCGCTGGGACGTCGAGTCGACCGGCTGGCTGGCGCGGGAGGGCCGGGACGCGGACACCGCTCGCTCGGACGGGCGATTCGAGCCCGGGCCGTCGTCCCCGCACGCGCCGGACCTGCTACGCTCCGGACTTGCCCGCCCGCTCGCCGAGAGGACGAAGCCGATGCAGATCCGGTATCTCGAGATCGTCACGCCCGACGTCGATGCCGTCTGCGCGACCTACGCGCGTGTGCACGGCGTGAGCTTCGGCGAACCGCAGCCGGGGCTGGGGAACGCCCGCACCGCGACCCTGGCCGACGGAGGAGTGGTCGGGGTGCGGGCGCCGATGCACGAGTCCGAGGCGCCGGTGGTACGGCCCTATGTGCTGGTCGACGACGTCGAGGCCGCCGCCTCGGCCGCCGTCGCCGCGGGCGCCGAACTCGCCCACCCGCCGCTGGAACTCCCCGGTCACGGCAAATTCGCCATCTACATCCAGGGCGGGATCCACCACGGCCTCTGGCAGGTGTGAGTGCGGGCGGCTCCGGTGCCCGACCCGTCTCCGACACCCGGAGAATCGCACATGCCGGGAGCCCGCGAGCGCAGCGCCGTCGTCGGCGCGGTCGAGAACGCGAACACGATGGTGCTCGTCACCGTCGCGACGGACGCCGAGCTGCTCGACCGTCGGCAGGTCGCGCTCACCGAGGGGCTGCCGACGCATCCGCACCACCACGAGGGCTCGTGGGCGGTGGGGAGGTATCTCGACTCGCCGTGGGCGCGTCCGATCTCGCTCGCCGAGGCGCTCGGGCTCGTCGAGCGCGTGCGCGAGGCGGCGGCGCGTGGCGCGCGCGCGTGTCTCGAGTCGCTCGCCGCCGAGGTCTCCGCGCCGATCGTGCGCCTCGCGATCCGTGCCTGCCCGTCGCTGCCCGAGACGGCCGAGGCGTGCATCGCGGACGCGCGCGCGCAGACGGTCGCCGACTCGGTGATGTACCGGCGCGCGTTGGCCGACGCCGCGCGGGCGCGGGGTTGGGACGTCCGCTGGTACGACCGCGAGCGGGTGCCGCGCGACGCGGCCGCGGCGCAGGGCCGCGACGAGATCGAGAGCGTGCTGCGCAGCATGGGGCGCGCGGCCGGTCCGCCCTGGCAGGCGAAGCACAAGCTCGCGGCCGCCGCGGCGCTCGCGTTCGTCGGGGAGTGACCTGTCTCGCGGCTCGGGGGCGCCGCGCGAGCTCCGGCGCGCGGATCGTCCGCATGCGGCGTCCGGTTCGAGGTCCGTCGCCGGCGGCCGACGACTCCCGCACGTTCCGCTACGGCGTGATCGCGCGCGCCGGGCGCAGTCCGATCGACAGGTGGCTGCGGTCGGACGAGTTGAATCCGCGGTAGGACGAGCGCGCGGTCCCGGCGGTGCCGAACATGCTGCCGCCGCGGTAGACGCGCAGGTCGGTGTCGACGCCGACGTTCACGGGATCGACCGCGGGGCTCGTCGCGTAATAGCGCTCGTCGTAGGCGTCGAGGCACCACTCGATGACGTTGCCGATGGTGTCGTACAGCCCGAAGCCGTTGGGGGCGTACGATCCCACCCGCGCATGGGCCGTCTCTCCGTCGTCGAGCCAGGGCTCCCAGGTCTCCCACGACGTGTTGGCGTGGTCCTTGGCGAACTGGTCGGACAGGTTCGCGACGCCTTGCAGCGACTCCTTCTGGTCGCCGCTCCACCAGGGCGTCGAGGTGCCGGCGCGAGCGGCGCACTCCCACTGCGCCTCGGAGGGCAGCCCGAGCCCCATGCGCGGCAGGACGGTCATGCCGTCCCGCCAGCTCACCTGCTCGACGGGGTGCAGCGGCGACCAGGGCAGCCGGGCCCGGTTCCAATCGGCGAAGTAGGTCTTCTCGTCGCCGAACTGACTCGGGTTCGAACTCGTGAAACGCGCCCACTGTCCCTGGGTCAGCTCGTACTTCGACAGCATGTACGGTGAGAGCGTCACCTCGTGCACCGGGGTCTCGGCGTACGTGGCCCACTCGTCGTAGTTCCGGCCGCCGGGCTCGCTCTGCGCGCCCATCCAGAAGGAGCCCCCGGGGATGAGCACGAGCACGATGCCGCTCGTGTCGTCGAGCACGAGCCGGCCGTCGGCGTCGCGCCGCGGTTCGTCGCCCGACAGGACGTGCCAGAACTCCCACAGGCCCGAGTTGCCGTCGCGTCCCAGGGGCAACAGGCCGAGCTGGGGTGGGAGGTGCAGTCCGTCGTACGCCGGACACTCGGTGCGGTCGGCGATCGACGCGGTCGCCTCGCGCCAGCGACTCGCGGCCTGCGGGCCGCTCACGGTCTGCTGCTCGACCCGGGCCGCGAAGCTGCGCCGGCGCCTCACGCCCTGGCCGTGCTCCTTCGAGATGCCGTCGACGAGTCCGGTGGCGGGATCGGCGAAGGCCTCGATCTCGTCGATCAGCTTCGTCAACTGGGCGTGCCACCACGCGTCGTCCGCGCTCGCGAAGGTGAAGGACGTCCGCGTGTCGACCTCGGCGTCGAGCGCCGCGAGGGTCTCGCGCTCGACATCCAGCGCCGCGCGCGCCTCGTCGAGCGCCGCGGCCGCCTCCCGGGCCTGCGCGCCGCTCAGTCCGGCGGCCTCGATCTGCGCGGCGGCTGCGTCGAGCGCGGTGGCCGAGGCCTCGACCTCGGCGCAAACCGCCGCGTAGCGCGCGTACGCGGGATGGTGCTCGCGTTCGACCCGCCGTTGCTCGTCGGTGCGCGGCAGCGCCCGGGCGCGCAGCTCGCGGAGCTGCTGTCGATGCCCGATGTCGGTGCCGTCGGCCGACGGCTCGAGTCCCGCCACGAGCGCGTCGGCGCGCAGCAGCCAGGCGTCGTAGGCGTCGATCCGGTCGGGCGTCGGCGGCCAGAGTGCGTCGGCCTCGCCGCGCAGCTCCTCGAGCTGCTGGAAGGCCGAGAGCCGCAGGACGTTCGCCTTCTCGCGGCGCGCCGCGTCGGCGTTGTCCTCGGCGAGCGCGCGCTGGATCTCGGCTTGCGACAGCGCCGCCGACGTGGCCTCGTTCGCGTCGACGAGCGCGACGTTCGTGCGTTGCAGGTCGGTCTTGAGTCCGATCTCGCGCGCGAGCGCCTCGCCGAGCTCGGAGTTCTTCGTCGCGAGCTGTCCGGCCAGCCAGGCGAAGACGCCCGCCGCGACGAGCGCCAGCGCCAGCACCGTGCTCGCCGTGGGATGGCGCAGCATCCACTTGCGCGCCACGCGCAGCGGTCGCGGAGCCCGCGCCAGGATCGTCTCGTTGCCCAGCCAGCGGCGCAGGTCGGTGCCGAACTCGGCCATGCTCTGGTAGCGATCCTGGCGCCGCTTCTCGAGCGCCTTCATCGTGATCAGCGAGAGCGCGCGCGGGATGCGCGAGCGCACGCTGATCGGCTCGGGCGGATCGTCCTGCAAGAGCTTCTCGACGAGCTGATGCAGCGAGTCGGCCTGGAACGGCAGCGTGAGCGTGAGCGCCTCGTAGAGCGTCGCGCCGAGGCTGAACACGTCGGTGCGGTGGTCGATCCCCATGCGCTTGGCGGTGGCCTGCTCGGGGCTCATGTAGTACGGCGTGCCCTCGAGGTCGCCCGTCTGCGAGAGGCTCTCGGCGTCGAGCACCTTGGCGAGCCCGAAGTCGACCACCTTCGGGTGCCCGTCGGGCGTGAGCAGGATGTTCGCCGGCTTGAGGTCGCGGTGGATGACGCCCGCGTCGTGCGCCGCCTGCAGCGCGTCGCACAGCTCGGCGAAGAGCGCCGCGATCGCGCGGTAGTCGTCCGCGCCGCGGTCGACGCCGCGCTGGGCGTCGAGCAGCTCGCGCAGGTCGCCGCCCTCGACGAGCTCCTGCGCCAGGTACGGGACGCCGTCGGCCTCGCCGAACGCCAGCACCTCGGCGAGTCCCGGGTGGTGGATGCGTCCGCCGGCCTCGGCCTCGCGCTCGAAGCGCGTGAGCGTGCGCTCGGAAAGCATGTGCCGCGACTTGAGCAGCTTGAGCGCGACGCGCCGGCCGCGCGTGGTCTGCGTCGCCTCGTAGACCACGCCCTGTCCACCCGGCTTGCCGAGCATGCGTTCGAGCCGGAACTCGCCGAGCATCGTGCCCGGCGGCAGGCCGTGTGCGTGCGGCGCCGGTTCCGCCTGCGACGGCCGCGCCGCGTGCGCCTCGCGCTCCTCGGTCGGCATGGGGGGATGGTCTCCGGTCGCAGGCACGGCGAGCCGCGATTGTGGGCGAGGTGGGCGGCGGACACCAGCCGGCAGCCGCTCGATCCGCCGCAGCGAGCCGCGGGATGGCGCGATCGGGCGCCCCTCGACGGCGCGTAGACTGGTGGCGTCCCATGAGCGACGTCGACCTCCACGATCACGATCACGCCGCCCACAGCGTCGGCGGCAAGGCCGGGCACCTCGCGCGCCGGATGGTCCACGTCTCGATGCTGCTCATCCCGCTCGTCTGGTACTGGGGTCTCGACGACTTCGAGGCGACCACCGGCTGGACGCGCGACGAGCTGGCCGCGTCGCTCGTCGTCCTGATCGCCGTGCTCGAGGCCCTGAGGTTGTGGAGCGGCGTCCTCGTGTTCGGGCAGCGAGCGTACGAGGCGCGCCAGGTCTCGGCCCTCGCGTGGGGCGCGGGGGCGATCGCGGTCGTGCTGTGGCTCGCGCCCGAGCAGGGCCTCGCCGGCGCGGCGTTCGGCCTGCCGATCATCTGGAGCCTGTCGCTCGTCGATCCGCTGCTGGGCGAACTGCGCAGAGCCGGCGTGCGGGCGTCCGTCGTCGGGCTGAGCGGTGTCGCCGCCACGGCCGCGATCTGGGGCGCGTGCATGCCCTGGCTGGGCACGCCGGCGTGGTGCGTGGCCGTGATGCCGGTCGTCACCGTGGCCGCCGAGTGGCCGCGACTCCGGTGGATCGACGACAACGCGACGATGACGTTGGTGCCGCTGGTGGTGGTGTTGTGGGCGTCGGCGGGGTGAGTGGGAGGTGGAGCCGCCGCTGCTGCGAGTGAGCGGCATCCACGTTGGACGAGCAGCCCCCTGCTCGCGGTCGAGGAGCTGATCACCGCCCACCTCCCGCGCGGCCCGCGCCGACTGACACTGCCACACCAACCCTGGACAACCCCCGCGCGCGCATCCTCCGCCCCAGTCGGTGACGGCCACGTCACTCCCGCGATCGCCGGTCTCGACCCGCCGACTGCTAGACTCGCGCCATGTTCCTCACCGGCATCGGCACGGCGCTCCCACCTCGGCGCTTCACGCAAGCCGAGGTGCTCGAGGCGTTCACGGCGTCGGACGGCTTCGCGTCGCTCGCACCGCGCTCGCGCTCGTTGCTGCGGCGGATCCTCGCGTCCGACAACGGACTCGCGACACGCCACTTCGCGGTCGACACGCTGGCCGAGGCGTTCGAGCTCACGCCGGACGCGCTCCACGCTCGCTTCGCGCGAGCCGCGCCGGAACTCGCGACGGCCGCGGCCGGGCGCGCGCTCGCTCGCGCTCACCTGCGTCCGCACGACATCGACGGGCTCGTCGTCTCGACCTGCACGGGCTCGCTCTGCCCGGGACTCACGAGCTACGTCGGCGAGCGGCTGGGCCTGCGTCCCGACGCGGCCTGCGTCGACCTCGTGGGACAGGGCTGCGGGGCGGCGCTGCCGAACCTGCGCACGGCGGCGGCGTACGTGCGCGGCGACGGCGCCCGGCACGTGCTCTCGGTCTGCGTCGAGGTCTGCAGCGCGGCGCTCTACCTCGACGACGACGCGGGCGTGATCGTGAGCGCGTGCCTGTTCGGCGACGGCGCCGGCGCGGCGGTGGTCTCGGCGCGTCCGCTCGACGACGCGCGGCCGGTGCGCTGGCGGCACGGCGCGACGCTGCTGCGTCCCGACCTGCGCGACGAGCTGCGCTTCGAGGCGCGCGGCGGCATGCTGCGCAACATCCTGCGGCCCACGGTGCCCGAGCTGGCGGCCGAGGCGGCCGAGCAGGTGCTCGCCGAGGGACTGCTGTCCAGCGGACGCTCGCGCGCCGACGTGGCCGCGTGGATCTGGCACGCCGGCGGCGCGTCGGTGCTCGCGTCGCTGCGCGCGCGGCTCGACCTGTCCGAGCGCGACGTGGCGCACAGCGCCGACGTGCTGCGCGAACACGGCAACGTCTCGAGTCCGTGCGTGTTCTTCGTGCTCGAGCGTGCGCTGGCCTCCGGCGCGCCCGACGGCGCGTGGTGGATGTCGAGCTTCGGCGCCGGCTTCGCGTGCCACGGCGCCTGGCTCGAGGTGGGCTGACGTGCCGCGCGAGGTGCGTCCCGAGCTGCTCGACGAGCTGCCCGCCGACGATCCGCGCGCGGTGCGCTCGCGCAGGGACCTGCGTCGCGTCAACGCCTGGATGGGGCACGCACGCCTCCTCGCGCGGATGGTGCGCGAGAACGGCGGCGCGTCGGCGGCGACCATCCTCGAACTCGGCTCCGGCGACGGACGCCTGGCGCTTTCGCTCGCGCGCGGCGTGCCGTTCGCGCACGGCGCCGAGCTCGTGCTGCTCGACCGCGCGCCGGTGGTCGAGGTCGAGACGCTGGCCGCGTTCGCGGCCCTCGGCGTGCACGCGCACCTCGTGGCCGACGAGATGCGCGCCTTCCTGTCGCGCGACGGACGGATCTTCGACCTCGTGCTGTGCAACCTCGTGCTGCACCACTTCGACGACGCGCCGCTCGCCGCGTTGTTCGCCGCGGCCGCGCGCCGTGCGCGCACGATCGTCGCCCTCGAACCGCGGCGCTCCCTGGCCGGACGCCTGGGCAGCCGCATGCTCGGACTGATCGGCTGCAACGGCGTGACGCGCCACGACGCGCGCGTGAGCGTCGCGGCCGGCTTCCGCGAGCGCGAGCTCTCGGCGCTCTGGCCGCGCGACGCCGGACGCGTGCTGCGCGAGGGCCCGGCGGGCGCCTTCAGCCATGCGTTCGTCGCCCGCGGGAGTCCCGCGTGAGCGCGCGCCCGATCACGATCGTCGGCGGCGGGCTCGCCGGACTCACCCTCGGCATCGCGCTGCGGCGCCACGACGTCCCCGTGCTGCTCGACGAGGCGGGACGCTACCCGCGCCACCGCGTCTGCGGCGAGTTCGTGAACGGCCGCGGGCGCGAGGTGCTGCGCGCGCTGCGGCTCGAAGCCGGGCTGCTCGCGGCCGGCGGCGCG